>CAUQEL010000021.1:0-110428 GCA_963517305.1 uncultured Rhodococcus sp.
CGTCCCCCACCCCGGCCCCCCCCGGGCCGCGGGGGGTGGGACCCCCCCGACCCCCCCCCCCCGCGACGAGATCAGACCAGCAATTCGGCGATCTGAATCGTGTTGAGCGCCGCGCCTTTACGGAGGTTGTCGCCCGAGACGAACAGTGCCAGTCCGCGGCCTTCGGGAACGCCCGGGTCCTGACGGATGCGGCCGACCAAGGAGTCGTCCGCGCCTGCGGCCTGCAAAGGCGTCGGCACGTCGACCAGCGTGACGCCCGGCGCCGAGGCGAGCAGTTCGCGAGCACGCTCCACCGAGAGCGGGCTGGCGAACTCGGCGTTGATCGACAGCGAGTGGCCGGTGAACACGGGCACGCGCACGCAGGTGCCGCTGACCAGCAGGTCGGGCAGACCGAGGATCTTGCGCGATTCGTTGCGCAGCTTCTGGTCCTCGTCGGTTTCGCCGGATCCGTCGTCCACCAACGCACCGGCCAGCGGCAGGACGTTGAAGGCGATGGGCGCGACGTACTTGTTCGGGGCCGGGAAATCCACCGACGAACCGTCGTGCACCAGCTTTTCGACGTCGCCGATGACGGCGCGCGCCTGGGTGGCGAGTTCCTCGACGCCGGCGAGTCCGCTACCGGAGACGGCCTGGTAGCTCGAGACGATCAGACGCTGCAGGCCTGCCTCGTCGTGCAGCACCTTGAGTACCGGCATCGCGGCCATGGTGGTGCAGTTGGGGTTGGCGATGATGCCGCGGGGCGGGTTCTTCGCTGCCTCGGGGTTGACCTCGCTGACCACCAGCGGCACGTCGGAGTCCTTGCGGAACGCCGACGAGTTGTCTATGACGGTGGCGCCTGCCGCGGCGAAGCGCGGTGCCTGCTCGCGCGAGAGGGTGGCACCCGCCGAGAACAAGGCGATGTCGATTCCGGTGAGGTCTGCGGTGGACGCGTCCTCGACGACGATCTCCTCACCGCGGAACGGCAGCTTCTTGCCGGCCGACCTGGCGGAGGCGAAGAATCGAACGGTGTCGGCGGGAAAGTTGCGCTCCTCCAACAGGGTTCGCATGACGGCACCGACCTGGCCGGTGGCTCCTACGACTGCGACTGTGGTCATCTTCTATCGTCCTGTCCCTGCGTGTACGACGGCTTCTTCGTCGCCACCGAGAGCGAAGGCGGCGTGCAGCGCGCGTACTGCTTCGTCGAGCTGAGTGTCACTGCACAGCACCGAGATACGGATCTCCGAGGTGCTGATCAGGTCGATGTTGATGCCGGCGTCGGCGAGGGCCTCGCAGAACGTCGCGGTGACGCCGGGGTGGCTCTTCATACCGGCACCGACGAGGGAGACCTTGCCGATGTGATCGTCGTAGAGCACCTGCGCGAAGCCGATCTCGGCCTGGAGCTTGGTGAGCTTCTCCACTGCCGTCGGGCCGTCGGCCTTGGGGCAGGTGAAGGTGATGTCGGTCTTGCCGGTGTCGATCTTCGACACGTTCTGCAACACCATGTCGATGTTGATCTCGGAATCTGCAACGGCGCGAAAGACCTTGGCCGCGTAGCCCGGTGTGTCGGGCAACCCGACGACGGTGACCTTCGCCTCGCTGCGATCGTGTGCGACGCCGGTGAGAATTGCTTCTTCCACTGGAATGTCCTCCATAGATCCGGAGACGATCGTTCCGGGTTTCGTGGTGTACGACGAGCGCACGTGAACGGGAACGTTGTAGCGACGGGCATATTCGACGCAGCGCAGCATGAGCACCTTCGCGCCGCAGGCGGCCATCTCCAGCATCTCCTCGAACGAGACGGTGTCGAGGTGGCGGGCATTGGGCACGATGCGCGGATCGGCGGTGAAGATGCCGTCGACGTCGGTGTAGATCTCGCAGACGTCGGCGTTCAATGCCGCGGCGAGCGCAACGGCGGTGGTGTCCGATCCACCGCGACCGAGCGTGGTGACGTCCTTGCTGTCCTGGCTGACGCCCTGGAATCCGGCGACGAGCACGATCGAGCCCTCGTCGAGAGCGCTGCGCACGCGCCCCGGGGTGACGTCGATGATCTTGGCGTTGCCGTGCACGCTGGTGGTGACGACGCCTGCCTGTGAGCCGGTGAAAGACCGAGCCTCGGCACCGAGCGAGTGGATGGCCATCGCGACCAACGCATTGGAGATGCGTTCACCCGAGGTGAGCAGCATGTCCATCTCGCGGGCCGGCGGGGCCGGGCACACCTGCTGGGCCAGGTCGAGCAGTTCGTCGGTGGTATCGCCCATGGCCGACACGACCACGACGACGTCGTTGCCTGCCTTCTTGGTCTCGACGATTCGTTCAGCGACGCGTCGGATACGTTCGGCGGTTCCCACCGACGATCCACCGTACTTCTGGACGATGAGAGCCACGCGTGTTTACCTCCGCTGGATAGCCGACAATCGGGTGATTGTTCCGGGGTAACCCTACCGATCCAGCCCCCCGCGCGGTGGCCCGGGTAGCTCCGAGCTGGGACTTTAGGGCGGCTCGCCTGCGGATACGCCTGTCCTAACATGGTCGAGTGACCGTTCCCGAGCACCGCCCACCTCCACCCCCGCGAGGCCTGCGGGTGCTGTTCGGGCTCCCCGCCGTCGGCCGCCGCTGGCCGGGTGGACTGCGCTCGGCTCTGGCGTTCGGTGTCCCCGCGATCGCGGCGTGGGTACTCGGGTTCCACACCGAGGCCCTACTGGTGGTCTCGGGCAGTTTCGCCGTCATCTACGGCGAGGGTCGTCCCTACCGTTCGCGTTGGTGGGTGGTCCTGACCGCAGGCGGCGCACTGGTGGCGTCGGTGTGGCTCGGGGCGACGGCCGGGCAGACAGCGCTCGATCTCGGCAGTACCGGATGGGCGCAGATGATCCCGGTGACCCTGCTCTCGCTCCTCGCTCTCGTTGCGGTCTACGTCATCGCCGCGCTGCGACTGGGACCGCCGGGGGCGTTCTTTTTCGTGCTGGTGTGCGCGGTGTCGTCGTACATCCCCGGAGCCGGCGTCAGCGCCGCTCACGGGGCGGTCTGCGCGGCTGTCGGCGTCGCGGCGGCGCTGGTGGTGTCGATGTCCGGGGTGCTGTGGGATCCGCGGGGACCCGAGCGTGAGGCCGTCGGAGCCGCGGTGGGCGCGATCGAGAGATACACGAGTTCGCCGACGGCGTCTGCCGCCGACCGTCATGCGGCGGCCGCGCGTCTGCACGCAGCCTGGGCGGCCGTGTACGACGCGGGTGCCGCGCGGTTGTCGTCGAGGCCGGTGCTCGTTCAGAAATTGTTCGACGCGCACCGGGCCTTTGCGGCGACGACAGCAGTGCGGGCGGATCCGGATCGGGCGGTCGACTCCGTGTCCGATCAGCTGCCGCTGGCTCGGCCCCGCGTCGGGTATCGATTGCGGCGCTCGCTGCACCGGGACTCGCATGCGGCGTCCACGGCAGTGCGGGTGTTCTGCGCGGCAGCGGCCGCGGGCGGGATCAGCGTCGCGCTGGATCTGAGCCGGCCGGACTGGGCGATCCTCGGTGCCGTCCTGGTGCTGCAACAGGGTCCCGATCGGGTGCACGGCACCTACCGTGGACTGCAGCGGCTCGGCGGAACCCTCGCCGGCGTGGCGTTGTTCTCGGCCATCTACCTCTCGCCGCTCACCGGCCTGGCCGTCATCGTGGTGTTGATGGTGCTGCAGTTCGCGATCGAGGTGTCGGTGGCGCGCAACTACGGATTGGCCGTCACGTTCATCACCCCGCTCGCTCTGCTGATGGGCACGCTCACGCATCCGGGGGCTGTTCTCGAGGACATCGTCGTCGACCGGATCGTGGAGACGACGGTGGGCGTAGCTTTCGCATTCGCGGCGCTGTGGCTGCTGCTTCCCGGGGCATTTCGACGCACATTGCTGTGGTCCGACGGCCGAGTTCTGACGCTCGGCACGCGTCTGCTGACGGTGTTGCGGACCGAGGACGTGGCCGCGCCGCCAGCTCTCGCCGTGCGGCGCGACGTCCAGTTCGAGCTCGTCGGGTCCGCGTTGGCCGGGGCCGAGGCTGCACACAACGATCGAAGCTGGACGCATCGGGTTTGGTCGCAGCATGCCGAGGTCGATCGCCTCGGATACGAACTCCTCGCGCACTGCTGGACGATGACCGACGTCGGACGAATGGATGACATCGAACGTTGGCAATGTCGACTCGACGCGGCAGTCGAAGAATTCGACGCGTCAACCCTGGGGTAGGCCGTCGGCACGCGGTAGTACACTGAGCCCATGCTGCGAGCTCTCCTTCTTAACAGCCGCGACGGGGTCTGAGACCAGACTGGCTTCCCGTCGCGGGGTTCGTTGCGCCGGTCGAACACATTGCTCTGATCTGTACGGAGAGACGAAGACCATGTCACCAGCCGACGCATTCACCTCGGGAACTCGCACCATCACCCCGCCTTCGCGGCCCGCGCCCAGCGACCAGCCCGCCTGGAACACCCAGAAGAACTCCTCGATGCCCACCTTCCGTTATCGGCCGTTCGCCGAGGAAGTGGAGCCCATCACCCTCCCCGACCGCACGTGGCCGGACAAGATCATCGACCGGACGCCGCAGTGGTGCGCAGTGGATCTGCGCGACGGCAACCAGGCGCTGATCGATCCGATGAGCCCGGCCCGCAAGCGGCGCATGTTCGACCTGCTGGTCCGTATGGGCTACAAGCAGATCGAGGTCGGGTTTCCGTCGGCCAGTCAGACCGACTTCGATTTCGTCCGCGAGATCATCGAGGACGGCGCGATTCCCGACGACGTCACCATCCAGGTGCTGACGCAGTGCCGTCCCGAACTGATCGAGCGCACCTTCGTTGCGTGCGAGGGTGCCCGCAGCGTCATCGTGCACTTCTACAATTCGACGTCGATCCTGCAGCGCCGCGTGGTGTTCCGGGCCGAGCGTGACGTCATCAAGAAGATCGCCACCGACGGTGCCCGCAAGGTCCTCGAAGAAGCCGCCAAGTTCCCCGATACCGACTGGCGCTACGAGTACTCCCCCGAGTCCTACACCGGCACCGAGCTCGCCTATGCCAAAGAGGTGTGCGACGCGGTCACCGCGATCGTCGATCCCACCCCCGACAAGCCGCTGATTCTGAATCTGCCGGCCACCGTCGAGATGGCGACACCCAACGTCTACGCCGACTCGATCGAGTGGATGAGCCGCAACCTCGACCGCCGCGACAGCATCGTGCTGTCACTGCACCCGCACAACGACCGCGGAACCGGTGTTGCCGCAGCAGAACTCGGCTACCAGGCCGGCGCAGATCGCATCGAGGGATGCCTGTTCGGCAACGGCGAGCGCACCGGCAACGTCTGCCTGGTCACGCTCGGGTTGAACCTGTTCACCCGCGGAGTCGATCCGCAGATCGACTTCTCCAACATCGACGAGGTCCGTCGAACGGTGGAGTACTGCAACCAACTTCCCGTCGCCGAGCGCCACCCGTACGGCGGCGACCTGGTCTACACCGCCTTCTCCGGCAGCCACCAGGACGCGATCAACAAGGGCTTGGACGCCATGAAAGTCACTGCGGACGAGCAAGGTTCGGACATCGGGGATGTCACCTGGCAGGTCCCGTACCTGCCCGTCGACCCGAAGGATGTCGGTCGCACCTACGAGGCCGTCATTCGCGTCAACTCGCAGTCCGGCAAGGGTGGCGTCGCGTACATCATGAAGTCCGATCACGGGCTGAACCTGCCGCGTCGCCTGCAGATCGAGTTCTCCCAGGCCGTGCAGCGCATCACCGACGGTGAGGGCGGCGAGGTCTCGCCCAAGGAGATGTGGGACGTCTTCGCCGAGGAGTACCTGACCCCGATCCGCCCGCTCGAGCGCATCAAGCAGTCGGTACAGGCTGCGGAGGTCGACGGCGGAACCGACAAGATCGTCGCAACCGTGAAGGTCGACGGCGTGGAGCAGGAGATCTCCGGCTCCGGCAACGGTCCACTCGCCTCGTTCGTCGACGCACTGTCCACCATCGGCTACGATGTCAGCGTCCTCGACTACTCCGAGCACGCCATGTCTGCGGGCGACGACGCGCAGGCTGCCGCCTACGTGGAAGCCTCGGTGACCTCGCCGTCCGGTGTGGCCACCACCGTGTGGGGCGTCGGTATCGCGACGTCGATCACCACCGCATCACTGCGCGCCGTGGTCTCGGCCGTGAACCGTGCACTGAAGTAGATTCCCTGCTCGACGAAAAGCCGCCCATTCGTTGTGAATGGGCGGCTTTGTCGTGTGCCGGACGCCCTGCCGCCGACCGGGAAGAACAGCTAGCGCATACAGGCTGCGCCCTGATACGCGACCAATTGCTTCTGCGTTTCGGTGGGCACCGGGATCCGCGCGTACACCGGCTTTTCGTCGCCGAAGGCAAGGTAAATCGGAAAGACGAATGGCTTCTTCGAGTCCGCGATCGCGTGCGCTTCGCACGACGCTGTGGTGATGGTGAGCGGAATGGCCAGGGAATCACTGTCGGACTGCAGTGTTCGAGGGAGCGCACCGGTCAGGTCGTAGAGGACGCTGCCCCGCAGTTCGTCGACCCGAATCGGTCCGTCGAAAGACTCGCGAGACACCAGCAAACTCGCGGACAGTGGATCAGTCGGTACCAGCGGGGGCGACGAAAGCGACAGCGTCATCGACACTTTCGACAAGACTTGCTCGGCAGTGCACTCTTCCGAATGGATGCGGTCGATGATGTCGTACGGTTGCTCGAGCGAAACCTCGACGTCCTGCTCCGGTTCTCCTTCGCGAGTCACGGACAGGCGCGCGGCCAACGGTCCTACAGTCGAGTCACATCGAGCCGCGCCGTACGGAGTCGGGATATCGATCCGGCCGCCCTTCTTCAGCTCTATCTCGCGCACAGTAGGCGCGACGGGTGTAAATCCTGGAGAGGCGAATGCGATGGTGTGCACCGCAATCGGTCGTTCAGCAGTGTTGGCGATTGTGATCTGGAACTGACCACCGATCGCGTCGTCGACGCGCGACCGGTAAGCAGAAGCGGTCATGTCTGAAGGCGCGTCCTGCTCAGGGGGATTCGAGCACCCCGCCAGCGCCAGAACTACTATTGCCAACACACCGCAGACACGGGAAGCGGCAACGGCAGGTCCCGCCGACCGGCGTCGAGTACCCGGGTCCGCCGCATGTGCTGGGGCCGCGGCTTCCGCGCTCCCGTATGACCGGTCGCTACGGAATCCACAGCGCGGAATGGAGCGGTCGATGACGCTGGCGAGGATCCTGCCTCGACCCTCGAAGCGAAGAACCGCCTCTGAACTCGCTGACAGGTGTCCCATTACCGAACCTCCGGTTGAGCGGCTCCCTGCACACCTTATGTGCGCTTCGCAACGATGACACCTCACCGGGTCGCGATTGGATCTACGTACCGCGACTGATTCAGTCACCCTCGAACTAGTCGATCACAACGAAGCGGCCAGAACCCGACGAACCAACGGCTCAGACCATCAAGCGCCGATCATCCGCTGTGCGAGGTAACCCTCCACCTGATCGAGAGCGACGCGCTCCTGCGCCATCGTGTCGCGCTCACGGATGGTGACGGCATGATCGTCGAGCGTGTCGAAGTCGACGGTGATGCAGAACGGGGTGCCGATCTCGTCCTGGCGACGGTAGCGGCGACCGATTGCTCCGGCGTCGTCGAACTCGACGTTCCAGTACTGACGCAATTGCTGCGCAAGATCTTTCGCCTTGGGCGTCAGGTCCGCGTTACGCGAGAGCGGAAGCACCGCAACCTTCACCGGAGCCAGACGACGATCGAGCTTGAGCACGACGCGCTTGTCCACGCCGCCCTTGGCGTTGGGGGCCTCGTCCTCGGTGTACGCGTCGACGAGGAATGCCATCAGCGAACGCGTCAGACCGGCCGCAGGCTCGATGACGTACGGGGTGTAGCGAGTGTCGGTGGCCTGCTCGTAGTAGCTCAGGTCCTGACCCGACGCCTTCGAGTGCACCGACAGGTCGTAATCGGTGCGGTTGGCGACACCTTCGAGCTCGCCCCACGCACTGCCCTGGAAGCCGAACTTGTACTCGATGTCCACGGTCCGCTTGGAGTAGTGCGACAGCTTCTCCTTGGCGTGCTCGTAGAGCCGCAGGTTCTCCGGATCGATACCGAGATCGGTGTACCACTTCATGCGGTAGTCGATCCAGTACTGGTGCCACTCGTCGTCCTCGCCAGGCTTGACGAAGAATTCCATCTCCATCTGCTCGAACTCGCGGGTACGGAAGATGAAGTTTCCCGGGGTGATCTCGTTGCGGAAGCTCTTGCCGATCTGGCCGATGCCGAACGGCGGCCTCATTCGCGAGGTGGTCAACACGTTGGCGAAGTTGACGAAGATGCCCTGTGCGGTCTCGGGACGCAAGTAATGCAGGCCCGACCCGTCGTCGACTGGGCCGAGGTAGGTCTTGAGCATTTGAGAGAACGCCCGCGGTTCGGTCCACGAGCCGGGTTCACCGGTTTCGGGGTCGCGGATGTCGGCCAGGCCGTTCTCCGGCGGGTGGCCGTGCTTCTCCTCGTACGCCTCGATGAGGTGATCGGCGCGGTACCGCTTGTGCGTGTGCAGCGACTCCACCAGCGGGTCGGAGAACGTCTCGACGTGGCCGGATGCCTCCCACACCTCACGCGGCAGGATCACCGAGGAATCCAGCCCGACGGTGTCGTCGCGGCTGGTGATCATGTTGCGCCACCACTGCTTCTTGATGTTCTCCTTGAGCTCGACGCCCAGCGGACCGTAGTCCCAGGCCGACCTGGTACCGCCGTAGATCTCGCCGCACGGGTAGACGAGGCCTCTGCGCTTGGCGAGGTTGGCGACGGTTTCGACTTTGGACTTGGGTGCCACGGGCTGGTATCTCCATTCGGTGAGTAGATACGCGGGAGGGTGGAAAGGTACTGCGGCGAATAGGCGTAGCAATGCTTTCTGGCAATCCCCAGTGCCCGGATCGGGGCGCATTACCTACAGAACCGCTTCAGCAAATTCTTCGATGAAGGTCACGGTGCTGATCGCGCGTGCCGTGGTCGCGGCTGCGAACCGTGCACTGAAATAAATCCTCTGCTCGACGAAAAGTTGCCCATCCACACGTCGAATGGGCGGCCTTTCCTGTGTCGGGCGCTATTCGGTGGATGCGGCGTCGGGAGCCCTGCGCTCGTAGAGCCACATCAGCGCAGTGAACACCGCTCCCGCGAGAACCGCGCCAATGAGCGATTCCCACACCGCTCCGTCTTGGAAGAAAACGAGCCAAGCGAACCACAAGACGGTGAACAGACCACTGCGCACGAAGACGATCATCGTATCTCCCCTGGTTCTCGTCGATCAGGATCGTTACCCAGGCTAACCCAATGCTCGGGCGAGCGAAAGTGTTCAACCCGCGTCCAGCCGACACTCCGCGTGGGACAATAACTCTGCTGTCGGGGCACCTTGAGGGAATGGAAGTTCGCCATGGACTCTTTCTGGGATTTTCTCTGGCTACTCATCGTCGGATTCGCCTTCGTGGCCTATCTCATGGTGATGCTGTCGATCATCGGAGACCTCTTCCGAAACCACAAGGCATCCGGGCTCGTGAAAGCCGCGTGGGTACTGTTCCTCATCATTGCGCCGTTCTTCACCGCACTGATCTACCTCATCGTGAACGGCGGCAACATGGCCGAGCGCCAGGTTGCAGCCATGCAGCACGCCAAGGACCAGCAGGAGGACTACATCAAGCAAGTGGCCGGGCGGTCGGCATCGGAGGAGATTGCACACGCAAAAGCGTTGCTGGACAACGGAACCATCGACCAGGACGAGTTCAGGACGCTGAAGGCCAAAGCCCTGTCCTGAACATCGCTTCCGCCCTGAACGCGTCGAGCACTGCCGCGATCGCCGGTAGCCGTCCTGCGTCGGGTCTCGTCGCGAGTTCGTAGATGCGCCCTGCCCGCACCCCGGACAGTTCTCTGCGCACCAAGCCCGGATGCACGACGGCGTAGCGCGGCATCAACGCCACGCCGTACCCCGCCGCCACCAACACCTCGGTGACGCGGAAGTCGTTCACTCGCTGCATCACTCGCGGTTCTACGCCGGTGGCGGCGGCCACCGAGAGCAGTACGTCGTCGACCGGGAATCCGCCGCGAACACTGATCCATCGTTCGTCGCCCAGGTCCCTAAGATCTATCGATTCGTGTTGCGCCAGCGCATGACCGGGCGGCAACACCAGATCGATGGGCTCACGCATCAGGGTGGTCACTTCGATGCGCGGGCCCGCGGTCGACGGTGCCCGGTCGTCGCGGTGCGTGAGCACCACGTCGTAGTCCGCCAACAGTTCCGGCACCGAGGATGCGGGCAGATCCTCGTCGCGGGCGTCGATGTCGACGTCCGAGTTCGCCAACCGCGTCAGCAACCCGGGCAGCAGAAGCGCGGCACCGGACGGGAACAGCGCAACTCGGACGCGTCCCCGCGGGGACGCCCGGTAGCGATCCATCTCTGCTGTGGCTCGATCGAGAGCGGCGAACACATCGTCGGTCCTGAGCACCAATGCCCGCCCGGCGTCGGTGAGGCGCAGCCGACGCCCGTCGGGTTCGAGGAGCGTCACCCCAGCTTCCTTGCTCAGCAGCTTGAGCTGCTGAGACACCGCCGACGGCGTCATGGACAGCGCCTCGGCGACTGCAGCGACGGTCCCCCTGTCGGCAAGTTCCCGGAGGATCCTGAGCCGCTCCACATTCATGTAGTAGATCTTAACTGTTGCTGCGGATATATTCGATTGTGCTGATCATTTGCTGCCGTCACGATGGACGGCATGACCACTCGCGACCGCCTACTCGGACTGACCGTCGTCGTATTGTGGGGACTGAACTTTCTCGCCATCCGCGTAGGGCTCGATCACTTCCCGCCCTTCTTCTTCGCCGCACTGCGATTCCTGGTCATCGCCGTTCCCGTTGTGTTGTTCGTTCCCCGCCCCAAGGTTCCGCTGAAGTGGCTGCTGCTCTACGGGTTCGGGTTCGGGTTCCTGCAGTTCGCCTTCCTGTTCGCAGCGATGGCGGCCGGCATGCCCACCGGATTGGCGTCGCTCGTGTTGCAATCGTCCGCCCCGTTCACCGTCGTTCTCGGCGCCATCCTGCTCCGCGAACACGTCAGCCGCAGACAGGCCATCGGTATCGCGATCGCGGTGCTCGGCATGGTTTTGATCGGGTGGGACCGCGCCCAGAACGCCACCCTGCTCCCGGTGATCCTCACCCTGCTCGCCGGACTCGGTTGGGCGTTCGGCAACCTGGGGAATCGACTCGCGAAGTCCGGATCGCCGATGACGCTGATGCTCTGGATGACCGTCGTGCCGCCGGTGCCGATGCTGGCACTGTCAGCGATGGTCGAGGGACCGAGCACCGGCTGGCAGGCACTGATGGCCTCGTTCGGTCCGCAGGGCTGGCCCGGTCTGGTCGCGTTGGCCTACATCGTGATTCCCGCCACGATCGTCGGTAGCGGCCTGTGGAGCATCCTGATGAGCCGCAACCCCGCTGGTCTCGTCGCGCCGTTCTCCTTACTCGTTCCCGTCGTCGGCATCGCGGGTGCCTGGATCTTCCTGGGCGAGAACCCCTCGGTGCTCGCGCTGATCGGTGGCGTCGTCGTCATCGGCGGGTGTCTCGGGGGCATGGCGGTCCGACGACCTGTCGAAGTACTGGAGAAAGCACCGGTGTGAGGGGCGGGAGTGGAGCCCGCGGAACGACCCAGGGGAGCGACCGCCGACGTGAAACTGTGCGCTCTTCTGTGCCAGACTCGGCGGATGGTTGAAGTGGGTGAGCGCAGACGTATCGGCGCACGTGGTCGCGTGGCTCTGCGCGCGGCGGAGCTGGCGACCTGGGCGTCCCGGAAAGCAGGCCGCGGCAAGGGATCGATGATCGGCGGACTCGTCGCGCTCAAGATCGACCCGGACATCCTCGGCGGACTCGGCCGCGGTCGACGCACCGTCATCGTCACCGGTACCAACGGCAAGTCCACCACCACCAGAATGACGGCTGCGGCACTATCCACCCTGGGTGATGTCGCCACCCAGGCCGATGGCGCGAACATGGACGCCGGCATCGTCGCCGCGCTGCACGCCCACTTCGACGCCGAGTTGGCCGCTCTCGAGGTCGACGAACTGCACGTCCCCCATGTGTCCGACGCCGTCGATCCCGCTGCCATCGTGCTGCTCAACCTCAGTCGCGATCAGCTCGACCGCGTGGGCGAGATCAACATGATCGAACGCAAGCTGCGCGCGGGCCTGGCCCGGCACCCCGAGACCGTCGTCGTCGCCAACTGCGACGACGTCCTCGTCACCTCCGCCGCGTTCGACGCACCGAACGTCGTCTGGGTCGCGGCGGGTGGTGGATGGGCAGGCGATTCGGTCAGCTGCCCGCGCACCGGCGAACCCATCGTGTGGGACGGCGAGCATTGGTACAGCACCGGCAGTGACTTCAAGCGTCCGACGCCGGACTGGTGGCTCGACGAGAACAATCTCTACGGCCCCGACGGGCTCGTACTGCCGATGACTCTGGCGTTGCCAGGAAAAGCCAACCGCGGCAACGCAGCTCAGGCCGTCGCCGCGGCCGTGACCCTCGGCGCGAGCGCGGAAGATGCCGTCGCGGCCGCGTCGAGCGTCGACGAGGTGGCCGGGCGCTACTCCACCATTCAGTACGGATCGCATTCCGTCCGAATGCTTCTCGCGAAGAATCCCGCCGGCTGGCAGGAAGCGCTGTCGATGATCGACCCCACCTGCGACGGACTCGTCATCGCCGTCAACGGTCAGGTTCCCGACGGCGAGGACCTGTCGTGGCTGTGGGATGTCCGCTTCGAGCACTTCGAGAACGTCGCCGTGGTCGCCGCCGGTGAACGCGCGACCGACCTCGGAGTGCGTCTGCTCTACGCCGGTTCGCAGCACACCACCATCGCAGATCCGTTGCAGGCCATCGCATCCTGCCCGCCGGGACGCGTCGAAGTGCTCGCCAACTACACCGCGTTCCGCGATCTCGGGCGCGCGCTGGCACGTGAGGTGAAAGATGTCTGAGTCCACCGTTCGCATCGGCCTCGTCCTGCCCGACGTGATGGGCACCTACGGCGACAACGGAAATGCGCTCATCCTGCGGCAGAGACTGCGGATGCGAGACATCGACGCCGAGGTCGTTCAGATCACCCTGAACGACCCGGTTCCCGATTCACTCGACGTGTACACCCTTGGTGGAGCAGAGGATTCAGCTCAACGCCTCGCAACCCGTCACCTCACCCGATACCCGGGACTGCAGAACGCGGCCGCCCGCGGGGTGCCGGTGCTCGCCATCTGTGCCGCGATCCAGGTGCTCGGTCACTGGTACGAGACCTCCGCAGGCGAACGCGTCGACGGCATCTCTTTGTTCGACGTGACCACTGCACCTCAGGCCACCCGGTCCATCGGTGAAGTCGTCACCGAACCCGCACTCGACGGCCTGACTCAGAAACTCTCCGGCTTCGAAAACCACCGCGGTGGAACAACTCTCGGACTCGACGCATCCCCTTTGGCCAAGGTCACCCACGGCGTGGGCAACGGCGTCGGCGACGGACGCGAAGGCGTCGTGCAAGGTTCCGTGATCGGCACCTACATGCACGGGCCGGTACTCGCCCGAAACCCGGAGTTGGCGGACTACCTGCTGGAGCGGGCGTTGGGCACCACTCTCGCTCCGCTCGAACTTGCCGAAGTTGCGCAGCTTCGGAGAGAGCGGCTCCGCCGCACGTGAACGAAACTGCGTAGCCCACTACGAATTTCCACTCACAAGGCGCACCGCTCGCACGGGTACGACGTGTCGTTCCAACCCTCCCGGACCAGCACCTCACGGACCTCCCGGTACACACCGCACGGGTCCTGAGTAACTTCGTGCCACCCGTAAACCAAGCGGGGCAAGTTCCGCAGCTCCGCGGCATTATCGCGTCGACGATCGCGAAAGCGTCGCTGCTTGGCAGAGTGGAAGGCCTGGCCGTCGAGTCTGACGATGAGGTTGCAGAGCTCGTAACGAATATCCTCGAAAAGCTTTCGGCCGTCGACGAATACCGGAGTCTGACGCTGCCCGGCCGGAAGACCGTGCGCCTGCTCGACGTCGAGCACGTAGCGGTGCTCGAGTGCAGAATGGACGCCTTCGCGCAGCAGCGCCAGGGTGTGCAAGATCGGTTTCAGGTAGCGCATCGGTCTCCGAGCTTCGATCTTGCGAGTCATGGCCGCAACGTTCACACCACCCGAGGACATTGCCGAGACCAACGCGATCGTTGCCTGCCTCGACGATGGCTCTGCGACTGCCAGGTCCAGCACGGTGTCAGCGATGCTCGTACGCGCCGGATTCGTCTCGACACCGATGTGTCCCATGGCTCGGGAGCGGTGGACCACGACCCCGGGATGGATTTGTTCGTTGCTTTCCGAGGTGAAGTTCTGCTTGGCGTGCCGCATCGCCGGTGGCCTGCTGGTCGCCGAGCACCCGTAGGGAACGGTGACGTGAACGGGGCCTGCCCCAGGCCGAACCCACCCCCATTCCTCTGCTGCACTGGCGTGGCTGAGCAACGCTCCTCGTCCTGCGTACAGCAATGCTGCAGACAGCTGCATCTCCCGAGTCAGCGGCCCGTTGGTCACCGAGATGACTCCACGAAACACCCTCAGCCACTGCCCGGTTTCCACGCAGTGATTGATCGAATCCTTGTTGACGCCGAACGTATGCATCTGCTTCGTGGTGACTATTCCGTGCTGATCGTCCAGTAGTCGCTGCCAGGCACCCGCTGGTCTCGTCCTCATGGACCTCAGGATGGCCGGTTTGCGATGACCGCGTCAGAATCTATCCACAGGCTGTGCATAACTCCGGGTCGTGAGCGGAAACTCGACCCCTGCTACGAGGTTCCATGCACGTGCGGCGAAGCCGCTCTACATACGTCGGCGCCCGGTCAAAGCGCGCCCGAGGGTCAACTCGTCGGCAAATTCGAGGTCCCCGCCCATCGGGAGGCCCGAGGCGAGGCGGGTGATGGCCAGGCCGGGGAAATCACGCATCATGCGCACCAGATAGGTCGCGGTTGCTTCACCCTCGGTGTTGGGGTCGGTGGCGATGATGACCTCGGTGACGTCGACGCCGTCGTCCTGAGTTCCCACACGGGTCAACAACTCTCGGATCCGCAGCTGATCCGGTCCCACTCCGTTCAACGGATCGAGCGCCCCACCGAGCACGTGGTAGCGGCCTTTGAATTCTCGCGTACGTTCCACAGCCTGAACATCTTTGGGCTCTTCGACGACGCAGATCATGGACCTGTCGCGGCGCGAGTCCGCGCAGATTCGGCACAGCTCCTTGTCCGAGACCGTGCCGCACACGATGCAGAACTGCACACCGTCTCGAATGCGCTGCAGCGCGCGCATGAGCCGATCCACCTCGGGAGGTTCGACGCCCAGGAGGTGAAAGGCTATGCGCTGAGCACTTTTCGGACCGACCCCGGGGAACTTGCCGAGTTCGTCGATCAGATCCTGAACCGGACCTTCGTACACCGCCTAGAACCCGGGCAGGCCGGGCATGCCACCGAGACCACCCGCGAGGGGGCCCATCTTCTCGCTAGCGACGGCCTGAGCAGCCTTCGACGCGTCAGCGATCGCACCGATCACCAGGTCCTGCAACGTTTCGATGTCGTCGGGGTCGACGACCTTGGGGTCGATGGTCAGTCCGACCACCTCACCGGTTCCCTTGACGGTGGCGACGACGAGTCCGCCGCCTGCCTGGCCGGTCACTTCGGTTTCCGCGATCTCGGCCTGCGCCGCCATCAGCTGCTGCTGCATCTGCTGGGCCTGCTGCAGGATCGATGCCATGTCGGGCTGTTCACCGGGTTGCACTGTGCCGTCCTCTCGCGTGGGTCGAAGCGAACACCAGCGTAGTCGCACGGTCATCGGCGACGCGCGTCCGTACGCGCCCACGTCTGAACATTCGTCAGTACTGAGCGCACGTAGTCTTGTGGAATGGATCAGCCGGCGACGTCCGCGGGACGCCGCTCCCCTCGTAAGCGTCGGGTGACGCCCGAGACCATGGCCGAGGCCGGCATTGCACTGACTCTGCCCAAAGTGACGGTGAAGGCGGTGGCCGAGAGCCTGGGCGTCTCGATCGTCGCGATCTACAACAACATCGACGATCTCTGCGCGCTCAAAGCCCTGGTGGCGGAGGAGATCCTGCGCAGGTGGTCGCCGCCGCTTCCCGGTGACGACCAATCGATGCACGACGCTCTGCTGACACTCGCCTCCGCGATGCGCGAACTCGTGTACAAAAATCCGGGCATAGCGCAGTACCTGATCGGTCTGACTCCCAGCTCGATCGATGCCCTTCGTATGGCCGACGCCGTCCAGACGCGCTACCGACTGCGCTACGACCTCACCCCCAAGCAGGCGACGTGGGCCGTCATCACCGTCGTCGAGCACGCGATCGCATTGGCCGAGGTCGTCTACAACGATGCCCGGCGCGATCGTGAGTACGACGACGCAATCGCCGCCCGTACCGATCTCGACACGCTGCCCGGGGCCTACGACACGATCGACCGCGGACCCGACGGAATGTTTCTGTGGTCGATGCGCACCGTGGTGGTCGGGACCCTGACGCTCATCCAGGATCCCGACTTCGAACAGGTCTAGATCAACTCGCGACGTAGGTTCTCGAGCGTCGCGGCCTGGATCTTCTTCAGTCCGAGAGGCGCGAAGGTCTTCTCGAAGAAGCCGCCGATTCCGCCTGCGCCCTTCCATTCCGTCGTCGTGGTGACCGTGGTGCCTGCGCCGTCCGGGGCAACCGACCAGGTGGTGACCATGGAGGAATTGGCGTCGCGTTCGGTGATGGTCGATCCGGCGACGGTGACGGTCGCGGCGACGTTGCGCACTCGCTTCTCGGTGGCCTGCAGGGTCCACGTGGCCACCGTTCCGTCTCCTTGTCCGCCCTGGACCACCTCGTAGTCGCGGTACTGCTCGGGCAGGATTCGTGGGCGCACCGTCTCGTAGTCGGCGAGAGCGGCGAGTACCCGATCCGGGGTGGTGGCGATGGTGGCGGAACTGGATGCACTGACCTGAGCCACGAAAACGTTCTCCTTCTCTAGCGGACGGGATGTGCACCCATCCTGCCTCGCCGGTCCCATACGTCCGGCATCGCGTCGAGGGCCGTGTGATGTGCTTCACAAGAAAATTCCCGCTCCCGCAAAACACATGCATGACGCAACCATTTGTCCGATTTGCTGCGATTCGCCATCGAGATTCGGCAACAGTTGCGTGAAGTTTCACCGGTCGGACGCCAATGCCGGTGGATACCACGCGGTACGAGATATAGCGTCTGTATGTGGCTTCAGTGAATGCTCTTCTCGGACGACGGCCAGAACCGAGGGAGAGCGGTTACGCAGCGCACCGGTCGGGTGTCGCGCAGCTGCTTCGCAGCTATCGCGCAATTCCGGCCGATGCGACGGTGCGTCTGGCGAAGAAGACGTCCAACCTGTTCCGGGCCAGGACGACCACCACCACGCCGGGGCTCGACGTCTCGGGCCTGAGCAAGGTCATCTCTGTCGATCCCGCCTCGCGCACAGCCGATGTCGCCGGAATGTGCACCTACGAGGACCTGGTCGACGCGACGCTTCCCTACGGTCTGGCACCCCTCGTCGTCCCGCAGCTCAAGACGATCACCCTCGGCGGAGCGGTCACCGGACTCGGAATCGAGTCGACGTCGTTTCGTAGTGGACTCCCACACGAATCGGTGCTCGAGATCGATGTACTCACCGGCAGCGGCGAAATCGTCACCGCGACACCGGAGGGCGAACACTCGGATCTCTACTGGGGCTTTCCCAACTCGTACGGCACCCTGGGTTACTCCACTCGGTTGCGGATTCAGCTCGAACCCGTGCTGCCGTATGTCGCGTTGCGCCACCTGCGATTTCACGATCTCGACACTCTCCAGTCCACGATGGACACCATCGTCGAACAGCGCGAGTACGACGGCATCGAGGTCCAGTACCTCGACGGCGTGGTCTTCAGCGCCGACGAAAGCTACCTCACGCTCGGCGTCCAGACCGACGAACCCGGACCGGTCAGCGACTACACCGGTGCCGACATCTTCTACCGCTCGATCCAGCACGCGTCGGACACCCCGAAGACCGACCGCCTCACCATTCACGACTACCTGTGGCGCTGGGACACCGATTGGTTCTGGTGCTCCCGCGCATTCGGAACACAGAACCCGAGAATCCGACGCTTCTGGCCGCGCAAGTATCGGCGCAGTAGTTTCTACTGGAAGCTCATCGGCCTCGATCGCAAGTACGACATTGCCGATCGACTCGAGAAGCGCAAGGGAAATCCGCCGCGCGAACGCGTCGTGCAGGATGTCGAGGTTCCGATCGAACACACCGCCGGCTTCGCGCAGTGGTTTCTCGAGAACATCCCGATCGAGCCGTTGTGGTTGTGCCCGTTGCGTCTTCGCGAACCCGCAGCGCCAGGGGCCAATCCGGCCCGGCCGTGGCCGCTGTATCCGCTCGAACCGAAACGCACCTACGTCAACATCGGCTTCTGGTCTTCGGTCCCGATCGTTGCCGGCGAGCCCGAGGGTGCCGCGAACCGCGCCATCGAGAAGAAGGTGACCGAGTTCGACGGGCACAAATCGCTGTACTCGGATGCTTATTACACCGAGGATGAATTCGCCGTGCTGTACGGCGGCGAGAGATATCTCCAGCTGAAGAAAAAATACGATCCCGAATCCCGATTGTTGGATTTGTACTCGAAGGCGGTGCAACGCAGATGACGACGTTCAAGGACTCCGGCAATCGCACGGTGAACGGTCCCCAGAAGCTCAAGATCTCCGAGATTCTGGAACTGATCTCCGACGGCAACATCCCACTGCGCTTCACCGCATACGACGGCAGCACCGCAGGACCCGAAGACGCGAGAATCGGCCTCAATCTCAAGAGCCCTCGCGGAACCACCTATCTCGCAACCGCTCCCGGCGATCTCGGCATGGCGCGCGCGTACGTCTCGGGCGATCTGGAAGCCACGGGCGTCCATCCCGGAGACCCCTACGAGTTGCTGGCACTGATGGGCGACGAGCTGCACTTTCGTCGCCCCTCGGCAATGACACTGACCTCGATCGCCCGTTCGCTCGGCTGGGATGTGTTGCGGCCCATCGCCCCCCCACCCCAGGAGGCGATTCCGCGGTGGCGTCGCATCGCAGAAGGCCTGCGCCACTCCAAGACTCGCGATGCTGAAGCGATCCACCACCACTACGACGTGTCCAACGCCTTCTACGAAAAGGTGCTCGGCCCCTCGATGACGTACACCTGCGCGGCGTTCGAGAGCGCGGATCAGTCACTGGAGGCGGCACAGGAGAACAAGTACCGCTTGGTGTTCGACAAGCTCGGCCTGCAATCGGGTGATCGTCTGCTCGACATCGGCTGCGGTTGGGGCTCGATGGTGCGCTACGCCGCGCGCCGCGGCGTCCAGGTCATCGGCGTGACGCTCTCGCAGGAGCAGGCGTCGTGGGCGCAGAAGGCCATTGCCGAAGAGGGGCTCTCCGATCTCGCCGAGGTGCGCTTCTCCGACTACCGCGACGTGCCCGAGACCAACTTCGACGCCATCTCCTCCATCGGGCTCACCGAGCACATCGGCGTGCACAACTACCCGTCGTACTTCACGTTCATCCAGTCCAAGCTGCGCGACGGCGGCCGCCTGCTCAACCACTCGATCACCCGTCCGGACAATCGCGCGCACGCCAAGGCCGGCAGCTTCATCGACCGGTACGTCTTTCCCGACGGCGAACTCACCGGCTCGGGCCGCATCATCACCGAGATCCAGGACGTCGGACTCGAGGTCCGGCACGAGGAGAACCTGCGCGAGCACTACGCCCTGACCCTCGCCGGTTGGTGCCGGAACCTCGTCGACAACTGGGACGCCTGCGTCGCCGAAGCCGGTGAGGGGACGGCCCGCGTCTGGGGCCTGTACATGGCCGGCTCTCGTCTGGGATTCGAGCGCAATGTCGTTCAGCTGCACCAGGTTCTGGCGGTCAAACTCGGACCGAAGGGGCAGGCCGACGTCCCCCTCCGGCCTTGGTGGAACGGCTGAAGCATGGGAGCGTCAGCGACCTGTCGCCCGCAGGATGACTCGCGCGGTCTCGGTGGGCTGATCCCAGTGCGGGAAGTGGCCGCATTTGTCGAACCAGTGCAGGGTGGCGTCGGGGAATCGCTCCAGCGCTACCTTCGCCTGGCTGGGCGTCGTCACCTTGTCCTGCCGACCCCAGCCGATGAGCAGTGAGCCCTGCAAGGAGCCCTTGGTCGCACCCAACTGTTTCGGTCCGTGGATCAGCGCTTTGCGCGCGGCGTCGAGCGACGGTGACGTCTTGGAGGAGAAGCCCTTCAGCTCCTGCTCGACCAGCCCGCTCGGCAGCTTCCAGGGAGCAGCCGAGAACTGAGCCAGCGCAGCGGTTCTGGTGACCGGGTTGCCGGCCAGGAACGGCACCAGCGGCTGGACGTTCTTCATCAGCGCCAACGATGCGGTGATCGTGGCTCCGAAGATCTTGACCTGACGGTCGTTCCAGAAGCCGCCGGGATCGAGCGCCACCATCGACCCACGATGACCGCGACGAGCCAGTTCGACGACCATCCGCGCACCCATGGAACTACCGACGAGGTCTGCGTCGGACAGGCCCTCGCTGTCGAGGTACTCCCTCAGCGCGTCGGTCAACGTCGCGATGGAGACCTCGGGGAGCGGCGGGGTCTGCCCGAACCCGGGCAGGTCGAGGGCGATGACCTCGCGATGCTTGGCGAGGGCGGGGACGATCGGGTCCCAGTTTCGGTGGGAGGACCCGAGCCCGTGGACGAGGACGATCGGGGTTCCGGTTCCGGTTCTGATGCTGTGCATACCCCGCGTGGTACCCCGAGCGCGCGGTTCTACACCTTCGGGCTGTAATGCGAGGGGTCCGAGCGCCGCGCCACAGGCGGCAGATTGCGGGCCGGGGTGTGGACGAGCGGTGTCGTCGAAGGGATTCTCCCCGTGGCGCGATCCCATCCGGCGCGGCCCCGCGGGTGCAGTCGCCGTCGCGGTGGCACCACCCCGAACACGAGGTTCACCGCCTTGCCGAAAAGCGTGAAACGCTTCGCGTCCTGCGCGGACCAGCCGTAGCCCAGGAGTTCACGTACCGGCGGGTCGTAGAGCCCGACGGTGATCCAGACGAACAACCTCGCCACCGGACGCCGGAGCACGGCCCAGATCGGCTCGGGCAGCCAGGATGCGTACGGCGGCGGTCCCAGCTTCGACAGGTCCAACACTCCGCGCGCGGCCATGTTGTCCTCCAACACGGTGCTGCACATGTGGTCCCAGTACGTGCGGAACTCGGGCCAGGTGGCGGGCACCGACCGCATGCTCATGCCGTAGAGGCGGTACCACTGCACGTGCTCGTCGAACAGCTGGACCTTCTGAGCCTCGGTCAGTCCGCCCATGAAGTGGTCCGCAGTGAGCACGGTGCCCATGAAGAAGGTGGCGTGTGCCCAGTAGAACGTGTCGGGATCGAGCGCGTGGTACTTGCAGCCCTTGGCGTCGATTCCCTTGATGTTCGTGTGATAGCCGCGGACCTGCAGTGCGGTCTCCTCGGCCCGATCGCCGTCGAACACGACCCCGCCGATGGGGTACAAGGACCGATACAGGCGCTGCCAGCGTTCGTCGAAAAACGTGGAATGCTGCTCCACCCCGGCTCCGAGCCCCGGGTGCATGTTCTGCATCGACCCTGCCCAGACGCCCTGGAGCATGCCCCGCCAGTCGCCGAAGTACTTCCAGGTGAGCGAATCGGGACCGAGCGGGACGGGTCGATCGGACTGACTACGCATGTTGTCAGACTAGGGTTGACAACATGCGTAGTCAACAGTTGGAGGAACGTAGATCCAAGCGGTACGACGCGTTGCTCGCGGCCGGGGTCGAGCTCCTCGGCTCGCCGGACGGACCGGCCGTCAACGTGCGCGCCGTCTGCCGTACCGCCGGACTCACCGAGCGGTATTTCTACGAGAGCTTCTCCGACCGCGATACCTTCGTCCGCGCGGTGTACGCCTGGGTGGGCACCCGAGCACAGGGCGCATTGCTCGACGCCGTGACGCAGGCGACCACTGCCGAGGACACCATCGCAGCGCCGGTGCGCGCCTTCGTCGAACTCATCATCGACGAACCGCGAACGGGACGGGTGCTGCTCATCGCACCGTTGGCCGAACCGGCGCTCAGCCGCCGCGGACTCGACCTGCTGCCGGGCTTCGTCGAGTTGGTGCATTCGCAGCTTCCCGACTCCGCCGACCGACAGCTGATCGCTGTCGGAACCGTCGGGGCTCTGACTGCTCTGTTCATCGGCTATCTCGACGGCACGGTCGCCGTCACCCGCGAAGCCCTCGTGGCGCACTGCATTCGGCTGATATCCGACGCCGCCGTGCAAGGATGACCCCACCTCTAGCGCAAGGAGTTCTTCCATGTCCGATCTCGACCAGTCGTTCGCCGACGCACAGGTGGACGTCAAGAAGCTCACGTCCAAGCCGAGCAACGACGACCTGTTGAGCCTGTACTCGCTCTACAAGCAGGGTTCGATCGGTGACGTCTCGGGTAAGCGGCCCGGACGGCTGGACATGGTGAACCGTGCGAAGTTCGATGCCTGGGCGAAGCTCGAAGGCACGAGCCAGGATTCGGCGAAGCAGCAGTACGTGGATCTGGTGACCAAGCTCCTCGCCGGCTGAGCCTACGGCTATGGTCGAGTGCGGGGGTAACGCAACGAAGGGACCCGCATGAGACGCACCGACAGCGACGTCGACGAGGCCGAGCTCGATATCGAGAAGCCGAAGACCCACGCGGCAGGCCCCGTCGCCGTCGCAGTGTCGATGAAGCGAGCACTCGGACACATGGGCCCGAAGCGCACCGCGCAGACGCTGCTCAAGCTCAACCAGGCCGAGGGTTTCGACTGCATGAGCTGCGCCTGGCCCGATCCGGATCCGGGCCATCGGCACGCGGCGGAATTCTGCGAGAACGGCGCGAAGGCCGTTGCCGAGGAGGCGACGACCACGCGGGCGACCCCGGAGTTCTTCGCGCAGCACAGCATTGCCGAACTCGACTCTCACACCGAGCATTGGCTCGGCCAGCAGGGCCGCATCACGCATCCGATGATCAAGCTGCCCGGCGGCACTCACTACGAGCCCATCGAGTGGGACGATGCCTTCCGCCTGATCGGCGACGAGCTGAAGTCCCTGGCCAGTCCCGACGAGGCCATCTTCTACACCTCCGGCCGCGCCTCCAACGAGTCCGCGTTCACCTATCAACTCTTCGCCAGGGCATTCGGCACCAACAACATGCCCGACTGCTCCAACATGTGTCACGAGTCGACCTCCATCGCTCTGCAGGAGTCGATCGGCATCGGCAAGGCCAGTGTCACTCTCGACGACGTCCACAACGCCGAACTGATCATCCTGGCCGGCCAGAACCCCGGCACCAATCACCCGCGCATGCTCTCCGCCCTCGAACTGGCGAAGCAGAACGGCGCAAAGATCCTGTCCATCAACCCCCTTCGCGAAGCGGGTCTGCTCAACTTCAAGAATCCGCAGACTCCGCGCGGCATGGTGGGACCGGGAACGGACCTGTCCGATCTGCATCTGCCGATCAAGCTCAACGGCGACCTCGCACTGTTCCAAGCGCTCGGTTCCCTGCTGGTGAAGTGGGACGCGCTCGATCACGAGTTCCTCGACAACTACACCGTCGGCTTCGACGAGTGGAAAGCACACGTCGCCGAAGTCGACTGGGATCTCGTCACCGAGGTCACCGGATTGTCGGTAGCGCAGATCACCGAGGCCGCCGAGATGCTGCGCGATTCGAAGGCAACGGTCTTCTGCTGGGCCATGGGCCTGACGCAGCACCGCAATGCCGTCGCCACCATCAAGGAAGTCACCAATCTCGCGTTCGCACAGGGGAACATCGGCAAGGCCGGTGCCGGACTGTTGCCGGTGCGCGGTCACTCGAACGTCCAGGGCGACCGCACGATGGGAATCTGGGAGCGCCCGCCGGTGGCATTCCTCGACGCCATGGCCGCGGAGTTCGATTTCGAGCCGCCCCGCGAACACGGCTTGGACACCGTCGATTCCATCCGAGCCATGCGCGACGGCAAGGCACACTTCTTCCTCGGACTCGGCGGAAACTTCGTCCAGGCCACTCCGGACAGCGACATCACCTTCCTGGCGCTGCGGTCGATGCGGATGACGGTGCAGATCTCCACCAAGATCAATCGCTCGCACCTGGTGTGCGGCGAGACCGCACTGATTCTGCCGACCCTGGGACGCACCGAGAAGGACGTGCAAGCCAGCGGCGAGCAATGGATTTCGGTCGAGGATTCCACCTGCTCGGTGCACTCCTCACGCGGACCGCTGAAGCCCGCGAGCGAGTTCCTTCGTTCGGAAGTCGCCATCGTCAGCGGTATCGCCGAGGCCACGCTCGGAGATCGCTACGACCTCGACTGGAAGGGCTTCCGCGACGATTACCGCAACATCCGCAAGCACATCTCGCGTGTCGTCGCCGGATGCGAGGGCTACGAGGTCAATGTTCGACGCCCCGGCGGCTTTGTGCTCCCACATCCACCGCGCGACAGTCGGACGTTCGAAACCAAGAGCGGCCGAGGTGAATTCGCGGTGTCGCCGATCGACGTATTGCAGGTTCCGCCGGGCCATCTGATTCTGCAGACGCTGCGCAGCCACGATCAGTTCAACACCACCATCTACGGCCTCAGCGATCGCTACCGCGGCATCGAGAACGGCCGACGCGTCATCTTCGTGCATCGGGAGGACATCTCGTCTCTCGGCTTCCGCAACGGCGACATGGTGGACCTCGTCACCAAGTGGGACGACGACGACGTGGAACGATGCGCACCGTCGTTCCGCATCGTCGAGTACGACACCCCGCGTGGATCGGCCGCCGCGTACTACCCCGAGACCAATCCGTTGATTCCGCTGGATTCGACTGCGCTGCAGAGCAACTGCCCCACCTCGAAGTCGGTGATCATCTCGATGGTTCCGGCGGGGTCGGGTGTGCAGGGAACGGCGAACGGTCATCAGGACAACGAGGGATCGGACGAAGGCCACAAGTCGCACCCGCAGCCTCATCATCTGAGCTGACCGGTTTCGAGGGAAGTGGGTCGTTCTAGCGAATGTCCCACTTCCGGAACTGGCGACGCATCACACCGGTTGCCGCGTCGACGTCTCGCCGCTCGAAGGCCTCGATCAGTTCTTCGTGGCTACGCACAGCATCGTCACCCCATTGCCTGTCGGTCGCGTACACCCGCGGGGTGTACCGGACTGCGCCGAGCAGAAACCACGCCAGCTTGGTTCCGCCTGCGATCTTGTTGACGAATCGATGGAACTCGAACTCGTAGTACTCCACCGAGTCGGTGTCTGAGCGAGCCACCGCGTCGCGGAGCCCGTCGTTGAGCGCGGTCAACTGTTCCAGATGCTCGGCCGTGATGTGGCGAGCCGCTCGGCCGGCGAGTGTGCCCGCGATGGTCCCCTGCAGCCAGAAGATGTCGTCGATGTCCTGGTTCGACAGTGCACCGACGCGATAGCCACGACGGGGCACCTGCTCGACCAGCCCCTCGCCTCGCAATGCGACGAGCGCTTCCCGAACAGGAGTGGCGCTGACGCCCAGCTCCGCCGCCGTCTCGTCGATCCGCACGAACGAGCCCGGCTGCAGCGCTCCCGTGACGATCTGCTGACGGATGCTCCCGGCGACGTCCTCGGACAGTTGCGGCCGACGCGGAATCGGGCGCTTCGGCGATGCGGCGCGGGTGAGATCGATGCTCATGGATCGGCTCCTGCAGTGGCTCATACGCCGCCGGACGATGGGGGTTGTAGCAACCCGAGGTGGCGCATAGTGTGTCCTGGACAACATTGAATCACATCAAATATATGTGATGCGATCTGCTGGAGGATAGAGCCCGTGACGGACCAGATCGAACGAACGAACGAGAGCACCTTCGAAAGCCTCGACCCCAGAACAGGTGTCGCACTCGCCACGTATCCGATCGCGGGCACCGCCGAGGTCGACGTCGCCGTCGCTCGCGCTCGGTCGGCTGCGCGATGGTGGGACGTGCAGGGCTTCGCCGGACGCAAGCGATGGCTGCTCGAATTCAAGTCCGCCATCGCCAAGGACGCCGCGAGCCTCGCTACCGTCATCGCCGCAGAAACCGGCAAGCCCGACGAGGACTCACTGCTCGAGGTCATGCTCGGCGTCGAACACCTCGACTGGGCGGCCCGCAACGCCGAGAAGATTCTGCGGCAACGCAAGGTCGGATCCGGCCTGCTCGCCGTGAACCAGAAGGCCTACGTCGGCTACCGCCCGTTCGGCGTCGTCGGAGTCATCGGCCCCTGGAACTACCCGCTCTACACCCCGATGGGTTCCATCGCGTACGCCCTCGCGGCAGGCAACACCGTCGTGTTCAAACCGAGCGAACTGACGCCCGGCGTCGGCACCTGGTTGGCCGAGAAGTGGCAGGCACTGGCCGCTCCGCACCCGGTGTTCCAGACGATCACCGGCGACGGATCCACCGGCACCGCCCTCGTCGAATCCGGCGTCGACAAGATCGCGTTCACCGGCTCCACCGCCACGGCCAAGAAGGTCATGGCCACCTGCGCGAAGTCGCTGACCCCGCTCGTCGCCGAGTGCGGCGGCAAGGACGCGATGCTCGTCGACGCAGACGCAGACATCACTGCCGCAGTGGAATTCGCGACGTTCGGAGCGATGGGCAATGCCGGGCAGACCTGTGCGGGCGTCGAACGCATCTACGTCGCGGCACCGGTGTACGACCGATTCGTCGGCGAGTTCACCGCCGCGGTGAAGGCACTGAAGCCCGGCGGAACCAAGACCTCGTCCTACGGTCCGATGACACTGGGCAAGCAGAGCGAGATCGTGCGAGGCCAGATCGAGGACGCTCTGGCCAAGGGCGGCAAGGCCGTCGTCGGCGGACTCGACTCGCTGCACGGGCCGTACATCGACCCGGTGGTTCTCACCGACGTACCCGAGGATTCGACTGCGATCACCGAGGAGACCTTCGGTCCGACCGTGGTGGTCAACAAGGTCCGCGATCTGGACGAGGCCATCGAACGGGCCAACGCGTCCAAGTACGGGCTCGGCGCATCGGTGTTCACCCAGGACGGAGCGGTGGGCAGACGCGCCGCCGAGAAGCTCGATTGTGGTGTCGTGACGGTCAATTCGGTGCTCGGGTTCGCCGGTGTTCCGGCGCTGCCGTTCGGCGGCACGGGCGACTCGGGATTCGGCCGCATCCACGGGGCCGACGGCCTGCGCGAGTTCAGCACCGTCAAATCGTTGACCGTGCAGAGTTTCGCAGCTCCGGTCAATCTGCTGACGATGAAGCGCAAAGCGCGGAACATGAAGCTCTCCGTGCTGGCACTGAAGCTTCGTCACGGACGGGGCTGAGCGTGGACATCACGCCGAAGAAGGGGCGCTTCGGCTGGCTTCGGCGCATCGAGGAACTCGACCCGGTGCGGGATTGCCACACGATCCACCGCATCACCGCCGGCTACGAGTTCCCGTGGGACTACCAGCGTGCACACGAGTTCGCGTTGTTCCGTACCTATTGCGTGCCGACCATCTCGGCACTGTTGGCAAAGACCGGCGAATTCGAGAACCGGCCGCAGAAGCGCTACGACGACACCTCGCTGCTGATGGCCGAACTGCTCGAACACGGATACGACTCCGAACGGGGACGTGAGTCGCTTCGGACGGTCAACCGAATGCACGGACAGTACGACATCTCGAACGACGACATGCTCTACGTGTTGACGACGTTCATCTACGAGCCGATCGAGT
This sequence comes from uncultured Rhodococcus sp., assembly GCA_963517305.1. GTDB lineage: Bacteria > Actinomycetota > Actinomycetes > Mycobacteriales > Mycobacteriaceae > Rhodococcoides. The sequence goes on from CAUQEL010000021.1 coordinate 27,798, forward strand.
GGATCGACACCTACGGATGGCGTCGCCTGCACCCCAAGGAACGACTCGCAACGTTCCACTTCTACTGCGAGGTGGGAAAACGGATGGGCATCAAGAACATTCCCGAGTCGTACACCGAGCTCGCGCAGTTCAAGCTCGACTACGAGGAGCGGACGTTCCGTTTCACCGAGGACAATCGTCGGATAGGCACGTACACCCTCGATCTGTACTGCTCCTGGTTTCCCGCTGCGCTGACCCCTGCTGTGAAGCAAGGAGTCTTCGCATTGTTGGACGACCGGATGGCCGGTGCCTTCGGCTTCCCGTCGGGCTCACCGACGGTCGAGCGGTTGGCCGTGCGGGCTCTGCGCGCCAAGGCCCGCGTCGAGCGGTTCCTACCCAAGCGGACGCACTCGCGGGCCACCGCCGATGCGTCGAACAAGACCTACCCCGGTTATCCCGTCGGCTACAGCCCTCGGGATCTGGGAGCTGCGGCGTGCCCGTACGCGGCCGCGCCTGCCTGAGCCCGGCGGCCTTCAACCCAGAAGTACCGCTGTCATCGTCTGCTCTACCCGGGCCATGGTTCGGTCGGAGCGCTCGAACCGCACCGTGCGGCCGACGTCGAAGACCAACCCAAGAGCGGCGTGCATCAGAAATTTCGAGACCACCACGCTCGTGTTCGGCCGTGCCTCACGCAGCAGTTGCGCCCAGCCGTCGATGTTGTGGCGCTGGATCCGGCGCAGCGTGGTGCGCCGATCGGCCGGTAGGTTGCCGATCTCGGCGAAATACACGGCCACGAGTTCGCCCTGCCGGAAGGTCAATTCGGTGTACAGCCGGGCGAAAGTCCGCACCGCGTCGACCGGAGAGTTCGATTGCTCGAGCGCACCGGCGAGGGTCTCGGTGAGCTGGGCGTTGGCACGGTGCAACGCGGCCTCGAGCAGTTCGGCTTTGCTGGGGAAGTAGCGGTACACACTGGAGGCGGTGATTCCCACTGCTGCCCCGATGTCGTCCAGGCCCACCTCGTGGTAACCGTGCAGGTAGAACAGCCGAATCGAATGATGCAGCAGCTCTTCGCGTTTCGATGCAAGCTCCGGCACGCAGTCGCGGTGCGCAGATGCACTGCCCCGCTGCGGAAGTTCGGTCCGCAGCACAGACCGTGCCGCAGCGCGCATCGACTCCTCGATCTGCTCGGCCGACAACGCCGATCGATGTGCGGTGATGCTGGCGACCACACTGATCGACGCGGTGGCCAGCAATGCGGCGTCGGCCTCGGACAGATCGGGGCGAAGCTGTCGCAACGGGACCGTCACCCGCTCGTGCACGGTTCGCAGCGCTCGGCGTAGGTATTCACGGTCCGAACCGACGAGATAGCGCCCCTCCCATCGATACAACCCGCCGGTGCGGCGATTGTCGACAGTGGTGGCGATGATGGCACCGATGACCGCGTCGATCCGGTCCTGTGGATCCTGCACATCGATGACGGCCGGATCGGTTGCAGCGACCAAGGAGTCGGTCATCCGCATGACGGTGTCGACGAACAGGGCGTACTTGGTCGGGAAGTGCCGGTACAGCGCGGGTCCGGAAATGCCGACGGTGGCGGCGATGTCCTCGATTCCGACCGGGTGATAGCCGCGCTCGCTGAAGGCCTCGGCCGCGGCCACAAGAATCTGCGCTTTTCGATTCCGTGGCCGACGCCGCTGCGCCGTCGTATCGGTGTGGTTCATTGCCTGCCCCTAGCGCCTCTCAGCTGCCCACCGTAGCAGGACAGAACCGAAGCTCGACGCACTCGGTACCGCACTGACCAGCAGAAATACGATCGACGACGTCGCCTCGACGAGTCGAACGACGCGGCTCGGGGTGAGATCGGCGACATCGTCTACCGAGGGCACCCCATCGAAGCGCGAATACTCACCGCCGAGGCGTCGGACATGTCCGATACACGACGCCCTTCGAGAGCCGACACGGGGCCGAAGTGCTGGTCGGGGCACACCCCGAATCGGATAGGACGTAGCCTGGCTGGGAAGGTTCGGTGGCTCGACCGGAATGACAGTCGTGTTGTTCGGTTAGATTGGGAGAGCCACCAGGCACGATGCAAGAGGGTCGAGACCTGTCAACGAGCGACGGGTCACCACAATCGAGGAGAACAGGCCATGGCTTTACCAGTATTGACACCGGAACAGCGCACCGCGGCGCTGGCCAAGGCGGCCGAGGCACGCACTGCGCGGTCGAAGCTGCTCGCATCCGTCAAGTCCGGCGAACTCAGCGTCGCTGACGTTCTCGCCAAGGCGGAGAACGACGAGATCGTCAAGAAGACCAAGGTGTCCGCCCTGATCAAGGCCCTGCCGGGTGTTGGTTCCGTGCGCGCCGCACAGCTGCTCGAGCAGCTGTCCATCGCCGATACCCGCCGTATCGGTGGCCTCGGCGCAAACCAGCGCGAAGCCCTCCTGGCTGCCGTCGCATCCTGATCGAGATGGGTCGGGCTCCGCGCCTGATCCTGCGATAATGCGCTGCCTGCAGGGCTAGCATTTCGACCATGAACGTCGAAGTGACCCTGCTGCCGGGAATCGGGGTGCGGAAGGATTTCGCCCTCGCTTCCGGGCGTCGCATAGGCGTCATCACCCGTAAGGACGGCGCGAACGAATTGATCGTCTCGCGCAAGGACGACCCCGATGCGACGCAGGAATCCATCACGTTGAGCAATGAGGAAGCGGCGGCCCTGGGCAATCTGCTCGGGTCGCCGCAACTCATCGCTCAGCTCGGGGAAGAGCATCGTGATCTCCCCGGAATAAACACCCGCCAGCTTCCCGTCAGGGAGGGCTCGCGATACGACGGCCGCCCCCTCGGCGATACCGGGATGCGCACCAAGACCGGCGTCTCGATCGTCGCAGTGATGCGCGCGGGCCAAGTACAACCATCGCCCACTCCGGGCTTCACCCTCGTCTCCGGCGATCTGCTGGTCGCCGTCGGAACCGCCGACGGGCTCGACGCAGCTGCCAGGATCCTCGGCAATGCCTGACAATCGTCGGTACTGACCGGTGGCCGAGACTGCACTCGCTCTCACCGAACTGGGAGCGGTGTTCTTCGTCCTCGGCCTACTGGCGCGCGTTGCCGGCAAATTCGGTGTCTCCCCCATTCCGTTCTATCTGCTCGCCGGTCTCGCCTTCGGCAACGGCGGCATCGTCACCCTCGGCGGCATCGACGAGTTCAGTGAACTGGCCAGCGAAATCGGCGTCGTCCTGCTGCTGCTCCTGCTCGGACTCGAGTACACCGCCACCGAACTCGTCACCGGACTGCGCCGATCCTGGATGGCCGGGCTGGTCGACATCGTCCTGAACTTCACCCCGGGCGCCCTCGTCGCACTGCTGCTCGGCTGGGGCGGCGTCGGAGCTCTGGTGATGGGCGGTGTCACCTACATCTCGTCCTCGGGAATCATCGCCAAAGTTCTCACCGACCTGGGCCGACTCGGCAACCGCGAAACCCCCATCGTGCTGTCCATTCTGGTGTTCGAGGACCTCGCGATGGCCGTCTACCTGCCCATCCTCACCACCGTGCTGATGGGAGCCAGCTTCCTCGGCGGGCTCGAAGCTCTCGGGATATCTCTGCTGGTCGTCACGATCGTCCTGGTCATCGCACTGCGCTACGGCAGTTCGGTCTCCGCATTGCTCGACAGCAAAGACCGCGAGGTCATGCTGCTCAACGTCCTCGGTGCGGCCCTGCTGGTGGCCGGAATCGCGTCGGAACTGCAGGTCTCGGCTGCCGTCGGTGCGTTCCTGCTCGGCATCGCGATCTCCGGCTCGACGGCCGCCAACGCCACCCGCGTACTCGAACCCCTCCGCGACCTGTTCGCAGCGATGTTCTTCGTGGTGTTCGGTCTCGCCACCGACCCCGCGACCATTCCGCCGGTACTGGGCTGGGCCGTCGTGTTGGCGTTCGCCACCGCGGCCACGAAGATCGCGACGGGTTGGTGGGCGGCTCGGCGTCAGGGCATCGGACGACCGGGCCGCCTGCGTGCCGGCGCGGCGCTGGTGGCGCGTGGAGAATTTTCCATCGTCATCGCCGGGCTGGCCGTGGCCGCAGGCGCGGTGGAGGGCGAGCTGGCGGCCCTGGCGACGGCGTACGTACTGCTGATGGCAATCCTGGGGCCCATCGCGGCCCGAGTCGTCGAACCGGTCGCGCAGGTCCTCCTGCGCACGAAGCCCGCCGTGTGATTGGCTTTCGGGATGGTGGACAAGCGTCGAGCATCGGTTCTGCGCCGACGGCCGCAGCTGTCGGAGGAGGTGGCCAGCCACGTCCGGCACCGCGTCATGTCCGGCGAAGTGAGTCCGGGAGACTTCATCCGACTCGACGAGACCGCCGCCGAACTCGGAGTGAGCGTCACTCCCGTCCGCGAGGCACTGCTGACGCTGCGGGGTGAGGGCATCGTCGAGCTCGTCCCGCATCGCGGATACAAGGTCTCACCGCTGACGCCGAACGACATCGTCGACATCTTCTGGCTGCAGGGGCGCATCGCCGTCGAGCTGGTTCGCCGCGCTGCTCCCAACATCACCGAGGCCGAACTCGACCGGCTCGCCGAACTCACCGCCGCACTGTCGATCGCCGTCGAGAACGGCAGGCCCGAGGACGTCGAGAACTGCGAGTTCGAGTTCCACCGCGTCCTCAACCGACTCGCCGAATCCGCGAAACTGGCGTGGTTTCTCAACAACGCCACCCGCTACACACCCACCCGCCTCTACGCCACCGACCGCGACTGGGGCCGAGCCACGGTGCGCAACCACGAGGAACTCATCGAGGCACTGGTTCGAAACGACATCGACGCCGCCTGCGAATTGATGAAGCAACAATTCACAGACGGCGCCGAGAGGTTGATCGCGCATCGCGGGTGAGCGCTACGCGCATGTGAGCGAAACTTCGTAGTGGGCTACGAAGTTCCACTCACATGGGGTCAGCGCAGCGAGGCGGGAACCTGGAAGCGTTCGCCATACTTCTTTGCCAATTCGTCTGCACGAGTGACGAATCCGGCCTGACCTCCCGGGTAGCCGACGACGTACTGGTGCACGCCTCCGGTCCACGCGGGGAAGCCGATGCCGAAGATCGAGCCGATGTTGGCGTCGGCGGTGGTGTTCAGCACACCCTCGTCGAAGCACTTCTGCGTCTCGATGGCCTCGATGAACATCATGCGTTCCTTGAGGTCCTCGAACGGGATGTCCGCCGAACCCGACTTGAACGCATCACGCAGTCCGGGCCACAGTCCGGCGCGCTTGCCGTCCTCGTACTCGTAGAAGCCCGCACCCTTGGCCTTCGACGGACGCTCGAACTCGTCGACCATCTTGTCGATGACCTCACCCGCCGGGTCCTCGGGCGGAGTTCCGCCGGCGGCCTTGATGGCGTCGTAGGTTTCCTTGCGGATCTTCTGCATCAGGTTGAGCGTGAGCTCATCCGAAAGCTGCAGCGGCGCAGCCGGGTAGCCGGCCTGCAGACCTGCCTGCTCGATGGTCGACGGCTCGACGCCCTCGCCCAACATCGCGATGGCCTCGTTGATGAACGTGCCGATGACACGCGAGGTGAAGAAGCCGCGACTGTCGTTGACGACGATCGGGGTCTTCTTGATGATCTGCACCAGGTCGAACGCCTTGGCCAAGGCCGCATCCGACGTCTTCTCGCCGCGAATGATCTCCACCAGCGGCATCTTGTCCACGGGCGAGAAGAAGTGGATTCCGATGAAGTCTTCCTGACGCTTGATGCCCTGAGCGAGGCTCGTGATGGGCAGCGTCGAGGTGTTGGAACCGAGCAGCGCCGTCGGATCGACGAGGTCCTCGATCTCCTGGAACACCTTCTGCTTCAGCTCCTCCGACTCGAACACGGCCTCGATGACGAGGTCTGCGCCTTCGACGTCCTTGGCATCGGCCGTCGGGTGGATACGAGCGAGCAGAGCGTCGGACTTCTCCTGGGTGGTCTTGCCACGCGAGAGCGCCTTGGCTTCGATGGCCTCGGAGTACGCCTTGCCCTTCTGCGCCGACTCGAGGGCAACGTCCTTGAGTACGACGTCGATTCCGGCCTTGGCACACACGTACGCAATACCTGCGCCCATCATGCCTGCGCCGAGAACCGCGACCTTGGTGAAGGTGGTCTTCTCGATGCCGTCGGGACGGGATTTACCGGCATTGATCGCCTGCAGGTCGAAGAAGAACGCCTGAATCATGTTCTTGGACACCGGGCCGGTGACCAGCTCGGTGAAGTACCGCGACTCGATGGTGCACGCGTTGTCGAAGTCGACCTGTGCACCTTCGACTGCGGCCGCGAGAATCGCACGAGGAGCCGGCATCGGTGCGCCCTTGATCTGCTTGCGCAGGTTGGACGGGAACGCAGGCAGGATCTGTGCGAGCTTCGGATTCGACGGCGTGCCACCGGGAATCTTGTAGCCCTTGACATCCCACGGTGCGACGCCACCCTCGGGGTTGGCCTTGATCCATGCCTTGGCGGTGGGCACCAATTCGTCGACGCTGCCGACCAATTCGTGAATCAGACCGATCTCGAGTGCCTTCGCCGGACGGAACCGGGTGCCCTGGGCGAGGACGGTCATGAAGCCGGTCTGGATGCCGAGCAGGCGCGTGATGCGGGCAACGCCACCGCCGCCGGGCAGCAGGCCGAGCGAGACCTCGGGCAGACCGATCTGGACACCGGAAACATCGGCCGCGATGCGGTGATGCGTCGCGAGGGCGATCTCGAGTCCGCCGCCGAGTGCTGCGCCGTTGATGGCGGACACGACGGGCTTGCCGAGCTTCTCGATCCGTCGCAGCTGGCTCTTGACTTCCTGGACCTCGTCGAACACCCGCTGGGCATCCTCGGGCTGAGCGGCGATGAGGGTGTGCAGATCGCCGCCGGCGAAGAAGGTCTTCTTGGCGGAGGTGAGCACGACGCCGGTGATGGAATCGACCTCGGCCTCGAGACGGTCGACGGTCGCTCCCATCGAATCCTTGTACAGCTGGTTCATCGTGTTGGCGCCCTGATTGGGGTCGTCCATCGTCAGAACGACGATACCGTCGGCGTCCTGGTCCCACTGAATCATGTTGTCAGACATCGTAATACCTCAGACTCGCTCGATGATGGTGGCGACGCCCATGCCGCCGCCGATGCACAGGGTGATCAGGGCGTACCGGCCGCCGCGGCGCTCGAGCTCGTCGAGCACGGTGCCGGTGATCATCGCTCCGGTCGCTCCAAGCGGGTGACCCATGGCGATGGCACCGCCGTTGACGTTGAGCTTCTCGTTCGGGATGTTCAGATCCTTCTGGAAGCGCAGCACGACGGAGGCGAAGGCTTCGTTGAGCTCGAAGAGATCGATGTCGTCGACGGTCAGGCCCGCCGTGGCGAGAACCTTCTTCGACGCCGGGGTGGGCCCGGTCAGCATGATGGTCGTATCGGCACCACTGGTTGCGGTCGCGACGATGCGGGCCCGCGGAACCAGGTTCAGGTCCTTGCCTGCCTGCTCGCTGCCGACGAGGACGAGTGCTGCGCCGTCGACGATGCCGGAGCTGTTACCGCCGGTGTGCACGTGATCGATCTTCTCGACCCAGTGGTACTTCTGCAGCGCGACGTCGTCGAACCCGCCCATGGCTGCGATGCCGGTGAAGGCCGGGTTCAGCTTGCCGAGGGACTCGACCGTCGTGCCGGGACGCATGTGCTCGTCCTGGTCGAGGATGAGAAGACCGTTCTGATCCGTCACCGGAACGACGGACTTGGCGAAGTAGCCACCGGACCACGCCGCTGCGGCGCGCTCCTGGGACTGCACGGCATACGCATCGACGTCTTCGCGGCTGAACCCCTCGATGGTGGCGATGAGGTCGGCACCGATGCCCTGCGGGGCGAAGTAGGTGTCGTAGTTGGTGACGGGGTCCATGGCCCACGCGCCGCCGTCACTGCCCATCGGCACGCGCGACATCGACTCGACGCCACCGGCGATGACGAGCTCGTCCCAGCCCGAACGCACCTTCTGTGCAGCCAGGTTGACGGCCTCGAGACCGGACGCGCAGAAGCGGTTGAGCTGGAAGCCGCCGACAGTGTCGGGCATCTTCGCCGCGAGCACTGCCGTGCGCGCGATATCGGCACCTTGATCTCCGACGGGTGAGACCACTCCGAGGATGAGATCGGAGATCCGGTTCTCGTCCATGTCGGGGAAACGTCGACGAAGCTCGTCGATCAGGCCGGTCACCAGGGAAATCGGCTTCACCGAATGCAGGGAGCCGTTCTTTCCCTTGCCTCGGGGAGTCCTGATGGCCTCGTAAATGAATGCCTCTGTAGTCACAGCGCGCAGTTCCTTCCAGATACTCGATCTTCTCGCGGTCGCAGTGGTGGCCGACCGCATCGGTGCGAGGCCATGGCAGACCTCAGCTCATGCCACAGTAGAGCCGCGGGTAGATCCGACATAAGGACCGAAACGAGCGTGGTCCATGACCGACGCGGAGGTTGAGGTTTGAACGAAGTCGGCATGGGACACTCGGTTAGATCAGATCTACCGAGCGCGGAAGAAGACCCACCATGGAAACCGACAACGAACTGAGCGTGGGCGCTCGCGTCAAAGTACGCATTCACTCCACCGGCACAGACGACAAGGCCGGTCAGGACGCCTACGAGACCGGAGCGATCGTCGAGGACTTCGGTGTCCAGACACCCGACACCACCTCGCGGGAATGGGCGGTAGCCAGGCGCTGGGCCGTGGCACTCGACAGTGGCCGGTTGGTGTTCGCCGACAACGAGGACCTGACCGTCGGCTGACGCTCACTTTTCTTGCACGATCCTCCGGCGCACTACTGCGTCGCGGTGTCCCGACGGACACAGCTGTGCACCTGCAGAGCCATGGCACCGAACACGGATATCGCGGCAGTGCACACAAGCAGTGGGCCGAGTCCGAGACCGGGAATTACGGCACCGGCAATGGCGGGTGCCGCAACTGAGCTGACTGCTCCCACTATCAGGCACGCCGTGAATGCCGCCCCGGCGCGGTCTGGCACTACTTCGGCGGTCCACACCGCGAGCACGGCAGATCCGGTCATGTAGCCCACGCCGAATATCGCGGCCGACACCGCAGTGGCGGTCGGCGAATCAGGGGCATACCCCAAAATCGCCAGCGCAGTGCCCACCGCTGCGAGAGCCGATGCTGCGACGCGAATGCTGCCGATTCGCCGCACCATCACTCCCGTGGTGAGCGCAAGGACGCCGGTACACCCGACGACCGCATAGAGCACCGGGACAGCGGCGGCCGGCAAGGTACCGCGGCCGAGCACGTCCGCAGCGTAGGTGAAGTACACGATCACGACCGCGAAATAGACGACAGAATATGCAGCCGGGACCCGCAGCGCCCTGAGCAGGCTCGACGTACCGTGATCACCTCGCGGACGCGGGTGGGGCTGGGTCTGCGGCACCAAGCGAAGATTGACGACGGCCGCGACCACGGCAGCGAGGGCGACTCCGGCCCAGACCAACCGCCACGAACCCAGCAGGGCTACGGCGGCCAGAGCGGCCAACACGACGAGTCCGCCCCCTGTTCCGGTCGTGATCGTGGCGAGCGCTCGGGGTTGCGCTCGGACGGGCACCGTTCGCGTCACGATGTCCGAGTAGGGGGCCCAGACCCAACCACCCGCGCTGCCGGCCGCAATCGCCCCCGCGGCAAGCAACCACGGCGAGTGCGCGAACGTCACGAGCACCGCCCCCACCGCGCCGAACACCCCACCCACTGTCGTCGGTGCCCGCGAGCCTCGGCGGGTTGCCAACGGCCCCGCAAGCAGAAGACCGGCCAAGTAGCCGGCGAACGTCGCACTGCCGATCAGACCGAGGACCAACTCCGAGAGCCCCAGATCACTCCGGATGGACGGAAGGGTCAACCCGTACGCATACCGGGCCATACCGAAGGCGACGCCGACCACTGCCGCTCCGGCAATACCCACACGAGTACCTGTGGAAAGTGCCACCTGATCCTCTCGTTCTGCCGCCGCACATCCGGCACCGCCGCTCTAGTCCTTCAGAGGAGTGGCACCCAATTCGCTGACCAACAGTTCCATCGCGACGGTTTCCGGGTCGCGGCGAACCGTCGGATCGGCGGGCTCGGCCGCGGCTTTGAGCAGCTCTTCCTCGTCTTCCGGGGTCTCCGGCGGCGGTGGGCCTACCGGCTCGGGCTCGTCGGGATAATCCGGTGCTTCCGGCATCGGGATGTCGTCCGCGCCGATGCCCGTCGAGGATCCATCGCCCGCTGATCCGAACCCGTCCGACGTGGGACGGGGAGCCCCTGCCTGGCTCGGCCTCGAGAACTTCGGCAGCGACGCGGGTTTCGCTGCCGGTTCATCTTTTTTTGCTGATGACTGTTCCGGTGGCGCCGCCGCACCGACCAGACACACCACCGACCATTCGACGCCGAAGACGTCGCGCAGAGCGTCGCGAATGACGTCGGCGTTGCGAGGTTCCTCCAGCCGCTTGGCCAACGGAGCCGAGTCGTGGCCGAGCGTGATGGTGCCGTTCTCGACGGCGCGCACCGAGGCACCGGAGAGCATCACCTCGACGGTCCGGCTCCGGTCTCGTACCTTCGTGCGCACCTCGGACCACACCGCGCGAACCGCGGCTGCGTCGGGCTCGCTCGACGCGGCGGCGGGGGCCGCCACGGGTTCCGGTTCCGACTCGAACACCGGATCCGGCTCGGGGCCGTAATCGTCCTCGGGCTCCGGCGGAAAATCCTCGTGCGCCACCGAGGCGGCGGGAACCGAGTCCTGTTGCGCAGGAACGGGTTCCGGTGCAGGTTCCGGGGTCGGCTCGGGTTCCGGTGCTGGGGCCGGCTCGGGTGTGGGAGCGGGCTCGGGTTCCGGCGTCGGCTCGGGTGCCGGAGCGGGTTCCGGCGTCGGCTCGGGTGCCGGAGCGGGCTCGGGCCGTGCAGGCTCCGGTGACGGTGTGGGAGCAGAGGCAGCGGGTGCGGGCGCTACGGGAGCAGGCGCTGGTGCCGGAGCTGCGGCGGCCGGCTCCGCGGCCGGCGGGCGTTGCGACGGTCGCTGGAACTTGTTCACCGGTGCCGGACCCGAGGGTGCTGATTCCTCGGCGGGTTGCACCTGCGGTCGCGTCGGATCCGCGGCTGCCTGGGCGACAGCTGCCTGCTCCCCCGCCGGAAGGGTGACGTCCAGGCGACGTTCGACGCGTTCGAGTCGTTGCAGCACCGCCGATTCCGCATCGGAGGCCGAAGGCAGCAGCATGCGGGCGCACATCACTTCGAGCAGCAGACGCGGGGCCGTGGCACCGCGCATCTCGCCGAGACCGGAGTGCACGATCTCGGCGTAGCGAGTCAGCGTGGCAGAGCCGAGCAGATCGGCCTCGTCACGCAGTCGCTCGAGTACGTCGCCCGGCACGTCGACCAGACCGCGTTCTCCGGCGTCGGGCACGGCCTTCATCAGGATCAGATCTCGCATGCGATCGAGGAGGTCGATCGCGAAGCGGCGTGGGTCGTGGCCCGCGTCCATCACCTTGTCGACGGTGCCGAACAGTGCGCCGCCATCGCCCGCGGCCAATGCGTCGACGGCTTCGTCGATCAGTGCGACGTCGGTGACGCCGAGGAGCGAGAGTGCGCGCGGGTACGTGACGCCCTCGGGCCCGGCTCCGGCCAAGAGCTGATCCATGACGCTGAGCGAGTCACGGGGCGAGCCGCCGCCGGCGCGGATGACCAACGGGTAGACCGCGTCTTCGACCGGAACCTGTTCCTGGCCGCAGATCTTTTCCAGCAGAACGCGCATCGTCGACGGCGCGAGCAGCCGGAACGGATAGTGGTGAGTACGCGAGCGGATGGTGGGGAGAACCTTCTCGGGTTCGGTGGTCGCGAAGATGAAGACGAGGTGCTCGGGCGGTTCCTCGACAACCTTGAGCAACGCGTTGAAGCCCGCCGGGGTCACCATGTGTGCCTCGTCGATGATGAAGATGACGTAGCGCGATTCGGCCGGGGCGTACACGGCCTTGTCTCGCAGATCTCGCGCATCGTCGACGCCACCGTGGCTGGCCGCGTCCATCTCGACGACGTCGAAGTTGCCGGATCCGCCGGGAGCGAGGGCGACGCAGGAGTTGCACACGCCGCAGGGCGTCGACGTGGGACCTTCGGCGCAGTTCAGCGATCGGGCGAGGATCCGCGCCGAGGAAGTCTTTCCGCAGCCGCGCGGCCCGGAGAAGAGGTAGGCGTGGTTGATTCTGTTGCTGTCCAACGCCACGCTGATCGGCTCGGTGACGTGCTCCTGACCGACGACCTCGGCGAACGTCGCAGGACGGTACTTCCGGTAGAGGGCCACGCCCGAAAGGGTACCGGCGACCACGGACACAGTTGCATCGCCGGTCATTGTGCGGCGGTGGATACCGCTCTGATGTTCATGATGGCGAAGCTCTCGCGGCTTCCGGTCGATTCCGAGAGCGCGTACAGCCAATGGCCGTCCTGCAACGCATCCGAGATCGCGTGCCGCACGATGGCTCCCCTGGAGTTCTGGTAGTCGATCGTGACGGGTGTGCCGCGCGCTGCGGCGTCGGTCAACAGATCCAGCTCACGCGGCAGCAGCCGGCTGTGGGAATCCAGCGCAGACCGCACTCGTGCCTCGTCGACGGCTCCGTTGCTGCCGGCCAGCAGGAGCCGCGCGAGCTCGCGTGGTTCGCGTCGGTGCCGTGCCGGGTGGACGGCGCGATGCGTCGGCCGGGATTCCCCCGCGCGGATGCGAGGTGCGCTGTCGAGTTGGAGTTGCCCGGTATCGGAGTGCCGCACCGGGGAGTATCCGTGCCTGCGGAGCACCGCGATGGTGTCGATCGGCGTGGCCGAACTGACCAGGACGGTGGGAGCGAGGCGCTGAAACTGCAGTACGGCCAGGGACTCGTCGCTCTCGATGTTCGTCAGCAGGACGACGTCCTCGGAGACGATGGCGCAGGGGATCCTGCGCACGGCCAGCGCGCCGTAAGTGCGCCAGCAGTCTCGAATCGTGTAGCTCAGCGCCTGAGGCACGTCGGTGTCGGCCATCGCGGTCAACGCATCGATCAGCTCCTCGCCGGTGCCGCCGGAGTCGAAGAAGCCTCGGATGGTCGTCGGGGTGAACCGCCAGACCGACGCCACCTCTCTGGACTCGGGCTGCGCGGACGCGCCGAGTATCGACGCCACTTCGGTACTGGGTGGTCCGGTCACCACCGCCGTGGAATCGGGCAACAGCCGAACGGAGAACGGAACCCACTCGGCCATGTCCTGCAACTGTGCCGCCAGTGCCGCACGGATTTCGCGAGGGTCGCCGTCTCGACCTGCGGGGAACTCGACGAGAGTGCGGCACAGATCGGTCGGTGCACCGTCGGCCAGTATCCCGAGCCGACTGGCCTCCAGCCACAGCGCGTGCACGTGACCGGGTCCGGCGCTCGTCGAGACGACGGGGATGTGCCAGCCCAAGTAGTGGGCGAACTCCTCGGGATCGTGCAGAGCAGTCACCGGCGAGTCGGCGTCCTCGTATCGGAGCAGAGCTGTCAGCGCCGTCGCGCGCAGGTCGGCTGCAGCGGGGTCGTCGAGCATCTTCTTGAGCACGGGAACGGTTTTCTGCGACGCACGGGGCACTCGGTGGGTGGGCGTGAACGGCGAAGTCCACCACGCGGTCACCAGCGTGGCTGCCTGTTCGGCTCGGCTGCTCGTCCGCCATGTCTCGTAGGCCGAGGTCAACGCGACGCCGGTCTTCCCGCGTTCGGCCAGCAGCCCGGCTTCGCGTGCCAACATCAGCATCAACGCCGTGTCGTGTTCGTCGGCGAATCCCAGCCGGCTCGTCAGCGACCGAATCCCCTTGGCACTGATGCCACCGGTCTTCATCGTCGTCAGGCCGTCGGCGTCGACGGCCGTCAGCAACGCCTGCGTGTGTTCACAGAACTGCAGCAGGGCGATGGAACGGTTGCGCCGCACGTCGTCGTGTGAGAGCACGCGGGTGTCGAGTGTCGGAGGCGTGAGTTCGATGGGCAGACGCCACCCGACCCCTCGTAGCGCGATACTCACCTCCAACGGCATCTCGACGCGATGCCCGTCCAGTCGATACAACAACCCCCGCTCGAAGGCGGGCGTCCCCGCGCTCGGAGGAATATCGAAGATCAGTGACACCGGCTTGCCATCGACGAAGCGAGACAACATCTCTCGCATCTCCTCCGACCCGCCGTCGAACAGCGCCCTGATGCGTTCGGGCGTCATCGCAGCCGCAACGGCGTCTGCGCGCGCCCCTCGCTCGAGCGCCGGATCGATACCGAGGATCGACAGCACGGCCAGCCTGTCCTGCTCGACGGCGCAGTGCAGGAACAGCTTTCGTTGTCTACGAGCAAGTCCGAAGGGATGCGAGAACACCCCGGACAGATCGATCGGTGAATATTCGACGGTGCCGGTGCCGGGTGAAGAGTGCGGCCAGATCAATCCGTGGGCCGTCAGGGTCGTGAGAGCTGCATCGATGTGCGGCGTCTCGTTGATCGATCCCTCACTCGCCCAGTGCCCGATCTCGGCGCGGCTCAGATCGCCCATGAGCGCGAACAATTCGAGCAGAACGAGCGAGCCGCTGTCGAGTCGACGCGGCAGCATCGACACCCGAGCCGGTGCACCGAGCAGCTGCGCGAGCAAGCCGAACGAGCGCGGTGGCGGGTCGGTGGCCACGTCCGGCCGACGGTGCAGCAGATCGGTCAGTGCGTCCTCGTCGAGAGACGCCAGCCAGCCCTCGTACGTCCCGATACTGTCGGTCATCTCGCCCCCCGGTGAAAGTTCTGGTCACTGTAACGACCGGCACCGACAGACTTATTTGTTCTTGGCTGCGGCTTTCGCTGCCTTCTTGAACTCGCGCACCTCGAGCAGCGATTTCTCGTCCACCACGTCGGCGATGGATCGACGCGCACCGTCGTCGCCGTACGCTCCGGCGGCCGTGCGCCAACCATCGGGCGTGACGCCCATCTGCTTGCCGAGCAGGGCGAGAAAGATGCGTGCCTTCTGATCGCCGTAGCCGGGGAGCGCTTTGAGCCGCTTCAGCACTTCGGCACCGTTGGGGTCGTCGCGAGTCCAGATTTCCTGAGGCTTCCCGTCGTAGTTCTCGACCAGGAACGCCGCGAGCCCTTGGATCCGCTTGGCCATCGAGCCGGGGAACCGATGGACGGCTGGGGTCTGCGCGCACAAGGCAGCAAATTTCTCGGGATCGGCGTCGGCGATGGTGTCGACTTTCAGGTCGCCGAGACGGTCGACGAGTTTCTTGGGGCCTGCGAACGCCGATTCCATCGGTACCTGCTGATCGAGCAGCATGCCGATCAGCAGTGCGAACGGATCCTCGGCGAGCAGTGCATCGGCCTCAGGATCGCCGACGAGGTGCAGTGTGCGAGACATGGCCTCGATCCTGCCACGCACCGTCCACAATGATGAAAGGCTCGGCTCATGACTACGAACGAGGTTCCGCAAAGCCTGTTCGAGTGGGCGGAGCAGGATGACCGCTTCGACCTGGGCCTGTGTTTCACGCTCGTGCGCTCGACGGATCCCGAGGCTGTGCTCGCGGTGTTCGCATCGGTGAATCCCACGAAATCTCGCAAGCCTGCCGACATCGATGTCGACGACTGGTCCGATTCCCTCCCCGACAGTGACATGGGCAGACGCTATGCCGGCGTAGCAAGTGACTGGGTCTGGGTACTCGAAGAGTTCACCATCTCGGGCCTACTTCCCCCTGTTCCGGAAGAACTGTCCGACACATTCGGCACCAGCATCACCGTGCAGTGGGATGTGAATGCGCTCTCCACCTTCGTATACGCCGTTGACGGCGTGATCGAGCGGCAGTTCGAACTCGGCCGCGAAGCCGACCCCTCCGACCGATCTGCTCCCGAGGGTTACCTCGACCAGGAGGACGGGATCGACTGGGAGCAGTGGATGTCCGGTGGTCTCTGCCTGCAGGCGCGGCTGGCCGGAGTGGTTGCCTTGACGGCCGATTCGATCGACCCTGTCATCGTCGAAACATGCAACGAGGGCTGAGCTGAACCGCGCGCTGGACAGGAATCCGTAGCGCGCCGAATGGTGAGGGTCTGATTCCGTTGTCTCACAACGACTATCCGAGCGTTTCCTACTCGCCGGCAGGACGGCGACCATGCAGGATCTCCGGCATTCGCTCTTCCTGCTGTGCTCGGCGACCATGTGGTGCATGTTCGAGAGCGGAAACTTCGTCGAGCAGATCCCCGACTGAACAACCCCACGGTCTGGTCCAGAGTCACGGACGATGAGCTGACGCGGACTACGCCCCACACCCGCGTGCCAGACAGGGAGAAACACGCGTAGCAATAATCGCGGGCTCTCGAACGGCCACTTCGCGTCCACCAACACATGTAGTCTTCGGAACACGGTGACCCGACGCCCGCCACGCCTCGTCGTGCGGACTCCCCTACTGCGTCGGGAAATGCATGAACGCTTCCTCTACTCGCACCCTCCGAGTATTTGTTGCAGGCTGGGTAATACAGGATGGTTCCTTTCCCCGCGCATCGGTCGGTGACCTCGCGGACGTTGCCCTCGAGCACTACTCCCTAACGGATACACCTTCTCTTTGCGACGAAACACGCACTGCCATAGCCAGACCCGCCTACGGCCGAGCACCCAGCATGCACCGCGACGGGCGTCTACTCTGGCTTCATCTCGTCTACGGCGACGGCTGGAGCGCCCGGTGGTGGGCCGACAAGCCCGCCGACGGCGAGGTCACTCTGACCGGAACGTTCAACGCGATGCTCACCGACTTCGGCGTGGACGCGCCACCCCGCGCCCAAGGTCGCATCCGCCTGATGCATCTCGTAGAGAAACAAGTTCGATCGACAGAAAACGGCTGGACCACCATCGACGGAACCGACCAGCTCACCGAGATCGACGCCATTCCCGTCGCACACGACTGGTGGCCGTCCACGGACACCAAAGACGGCGACTTCATCTCGTCGGGTGTACTGATCGAAATGGATCTGGACGACAACCCCTCTTCGCTCAGAACGTTCGCAGCTGGAGCCGTGACGATCAGGGGAGATTCGACCTGGGTGATGCACTCGTCGGACCCGGTTCTTGTGCAGGTCGATACGGCGGGCGTAGTTCCAGTGATTACTCGCTATCTGCTGCCGCTGACCATCGAACCTTCGACAGACCGCTGGTCGCGTCGGATACACGCCATTGACGACGGCCTCTGGATCACCTCCGAGCACGATGTCCACTTGTGCACCATCTCGCCAGAGGGTGAGCTGAACATCGAGCGGCACACCACCGAAGGCAGCTGGGTCACCGCGGTCCACGAGGGACAGCTGTATCTCCTGGGGCGGACACGGTCGTCGATGAACAGCAACCGACGTCATGGAGCGATCAGGACTTACCCGGACAAGCATCGAGTTCGGTTGCTGGACAAAGCTACCCGACGAATCACTCCCGTCGACGGCCCCGACGACATCCGGGCAACGCGAGCAGATCGCGCTACCGCGGTCGACGGCACGCAGTGGTGCGTCGACGGTACAAATATGTTGCGCCGCATCGACTCCGACGGCACGGCGTCGAAGATCGATCTGACGGCCGAGTCAGAGACGGTCACTGTTCGATCGACAACGCCGGATGCATTCGCCGACCCTGCCAATGCCGACGTCGTCGCCTCCATCACGGTCGACGTCTCCGGCTTCCTTCCGAAAACACCGCCGAACTCGTAACGAACGAGTCGTTTGCTGGTAGAAAATTCGAACGACCCGAAGAGATGTACCTCTACTGAAGGACAAAAGCAGCAATGACTTTCGAGCTGTGCATCGATGGGACACCTACACGGTGGATGACGTCTCAGGGCCTGTCGTGGCATCGATTGGCCGGGCGCGGACCGATCGGATTCGAGAAGTACGCGCGACTGTTGTTCATCCCCGACCCGCAATTCCCCGGTCAGAGAACCAGCGACATCGAACTCGACAGAGACGGCCCGAGCGAGCTGGCGCAGGTCGCAACAGCACTCGATGTTCTGGCCAGGCACACGACCACCCCGAACGAGTGCTACTTCGCCATCTGGGATGGCTGGGATTCCATCACCATCGCATCGTCGCCGAACTTCAAGATTCCCAACCGCGACTACTGGCTCCTACGCGGCACGCTCGCCGACTACGAACATTGGAACAGCAGCAATCCAGCATTGTGGTCGTATGGCGACACACCTGACCCCGCCTTCATCTTCCCGGCGGACCATGCGTGGTGCATCACCAACGACGTGGACCCACACTTCGCTACGATCGCCGCCAGTGCTCGGGCCGTCGACGAAATTCTCGAGAAAGAACAGATCGACCTTGTTATCGACGATCCCGATATCTGGCCCGAGTACTGGTATTAGCCTCTGTGCAACCAAAGTCGCGGACACTTCCCGAGCTCACGACTTCGAGTTGCTGGCGCGTCGTCCAAGCACCGCAATTCTCACGACGACGACAGCGAGGGCAACCACCACACAGATCAGTGCCGGGTACACAATCATCGTCAATCCCCACCCGGTGTGTTCGACGACCAGTGCGCCGGTGGCGGAGTCGCGGCCGATACATTCTCGACCCATCGGCCACCACGACTGCCGGTCGTCGACAGGGAAGCGTGCCTGCTCGTAATTCGGTGCGCGGTAGCCGAAGTGCTCGGGAAAAGATTCACGACAACCTAGTTGGTTTGCCCATCGGTACCGGAACACCCAGCTGGCCAGGAACGCAACGATGCCAGCAAGCCACGCCAGTGCGCTGCTGGTTTTGGAGAGCGCATCACGTGAACGATTGGCCGCAATCGTTGCGACCACCAGAATCAGGAAAACTGCAACAACGAACACGACTATCAGTCGACCGATCCGGCCACTGCCAACGCGATCGCCTGCAAAAGGGGCCGGTCCACACGGGTTGCCAGTGCCGCGATCTGTACGTCTACTCGGGTGCCCGATGGTTTGACCAACGTGACGTCCTCGATCGGCTCTCCTTCGAGTGTCATTGCGCTCGAACCCGGGTTGTCGTCGCGAAATTGCGAACCGTCCGGCAATGTCACCGCACCCCCGGGGTTCTCGGACGGCTCGTAGTCCGCGTCGATCACTCTGATCAGCAGGGTGCCGTCGCCGGCGATCACCGCTCCGCACGCTCCGGCCGAGCCTGATGGGGAGGTTCGCATCGAGCCCAGCGGTCTGTCGAGTTCCACTGAAATCCCGGCCGCTCGCCAGAAGCCGTCCAGTGAGGCGTTGAGGCGATCGACGGCCTGAGACGAGAACTGTCCTGCGCCCTCGGAATTGGTGTCACACGAAAGCGGGAGCGGGAGGATTCCATCAGGAACTGGTGTGGACGAGAGCAATTCCGGCCGAAGCGCTATCGTGCGCAACTCCTCGAACGACAGTGGCACGGTACCGGTGGCCGCGTAATCGGCGTTCCGGTCCGATGACGCCGCTACGACGACGGAACCATCGCGTGCGTACACGCGCACGATATTGGAGTGGGATCGGTCCCCGTCGAAGTCATCCCAAGTGTCCCGGGTGTCGACGAAGGTTCCGTCGGAGAGAGTTTCGCGGGCATCGAGCCATCCGGCCTGGCATGGCTTGGGCCCATCGTCCACGCGGGTGACATTGACCGTCACCGAACCTTCGACGCCGTCGCGAGTGACCAGCCCGTCCGCGGAAGTGCCGGGGTCATACGCACCGTCCGCGCTGGCTGCGGGTTGAAAGACGAGAGGATCGCCCGCAAACCGAGGCGACGAACCGTCCACGATGTCAACCTGAGGGGGTAGGGCCTCGCGCACCGCGATCGACATCGCGTTCGCCTTTTTCGACGTCAACCACGGGTAGGCGGGGTTGTCGTAATCCTCCTGGCCCGTGGTCAGCACACCGTAGAACTGCTCTTCCTCGGGCGGCTCCACCGATTCGCATCCAGGAATATTCACGGGGTACTCGACCGGCTCACTGACGTAGCCCAATCCTGACTGCCCCATCGGTTGGTGGGTGAGACCTGCGGCAACGACTCCCACAGTGACGATCACACCGACGACGGCCCCATCGGTCCGCACGCCACCACGCCGCAAAGAGATTCGCACGGCCGCAGCCTACTGCGGCCCGATCAGGTGATCGACACCAGTTGGGTGATGTCGTCGAAGGGCAACGGGCCGTCGACGACGGCTCCGACGACGGCGCTGTTGAGGATGATCGAACCGCCGTGGTTGTCGAGGAAGGCGGTATCGGATGCGTCGCGTCCGGTGGCGATGCGCACCAGAGTCGATCGGGGCGCGAGGCACGTCGCGTCCACCACTCGCCATTGGCCTTCGACGAATGCTTCGGCAACCGCGTGGAAGTCCATGGGATCGCAGCCCGGTGCGTACACCGCGACCAGTCGTGCGGGGACGTTGACCGCACGCAGCAGTGCCACCACCAGGTGGGTGTAGTCGCGGCAGACTCCGGCACCGGCGAGGAGGGTGTCGACCGCGCCGTCGATGGGGTCGCTGCTGCCCGGGACGTAGCTCAGCCGCGCCCCGACCCAGGACGAGACCTCGGCGAGCAGCTTCTCCGAGGGCGGGTAGGAACCGAATTCCGTTGCCGCGAACCCGAAGAACTTGTCCGCCTCGGCGTATCGGCTGGGCCGCAGGTACAGCGAGAGGTCGTAATCGGAGACCGGAGCGGGCTCGGTGTTGCCGTAGATCGTTGCCGAGTACGACGCCTCGAGCTTGCCGACGTCGGCGTGAATCTTGTGGATGCGGGTGCCGTGAGCACCGCTGATCTCCTGCGCCTCGATCGGCTGACCGTCGAGTGTGAACGAGAGTGCTTCCCACACATCGGTTCCTGGATGCGGTGCGATTGCGATCTGGAACTCGAGGGTGCTGGCCTCGGTCACGTCGACATCGAGGTACGCAGAGACGTCACGTTTCATCGTGCCGATCCTGCCATCTTCGAGCCGTTCGCGCAGCCTATGACGCGTCGGTGGGGCGATCGCCGGTCACCAGGAAGATCACTCGCTTGGCGACCTCGACGGTGTGGTCGGAGTATCGCTCGTAGAAGCGACCGAGCAGCGTGATGTCCACTGCGGCCGGCACGCCGTGCGGCCAGTCGGGTGCAGAAGTCAACATGAACAAGCTGCGGTGCAGTTCGTCCATTTCCTCGTCCTGGGTTCGCAGGTCGGCGGCGAGTTCGGCGTCTCGGGTTTCCAGGACCCGTTGCGTCGCCTCGGCCTGCAGAACGGCAACTCGACCCATCTGCTCGAAGACGCCCTCGACCTCGGGCGGCAGCACGTGCGCGGGGTGGCGACGACGGGCCAATTCGGCGATGTGCACGGCCAGGCCGCCCATTCGCTGCAGATCGGCGACGATGTTGATTCCGGAGACGACGCGTCGTAGATCGTGGGCAACGGGTGCCTGCAGGGCCAGGAAACCGAATGCTCCGTGTTCCCATTCGACCGCGAGCACGTCGATCTCTTCGCGGTACTCGATGGTTTGCTCGGCCAGCACGATGTCGGCGGTCAGCAGAGCACGGGTGGCGTCGACCATTGCTTTTTCGGCGATTCTCGACAATTCGGACAGATTCGACGCCATCGTATCGAGCGTCTCCGTGTAACTGTCCCGCATGTACCACTCACCCCTACCGACTCGGCCCACGACGCGGGGCCTGTAGGTCTGTTACCCCCAGATGCATCCTTCTACACCAGGTCGGCACTGTGGGAGCCTTTGTCGCATGAACATTGTGAAGTCGGTCATGCTGTTCGCGGTGGCAGCCGTGTTCGAGATCGGTGGGGCATGGCTGGTGTGGCAGGGAGTTCGCGAGCATCGCGGGTGGCTCTGGGCGGGAGCGGGCGGGATCGCCCTCGGTGCCTACGGGTTCGTGGCGACGCTGCAGCCCGACGCCAATTTCGGTCGGATCCTGGCGGCGTACGGCGGTGTCTTCGTCGCGGGATCACTGCTCTGGGCGATGGTGGCCGACGGCTTCCGGCCCGATCGCTGGGACATCGCCGGATCGTCGATCGCGCTGATCGGCGTCGCCGTGATCATGTACGGCCCGCGCTGACTCGCGGGCCGTACCGAACCGATCAGCAGTTCGACGGTGCAGGCACTCCGTAGAAGCGGTCCTTGATCCAGTTCTGCGCCTCACCGAGACCGAGGATGTCCGGGATCACGTGTCCGGCACCGGAACCGGGCACGATGGACGGAACCTGCACGGCGCTGAGCTGAACCGTTGCATCCTTGCCGCACCAGTCGCCGGCCAGTTCGACGGCCTGGCCGTGGGGCACTACGTCGTCGGACGTACCGGACTGAATCAGCACCGGAGCGTTCGGCGTGCGCTCACCGATCTTGTTCTTGCCCAGGATCTCCTGAGCGACGGGCAACCTGTCCAGCACTACCGACAGCGGCTCGCCGGTCTTGGTGTACTCGTTGGTGCGATGCAGCCCGACATTCAGAATCGTCTCTCCCACACACTGATTCGCCACCAGACCGAGCATCGCCTTGCCTGCGTCGTTGATGTTCTCGTCGATGATCGGCTGCAGATCGGGGTCGGACTCGAGCAGGCCGTTGAGGGTGTACCCGATCACGCCCGTGAGGATGCCGCCGTCGACCTGTTCGAGCGTCGCCTTCAGATCGGCCGGAGGTGCGCCTGCGTAGGTGCCGACGAGGTTCAGCTCCAGTGCGTACTCTTCCGCGAGTTCAGCTGCAGCAGCTGCTGCTCCGCCGCCCTGCGAGTAGCCGTACGCAGCGACCGGACCGTCCGCGGCGATCTTGGTGCCCTGCAGGTTCTGCGCTGCGCGGGCCGCGTCGAGCACAGCGTGAGCTTGCGATGCGCGGTTGACGTAGGTGTGCGCACCGGGAGTACCGAGGCCCTCGTAGTCGGTGATGACGACGCCGTATCCCTGCGAGAGCAGGGCGTATGCCGCGAGCACTTCGTACTCGACCATGAAGCCGAGCGGCGGGGTGTAGGTGATGACGTTGTTGAGCATCTTCGACGGCGCGCACTGATCGCCCTGCCCCTGGGTTCCCGGGGCGAGGACGACGAGCGGACGCGGGCCGGGCCCGGTCCACGGCGCGGCAGGATCGATGTAGGTTCCCGTGACGGCATTGGCCGCGCCGTTGGAATCGTTGCTGCGGTACATGATTCGTGTTGCCGCACCGGGCAGGGGCCCGTCGATCCCAGGGACCGACAGAGCGAGATGCGACGGCTCCGAGCGGATCACGTCACCGGGAGACCCGGCGGGCAGCGGGCTCGGGGGAATGTAGAAGTCCGATTCGACGGTGGAACCCGTCGACGATCCAGAGCCCGGAGCTGCAGATGCGACCGGAGTGGTCATACCGATGAGCACTGCGGATACCGCCACAGCCGAAAAAATGACACGCGTCGAACGCAACTCGAATCCCCCAACGTCGATCCCCAGCTCCCGAATACGCGATACATCGGGTAGCACTCAATTCCGTTTGGGACCCTACGTGATCTATCGCACAACGCATAGGGTTTCGTGACGTCGACCCTGTCCGGTCAGCGTCGACGACGATGCATCGCCGCCTTTGCAACGTCCACTTCGTCGTCGGTGAACGGGCGACCGGGAAGCGTCGCTCTGGGCACCGAATCACCACGAAGGCCGTCGAGCACCACCGTGAAGTACCGACGCCAGTTGGCTGATTCGACGCAGTTCGAGAATTCCACGGTCGAGCCGATCATGCCCAGCACCGGATAGAAATCGGTGACGGCGACATCGGAACGCAGCTGACCGGATTCGAGGGCGCGATCGACGATCTTCGCAAAGAACGGATCGATACGTCGGCGCATCTCAGCGATGCCGCGGCAGCCCTCGTCCGACCCGAGAACGACGTCACCGAGGCCGCGGTCGGAGGCCATTTCCTCGCATACATCCGAGAGGAAGCCCACCAAGCCACTCCAGGGATCTTCCGCTTCGATGGCACGTTCGGCACTGGCGAGCATCCCCTCGAGGCGCTGCTCGAACACGCCGTCGATCAGTTCTTCCTTGCACGAGAAGCGGCGATAGACAGTTCCGACGCCCACCTTGGCGTGCGCAGCGACGTCGTCGAGCGTGATGTCGATGCCCCGTGAGGCGAACAGCTCGCGGGCCGCGTCGACGATGCGTCGACGGTTGCGCTCGGCGTCCGCACGGAGGGGCTTCGCTGCCGATGTGTCGGCTCTCACACTCATTCGATGTCCGTTTCACCCGATAAGCGGAGGACATTCCTCCACTTCGCTGCTACCTTGTTCTACAACCGGAGGATACACCTCCGCATAGTCGAACCGAGGACTCATGACCACCCTTTCATCGGAGAACGTGGGCGACGCGACGTCGACCACGCCGGCGGACGAACGTGCGCATCGGAATCGCTGGCTGATTCTCGCCACGCTCGGCCTGGCCCAGCTCATGGTCGTGCTCGACGCGACCATCGTGAACATCGCGCTCCCCGCAGCCCAGCTCGACCTGGGCTTCGACAATGCCAACCGCTCCTGGGTCGTCACCGCGTACGCCCTCGCGTTCGGCAGCCTGCTCCTGCTCGGCGGGCGGCTCAGTGACCTCTTCGGTCGTCGCAACACATTCCTGATCGGCCTCGTCGGCTTTGCGGTGATGTCCGCCGTCGGCGGCGCGGCCGTCAACTTCGGCATGCTCGTCGCTGCCCGCGCCGGCCAAGGCATCTTCGGCGCTCTGCTCGCCCCCGCAGCACTCTCGCTGCTGGCCACCACCTTCACCGACACCAAGGAACGCGCCAAGGCATTCGGCATCTTCGGTGCCATCGCAGGCGGCGGCGGTGCACTCGGTCTGCTGCTCGGCGGCGTACTCACCGAATGGGCGAACTGGCGCTGGAGCCTCTACGTCAACCTGATCTTCGCGGCAATCGCCTTCGTCGGCGCATTCCTGTTCCTGGCCAAGCACAAGGTCGACGTCCGACCCAAGCTCGACATCCCCGGCACCCTCGCGGTCTCGGCCGCACTGTTCTCCATCGTCTACGGCTTCGCACACGCCGAGTCCGACGGCTGGAGCAACGCAGTCACCCTCGGCTTCCTCGCCGCAGGTGTCGTTCTGCTCGCAGTGTTCGTGACCATCCAGATGCGCGTCGAGCACCCGTTGCTGCCGCTGCGGATCGTTCTCGACCGCACCCGTGCAGGATCGTTCCTGGCAGTGTTCGTCACCGGAGCCGGCATGTTCGCGGTGTTCCTGTTCCTGACCTACTACCTGCAGAACACCCTGAAGTACACACCCATCACCACCGGGTTCGCGTTCATGCCGATGATCGCGGCCTTGATCCTCACCGCGACGCTGTCGACGGCGCTGATCCTCCCCCGCTTCGGACCGCGCATCCTGATGACGACCGGTCTGGTCGTGGCCTCGATCGGCATGGCACTGCTGACGCAGATCTCCATCGACAGCAGCTACGTCACGCACATCCTGCCCGGCCTGGTCATCATGGGCCTCGGACTCGGTGCCACCATGGCCCCGGCCATGCAGGGCGCGATCTCGGGCGTCGACCCGGACGACTCCGGCGTCGCATCGGCAACGGTGAACACGATGCAGCAGGTGGGCGGCTCGATCGGCACGGCGCTGCTGAGCACCGTGGCCGCCAACGCGGCGACCGGCTACGTCAGCTCCAACATGGCGACAGCAACGGATGCAGCCTTGCTGCAGGCCAACGCGGAGATCGCCAGCTACACCACCACGTTCTGGTGGGCGTCGGGAATCTTCCTGCTCGGCGCAGTTCTGTCGGCCGTGCTCCTGAAGAACGGGCCGTTGCCTTCGGCTCCCGAAGGTGCGGTCGTCGTCGGGCATTGAGTGCGGCTGCGCTGCATGTGAGCGTAACTTCGTAGTCTGCTACGAAGTTACGCTCACATGCCGCAGGCTCTAGCCTTCGAGCAGCTTCTCGGTCGCGGCCAGCAACACGCAGGTCGCGACGCCGTCCATCGACTTCTCCAGCTCATCGAGCGAGGGGAAGCTCGGGGCGAGGCGAATGTTCTTGTCTTCCGGATCTTTTCCGTACGGGAAGGCAGAGCCGGCGGCCGTCAGCGCAATTCCGGCGTCCTTGGCCAGCGCGATCGACCGTGCGGCAGTGCCCTCGAGCACGTCGAGGCTGATGAAGTAGCCGCCCTTCGGTTCGGTCCACGACGCGATCTTCGACGCACCGAGCCGGTCTTCGAGGATCTGCTGCACCAAGGCGAACTTCGGCGCCAGGATCTCGCGATGCTTTGCCATGTGGGCCCGCACCCCGGCGGCGTCGCCGAAGAAGCGCAGATGCCGCAGCTGGTTCAGCTTGTCCGGCCCGATGCTCTTCTTGCCGAAATGCTTCTGGTACCAGGCGAGGTTCTCCTCGGAACTGCCCAAGAAGCTGACCCCGGCACCGGCGAACGTGATCTTCGAAGTCGACGCGAACACGAACGGGCGGTTGGGGAACCCGGCCTCGGCGGCCATACCCAACACGTCGTACGACGGCGCGAATTCCTCGGTCAGTGGATGCACCGCGTAGGCGTTGTCCCAGAACAGGCGGAAGTCGGGTGCGGCCGCGGGCATGGTGGCCAGCGCGCGAACAACGTCCTCCGAGTACACGGCACCGGTGGGGTTCGCGTAGTTCGGCACCACCCACATGCCCTTGATCTGCGGATCCGACGCCACCAGGTTGGCGATCTCGTGCACGTCGGGCCCGTCGGGTCCCACGGGAACGGGGATCATCTCGATGCCGAAGCTCTCGGTGATCGCGAAGTGCCGGTCGTACCCGGGCGAAGGGCACAGGAAGCGCACGTTCGGCTCGGCCGACCACGCTCGCGGCGAGTCGGGCAGACCGTGCAGCAGCGCCCACACGACGAGGTCCTGCATGATTTCGAGACTGGCATTGTTGCCTGCGAACAGATTCTTCACCGGAATGCCGAGCAGTTCACCGAAGATGGCGCGCAGTTCCGGCAGGCCCGCAAGGCCGCCGTAGTTGCGGCAATCGGTACCGTTGCCGTCCTTGTAGTCCGCGCCCGGGAGCGTCAACAGCTCGGCAGCGAGATCGAGCTGCTCGGGCGACGGCTTGCCGCGGGTGAGATCCAGCTTCAGATTCTCGGTCTTGAGCTGCGTGTACTTCGCGCTCTGCCGCTCGTGCTCGGAGGCAAGCTCCTCATGGTTCATCAGACCCAACTGGGTTTGCGCTGGCATGCGGAGCGGCCTCTCGGTGACGGGGTTCCCCGGACAGTGTTGATGTCGCTGAAATTAAAGGGGACCCCGCGCACCCGGCAGAGCCCATTGACCCTTGCTGCCTTCCGGCCCTGGGGGAGTTCACAGGATGCGCGCCGCGCGGGATCCGTTGGCAAGTGTAGCCGCCTCCCGTCGAGCAACACATCACCACCCTTCGCGCCTCCCGATTTGGGAGATGGAGGGGGTAACCGGGTAAGCTCCCCCACGGAGGATTCGCCTAGTGGCCTATGGCGCTCGCCTGGAACGCGGGTTGGGTTAACGCCCTCAGGGGTTCAAATCCCCTATCCTCCGCCAGAGAAGCCCCCGTGACATGTCACGGGGGCTTCTTGCTGTTCGGGGTTGTTCACCCGTCTGCCTTGGTTCGCGCCCACCCCGTTCTCGCCCACCCCGTTCGCGTCAATGGACCCTTGCACCGGTCAGACGTATGCAGTGGTCCATTCACGCAGTTCACGATTCCGCGTCGATGTCACATTGACGCGCCCAGACGTGTGCAGTGGACCATTGACGCGAACGGGGGGCACCGAACTATCGAGCCGACCAACCACCGTCCATCGTGTACGACGCTCCAGTGACCATGCCGGCGTTCTCCGACGTCAACCAGCCGACCAGTGAGGCGACTTCGGCCGGTTCGACGAGTCTCTTGATCGCCGCCTCGGTCAGCAGAACTTTCTCGAGTACTTCGTCCTCGGGGATGTCGTGCGCCTTGGCCTGGTCGGCGATCTGTTTTTCGACCAGTGGCGTTCGGACGTATCCCGGGTTGACGCAGTTGCTCGTCACACCATGGGCTGCACCTTCTAGGGCCGTCACTTTCGACAGTCCTTCCAGTGCATGCTTCGCGGTGACGTAGGCGACCTTGAATTCCGATGCCCGCAGTCCGTGCACCGACGACAGATTGACGACTCGGCCGAACCGGCGTTCATACATCCCAGGCAACGCCGCACGAATCAACAGGAACGGAGCCTCGACCATCAGCGTCTGAATTCGACGGAACGCGCCGGGATCGAAATCGACGATCGGTGCGACCGTTTGGATACCCGCATTGTTGACGAGGATGTCGACGTCCAGGCGAAGGTCGTCCAGCGCGGTCGTGTCGAGCAGATCCACCGACCAGACCTCACCGCCGATCTCCGACGCCAATTCCTTTGCGGCAACGTCGTTCACATCGGCGACGGTGACGTGTGCACCTCGGTCGGCGAGCTCACGGGCACACGCGGCCCCGATGCCGGACGCTCCCCCGGTGACGAGGGCGGAGCGTCCGTTCAGGTCGGTCACTTCAGACCGGCCTTGGCCAGCTCGGCTTCGGTGGCCAGGTTCTTGGCGTCGGCGATGTCGATGCTCTCGAGTGCCAATCCCTTTGTCTCCCTAGCGACGACGACGGCAACCACGGTGATCGCGCAGGCCACGGCCAGGTACACCGCGATCGGGACGGACGAGCCGTAGATGTCGAGCAGCTTGACCGCGATGATCGGGGCCAGTGAACCGGCGACGATCGAGGTGACCTGGTAGCCGAGGGACACACCGGAGTACCGCATCCGCGTCGGGAACATCTCGGCCATGATGGCCGGCTGCGTGGCGTACATGAAGGCGTGGAACATCAGGCCGATGATGATGGCCAGCATGATGACGACGTTGTGGCCGCTGTTCATCATCGGGAAGGCGAAGAAGCCCCACGTGGCCGCGGTGACGGCACCGGCGAAGTAGACCGGGCGACGACCGACACGGTCGGCGAGCCTGCCCACCAAC
Source organism: uncultured Rhodococcus sp. (assembly GCA_963517305.1). Lineage (GTDB taxonomy): Bacteria > Actinomycetota > Actinomycetes > Mycobacteriales > Mycobacteriaceae > Rhodococcoides. The sequence goes on from CAUQEL010000021.1 coordinate 56,670, forward strand.
GGAATTGTGCAGAAGTGGATCGCGTGGGCGATGAGCATCCACCACAGGATCGTGGAGGTGTCGGTGCCCACTTCCACCGAGAGGTACGTGATCGAGAAGGTGACGACGAGGTAGTACATGACGTTCTCACCGAAGCGCAGACCCATGGCGGTGAAGACGCCGCGCGGGTAACGCTTGACGACCTCGAAGACGCCGTACGACGCGGCCTTGATGACCTCGGCCTGCTTGTGTGCCTCGAGGAAGATCGGGGCGTCGGAGACCTTGGTGCGGATGTAGTAGCCGACGAAGACGATGACGGCGGAGAGCCAGAACGCGACGCGCCAGCCCCAGCTGAGGAAGGCCTCGTCGGACAGGGTGGTCGTCAGGACCAGCAGCGCGACGGTGGCGAGCAGGTTGCCTGCGGGCACGCCTGCCTGCGGCCAGCTGGCCCAGAATCCGCGGGACTTGTTCGGGCTGTGTTCTGCGACAAGGAGAACCGCGCCGCCCCATTCGCCGCCGACGGCGAAGCCCTGGATGAATCGCAGCGTCACCAGTAGTGCCGGTGCCCAGTAGCCGATCGCCTCGAAGGTCGGCAGGCAGCCCATGAGGAAGGTGGCTCCGCCGACGAGGACGAGGCTGAACTGCAGCAATTTCTTTCGGCCGTACTTGTCGCCGTAGTGGCCGAAGACGATGCCGCCCAACGGCCGTGCGACGAAGCCGACGGCGTAGGTGACGAAGGCCGCGAGGATCGCGTCGAGCTCACTGGTTCCGGCGGCGAAGAAGATCTTGCTGAACACCAGTGTCGCGGCGGTTCCGTAGAGGAAGAACTCGTACCACTCGACGATGGTGCCTGCCATCGATGCCCCGACTACCTTCTTGAGGCCTGCGGGGGTGGCATCGGGGTCCGGTTCGGACCGCCCTGCCAGCGGCTGATCGACGCTCATTGACTCTCCTGTGTTACTCGGCACTTCGGGTTCACTGCTGTGACAGACCACACACATAGGCGGGTTGCTCTGAGTATTGGTGCAGATGTTTGTCGACGCAAGAGCCATGAACGCAGGTCGGATCTGCAAAACTGCAGATATGACCCTCGGTGGCGCGAAGATCCCCAGTGCAGACGACCTGCTGGTGCTCCTCGCTGTGAGCCGAACCGGTCGCTACAGTTCTGCGGCCGACGACCTGGGCATCAACCACACGACCATTTCCCGACGCATCGCCGCACTCGAGGACACTCTCGGCGGCCGGGTGCTCACCCGGGGTGCCGGCGGCTGGGAGCTGACGCAACTGGGCCGCGGGGCGCTCGCCGCGGCCGAGGCCGTCGAGGATGCGCTGCGGACCCTCGTCTCGAGCGATGCGGGCGCGCTGGAAGGCGTCGTACGCATTTCGGCGACCGACGGCTTCAGCGCGTATATCGCGGCTCCGGCCGCGGCCCGAGTGCAGCGGGCTCATCCTCGGGTGTCCGTGGAGATCGTCGCCGTCACCCGGCGTGCGTCGCAGCAGCGATCGGGACTCGACATCGAGATCGTCGTCGGCCAGCCGCAGGTGCATCGGGCGGAGGCGATTCGGCTCGGGGACTACCTACTCGGCCTCTACGCATCCGAGGCCTATTTGCACGAACACGGGACTCCACAGGTGCCCGCCGACCTCTCCGCTCACCCGTTCATCTACTTCATCGACTCGATGCTGCACGTCGACGATCTCGACCTGGCCCCCAACTTCACCCCGACGATGCGTGAATCGGTGACCTCGACCAACGTGTTCGTGCACGTCGAGGCCACCCGAGCGTCGGCAGGTATCGGATTGCTGCCGTGCTTCATGGCCGACCGTCACCCCGACCTACAACGAATCCTGCCCGACGCCATCGCGGTGAAACTGACCTACTGGCTCGTCACCCGAAGCGAAACACTGCGACGGCCGGAGGTGTCGGCGGTGGTCGACGCCATTCGCGCGGTGGTCCACGAGCAGCGCGCGGCTCTGTTGGGTGAACACTGAACAGCACGGAACCTACGCCCCACAAGGAGAGTCCCCGATGGCCGATATCGACTTCTATTTCGATCCGGTGTGCCCGTTCGCCTGGATGACCAGCAAATGGGTCCGCAAGGTCCAGGCCCAGCGCAACTACGACGTCGACTGGCGGTTCATCTCGCTGCGTCTGCTCAATTCCCATATCGATTACGACGCGCACTTCCCACCCGAATACGAGGCCGGGCACACCGCGGGTCTGCGCCTGTTGCGGGCAGCGGCCGACATCCGCCGCGAGCACGGGTCGGCCGCAATCGGGCCGCTGTACGAGGCGCTCGGAACCCACATCTTCGACACCGAAGTGGTGCCCGACGACGCTGGGAGCCACGGATATCGCGGTACCGCAGAATTTCTGGGACCCATCCTCGAAGAACTCGGTCTGCCCACCCATCACACGGCAGCATTGGATGATTCGTCTTTCGACGAGGAGATCCGAGCCGAAACCGACCATGCACTGTCGCTGACCGGCAAGGACGTCGGCACACCGATCATTGCCTTCGAGCCGCCGGACGGCGTCGCCTTCTTCGGGCCGGTGATCAGCCGTCTACCCAGCGACGAAGAGGCAGTACCACTGTGGGACAACGTGATCGGACTCGCTCGCTTCCCGGGCTTCGCCGAGATGAAGCGCAGTCTGCGTGAGCTTCCTCAATTGAAAGCGCTCGGGGTGCAGGAAGACGAAGCGGGCGTGCAGCAGGACTGGCACGGCGGTAGCCGCCGCCAGAAGAAGTGAATCTCGGTCGCGTCCGAGGGAAGCGTGGATGACGTACGACGGGTTTCCCTGCGGTAAGACCGTCACCGTCCGGTGGCGTCGCCACGATGTGAGGAGCCACCGATGAATTCACCGACCTTCGTCGACGGAATCGAGGTGCTGTGGAGACCGGGGTGCCCGTTCTGCGCCAAGCTTCGCCTCGGGTTGTCGCGGCGCGGCATCACCACCACCGAGATCGACATTTGGTCCGAGCCCGAAGCGGCAGCGCGAGTACGAGCAGTGACCGGCGGCGACGAGACCGTTCCGACGGTCTTCGTGGGTACGAGCGCCATGGTCAATCCCAGCGTCGGACAGGTCATCGCCGCGATCGAGCGAGAGCTACCCGATCGATCGGCGGAACTCGTCCCCGAACGCACCGGGCGCACCCTGCGTGGGCTGTTCGGTTCACGTGGCAAGGATCGGTCGTGACCTGCGCGTCACCGCCTGCTCGTCGGATCAGGGGTCGAGTGGCCTTCTGCAACGGTGTCGGCCTCGCTCCGGACCGTCCCGATTCGGATCTGGATATGCCCGCCGCGAACCGACATGCTCCGTAGCTCGTCCAGGCGCGGTGGCATCGCCGTCCACGGGTGGGCAGCGATGTCGGAGCCGCCGAGGCGGCATGCCACACGGGCCAGCGGAGTCCACACCGCGGCGGCACCGGTCGGTTTCTGCATGTCGACCACAGCAACCTCGCCGCCGACACGAGTCGCGGCGATCATCGTGTCGAGCCCGTCCCGCCACTTCGTCATCAGGGACAGGGCGTAGGTGCTGATCGCGGCATCGAACGGCTGCGAACCCAATTGGGCGAGGTCCACCGCGGTCGCGTCCGCGTTGATCAGAGTCACGTTGTCCCAGCCGTTGTCGTCTGCTCGCACGCGGGCCTGCTCGAGCATCTGCGGACTGGCGTCGACACCGGTGATGGTCCCCGTCGGACCGATCCGCTTCTGCAGCGGTGCGAAGTTCAATCCGGTACCGCACCCGATGTCGAGCACATGACTGCCCGGGAGGAGCTCGAGCGCAGCTATCGCGGCCGTCCGCCCGGCACCGTAGACGGGCCACTCGAACGAGATCACGTCGTACAAGCGGGCCGAGATCGTGTAGGGCGTCGGTCTCTTCATCTGCAGTCTCGCTTCGTCGTAATCAGGGACAGGGAACACTTTCCGATCATGGGAACACTTCGAGTCGGTCGCAGGGTTCCCGGTCTGTGCCAGAACCCGAGTGTGGCCCCGTGACCGCCGAGCAGGCACGGGGTTTCCGCCTGTACGTAGAGCCGGAGATCGAGGTTCTTCTGCGCGTCGCGTCGACCCTGACCGGCCCGTCCGAGGCGGAGGACCTGGTTCAGGAGACTCTGGTGCGTGCCTGGCGCAGCGTGGACCGATTCGACGGACGACACCCGCGGGCATGGTTGCTGACCATTCTGCGCAACACGAACATGAACATGAACCGCCGGCGTCGGCCCGACACGGTCGCCGAGTTCGCCGATTTCACCTCCACTCGGCCCGCGTTCGGTGTCGAACCGCAGGGAACAGAGGACACCGTGATGTCGCAGATCCTGTCCGACGATCTCGAGCGAGCCGTGCAGTCGCTGAGCCCCAAGTTCCGCACTGCCCTGCTGCTCATCGATGTCGACCAACTCACCTACACCGAAGCCGCGAGCGCACTCGGTGTTCCCGTCGGCACGGTCATGTCGAGACTCAGTCGTGCCCGCCAGCGAGTACGACGACACCTCGAGCCCACGTTCGCCGCCGCCACCGAGGAAGGAACCTCATGATCAGGGCCGCTCGCATGATGCTGACCTGTCACTGGTCGGCACGCCGCATCCAGCGCTATCTCGACGCCGACCCGGCCGCCCCGCTCGAACCCGAGGAGATCCGACGCCTCGAAGCTCATCTCGCGGTGTGCGAGAAGTGCCGAGCCGCCGAGATCGAGTTCGGGCAGATCAGCGCGGCTCTGTCGCGGTGGACGGTACGTACGATGCCGGATCAGACCAGTGTGCGCGAGATGCACCGTTTCCTCGATCGGCTGACAGGTGGGGACACCACATGAGAAGGACACCACTCGACGGCACCGACCCGGGCACCGTCGACCTGATGGTGATCGGCGGCGGAACCGCCGGCATCGTCGCGGCGAAGACCGCGGCGAATCTCGGTGCCGCCGTGGTGCTGATCGAGCGAGCCCGCACCGGCGGGGACTGCCTGTGGACCGGCTGCGTGCCGTCCAAGGCGCTCATCGCGGCCGCGTCGGCGGCGGCCACCGTGCGCTCGGCCTCCCGGTTCGGGGTGGATGTCGGCTCTGCCCACGTGGATTTCGGCCGCGTGATGGCGCACGTGCGCCGGTCCATCGACCACATCGCCCCGATCGATTCACCGCAGGCGCTGACGGATGCCGGCGTCACCGTCATGCACGGCGACGCCGTGTTCACCGCACCCGATGCCGTCACCGTCGACGGCCGGCCCCTGCGCTTCGTGCAGGCCATCGTCACCACCGGCGCGGAACCGACGATTCCTCCCATCCCCGGTCTCGCGACGATCGACTACCTCACCAGCGACACCCTGTGGGACCTGACGGAGCTGCCCGAACGGCTGCTGATCATCGGTGCCGGAGCCGTCGGCTGTGAGATGGCGCAGGCATTCGCCCGCCTCGGGTCCGAGGTCACCGTGGTCGGCCGAGCGGACACCATCCTTCCGCGTGAGGACGAGTCGGCGTCCGCGATCGTGGCCGCTGCCCTCGAAGCGGACGGGGTCACCGTCCGCACCTGCACGGAGGTCGTCGAGATCGACGCCTCCACCGCCGTCACCGATACCGGCGACAGAATTGAATTCGACCGGGTGCTCGTGGCGGTCGGACGCACCCCGCGCACGGAGGGGCTCGGTCTCGATGCTGCGGGCGTCGCGGTGGACCGGCGTGGATACGTGGTGGTCGACGATCATCTCGCGACCACCAATCCCCGCATCCGGGCAGCGGGTGATCTCACCGGTCACCCCCAGTTCACACACACCGCGGGGATGCACGGGTCGCTCGCATCCACCAATGCCGTTCTGGGACTGCGACGACGGGTCGACGTGGCCGCCGCGCCCCGGGTGACCTTCACCGATCCGGAGATCGCTTCCGTCGGCATCGATGTCCGTACCGCGCGGCGAATCCCGGCGTTGCGAGTACAGACCGTCACGCACGACGACCTCGACCGTGCCGTCACCGAGGACCGCACCGACGGCCTGGCGTCGCTCGTACTCGACGGGCGACGCCGGATCGTCGGTGCCACCGTCGTCGGTCCGCGCGCAGGGGAGACCATCGGAGAGCTCGTTCTGGCCGTCAAGCACGGGTTGCGCACGCGGGACCTCGCCGGAGCCACCCATCCGTACCCGACCTACAACGACGGTCCGTGGAACGCCGCAATCGCCGACGTCCGATCCCAGTTGGACGCGCCTCTCGCAGCGCGTGGACTCGGGGCCGTCGCCACCGTCCGAAGACTGTGGCTTCGGCGGCGCGGGAGGGCGTGATCCGTTTCCGGGAAGCCGGGCATCCCGCCCGCGCAGCTCAGACGGTCAACGGCAGCAACCGCCGGAGGACGAGGCCACGGTCAGCGGAAGCAGACGCCGCAGCTCCACGTTCTCCTGCGGGTCGAGCACCGAGTGCTGGACACATGCCGGTACCAGTTCGCCCGTTTCCGGGTGCGCCATGGAGTAGGTGCACGCCGCAAGTCGTTCCTGCGTCTCGAGCAGCACCGGATCGTCGGACAGCACCCCCGACTTGCTCAACTCCCATGCCGGAGCGACATTCTCGGCATCCATGAATCGGTGGACAACGAACGTCACCGGCCGCAGCCGCCGGCGTCCGAGCGCCACAGTGAGAGTGCCGATGCCGCCACTTCTGCGTGCCACACTGCGCGCCCAGCGGAGTGCGACCACGACGCCACGTGGGTACCTCACCAGTACCCGGACGAGCTTGCAGGCGAGCAGAATCGGAGGTGTTCCCCCGAAGTTCACGCCGCCGAGATGTGTGAAGAAGTTGTCGCGAGCCGCCTCTTCCGCCTCGATCCCGACGTCGACGAACGGCAGCCACCGGCCGTCGACCATGAAGCCGAGCGCCGTCCTGTTGCAGCGTGGATCGCCGAATTGGACCGCGTCGTGCGAGATCGTCTGCCCCAGGCCGGATTCGATCTGCTCCCAGACCGTGTCGATGTCGACCTCTCGATACTCGCCACGCCATCGCCGATCGTCGCCGATGAACGCCGCCGGCTGAAACGACAGCATCGAATACCCGCCCATATCAACCACTTCGGCGGTGACCTCGCCGACCTCGGCGAGGTTGTCCGGCGTGACCGTCATGTTGTGTGCAAGGTAGGACGAGACACCGTGCTCACGGCGCAACCGCACGAACATCTCGGCGAACCGGCGGCGGTAGGGGTGCAGTTCGGCTTCGCTGCGCGGCCGGGGGACACCGCGTCTACCGCGCATCAGCTTGTCGAAATGCGCGGCGTAGGACACCCGCCCGAAACGGGGCACGCCGTCGCCGTCGAGGACGACAGCACGAAGGTAGTCGTAGTCGAAATCGCCGTGGGTGAACGACATCGGCTCACGGCCGTGTTCGCGCATGATCAGCAGGGCCGCAGCGTGATCGTCGGGGGCCAACAGACTCACTTCTCCGCCGATGAGCTGTGCGTGCGCCCGCGGTCCGCGCCGAGTCGCCAGGTATCTCATCTGTGCGGCCACTTCCCGGAGGGTGTGTGCCCCATCGACGCGCACCTTGTTCGCGTCCGCGCTGTGATAGCACGGACTGCACGTCAGATTGCATTTCGGAAACACCCCGTGGGTGCCCTCGCACCCCACTGCGTGCCGACCGAGTGTCTGCCCGGGAGTGCGCACCGCGTCCGGAAGCGCGGCCCACCGCTCGTCCAGCGCCGCACGCGTTCGCGGGTCCACCGGACGCGTGGACGCAGCGATACCTCGCAGTGCCGAGACGATGCCGGATATCGCTGTGGCGATGAAACCCTCCTCGGGTCGTGTGTGTCGAGGCTCGGAATGCGCCCGTCCCACCGACGATAGCCACGATCGGGCCGACGCATCTTTTGCGCGGAGCCGGGAAGGGGCGACGGGTCGAACCCGTCGATGTGGGTATCACTCGCCGACCATCACATCCACCCGATCGAGTTCACTCCGACGAAAATGAGGCGAGACCGTGAACATCAGTGCGCACGAGGAGCATTCCTCACCCGGAGGCAGTCACCTGCCCGTACGTCCACCTCGGCTCATCGTGTTCGACGTGAACGAGACATTGTCCGACACGTCGGCGATGTTCGATCGATTCGCCGACGTCGGAGCGCCGGGGCACCTGTTCGACCTGTGGTTCGCCGGGCTGCTTCGAGACGGATTCGCGCTCACCTCCGCAGGCACGGCCTCGTCGTTCGCCGCCATCGGCTCCGGACTCCTCCCGAACATGCTGTCCGGCATCGACCTCGACCGCCCGGTCGACGACGCCGTGGACCACATCATGACCGGATTCACCGACCTCGACGTGCATCCCGACGTCGTGGAGGGCATCACCGAGCTCGCCCGCTCCGGAACGGAGTTGGTCACCCTGTCCAACGGGTCCACCGATGTGGCCCGCGCGCTACTGGGCAAGGCCGGCATCGCAGACAGGTTCGCCGCGATGCTGTCGGTCGACGCGGCAGGCCACTGGAAACCGCATATCGATGCCTACCGGTACGTCCTGGCCGAGCGCGCCGTCGCCGCCGAGGACGCCATGCTCGTCGCGGTACACCCGTGGGACATCGACGGCGCGGGCCGGGCCGGGATGAGCACCGCGTGGATCAACCGCAACGCGGCGCGATACCCGAGCTACTTCTCCGAACCCGACCTCGAAGCGACCTCGATCGCGCACCTGGCCCGAATATTGAGCGGATCATGAGAGGGCGCGGTACCCGGCGATGATTCGCTGACCCGAGCTGACCGCGACCACCGCCGCCCAGACCACCGCGATCTGCCACGAGATTCCCGGTAGCAGAAGCCACAGACTGTGCACCGCAATTGTTTCCGCACCCTCGGCCAGGCCCCCGAGGAACGACAGCGAGCGGCCGTCGTCGATGGTGCGGCCGTTGCGTTCGGCAATCGAGGAGAACGCCAGGAATGCGGTGCCGTTGATGTAGTAGGCCAACAGCACCAGCAGGAACGGCCACCACGGGGCGTCGTATCCGGCCGTGGCCCCCACCGCGACGCCCACCACCGTGGTGCCGTAGACCACGAAATCGGCTGTGATGTCGAAAAAGCCGCCCGCCCCGCCTGGTGTCGCCCGCCTACGGGCCAGGGGTCCGTCCAGGCCGTCGGCGATGCGGGAAACGATCCACAATGCCAACGCGAGCAGCCAGAACTGCAGGCCGGCTGCCAGCGCGCTGCCGAGGCCCAGTACCAGTCCGGCGGCGGTGATGCGATCCGGGGTGATCGCCGGACGGTCCAGGGCGCGGGCACAGCGATCCAGTGGGCCTTCGAGATGGCGTCGCAGAAAGCTGTCGATCATTCGGCAGCTCCGGTGAGCCCGAGACGTCGGGCCAGCAGCGCCGAACCGGCCGCGATCGCCAACACGGCAAGCAGCGCGATGGCGAACGGCCACGACAGCGGCGACGTCCCGTAGGCCCCGAGCGCGGTGTACGCGACGGTGGCGGGCACGATCCCGACCATGGTTCCCAGCACGTAGTCACGCTGCCCCACCGCACTGACTCCGGCTGCGTAGTTGACCAAGGAGAAGGGCAGCGGCACCAGACGCACGAGCAACACCGACAGCAATCCCCGACGCCCGAGCATCGCGTCGAGCCTGCGGAGCCTGTCCCATTCGGTGCGGGCCACCTGACCGCGTCCCAGAGCCCGGGCGCCCCAGTACCCCAGATATGCGCCCGCCGTCGCCGCGAACACCACGACGACCGCGCCCACCGCCAGCCCGAACAGCAGTCCCGACGCAATGGTCAACGTGCTGGCAGGAAACGGGGTGGCCGACAGCACGGCATAGAGCACGACGAACAGTGCGATGCCCCAAACCCCAGCCGACGCAACCCGATCACGGATGAACGACGGATCGGGCAGGTCGACGGTCCCGAGCACGATCACCACAGCGATGACGACGGCGACGACCGCGGCCACCTTCAGTGCCGTTCGCCGCCCGCTGCGACTCGGACGGCTCTCTATGGCCGGTCGGTCTTGGTTCACCATCGCGCCTTTCTTCGGTCGATCGCCCGTGCACGTCCGTACAGGGAAGTCCCCGACCACTCCAGTGTGTTCCCGTTACGTCGGATTCGACCCATTACGGTGGAGGCAGCAGCGTCGTCGATGCCTGCTTCCGTGGACCAGGAGGCCCTACGTTGAAGTTTCGCTCAGTTCGGTGTGCAGTGGCGATCGCAGCGAGCGCAGGGCTGTTGCTCACCGCCTGCGCTGCCCCGGACTCGCAAGGCCCCGTCGCCGACGCACTGCCGTGGACCGAGATCGAAGAGCAGGCCCAGGGGCAAACGGTGTCGCTGTGGATGTACGGCGGCGACGAGCAGGGCAACGCCTACGTCGACGACGTTCTCACCCCGGCCGCCGCCGAGGAAGGCGTCACGCTGCGACGCGTACCGGTGGAATCGACCACCGATGCCGTCAACCGCATCCTGTCCGAGCGGCAGGCCGGTGTGACCGACGGCGAGGTGGACCTGGTGTGGGTCAACGGCGCGAACTTCGGCACCGGCAAGCAGGCGGGCGCGTGGCTGTGCGGGTGGACGCAGAATCTGCCGAACATGGAATTCACCGACCCCGAGGATCCGCTGCTGCTCGACGACTTCGGCACCCCGGTCGAGAACTGCGAATCACCCTGGCACAAAGCTCAATTCACTCTCGTCTACAACGCGGCAGCGATTCCGGATCCGCCGACGACGTTCGAGGGCGTGCTCGACTGGGCCCGCGCGAACCCGGGCCGCTTCACCTACCCCGCTCCCCCGGACTTCACCGGCTCGGTATTCGTGCGTGAAGCGCTGGTGAACGTCTCCGGTGGCGTCGACGAGGTTCCGGCGCTGTTCGATCAGGACTCCTACGACCGCCTCGCCCCGGCTCTGTTCGATCAATTGAACGAGCTCGCCCCGTCACTGTGGCGCGAAGGCACGACGTATCCGCAGTCCTCCTCCGAGCTCGACGCCCTCTACGCCGGCGGTCAGGTGGACATGACCATGACGTACGGCCCAGCGACCCTCCCCCAACTCGTCGCCGACGGCACCTATCCCCCGGAGACCCGCGTCCTGACTCTCGACGAGGGAACCGTCGGGAATGCGAGTTTCCTGGCCATTCCGTCGACGTCGGGGAAGTCGGCGGCGGCGCAGGTGGTTGCCAATCTCGCACTCTCGCCGGAGCAGCAACTCGCCAAATCGACGCCGGACGTGTGGGGCCAGTTCACCGTGCTCGACTTCGACCGGTTGACGCCGGAGACGCGTACGCAGTTCGAGTCCCTGCCGAGTTCGACGGTTCTTCCGTCCTACGAGGATCTTTCGGAGAACGCGCATCCCGAGCTGTCGGCGGACTGGGTGTCCCCGCTCGACGAGGGTTGGCGACGAAGCGTGCTCGCCGGTCAGTGAGCACGCCCACGAAGAGCTGGCGCGGTTCGCTGGCGGTGCTCCCTGCCGTCGTGTTGGTCGTGCTCGTCGTCGGCGGCGGCCTCGGGACCGTCGTGTTGCAGAGCCTGGGACTGATGCCGCTGGTGGGAACGCCTGAGCTGTCGGTGGACGCGTACTCCGCTCTGGGCGGTGATCTGTGGCGTTCGGTGGCGGTGACGCTGTCGATCGCCGTGGTCTCGACGGCTCTGGCCGCGATGATCGGGCTGGCAGCGGCGCTCACGGCTTTGTCTGGTGGACGCGCCGCCCTCGTCGCTGCCGGGGTGACCGTCACGGTTCCGCACCTGATCGGGGCCGCCGCGATGGCGTTGCTGTTGGCGGACTCGGGCATGCTGCCGCGCATTCTCGGCATGACCGACGGTGGCTGGCCGGAGTTGGTGGGCGGGCGGTGGTGGATCGCCGTCGTCGCCGAATACGCCTGGAAGGAATCGGCTTTCGTGGCCGTCGTCGTAGCCGGGACGCTCGCCACCCGAGTCGCCGCGTTCGACGAGACGGCCGCAACCTTGGGTGCAGGCCGGTGGGCACGGCTGCGGTTGGTCACTCTGCCGTTGGCTCGGCCCGCGCTGATCGCGTCGGCGGCCATCGCGTTCGCCTACACCGTCGGATCCTACGAGGTGGCCCGCATTCTGGGACGACCCTATCCGGAACCGTTGTCGGTGATGGCAATTCGCCTGTTCACCTCGATCGACCTCGAAACGCGTCCGCAGGCGGCCGCTGCCGCGACGATCGCCACCGCACTGACGGTGGTCGTGGCTGCGGTGGCCCTGCACTACCTGCGCAGATCGGCGGTGTGGAAGTGAACAAGGTCTTCCCGTCCGTCGGCCGAACGCTGCTTGTTGTGTGGTTCCTGCTGCCCCTGGTTCCGATTGTCCTGTGGGCCATCAGCAATCGCTGGTCGTTTCCCGGCTCGGTTCCCCAGGAATGGGGATTCGACGGCGTCCGCAGCGCTTTCGATGCCGGGGGCGTCGATGCATTCGTGCGGTCGACACTTCTCGCGCTCGCCGCCGCCGCCATCGCAACGCCGTTGGGCGCGTTGGCTGCTCGTGCTCTGGTGAACGGGAGCGTGCGCTTCCCCGCTGTTGTGGCCGGAGTTCTCTTCGCGCCGCTGGCCCTGCCCCCGTTCGCCGTCGCATTGGGACTCGATGTGCTGGTGCTGCGCTCACGCATTCCGAGCACGGTGGCGGTGATCGCTCTGCTGACCGTCGCTGCGATTCCGTATACGACGTATCTGATGCGAGTGGCGTTCGGCGCGTACGACATCGGCTACGAAGAAGAGGCACGCACTCTCGGTGCGTCGAGCGCCATGATTCTGCGGCGAATTCGCATTCCGCTGCTGGCTCCTGCGTTGGCGGGTGCGGCGTTGCTCGCCTTCCTCGTAGCGTGGAGCGACTACGTGATCACGCTGCTGATCGGGGGAGGAAGACTGGTCACCGTGCCCATTCTCGTCGCCTCGTTCGCTGCCGGCAACGGCAATGATTCCGTAGTGGCTGCATTGTCGGTCGCCGCCGTCGTGCCGCCATTGCTGTTGGTACTCATGCTCGCTCGGTTGCGTCGTAGGAGTGTCCGATGAGCGTCGAGCTGTCCGTTCACGGGCTTACGAAAGTGCATGCCGGTCAATCGGTTGCGGCTCTGGATTCGTTGGATCTGGCCGTTCCGCCGGGGTCGTGTACGGCGATTCTCGGACCCTCGGGTTCGGGTAAGAGCACTGCGCTGCGCCTCATCGCGGGACTGGATTCACCCACTGACGGCACGGTGCGCATCGACGGCCGCGAGGTGAACGACGTTGCGGCCGAGAACCGCGGAGTGGGGATGGTGTTCCAGCGTCCGATGTTGTTCCCGCACATGAGCGTGCTGGACAACATCGGCTTCGCCTACCGCGCTGCCGGGGAGAGTCGCAAGCGTTCGCGCGAGCGGGCCCGGGAGTACCTCGACCTGGTGCATCTCGGTGACATCGGAGATCGAGCAGTGTCCGAGGTATCGGGCGGTCAGGCCCAGCGGGTGGCGTTGGCGCGTTCACTTGCCGGTTCACCGCGAGTGTTGTTGTTGGACGAGCCCTTCAGTGCCCTGGACCCGGTGTTGCGCACCGAGATGCACGACCTGGTCCGCGAATTGCGCTCGACGCTGGATCAGACTCTGCTGCTCGTCACCCATGATCAGCAGGAAGCGGCCGTGCTGGCCGATTCGGTGGCGGTGCTCATCGACGGTCGACTCGAGCATCACTCCGATATCGCGACGGCCTACACGCGACCGAGCACGCTGGCGGTGTCGCGACTGATGGGTGGGATGAACGAAATCGAGGGTCAGTGGGATGGGGTTGGGATGCATCGCTCCGAGTTGGGTGAGTTGGAGGTCGAAGGGGTTTCACTTCCGCCCGGGTCTGCCGTGTTACTGATACGACATGAGTTGATTGCGTTGAATGACAGCGGGATTCGTGGGGTTGTTTCGGATTTGCGGCCTACCGGATTTCGCAGCATCGCCGACGTGACCGTGGGATCAGCGATGGTGAAGGTGGAGTTGGCGGCGGGATCTTCGGTGGCGGTGGGAGACGTTGTTGCGTTGGAACTTCCTGTTGAGGCGAGATTCGTAGTTGGACGTTGAGGTGGTGACGTTTCCCGTGCGGGACATAACGCAGCAATTATCCAGGATGAATGAGGTCAAGCGACGTGAACCGCACGGCGAATCCCAAGACGGTGCGCAAACTACAGTTTCCGCACCGCACCCGTGCCCGCCGTGCGCACTGGTGCCCGCAGCGACAACCTGATGCGGTCATACCCGCCGTGGAAGCCGGCGAGCGGCGACTGTGGGCGCATCGGGCCGGGATCATCATGTCCAGTCCGCGGACCGCACACCCTCGTGGCCGAACAGTCCTGGTAGTCCGCCACTGGCCAGGAATACCACTGAAGTGCCGGGCCTGAGGTGCCCTTGCGCGACCTCGGCGGTGAGACCGGCGAACGCCCGAGCGGTGTACACCGGGTCGAGAATGATTCCACCCGCCTGCGCAGCGGTGATCAACGCCGAATGCGCACTGTCTGTGAGGGATTCGTAACCATCACCCACCTGGTCCATACGGATACGTAGCGACTCCGGGTCCACCTCCTCTCCCATCTCGCACAGCAATCGACCGACAGTCGCCCGCGGATCCGCTACCGCGCCGGTATGGACGCCGAGTACCCGATTCACCCCGAGTCCGGCGACGAGACCGGCCATCGTGCCTCCCGATCCCACTGCGCAGACCACGACATCGGTGGACGACAATTGTCCAAGCAGCTCGACGCCCGCGAGTCGATACCCATGTGCACCAACGGCATTGGACCCACCGAATGGGATGAGAGCAGGCCGCCGCTGCTGTGAACGCAACCGCTGGACCACTGCCTCGACGACATCGACGACGGACGCATCCGATCCGGTGTCCCCCGCCCAGACGATCTCTGCCCCCAACATCGCATCGAGCAGAAGATTTCCGGCCGGCGCACCTTCGGGCTTGTTTCCGGGAAACACCAGCACCGCGTCGAGGCCGACCCGTGCAGCTGCTGCTGCCGTGAGCCGGGCATGGTTGGATTGAGGCGCGCCGGGGGTGACGATGATGTCGGCGCCGTCGGCGAGGGCAGCGGCGAGCGTCCACTCCAGTTTCCGAATTTTGTTGCCACCCCCGGCAAGTCCGGTGAGGTCGTCGCGTTTGAGCCATAAGTCGCCCGCACCTAGACCGATGGCCTCGGCCAGACGGGGGGCGGGCTCGAGTGGCGTCGGCCACGACGCCAGCTGCACAGGTACCGCGGGAAGATTTGTCACGGTCATTGCCTCCACTAAGTAGGTAGTACGCCGAGATGCAACGTTCGGACGGTCTGACGAACAGGCTCCAGTCACAGCCAGTGACTGGGTCCGCTGAGCTGCATCCTCGCCGTCGGTCGTACCCGCTTGGACCCACTCGGATTGCGGATCAATCGAGCCACGCCTGGCCGGTGCGAACCGGGCCCAGGGCAGGGACTTGGGGCGTCGCCGAAGAACGATCAAATCACGAACCAGTGACCGTGCTCGGTGATGCAGCGTAGCGGAGGGAGGTGGATGCGACCGGTTCGCGCGCCGGTCGTGTGCAGGATGAGGGGATCCGAGCCGAACTCATTGGTGCGCACGTGCCCCCCATCGGCCCGGAAGTCGGAGATCACCGTCGTGTTCAGTTGTTCGAGGTCGTTCATTGTCGATGCGCCTGCGGCACGAAGAACGCGTTCATACCCTCGACATCGGAGAGGAACGTTTCGATACGTGTGATGCGCCCGTCGTCCACCGAGCACACCGTCGAGAGATACTCGTCGAGGACGGCGTCGCTGCGAGTTGCCGTGTTGTGAAGTGCGAGTGCGAAGTTCGTTCGACTGAGCAGGATGTGTTCGAGGGTGAAAGTGACTCCGTAGCTCGCGATGAGGTCCGCTCTGTCGATCACGGCGTAGATTCCTTCTGCATGCCCGGAGATGGCGTTCTCGCCCGGCAGCGACCATGTCACCTCGGCGGTCATGATGCTGCGGAGCAGCGGCCAGTCTTTCGTGGTGAGCGACCGATGGAAGGTCTCGGCAAGCCGGTAGGGGGCGGTGTCGATGGAGTGTCTCGGGGCTTCGATGGTCATGGTTGTCCTTCTACGTGTTCGATGTGGTGTGGTCAGTGGCGCCGCGCACCCATACCTCGGGCCACCAGGTCGTCGACGAACCGCCGGCTCAGGGTGTCGGTTCGTGCCCCGGTCATCACGACTACCGTTCGCCGCAGCGGTGGCCGCAACGGTGTGACGATGCCGGCGAACCGCGAAGGCAGTGCGGTGGTCGGGACGAGTGCGATTCCAAGGCCCGCGTGAGCGAGTTGGGCTGCCGTGGTGGCACTTCGGGTATGAGTGACAGCATCGAGCTCGACGCCGTGGGCTGTCGCGACGGAGTCGAACCAACCGCGTAGACCGTTCGACGGGTGATAGTGCACGATCGGTCTGCCTGCGAGGTCGTCCCATGAAATGGCAGGCTTGTCGGCGAGATCGAGCCCCTCCGGAATCACCGTGACGACGTCTTCCGTTCCGATCTCGTGTGAGACGCCGGTGAAGTCCGTCGGTGCCGGACCGACCGCGAGGTCGATGTCGCCGTTCGAGAGCGAGTCCACCATCGCGTCAGCGCTGGTGTACTCGGTGAGATCCAGTCCGATGTGGGGGTATTTTCTCGTCCATTTTCGCAGAGTGGGCGCGAGCAACGGAACGGTCATGCTCTCGGCGCACGCGACTCGTAGTCGGCCTTCGCGTCCCTCCGCCAGCGCTCGGCCGGTCCGCGCGATGCGGTCGGCCACTGCCAGCGCGGCTCGCGCATCGTCGAGCAACGCCCGTCCCGCGGGGGTCGGCCGCACCCCGCGCGGGAGCCGGTCCAGCAGCGGGGTGCCGATTTCCGTTTCCAACGACGAGAGCTGATGTGACAACGCAGGTTGCGATAGATGCAACTGCGCTGCCCCGGCGGTGACGGAACCGGCGTCCACGACAGCGACAAAGCATTCGAGGGCTCGCAGGGTCGGCATCGGTCGAGGGTAAGCGACGAGGAGTGTCCGGCGCTGCTAGCCGGAATCCCTCTTCAGGTAGCGGCTTGTCGTCTGCACGAGCACCGTGCTGAAGAAGATGCCGATCAGCGTGAGGATCACGCCGGATCTGATGTCTCCGTCGATGAAGTTCGTGACGGCGACGACGTACGAGATGACAGCCATGAGGATGCCTGCGGCCATTCTGATCCGCGGGTCGATGCTCATTCTTCGGTACCTTTCGTTGAATATTCTGTGGTGCCGGGTTCGGTCAGCCGACCGCGACGAGCCCGGCTTGTTGGAGGAAGGTGAGGTTGTCTTCGAGGTGCCAGTCCGCGTCGATGCGAGCATCGCCGACGTGCTGGATGTCGATCGCCCCGAAGTCGATCGGTTGTCCGGTTCCGGTGCGGCCGTCGTAGGTGCCGGTGAAATGACCCCGAAAGATCAACCGCGCGGTGAAGGTGTCACCGGTGATGTACAGATCGGCGAGCTCGCACGTCAGGTCGGGCACCGCAGCGCGGAACGTGTCCGACGCCGCGACGGGTCCGGCCGGGCCCTGCGGGCGTCCCGGCGGCAGAGTGTTGTCGACGAAGCCGGGGTCCACTGCTCGGTCGAGGTACGCGGTGTCGCCGGTGTTCCAGAACGTGTACAGCGTCTGCGCGATACGAACGACCTCACGGGTTCGGTCCGTGACCGGTGCGTCGCCGACGTTCACCGTGCCCGGTGCGACCAGGTCGGGCGCAGAATCCACCAGAGGCCGGTCACTGGTCGTCGCGTCGTTGCCCGTTGTACTTGGGGAACACGCCACCAGTGGCAGCGTCACGGCCATCACTGCAGCCATTGCCGTGAGGAGTTTCATGCCAACCGCCCTCCCCCGTCGACGTGCAGGGTGACGCCGGTGACGAAGGTGTTCGTCAGCAAAGACACTGCAGCGCTAGCGATGTCGGACGGTCGGCCGACTCTGCGGGCAGGGTTGGTGCGCGCCGTATCCGCGAACAGTGCGTCCTTCTCCTGTCCCATCGAGTCCCAGGCCCCCGAATCCACGATCCCGGGTGACAGGGCGTTGACGCGGACGGGTGCAAGTTCGACCGCGAGCGCCTCGGTCAGGAACGCCACCGCCCCGTTCGTCGTCGCCATCACCGACAGGCCGGGCGCAGGTTTCCAAGCGGCGACGCCGGAGAAGAACAGGAACGAACCCCCCTCTCGCACCAGCGGCGCGAGGTGCTTGGCCAACAGGATCGGGCCGATCACTTTGGCGTCGAACGCCTTTCGTATAGCATCGGCACCCAGTTCCGCGACCGGCCCGTTGGCGTGATCGGCTGCGAGACTGACGATGTGGTCGACCGGACCGATTTCTGCCGCTGCCTGCGTGATGGACAATTCGTCCCCGAGGTCGATCGTCACCGCACTCGCTCTCGATCCCAGTTCCGAGACTGCAGCATCGAGTGAATCACGTTGTCGCCCAGCGAGGATGACTTCGCCGCCGCCGTCGAGAACGGCCGACGCGATCGACCGGCCGATTCCCGAGGCTCCACTGACCAGAAGTACGCGCATCGAGGAGATCCTTTCGTTGTGGTGTGCGTTCGGAATTCAGTCAAGCAAGAGTGCGACCATCGAACAATCGATACTTTCACTCGCTGCCATCGGAAATCTCGATACCTATCATCTTGGCCGGGTCCACGATCCGATCGAAGTCGTCGCCCGCGACGAACCCGGTGGCCAGAGCTGCGTCGCGTAGCGTGCTGTCGTCGGCCAGAGCCCGGTGCGCGATCGCACCTGCCTTCTCGTACCCGATCACGAGCGAGAGTGCGGTGACGAGCATCAGCGACCGGTCGACGTACCCCGCGATGGTGTCGCGGTTCAATTCGGTCCCACTGACGCAATATTCGGTGAACTTTGCGCACATGTCGCCGAGAATCGAGGCCGAATGGAGCACGTTGTCGATGATGATCGGGCGCATCGCGTTGAGCTCGAAGTTGCCCTGCGAACCGGCGAACGCCACGGCGGTGTCGTCGGCGATCACCTGAATGCACACCATCACCATTGCCTCGCACTGGGTGGGGTTCACCTTGCCGGGCATGATGGAACTGCCGGGCTCGTTGGCGGGCAAGATCAGTTCGCCGAGTCCGGCTCGCGGCCCCGAGGCCGACCACCGGATGTCATTGGCGATCTTCATCAGCACCACGGCCAGCGAGCGCAGTGCCGCGCTCGCTGCGACCATCGCGTCGAGCCCGCCGAGAGCGGCGAACTTGTTGTCCGCCGACACATACGGGCGACCGGTCTGCGCGGCGATCTGCGCGGCGACATCGGTGCCGAACCCGTCGGGTGCGTTCATCCCGGTTCCGACTGCGGTGCCGCCCATCGCAAGGGAATACAGTCCTCTCACGCCGGCGTCCACGCGGTCCAGTGCCTGGTGCAGTTGCGCTGCGTACCCGGACCACTCCTGGCCGACTGTGAGCGGGACGGCGTCCTCGAGGTGCGTTCGTCCGATCTTGATCACCCCGCGCCACGCATGCGCCTTCTCTTCCAACGTCCGGAGCAACGAATTCGCCGCCGGCAGCAGGCGATCGGTGATGACCGCGACGGTCGCGATATGCATCGCAGTAGGGAACGTGTCGTTGCTCGACTGCCCCATGTTGACGTGGTCGTTGGGATGTATCGGCGTCTTCGATCCCAGTTCCCCGCCGGTGAGCTGAATGCACCTGTTGCCGATGACCTCGTTGACGTTCATGTTCGATTGGGTGCCCGAACCGGTCTGCCACACGAACAGCGGAAAATGTTCGTCGAGGCGGCCGTCGATCACCTCGTCGGTCACACTCACGATGAGTTCGCGTCGCCACGTCTCCAACCGGCCCGCATCTCCGTTGACAATCGCTGCCGCCTTCTTCACGTGCCCGTACGCGTGATAGACCGCCTTCGGCATGCGGTCGTCTCCGATAGAGAAATGCAGCAACGACCGTTGCGTCTGCGCACCCCAGTACCTGTCGGCAGGCACCTCGATACTGCCCATCGAATCGCTCTCGCTGCGTGTGCCGGTCGCGTTTATCCCGACGGGCACATCCGACACCGTGGGAACCGACTGCTCACCCTGGTTGCTCACCGGCCGGCCTCGCGGTAGTTCTCGACATCGAACGGTCCGTACTCGGGTGTCCACATCGCCTCGTGCACAGCAGCGTCGATGTCATGGTGGGTCTTCGTCGCCACGCCCTCCTCGGCTGCGGCGCGGGCCACTGCGGCAGCGACGATCGCCGACGACGCGCGCAGGTCGTCTACCGGCGGGAGCAGCGAGGCACCTGCCGCACTGACATCGACCTGTCCGGCCACGGCGTTCGCGGCCGCGAGGAGCATTGCGTCGGTGACTCGCGACGCACCGGAGACGATGATGCCCAACCCGAGTCCGGGATAGAGCAGGGCGTTGTTGCCCTGCCCGATCTGGTAGGTGACACCGCCGTGTTCCACCGGATCGGCCGGAATCCCGGTCGCCACCAGCGCAGCACCGTCGGACCACACGAGGGCATCGCCCGGCGACACCTCGATGCGACTCGTCGGGTTCGACAGAGGGAGCAGGATTGGGCGCTTCACCCCCGCGCACAGGGCACGGATCACGTCCTCGGTGAATGCCCCTGCGACGGTGGAGGTTCCGATGAGGATGGTGGGGCGCACCGCCTCGACGACGGACAACAGGTCCATCGCCGCGCCGCCGTCGGACATCTCCCCGGCCGGCCTGGCATAGGGCTGCTGGTAGTCGGGAAGATCCGTCATGTCGTCGGTGATCAGTCCGTTGATGTCGATCAACCACACCCGTGATCGCGCCTGCTCGAGCGTCAGGCCGTCGGCGACCATGGCCGCCGAAATCTGATCGGCCATACCCGTTCCCGCCGTACCCGCGCCGAACACGACGAGCCGTTGGTCGGCGAAATTCTGGCCGGTGACCTTCATCCCGGACATCACAGCGGCCATGACAATGGCACCGGTGCCCTGCATGTCGTCGTTGAAGATCCGGTACTTCTCACCGTGCTCGGTCAGGATCCGCCGGGCATTCGACGGTCCGAAATCCTCGAAATGCAGCAAGGCGTTCGGGAACAACTCGCTTGCGACGTCGAGGTACGTCTCGATCAGCTCGTCGTACTTCGTGCCGCGGACTCGTTCGTGCCGGTTGCCGAGGTAGCCGGGGTCGTCCAGCAACGCTCGGTTGTCCGTTCCCACATCGAGATTGATGGCAATGACACGGGCGGGATCGATACCCGCAGCGGCGGTGTAGATAGCGAGTTTGCCGACCGCGATATCGGTGCCGTTGACGCCCCAGTCGCCGATACCCAAGATCTCCTCGGCGTCGGAACACACCATGAGGTCGACATCGTCTGGGCCCAGGCCCAGTGTCCCGAACGACGCGCGGACGTCGTCGATGTGGTCGACGGACAGATACACTGCCCGCGATCTACGGTACTCGTGGCTCCATTGTTCGATGGCGTCGCCGATGGTCGGGTCGTAGACCACGGGCAGCAGTTCGGCGAGGTGATCGGTGAGGAGTCGAAAGTACAGGGTTTCGTTACGGTCGTGTAATGCATTGAGATACACGTATTTGGCCAGGTTGTCGGGTTGCTCGATCAGCTGCCGATACGATCTCGCAGCTTGCTCGTGCAGGGACTCGATCGAGGCGGGAAGTCGCCCCGTCAATCCGAGTGCGTGTCGTTGTTCGCCTGTGAATGCGGTGCCCCGGTTGAAGTGGGCGTCGCGGAGAATTCGTTGTCCGTGGTCCATTGTGCGAAGTTCCTTGGTATCGGTGGTCAGTGGCTGCGGCCGGGGAGGCCGCTGATCGGTGCCGGATCGCGGTCGACCCAGGTCGCGGTGTCCGGGTGATCGAGCGCCCATTGCGCGATCTGGTCCTTGCGCGCCCACCAGACGTCGCCGCGCTCGCGAAGACGGGTGAAGACTCGGTCGAGTACCCGCACGCGCGAGGCGTGGCCCGAGAGTCGGTCGTGGAGGCCGATGACCATCATCGTGCGCCGGTGCGCGCCTTCGGCATAGAGCTGGTCGAACTCGTCGACCAGTTGCTGCTCGTAATCGGCAGGGGAAAAGCCGGGGAAGTCGAAGCTGGCGATGTCGTTGAGGTGTACCGAGTACGGCACCGTCGCGAACGGCTCACCGTTGATCCGTTGCAGGAACGGCTCGTCCGCGGACAGATCATCGATGTGATACCGAAAACCCTTCTCCTGCAGTACTTCCAAGGTGTTCACACTGGGCCGAATCCAGTAGTTGTTGTACCCGGTGGGCCGCGTTCCGGTGACCTCTTCGATTGCGGTGACGCTGTCCGCGATCCATGCAGCTTCCTCGTCGCGGGAAAGTTGGTACTGCCGCTCCCATCGCCGCCCGTGTGCGCCCGCCTCGTGCCCGCGGGCCACGATCTCGGCCGCGATCTTCGGGTGGCGCCGCACCGCATCGCCGATCATGAACGACGTCATCGGAATCGAGTGCTTGTCCAGCAGGTCCAGGATCCTCGGTACGCCTTCGCGGGCGCCGTATTCGTAGAAGCTGTTCTGCCCCAGGTCGGGGAATCCGGGAAGCACCGGCTCGGTGATGGGACCGCCGGCGCCGCTGATCGGTTGCCCGCCTGCCTCGAACTGCATCGAAACGGTGACCGCCAATCGCGCTCCGTCGGGCCAGAAGTGTGTCGTCATGGTCGTGTCCTGTTCTCGAGATGTGCGGGTGTGTATTCGACAGTCGCTACAGCTCTGAGCATCCCGAGAAAAATCCCATCGCCGCATCGATATTTCGTTCCACTGACATTCGGAATTTGGATACCCCACCTCGTGGTCATCGTGTCGGGTTACGAAGCCGTCGAATTTTCGTGTGTCGCCATCGAACATGCGAATCGCGCTTCAGGTGGGCCCGCCGGCGGACTACCGTCCACGGCGCAGATGCGTACCTCGCGTTCGCACTGGTGAAAGACGATGCGGCGCGAATCGACGGCATGTCCCCGCCCTCGCCGATGCACCGACCGCACCTCCCAGCGAGCAGTCGTCGTACACCACCAGCCGGTCGCGGTTGTCGAACGCGTTGCGGTACAACGAAAGAGGACGAACGACATTCCGGCCCCGATACGACGAGAAGGAACACATGACATTCGCCGACAGCACCTCGATCACCGACCTGTTGGACCGCGCCACACGGGGGTCGGTGTGGGGTCCGGGTTCCGCGGAATACGACGGCGAGGTGGCCGGATTCAATGTCGCCGTGGCTCATTCACCGGCCGCAGTGGTCGTCGCCGCCGATGCCGGCGATGTTGCTGCGGCGGTTCGAGTCGCGGCAGCCGCCGATTACGGAGTGGCCGTCAAAGCCACCGGCCACGGTGCCCGCGCGACGGACGACACGTCGATCATGATCTCCACCCGACGGTTGAGCGACGTACACATCGATGCCGCTGCGCGCACGGCGACCGTCGGTGCCGGTGTCCGGTGGCAGCAGGTACTCGACGCCGCCGCGGTGTTCGATCTCGGTGCACCGTCCGGGTCGTCCACCGGTGCGGGAGCAGTGGGGTACACCCTCGGCGGTGGGCTGAGTCCGCTGGGGCGAACCATCGGATTCGCCGCCGACCTGGTGCATTCGTTCCAGATCGTCACTGCCGCAGGTCGAATCACGATGATCGACGAACAGACGGACGGCGAGTTGTTCTGGGCGCTGCGGGGCGGGGGTGGCGGCGGGTTCGGCATCGTGACCGAAATGGTGATCGATCTGCTGCCGATGCACACCGTGTTCGGCGGTGGCATGTTCTTCGATCTCGAGGACGCCCCCACCGTTCTTCACGCATGGCGGACCTGGGTACAGGCTGTGCCGGAATCCGTCTCGACATCGATCGCTCTCCTGCATTTGCCGCCGGACCCCGCCCTCGCGGTAGAGCTTCGTGGCCGCACCGTCCTACACCTGCGGTACGCCCACGTCGGATCCGCCGAACGCGGCCAGGAACTGCTCGCGCCGATGCGCTCGATCACCGAACCCATCATCGACACGGTGGCCACCATGCCGATGACAGCGTTGGCCTTAATTCACATGGACCCTGTCGAACCGTTGCCGGTGATCGAGCGCGGATTGCTGTTGTCGACGATGACCGAAAAAACAATCGACGCGGTCCTGTCCGCCGCCGACCTGCCCGTCGCAACAGTGGAATTGCGATTGATGGGCGGTGCCTTGGATCGGTCGCCGCGGTCCCCCGGCTCGGTGGGCGGACGTTCGGCCGCATTCTGCCTGTATCTGATCGGGGTTGCTGAGCCGGCCATTGCAGCGGACCTACCACGCGTACTCGACGAACTCCTCTCGCGTTTCACGGCTGATTCCGCCGACCGCGCATTTCTCAATCTCGCAGGCACAGGGTCGATGGATCTGGTGCGGGCAGGAT
Source organism: uncultured Rhodococcus sp. (assembly GCA_963517305.1). Classification (GTDB taxonomy): domain Bacteria; phylum Actinomycetota; class Actinomycetes; order Mycobacteriales; family Mycobacteriaceae; genus Rhodococcoides. The sequence continues at coordinate 80,964 of CAUQEL010000021.1, forward strand.
GGAGCACAACCGAATCGGAGCGACTGGAGGCGGCCCGACACGCCGTCGACCCGGCCGGCGTGTTCGCTCCGTCCGCACGTTGGTAGCTGCGACGAGTCGACGCCGCCGACCCAAAGATCGGTGACCCCGGCAGGGCGAGCCCCGATTATTTGTACGACATCGACTCGGCTCGACCGCCTCTGGCGATCTCGGCAACCGGTGGCCGGGCACCGCCCATCATCCCAATTCCAAGCCACCTGAAACTAAGCTGCTTCCATGCCCGCCGGACGCTTTGCTCCCAGTCCCTCCGGCGACTTGCATCTCGGGAATCTCCGCACCGGATTACTGGCCTGGCTTTTCGCCCGCTCCACCGAACGAAAATTCGTCATGCGCGTCGAAGACCTCGATCGCGTCAAAGCCGGCTCGGAGCAACGTCAACTCGACGACCTCGCCGCCATCGGACTCGACTGGGACGGGCCCATCATGCGGCAATCCGAGCGGCGGGAAATCTACGACGCCACGATTCGGGCACTCACCGCAGCCGGCATGACCTACGAGTGCTTCTGCACGCGTCGGGAAATCCAACAAGCCGCATCCGCGCCACATGCGCCCGACGGGGCTTATCCTGGCACCTGCCGCGATCTCACCGCAGACCAAAAGGCAGCGAAGGACCGACCACCGGCCATTCGATTACGTTCGCAGATAACCGAATTCACCGTCGTCGATCAGCTGCACGGCCTCTTCCGAGGCCAGGTGGACGACTTCGTCCTTCGCCGATCCGACGGTGTGCCCGCCTACAATCTCGCCGTCGTCGTCGACGATGGCGCGCAAGGCGTCGACCAGATCGTGCGCGGCGACGACCTCCTCACCTCCGCCCCGCGGCAGGGATATCTGGCTCAGATCCTCGGCCTCACCCCCGCAACCTACGTCCACGTACCCCTCGCGTTGAACCTCGAAGGCAAGCGTCTGGCCAAACGGGACGGTGCAGTGACGCTGCGCGAACGACCCGATGCGTGGGCGCTCATCACCGCCTCCCTCGGATGGCCGAATGCGAAGAACGCCGAGGAACTGCTGGAGCTGTGGAAGCCGACGCAGGTACCCCGCGAACCGTGGGTGTTCGACCCCGCGAATCTCTGAACTACGAACCGATCGAGATCACGTTGCAACGCGACAGGGCCCAACTCGGGAGCAATCGGACGTACAGTAGCCGCGACAACTCTTCCCGAGGGAGAAGGACACAATGACCTCAGGCGGCTACGACCCCGACAAGGATCCACAGAACCCCGGTGGCTATCCCCCGCCGCAGGGCGGCTATCCACCACCTCCCCAGGGCAACTACCCACCACCCGCGCAGGGCAACTACCCGCCGCCCGGGAACTACCCGCCTCCCCCGCAGGGCAACTACCCACCCCCAGGTAACTACCCACCGCCCCCGCAGGGCAACTATCCACCGCCTCCGGCGTTCGGTGAGTCACCTATGCCGACGCAGCTGTCCGTGGGAACGGCCATCGGCTACGCCTTCAACAAGTTCAAGGACAACGCCCTCGTCTGGGTCGGCATCGTCCTGATCGCCGCGATCATCCAGGGCGTCCTGAACGTCGTGTTGAGCTCCGACAACTTCGTCCTCGGCTTGATCTTCAGTGTCATCGTCGGAGTCGTCGCGCTCCTCATTCAGGCGGCACTCGTCCGCGGCGCTCTGCACGAGGTGGACGGGATCAAGCCCGCTTTCGGGTCTTTCTTCCAGTTCGGCAACGTCGTGTCCGTCGTCATCGCCGGTGTCCTCGTCGGAATCGCAACCAGCATCGGCTTCGTCCTGCTGATCATCCCCGGCATCGTGATCACGTTCTTCACGTGGTGGACCTTCCAGTTCGTCATCGATCGCGGCGACGAGCCGATCCCTGCCATCAAAGCCAGCGCTCAGGCGATCGCGTCCAACGGTGGGACCCTCTTCGTTCTCGCGCTCGCCCTGGTCGGCATCAACATCGTCGGCGCTCTTCTGTTCTTGGTCGGTCTGCTGGCCTCCATCCCGATCACGATCATCGCCGGAACCTACGCCTACCGCGTCACCGTGGGTGGCCGCGTCGCCTGACCTGTAATCCGCCTCGATGGGCGCGCATCCCTCACCCGGGATTCGCGCCCATCGGCGTCTCGGTGCTTGGATCGAGCGGTGACTACTACCGAACCCACCGCCGCCAACGGCGGCACCGAGTCTGGGCAGGCCACGTTCGCTCACATCAGCCGGGGCTACTACCCCACCATCGTCGCGCTTTTCGTGGCGACGCTGCTGATCTCGAATGTGGCCGCCAGCAAAGGTGTCGCCTTCTTCGCCTCCTCCGAAGTCATGCTCGGACCGCTGCAGATCCTGCCGATCAACACCGACGGCGCATTCTTCCTGTTCCCTCTCGCCTACATCCTCGGCGACGTCCTCAGCGAGGTCTACGGCTTCAAAGCCGCTCGCCGCGCGATCTACCTCGGTTTCGGCTCCCTGATACTCACCTCGGTGTGCTTCTGGATCGCCATCGAACTTCCCGCCGCATCGTTCTACGAGAACCAAGAGGCACTCGAAACCGTCGTCGGTGTCGTCCCCCGACTGGTTCTCGCCGGTCTCGCCGGCTTTGCCGTCGGCCAGCTGCTCAATTCCTACGTGCTGGTCAAGATCAAGGAACGCACCAAGGAAAAGCACCTGTGGGCGCGCCTGATCGGCTCGACCGTCGTCGGCGAATTCTTCGACACGCTGATCTTCTGCGCCATCGCCGCCGGCGTCATCGGCATCAGCACATGGACCGACTTCATCAACTACGTCATCGTCGGATTCCTGTGGAAGACACTCGTCGAGATCCTCGTCCTGCCCATCACGTACCGCGTCATCTCGTACATCAAGAAGCGCGAACCGTCGTATCGACCCATGCCCGACTGATCTCCAGGTAGCGCTCACGCGCCGCGTCGAACGTCGCGACGGCCCGGGTCCCCGGCCAGTCCTCCGGCGTCATACACGGAGGAAGACCCGGGTCGACGTAGGGGATGACACGCCACTCGTCGAGCAGCGGCACGAACGTGACGAACGCGTCGCGAGGGTCGCCGGCCGGGACCTCGGCGTCGTAGGTGGCCAGGAATGCTCGATGCCGATCGGCGATGCCCGCCAGGTCCCACCACTGCGCGGCGCTCTCACGCAGTGAGGCGGGTGGCGCTACCTCGGAGGCGACGAAACTCGTCACGTACTCCGACAACTCCAACGCGTCGATGATGGCGCCTGCCTCACCCGCGAGGTATTCGGGCGCGATCCACAAACCGGGTGAGACTGTGCCGCAACCTATTCCGGTGAGTCGACGCCTCAGCTGGTGGCGCGCGGCGCGTTGGGTCTCGGGGATGGTGAACGAGATGAGCCGAAACGGATCGCCGTCGGCCATCCGCCGGAATCCGAAGATCCGACCATCGCCGCGCGCGAACATGGCGTCGGCCTGATCGGTGATGCGATAGCCGGTGCGGCCCTCACGATTACCGGATTCGACGACACCCTTCTTCTTCAACCTGGTCACCGCGATGCGGGTGCTCTCCGGCGGCACACCGAGCGCGTCCATCCAGACGACGAAATCGGCTATGGCGAACCAACCTCCCAGAGGACGAACGTAGGCTCCGAGCACCGTGCGCACCAACGAGGTGGCGCTTCCCGGACGAGAGTCGAAGTCGTCGAGAATCGCCCCGGCGGTGCTAAGCGCGGAGTTCGTCACGGATCGCCACGATCCCCAGATACACCTCACGGTACGAGGTACTGAGTGGACTCAACCCCAGTCGAATGCCCTGCGGCGCACGGTAATCCGGAATGACACCCTGCTCCCACAGACGAGCGGTGATCGCCTTGAACTCGGGATGGTCGATGGTGACGTGCCCGCCGCGTCGCGCAGAATCCTCGGGTGAGGCGATTTCCACGCCCAACGGCACCAACATCTCTCGGACGAGCTCGAGGGCGTATTCGGTCAGCGCGACGGACTTCGCGCGTATCGCGTCCATCCCCACCTCGGCGATCATCTCGATGGTGTCCTGCATCGCGATCATCCCGAGCACCGACGGCGTGCCGCTGATGACGCGTCGAATACCCTGTGCCGGAACGTAACCCTGCGCCATCTCGAACGGATCGGCGCGGCCCATCCAGCCCCAGATCGGCTGGACGAAATCGCCCTGAAGATCGCTTCGCACGTACGCGAACGCCGGCGATCCGGGACCGCCGTTGAGGTACTTGTACGTACACCCGACGGCCAGGTCCACTCCCCAGGAATCGAATTCCATAGGCACCGAGCCGACGGAATGGCACACATCCAGCAGCATCAGTGCTCCGGCAGCATGCGTGATGCGCGTCGTCTCGGCGACGTCGACCAGGAAGCCGGAACGGTAGGCGACGTGGGTGATCACCACCAAGGCAGTGTTCTCCCCCACCACCTCGGCGAGCTGTTCCGGCGTGACGCCACCGCGACGGTCCGTCTCGATCCATCGCAGGGTCATATTCAGCTCTGCCGCAATGCCTTCGAGCAGGTATCGATCGGTCGGGAAGTTGTCGCGGTCGATGACGATCTCGGTGCGGCCCGGCCGCATGGCGATAGCCGCTCGCGCCAGTTTGTACAGCAACACCGTCGTCGAATCGCCGATGGTGGTTTGCCCTGGCCCTGCCCCCAAAGTTGCGGCAGCCAGGGCGTCGCCGATGGTGACGGGGAGATCGAACCACTGCTCGTCCCAACCGCGGATGAGGCGTCCACCCCAGGCGTCGGTCATGAAGGTGTTGATCCGTTCGACGCTTGCCTTGGTGGGCCGGCCCAGCGAGTTTCCGTCGAGGTACGCCGTGATCGACGGGTCGTCGCTACCGAGGAATTTGTCGCGGTAGCTGCGGAGTGGATCCTGGGAGTCGAGTTCGTCTGCGCGTTCCATCATCGTCCGATTTCCGTTCTCACTGCGAGCAATTCGGGAAAGAAGGTCAGTTCGAGTGCCTTCTGCAAGAATCCGACTCCACTCGATCCTCCTGTGCCGCTCTTCATTCCGATGGTACGGAGCACCGTCCTCATGTGACGGAAGCGCCACAGCTGGAAGTTCTCCTCCAGATCGACGAACTCCTCGAAGGCCTCGTATACCGCCCAGTGTTCGGTATGGTTCTCGTAGACGAACTTGATCAGCGGCATCAGGTCCTCGTTGAACGTGTACGCCGTGGTGAAGTCGCGATTCAGGGCCGATGCCGGCACGTCGTAGCCTTGCCGGGCCAGCGACTGCCAGAAGGCGTCGTACAGGCTTGGCTCGTGCAGCAGCGTCGAAAGCAATTGGTGCGCAACTGGATCAGAATCGAAGACCTTCAGCATGCCCGCATTCTTGTTGCCGAGCACGAACTCCACCGCCCGATACTGATACGACTGAAAGCCCGACGAGTTGCCCAGGAAGTCACGGAACTGCGAGTACTCCGTCGGGGTGAGCGTCGCCAACACCGACCACTGCTCGGTCAGCGTCTTCTGGATGTGCTTGACCCTCGCAACGCATTTCAGTGCGGTTCCGATGTCGTCGGCATCGAGAGCTGCCCGCGCGGCCAGGGTCTCGTGCAGCACCAGCTTGAGCCACAGTTCGGTGGTCTGGTGCTGAATGATGAACAGCAGTTCGTCGTGATGCTCGGGGGTGCTCACCGGCTTCTGCGCGCTGAGCAGAGTGTCGAGGTCCAGGTACGAGCCGTAGCTCATGCGGTCGCTGAAGTCGGTGACGACGGTCTTCTCTATCGCGCGGGTATTGCCTTCGACGCTCATGGCTGGTCCTCGAGGTGGTGGGCTGATAGTGCCAGGGTATTACATAATCATGCCGTCCGCTAGACAATCGATACATTCATGCGCCGAAGACGCCGGACGTGGCCTATCCTCGACTTAACCGACCCGAGTGAGGAATCGCAGTGCGTAGAGCGTCCGGACAGTTGGAGGAGTCGATCCTCGAGTTGCTCGGCGAGCACACGGAGCTCTCGGTGGCCCAGGCCCGCGAGCACCTCGGATCCGAACTCGCCCACACCACCGTCATGACCGCACTGGTGCGACTACACGGCAAAGGCCTCGTCGACCGCGAGCGACGAGGGCGCTCGTTCGTCTACACCCTCAACGCCCCGGTTCGCGAGATCCCCGCGCTGCGCGCCGCAATGCGGATGCGCACCGAACTCGGCGCGAGACCCGAGCGCGCCGACGTGCTCGCCAACTTCGTGGCCGCACTCGACCCCGAGGACGAGGCGACGCTGCGCAGCCTGTTGGCGAAGGCCGACGAGACTCGGCCATGACCCTCATGCTGGTCGTCGCGGCCCTACCGTGGTTGCTGTCGATCGGTCTCCGATTCGGATCCGAGCACATCGACCGGCGACTGAACCCGCAGACCGCCGTCGTCCTGTTTCCCCTACTGTCCGTGGTCACCGCCTTCGCCGTGATGTCGTCGATGGCAGCACTCGCGGCGGTGCTGCTGGCGTCGGGCGAGATCGCACCGGTAGCGCTGGGCGTCGGTATCGCCTCATGGATTCTGTGGCGAATTCTCGAAGTGACACAACATGTTCGACGTGTAGTCGTGGGATCGTCCATTGCATCCGAGTTCGGGGCCGAGGCACGGGAATCGGGCGGAGTCGTGCTCGTCGAGACCGACATGCCCGACGCGTTCGCCGTCCCCTCCGGCGGCGGAGCCGTCGTGATCACCACGGGGCTTGCGCAAGCGTTGTCGGACAACGAGTTACGCGCAGTGATCGAGCACGAACACGCGCATCTTCGGCACCGCCACAGCTTCTGGATCCAGATGTGCGAGATCGCAACCCAATTCGATCCGATTCTGCAACCGCTCACCGCCAGGGTGCGCCACGCCGCGGAGCGTCATGCAGACGAGAGCGCAGCCGCACACAGTCGGCCGGACACATTGTCTGCCATCGCCAGAATCGCTCTGCTGCGTGCCCACATCGAGCGGGGTCCGCGAACCCTCGCCGGCACGGGCGGAGATGTCGTACGCCGAGTGCAAGCTCTGAGCGAGCCACCGCCGCCGCGTCAGGATCGCCGAGTCTTCGCCGTCGGCGTGATCTTGATCCTGACATTCGCGGTCATCTCGGTATCGCTGTTCGACGTCGTCCAGGACGTCATCGCACCGGAAGCCGGCGAAGCGGCGACCTCGATCTTTCGCTGATCTCAAATACCCGCGACGCCCGCGAGTTGGCCGATCGCATAGGTGACGGCCATCGCGATCGCGCCTCCGATCACGATCCGAGTCACCGCCGGGCGACTCGGCGCGCCACCGAGGCGCGCGCTGATGGTTCCGGTCAACGCCAGAGCCACCAGCACCACGACGAACGTTACCGGGATGCGCAGCGAGGCCGGCAACAACAGGATCGAGAGCAACGGCAACAGCGCACCGCTGACGAACGACACCGCCGACGACGCGGCTGCCTGCCACGGATTGGTCAGCGCGTCCGGGTCGATTCCCAACTCGACATCCACGTGTGCGGCAAATGGATCGTGCTCGGTGAGTTCGCGTGCGACGGTCTGCGCCGTATGGGCCGACAGACCCTTGGCCTCGTACAGCGCCGCCAGCTCGGCCAATTCTTCCTCGGGCTGCTCGTCCAGCTCTTTGCGTTCCTTGATCAGCAGGGATCGCTCGGCGTCACGCTGCGTGCTCACCGAGACGTACTCCCCGAGCGCCATGGACACGGCACCCGCGACGAGCCCCGCAACACCAGCCGTGAGCAGCGCCCCTGTGTCGGTGGTGGCCGCTGCGACACCGACGACCAGACCGGCAGTGGAAACGATGCCGTCGTTCGCACCCAACACGCCTGCCCGCAGCCAGTTCAGCCGGCCGGACATATCTGCGTGCGGTTCGTGATCGTGCAGGCTCGGCTCGGGCTCACTCATCGACGGCCGTCGCTGACACGTCATCCCATGCGGCGCGCGCGCCGGACTCACCGATTCTGTACACCTGGATGATTGTGGTCGCTCCGATCAACACAGCCAACACCACCACCGCAATCGACTGCCATCGCACGGACGCGTTACCCCGACGCTCACGCAGATGCAGGAACACGAGCGCTGCTGCGACGACGACCAGACCGACGGAGAAGAAGATCATCCAGTCGCCGATTTCTGCGTGCTCTTCGACGGCTGCAGTCTCGGGCACGCGACTCTCGAGCCATTCACCTGCCTCGGTCGTCAGTGGCGTCAACACCAATGTGAACACCGACAGCGCAGCGATGAGCCAGACGAGCCTGCTGCGCACCCCGGACCAGATACTTGCGGCAATGGCGAGCAGCGCGGTCAGCGGCGCCAGCACCACGATGAAGTGAACGAGAAGAATGTGGGCCGGTAAGCCGTTGATGGTGGACATGCGTTCTCCCGCTGGCCTGAAAGTCGCGTGCACCTCACGCACCGCACATGCTACACGTTGTGTAGTAGTTGCATGGATGGATCGAGTGCCGCCAGGGATCGCCACGCCAAGTCGGGTTCTGCCACCATCACATGCACAATCTGCTCGAAACGCCGACCTAGTTCGACGACGGTAGGCGCGTCGAACAACGTTGTCGGATAGACGATGTCGATCGCAGTTCGGATTGCCTGGCCTTGGTCGTCCCGATGTTCGGTCACGTGAAAGTGCAGATCGCACTTCGCGATGTCGATCGGCCGAGGCATGATCTCGACACGAGCGTCCCCGATAGTGAGGGTCTGGGCCGCAAAGACATCCAACGACAACGCGACCTGAAAAATCGGGTGACGTGCATCGGTCGATTCCGCAGCAAGATCGGCCACGACATCTTCGAATGGAACCGATGCATGATCGAAGGCCCGAAGCTCGCTTGCTCGGGCAGCGTGCACGACGCCCTCGACGGTCGCCGCGGCCGCAATGTCTGCCCGGATCGCGACGGTGTTGGTGAAGGTTCCGACGAGCTGCTCGAGTCTCGGGTCGTCGCGCCCGGCAACCGGAGTCCCGACGACGATGTCGGTGGATTCCGTTGTCCCCGCCAGCAGAATCAGCAGAGCCGCGCGCAGCACGGTGAATCGCCCTGTCCCACAACGCTGCGCAAGATCCGACATACTCTGCGTCAGCTGTTCGTCGAGTTCGATCGCGGTGCGTGCGCCGAAATAGTCCCACCTCGGCACGCGCGGCCGGTCCAGCGGCAACTCCGCATTACCGGGCAGGTCCGCCAATTCTGTTCGCCAATAATCGAGATCGGCCGATACATCGCGGTCCGCGACCCAGACGCTGTAATCGGCGTACTGAAGAGGCAATTCAGGCCACGACGGGGCGGCACCGGCAATCCTGGCGTGATACGCCAGGACGAAATCCGATGCCAACAGCCCGAGCGACCAACCATCCGCTGCGCTGTGGTGAACGGCGCAGGCCAGCACGTGATGATCGCGCGCTACCGCGAACAGACGTGCCCGGATGGGGAACTCGGTGCGCACGTCGAAGGGCCGCTCGAGTGTCTGCGCCACTGCCCGTGGATCGAAGCCGACAACGTCGAGGCTGAGCGCTTCCCCAGCACAATTCGGCTCGACGACCTGAACCGGAACACCGTCGACATCCGGGTAACGCGTGCGCAGCGTGCTGTGCCGCTCGATCAGATCGGTCAGCGCCGCTGACGCCGCGTCGGCGTCGAACCTACCGTCGATCCGCACGGTGAACGGCAAGTTGTACAACGGCAAGCGGGCGCTTCGATCGATGTGGCGTTGCTGCGGAGCGAGGGGGACCGCGTCTACACCCTCCGACATACCTCGTTCGGGTCGCGAATTCTGTTGCAGCCCAACCAGGCGGCGTTCGTCGATGCGCGCCGCCAAGGCCTGGACGGACGGGGCCGCAGCGAGATCTCGTACGCCGACATCCACCGAGGCATCGGCCCGGACCGACGCGACGACCCTGGTCGCCGCCAGCGAGTCGCCTCCGAGTTCGAAGAACGAGGCGGTGCAGTCGATGTCATCCGTGCCGAGGATGCGTGAGAATGCCGCCGCCACCATCTCCTGCGTGACACCGGATGGCTCGGTTCGATAACCGGTCCACGGCATCGACAGGTCCGGGAGAGGAAGCGCCCCGCGATCGATCTTGCGATTGATCGTCAGCGGAATATCGTCGAGGATCGTGATGGTCGCCGGCACCATGTGAGCGGGCAGACGGTCCCTCAGCTCACTGCGGATTCGAGCCGTGTCGATCCGTTCCCCAGGCCGCGCAGGGACGATGTACCCGTCGATCCGAAGGTTCCCAGTATGACTGCGCCGCATGGCCGATGATGCCGCAGCCACATCCGGACGCGCACGCAGCGCAGCGTCGACCTCACCCAGTTCGACGCGATTGCCGCGGATCTTGATCTGGTCGTCGGTACGTCCGAGGAACTCCAAGGTCCCGTCTCCGCGTAGGCGCGCTCGATCTCCGCTGCGAAACATCGGTAGCCCGCTGCGGCCGAACGGGTTCGGGACGAAGCGCACTGCCGTCGCCCCGGTGCGGCCGAGGTATCCCCGCGCGACGCCCGGGCTCTCGATGTAGATCTCGCCGACGGCACCCGGCGGAACGGGCTGCAGAGTGCGATCGAGAAGGTGAATTGTCGCGCCCACCATCGCTCGACCGATTCCGGCGCTGCTTCCCGGGTACAGCGGAGCGGTCATCGTCACGCTGCAGGTCGTTTCGGTGGGGCCGTACGCGTTGAGCAGCCGACGTCCGTGCGACCACCGGTCGACGGTGTCCTGCGGCGCCGCCTCACCACCGATGATGACGGTCCCGACGCCACCGAGCGCAGCGGAATCCACTGTCGCCAATGCCGATGGCGTGATCAGCAGATGCGCGATCGAGTGCTGCTCGATCAGATCCGCGAGCTCCGCGCCGCCGTAGCTCCCTGCCGGTGCGATCACCAGTGCCGCGCCCGCCGTCGCAGGGGCGAGCATTTCCACGACAGCGGTGTCGAATCCCGGCGAGGCGAGATGACAGACGCGTGACTCGATATCGAGGTCGTAGCTGCTCCGAATCTGTTGCACCAGAGCGCCGATGCCGCCGTGAGTCACGACAACACCTTTGGGAGTGCCGGTGGATCCGGAGGTGTAGATGACGTACGCCGCTCGGTGCGGTGTCGGCGCGGCACTACCTCCCGGGTCTCCCCCTGCAACAGCGACATCGAGGTCCAGCCATTCCACCTCACCCAACGCGCTGCCGCCAGTGCACAGGCCCAGCACCGCTCCGCTGTCACGCACCACGAATTGCGCTCGCTCGCGGGGGTGTTCAGGGTCGACCGGGACGTAGACCGCGCCCACTCGTGCGATCGCCCAGAACGCGACGACCCCGGCAGTTGACCGCGCGACGCGGACCGCGATCCGATCTTCCGTACCGATTCCTCTGGCACGCAACGTGGACGCGAGTGCGTCCACGTCGACAGCCAGTTCTCCGTAGGTCACCGAAGAACCTGCATCGACAATCGCAATTCGACTGCTGTGCTTCGTGATTGCCGTCGAGAACATCTCGTTCAGAGATCCACGTTCGGTGACGGGCACTCCCACCGATGCGGGGATCGTGCGAGGCTCGTCGGGCAGGAAGAGGTCGAGATCTGCCACTGCGGTATCGCCGCATCCGGATTCGGAGAACCTGTCCAGAAAATGCAGGAAACGCTCGTGGTGGCGAGCCAGGTCGCTCGGTGTGTAGACGGCAGAGTTGGCCTCGAAGTCGATTCGCGGTCGCTCTCCACCCCGACCGGGGTAGATGTTGACGGCGAGATCCGACACCGGGCCCGTGGTCAGAATGTTGATCTGACCGTCGAAGTCGCCGATGGTCACGGTGTTCGCGAACATCATCACATTGATCGTTGGCCCGAAACGCCCTGCGCGCAGAGCATTTCCGCCCTTCGACACCGAGGGTCTGCTCCGCTGATGCCGGAGCACGGAGCCGATCGCCACCTCGGTGGACTTGACCACGCTGTTCACCGTCGCAGATCCGATGCCCGGCAGGCGCAGCGGCACCACTTTCGACAACGAGGACCCAGCTCGACGCAACATCGCTGTCGGCCGCGCCGATACCGGCAGTGACAGATCCACGTCTTCGGCGTCGTGCATGCGCGCGAGGTACGCAGCGAATGCCGCGATGACCACCGTCGACGTGGCATGGTCCGGAGCCGTCAGAGAAACCGATCGATCCTCTCCGACGACGATAGGCACCGACGCAGGCGAAGCCGGCCGGCCGACAGACTCGGTGTAGCTGAGATCGGCGGACTCCCAGTGAGCCCGATCGCGTCGCGCGCGAGTGGATGCGCGGTAGCGCTCGTCTTCTTCGACGAGTGAAGCGGGAGTCGTCGGCTCGATCGTCGCGGGTTCGACGCCGTCGCACATCGCGGCATACAGTGCCGCCGCTCGCTCGAGCACTTTCATCGAGGAGTACCCGTCGAGCGCGATGTGGTGGGCCCTGGTGTACCAGAACACTCGATCGTCCCCGACGCGAAGGACACGCAACCGCACCAGTTGGCCGTCCATCGGGAAGGGCGTGCGGCAATCGTCGGTCATCCACTGCGTGGCCGCATCGGCTGGACGGTCGCGACCACGGAAGTCGACGATCTCGACCGGCTCGGTCCCCGCGTCCACGAACCGTTGCATCGGAATGCCGTCGAACTCCACGATCCGCATGGTCGATGACGAGAACTCTCGATGCGCCCGGCTGCCGCACTCGACCAGCACATCGAGGTCCACAGCGCCGATGATGTCGACGTAATACGCGATGGCGAAGGGCACGTCGGGCATGAACTGCTGAGCCATCCAGATGTCGGCTTGGGACGAACTCAGAGGCAAGGCGTCGAACATGGTGGTCTCCCCCAGTATCACGAAATACTACACATCCAGTAGTACCACGGTCAGCGGGTCTTGCGTTCGATCCCGCCCTCGTCGGGGTTGCGGAGGGCGGAATCCATTGCAACGAACATGTCCAGAAACGTCGCCGGACGAGCGCTTTCCTGATCCTCATCCTGTTCGTCGCCACCCGACGCCGTCATGCTGTGACGTCCTCGTGCGCGTCGCTCTGCGGTACCGACTGCGCTGTTCGGTTCGGAATCAGAGCGGTGGCAAGCAGTCCGAACGCAACGAATCCGGCTGCGATGAAACCTCCCAGGTTGACCCCGTGCGTCATAGCGTCACGCGCGGCGTCGGCGACGAACTCCGTTTCGGGGCGGCTCGCAAATCCGGCGATAGCTCCGCCTGCACTGTCGGTGATCGACCGCGCCAGCATCTCGGCATCCGGAACTCCCGAGAGCGAGTCACGCACCTGCGAGCCGAGAGTGGTGAAGAAGGTCGTCGTCAGCACCGCGATGCCCAGCGCGGAACCGAGTTGCCGGAAGGCACTCTGAATTCCGGATCCCTGACCGGCACTGGCGGCGGGCACGTCGTCGAGAACGACGTTCGTAACCTGAGCAGTTGCGAATCCGACGCCGATTCCATAGAAGAACAACACGATCGCAATGTGCCACCACGGACTGTCCACCGCCGCAACAAACCCCAGCCCGGCAAGCCCGACCACCTCGAGTCCCAGCCCGATCCGAACCAGGTTCAACGGCGACAGCGAGGCTGCGAGAGCGAAGCTCGCCCCGCTGGCGACGAAGCTGCCGATCGCGATGGGAACGAGCATGGCACCGGCCTGGACTGCGCTGTATCCCAATGTGAATTGCAGCCACAACGGTAGTACGGCGATGATTCCGAACTCACCCAGCCCGATCAGCAGTGTCGCAATATTGCCACCGCGGAACGAAGCGATGGAGAACAGTCGGGTGTCCATCAAGGCCTTGTTCGCATCAGCGTCGCGGCTGAGGGCTCGTTGTCGAACAACGAAGGCCGCCAACGACAATACGGACAGCGTCAACGAAACGAACACTACGGAGACGCCCACGCCCCAGGTTGCCCCGAACAACTCGAATGGCTCCGTGGACACAACCCAGCCGTATGTGCGCCCTTCGATGAGCCCGAACGCCAACAGTCCGAGTCCGGCGATCGACAGCACCGCACCGAGTGAGTCGATTCGACCGGAGCCGCGCGGTGACCGATCGATGAACAACAGCGAAGCGACGAGAATCAGGGCGACGAGGGGGATGTTGATGCCGAATGCCCAACGCCACGATGCGTGTTCTGCAAGCCAGCCACCGAGGAGTGGGCCGAGGGCCGACGCAGCTCCGATTGTCGAGCCCCACACCGCAAACGCCTGCCCACGGGCCTTTCCGGTAAACGTCGCATTCAGTAACGCCAACGACGTCGGCAGGATCAGCGCGCCACCCACACCTTGGAGGAACCTGGCTCCGATCAACAACTCGCCACTGGTGGCGACACCGGCCAACAGACTCGAAATTCCGAAGACAACGACGCCTGTCACGAAGACTCTCCGTGCACCCACGATGTCGGAGATGCGGCCGACCAGCAGGAGCAGCGCGGCGAACACGATGGCGTAGGACTCCTGAATCCATTGCGATTGAGCGGAATCGACACCGAGATCATCGATGATCGACGGCACGATCACGTTGACGATCGTGGTGTCGACCACGATGAGCGCGACACCGAGCGCGATAGCGATCAGACCGAGCCAACGGCGTAACGAAGGGGACATCGTCATCGAACTACCTCCACGATAAAGTTACTTTATGGTGAAGCTATATCGAGGATCGGTAGATTGTCAACGCAGCTCCGTGCACTCGGGGCACCATGCAGGAGAAGCGAGGCGATTCGATGAGCGACGATCGGTCCGACATTGCCGAACAACGAACCCGCCTGATGGAGGCGCTTCGAACGTACGGATCCGCCTTCAATCAATTCAGCCGACAGTTCGCCCAGTGGTCCGGACTGCATCCCACCGACGGAGAAGCGCTGATGGAGATCGTTTACGCCGAAGAACGCGGTGTCCCGTTGTCCCCGTCTCGACTGGCAGAGCGAGTACAACTCACCTCAGGGGCCACCTCGACACTGATAGACCGACTCGAACGGGCCGGACACGTCCGGCGTACGAGAGAGGGCACCGATCGACGTACCGTGACACTACGAAGTGGGTCCAGCGTGCACGAGATGGCCGACGAGTTCTTCGGCCCCCTGGGCAACCGTCTCGACACGATGATGGCCCGGTACCCATCCGACATGCTCGCGGAGTTCGAGCGCTTCGTCGGCGAGCTCGTCGACACCATGCAGACCGAGCTGACCGATCCCAGGACACCGTGAGATGCCGCAGAACAACCACTATCACCACTTGATGTTCGGCCCTGCTGCGATTGCGCGGCAGAAGGTCGACGGCAGTTACACCGCCTACGGCTCACAGACCGAGCGTCCCGACGACGGCCCGACGCCTCTCGACACTCGCGAGAAGGCCATGATTCGTGCGCTGGATCAGTTCCAGATCGCCACTGTCGCCGAGACCGGGTGGCCTTACATCCAGTATCGAAGTGGGCCCAAAGGCTTCCTGCAGGTCCTCGACGACCGCACGTTGGGATTCGCGGACTTCGCCGGCAACCACCAGTACGTCACGGCGGCCAATCTCGATCACGACGATCGCGTCGCACTGTTTCTGGTCAATTATCCTCTGCGACAACGGCTCAAGCTCTACGGACGGGCACGTACCGTCGAGGCGGCGGACGACCCCGAACTGCTGGACCGGCTCAGAAAGATCGGCGACATGACCGTCGCCGCCACGTGCGAACGCAGCGTCGTCATCGACGTCGAGGCCTTCGACTGGAACTGCACCCGCAGCATCATCCCCCGCTACGACGCGAACTACCTCGCAGAGCTCTCGGAGGTGTATCAGCGCAAAGCAGCCGAGCGGGAACAGGAACTGCTACAGCGCATTTCAGAACTCGAAGATCAGCTCACGCAGTCTTCGCAGCATAGAACCGACCCAGAAACTCCGTCTTGAATTCCGCGAAGCGACCCTGATCGATGGAGGCACGGATGTCGTCGACGAGCTTGACCGTGAACCGCTCGTTGTGGATGGTGCACAGCGTCGAGGCGAGCATCTCCTTGGCCTTGAACAGGTGATGGATGTACGCGCGGGTGTAGTGCGCGCAGGTGTAGCAGTCGCAGTTCTCGTCGATCGGGGTGAAGTCGCGTCGATGCTTGGCGGTGTTGATGTTGAAGCGTCCCGTCGGCACATAGATCGCCGCATTGCGCGCCACCCGTGAGGGATTGACGCAATCGAAGGTGTCTGCACCGTTCTCGATGGCGGTGAAGAAGTCGTCCGGCTCACTGATGCCGAGCATGTGCCGCGGCTTGTGTTCGGGCAGTTCCTCGTTCACCCATCGAGTGATGGTGCCGAGGTTCTGCTTCTCGAGTGCGCCGCCGATGCCGTAGCCGTCGAATCCTCTACCGGTCTCGCCGGTGATGGTCTCGAGATCGTGTGCGGCCTTGCGTCGTAGATCCTCGTACTGCGCGCCCTGCACCACCCCGAACAGTGCCTGGTACGGCTTGTCGGCGCGCTCGACCGTGAGTCGTTCGTGCTCGACGACGCATCGCTTGGCCCAGGCCTGCGTCCGATCGACCGACTTCTCCTGGTAGCCGCGGGTATTCATCAGTGTGGTCAGCTCGTCGAACGCGAACATGATGTCTGCTCCGAGGCGGTGCTGAATCTGCATCGACACCTCGGGAGTGAACCGATGCTTGGAGCCGTCGAGATGGGACTTGAACGTCACCCCGTCGTCGTCGACGTGCGCGAGACGTTCCTTGCCCTCGGCGATGACGTCGTCGGACTGCACGCGCGTGGCGTCCATCGAGATGACCTTCTTGAACCCGACGCCCAGCGACATCACCTGGAATCCGCCGCTGTCGGTGAACGTCGGCCCGTCCCAGTTCATGAACTTGCCCAGCCCGCCCGCCTCGTCGACGATGTCCGAGCCCGGCTGCAGGTAGAGGTGGTACGCGTTGGCGAGCACAGCCTGCGCGCCGAGTTCCTTCATCGCCTCCGGCAGCACCGCTTTGACGGTCGCCTTGGTACCCACCGCGATGAACGCGGGGGTGGCGATGTCACCGTGCGGGGTGTGGATGGTGCCGGTGCGCCCGAGCTCACCGTCGAGCCGGGTGCCAATATCGAAGCCGAAGCTGGAAGAACTCACCGCGTCAGTATGCCGCTGCGCGGCTTGTGAGCGGAAATTCGTAGCCCACTACGAAGTCCCGCTCACCTGCGGCGCAGCCGCTCCACCCGCTCCAGCCGCATTGAGGCGGAAGTAGGCACCCCGGGCAGCGAGCAGTTCCTCGTGATTGCCCTGCTCGACGATGCTGCCGTTTTCCATCACCACGATGGTGTCCGCGTCGCGGATGGTCGAAAGCCTGTGCGCGATCACGAAACTGGTGCGATCGGTCCGTAGCTTCGCGGTGGCCTTCTGGACCAGCAGTTCGGTTCGGGTGTCGACGGAGCTGGTGGCCTCGTCGAGGATGAGGATCAGCGGCTTGGCCAGGAAGGCGCGGGCGATGGTGATGAGCTGCTTCTCACCGGCGCTGACGTTGTTGCCTTCCTCGTCGATGATCGTGTCGTAGCCGTCGGGCAACGAGTGGACGAAGCGGTCGACGTAGCTCACTCGCGCGGCCTCGAGGATTTCCGCCTCGCTGGCACTCGGGTCGCCGTAGGCGATGTTGTCGCGAATGGTTCCGCCGAACAGCCAGGTGTCCTGCAGCACCATTCCGGTGCGAGCGCGCAGTTCCTCGCGGGTCATCTTCCTGGTGTCGACGCCGTCGAGGGTGATTCGGCCGGAATCGATCTCGTAGAACCGCATGATGAGGTTCACCAGCGTGGTCTTGCCCGCGCCGGTCGGTCCGACGATCGCGACCAGATGCCCGGGATCGGCAACCAACGAGAGGTTCTCGATGAGCGGGCGGTCGGACGAGTAGCCGAACGAGACGTTGTCGAATTCGACGCGTCCTCGGCGCACGGTGGGCCGTACCGCATCGGCGGGGTCGGCGTCTTCTTCCTCGGCGTCGAGGACCTCGAAGATCCGCTCGGCCGACGCGACACCCGACTGGACCAGGTTCACCATCGCACCCACCTGGGTGAGCGGTTGCGTGAATTGACGCGAGTACTGGATGAACGCCTGCACCTCACCGAGCGTGAGCGTGCCCGACGCGACCCGCAGCCCGCCGACCACGGCGATGACCACGTAGTTGATGTTGCCGAGGAACATGATGACGGGCATGATCATGCCGGAGATGAACTGCGCCCGGAAGCTCGACTGGAACAGCTTCTCGTTGCGGTCGCCGAATTCGCGTTCCACCTCTGCCTGACGGCCGAAGGCCTTGACGATTTCGTGGCCCGTGTACGTTTCCTCGATCTGCGCGTTGAGCTTGCCGGTGTGCTTCCACTGCGCGACGAAGTGCGGCTGCGAACGCTTGGCAATGACGGCGGTGACCGCGAACGATGCCGGAATGGTCAGCACCGCAACCAGAGCCAGCAGCGGCGAGATCCAGATCATGACGCCGAGGATGCCCAGGACGGTGAGAATGCCGGTGATCAACTGACTCAGCGTCTGCTGCAGGCTGGTCGAGACGTTGTCGATGTCGTTGGTGACGCGGCTCAGCGTCTCGCCGCGAGCATTGTTGTCGAAGTACTTCAGTGGCAGTCGATGCACTTTCGCTTCGACGCTGCCGCGCAGCAACAGGATTCGTCGCTGCAGCGCGATGTTGAGGATGTATCCCTGCGCCCAGGCCAGCACCGCAGACAGGATATAGAGAACCAGGACCCACATGAGCACGGTTCCGACCGCACCGAAGTCGATTCCGGCGCCGGGAGTCAGGTCCGTCCCGGACACCAGATCTGCGACGGAGTCGTTCCCCTCCGCCCGAAGCTGGTCGATGGCCTGCTCTTTGGTCTGGCCCGGATCGAGCTCGCGGCCGACGACGCCGTTGAAGATCAGGTCCGTCGCGTGTCCGAGGACGCTGGGCGCGGCGACGGTCAGTACGGTGCTGGCAATACCGAATGCCAGCATGATCGACAGGAACACTCGCTCGGGAGCGAGCAGGCCGATCAGTCGTTTGAACGAGCCCTTGAAGTTGCGGGCCTTGGTTCCCGGCACCACGGTTTTGGCGACAGGGGCGTCGTCCTTCTCTTCCGTCTTCTCCACCTGCGCGGTCACAGTGCACCCACGGCGTGCTGCGAGTCGACGATCTCGGCGTAGGTGGGGCAATCGGCCATCAATTGGTCGTGGGTACCCACACCTACCGGCTTTCCGTCGTCGAGTACGAGTATCTGATCGGCGTCGATGATCGTCGAGACGCGTTGAGCGACAACGATCATGCACGCATCTCGCGTCACTGCCTTCAGAGCGCCGCGCAGGTTGGCGTCGGTGGTGAGGTCCAGTGCGGAGAACGAGTCGTCGAACAGGTAGATGCTGGGTTTGCGCACCAGCGCGCGGGCGATGGCGAGGCGTTGTCGCTGACCGCCGGAGACGGTCGTGCCGCCCTGCGCGACGGGTGTTTCCAATCCCTCGGGCATGGCGCGAACGAAGTCTGCTCCCTGGGCGATCTCGAGTGCCTCCCACAGTTCATCGTCGGTGGCGTCGGATTTGCCGTAGCGCAGGTTGCTCGCGATGGTGCCCGAGAACAGGTACGGCTTCTGCGGGATCAGGCCTATCTCGGAGCGCAGCAGGTCCAGATCGAGTTCGCGGATATCGACCCCGCCGACGCGTACCTCGCCGCCGGTGACGTCGATGAGTCGCGGAATCAGGTTGACGAGGGTGGACTTTCCCGAGCCGGTGCCGCCGATGATGGCGGTGACCTTGCCGGCCTCGGCGGTGAGATTCACCCCGCACAGCACCGGATATTCGGCTCCGGGGAAGGAGAACTCGGCGTTCACGAGCTCCACCGTTCCCGGCGAGGATGCGAACGTCTTGGGCTCGCGGGGCAACACGACCGAGGATTCGGTGGCGAGTACCTCGCTGATGCGATCGGCGCACACCGACGCTCGGGGAACCATCATCGCGATGAACGAGGCCATCATCACCGACATGAGGATGAGCATGATGTAGCTCAGAAGTGCTGTGAGAGAACCGATCTGCATTGTGCCGTCGTCGATTGCGTGGCCGCCGAACCAGATGACGGCAACACTGGTGACGTTGCTGATGAGCATGACCGTCGGGAACATCAGGGCCATGAGCCGTCCGACGCGGAGAGCAGTGTCGGTGAGCGCGGTGTTGGCCGCTCCGAACCGGTCGATCTCGAAATCCTCGCGAACGAACGCTCGTACCACACGGATTCCGGTGATCTGCTCACGCAGAACACGATTGACTGCGTCGATACGCTTCTGCATCGAGCGGAACGCCGGCACCATCTTGACGATGATCAGGCCCATGGAGATCGCGAGCCCGGGCACCGCGATCATCAGGATCCAGGACAACCCGAGGTCCTCGCGCAGCGACATCACGATGCCACCGACGCACATGATGGGGGCCATCACCACGATGGTGAATCCCATGACGATCACCAACTGCACCTGCTGAACGTCGTTGGTGTTGCGGGTGATCAGCGACGGCGCACCGAACTGGCCGACCTCACGAGCCGAGAATGTACCGACGCGGTGCAGGATCGAACCGCGCAGGTCACGTCCGACACTCATGGCCGTGCGAGCCCCGATGAACACCGCGGCCACCGAGCTGATGATCTGCACCGCCGAGACCATCAACATCAGTCCGCCGGCCGAGAGGATGTAGCCCGTGTCGCCGGTGGTGACGCCTTTGTCGATGATGTCGGCGTTGAGACTGGGCAGGAACAGTGCCGCCAGCGTGGCGACCAGTTGGAGCAGAATCAGCGCGACGATCGGCATCTTGTACGGAGCCAGATAGGTGCGCAGCAGGGGAATCAGCATGATGGCCGAAGATTACTCGTACACATGGATAACAGTCTCTCCGTTTTTCGAGTGTTGCGGGCAATCTTCGGCCGACCGGCTGCAGTCGAGAATTACGCGGTCTTCTCCGGTGCCGTCTTCAGTTTGGCACCTTCGATGTCGACGTTGGGCAGGATCTTGTCCAACCACTTCGGCAGCCACCAGGCCTTGTCGCCCAGCAGCGCCATCACGGACGGAATCAGCACCATCCGCACGACGAACGCGTCGAAGAAGACAGCCGCAGCGAGCGCGAAGCCGATCGACTTGATGAACGAGTCCGGCTCGGCGATGAACGCGGCGAACACCGAGATCATGATGACCGCTGCAGAGGTGACCACGCGCGCACCGTACTTGAACCCGTTGACGACGGCGTCCTTGGCGGCGGCTCCGTGGACGAACTCCTCACGCATTCGCGAGACCAGGAACACCTGGTAGTCCATCGCCAGGCCGAACACGACACCGATCAGGAAGATCGGCATGAAGCTGACGATCGGCTGCGGGTTGGAGATCAGGCCGAGCCCACCCTCTTGGAAGATGAACACCGTGGCACCGAACGTCGCGAGCACGCTGAGCAGGAAGCCGAGCGTTGCGGTCAGCGGCACCAGGATGGAGCGGAACACCAGCATCAGCAGCACGAATGCCAGACCGACGACCACTGCCAGGTACGGAATCAGCGCGTCCTGCAGTCGTTCGGAGACGTCCAGCTCGAGCGCCGTCTGACCGGTGACGCCGTAGGAGACGCCGTCGCTGGCCTGCACGCCCGGTTCGGCGTTGCGCAGGTTCGCCACCAAATCCTTCGTCTGCTCGCTGTTCGGCGAGGACGACGGTGTGACGAGGATCTGTGCGGTGTCGCCGGCCGGGTTGACGGCGATGATCTGCGCGTTGGTGACGTCGGACTGCCCGGTGATGGTCTCGACGACCTTCCCGAACGACGCGGTCCGATCGGCCTCGGCGACGTTGGTGGCGTCCGCGATGACCAGCAGCGGTCCGTTGCGTCCCGGCCCGAAGCCGTCGTCGACGATGTCGTAGGCCTGACGCGCGGGGGTGGACGGATCCGACGTGGCGATGGAGGGCAGAGCCAACGACAGTCCGGTGGCAGGGCCTGCGATGACGCCGAGCAGAACGATGCCGCCGATGAGTCCCACCGCGGGCCGCTTGACCAGGAACCGGGCCCACCGAAGTCCGTTGGTGGGCTTGGCATCGGGAGATTCCGGGTCGGCAGTGTTGACGAACTTGATCTTGCCCGCGAAGGCCTTGCCCTTGTACAGGCCGAGCATGGCGGGCAGGAACGTCAGTGCGATGAGTACTGCGATGAACACTGCGAATCCGGCTGCCAGACCCATTTGCGACAGGAACGGAATACCGACGACGCGCAGTGCGACGAGGGCGATGAGCACAGTGGCACCGGCGAACACGACGGCCGAGCCTGCGGTTCCCACCGACCGGCCGACTGCTTCCTCACGATCGTCGGTGAGCGTCAGCTCGTGTCGATAGCGGGCGAGGATGAACAGCGAGTAGTCGATCGCGACGGCCAGACCGATCATGATGGCGAGCACCGGTGTGAACGTCGACAGGTCGGCGAATCCGGATGCCGTGGTGATCGCCAGACTCGAGATGCCGATGCCGACGATGGCGGTGATGAGCGGCAGGCTGGCGGCTGCGGCGGATCCGAACATGATGAGCAGCACGACGGCGGCCACGGCCAGACCGACGAGCTCCGAGGTACCGCCGGGCGGGGCGGTGTCCTGCGCGACGGTTCCGCCGAGCAGGACGGTCAATCCGGCGTCACGGGCCGGCTGTGCGGCCTCGTCGAGTTCGGTGCGGATCTGGTCGGTGACATCAGCGAGCTCGACGTCGATCGGCACGGTGACCGTTCCGACGTTGCCGTTGGGGCTCAACGGTGAGGTGGCTGCGGCGTCGGCTGCAACCTCGTCGGCCGGAGTACCTGCCTCCGCTGCTGCCTCGGTGTATCGCTCGATGGTGGACTGATTTGCGGCGACCGGATTCGCCAGCGGCGGAGCACCTTCCGCGGGCTTCGCGGCGTCCACCTTCTCGATCTCGGCGATGGTGGCATCGATGGCCGAGGTGTACTGCGGGGTGTCCAGCGTCTGCCCGTCGGGTGCCTGGAACACGTACTCGGCGTTGACTGCGGTGAGCGGATCCTCGGCGTTGCCGAAGCGCTCCTCCTGCAGATCCAATGCGGCCTGCGCGGGTGTCCCCGGGATGTTGAACGAGTTGGCCGTGGGGCCGGAGAGCGTCGCTGCGCCCACTCCGGCGAGTACCAGAATCGCCAGCCACAGTCCGAGGACGATGCCCTTGCGTCGGTACGCGAATCTTCCGATTCGGTAGAGATAGGTGGCCACTGTCAAGCTCCTCGGTTGGGTTCGGACGAGTCGGGATGGGGATGAGGTTCTGGTAGACCCGCGCGCAGTTGGTCGAAGGCGTCCTCGATGAGGGCCCTGGGCGTCGACGCACCCGCGCAGTCGGTGACCCAGATGTTCAGTGCTGCCGTGACGGCACCACCGACGGCCATCTGGAGCAGGTTGGGGTAGAGGTCGGTGTCGATGTCGGTGCCGGTTCGCTCGGCGATGGCTTCGCCGAGTTTGCGGGTCAGCGATTGGTGCATCTCGAGCTTGCGCGCCATCAGGGCGGGGTTGGCTTCGATCAGCCGCGCTGCGGCGAAGGTGTCGTCCAGATCCCGGCCTGGGTCCGCGACGAGGTTGATTGCGATGTGCCGCAACGAGTCCCAGATCGGTTCGGTCGACGGCCTGGCACGCAGGAGCTCGAACCATTCGAGGGCGGACACTTCGATGTGATGGAGAACTGCTTCTTCCTTGTTGGAGAAGTAGTTGTGGAACGTGCGGGTGGAGACTCCCGCTTCGTGCGCGATGGCGTCGGCGGTGACTGCGTCGAAGCCGTGCTCCTTGCCCAGACGCACGGCGGCCATGCCGAGGGCGTCGCGGGTGGCGGCCTTCTTCAGATCTCGAAGGCCCGTTGGAGAAGTCACGCTTACCAACCTACGGAACTTGCACGATGCTGCAAGTTTGCAGTGAAGTGCAATTTTGTCGATCGCGCCACACCAGGGAACGGATGTGACTCAGCTCATCGACGCGCCCATGCGGTCGGCTCGCTGATCAACTCGCCGACGAAGTCCGGGAGATCGTTCTCGACGATGTCCGCCAGCGACACCGCCTCGAGTACCGCACGCAGATTGACGCGCACCGCCAGCCATACCCGGGTGAGCGGCTCGGCCGGACCGGAATACTCCGCATCCTCGGGCCGCTGACCGCGCACCGATGCCAGCGGGCCCTCCACGGCCCTCATCACGTCGGCAACAGAAATGTCCGACGCCTCCCGCGCCAGCCAGTAGCCGCCGTCGGGTCCCCTTCTACTGCACACCAGATCTGCGCGACGCAGATCCGAGAGCACCGATTCGAGAAATTTGTGAGGTATGCCCTGCGCGATGGCCAGCGCCTCGGCCTTCGCGGGCCGCTGCCCACCGACCGCCGCGAGTTCGACAAGCGTCCGAACCGCATAGTCCGCCTTGGCCGTGATGTGCACGTTTCAATTCCTACCACCGCAGTAGGGAATTAGCGAGCAGTTGCCGCAGTACACCGAGCTGTCAGGAACCGTCCGGCACCGCCACGACCACCTCGTTGCGACGGAAAGGTGCCACGGTCCACGGAGGATCGTAGAACCAGGTCATCGGCTCACCGAGCATCTCGATGCCCTCGGCACGCAACGCTTCGGTCAACGCCGCCATCTGCGGTTCGACGTCGTCCCGGCTGCGGCCGCCACTGAAACGCAGCACGGCCACCGTCTCCGCTGGGACCTCCGTCAACGTCACGCGGTCGTCGTCGGGCGTGGGCAGCGTGTCCATCGTCCACTCGGCCGGCATGAAGAACCGGACAACCCAGCCGTCGCTGCCGGGCGTGCTCGATACCGGAGCAGTCATCGCGATCTTCTTCGAGCCTGCGGGCGATTGACTGACGGGAGCGGTCATGGCGACCTGTTGCTTGCCCCCGTTTGCGCCGAAAATGTATCGGGCCAGGCGACGGAAACCCTCTCGCCGCGCCTTTTCCTCATCGGCGTCGACCGTGGTCTGCGCCGCGATGCGTGGTTCGTAACGACGAATCTCCACCGCATCGGTCAGTCGACGGCTCGTGTGCGGCGGTTCCTCGGTACCGACCCGAATGCCGACGACACTCAACACGGACTCGCCCACCTGCCCGACCGTGGACGCGATTTTCTGCAACATGTCCGACTCCGCTCCCTCGACCGATGCGTGCGCCCTCCACGGTACGAGCCGTAGGAAAGTAAGACAGGCGGCGTTACACTCAATCCCTGACTGTCACGCGGGAGGTTCGATGGACAACTGGATCGGTTCGGCGTGGAATGCACTACCCGAACCGCTGCGCGATCCCGTGGCGCTGGCCATCCCCGCGTTCGCGCTGCTGTTGGCGATCGAGTGGATCGCCGCCGTCAAGCTCGAGGACGGCGAGCGGGGTAGCTACTCCACCAGGGACGCCCGGGCCAGCCTGAGCATGGGACTGGTGTCCATCGCGACCACCACGGCCTGGAAGGCGCTCGCCCTCGTCGGCTACACGGCGATCTACGTCTACATCGCACCGTGGCATCTCCCGGCCGACGCCTGGTACACGTGGGTGATCCTGATCCTGGGCGTCGACCTGCTGTTCTACGGCTATCACCGCATCGCGCATCGAACCCGGTTGATCTGGGCGACGCATCAGGCCCATCATTCGAGCGAGTACTTCAACTTCGCGGCTGCGCTGCGACAGAAGTGGAACAACAGCGGCGAGGTCATCATGTGGCTACCGCTTCCCCTGCTGGGCATGCCGCCGTGGATGGTGTTCGTCGGCTTCTCGATCAACCTCGTCTACCAATTCTGGGTACACACCGAGCGCATCGACCGGCTGCCGCGTCCGTTCGAGTTCGTCTTCAACACGCCCTCGCATCATCGCGTCCATCACGGCCGCGATCCGCAGTATCTGGACAAGAACTACGGCGGCATCCTCATCATCTGGGACCGCTTGTTCGGCACCTATGCCGAGGAGGTCGAGCGCCCCAACTACGGCCTGACGAAACCTGTGGACACGTTCAACATCTGGACCCTCCAGACACACGAATACCGCAACATCGCGCGGGATGTTGCGGCATCGCAGTCATGGAAGGAACGCGTCGGATATCTCGTCGGACCGCCGGGATGGACGCCCGGGGCCGCGAGAGAACGCGCTACTGCTGACTCAGATTGATCAGGAAGTCGACGGTTCCCGAGCCCTCGACGGTGACGAAACCGAGCGACGGCGGTTCGATGCCGTAATCGGTCCACGTGGTCGGAATTGCGCCCGACGCGATGAGCGTGTCACCGGACTGCAGCACCTCCATCTGCACCGAGACCGGACGCGTCTGATCCTTGAGCGTCAATGTGCCCTCGGCGGTGACGGTTTCGGTGGTGCCGTCCTTGGGCAGCGAGGACAGATCGATCGGCGAATCGATGTTGAACGTCGCCGTCGGGTAGGTGGCGGTGTCGAAGATGTTGCCGCGGAACTGGCCGTCACGACGGTCGCTGTCGGTGCTGATCGAGTTGGTCATCACGACCACCTGCCCCTCGGTGAGGGTGTCGTCGGCGATGACGATGTTGCCCGCGACCTCGGTCGTCGACCCGACGACCGTGACGTCGGACCCGTTGAGCAGTTCGTCGACGGTGTAGCCCGCGGCGGTCGCATTGGCGGCGTCACCTGGAGTAACGATCCACCGTCCATCGATGCTCTCGGTGCTGGCGGCCTGCGCGCCCGAGGTGGACACCGATGCTGCCGGTGCGTCGTCTTCCTGGAGCGATGCATAGATCTTGGGGCCGAAGTACAGCCCGAGCGCCACCACGGCGACGACAACTACTCCTACGATCCACCATTTCTTGGTCATGACTGCCGATGGTAGTTGCAGCTTCAAGCCTATGGGGAGTGAGCGACCTGGCAACTCCCTGAGAGTTTTGTCCGTTTACCCCGTGAACACGTGTCGGTACCGCCAGGCACAATGGACCGCATGGATCCGGTGGACGCGCTTAGAGAGATCGGCTTCTGGCTCGAACGCTCTCGCTCGGACACGCACCGGGTCAAGGCGTACCGTCGGGCAGCCGATGTCGTCGAATCCCTCACGCCCGCACAGCGTTCCGAGTACGAGAAGGCAGACGGCTGGTCCTCGCTGACCGGCATCGGAGCCAAGACCTCGCTGGTTATTCGCCAGGCTCTGACCCAGGACGTCCCGGATTACCTCCGCGAGCAACGTGACGCGGCAAAACCCATCGGAGACAACGAACTTCGCGGCGCATTGAAGGGTGATCTGCACACCCATTCCAACTGGTCCGACGGCGGCAGCCCCATCGAGGAGATGATGCGCACCGCCGCGCGGCTCGGCCACGAATACTGCGCTCTGACCGATCATTCCCCGCGCCTCAAGGTCGCCAACGGCCTCACCGCCGAACGCCTGCGTGCACAGCTCGATGTGATCGCCGAGCTCAACGAGCGGCTCGCGCCGTTCCGCATCCTCACCGGAATCGAAGTCGACATTCTCGACGACGGATCGCTCGACCAGGACGAGGGTCTGCTCGCCGAGCTGGACGTGGTGGTGGCGAGCGTGCATTCCAACCTGCGAGCCGACTCGAAGACCATGACCAAGCGCATGGTCACCGCCATCGCCAACCCGCATGTCGACGTCCTCGGTCACTGCACCGGACGGCTCGTCGAAGGAGGACGCGGCACCCGGCCCGAATCGACGTTCGACGCCCCAGTGGTGTTCGAGGGCTGCCGCCAGTTCGGTACAGCCGTGGAGATCAATGCCAGACCCGAGCGGCAGGATCCCCCTGAGCGACTGATCGACATCGCCCTCGAACGCGACTGCCTGTTCTCCATCGACACCGACGCACACGCCCCCGGGCAGCTCGACTGGCAGGGCTACGGCTGCATCCGCGCCGAAACGCAAGGTGTGCCCGCCGAGCGCGTGATCAACACCTGGCCGCTCGACGAACTGCTCGAGTGGACGGCGCAGCGCGCGTGAATCGTCGTCATTTCCTCTCCGGTCTGCTGACGGTCGCGTTGGTCGGCTGCAGTTCGGCCGACACCGACTCCTCACCGAGTACCGCAGAGACGTATTCTGCTGCGCTGCAACCGGTATCGGGACCGGCCGGGGATCCCATCCGACTGAAGTACGGATACGAACCGGACAACATCGGCGACCTGTACCTCCCCGACAACAACGCCACCTCGCTCCCGGTGGTGGTGATGATTCACGGCGGCGGGTGGCAGGAGGACCTCGACCTGTCGTACTTCCAGCAGATGTCGACGGCCATCGCCGACGAGGGCATCGCCGTGTGGAACGTGGAGTACCGGCGTGGCCCGAACAACTGGGCCAACACCCTCTCCGACGTCGACGACGCCACCGAGGCACTGGCAACCGTCGTACAGGGTGCAGCGGACGGGCGACTCGATCTCGATCGCGTCCACGTCGCCGGACATTCCGCCGGCGGCCAACTCGCCGCATGGGTGGCGGCTCGACACCTCATGCCGGTCGACGCGCCGGGCGCGGAACCGAAAATCCGACCACGCAGCGCCACCATCATGGCCGGCGTCTTCGACATGAAACGGGCAGCAGACATCGGCGGCGACAAATTCGTACCCGCATTCCTCGGCGGCATGCCCAACGAAGTGCCTGGGCGCTACAAGATCGCGTCCCCCATCGAATACCTCCCCCTCGACGTTCCGCTGACCGCGCTGCACGGTGACGCCGACCGAACAGTCTCGGTGAATCAGAGCCGCGTCTACGTCGACGCCGCCACGAAGGCAGGCAGTACCGACCCCGAACTGGTCGTGCTGCCCGGTGCCGGACACGGAGCGTTCCTGGACCCGAAGAACCTCGCCTGGTCGACGGCGCTGGGCACCATCACCGGACGTGCGCAAACACTGCTTTGAGCCGCAGGTGGTACACAGTTGCGATGAACGGAAAAATCGCGACCGGATTGCTCGGGCTGATCATGGCCGTCTCGGTCGCCGGATGTAGCAACGACCCGTCGAGCGAGGAAGCGTCGACCACTACCGCTGCTGCAACGACGACGGCTGCCGTCGCCTCCACAACAGTCCCCGCGACCACCACGGTCGACGCGCCGTCACCCGAGCCCGCTCCTGCGCCTGTTTCCGAGGTACCGCCTGCGGCCGAACCTGCAACTCCGACCGACGCGACCTCAGGCGTCACCGGTGAAGCGCTCTACCAGCAGACCTGCACCCAGTTTCTGCCGTCCATCGATGCGCTGGAGCAGACCGGAATCTCCGATCGCGCCGCATCCGTCGAGGGTCTGCGCACGGAGATGACCACCGCGCCGAGCTGGAACGACGTACCGCCCGGCGACCAGAACGAAATTTTGCGCGGACTCGACGCCGCCGGTGCGGGACAATGCTGAGCGTCTGAGTTGCCGCGGATTCGGGCCGGGGTGATCCCGCCCGGGCCACGGTTATCCCGCCCCGCCCCGGTGATCCCGCCCCGGTTATCCCGCAAACGCGCGCGCGTTTGCCAGACGCGCGCGGAATGGACCCGAATCGGTGGCGACACTGAACGCGCCCTCTTTGCCAAGCTTCTGGTGAGTCATTCGAGAAGCTATGGAGGATCGT
>CAUQEL010000022.1:0-99463 GCA_963517305.1 uncultured Rhodococcus sp.
TGTCCTCGGCAGTGGGCACCAGCTCTTGCAGAAGCTCGAGCTGTGTCAGATCCCTGGCCATCGAGATGCCTCCCTCGCGTTGACGTCAGCTCGCAAGCCTAGAGCGACCGATGCGCATCACGTGGAGCCTTGCCCGGATTCTGTTAGAGGTAGCAATCCCTGTCGGCGGCGAATGGTGCTACATCACAGCTCAGCGAGCAGTGAGAGCGGAACCCGAGGGGGCGAGCGTCGCCGGACGGAACACCCAACCACGGAGAGCGAGGAACCTGGCGGCTCCGAAGACACCACTGACTGCGACGACGGCCGAAACCTGGAGATACGTCGGCGCTGCCGGAAACAGGATGTGCACGGCGGCCAACGAGGCTGTACTCAGGCCCACACCGATCAGGGCCAGTCCCCCGGCTTCCCACTGCGTCTGGAACCAACCGACACGACCGGCTGCATGGAAGGTGTGACGACGGTGCAGCTCGTTGGCAAGGACGGTACTCGCGGCCACCCCGGCGAGGTTGGCGGTGAACGATCCGAGGGAAGCGAGAGCGACGAACAGCAGGGCGTACACACCGTTGCTCGACACCCCGACGATCACGAAGCGCGCGAACTGAGCGAGCACCGACTCGCCCAACATCCGCGACCTGATCCGAGGCGCACAGCCCAGCGAACCGGACGCAGCCGGAGCTTTCAGGGAAGTGCTCACGAGGTCTCCAGTTGTAGAACCGGAAGCGTCGGTCGGCGCTTCGACTCGATACAACTTCGCACACGACCGAATCGGTCTCGGACGTGACGGAAGTCTCAGCCCTTCGTGGAACTCTGTTCCCGAGCGCGCTTCTTGCGGTCCAGGTCGATGTTGAGACTGTCGGGCTTGATCGATGCGACGAACAACACCACAACGAGCACGACCACCACAACGATGGTGATGACGACCACCGCGATGCCGAAAATTGCCAAGATACCGTTCATGTCCTGCCTCCCGTGTCAGGCAATACGGTACTTGTCGTAGACGGGCCGGTCGACCGGCACCCCTGCGTCGTTGCTCAACTCACCAGGCGCGCGACGGCGCGCATCGGCAACGACAGCCAGGTGGGCCGGTTGCGTGCCTCGTACAGAACCTCGTACACGGCCTTGTCCAGTTCGTATGCACGCAACAGGTCCGCCTCCTCGCGCGGATCGTGCCCGGCCACCGAGGCGTATCCATCGAAGAATGCTGCGATGCTGCGGGCCGCCCACTTCTCCGCTCGCTCTCGTGCCGACGGGTCCTCGGGCAGATCGACCAGCAGGTGGTTGGCGGCGTAGTCGAACGAGCGCAGCATTCCCGCCACGTCACGAAGAGCGCTGTCCATCTGCCTGCGCTCGGCCAAGGTCTTCGCCGGCTCGCCCTCGAAGTCGATGAGCAGCCACCGGTCGGGAGTGCCCAGCACCTGGCCCAGATGCAGGTCGCCGTGGATGCGCTGCACCGTGGTGCTGTTCGACGCCTCCGCCCGCGAGATCAGAGCGGTCGCCGCCGGGATGTACTGCGCGATCTCCGGCACCACCCGTGCCACTCCCGCGATACGGGCGAGGATCTCCTCTACGGCGGTCGATTCCACCGACCGTTCGGCGGTGCCGAGCTGCGATGCCAGGTCCTGGTGCACCTGCGCCACTGCGGCTCCGATTCGATGCGCGTCCGGGGCGAAATCTCCGGGCAGATCTTCGATCGGCGTCTGCGGAGAATCGAACACCTCTTGCACGCTGGCCAGCGCTGCCGTCCAGCCCTCGGCGGAGTTCGCGGCGAAATCCTGAGCCATGCCGAGCGTGGTGGGTTCACCGCCGACTTCGGCTTCGAGCCAGCCCCGAAGCGGCGCGACGTTGACGCTCCCGGCCTCCGCCAGCGCACGATGCAATTCCACATCGGGGCTGATTCCCGGCGGCACCTGACGAAACAGCTTGAGCAACAGCAGATCACCGAGAATGACCGAGGTGTTGGACTGCTCGGCCCCCAGAACCCGACCACGCAGACCGCTCGGCACACTGGAACCGTCGACGATCTTGAATTCGATACTGCCCGTGGCCTTTCCGGCAGCAAGTGCATCGCCGTACAGGCCGATGATCTCGGGGTCGCGCAAACCGTCGTACACGGCCACCTCGCCTGTCACGGGCAGTAGCCACGGCCTGAGGTCGTCGGTCGGTTCGGTCCGGAAGCCCAGGGGCACCTGATAGGTCTGTGTGACGGCTGCGCCGTCCTGCGTCAACTGCACCTCCACCAGCAGATGCTCGGCCGCGAAGTGCGGCTCGTCCCGGAGCACGTCGCGCGCAACGATCCGCACCGCACCGACCGTCGAACCCTTTGCGCCGAACCACCGTTGACCTGGCAACCATGCCGCCAGAGCATCCTCGAGCTGGGGTTCGACCGTGCGTGCCACACTGGAGCTGGAACCGACCATGAGAATCTCTCGCCACCTTCTTCGGAGTTTGCGGAGCGTGTGCCCGTACGCAGCGAAACCTACCCACTCCCGGCGACGCTCACACACCGACCGCAAAGACACCCGAACGTTATGCAGGTCGTACGCAGGTGCACGGACATGCTCGTAGAGTGGTGACATGTCCGCTCCACTGACTGCCCACATCGACGTACACCGCGCCGGTGATCGATCGAAAACCCGTGTGTCCTGGCTGGACTCGAAACATTCCTTCTCCTTCGGCCAGAACTACGACCCGGACAACACCCATCACGGACTGTTGCTGGTCAACAACGACGACATCGTCACTGCCGGTCGAGGTTTCGAGACGCATCCGCATCGCGACATGGAGATCGTCACCTGGGTGATGCAGGGTTCGCTGGTGCATCAGGATTCCATCGGGCACTCCGGAATCATCCATCCCGGTCTCGCGCAACGGATGACCGCGGGCAAGGGCATCATGCACTCCGAGAAGAACGACTCCTGGAGCATCGACGGCAACAGGCACTCCGAACCCGTTCGGTTCGTGCAGATGTGGGTGCTTCCGGACAGTCCCGGTGCCACTCCCGGGTACGAGCAGCTAGAGATCGGCGACGAACTACTGCGAGGCGGGCTGGTGACCGTCGCGTCGGGAATGGACAAGCACCGCGGGCAGGCAGCGATCACAATCGGCCAGAAGGCCGCTGCGCTGCACGCGGCAAGGTTGTTGCCCGGAACCTCCGTGACGGTGCCCGACGCCCCGTTCGTGCATCTGTTCGTCGCGCGCGGCACCGTCACACTCGAGGGTGTGGGCGAGCTCTGGGAGGGCGACGCCGTTCGCATGAGTTCGACTGGTGGACAACGCATCACCGCTACCGAGCCGGCCGAGGTACTGATCTGGGAGATGCATTCGCGACTCGGTGGTTGACGTGTACGTTCGATGACAAGTTGATCACGGGAACACGTGGGGCCTGTGCGCACAGGAGACACCCACATACACTCCCAGCGTTCACGATTGCCGATTTCGGAGGTACTCAACGTGTCGAATCAGAATCCGCCGCCCGGAAACTACCCCCCGCCCGGAAACTATCCATCGCCTGGTGAGTACCCCCAGCAGGGCGGCTACGAACAGCAGCCGACGGCACCGAAGAACACCGTCGGCACGGTGGCTCTGGTCCTGGCGATTCTGGGTGTGTTGTTCTCCTGGACCATCGTCGGCGGAATCCTGCTCGGCCTGATCGCCATCGTGCTCGGCTTCATCGGGCGGTCCAGGTACAAGAAGCGCACCGCCACCAACGGCACCGTGTCACTCATCGCGATCATTCTCGGTTTCGTGGCCGCAGCGCTGGCTGTCGTTCTCGTCGTCGTCGGCGTCGGCCTGTTCAACGCAGGTGGTGGCCAGGATTTCACCGAATGCCTCGACCAAGCAGGCAGCGACACTGCAGCACAACAGCAATGTGCGGACGATTTCCAGCAGAACCTCGAGGACAGGTTCGACGAGTCGACTCCGAACTGAGTCGCCGCGTCGCCGCACTCACGTCTCGGTGCCCGACGGAGTCCGATCACTGCGGGGCGTCGAGCCCGCCACGACCACCTGGTTGCCGCCCTGCTGCTTGGCTTCGTACATCGCCGCGTCGGCTCGTCGCAGCAACAGCGTGGTGCGTTCGACGACGCCGATGTCTTCGGCAATCGGGTACGAGCAGTGCGCGACACCGATGCTCACGGTCAAGGGTGCTGGGTCGTCCGCGGAATGCGCGGCGCACCGATACTTCTCGGCCAGAGCAAGGGCCTCGTTCTCGGCCGATTTGGTCACCACCGCGAACTCCTCTCCGCCCACCCGCGCGACCAGCACACCGTCCGTCGTCAACCGACGTGCGACGAGCTGCAGGGCCGCGTCCCCCTGGTGGTGACCGAATCTGTCGTTGATCGACTTGAATCGGTCCACGTCGACGACCATCACGGCAACATCGGTCGCACCGAGGAAGTACACCGGTAGTGCCTCGTCGAGCCCCCGTCGGTTGCGCACCTGGGTGAGCGGGTCGAAGTTGGCCGCCTGCGCCTGGACCTGAAGTTTGAGGAGCAGGTACTGGAAAAAGGTCGGGCCCATGAACGTGATGGGGACGAGCACCACGAGTTGCGCGATGGCGAGACCGTGATCGGCGTCGGGTGAGAGCAAGATCAGCACGAAGAACAGCGTCACGGCCGTTCCGGCCCACAGCAGATGCAGCGCCATGACTTTCGGACTGTGGAAGAGCTGGACGTAGACGCTGTTGGCTGCGAGCAGGGCGAGGGCCACGAAGATGGTCTCGGGCGATCCGTAGGACAGCAGAACCAGCGTGGTTCCGATGTCCGAGTACGCGGCGAACATCAGGGACACGCGCTTCGACGGCCACGGAGCCTTCAGCCAGGCGACACCGACCACGAACGTCGACACGATCGCAACGTAGAAGATCGACCTACCGATCGGGGAGGTCGGCGGGGCGTCGGTGAGCAACAGCAGAGCAGCAGCGCCGAGTCCGTACGAGAACGTACTCAGAGCTGCAGCGAGGCGATACGGCGCGAGCGCACCGTGCAGACCGAGATAGCGCACCACCGACTCGTAGCTGTGCGGCTGGTTCCACCACGTGCGCAGAAATATCGATTGCACGTAACCTCCAAGCCCATCTCGGCCGCGCATCGCCGGACCGGACGCTTCTCAGCCGGGCCGGGCCGGACATATCGGCCATCGATGATGCTATTCGACCGACGTCACCCTCGGATGCCTCTTCGTCGGAACGCTGTGAAACCTCCTGTACCGACGACGATGGCGAGTACGACGAGCCAACCGATCGGCGCGAGGGCGACGGCTGCTCCCGGCAATTGCGGAACGTGGGTGAAGGGCGAGAGATCGAGCCACGGCTGCGGCAGGCCCACCACCGATCCGACCTGGCCGAGGGCGACGAAGCCGCCCAGGATCGCCCATAGGGCGGTCGCGAATCGAGGGCAGGCGCCGAACAGGGCCACGCCGATGGCCGTCACCACCCACACGGCCGGCAGCTGAACCAGTGCGCCGACCAGGACGGACTGCGATTCGCCTGCGATATCGGCGGTGGTCGACCCGTACGTCAGCCCGATGGTGAGGCCGACGACCAGCAGCAGCCACGCTGGGCCGAGGACGGCGAACAACAGATGACCGGCCAGCCACCGCAGGCGCGAGACGCCGGTGGCCAACACGATCTCGGCCAGGCCCGCCTCTTCTTCGCTGTGCAGCCGCAGAACGGCCGAGACCGAATACGCCGCGACGACGACGCCCACGATGCTCAGTACAGCGGCGATGAACGACTGTTCGAGAGTGCTGCCACCGAATTTTTCCAGTGCGTCGCTGATGGCGGCGCTGCTGCCGAGTTGCCCACCGATGCCCTGGGCGGACGAACCGATGGCGATACCGAACAGGGCGATGCCGACGGTCCAGCCGGCGGTCGCCCCGCGGGTCAGTCGCCAGGCGAGCGCAACAGGTCCGGCCAGTGCCGGCGACGCCGTTGCTCGGCCACGGCGTTCGGCCCACAGTCCACTACCGAGATCTCGACGCTCGGCCGCAGCGAGCGCGGCGGTGAGGAACATCGCCGCGGTGGCCAGCGACATCAGCATCGGCCACCACCTCTCGTCGGCGAACGGCCGCACCTGCGCCGACCAGCCGATCGGCGAGAACCACGACACGGTGCCCGAGCCTGCATCGCCGATCGCCCGCACGACGAACGCCACCGCCAACACACCGAGGGCGTAACCGCGAGCCGCCCGCGCCCCCGACGCCACCTGTGCCGCCACTGCCGCACAGCCGACGAAGACGATCCCGACCACGGCGACCGATGCCCCGTACGCGATGCTCCCGGCCACCGGGAGGCCGAACGCCCACAGCGAGATGGTCGACAACGCTGCGGTGGCCGCCACCGCGCCGCCCGCCAGCGCGATCGCCGCGGCCAACCCGGCGTACCGACCCACCGCCGTCGATCCGATCAGCTCGGTTCGGCCCGCATCCTCCTCGCCTCGGGTGTGCCGAACCACGGTGAGGATCGCCGCCAGCGGAACCAGCGCGAGCACCGGCCCCGAGCGCCACGACACCAGAGCGCCCAGGTCACTGCCGAAGATCGGGCCGACGAGCGCTGCCTGCGCCGGCGTCGACAGGGTGCCGAGATAGAAGGCCTGGCGGTCCGCCGCCGTCGGATACAGGCCCTCGAAGGTGACCGCGTACAGCAGCGGCAGTGCCCCGAGCAGAACGATCCACACCGGTGCCACCAGACGATCGCGGCGCAAATACAACCGCAGCAGTGCGCCCGTCCCGGTCAGCGCGTTCATGCGTAGTACCTCAGGAACAGTTCTTCGAGCGTCGGAGCGGAACTGACCAGGCTGCGGACTCCGGCGTCGGCGAGTACCTGCATCGTCGCCGCAAGTGCGTCGTGCTCCACCGTGCAGGTGACCGAGGATCCCGCGACTCGGACCTCGGACACCCCCGCGAGTGTGGCGAGACCGTCGGGCATGCGCTCGAGATCGGCGGTGACGGTCGTGCGAGACAGATGCCGCATCGAGGCCAGGGTCCCGGTGTCGACCGTCCGCCCCTCTCTGACGATGGTCACCGAACTGCAGAGCGCATCCACCTCGGACAGGATGTGCGACGACAACAGCACCGTGACTCCGCGTCGGGCAGCATCGTTCACGCAATCGCCGAAATGCTGTTCCATCAGCGGATCGAGTCCCGATGTGGGTTCGTCGAGGATCAGCAACTCGACGTCGGAGGCCAGGGCCGAGATCAGTGCGACCTTCTGCCGATTGCCTTTCGAGTAGGTACGGGTGCGTTTACCGGGGTCGAGGGAGAACCGTTCGAGCAGTTCGGCGCGGCGGGCGGTGTCGATTCCGCCGCGCATCCGGCCGAGCAGATCGATCACTTCGCCGCCGGTCAGCGACGGCCACAGGGTGACATCACCCGGAACGTAGGCCAGGCGTCGATGCAGCGCCACGGGGTCTGTCCACGGGTCGCCGCCGAGCAAGCGCACCTGGCCCGACGTCGCTCGAACGAGCCCGAGCAGTACGCGGATCGTCGTGGATTTGCCGGCCCCGTTGGGGCCGAGGAAACCGTGCACCTCACCGGTCGGTACGTGCAGGTCCAGTCCGTCGAGCGCGCGGACCGACCCGAACGTCTTCACCAGCCCGTCCACGGAGATCGCTTCGGTCATGACGTGGCCTCCAGATAGGTGTCCAAAGCCTGGGAGTCGGTGAAGAACCCGTCGGTGTAGAGCTCGAGCGCAGGAAGGGTGACCTCATCGCCGAGCGCGCTCAGGGCCTCTCGGAAATCGACGTCGGGGCCGGCCATCTGCACGTACAGCAGCAGTCCACCGACGTTCTGTCGCGTCAGGAATCGGGCGCGTGCCGCGGGGTCTCGGCTCGGGGTGAAGCGGCCGTCACGGACCCCGTCGTCGATGTAGCGGACGGCGTCGACGACCATGTGCTCGAACAACTCTCGTGCCAACGTGCCGCCTGCGGAGAAGCTCCGCACGATATAGGCGACGAGCGGCGCGTACTCCTCGATCCGGGCGAGGTGTTCCATCATTCCGGTGGGTTCCGCCGACGCGGCCTTCGACTCGCGAATCACCCGCAGGACATGTTCGTCGCACGCGGTGCGCAGTCCGTCCTTGGATCCGAAGTGGTGATTGAGCAGCCCCGGCGAAACACCTGCCGCTGTGGCGATGGACCGCACACCTGCGGTGAAGCCCTGCGAACCGAAGACGCCGATCGCGGTGTCACGGATACGAGCCCTGGTGCTGAGATCCTCCGACGCTGTACGCATGTACAGCACATTAAACACTCGTTCAATCGGGCGCAAGAGTGTAAAGATGGATGCATGACTTCAGTAGTGAACTCGGGCATCGATCTCAGCTACCAGGACGAGAACACACGCGCGCAGGACGACCTGTTCGTGCACGTCAACGGCAAATGGCTCGAGGAGTACGCCATCCCGGCCGACCGCGCCGTCGACGGCGCATTCCGCACGTTGTACGACCGCGCCGAGGTCGACGTCCAGACCATCATCGAAGAGTCGGCCGACGCGAACCCGCCCGCGGGCAGCGACGCGCAGAAGATCGGCGACCTGTTCTCGAGCTTCATGGACGCCGATCGCGCCGAGCAGCTCGGCGTCACCCCGATCGCCGACGAGCTCACTGCCATCTCCGACGCCACCGACCTCGTCACCCTCGCAGGCGTTCTCGGCTCCCTGCAACGCACGGGCGTCAGCGGTGCCATCGGCCACTACGTCGACACCGACGCCAAGCAGTCCGATCGCTACCTCGTGCACTTCAGCCAGTCCGGAATCGGCCTGCCCGACGAGTCGTACTACCGCCAGGACGAGTACGCCGAGATCCGCTCGAGCTACCTCGAGCACATCTCGAAGATGTTCGCGCTCAGCGGCATCGAGTACGACGCGCAGACGGTGTTCGACCTCGAGCAGAAGATCGCCGCAGGCCACTGGGACGTCGTCGCCAGGCGTGACGCCGAGAAGAGCTACAACCTCGTCGACTACGACACGCTGGTTCAGAACGGTGCCGGATTCAATTGGGCTGCATGGATTTCCGGCCTCGGCGCAACCACCGAGCAGTTCGCCGAGATCGTGGTTCGACAGCCTCCGTTCCTGAGCACCTTCGTGTCGCTGTGGAATTCCGAGGACATCGAAGCGTGGAAGGCGTGGCTGGCCTGGCGCGTCGTGCATTCGCGGGCACCGTTTCTCACGAGCGCCATCGTCGACGAGAACTTCGCGTTCTACGGAACGACGCTGACCGGGACGGAGGAGAACCGCGAGCGCTGGAAGCGCGGCGTCTCCCTGGTTCAGGACGTGCTCGGCGAGGCCGTCGGCAAGCTGTACGTCGAACGCCACTTCCCGGCCGACTCCAAGGCTCGGATGAAGGTGCTGGTCGACAATCTCACCGAGGCCTACCGCCGCAACATCTCCGAGCTCGAATGGATGAGCCCGGAGACGCGCGAGAAGGCGTTGGACAAGCTGGGCAAGTTCACCCCCAAAATCGGCTACCCGGATCGCTGGCGTGACTACTCCGGCGTCGAGATCAACGCCGACGACCTGCTCGGCAACTACCGCCGCGGCTACACCGCGGACTATCAGCGCGACCTCGACAAGCTCGGCGGACCCGTCGACCGTGACGAGTGGTTCATGACCCCGCAGACCGTCAACGCGTACTACAACCCCGGCATGAACGAGATCGTCTTTCCCGCAGCCATTCTGCAGCCACCGTTCTTCGACCCCGAGGCCGACGACGCGGCCAACTACGGCGGTATCGGAGCCGTCATCGGCCACGAGATCGGTCACGGATTCGACGATCAGGGTGCCAAGTACGACGGTGACGGCAACATGGTCGACTGGTGGACCGACAGCGACCGCACCGAATTCGGCAAGCGCACCACGGCCCTGATCGAGCAGTACAACGAGTTCGAGCCCAAGGCCCTGCCCGGCCACAAGGTCAACGGCGAGTTCACCATCGGTGAGAACATCGGCGACCTGGGTGGTCTGTCGATTGCCGTCGCCGCCTACGAGATCTCGCTCGAAGGCAAGGACGCACCGGTGCTCGACGGTCTGAGCGGGCTGCAGCGCGTGTTCTTCGGCTGGTCACAGGTGTGGCGCACCAAGGCTCGCGACGCCGAGGCGATCCGTCGACTCGCCGTCGATCCGCACTCGCCGCCGGAGTTCCGCTGCAACGGCGTGGTGCGAAATCTGGACAGTTTTCACGAAGCATTCGACGTACGGCCCGGAGATGCGCTGTACTTGGACCCGGGGAAGCGCGTCAGGATCTGGTAGCAGGTGAGTGGAACTTCGTAGCGTGCTACGAAGTTCCACTCACATCCGTAGGGCAATGGGGAGGGAATATCGGATGAAGGAATTCGTACGATGGCTCGCGGCGCACGGGGTCATCAGGTTCGGGGCCAAGCGCGCTGCGGCCGCGGGTGATCGGCAGGCCATGCTGGTGGCCGATCCGGCGACGCGGGCAAACCCGACGCCGGTCTACGAAGAGCTGCGCGCCACCGCGCCGCTGGTGAAGACTCGGATCTCGAACATCACCGTGCACCACCGGGTGGCGTTCGACCTGCTGCGCTCGGACGATTTCCGCGTCACTCAGCTGGGTGCCACCCTTCCCGGACCGTTGCGGTGGATCGAGGAGCACACCAGATCCGGTGCGCTGCACCCGATTCTGCCGCCGTCGCTGCTCTCGGTGGAGCCACCCGATCACACCAGGTACCGCAAGTTGGTGTCCTCGGTATTCACCGCCCGCGCGGTGAAGAAGATGCGCGATCAGGTGCAGGAAACGGCCGACGCTCTGCTCGACGAGCTGTCCGACGGCTCTCCGGTCGTCGACATCGTCGATCGCTATTGTGCGCGGCTACCGGTCGCGGTCATCGGGCGCATCCTCGGAGTTCCCGAGGAGGACAATCAACGAGTCCTCGAGTTCGGCGAGATGGCCGCACCCAGTCTCGACATCGGATTGTCGTGGTCTCAGTTCAAGCAGGTCGAGCGCGGGCTGATCGGGTTCGATGCCTGGCTGTCGCAACACATCGCGGGGTTGCGCCGCAACCCGGGTGACGATCTGATGAGCCAGCTGATCGCTGCGAAGGACGAGGGCATCGGCCTGAACGACGAGGAGCTCAGAGCCACTGCAGGTTTGGTGTTGGCTGCAGGCTTCGAGACGACGGTCAACCTGCTGGGCAGCGGTATCCAACTTCTGCTGGATCATCCCGACCAACTGGCTGTGCTGCAACAGGATCCGTCGCACTGGCCCACCGCTGTCGACGAGATGCTGCGGATGGAGTCTCCCGTACAGCTCACGGCCCGCATGGCCAAGCGCGACGTGGAGGTCGAGGGGGTGACGGTGCACGAGGGCAAGCTCGTCGTGCTGGTGCTGGCCGGTGCCAATCGGGATCCGCTGGTGTTCGAGGACCCCAATCGCTTCGACGTCACCCGCGCCAATGCCGGTAAGCACCTGTCGTTCTCGGGAGGGCGTCACTACTGCCTCGGCGCTGCACTGGCCAAGGCCGAATCGGAAGTGGGCCTCAAGACCCTGTTCGATCGGTTCCCTCACCTGCGGTCGGCAGGCGAGGGAACCCGTCGCAACACCCGCGTCCTACACGGATGGGCCA
Organism: uncultured Rhodococcus sp.; assembly: GCA_963517305.1. Taxonomy (GTDB): domain Bacteria; phylum Actinomycetota; class Actinomycetes; order Mycobacteriales; family Mycobacteriaceae; genus Rhodococcoides. Next base: position 11,577 of record CAUQEL010000022.1, read on the forward strand.
CTCTCCCAGTGGATCTCGGCGAACCGGCTACGACAACCGCAGGCCGGTAACGGAATCGAAGAAGAACAGCTCGTCGAGCCGGGGCACCAGTCGGATCGTTTCGGCCAGTGCGATCGACAGCTTGCGATCGACACGAACCGACATCCTCCCGGAGGTGGTGGTCCATCCATCGATCGCGGCGGGTGCGGAAGCGTAGACGAACGATTCCGCACCGAGTTCCTCGATCAGCTCGACGGTCAGTTGCAGGCCGGTACCGTCGCCCACCAGGTCCCACGATTCCGGTCGCACGCCGACCACGACGCGCTCGCCCGCCGAGGACGGGACGGGAATGCGCAACTCACCGAGCACTGCCGCGCCGTCGCGCACCGGGGCGTCGACCAGATTCATTCCGGGTGACCCGATGAATCCGGCGACGAACGTATTGACGGGATCGTCGTACAACTCCCGCGGAGCGGCGATCTGCTGCAACTTCCCGTCCAGCAGAACTGCGACGCGATCACCCATCGTCATGGCCTCGACCTGATCGTGGGTGACGTACACCGTCGTGGTACCCAATCGTCTTTGCAGACCGGCGATCTGGGCTCTGGTGGACACCCGCAACTTGGCGTCGAGGTTGGACAGTGGCTCGTCCATGCAGAACACCTTGGGCTGACGCACGATGGCACGCCCCATGGCCACTCTCTGACGCTGCCCGCCGGAGAGCTTGCCGGGCTTGCGACCCAGCAGCGGCTCGAGCTCGAGCATCTTCGCCGCATCGAGCACTCGAGCTGCGGTGTCGGACTTGCTCATTCCGGCATTGCGCAGTGCGAAGCCCATGTTGTCGCCGACGGTCATGTTGGGGTACAGCGCGTAGTTCTGGAACACCATCGCGACGTCCCTGGCCCGCGGAGCCAGCGAGGTGACGTCCACTCCGCCGATGTCGATGTGACCGCTTTCGACGGACTCGAGACCGGCGAGCATCCGCAGACTCGTCGACTTCCCACAGCCAGAAGGTCCGACGAGAACGATGAATTCACCGTCCGCGATGTCGAGCTCGAGGTTGTCGACCGCGAGCGACTCGGCACCGGGATACCGATGCGAGACACCGGCGTAGTGAACGGCGGCCACTACTTCGGCAGCTTCGGGGTGATCTGGCGGTCGATGATCTGCTGCAGCTGATCTGCAACGGACGCGAATGTTGTTGCCACATCGGCATTCTGCAGCGCGATCTGCTCGAGTCCGCTACCGATGATCTTGTCGCCGCCGGGCACGAACACGCGGGCGTAGTCCTGCGAGCGGGTCAACGCCAACTGGTCCACGGCCGTCTTCGCGTTGGGGTTGGCCTCGAGGAACGCGATCTCCGACGGGTCCTGCTGCGCAGACTTGCGGACCGGCATGTAGCCGGTGTTCTGCGAGAAGTAGGCCGTGTTGGCACCGTTGGTGACGAAGTCGATGAATTTGAGTGCGTTCACCTTTCGCTCCTCCGAGATCTTCGCCGGAATGGCGAGGCCCGCTCCGCCGGTGGGGCAGCCGGGGGTGCCCTCGGTGGCCGGCAGGAACGAGGTACCGAACTCGAACGCGGCACCGGCCTTGATGGTGGACAGGTCGCCGGTGGAGGCGATGGTGGACGCGAGGATGCCCGCGGCGAAGTCGTTGGCGATGTCGTTGGACACCGCGGCGTACTTCTTCGTGTGAATCATGTCCTGCAGGAACTTGCCTGCCGCAATGGTATTGGGGTCGTCGAACTTGAGCTCGAACTGATCGGAATACGATCCACCGAACGTCCAGATCGGTCCCTCGAACGTCCACCCGAGGTAGTCGACGGCATTACCCCAACCGTGAGCGAGCTTTCCGTTTCCGACGACGGCCTGGATGCGCGGGCCCCATTCGTCGAACTCCTGCCAAGTGGCCGGTCCGCGATCGGGCAGGCCGGCCTGCTGCCAGACGGCCTTGTTGTAGTAGAACAGCGGCGTCGAGCGCGCGTACGGCAGTGCCCAGTGGCTGCCGTTCCAGTTGTAGTCGGCCAGCAGCGAATCCACGTAATCGGACTGGTCCACACCTGCAGCGGAGAAGTGCTTGTCCAGCGGCTCGATCGCACCCGTGAGCGCGTAGTTGAACCACCAGACGTCCGAGAGCACGACCACGTCGGGCACATCGTTGCCCGAGAGCGCCGCGTTGAACTTCTGCGACACCTCCTCGTAGTTCTTGCCACCGTCGATGAGATTGACCGTCAGGCCGGGGTTCTCGGCCTGGAAGCGCGAGATCAGTTCCTGCTCGAACTCCTGGGACTTGCCCGGGTGGTTCGACCAGAATTTGATGGTGTTCGCATCGCCTTCGACGGCCTCGCCGCCCGATCCGCCCGATCCGGGGCCGCTGCACGCCGCGAGGGCAGCGGCGGCCGCAGCTGCGCCGGTGAGCGTGAGAAAGCCACGCCGATTGATGATGTGTGCCATGGTGTTCGACTCCTGATAGTGAGGTGAATCAGCCCTTGACCGCACCGGAGGTGAGGCCCTTGATCATGTGGCGTTGCAGGACGAGAAAGACGAGAAGGATCGGCAGAATGGTCAGTACCGTCGCGGCCATCACCGCGCCCCAGTTGGTGTAGCCCTCGCTGTTCTGGAGCAGCGTCAACCCGACCGGAAGCGGTGCGACCGACGAGTCGTCGGACATCAGGAACGGCCAGAGGTATTCGTTCCATTCGGTGACGATGGTGATGATGGCGAACGCCACCATGGTCGGGCCGGACAGCGGCAGAATGACCCGGAACATCAGCCGTACCGGTCCGGCACCGTCCATCCGCGCGGCTTCGATGATCTCCGGCGGCAGCGACAGGAAGTGATTGCGCATCAGGAAGGTCCCGAAGGCGACACCGGCCAGCGGAATGATGATGCCCTGGAACGAGTTCCGCCATCCCAACTCGGAGATGAGCGAGTAGTTGGAGATGACGGTGATCTGATTGGGCACCATGAGCGCGGCGATGATGACGAGGAAGACGATGTTCTTGCCCGGAAAGCGCAGGAACACCAGACCGTAGGCGCTGAGAACCCCGAGGACGAACTTGATGGACGACACGGCCGTGGTGATGATGATGGAGTTGCGCAGATACGTGAAGAACGGCACCTCCGTCGTCGCCTCGTCGTAGTTCTGCGGGTGAAACACGCTGGGCCACCAGGTGACCGGCTGAACGTAGATGTCCGGTCGATCCTTGAAGGAGGTGATCAGGATCCAGAAGAGCGGCAACCCGATCATCAGCAGGACGGCGACCATGGCCGCGTAGCCGAGGATGTTCGCGCTGCGCCGCGCACGCTGCTGGTCGCGCGGCCCTGGCACCTTCTCCGGCGTGGCCGTCCGAGGCTTGTTGGTCACAGTCATCGCTGATCGTCTCGATCCATGATTCGTACCTGCACGAGAGTGACGATCAACAGCACGAGGAACAGGATCGTCGCGACGGTGGCGCCGTAGCCGGCCCGGAAGTTGCGGAACGTCTCCTCGTAGACCTGGTAGACCATCGTGGTGGTGCCGGTGCCCAGCGGGCCACCGCGCGTCATGACGTTGATGATGTCGAAGACCTGGAGCGAATTGAGCAGCACCGTGATCGACAGGAAGAACGTCGTCGGACGTAGTTGCGGCAGAAGCACTTTGCGGAACGTGGTCCAGCGGCTCGCCTGATCGATCTCGGCCGCTTCCATCAGCTCCTTTCGCACGCCCTGCAGGGCCGCGAGGTAGATGACGAAGGTGTAGCCCAGGTTCTTCCACAGGTACGTCACGGTGATCATGACCATCGCCCACGTGGGGTCCTGATAGAAGTCCGGGACCGCGCCGAGGCCCAGGCGTCGCATCAGGTCCTGGACCAAACCGAAGTTGGGGTCGAAGACGAACTGGAACGCGATGCCGATCGCTGCACCCGAGATGACGTACGGGGCGAACACTGCGGAGCGAACGAAGTTGCGGCCCCTGAGCTTTCGATCGAGCAACAGCGCGAGCACCAAGCCGAGAACCAATGAGCCCACCACTGCAGCGACCGTGAACACGACGGTGTTGCCGACGATCTGCCAGGTGTCCTCGCGAGACGCCCACTCGCGGTAGTTGTCGAAGCCGACGAACGTGGAGGTGGGCGAGGACAGGTTCCAGTCGAAGAACGAGAACTGGAAGTTTTCGACCAGCGGCCGATAGGTGAACACACCCAGCAGAACCAGGTTGGGGCCCACCAGAATCAGGAAGAGTGCGTAATCGGTCCACGGCCGCGAGAAGAGACCGGAGTGGAGCCTGCCGGAACGACCAGCAGGCCCGTTCTTCCTGGCCGTGGGCAGCACTCGTTCGGTTGTTGCACTCACCGCGAGGACTGTGCTCAGCCTCGGCTAACGAATGGTGAATTCGGCCCCAACGGTTACTGGCGGCCTGGCGAACCTATGTCGTGAGCGGAACCTCGTAGTGGGCTACGAAGTTCCGCTCACGTGCGGCGAAGCCGCTCTAACGGTTCCAGTCTCCCAGGCCGTCGGAGCCGCTGAGGGTGCCGCCGTCGGTGTTGACGACGATGACGGGGTCGCCCTTCTGGGCGTTCTCGAAGAACCACTTGCCGTCTTCGGTGCTGACGTTGAGGCAGCCGTGCGAGGCGTTGGAGTAGCCCTGCTGCGATTCCGACCACGGGGCCGCGTGCACGAAGATGCCGCTGTAGGAGATGCGCGTCGCGTACTCGACGTACGTGCGGTAGCCCTCCTCGGAGTCGATCGGGACTCCGTAGGTGGACGAGTCCATGTACATGTCACGGACTCGCTCGCCGACGATGTACGTGCCGTTGGGGGTTTCGTGTCCGACCTTGCCCATCGAGGTGGGCATGGTCTTGACGACCTCGCCGTTGCGGGTGACAGTGATCTGCTTGGTGTTGTCGTCGGCCGTGGTGATGATGGAGTCGCCGGTGGAGAACTCGGCTTTCGCTCCACCTGCCTCGACGCTCACCTGGGTGTGCGCCGGGTAGAACTCGTTCGGCAGCCACCGGACCTGGGTGTCGTTGATCCAGTAGAAGTGCCCGGGTACGGACGGGGTGGTGGTGACGCGGATGGCGCGAAGCGCGGCGTCTCGGTCGCCGATCGCCTCGTCGAAGCGGATGGCGATGGGCTGTGCGACGCCCACGACCTCGCCGCCGGACGGGCTGATGCTGGGGTCGGAGAAGTTCGCGGGCGCGAGCTGCGGAGTGAGCTGCGGAGCGAGCGGCTGCGGCGCGGGTGCAGCCGGATCCGAGGACCCCGGCATTGCGGGGATGGAGACGTCCGGGCCGCCCGGCCACAGTGGCGCGGCCTGTGCGGAACCGAATGCAGCGGACGCAGCAAGGGCTGTACCTGCAACGATCGCGCCGATACGGGCGAATCTGCGTGTGCGAACCTGTGATGCCATGTAACCCGACCATCCTTCGTGCTGCGTCGCTGTGCCTACGAACAGTGCTGTTCGGTGGCAACGCCCATTAACACATACCGCCCCGACATTTGCTAATCGGATATCGACGAAACGGGCCGAAGAAACCTCACGTACGAGTATCTTCCCGCAACAGGTCCCGCGCACTGTCTCACCAGGCCGGCGCACATGTGTCGACGGCCGAGGAACGGGTATGTGCGGGGGGAGCACATCCCGTCCAGACACCGGCGGTTTCCGAAACGGACTCTTCTTCGTCCGGTGTCCGAAAAGGGTGGACCGTGATCTCCGATGCTTTCCCCCGTACCCCTGTCAGCCACATCGTCGTCGTCGTACCCGCGCACAACGAGCAGGATCTGCTCGACGCGTGCCTGACTGCGCTGGCGCGAGCGCAACGCCGCGTCGGGGATGTGGCCTCGGTGTCCGTCTCGACGATCGTCGTGCTCGATGCATGCACCGACGACTCTGCAAGCATCGCGGCCCGTCACCCGTCCGTGGCGGCGATCGAGGTGGCGCATCGCAACGTCGGAGCGGCCAGAGCCGCCGGATTCGCTGCCGGCCCGCGAGACGGCAGTCCACTCGACGCCACCTGGTTCGCCACCACCGATGCCGACACCCGGGTGGGTGAGGACTGGCTGCTCGGCCATCTACGGCACGCCGCCGAGGGCGCCCTTGCAGTGGCCGGAACGGTGGCGGTCGATTTCGAAGGCCACGTCGAGGAGAACCTCGCAGTGCGATCGTCGTACGACGCGCACTACCGAAACGAGTTCGGCCACCCACACGTGCACGGTGCCAACCTCGGCGTCCGAGCGACGGAGTACCTCTCCGTCGGCGGATTTGCACCTCTGGCCACCGGCGAGGACCACGATCTGGTCCGACGCCTCGAGCTCGGCGGCATCGAGTGCCGTCGGGTGTGCGACATTCCGGTCACGACCTCGGGTCGACTGCGCGGCAGAGCGCCCGACGGCATGGCCGGATTCCTACGTTCCCTGGAGGCCACCGCATGAGCGAGACCGGTTTTCTCGAATCCACCGACCGACCGGACATCGACACCGGGCTGCGCGCCGCGTTCTTGGCGTTCGAGGCGGACGGTCGTCTCGACCTCGCGCTACCGGGCTCGGGATACACCGATCTGCGCTGGCAGTCGCTCGCCGCTCTGAGCCGACACAACACGGTGCTGGGCCGGTGGTCCGAGGCGCACACCGACGCGATCGCGATCCTGCACGAACTCGACGGCCCGACGCCGGAACGCGGGCAGATCTGGGGAGTGTGGGCTGCGGAGCCGCCTGCGCCGATTCTCGAAGCGGTGCTGGGGGATTCGGGCTGGGTTCTCACCGGAACGAAACCGTGGTGCTCGGGTGCGTCACTGTGCACGCACGCTCTGGTCACCGCGCGTGTGGAAGGCAGTCCTCGACTGTTCGCCGTCGATCTGACGCATCCGGGCGCAACTCCGGTACCGAACACGTGGCATGCGGTGGGGATGAGCGAGAGCGATTCCGGCTCGGTCGCCTTCGACAACGTCCCGGCCGTTGCGGTCGGCGGACCGACCGACTATCTCACCCGGCCCGGCTTCTGGCACGGGGCCATCGGGGTGTCGGCAGCCTGGTTCGGGAGCGCGTGCGCGGTGGCGGACACGCTTCATGCCGCCGTCCGCGACCGGCCGGACCCGCACCGTGCTGCGCATCTCGGTGCCATCGCGGCGGCACTCGGCGCGGCGTCGAGCGCATTGACCACCGCTGCAGCCGAGGTGGACGCGGATCCGTTCGACCGGTCCGGGCGAGCCCGAACCCGAGCCCGCGTGGTGCGAGCGGTGGTCGAGGACGCGGCGACCCAGTGCATCGACCGCGTCGGTCGCGCTCTCGGTGCCGGCCCGCTCTGCAGCGATGCCGAGCACGCGCAGCGCGTCGCGGATCTCACCGTCTATCTGCGGCAGAGCCACGCCGAACGCGATCTCGAAGCGCTCGGGCACGATGTCGCTGCGGAGGAAAACCCATGGTAGAGAACGCATTCGACGCCGAAGTCGACGTAGGCACCGCCGAATCGGACTGGATGTCGGCCGACTGGTCCATCCCCGGTCTGCAGTGGAAGGACGTCGTCACCATGGTCGTCGTCGCTCCGCACCCGGACGACGAGGTACTCGGCGTCGGCGGCCTGCTCTCTTTGGCTGCGGCAGCGGGTGTCGATGTTCGGGTGGTCGCCGTCACCGACGGCGACGGCTCCCACCCCGGTTCCCCCACCGTGACGGCAGAGGATCTGCGGGCGCGTCGCCCCATCGAGTCCGAGCGTGCCTTGGCCGAGTTGGGAATCGACCACTCTCCGACGCGTCTGCAGATCGCCGACGGTGCGGTCGAGAACCACGAGGCTGCGGTAACCGATGCGCTGATGCCGCTGCTCGACGCCACGCCCGGTACCTGGTGCCTGACGCCGTGGCGCGGGGACGGCCATCCCGACCACGAAGCCACTGCGCGTGCCTGTCTCACCGCGGCGGAGGCCGTCGGGATTCCCGTGGTGGAGTATCCGATCTGGATGTGGCACTGGGCAACTCCGAATCATCCTGCCGTGCCGTGGACGCGTGGACGCCGTATCGACCTACCGCCGCACACCCTCGACGCCAAGCGCGCATCGATCGAGCAGTTCGATTCCCAGATCCGTCCACTGTCCGATCACCCTGCGGACCGAGCGGTGTTGCCGCCGCACATATTGGCCCGGTACCGAAGACCGTTCGAGGTGGTGTTCGCATGAGTGGTGATTCTCGAACGAGCCAGGGCTCTCGAACCAGCCTGGGTGCCGAGTACTTCCGCACCGTGTATGCGGAGAAGGACGATCCGTTCATGCTCGACAGCAAGTGGTACGAGCGTCGCAAATACGCCCTGACCCTGGCCGCACTGCCGAAGCCGCACTATCGGCGCGCGCTCGAACCCGGCTGCTCCATCGGGGTACTCACCGAACAGTTGGCGACCCGGTGCGATCACGTGGTGTCGACCGATGTGGTGGACAGCGCCCTCGATTCCGCACGCAGACGCGTAGGCGAGACTGCTGCAGTCGAATTCGCGCTGTGGTCACTGTCCGACGACTGGTCGACCCTGCCCACACCCGAGGCGACGTTCGATCTCGTCGTCATCAGCGAGATCGGATATTACCTCGACGCAGACGATCTGACATCGGCGACGAGGCGCGTCGTCGATCATCTGGAGGCCGGAGGCACCCTGGTGGCCGCACACTGGCGTCACGACGTGGACGACTACCCGATCTCGGGTGACCGCGTTCACGAGATCATCGCCGCGACACCGGGATTGGCGCTACTGAGTCGCTACCTCGACGAGGACGTACGGATCGAGGTCTTCGTCGCGTCGGACGGCCCGGCCGTCTCGGTCGCGAGCACCGACGGCCTCGACGTGCGCTGAGTCGGCTCAGTCGGTGGACTTCGCCGCGTCGATGACGAGCTTTTCCGCGAGGTCGGCGAGTTTGACGTTGGTGTCCTGAGACAGCTTGGCCAGCAACGCAAATGCCGCTTGCGAATTCAGGTTGTACCGCTCCATCAGCATGCCCTTGGCCTGACCGATCAGATCTCGGCTCGTCAATGCCGACCGGATCTGCTGCTCCTCGCGTGCGGTGGAGAACGCAATGGCCGCGTGCGCAGCGAACAGCGAGCCGATCGACTCTGCCTCGGCCGAGAAGGCGTTCTTTCGGGTGGAGTGCAGGTTCAACGCGCCGAAGTTGACGCCTTCGACGTAGAGCTGGAAGCAGATCATGCTCTTGACACCGAGCGCGGACGCGGCGTCGGCAAACAGTGGCCAGCGGGTATCGTTGTCCATGTCGTCGATCCTGATGGTGGTCTGTTCGATCGCCGATTCGAGGCAGGGGCCCTCGCCCAGCTGCTCCTGAATCTTGTCGCAGTGCCCTGCGGGTTCTCCCGACAGCGCCGCGCTGTGTACGAACTTGCCCTGCAGCACGGTGGTGATGGACGCGAACTCTGCCGACGGCACATTGACCACCGCGGACTCGGTGATGACGGCCAGAACCCGATCGGGATCCGAATGCTGACGACGCAACTTCTCGGCAACCTCGGCCAGCCGTCGACTCAGCTCGAAGTCCGTGACACGCGGACGGGTGGTCGAGTCCAAAGTCTGCTCGCTGATGGCGGTCACCTCGTCCTGCTGCACCGGGACGCATCCCGGTATCGGCGAAGTGCCGACAACACAGGATACGCCCCGGGTGCAAAAGTGCGAGGACCGTTAGCCGAGCATCAGAGTGTGCTGGGGGCGATCAGGGAGTGCACGTACCCGATTTTCTTCACGACGGTCGGCGGCAACACGAACGGGTAGAGGTCCTGGTGGCCCATCGATCGGTTGATCTGGTTCAGCGCCCACGACAACGGCAACCACCACTCGATGATCTGATCGAAGCCGACATCACCCGGCAGCGGGCTCTCCAGCGTCGAACCGGCCGGGGCCATCCCGAACGCCGCGGCCGTGTCGAGGGTGTCGCGGATGTGGAGGTAGTGCGCGAACGTCTCGGCCCAGTCCTCGGCGGGGTGCATGGTGGCGTAGGAGGAAACGTAGTCGTCCTCCCAATTGGCCGGCGCACCCTCGCTGTAATGGCGATCGAGCGCAGCCTGGTAGTCGGAATCCGGATCGCCGAAGAGTTCCTCGAACGCCGCGCGATGCTCACCGTTTCCGACCAACACCATCTGGTAGTAGTGCCCGATCTCGTGCCGGAAGTGACCGACGAGGGTGCGGTACGGCTCGGACATCGCCACGCGCAACTGTTCGCGGTGCACGTCGTCGCCCTCGGCCAGATCGAGAGTGATCAGACCGTTGTCGTGGCCGGTCATCACCTGCTGTTCGGCGCTCGAGAGCAGATCGAACGTCAGTCCGGTCGCGTCGTCCTCGTCCCGGCCGACGATGGGCAGTCCCAATTCGGTGAGTTCGAGTACGACGCGACGCTTGTTGGTCTCGGCGTCTGCGTACGCGGCCATCGCGTCGACGTCGTCGTCGGCGGGACGGGTACGGGTGAGCCTGCAGGAGACACAGAGATCATCGGAGTCGGCGGTATCGACGAGCCAGTTGCAGCGCGCCGTGTTGAGGTTGGCGCACATCTTCCAGGTGGCCCCGTCCACCTCTGCCTCGGCCACACCGTCGTCGGCCTTGTCCGGGAGCACCAGCAGGGCTCTGCTCGGCAAATGGAAGCCGAGTGCGCTCGAGCAGCTCAGACACAGTGAGTTCTCGAACGACAGCTTCTGTCCGCATTTACGGCAGATGAAATCACGCATCGATGTTCCTTCGTGGCAGGGGTGAGTCGGGCTCGTATTCCCGTTTATGTGCTGACTAATGCCGAATTCCGAATATGTCATGCACATCTCTCGTCGTGCGGCGGATTCGGCAGCGCAATAACGTTACTCTGCGAGCTCCCACCTGCATGGAAGCAAACCGGCGACACTGGCGTTGGTACAGACTGCTTCACGACACTCTCGGAAGGACGCGGGCGGCAGATGGCAGATCGGATCACGCCGACGAATCGGCCCATGGCACGGTTCGTCGAACGGATCTCGCGGGCTCGCGGCGAGAGAAACAGCGAGACTCTGGCGGCGGGCTTTCTGCTCGCGGCGACACTGATCGCTCTGATCTGGGCCAACTCGCCCTTCGGCGAGACCTACCAGTCGTTCTGGCACACCGAGCTGTCGGTCAGCATCGGCGAGCACGGCATCTCTCTCGACCTCGCCCACTGGGTCAACGACGGGCTCATGGCGTTGTTCTTCTTCGTCGTCGGCCTCGAGGTCAAGCGCGAGTTCGCGATGGGCGAGCTCACCGACCGATCCCGTGCCGCGATACCGATCGTCGCTGCCGTTGCCGGCCTGGCCGCGCCTGCGTTGCTGTTCCTCGCCTTCAATCCATCCGGGCCCGCGGCTCAGGCGTGGGGCGTCGTCATCTCCACCGACACCGCGTTCCTGCTCGGGGCACTCGCCGTCCTCGGGCCGAAGAAGGCCGCACGGCTGCGCATCTTCCTACTCACTCTCGCTGTCGCGGACGATGTGGGCGCACTGGCGATCATCGCGTTCTTCTACACCGACAACCTCGACGTGGTGCCGCTGATTCTGGCGTTCGTCGGGCTCGGACTGATCTTCCTGCTGCGACGGCTCGAGGTGTGGCGCGGAGTCGGATACTTCGTCGTCGCACTGTTCACGTGGGTTGCGATGTACGAGTCCGGAGTTCACCCCACTCTCGCGGGAGTGATGATCGCGCTGATCCTTCCGGTCTACCCGCCGCGACGCACCGAGGTGGAACGCGCGTCGGACCTCACTCGCGCATTCCGGCAGTCCCCCAACCCCGAATACGCCCGGGCGGCCCGCCTCGGACTCGATCGCGCGGTGTCGGTCAACGAACGTCTCATGCGGCTCTATCAGCCGTACACGGCGTTCATCATCGTGCCGATCTTCGCACTCGCCAACGCCGGAGTGGTGCTGAGCTCGGACACTCTGAAAGCTGCATCGACCTCGACGCTCACCTGGGGCATCATCGCCGGTCTCGTCCTCGGCAAGCTCGTCGGAATCACCGCCGCCTCTGCCGTTTTCGCGAAACTGAGACCGTCCTCCCTGGCTCCCGGGCTGACGCTCTCGCACATCGCCGGTGGTGCGGCGATGTCCGGCATCGGGTTCACGATCTCCCTGTTCATCATCGACCTCGCCCTGGACGACGAGCTGCTCGCCGACGAGGCACGCGTCGGCGTGTTGGCGGCCTCGGTCATCGCGGCGGTGCTCGGCTGGATCCTGTTCCGCATCGACGAGAAGATTCATCCGCCGAAAGCCGAAGCCTCCCTGCGCATTCTGCGCCCTGTGAACGCCAAGCGCGATCACATCCGCGGTCCGGTGGACGCACCACTGACCATCGTGGAGTACGCGGATTTCGAATGCCCGTTCTGCAGCAAGGCAACCGGCAGCGTCGCCGAGGTACGCAAGCACTTCGGCGACGACCTGCGCTACGTCTACCGACACCTGCCGCTCGACGACTATCACCCACACGCCCGCTACGCGGCATACGCCAGCGAGGCCGCCGCCGCGCAGGGCAAGTTCTGGGAGATGGCCGACGTGTTGTTCCGTAATAGTGACGCCCTCGAACCCGACGACATCGACGGCTACGCACGCGAGCTCGGCCTCGACATGGACAGATTCGAGGACGACATCCGCACCGGTGATCACGTCGTTCGCGTCGAGGACGACGAACTCGACGCCTCGTCCTCGGACGTCGAAGGCACCCCGACGTTCTACCTGGGTCGCGGCGACGAGAACCTGACCCGCCACATCGGACCGTACGATGCGGCGACGTTGATCCGGGAACTTCAGGACAAGTAAGCCGGAGGGCACGCTTCGCGCGCCCGGAAGCGCAGGGCAGTGACTTGATTGCGCTGACTTCGCGGCGACGACGCGCGAAGTCAATGCAATGCCCATCACTACCGATCACAGACCGGTAGACTGATGTTCAGCTACGGAGGGAGGACGACCATGGATGCAGAGCTGTTGACATTGGTCAATTCTGGTGCCACGACGCTCCTCGGACTCATGGTCACCGATAGTTGGGCAAAGACGAAATCAGCGGCACTTAAACTTCTTTCACCGGACTTATCCACTACGGCCGCTATCGAATCCGATCTTGAGGACTCAAGACTGCAGCTTGAAAACGCACGCAGGACACGCGACCTCGAAGCCGAAGCCGACATTGCGTCGGAATGGCGTTCCCGCATCCGCCGCCGAGTTACCACCGATCCCCAGGCAGTAGAACTACTTCGCGACTTTGTCGACACTTACACCGGTGTTACAAATTCGGCGGAGCGCATCACATCGAACGTCTCCATCTCAAGTGTTGCAAACGACGATAGTCGGGTCTACCAGCAAGGCCAAGGGAGTCAATTTAATTACTAGACATTTGCCTATAAACTCATGAATACACCTCAAGGCCCCCAGTACTCAGTGCATTCTGACGCCTCGAACGATTCACGTGTATATCAGCAAGGCTCGGGCTACCAGTACAATGTTAGCCAGTTTTTTTCTCAGCCAAATTCACAGCTTGGCATTGCCCTATCAATGGCGATATCCAGTTGGCCCAAAGTGCGAGACGTCGATCCTCTCGAATTGGGTGTGCACCGAGCACCACTGCACAGTGGTAGCGCCGTCCCTGCGTATATCCGCCGAGACACAGACGACGCACTGCAGTTTGCGCTTCGCGAGGCACAGTCGTCCGGAGGGTTTCTACTACTTATCGGCGATTCGACCGCAGGGAAGTCGAGGTCCGCATACCAGGGACTCCTCGAAGAAGTCCCTGACTGGAAAATATTCTATCCTAGCGATAGCGCTGAATTGGGCGGTTCTGCGCTCAGCATATTGACGCAAGATGAGCCGTGCGTCATTTGGCTAGATGATCTTGAACGCTTTGTCGGTACCGGGGGTCTGTCGCCGACGGTGATTAACCACTTCAAACGCGCAAACAAAATAATGATGGCAACCATCAGAGGGGAACAGTATGCGCGCCTACTAAAAAATACTGTCGACCACAGTCACGCAAATGCTCATACCGGTTCCGAGTCGACACATTTTCAAAAGATCCTCGACCAGAGCGTAGTACTTCTACTTCCTCGCCTCTGGACCGCTACAGAATTAGAACGTGCAAAACAGTCGACTGACACGCGCATTAAGTACGCAACGCAGCAATCCGAGACCTTTGGAGTCGCTGAGTACTTAGCGGCAGGGCCACGATTGCGTGAAGAATGGCAAGCGGCGTGGGGAGTCGGCACCAACCCACGCGGAGCTAGTTTAGTTGCTGCTGCTGTCGACTGCGCGCGAGCGGGGATTGTTCGGTCAGTAAGCAAAGCATTTCTCACGACATTGCATGAGGTGCACCTGTCTCGTGCGGGCGGTTCGCTACTTACACCCGAGAACGTCGAACAAGCCTTTGATTGGGCAACGAAGCGACGGTCCGGGGTCGCGAGCCCGCTAATTCCGGACGGAGCCGGAAATTACCGTGCGTTTGACTATCTGGTCGACCACGCAATGCGAGAGGGGGCGACGCCCCCCATTGATCCCGATGTATGGGAGCACGTCCTTACCTACGCATCCCAGAATTTTTCGTTGTTGAGCTCCGTAGCCCTCGCAGCTTATCAAGCCGACATGATTGATACCGCGATACGTGCATGGACTCTCATGGCAGAAGACGGGAATCCAACCGCCGCAATCAGCTTGGGAAAAGTTGCTGAGAACGAAGGAAACTCCGAAGAGGCAGAGCGCTGGTACCGCATGGCTCACGATCTCGGCGATTCAGAAGGTCAAACATACATAGGATTAATGGCTGAAAGAACTAAAGACATCGCGGGTGCAGAGCGTTCATACAGAATAGCAGCGGGAGCAGGTGATACCCATGGAATGAGCCACCTCGCAATGCTCTTGAAGCGAAAAGGAAACCTAACTGAATCGGAAAAATGGTTCCGTAAGGCAGCTACACTTGACACGGGAAAGAATTACAGCGCCGGCCTAGCCGAGGTATTGATGGAGCTAGGAAGGTTAGACGAAGCCGAGCAACTATACCGGCGGGCCATGGACGGCGGGGATGCAGACGCTGCGGTCGGGCTTGGCGCACTCTTGAATGGGGTTGGCAGAAGTGCTGAAGCGATTCAAATATGGAAAGACGGGGTTGATCGCGGAAGTGCTGATTCCGCTGCTCAGCTTGCACTACATGCAGAAGAAGAGTCGAAAGACCGGGCTGCTGAGCGATGGTGGCGCAAAAGTGTGGCACTAGGGGCTGAACATGCGAACGTCGGCTTAGCAGTCTTACTAGCTAAATCAGGCAGGCATCTTGCGGATGCCGAGTCGCACTTCAAGGCAGCCATTGAGCATGGCGTGCGACATTCCCAGATGAATTTCGCTTATTTTCTGTTCGAGCAACAGCGATTCGACGAAGCTGAAAACATTGCGGCGAGCATCTCCGATGACGACGCTGGAGCCGCAATCTTTCTCCGTTCCTCCATTGCCGAGGAGGAGAACCAGGATCCGTCGATTTTCATTGAGCTTCTGACCAAATCCGCTGAACTGGGTTACGTACCCGCCCAAGGGCGACTTGGGCAATTACTCGCTTCGCAGCAACGTGAACAGGAAGCAGTGGAATGGCTCACTCGTGCGGCCCAGAAAGGCGACGTTCAATCAATTTGCGAACTCGGGATGGTCCATGCGAAATTGGGAGCGACTACGGAGGCCTCAAGGTTGTTCACTGAGGCCTTTGATGCAGGTCACGCTCACGCGGCCTGTCAGCATGGGTACCTTCTGCTGGATGCTGCGACGCTCGATGAAGCTGCTGAGCGCTTTGAAGCAGCGTACAACGCGGGACATACTCATGTCGCCCGCGAGATAGAACTTATTCGCCGCGAGCAAGGTCGAGGTCGTGAAGCGGCTAATTGGATGCGACTGTCAAAGAATGGCAAAAATAGGGATTTGAAAAAGAAGCCCAAAAGAAGGGAGCGGCCGAAGCGAAGGGGCCGTTAGTACTCGGTTCGATACTCGGAAATGCATTGGTACGCCGGTCCGAGGATTTTCGTTGAGATAACACGGAGTTGATCCGGGCACAAAGTGCGAGCGATTGAAGACCCGTCGAGGGACAGAACGTACACACCGGTCCACGATCAGTTCTCCGTGCGATTACCCTCCGCATCCCAGTGCTCGGCCACCTTTTTCGAGGGCTGCACTCGTGGCGGTTCTCCGGGCATCTTGGGGTAATCCGGCGGGAAGTTCAGCTCCCCGCCGGGCAGTGTTTCCCACAGCTGCAGAAGAGGTTCGAGGGAGTAGGCCTGCTCGTCCATATCGGCCCACGGGTCTCCGTCCCGAATCAGCTCCGGCACCGTGACGAGGTTGTATTCACGTGGATCGGTGACCTCGGCCAACTGCGACCACGTCATCGGGGTGCTCACCGTCGCGCCCGGTCGGGCTCGCAGACTCCAGGCGCTGGCGATGGTTCGGTCTCGGTTGTTCTGGTTGTAGTCGATGAATATGCGTTCTCCGCGTTCCTCTTTCCACCAGTTGGTGGTCACCCCGTCGTCGCGCCGTTCGAGTTCGCGGCCCAGACCGATGGCCGCGTGACGCACCTGCTCGAAGGTGTACTGCGGCTCGATCCGAACGTAGATGTGGATACCCCGATTGCCGCTGGTCTTCGGGTAGCCGCGTAAGCCCAACTCCTCCAGCAGCTCTCGGGTCACGTCGGCGACGCGCAGGGCGTCCGCGAACGTGGTTCCGGGCTGAGGATCGAGATCGAGCCGCAGCTCGTCGGGATGGTCGACGTCCGGTCGACGCACCGGCCACGGATGAAACGTCAGCGTCCCCATCTGCGCCGCCCACACCAGCGACGCAGATTCCGACGGGCACAGCTCCTCGGCGGTGCGCTTGCTGGGGAACGCGATCTTCACCGTCTCGATCCACTCGGGCGCACCCTTGGGCAACCGCTTCTGGTAGAAGCCGTCACCCTCCTTGTCCTGCGGGCCGAGCGCCAATCGCATGCCCTCGCGATACCCGTCGGGCCAACGCTCCATCGCGGTGGGCCGGTCTCCGATCGCCCGCATCAACGGCTCTCCGACGGCCGCGAAGTACTCGCACACCTGCAGTTTGGTGATCTCCGGAGTGCGTTCGGTCGCCTCGTAGATCACGCGATCGGGGCTCGACACTCGAACTTCGCGCTCGCCGGCCTGCACGAACGCCGGTGGTGTTTTCGCGGCCATGGCTATCGACCCCCGGCAATGACGTCGGCAACGTCGTAGCGCACCGGAACCTCGAGTTGGTCGTAGGCACACGAGCGTGGATCACGATCGGGTCGCCACCGCAGGAAGCGCGCCACGTGCCGCAGCCGTGCCCCTTCCATCTGGTCGTAGGCCACCTCGATGACCCGCTCGATGCGCACCGGGATCCAGTTGCGGTCGTTCGACGAATTCCAACGGGTCGCTTCCCCGTCGTAGGTGACGTCGTCGCCGAGTCGGAGCGGTTCGAGTTCTTCGAGCAATTCCAACCGGCGCTTGTCGGTGAACGCCGACGCACCGCCGATCATCCGCAGGTCGTCGCCGTCGTACAGACCGAGCAGCAACGATCCGATACCGTTGCCGGACTTGTGAATTCGATAGCCGATCAACACGCAGTCGGCGGTACGCGCATGCTTGATCTTGATCATCTCGCGCTTGTTGGGCAGATAGAGCCCATCGAGCTTCTTGGCCACCACACCGTCCAAACCGGCACCCTCGAAACGCTCGAACCAGTCCTCGGCCACCGCCGCATCCTCGGTCGCCGAGGTGACGAAACAACTCCTCGGGTGCGGCCCGACCACGTCGAGCAATCTCGCTCGCCGCGTCGAGAACGGCTCCCCCGTCAGATCCTCGTCGCCGACGGCCAACAGATCGAAGCCGATGAATTGCGCCGGAGTCTTCTCCGCGAGCATCGTCACCCGACTCGCTGCAGGATGAATCCGTTCGGACAGCGACTCCCAGTCGAGGCGAGTGGAACCGCCCTTCTCGCGGGGTACGACGATCTCGCCGTCGACGACGATCTTCTGGGGCAGCTCGGCCTTGATCGCCTCCACCAACTCCGGGAAATAGCGGGCCAGGTCCTTGCCGCCGCGTGACCCGAGCACCACCTCGTCTCCATCACGGAAGACGATGGCGCGAAACCCGTCCCATTTCGGCTCGTACGACCACACCGCAGGCCCGTCCTCGGGCTGGGCGGGCACCACTTTCGCGGCTTTGGCGAGCATCGGCGCGACCGGCACGGCAAGGGGAAGATCCACGCAGTTCATCCTGCCTCATGCGGCCGACATGCGAGTCGGATATTTTCTACACGAGCACGGTCGAACCTACGAGGGCAGGACTCACCATGGCGTCATCCACCCGTTCGGTCCGCGCTCTCGTTCTCGCGCTGTCGTCGTGCGCGGCCCTGATACTCGGCGGGTGCGCCTCGGAGGTGCCCGGTACCGCCGTAGCGATCTCCGGTGCCACCATTCCCGCCACCACCCCTCCCAGCACCGCACCGACCACCGACATCGACGACGGCGGCAGTGTCGAGATCGACGTGGAGATCGGCGAGTGCGTCAACCTCGGCGGCACGGTCGACGAGGCGTCCATCGCCAACGCGACCTGCGGATCACCGCAGTCCAACTACATCGTCTTCGCCAAGACGCCGACCTCGGCCGAGTGCCCCGAGGACGCCGATCAGTACTACTACGAGACCTACTTCGACATCGAACAGGGAGCCCTGTGCCTCGACATCGACTGGGAGGTCGGCGGATGCATGGACCTCGTCGGTGAATTCGCCCAGCGGATCGACTGCGCCACCCCCGGTGCCGACACCCGCCGCGTCGTGACCATCCTGCAGGGCACGTCGTCCGTCGACGACTGCCCCGACCCGGCGCTGTACGGATTCGAGAAGGACTCACGCAACTTCGTCGTGTGCGTCGAACGGTTGTGAGCACCACCGACATCTCGGTCTCGAGCGCTCGGGGGCGCTGGATCGTCGCAGCCACGGTGCTCGGTTCGGCTCTGGCGATGCTCGACGCCACCGTGGTCAATATCGCGCTACCTGCGATCGGTCGCGATCTCGGTTCGGGCGTCACCGGTCTGCAGTGGACGCTGAGCGGCTACACCTTGACGCTGGCGTCGCTGATTTTGCTGGGCGGTTCCCTCGGAGACCGGCTGGGGCGCAGGCGGGTATTCGTCTGGGGCACCGTCTGGTTCGCGGCCGCATCGGTGCTGTGTGGGCTCGCCCCCAGTATCGAGGTACTGATCGCGGCGCGACTACTTCAGGGCGTCGGTGCGGCCTTGCTGACGCCGGGTTCTCTCGCGCTGATCTCGGCCTCCATCAAGGCCGAGGATCGAGGAGCCGCGATCGGTCTGTGGTCGGGGCTGGGCGGCGTCGCGTCGGCGATCGGTCCGTTGCTCGGAGGCTGGTTGGTCGAGGCCGTCGGGTGGCGTTCGGTGTTCCTGATCAACATTCCGCTCGCCGTCGTGGTGGTCTGGGTGGCGGCGAAACATGTTCCGGAGAGCCGAGATCCGCACGCGTCCGGCCGACTCGACGTGCCGGGCGCGGTGACCGTCGCGGCGGCGCTGGGCCTGCTGACGTACGGTCTGATCGAGTCGCACACCCTGGCCCTCGTTCTGGGTGTCGTCGCGGCCGGGGTGTTCGTGGTGATCGAGCGTCGCTCGCACGACCCACTGGTACCGCCGTCGCTGTTCGCCTCACGAGTGTTCCTGGCGGCCAACCTCGTCACCTTCGCCGTGTACGCGGCCTTGGGCGGCGTGTTCTTTCTCCTGGTGCTGCAGTTGCAGTTCGCCGTGGGCTACTCACCCATCGCGGCCGGGGTCGCCACGCTGCCGATCACCGCCCTCATGCTCGTCCTGTCCGCCCGCGCGGGGAGAATCGCCGGACGCATCGGACCTCGCATTCCGATGACCGTCGGGCCACTGCTCTCGGCGCTGGGGCTGCTGCTGATGTTGCGCATCGGGCCCGGATCCACCTATGCCACAGACGTTCTGCCCGCGGTTGTCGTCTTCGGACTCGGATTGTCCGCGCTGGTGGCCCCGCTGACAGGAGCCGTTCTGGGCGCGGTGTCCACCGATCGCGCCGGAATCGCGTCGGGCGCCAACAATGCCGTGGCCCGCACCAGTCAACTGCTCGCCGTGGCCGCGCTGCCTGCGCTCGCCGGTATCGCTGGGTCCGATTACTCTGCACCCGAGGCATTCTCGGACGGCTTCCACACCGCGATGCTGCTGTGCGCCGGACTGCTGATGATCGGTGCCGCCATCGCGGCAGTACTGATCCGCGGCACCGGCGAGGATGCGTCTAACTGCCCACCGCACTGCGACATCGGCTCACCACCACCTGCCTCGCGTCGGAGCGCCTGACTCATCGAACTACCAGCACCGAGCAGTCGGCGTGGTGGACGAGATTCTGACTGACCGATCCCAGAATCGTACCGAGGAAGGCACCCCGGCCTCGGTACCCCACCACGAGCATCGACGCCGACGCCGACATCGCACGCAAGCCACGCGTCGGACTCGACTGCGCGCTCACAGTGGTCAGCGCAACATCCGGGTACTTCTCGTGCATCGTCTTCACATGCGTTTCGAGCCAATGCTTCTCGTGTGCCCGAATGCTCACCCAATCGACGTCCTCGAACCCTGTTCCCAGTCCCGCCTGAGCGGCGAATCCCCAGTAGTTCACCGCAACCACCGGCGTGCCGAGGGTCTGGGCCATCTCGAGCGCGGCACCGAGAGCCCGATCCGACTGCTCGCTTCCGTCGACCCCCACCACGATCGGGCGATGCAGGTCGGCACTGTCGCCGGCGTTGCGCGTGAGCAGCACCGGGCACCGTGCATGGGTCAGGACTCGGAGCGTGTTACTGCCGAGAGTGAGGTCTCGCAGTGCGCTCGACTTCCTCGATCCCAGCACGACCAGTTCCGCGCCGGCATCCGCGACGTACGAGGCGATGGTCCCCTCGGCGGTGACGGTATCGACCGACACCTCGGGTGCTGCCTCGTGAATCGCTGCCGCAGCGCGGGCGAGATGTTTGCGCCCGATCGCGCGTAGGTCCCTCTCCAGCGCACCACCGTCGACGAACGCCGCCGATCCATACCAATCCCCCTCGGGGACTGCATGAACCAAGCGCACGGGTGCACGCACCTTCGCCGCATAGACCGCCGCCCACTGCGCCGCCGCATCGGCCTCGCTCGAACCGTCGATGCCCACCAGGATGGGAAGCACACGGTCGGTGGAATTGCTCATGATTCTTCCTCGTCTCGCGGTCGACTGTCGATGCAGTCGAATCGAATCGAACGTAGATCTGCAACCGCGCCCACATTCAGAGCACTTGGTCCATCATCGAGGTGGCCGAGGTCCCTCATGCCGAATCTCCCTTGGTCCGACCACGTTCGGTCTCGAACTCGAGCCAGTCGCGGTCCCATTGACGCATTTGTGCACGCCGGTCGAAGTACCGCGTCGCCTGCAGAAAGGTCACGACTACGACCGTGCACGCTACCCAGAAGCCCACGGCTGCAGCGATTCCCAGCAGCACGTTCGATGTCGCGGACGACGGTTCCGCAACCCGCCTGCCCTCGGCGTCGACTCTCGTCGCGACGGTGCCGCCCAGTTCGGTGTCGTCCGGCACCCGAATCTCGTCACTGTGCTGCTGCCCCGGCGGCCATTCCCAGGCGACAGTCGCGTACCGGTCGGTGGCGTCGATGACGCCACTCGGTTGCGATCGCAGCGTGGGCTCACTCGTCACCAGGGCATCGATCTGCTGGGTGGTAGCGCTCGTTCGAGCAGACTCGGCATCGAGATCGGCGTACGTGAGCGAACCGAGCAGCGCCGCGAACGGAACGAGTCCCAGAATCACCGCCATCGCGCACGCGAAGACGAGAGCCGCAGTCCGATCACGGCCCCGCATCAGAGGATTGGTACTCCACGGTGCCAGGCGCCACCAGCGAGCGAAGTCGTATCCGAACACCGCAACCGCCCACTCTCCCGAATCGTGCGTCTCCCCAGTGTTCCGCCGCACCCGGGCCGTGCACCAGGGCACAAGGTCACGATCTACGGCGGGTCACGATCTACAGCCGGTCACGATGTGCCCGCGACCCCCTCACCGACATCGTCGACCTATGTCCTCGAATCGAGTGACCTAGGTCCGGTGTGGGTGGGTATCGGTTCTCGTAACGTGTGCCGACGACGGATCCCATCCGACTCGACGACAGCACCGGCGATGCACCACATCGACGTTCGTCGGACCACTCTTCGCTCGGAGGACACCGATGGCCGATCTCGATCAGCGACTGCACCCGACGGCTGCCCGCCGCGATCACGGCTCCGGAGGCGTCACCGTCCGCGAAACCCACTCCGCCTACGTGATGCTGCTCGGATCCGTCGCGTACAAGATGAAGAAGGCTGTGCAGAACGACTTCCTGGACTTCTCCACCGTGGACTCTCGTTGGCGCGCACTCGATCGCGAGTACACACTCAACGCCCGCTTCGCGCCGGACGTGTATCTGGGTATCGCCGAGCTGACCGACCCCGGGGGTGCGCCGCCGGAGCCGTTGCTGAAGATGCGCAGGCTCCCCGAGGCACGAAAGCTGTCCGTCCTCGCACGAAGTGGGGCCGATCTCACCGAGGAACTGGTCGCGATCGCTCGGATCGTGGCCGGCGTGCACAAGCGCAGCGCACACAGCGACCCGATCGATCGAGCCGGAACCCGCGAGGCCCTCCGTGGGCGATGGGCGGCGAACATTCGAGAACTCCGCGCCCTCCCGCGCTCCATCATCGACCCTGCGGTGATCGACGAGCTCGACGAACGATCGGCCCGCTACCTCGCGGGGAGAGGTTCCCTGTTCGATCTCCGGGTGGCGCAGGAACGCACGGTCGACGGCCACGGCGATCTACTGGCCGACGACATCTTCTGCATGCCCGACGGACCGCGCATTCTGGACTGCCTCGATTTCGACGATGACCTTCGATACCTGGACGGCCTCGACGACATATGCTGCTTGGCAATGGATCTCGAGTTCCTCGACCGACTCGACGCGGCACGGTTCGTCGTCGAGACCTACCTCGAAGCCGCCTGCGACGCCCCACCCGGGTCACTGGTGGACCACTACATCGCCTACCGAGCGACGGTGCGCGCGAAAGTCGCCTGCATTCGCACCCTGCAGGGCAGCGCTACATCGGCCGCAGATGCCGTCGAGCATGCCCGACTGGCACTGATGCACCTCGAAGCAGCGACGGTGACGACGACTCTCGTCGGTGGTCTTCCCGGCACCGGGAAGTCGACGCTGGCAGCCGAGTACGCCGCTCGGACAGGGGCCGTCGTTCTGTCCAGCGACGTGGTGCGCAAGGAGCTGGCCGGTCTCGATCCCTCCGAGCCGCGGCGCTCGGAGGTGGGCGAAGGACTGTACAGCGCAAGCGTCACCGACCATACCTACGCGGAATTGCTCCGTCGCGCCAGAGGACTCGTGGCCGCGGGTCGTTCGGTCGTCATCGATGCGACGTGGACCGACCCCAGTATGCGAGAACGCGCGCGCTTGCTGTCCACCCTCGCGCATGCGACCTCGATCGAGATCGAGTGCGTCGTGCCTGCCTCGACGTCCCTGCAGCGCATCGCCACTCGCCGATCGTCGGTGTCCGACGCGACCAAGCAGGTCTACGAGGCCATGACTCGCAGCCGAGCTCCGTGGCCGACGGCGCAGAAGGTGTCGTGCGCGGGCACCGTGGCGGAATCGGTCGAGGCGGCGCTGGCCGTTCGCTCTGCAGCCGTGCAGGGTTCGGGTGACGGTAGCCGGCAATGAAATCTGTTAGCAGTCAGCGGAACAGGGCAGAAACCGCGTCGAGATCGGCATCGGATCGGCTACCGCTCGAGTCGAGTTCGACGTAGAAGCTCTCGTAGCCACGCGGGTCGGCACCTCGGTCACCGGTACTGCGCCGCTCGAACACTCGCGCATCCGGCCATCGGTCGAGCACGGCCGTCGCGAGAACATGCCCGTCCGGTGAGACGCCACCGATCGGTCCGTACTCCGCGATCATCACTGCATGGACCACACCCCCGATCGAGGCCGTGGTCACCGGGAAGACTCTCGATCCCGTGTCCGTCGGGATGTCGACGGTGACGGACTCGGACCCCAGCACCACCGCCCCCGGCACCTCGGCTGCTTCGTCGTCGGTCATGGTCGTGGCCCTCCGCGGTGCGTCGTCGGATGTCGGATGGGTACTGCGGTCGGGGCATGTCAGTTCGACGCCCGAGACCGACGTCGGAGCCACTTCGACCAGTCGGTGCATCGGCGGTTCCTCCGAATGCGGCCGCGGCAGAGCCTGTTCGAGGACTTCTCTCCGCACGTCGAGGACGGCACGCCCGATGCCGTGGACGACGACGGTGGAGACCGTTGCGCGAGCGGAATCCTCGGCGTCGAATTCCAGCACGACCGACGAGTCGAGCATGCTACGCCCCAACTGGGATCGCCCCTCGGCATAGAAGTACACCCGACTCCCGATCCAGATGCAGGGCACGACGTCGACGGTGGGTCCGAAGTGATCGTGGCCGATCAACCGAGCCAGCGTTGCGCGGTGCGCGAGCCGATTCGCGGTGTCCGCGTCGAGTATGCGTCGACGTTCCTCGTGGTGGTGCAGGCGGTTCGGCACCGTCCGGTTGGTCATCGGTCCCTGCAGATCAGCACCGGACAGTGCGCATGCCGGGTGAGGTTGCTGCTGGTCGATCCGAACAGGGCACTGGCGACAATTCCTCGCCCGTGGCTGCCGACCACCACGATGCCGGCTCGTTTGGACTGCTCGATCAGAAAGTGCGCCGGATTACCCTGTTGCACAACATGTTCCACGATGACGTCCGGATACTTCTCGCTCCACCCGGCGAGGCACTCGGACAGCAACAGCTGCTGCTCGCGCTCGATCTCGGTGTCGTCGGGCGATCCGGGCAGGGACAGAGCGGCACCCTGGGACAACGAGCTCCAGGCATGGGCGGCGATCATCGGTACGTCGAACCGCGAGGCCAGATCGAAGGCCTGCTCGACTGCCGCTTCACTCGTCGCACTGCCGTCGATACCGACGAGGATCGGTGCGTCCGCGGCGTCGGTTCCTTCGCGCCACACCACCACCGGGCACCACGCCGTGGTCGATGTCCTCTGTGCTGTGCTGCCGAACAACGCAGACACGATCGGGCCGGAACCGGAATTGCCGACCACGAGCATGCGCGCGGTGCGAGAGAGCTCGACCATCATCGAGCATGCAGGCATCTCCTCCACGGAGGTGGTCACGGCGCTGTGCGGATGCCGGGCCAGCACTGCGGTGGCAACGTCGGTGACGACGCGTTCTGCCGCGCGACGCTGCTCGTCCCAGATGTCGAGGGGAACGACCGATGCGGACTCGCCCAGGTAGAACGCGGGATGCTGCACCGCCGCGGCGATGTGCAGCGGGGCCTTCAACCGCTCGGCAAAGGTTGCCGCCCAGAGTGCGGCGCGGCTGCTGCTCGGCGAACCATCGACGCCCACAACGATTTTCTGATGATGCGCCAGAACCATGGCCATCTCCTGTCCTCCGTCGACGGTCATCCGTTCTCGGATGCTCTTCTCTCATTGGACAACCCGACAGCGTCCGCGCCACAGAGCATTTGGTCCCCAGTTTTCGGTTCGTGCTACCCGATCAGCGGAGAGTGGTTCTGCGCGACCCTGGTGCCGTATTGCGGGTGTCCATCGACAGCACCGAGGACACCGCTCGTCGCGGTGTCGGGGCGAGGGGCGAGCCGATCACTGGTGCACCGATCCGAATGAGCACCTGCGGCACACCCCGGCCGGGGGCCAAGGACTCGACCAGGCGTCGACTGCCCGACTGCTCGGTCATGTGCGTGAGAGGGCAGGTCGCCAGACCGTCGGCGGTTGCGGCCAGCAGGAAGGCGGACATGGCGCGCCCGCACTGCAACCAGTCCAGCCGCTCGTCGGACGCAGTACCGAGAATCACCACCGTGGACTCGTCGGCCACCGGCTCTCGTGCTTCTGTTCTGCCGACTCGGTGCGGTTCGGGAAATTCACGGCCCACCTGCACTCTGGAGGCCTCGGCCCGGTCGGTGAGGGCCTCGGGCGGAATTCCTCCCGATCGGAACGAGTGTCCGGCCCACCACCTGATCTCGGCCTGATACGTCGCGTCGTACTTTCGAACGCTCGCGCTCAGCCTCGATGCGGTAGCCAACGTCTCCTTGGACTCCGCGGACAGAAACGTCGTTCGGATGTCGTCGGCTCCGTCGACCCCGACCGAGTAGCGCGCCGGAATGCGGTTGTTCGGTACCGGACCGAAGGCCCGACGATCCGAGTGGCGGCGATTGATCGCCGCCAACAGATCGAACTCGTGCGACCGAGGGTGCGCGTCGTGAGTCAATCGAACACGCGCCAGATGGTCCGGCGCACCGGCCGTCGGCATCGTTTCGACCTCGGCTGTCCACCGAAAGGCCGCTGCTGCGGTGCACAGATGATCCAGCGCTGCCCCACAGCTGAGCACCATCTGCCGCTCGGTCGGGTCTATCGCCCCGAGCAGTCGGGACCGATCGGTGAACAGGTCGAGTCCGTGTTCGGAGTGGACCCATCTCCACGGCTGGCTGTTGTGCACCGACGGAGCGCGACACGCGAGCTCCACCAACATCTCCACCACGGCAGAATCCGGCTGATCGTTCATCGTCTCTCCTCGACCTCCCACCGCGCGGCGGTGACTGTGCCCTTCACTGTCGGCCCGCGTCGGCGCTACGGGACAGGGCCGATGGTCACTGCACGGAGGGCACTTGTGGTGTAGAAACCCGCCCGAGGGTCAACCGCAGTGGCGATACGCCGAATCCACGGGTTTAGTGTTGACGGTGAATGCGACCTCAGGAGCGGAACCTCCAGGACGCGACCGAGGATCCACATCCGCCGACCGCTCAGGAGCGTCATGACGACCCCGCAGAATCCCCAAGAAGGCATCGACGTCAAACCGCGCAGCCGCGACGTCACCGACGGACTGGAGAAGACCGCTGCCCGCGGCATGCTCCGCGCCGTCGGAATGGGCGACGAAGACTGGGGCAAGTCCCAGATCGGTGTCGCATCCTCGTGGAACGAAATCACCCCGTGCAACCTCTCGCTCGAACGTCTGGCGAAGGCCGTCAAGAAGGGCGTCCACGCCGCAGGCGGCTACCCGCTGGAGTTCGGCACCATTTCCGTCTCCGACGGTATCTCGATGGGT
Organism: uncultured Rhodococcus sp.; assembly: GCA_963517305.1. Lineage (GTDB taxonomy): Bacteria > Actinomycetota > Actinomycetes > Mycobacteriales > Mycobacteriaceae > Rhodococcoides. The sequence goes on from CAUQEL010000022.1 coordinate 38,722, forward strand.
CACGAGGGCATGCACTTCTCGTTGGTCTCACGTGAGGTGATCGCCGACAGCGTCGAAACCGTCATCAGCGCCGAACGTCTCGACGGTTCCGTCCTGCTCGCCGGTTGCGACAAGTCCCTGCCCGGAATGCTCATGGCCGCAGCGCGTCTGGATCTGGCGAGCGTCTTCCTCTACGCCGGCTCCACCCTGCCCGGCTTCGCGACCCTGTCCGACGGCAGCGAGCACCAGGTGACGATCATCGACGCCTTCGAGGCCGTCGGTGCCTGTTCGCGCGGATTGATGTCCCGGGCCGACGTCGACACCATCGAACGCGCCATCTGCCCCGGAGAAGGTGCCTGCGGCGGAATGTACACCGCCAACACAATGGCCAGCGCAGCCGAGGCCATGGGAATGTCGTTGCCCGGCAGCGCATCTCCCCCCGCCCCCGATCGCCGACGCGACGGATTCGCACACGCCAGCGGCGAGGCCGTCGTCGATCTCTTGCGACGCGGCATCCGCACCAGCGACATCCTCACCAAGGAAGCGTTCGAGAACGCCATCGCCGTCGTCATGGCCTTCGGCGGCTCGACCAATGCCGTGCTGCACCTGCTCGCCATCGCGCACGAGGCGCAGGTGGATCTGACGCTCGCCGACTTCACCCGCGTCGGCGCGAAGGTGCCGCACCTGGCCGACGTCAAGCCCTTCGGCAAGCACGTCATGACCGACGTCGACGCGATCGGCGGGGTGCCGGTGGTCATGAAGGCTCTGCTCGACGCCGGCCTGATGCACGGCGACTGCATGACGGTCACCGGAAAGACCGTGGCGCAGAACCTCGCTCACATCGCACCCCCGGACCCCGACGGCAAGGTGCTGCGCGCACTCGACAAGCCGATCCACCCGACGGGCGGCATCACCATCCTCGAGGGCTCACTCGCCCCGGGCGGAGCGGTGGTGAAGTCCGCAGGCTTCGACTCCGACGTCTTCGTCGGCACCGCACGGGTTTTCGAGCGTGAACGCGCAGCCATGGATGCTCTCGAAGACGGCACCATCGCAGCGGGCGACGTCGTGGTCATCCGCTACGAGGGACCCAAGGGCGGACCGGGGATGCGCGAGATGCTCGCCATCACCGGAGCCATCAAGGGTGCGGGACTCGGCAAGGACGTCCTGTTGCTCACCGACGGCCGATTCTCCGGCGGCACCACGGGCCTGTGCGTCGGACACGTGGCACCCGAGGCAGTCGACGGCGGACCCATCGCCTTCGTCCGCGACGGTGACCAGATCCGACTCGACGTCGGCAAGGGCACCCTCGACCTGCTCGTCGACACAGCCGAATTGGACGCCCGCGCACAGGGCTGGGCACCACTGCCGCCGCGCTACACCCGAGGAGTACTGGCCAAGTACTCCAAACTGGTCGGTTCGGCATCGAACGGTGCGGTGCTGATCTAACACCCACCTGCTCCCCGACCTAACCTCCGCCCGCCGCGTCGCCGACCGCCCCCGCCGCGTCAATGGACCATTGCATACGTCTCGGCGGTGCAATGGTCCATTCACGCAAGGACACCGTGCGCGTCGATGGCACTTTGCATACGTCTCGGCGGTGCAATGGTCCATTGACGCCAGCGGGCGGCGGGGGTGAGTGGTAATTGGGCCGGAGCTACAGCGGCATTGCCCACATGGAGCTCGAGCGCTCCTTGAATGCCGTGCAGTTCGCGTGTTGTCTGCTGGCCCGCTGGTAGAAGGTCTGCAGCGGCAAGGTGGGTTCGGCCGGTTCCGGTGCGGGCGCAACCGGAAGGTCGCTCAGTTCGAGCGCAGCGTCGAGAGCCTCCTCGGCCTCGACGCGTCGGGTGCGCGCCAGGTTGGACAGGGCAAGCTGGTGGATCGTCACGCGGTCACCGGACTTGCTGTCCAGCGTCGCCTGTCGGGCGACGGTGGCGTCGAGTTCGTACACCTTCGAGGCCAGCTGATAGATGCTGGGACGCTCGAGCTCGGCGTCGACCAGAGCCGGTGCGGCCTCCGCGGTTCGCAGTGCGTGCCGTGCGCCGACTTTCTGGGGCTCGGCCGCCGACGGCCGCTCCAGTAGCTGCTCGAGCTCGGCGACCTCCCGATCTACTGCGGGGTCCCTGGCCGGTGGCGCGTCGAAGGGCACGATCGGCTCGAACGCGATCTTCTCCGACGACGTCGTCGCACGCGCGTTCTTGGACGGGATGAGCAACGCCACGATCACGGTGCCGACGCCGAACACCACGGCGGCAACGACACTCGTGTGCACCACCGCCTCACCGAACGCGGCGACGGCATTGGCTTCGAGATTGTCGGCGAACCCACTGAGGAAAGCGCTCTGGTTGCGGATGACGTCGGAGACGATCACCGCACCTGCCAGCGAATCCTGCGATGCGGCAAGTCCTTCCGCCGCCTGCCCGGTGTACTGGCCGTCCGGTTGCTTTCCGGGGAAGGTCTGCAGAAATCCTTCGATTCCCTGACGGTAGGACGCGGCGAGCACCGATCCGAGCACAGCGATGCCGAGCGATCCGCCGAGTTCCAGGGCGGTGTCGTTGAGTCCGCCGCCCACCCCGAGCTTGCTGTCCGGAAACTCACCCATGATGGAGTCGGTGCAGGGCGAGACGGACAGGCCGATTGCGAGACCGAGCAGCGTCAGCACGGGCAGAAAGTCGGAGTACGTTGCCGTCGAATCGATTCCGATGAGCGAGGCGACCGACAGCGTTCCCACCATCATGCCTGCGGTGACGGTGATGCGCGGTCCCAGTTTCGGCGTGAGCCACATCGTGATTCCGGATCCGACGAAGACTGCGCCGGCCAACGGCAGAAGGTGAATGCCGGTGGACACCGGACCGTAGCCGAGAGCGAACTGAAGGTACTGGGCGACGAAGTAGATCGCACCGAAGGTGACGAGGAAGAAGATCAGCACCGCAAGAGTGGCACCGCTGAGGATGCGCGAAGAGAACATCCGGACGTCGAGCAACGGATTGGGATGACGCAGTTCCCATCCCACGAAGCCCAGGACGGACAGCAGTCCGACGAGCGCGAAATACAGCGGCAAAACCGTCCAGCCGGAGTGCATCCCCTCGATGATGGCGTACACGATGGTCGACACGGCCAGCACCGACAGCAGCCCACCGATCCAGTCGATCGCACCGGGCGCGACGGCCCGTGACGGCGGGACCAGCACGACGGCTCCGACTATGCCCACCAACGCAATCGGAACATTGATCAGAAACGTCGAATGCCACGTGAAGCTCTCGAGGAGCCACCCCGCCAACAGTGGCCCGGCCGCGATCGCGAGTCCCGAGGTGGCGGCCCAGACGGTCACAGCGGTGGCGCGCTCCCGCTTGGGGAAGGTCGCTACCAACAGCGACAGTGTGGCGGGCATGACGATGGCAGCGGCCACACCCATGACGATGCGGGCCAGAATCACCCCGAGAGTGGCATCGGTGAGTGCCCCGGCCACAGAACCGCCGACGAAGATGATCAGGCCGAGGATCAGAGCGCCGCGGCGGCTGTAGCGATCTCCGATCACACCGCACAGCAACATCAACGACGCGTAGGGGACGGTGTAGCCGTCGATCACCCACTGCAGGTCGCTGCTCGTCAGGCTCAGGTCGAGTGTCATCGACGGTGCAGCGACCAACAGGGACGTGTTGGCCATGACCACGATCAGCAGGCTCAGGCACAACACCACCAGCGCCGACCAGCGCCGTTCGTACGGTTTGTGCATATCTTGGACAGGCGTCATCGCAAGCAGTGTCATCGTGTGTTCCCCCCCGTTGGCAAAGTGCGAGACACACCTTGCACAGTGCTGTGCAGCATAGAAAGCACCGGCTGGGATCGGCAATCTTTTGTGGCGGCAACCACACTCCCCGCTCACGATCGTGCTCGGTGTTGCCCCTGTGCCCGTGACGACGGAGTCCAGTTCGATCCAACCATCGACGACGTCGCCGCCGCTGCGGGAGTGGTTCGGCGAACCATCAACGCCCACTGTGCTTTTCGCGACACTGTGATCGACTCACTCGAATGTCTGTGTCGGACGAATCGGCGGTGACCATGTTCGTTCGGCAGACACCGGCCACTGGTCGCAGTCGCACGATCCGATTGGGACACAACAGCATTGACGATCGACTGACCCCGAAGCACGACTCGACCTTCGCGGTCGACCGGCGGGGAGCGGCGACGACGTCGAGCCAACGGCGAAGGCCCCGTTCGCGCGATGCTGTGCGCGAACGGGGCCTTCGGCCGAAACGGGGTGGATCTAGGGAGCCGGGACGAATCCTGCGCCGAGTCCGTTGCCCTGATCGACGTTGCGGAGGATCGCGTCGAAGTTGGTGCCGACCTCCGGGCCGAAGCACGCCACGCCGAGGTAGGCATTGACCATGCCGACGAGGGTGTTGCCGACGACGACCGGGCTGCCCGAGTCACCTTCGACGACACACAGCTGAGCCCAGGTCTCCTGCGACTGCAGGATGTCGCCGTAGGCGAGGCCGCAGGTGTTGCCGGTGGTACGGCCTTCCTTGCAGACGATGTTCGGGAACGCCGTCGGCGGGCCGACCTGAGAGATGGTCACGTTGCCGACGCGGTTGATCGGTGCGACCTTGTCACGCTGGAATTCGATGAGGGCGTAGTCGTATTCCGGGTTGGAGAACGCGATGCGGCCGACCTCGCCGAGGGAGGTGTCGTACTCGGGGACGATGGAGGCACCCGCTTGGCCACAGTGACCGGCGGTGAAGCCGATCAGGTTTCCGTTACGGTCGTTTCCGATCGTCGTCAGCGTGCACTCTGCCTGGCCTCCGACGATGATTCCCGAGCCGCCGCCGAGAGCAGCTGGAGTGGCCGCGGATGCGGTCCCCACGCCGACGCTGGCTACGATTGCAGCCGCCCCCACGACGACGAGCATGAATTTCTTGAACATGTACTCCCTCTCAGCGGTGTCGGCAGAACCCTAGCAACAACAGGTGTACGAACACGAGCGAGTCGTTCATACGTCCTGCTCGAGGGCGGCAAGCGTCGTGCGCGCCTCCTCGAGTTGGCGACTCAGTTCTGCAACGCGTCGGGCGGCTTCCTCGCGCGCGTGAGAGATCACTGCCTCGACGGCGTCGCGCGCAGTGGGATCGCCCAACTCTCGAACAGCGCGGCTCACCGACTCGGGGCTCACCGGTTGCGCTTTGGTGGGCCGCTTCGCGCCCTGGGTGACCGTGACCGACCAATCGTTGTCGGCCCCGGCATGAATGGTGACGCTGATTCCGCCCGGTGCCTTCTTCGGTCGACGCGACGCCTGACTCGGCGCGGGTGCCGCCGATCCCCCCGAAGGGGCGGGAGTGGGTGCAGTCGATTCCGTGGACGCCTTCGGCGTTACGGCTGCGGCCGGACGCTTCGGGGCCGGGGCCGATGCGGGCGGCTGCGCGGGCGCGGACGGCGGGATTCGCTTGGCTGCCACTCGTTTCGCCGGCGCGGGCGGTGTGGCGGGATTGCGGGTGATGCGCAGTTCCTCGGCCTCGTAGGGCAATTCGTCGTTGACGCCCTTCGGGCTGATCGTGACCGTGTTGCCGTCGATCGACACGACCTTCGCCGAGGTGCCGTCGGGCAGGCCGAGGCTCGGGTTCGGTTCTCGGAGATAGACGGTGGCCCGACGTCCCTCGGCGAGCGCCGCGGCCAGTGTCGTCAGATTCTCGGGAGTCAACGAATCGTTCACAGCGCGCCCACGGGGTGGCATCGACTACCGGCCTTTCTCGAAAGTGTTTGCGAATACTGTCGCACAGATGCAGGTGAGATGTGGCCGGGGCAGCGTAGGGCGCGTCGGATGGACACCGGAAGCGGACCCCAGAGGAGTTTGTCTGTTAATCCAAGTAACTGTAACCGCAAATAACTGTTACTTGGATTAACACTTAGATTGAGGTGGCCGAGAAGGCCGATACGCCCGACTCTATACGACATCTCTCGCGCGCGCCCCTCCGTCCACTCGACGTGCCGTCCACCTCCACCGGGGTACCGGCGAGTAGCCGCGCAACTCTCGGCAGGATCTGCGTCCCGGAGCCACCTCACCGAACCACCCTCGCACACGGTTTCTGCCGCGTAGCCTGGCGGCGTGCCTTCTTGCGAAGGTGCGGAACAGGAGTCTCGATGTACCACCTCGACGCGGACGAACAGTCGCTCAGCGACGGTCCGCACGTGTATTTGCTCGACGCCAAATCCACCCTCGAGGTTCAGGCTCTGAATCAGTGGATCGATGCCACCACGCCGGACGGGGAACGTCGACCGCCCTCGGTGGTGCTCTCCGGTGAGGCGAAAACGTCACTGTCGGACAGTGTTCGCGGATACGCCGACGATCCGCTGCTGATCCCGCTGCGGGTCACGCTGTCCGATCGCAAGAACGGCATTCTGCACCGAATCTTCGCTCCGCGCGGACGCTCCATGCCCACGCAGGTGTGGCAACGATGGGTGGCTGGAGACGATCCCGACCACTCCGCAGTTCTCGTCGGCGAGCCCGCGACGCTCAGTGACCTCCAGGACCGGTTCGAGCGCGGCGGCGGCACGTCGCTGTCGTCGTTCATTCTGCGTCAGGCCAGTCTGGCTCTGGACAAGGCCGAGCGCGGCGTCATCGGCTCCGAGTACAAGATCCCGCGCTTCGTCGTCGAGGACATGACGGAGCAGAAGAAGTTCCGGGACGGAATCACCGATCTCGCGGAGGAGGTCGGCCAGGATCGCGAGACCGTCGACGAGCGCGTCCACGGCATCCTCGGCGAGATGGTCGCGACCGAGACCCGTCGCGCAGTCGAGATGTGGGGGACCCTCGGGGCCTACTTCTCGCGGGCGTACAAGGTGGACGTGGACCGCGATCAACTGCAGAAGGTGCGCGAACTCAACAAGAACTATCCCTTGGTGTTCCTGCCCAACCACCGTTCCTATCTCGACCCGCTCGTGCTGCGTCCGGCGCTGTTGGCCGAAGGTCTGCCGCTCAACCACGTCATGGGCGGTATCAACGTCGGCTTCTGGCCGCTGGGTCCGATCGCCAAACGCAGTGGCGTCGTACTCATCCAGCGCAAGTTCTCCGACGCGATCTACAAGTGGACGCTGCGTCAGTACATGAGCTTCCTGCTGAGCAAGCGGTTCAACCTGGAGTGGTACATCGAGGGTGGCCGTAGCCGCACCGGAAAGCTCCGCCCGCCGCGGTTCGGCCTGTTGACCTATCTGATCGACGCACTCGAGACCAGCGATGCCGAGGACGTCTATCTCGTTCCGACGTCCATCACCTACGACCGCCTGCACGAGGTCGGCGCCATGGCCGAGGAATCGCACGGAGCGAAGAAGCAGGCCGAGGGCATTCGGATGGCCATCGGCTACATCCGCGCGCAGGGCACGTTGCGCGGCAACGTGTACCTCAACTTCGGAGAGCCGATGTCGGTGGCGTCGATCGTCGCCGACAATCCAGACAAGAGAGTGGCGGTGCAGAAGATCGCGCTGGGTGTCTCCCACGCGATCAACGACGCGACTCCGGTGACGCCGGCGGCGTTGGTCACCATGGCCATGCTCGGCATCGAGGATCGCGCCCTCAACGTCAACGAGATGTGGGCCATCATCGCCCCGCTCGCGCGGTACATCAAACGCCGCAACCTGCCCACCGCGGGCGGCGTGGACATCGCCGACGTCGACGTCGTGCGCTCGGCCGTCATCGCCCAGGTCAACGCCAACGTCGTCAAGCGGTTCGACGACGGCCCCGAGCCACTGTTCTATCTGGCTCAGGACAAGCATCTGGTCGCAGCGTTCTTCCGCAACAACGCCATTCACTTCTTCGTGATGCGCGCCATCGGCGAGTTGGTCGTTCTGCCGACGAGCGGAGATTCGACGCCGTTGACCGAGGAATCTCTGTGGCGATCGGCACTGCAGTTGCGCGATCTGCTCAAGTTCGAGTTCTTCTTCGGCGACAAGAAGGACTTCGGCGAACGGCTCGAATCCGAGGTCGATCTCATCGACCCGGACTGGCGTGCCAACATCAGCGACCCCGATTACGCTGCGCGACAACTGCAGTCACAGGATCTACATCTGGCGCACCGCGTGTTGCAGCCGATATTCGAGGCGTACCAGGTGGTTGCCGATCAGCTGATGTTGCTGCCTCAGAGCGGCGAGTTCGACAAGCCGAAGTTCATCGCGGAGTGCCTCGGCGCCGCTCAGGCCAAACGACTTCGGCAGCAGCTCGATCACAGCGAGTCGATCTCCGGCGAATTGTTCGATACTGCACTGCAATTGGCAGAGAATCGTGATCTCGTGGATTCCAGTTCCGACGGTATCGCGCGCCGACGCCGAGACTTCGCACTCGAGATCGACGAATGGGCCCGCAAGGTGCGAACCATCCGCGACATGGCCCACCGCATGCTGCGCGAGGTGGAACCGATCTCGGCCCCCGAGGAGAACAATTCATGACCGAATTCGACGATCGACTGATCGCGATCGCCGCCGCTCCACCCGGCCGAGACACCGTGGCGTTCTTCGATCTCGACGGCACCCTGATCAACGGATTCTCGGCCCGCGCAGTGTTTCTCGAGCGACTCAAGACCCTCGACGTGACGGTCAAGGAACTGTGGGAGATATCGAGCGCCGTCGTCGAGATGCGGATGCGCAACTCCCCCGTCGACAACCTGATGGGCAAGGCCGTGCGCGGCCTGGAGGGCCGTCGGGAAGAGGATCTGATGGAACAGGCATACACGCTGTTCCGCAACGAAATTGCGCCGATGATCTACCCCCAGGCCCGTGCCCTCGTCGAGGCCCACCGCCATGCCGGGCATCGCCTGGTGATGGCCACCTCGGCCACGCCGTACCAGGCGCTGCCCGTACAGCAGGACATGATGTTCGAGACACTGCTGTGCACCACTCCCGTGGTCACCGACGGGATCCTGACCGGCGAGCTGGTCGGCAACTCGCTGTGGGGACCACGCAAGGCACAGGCCGCGATCGACTACGCCGACCGTGAGGGAATCGCTCTCACCGGCTGCTTCGCCTACTCCAACGGCGGAGAAGACGTGCCGCTGCTCGAGGCCGTCGGCCGTCCCGTCGCTCTCAACCCGGATCCCGAACTACAGCGGTACGCGGCGAAGAAGCAGTGGCCGTCGCTGACATTGGAGAGTCCCAAGCGCGGCACCGATCTGACCTCCGCCGTGCGCAGCACCGCCGCTCTGGGGTCGGTGCTGGCCAGTGCGTCGATCGGTCTCGGTCTGGGGCTCCTGACGCGCAGCCGCCGCAACGGAGCGAACATCACGAGCACCATTGCACCGGACATCGCGCTGACCATCGCCGGCGTGAAACTCGACGTGACCGGCACCGAGAATGCGTGGTCGGCGCGACCGGCTGTGTTCATGTTCAACCATCAGAGCACCGCCGACTCGATCATCGTCACGTCCATTCTCCGACGGGACATCACCGCAGTCGCCAAACGGGAGCTCGAACGCGACCCACGATTCGCACTGCTGGGCAGGATCTTCGACGTCGCCTACGTCGACCGCGGCGACCCCTCTCAGGCGCGTGAGGCGATGCGTCCAGCGATCGAGAAGTTGCACAGCGGCATCTCGGTCGCCATCGCGCCCGAGGGCACGCGGATGCCGACCTCGCGTCTCGGCCGGTTCAAGAAGGGCGGCTTCCACCTGGCGATGCAGGCCGGAGTGCCCATCGTTCCGATCGTCATCCACAATGCCGGAGACGTGATGTGGAAAAAGGATTTCACCGTCCATTCCGGTACCGTCAAGGTCACCGTCGGCGAGCCCATTCCCACCACGGACTGGGCGCCGGACAAGATCGACGCGTACGTGGACGATGTCCGTTCCTATTTCGACAGAACGTTGGGATATGCCTGATAACCAGATCAACTCGGTGGTGCAAGCGGAGATCGAACGCAACCTCCTGGGCGGCACCCCCAAGTACACCCGGTCCGACATCGTCGACAAGTCGGGTCTGCCGCTCGAACGGGTCATCGCGCTGTGGATCGGCATGGGCTTTCCCATCCACACCGATACCGAGGCGGTCGTCTACACCGACGCGGACCTCGAGGCACTGAAGTTGATCACCGGACTCACCGAGCAGAAGGTCATCAGATCCGAGATGGAGGTCGCGATTGCGCGCACTCTCGGCCAGTCCATGTCCAGGCTCGCGGAATGGCAAGTGGGCGTGGTGAACTCCTACATCCTCGAGCGGATCACCAGCAGCGACGAGGACACGAACGACGTCGACGTCATCCGGCGCAACGCCAGGGACATCGCTGCAGAGACGGTCCCCACCCTCGAAGCACTCCAGGCATACACCTGGCGACGGCACCTGGCCGCGGCGGCCGGACGGTCCATCGCCGCTCCCGACGACGCCACCGACAGCCCTGTCATGGCCGTCGGCTTCGCGGACATGGTCGGCTACACCAGCCTCACGCGTCGACTCGCCATCGGCGAACTGACGACGCTCCTCGAGGAGTTCGAATCACTCGCCACCAATATCATTGCGCGCGGGCGTGGTTCGGTGATCAAGAACGTCGGGGACGAGGTGATGTTCAGCGCGCAGACTCCCGAGGACGCCGCCCACATCGCCCTCGACCTGCAGGACGCGTTCGCCGAGCAGGAAGACATGCCGGACCTGCGGGTCGGGCTGGCCTGGGGCCCGGTTCTCGCCCGGTACGGTGACCTGTACGGGTCGGTGGTCAACATCGCTGCGCGCCTGACCAGTTCGGCCAACCCGGGAACGACTCTCGTCGACACCGTCATGACCGAGGAACTGCGTCAGGATTCCGAGTTCTACCTCAAATCGATTCGCTCACTGCGGGTCAAGGGTTTCCACAAACTCAAGCCCCATCGGCTCAAGCGCAACAAGCGCAGCGGTCAGCGGAGCGAGGAGTAGAACTCCAGATGTCGACGCGCGGCCTCGTCCCAGGTCAGGCTGCGTGCCAGCGTCAGGCCCGGTGACGAGTCCCGCGGCGACACGAGCGCGCGTTCCAGTTCGGCCGCCATGGCCTGCGCCGTTGACGCATAGGTAACGCTGTCTCCGAACACTTCCCGCAGTACCGGCAGATCTCGCGCGACGACGGGAGTGGACGCGGCAAGAGCCTCCATGGCCGCCAGTCCGAAGCCCTCCTTGGTGGAGAAGAACGGCAGCACGGCGGCCTGCGCCACGAGGTGCGGCAACTCGTCGTCGTCGACGGTACCGAGTATCACCGGTTCGATTCCGAGTTCCGCTGCACGACGGTCGAACTCCGTCCGGTAGCCGCGGTAGTCGAACAGCGTCTCGCCGCCGGCGAACACCAGTCGCAGATCGTGCACGCGCAGTCGGGCGAAGGCGTCGAGCAGATCGAGACTGCCCTTGCGTGGCTCGATACCTCCCACTGCGAGCACGTATCGGCCGAGCTTCTCGCGCCAGTGTGATCGGCCCGATCGCGCAGCTGCGGTGAACCTCTCGGCGTCGACGCCGTTGGGGATGACCGTGGGCTCGAATCCCCATCCGCGGTGGACATCGCTCGCCACCGCCGCCGACACGCAGATGCGTGCATACGGGGCGGTGATCGCGCGTTCGTGGCATGCAGCCAGCTCGGGCGTGGTGAACTCGTCCAGGTGATGGATGGTCCTGATGCAGCGGCCGACGGCATTGGCGGAGATGCAGTCCTGCGCATGGACGATGTCGTACTCGTCCGGCGTGAAGGCCTGTCGCAGAACATCTATCGACCGAAGTATCCGTTCGCCGACGCTTTCGTTCTCGCGCTGCTCGAACGGCACCATTCGCACGGTCACGGCTGGGTCGACATCACGGAAGAACGCACTGTCTCCACCGCGGCCGAGCGACCACACCGAGACGTCCTGCCCGGCGCGCGCCAGTGCCTCGGCCAGTGCCAGGGTGTGCACCACCCCACCGCGCGGCTTGGACGAATAAGTGGACAAGCTGACTTTCACTGACTCGGCCTCTCCTGCAACAGATTCGGATATGCGTCCACTCGACGTTCGGCCAGGTGATGCAATCCCCGGCGGGCTCGGTCCACCTCGGCGTCGACATCGATCTCGTGCACTGCAAGGCCCCCTTTGGACCAGGTCCGCGCCAGGACGTCGCCACCGGGGCCCACGATCTTCGCCTGCCCGAGAAAGCGCAGGGAACCCATCACCCCGGTTTGATTGGACGAGACCAGCACCACCTGGTTCTCGGCCGCCCGGGCCGCGTCGTACAGATCGAACAGCCGGGACTGCCGATCGTTCGGCAGCGAGGATGCCCGATCGGTGACGCTTGCAGGCCACGCAGACAGCGCCGCAATGATTCTCGCGCCATCGAGTGCCAACGTCCGCGCCGACTCCGGGAACGTCTTGTCGTAGTCGATCAGCATCCCCATCCGCCCCACCGGGGTATCGAAGGCCTCGAATTGGTCACCGGCCGCGTAGGCGAGCGACTCCCCGAGCGGCTGGTGCACCTTGCGGTGACTACCCAGAATGCCGTCTCCGGTCAGACAGGCGGCAGCGTTGTACCGCAGTCCTTTCGACAACTCGGTGTACCCGATGCAGATGGTCATGTCTCCGGCTGCGGCGATGATCGCTGCCAGTTCCGGACCGTCGGGATCGAGGGTGGGCGGCAGTTCCGCGGGATCCGGATTGCTCAGGCTGTTGATGTAGCCCCCAAGGGACGCGTCGGGCAGCACCAGGAGATCGATTCCTTCTCGGGCCGCACTGGAGATGATCGTGGTGATCTTCAGTACCGCCCGGTCGACATCTCGCCCGAAATGCGCTGCCAGCGCTCCGATCTTGATGGGGGCCACAGGATTGTCAGACCATCTGGCTCTGCGGCTGCGCCGAATTTCGCGACTGTGCTGCACTGATCTCGAGGCCGATCTGGTCAGCCAGGAACGCAGCGTCCCGGGCCACCGAGGCGAAGCGCCCCGAACCCCAGGTGTGCTGCCACGGCAGGCCCAGGAAGTACAGGCCCGGCACCGAGGTGACGCCGCGGTTGTGCGTCGGGTGCCCTTCCCCGTCGAACGCACCGACCTTGAGCCATCGATAGTCGGTACGGAAGCCGACGGACCAGACGACGGCCTTGATATCCGCGGTGGCGAGGTCGAGTTCGGTGGTCTCGGCCTGCGGACGCCACACCGGCACGTAGCGATCCTCGGTGGGGGCGCTGATTCCCTCGCGCTCGATGTAGGCGTCGATGTTGTCCTTGATGCTTTCGGCCACCCGATCCGCAGCATCGAGCGACGCTTCGAGAGTCGGTGCGAACTGCAGAACACCGTCCTCGACTCCGAGCAGTCGGCCGTAGAGCTTCATGCCCTCGGTGGCGAACGCACGCAGGTCGATGTCTCGACCACCGTCACGGCCGGTGACGTAGTGGTTGGTGTTCTCGCGTTTGCCGACGCCACCGGGTTGATCTTCGATGGAGACATCGTAGACCCCCATGTCGTGCAACCAGGCGACACAGTCGCGGCCACGATAGAAGCGTGCGACGCGGGGAGCAGTGCCGGCCACCAGGTGGACGCGTCGGCCGTCGAGGTGCAGGTCCTCGGCAATCTGGGCGCCGGACTGCCCGGTGCCGACCACCAGCACGTCGCCGTCCGGGAACTGATGGGAGCCGCGGTATTCGGACGAGTGGATCTGGACGATGCCGCGCGGTAGCTTCTCGGCGAACCGCGGGATGGTGGGGATGTGGTAGCCACCGACAGCGACGACGATCTGGTCGGCATGCATGGGGCCGGCGGAGGTCTGCAGGTCGAAGCCACCATCCAGGCCCTGGAGAGCTTGCTCGACCGAAACATGTTCTCGCACCGGCGCATCGAAGCTTTCGGCGTAGCGCCGCACGAAGGCATAGACCTCGTCGCGCTGCATGAATCCGTCGGGATCGTCACCGTCGTAGGCGTATCCGGGAAGTGCGCACTGCCAGTTCGGCGTGACGAGAGTGAAGTTGTCCCAGCGCGAGTCCTTCCATTCGTGCGCGATCGTCTCGCGCTCCAACACGACATGTTCGATACCCCGCTGGGTCAGATGCCAGCTGATGGACAAGCCCGCCTGGCCACCACCGATGACAATTACTCGATGATGTTCGACGGCGTTCTCGGTCACGCTGTTCGGATTCACAGCAATTCAGCTCCCGACATGCTCAGTACGCGAACGGCACCGGCCTCGTACGAGGTGCTGACACCGTGGATCTCCTCCATCTGCTGCGCGGCCGAGGTGCACCGCATGCCGAACTTGGCGAGCACTCGATCGCTGGCGATCGTCAGTGCCTCCGACGTCCGCTGCACGAACTCGGCCACCGGGTATTCCTCACCGGGCTTCAGGTAGTCGTGCATCACCAGAGACGGTGAATAGCAGGACTGTTCGCGACCGTCCGGCCAACGAACGAGGAACGACATCTCAGGCATGGATCGGCTCCTTCGTGATGGTCCGGTACACGGACGGCCGACGATCGCGAAGGTTGTACATACCGCCGCCACGGGCTGCGCCGATGAGCGCAGCCACGTCGACTGTGGCCGTCGCCAAGCCCGGTTCGACGCCCGTGCCGGCGAGGATCTCTCCGCCGGGCCCGACGATCTTTGCGCTGCAGACGAATCGAAGAGATCCGAAGGTACCTGCCTGATTGGCTGCGACCCAGATGATCTGGTTCTCGAGAGCGCGGGCTCGGTCGTAGATGTCGAACCGCTGCTTCCACCGGTCCTCTTCCATGTTCTCGACAGTCGCAGTGCGTGCCGTCGGCCAGGCGGAGATGGATGCGACGATCTCGGCACCGTCGAGCGCCAGTTCTCGTGCCGCCTCGGGGAATCCCTTGTCGTAGCAGATCTGCATGCCCATGCGGCCGATCGGAGTGTCGAAGGCGGAGTAGCTGTCTCCCGCGTCGTAGCAGAGATTTTCACCCAGCGGCTGATGCACCTTGCGATAGGAACCCAGAATGCCGCTGCCGTCGACCGTCACGGCGGCGTTGTAGCGGGTGTCGCCGTCCTTCTCGCAGAAGCCGAAGGTGATGACGGTATCGCCCGCCATGTCGATGACGCGCCTGATCTCCGGGCCGTCGAGTTCGAGGGCGGGAGGCAGTGCCTTCAGCCGACGCTGCCGCGACTCCTCGGTCTCGTCGCCGCCGCCGAGGCTCGGCAGATAGCCGCCCAGGCAGGCCTCGGGCAGGACGAGTAGTTGGCTACCGCGGTTGCGTGATTCCTCGAGCAACGCGGCGATGGTGGCGTAACCCTGTTCCATGTCGCGACCGAACTCGGCTGCAGCGACGGAAATGGTGACGGGCTTCGGGTGGGTGGTCATGCTTCTCCCAATCCGGTCACGGTGGACGTGACCGCGCGAGTGGTGATTCCGTCGGGCCATCGCAGCGCGACACCCGGAATGTCGGTGAGCTCTCCGCAGACTGCGGACAGTGCAGGTCCGGATGGTGCAACAGGTGCACCGGGACGGTTCGCGGTGATCATCGCGAACCCTGGAAAACACGTGATCCATTCGCCCATCGACGCTGCGTCGGGCTTCGGTATCGAAGCGATGTCGAGTACGGCACCGGTTCCGCTCGCCTCGGCGAGCATTCCGGTGGTGCCGGCCAGGCCCGCCATCGAGACGTCCTTGGCGGCCTTGGGTGCGGTGCGGGAAACGAACGACGCCATTGCCGTCAGTTCCTCGGAGTTGCGGCGGGAGGACGAATCCCATTGCTGGCCATGGTATCCGCGTCGCCACTCGCCTTCGATGTCTGCGGTGAGCGTCAATCGATCGCCGACGCTTCCGCCGCCCGCCCGTACCGGTCGCGAGGTCCGGCCGAGTGCGGTGACCGACAGGGAGGACGGCACCCCGGCCTGGGTGTGGCCACCGAGTACCGGAACCTGCCATGCCGCAGAGGCATTGGCGAGACCACGGATGATGCGGGTCAGCCGACTCTGCGTTGGCGCTCCGACGGAATCGAGCATTCCGACAGCGTGCGCACCCATCGCCGAGAGGTCGTTCAGATTGACCAGCGCCGCACACCAGCCGGCCCACTCGGGGTCGCGATCGACCATGGAGGGGATGATGGCATCGCACGCGGCGATCATGTCGCTACCTGGTACCGGAACGCCGTCGTCGCCGCGGAAGCCTTTGGCACCGAGACCGAGTGGTTGCGCCTTCAGGGGCGCGAGGACTCCGGCGAGCATCGCCTTGGTCGAGGAGACGAGCCGTTCGATGCGGTCGATCGGCCAGTACATCGCCACGTGCGCGGTGTTGGCCACCTCGACGTCGCCGCGTCGAATCCACCCCAGCCGGGTGAACAGTTGTTCGTTGCTCTTCTGCACCGTCGCGTCGAAGCGAAGTACGCCTCTACTCTCGGCATGGGCGCAGGCGGCTCGAACGAGGGCAGGCCCGACACCGGAAGTGCGTGCCGCGGCAGAGACCACCAGTCGACTGCCGGCCCACCACCCCAGATCCGTTGAAGTGCAGGGAGCCAGGCGCACTCCGCCGAGCACGGTGCCGTCCCGATCGGTGGCGACCAGCACGACTGCCCGTGGATCGTCGTCGACGTCGTCGTGATCGGTGCCGTCGAACAAGCCCTGTTCGGCAACGAAGGTCGCTCGGCGGAGCGCACGATAGGCGCCCAGCTGCGCTGCGCTTCCGCAGGGCTGGACGATGAACGTGGGTTCGACGACAGTGGTTGCGGTACCGGACAATCCGGCAAGATCACCCGCTTCTACGACACCGAACATGTCAGCCTCCCGCGTTCTGCAGAACGCTGCACGCACCGCATGCCGCGCAGCCTGCCTTCTGTTCGGATCCGAGCATCGCCGCGGCCTGAAGTTCCTTGGCGACGCGTCGGGTGACGCTTTCGAGAACGTCCCGGCCGGGAGCGGTCGCTCGGTCGACGTCCACCGCCAATGTTCCGGCGAGCGGACGGAACGGAACGACGAAGGGGTAGACACCCATCTCGATGAGTTCCGCTGCCCCGGCGACCAATTCGTCCGGATGCTCGCCGAGCCCCACCAGAATGTACGTCGAGACCTGGTTGCGCCCGAAGACACGAACCGCTTCTTTCCACGCAGCGCGGTACTCGTCCATCGACACCGACGCCTTGCCCGGCATCCACCTGCGTCGAACGTTCTCGTCGAGAGATTCGACGTGGATGCCGATGGATTCGGCTCCGGCGTCGTAGAGATCCGTAATCGTCTGCAGGTCGCCGGGAGGTTCGCACTGCACCTGGATCGGGAGGTCCGGAACCACGGCCTTGATGGCTCTCACGCATCGGGCCAGGTGACGGGCACCGCGGTCCTTCGCGGCCGAAGTGCCCGTCGTCATGACCATCTGCGTGACGCCGTCGAGCCGTACCGCCGCCTCGGCCACTTCGGCGAGCTGCGCCGGGGTCTTGACGGCGATGGTGTCGCCGGCCTCGAGCGACGCCTCGATGGAGCAGAAGCGGCAGCGTTGATCTGCGTCGTAGCGGATGCAGGTCTGCACCACGGTGGTCGCGAGAACGCTGGAGCCGTGCATCTTCGCGATCTTCTCGTACGCGATACCGTCGGCGGTTTCCAGGTCGTAGAACTTCGGGCGGTCGACGGCCTGCACATCGAGTCCGATGTCGGTGCCGTCGAACAACACTCGACCCTCTTCGAGGACGTACGGACTGAGCGGATTGCGCGGGATGGCTGCGCCGAGACCGTCGATGCGGACATGTCCGTCGTCACTCGGCCCTGCACCGGCAGTTCTGGACACCGGCGTGGCTCCTCAAATACCGAGCAACGCCAGATCCACGCGCGTCGAGACTGCGTTTTCGGGTCGCTCCTGCAGGCTCCGCTCCCGGTCCATGGCGCGCTCCTAGACCATGTAGGTCGAGTTGATGATGGCACCCTTGCGCGCGTAATGGATCAGCGCGTCCTGCACGTCCAGGGGGTGCGCCGGGATGACGCCCTCGATGAGGTCCTCTTCGCGGCCACCGTGCAACGCGAGCCCGAAGCGGCAGCAGAACACCGTGCCACCCTCGGCGATGAACGTCGCGAGCGAATCGTTGATGTTCTGCTCGCCCGGGAACCCGGAGTCACCGGTGGTCGGAAAGCCGCGAGTGGCAAGGCAATTGATAGCACCGGGACCGTAGAAGTACATGGCCGACTCGAACCCCTTGCGCAGAGCGCGCGTTGCCTGGAGCACAGCGACGAAGGAGACCGACGACTCGTGGGCGATGCCGTGCACCAGCGTGAAGTAGCTCTCGCCGTTCTCGGCCTTGTAGTCGGGGAAGATCTTGGTGGAGCCGTAGATGTTGCTGCCCTTGGGAAGTGAAGGGTGCGGGATCTCTTCGAGGGACTTCTTGATGTTCTCGGCGATGGACTGGTCGAGGTCTGACACGGGTGTCTCCTGAGGTTCGCAGAGCTGGCTGAATGCGGTGGACACCGATGGCCACCTGAGGAAGAGAGGTCATGTCCGGCGAGAGAGCAGATCCTCTGCGGCCATGGGACAAGTACAAGCCCCATCCATTTCCGATTGGTCACACCTGGAACAACGCCGTGTTTCGAGGGCCTCACAGTGTTGACGTGGCATTACGCGGATAGTGTGGAGGCCACACCACCCATCCACCACGACCTTGACGAGGAACTCGATGATCGGCGCCGTCACCGGCTTGTTGTATGCGTTGTCCCTGGTCGTAGGCGTCTGGGTGCTTGCGAAGCTCGCGACGAACCGACCGGTCCTGCTGAAGAACAAGTCCGATCGCGCGCTGTTCTGGACCATCGCCGCCACCGAGGCCGTCGTCGCACTGCAGGCCGTCATCGGGTTCGTCATGATGTTCACTTCGGATCGCGAGATACACCGGCTGACATTCGGGTCCTACCTCGTCGGGCTGCTGTTCCTGCTCCCCCTCGGCACTTGGTGGTCCCTGGGCGACCGCTCCCGCGGCGGCACAGCGGTACTCCTCGTCGCCGTCCTCACCCTCGCGGCCATGGTGCTGCGCCTGAGCCAGATTTGGGCCGGATATGCCTGACAACCTCCAGCAAGCGACACGCACCGGATTCGGGCGTTTTCTCATCGCCGTCTACGCCGTGTTCGCCGTCGCCGCGACATCACGCTCGATCGTGCAGCTCACCACACGATTCGACGACGCACCGGTGGCGTATCTGCTGTCGGCTTTCGCGGCGGTGGTCTACATCGTCGCCACGGTAGGACTGGCCCGCGCAACCGAAGCATCGCGACGAGTGGTTACGGTCTCCTGCATCATCGAACTCGTCGGGGTCATCGGCATCGGCACCCTCAGCTACATCCAGCCCCAGGACTTCCCGGAGCCGACGGTGTGGTCGCACTTCGGATCCGGATACGTCTTCATTCCGGTTGTGCTCCCCATCGCGGGACTGTGGTGGTTGCGAAAGACTCGCAGGCCGTAGCACTCTGTTCTAGGACTTCGACAATCGACTCAGGTGTTGACGCACCACGCTTCTCGCCACCGCCGGCGGCAATTGATCGGGATGCAGGGAGGCCCTGAGCGCAAGCCCGTCGATCAATGCCGCCAGCCTTTCGGTTTCGAGCGCCGACTCTGCTTTCGGCACCAGCTCGGCATGCATGACAATCAGTCTCGCCAGGGACTGCGACCCCGTGAAGAGCCTGTCGGCCGAGACAGTCAGTAACGGATCGGTACGTCCCGATGTGACGATTTCGAGCCACACGAGAACCTCGCGGGACGTGAGCTCGGTCAGCGGAAGCAGCTCACACAGCATGTCCTCGGCAATGGCGAGACGGTCCTTGCTGCCGTCCAACCGATCTCGGTGCGCCGCGATCCGAGCGGTGATGCGATCGATCACTTCCGCGGAGGCGGCACCGATCAATTCGTCACGCGAAGAAAAGTAGTGACGAACCGATCCGATGGCCAATCCCGCCGCGTCGGCTACCGCACGTAACGTGACCTGCCCGATCCCGGCCTCGACCACAACATCGAAGACGGCCTCGAAGATTCTCTGACGCCGTTCGACGGGATCCACAACTTTGGGCACTGTTCTTTTATAGCAGGTTCGTGCTACTTTCTTATTTAGCACGTCCATGCTTCTAAAGAGAGGTTGTCCATGGAAACCGTTCTGACACTGCTACTCATACGCTTTGCGATCATCGCCGCGATCGTGACCATCGTCGCCGTCACACTCTTCGGCATCGCCGTGCATCTCAAACGTCGCGGGAAATGGAATGCGACCAAACGACAACTCGGGCCGATGGCCGAGCGGGCGGCAGATCTGTATGCGCGACGCTCCCAGTCATCCGCCCGAGGATCATGGACCGCACGCGCAGCGAGGTCGGCCGCGCAACGCCTGAACGAGGACGGCGACCGTTCATGACAACACCGAAGGCCGATGGCAACGGGCTGATGCACCACCTGTTCGTTGACTTCATGTGGAAAATCGGAATAGTCGCCACGTTGCTCGCGATCGGAATCGCTGCGGCAATCGTAATCTGGAAACGGGTGCGGTAGCTGCTACCACACAGCACCGACAGGTTTGAAAGAGCGAATAGTCAAGCAGTGCAGTAGTTTTCGTTTCAATGATGGTTGCCTCTCGAACGCACGTTCGATACACTTGCTCCCATGACCACGGAGATCTGGCAACTGAGCGAGAGCGAACTCCTCGCCGACGCCGCCGCGGTCTCCCACGAAATTCAGTTGTTGGAGGCCAGGCGGATCGCTCTCGTCGCCGAGATCGACACCCGCGTCTCCCGTGAGAAACTCGGCTTCCCCGGACCTGCCGGCTGGCTGACCTCCACCACCCTGCTGCCTCCGTCCAAGGCCACCAAGATCGTCGCCCTCGCCCGCGGACTGAAGAACTTCCCCGACATCGCCGACGCCGTGAACACCGGCGTCATGTCCGTTGATCACGCCGCCCTGATCCTCACCTTCGCCGAAACCCCACCGAAGGACCTCCCCCAAGCAGGGCAGGACATCGCCCGGAAGGCGATGATCACCGCCGCCACCGGACCCGGCGCACGCACCGACCGCATCCGCGAAGCGATCACCAAACTGAAGGACACCTACGGCAGCGACAAACCACCACCCGAGGACACCGACCGCAACGAACTCTTCGCCTCCAAGACCCTGAACGGGCGGCTGGTGTTGAAAGGTGACTTCGACGCGATCACCGGAGAAAAACTCCTCACCGCACTCTCACCCCTGACCGAACCCCACCCCGCCGCCGACGGCACCCAAGACGACCGATCCCCCGCCCGCCGCAGAGCCGACGCCTTCGGACACATCCTCGACCAATACCTCGCCTCGAGTGATCGCCCGATCGAAGGCGGTGAACGCCCGCACCTGAACCTGCACATCAGCCTCCGCGACCTCACCGACCTCCGCGACAGTGCCGACAGCGCCGACGACATCACCGACGACGAAACCACGCGCGCTGCAGACGAATCCGATGAGGACGGCCACCCCTCCGCAGACCGCGGTGCCTATCGGGATCTATTCGGCGACGGTACTACTGTCGGGTGGCTGCCCTGGATGGGTCCGCTCTCGCGCAACACTTCCCGCCAACTCGCGTGCGACTGTGTCCTGACCGCGATCGTGATGGACGAGAACGGCAACCCGCTCAACCTCGCCCGCACCGCCCGCACCGTCACCGCCAAACAACGCAAAGCCCTCACCGCCCGCGATCACGGCTGCGCATTCCCCGGCTGCGGAAAACCCGCCGCCTGGACCGAAGGACACCACATCTGGCACTGGGCAGACGGTGGCCCCACCGACATGAACAACCTCGTCCTACTGTGCGGATTCCACCACCGCCTCATGCACCACAGTGACTGGGAAGTCTTCATCGGCACCGACAACCACCCGTGGTTCGTACCACCAGCAACCGTCGACCCGTACCGACAACCCAGACAATCCCACGCCCGAGCAGGCCCCCACATCGCATAAGCCCCAGAAAAAACTCCAGCCCCGCACCGAGAACACGGTGCGGGGCTGGAAGAGACTGTCGTGCAGCTACTTCAGCAAGGATCCGTCACTTCAGTGCCGCCAGATTCGCAACGGATTTCTTGACATCGGTATCCAGTGCCCGCGCCACCACCGAACCGACCGGACCGAACAGCACACCCCCACCGAATTTCGCATCGAGCGTCAGCTCCGACCCGCCCTCGGCCTCACGCACATGGACGGTCAGCGAGATTCTCACCCCGCCCTTGCCGCGGCCGGACATCTCGATCAGCTTGGGCTCGTCGTATTGCGTGAAGGTCCAATTGATCGTGTTCTTGAAGCCCTTCACCTTCACCAGCGACTCCACCTCGGTGCCTTTACCGACCTTCTTCGGCGGAGGGCTGCACCACCCGCCGTGAATGGTCATCCATTCGTCGAACCGATCGAGCGCGGAAGCCTTGTCCCACGCGCCCTGCGGATTTTCGGGCATCTGCACCGAGACACTGATCGTCGCCATGACATCGACCCTGTCACAACTCCCCCGCATCTTCAGACGGCGGCCGTTAACCTGAGACGATGGCCACGCTCGAGATCGAAGGTCGGAAGGTCTCCGTCACCAACCTCGACAAAGTGCTGTTCCCCGAAACCGGCACCACCAAGAGCCACATCATCGAGTACTACACCACCATCGCACCTGCGATGCTTCCTCACCTCGTGGGCCGCGCGGTGACCCGCAAGCGCTGGCCGAACGGCGTAGACCAGTCCTCGTTCTTCGAGAAGAACCTCGCCGCCTCTGCACCCGACTGGCTCGATCGGCGTTCGATGCAACACTCCGACCGCGTGGTCACGTACCCACTGTTCTCCACAGCAGCCGATCTGGCGTGGCTCGGTCAACAAGCGGCCATCGAAGCGCACGTGCCACAGTGGCGGTTCGACGGCACCGAACCGGGACCGGCCACCCGCATGGTCTTCGACCTCGACCCCGGCGACGACGTGGATCTCGCCCGATGCGCCGAAGTCGCCTGCGAGATACGGGATCTGATCGGCGATATCGGGATGACCGCATATCCGGTCACCAGCGGCAGCAAGGGAATTCACCTGTACGTCCCGCTGGAGAAACCGCTGTCGACCTCCGGCGCGTCCACCGTCGCCAAACGTGTTGCCACCCTGCTAGAGGAAAGGTCACCGGACCGGGTCACGGCGACGATGGCGAAAGCGAAACGGACCGGGCGCGTGTTCGTCGACTGGAGCCAGAACAACGGCAAGAAGACGACGGTCGCCCCGTACTCGCTGCGCGGGCGAACACTTCCCACCGTCGCAGCACCACGCACCTGGGACGAACTGGAAGCGACCGGCCTGCAACAGCTTCGGTTCGAGGAGGTCCTGGAGCGCTACGCGGACGTCGGCGATCTGCTCGCCGATCTCGACCCCGCCATGGGCTCCGACGAGAAGAACCCCGAAATCCGCTGTAGCACGGACAAACTCGTCAAGTACCGCAGCATGCGCAGCGCCGACAAGACCCCCGAGCCGGTACCGACCACCACCGAACCGCAGGGCAACAACGACACGTTCGTGATTCAAGAGCATCATGCCCGACGGCTGCACTACGACTTCCGACTCGAACACGACGGCGTCCTGGTCTCGTGGGCCGTCCCGAAGAACATCCCGGTCGATCCGAAGCAGAATCGGCTGGCGGTACACACCGAGGACCACCCACTCGAGTACGCGACGTTCTCCGGTCGGATACCCAAGGGCGAGTACGGCGGCGGCGACGTCTCGATCTGGGACAGCGGAACCTACGAACTCGAGAAGTGGCGAGACGACGAGGTCATCGTCGTCCTGCACGGAAAAAAGGCGCGTGGGCGATTCGCGCTGATCCGCACCAAGGGCAGCCAGTGGTTGATGCACCTGATGAAGGACGCCCCCGACAAGCCCACGCCGGAGAAACCCACGCCCAAGAACATCTCGCCGATGCTCGCCACCGCAGGCGACATCCTCGATCTGCCGGACGACGAGTGGTCGTTCGAGGGCAAATGGGACGGGTTCCGCATCGTCGCCGAACTGACGCACGGTTCGATGACGCTGCGCACGCGAAGCGGCAACGATTACACCGAGAAGTTCGGGGCGCTCCAATCCCTGGCGGACGATCTGGCCGAGCACGACGCCGTACTCGACGGAGAGGTCGTGGTGTTCGACGACGACGGCGTCAGTAGCTTCGAGAAGCTGCAGAACGCCACCCGTGACCAGATCCGATTCATCGCCTTCGATCTGCTCCACCTCGACGGCACGTCGCTGCTGCGCAAGAAGTACTCGGATCGACGACGACTGCTCGAATTACTCACCACCGGACTCGACTCGGTGCTGGTGCCGCCACGGCTGACCGGGACCGCTGCGGATGCCATCGCCGAAAGTAGAGAACGGGGCTGGGAAGGCGTCGTCGCCAAACGAACCGACTCGGTCTATCAACCCGGCAAACGCGCCCACACCTGGATCAAGTTCAAGAACTGGCGAACACAGGAGATCGTCATCGGCGGGTGGCGTCGGGGGCAGGGTCGTCGTTCCGGCGGGTTCGGCTCACTACTGATGGGCATTCCCGACGGGGACCGGCTCCGCTACGTCGGACGCGTCGGAACCGGGTTCGACGACCGTGCTCTCGATACCCTCGCCGCCCTCCTGGCCCCACTCGAGGCGTCGGACAGTCCGTTCTCCTCGGTGCTGCCCGCGGCCGACCGGAACGGAGCGGTCTGGGTGGAGCCTGTCCTCGTCGGCGAGGTTCGGTTCTACGAGGCCACGGAGTCCGGCCATCTGCGACATCCGAGCTGGCGCGGCCTGCGCCCGGACAAGGAACCGAAAGCGGTGCGCCGGGAATGACGAGAATGCCCCGGGCGAACGGGTTCGGTTGCCATAAAATCGGCGGTTGCGTACCGTTGCGGCCATCGTCTCCGGGGGAGCGTAACAAGTCGTCTACCAATAGCTATATCGGTTTGCGGGCCGTTCTACGGGGGCTTGCCAGATCGCCGCAGCGCTCGTCGCTTCGGTTCAGGCACGGAGGGGTTTACCACATGCGGGTTCTCAAATTGGCAGGCGCAGTCAGCATGACGGCGGTTGCAGTTCTGTGTTCGTCACTCGTCGGCGCAGGTCAAGCTGCTGCCGCACCGTTGTTTCCAACGCCTATCGCGGACGGCTTCCACTCTCCGCCGGTGGATCTCGAGGCGCTCGCACCGGGCGACGTGATCTCCAGTCGTCCGATGCCCCCGCCCCCCGGATTCTTCGGCGTGGACGTGTGGCAGCTGAACTTCCGCTCCACCAATTCGGCGGGAAATCCCATCGCCGCAATCAACACCGTGTTGGTTCCGCAAAACAAAGCGCCGAACGGTCCGGTCCTTTCCTACCAACACATCATCAATGCCCTCGGTCTCGAATGTGCACCTTCACAAGCGCTCTGGACCAACGACCCGAATTTGGCAATTCGTGAGGCACCCGCTCTGAATGCAGTACTGCAGCGCGGCTGGACCGTCGTCATCGCCGACCACCTCGGACCCAACAGCGCCTACGGTGCCGCCAAGCTCGGCGGGCAGATCGTGCTGGACAGCATTCGCGCCACTCAGCGCTTCGATCCCATCCAGGTTCAGCAGAGCCCGGTGGCGTTGGCCGGCTACTCCGGCGGCGGTATGGCCACGGCATGGGCAGCTGCGCTTCAGAACGACTACGCACCCGAGCTGAACATCGTCGGCAGCGCGACCGGTGGCGCTCCGATGAACCTCGAGCGGATGGCTCGCGATCTCGGCTTCCAACCGCATCCGGTGTTCGGTCTCGCCTTCGCGGCCGCGCTCGGACTCGAGCGCGAGTACCCCACTCGCATCCCGATCAGTTCTCAGCTGAACCCGCTCGGCAAGCAGATCGAGAGCCAGATTCAGGACGGGTGCACCAACGACATCATCGCCGCAGGCGCGGGCAAGAGCGCCATGGAGGTTGCCGGCACGCTGGACCTGATCAACAGTCCGGAAGCGATCGCCGCCGTCAACGAGAACAGCGTCGAGCTCTACCCCGGCGTGCCGAAGGCACCCTACTTCGAGTGGCACAGTCCCTCCGATGTACTGATCCCGGTCAGCGCCATCGACAACACGATCGCCCGATACTGCCGCGCGGGCGTACTGGTGACCGAGGTGAAGGTGCCCAGCAACGATCACCTGACCGCTGCAGTGCTCGGCCTACCTCAGGCGCTCGAGTGGATCGACCAGCGGTTCGCCGGAGTACCGGCTACGTCCACCTGCTGATCGGGTCGCCCGACCCTTGGCGCATGATCAAAGCTTCAATGGGTCGGTTAGGCTAACCTCGCTAACTTCAGTTGCGAGGAGATCACATGAAGAAGACCGTCCAGCTCGTCGCCGCCGGTGCCTCCGTCCTGGCACTGGCGGCCGGCTGTTCGTCCGATGCCGACACCGACGCGTCCGGTAGCCCCGGCAGCGCCCCCGGCTTCCCGGTCACCATCGAGCACCGATTCGGTGACACGGTCGTCGACGCCGAGCCGACCCGCGTCGTGACGATCGGGTTCAACGAGCAGGACTTCGCACTCGCGCTGGGCGTCAAGCCCGTCGCAACACGCGGCAACCTGAGCTACGACTACCGGCAGCGCCCTTGGGCGCAAGCAGCACTGGGCGGAACCGAGATCCCCGAAGTGGGCAGCACCGACCTCGAGCTCGAGCAGATCGCGGCGCAAGCACCCGACCTGATCCTCGGCCCGTACTCCTTCATCGACCGAGGCCAGTACGACACGCTCTCCGGAATGGCCCCCACGATCGCCGACATCGGCGGCTACGACGATGTCCCCGCCGCGACCTGGCAGCAGGAGTTCGCCGTCGTCGGCGAAGCCCTCGGCAAGTCTCAGGAAGCACAGGACCAGACAGCCGAGCTCGAGCAGAAGTTCGCCGACACCGAAGCCGAGAACCCCCAGTTCACCGGCAAGTCCCTGTCCCTTGCGTTCGTCATGGACGACGGCAGCTACCTGCTTCTCGGCAAGGACGACATCCGCGCCCTGTTCTTCACCGACCTCGGCTTCGAGATTCCCGACGCCTCCGAGACCATCAGTGAAGAGAACCTCGACCGACTCGACACCGACGTCCTCGTCATCGCCGGCCAGGGCCGCGAACAGCTGCAGGCCAACCCACTACTCGCCGCCCTCGACGTCGTTCGGCAGGACCGCACCGTCTACATCGGCTCCTTCAGTACCGACCTACCCTCGGCCCTCGGCTACTCGAGCCCACTGTCGCTGGACTACGCGATCGACGGATTCACTCCGATGCTCGCCGCCGCCACCGACGACAAGCCTGAGACCGTGGTTCCGGACCCGGTTTCCTGAGGTCACTCCGCCTGTGCGAACTGCGTCCGATGCAGCTCCTCGTAGCGGCCTCCCGCTGCGAGGAGTTCGTCGTGGGTGCCGCGTTCGGCGACTCGCCCGTCCTCGATCACCAGGATGACGTCCGCAGCTCTGATGGTCGACAGCCGATGCGCGATGACCACGGAGGTCTTACCCTCCAGCGCCTCGGCCAACGCGGCCTGCACCGCGGCCTCGGACGTCGAATCCAAGGAGGCCGTCGCCTCGTCGAGGATGACGACCCGCGGCTGCGCGATCAGCAACCGCGCGATCGTCAGGCGCTGACGCTCACCACCGGAGAGTCGGTACCCGCGCTCGCCGACAACGGTGTCCAAGCCGTCGGGCAGGGAACGCACGAGGTCCGCCAGCCGCGCCCGCAAGAGCGCGTCCCACAGTTCGTCGTCGGTGGCGTCGGGCCGCGGCAGCAGCAGATTCGATCGGATGCTCTCGTGGAACAGGTGCCCGTCCTGGGTCACCATTCCCACTGTGCCGCGAACGGATTCGGCGGTCAGGTCCCGCACGTCGACGCCGCCGAGCCGGACCGCACCGCCATCGACGTCGTACAGTCGTGCGATCAGCTGCGCGATCGTGGACTTGCCCGCACCGGACGTACCGACCAACGCGACCATCTGGCCGGGTTCGGCTCGGAACGACACACCGTGCAGAACTTCCTCTCCCCCGCGCGAATCCAGGGTCGCGACTTCCTCGAGCGAGGCGAGCGACACTTTGTCCGCGGACGGGTACGCGAACCTGACATCGTCGAGTTCGACGGCCACCGGCCCCGGCGGTAGGACTGTCGCGTCGGGCTTGTCGGCGATCAACGGAACGAGATCGAGAACCTCGAAGACCCGCTCGAAGCTCACCAACGCGCTCATGACCTCGACGCGGGCACTGGCCAGCGCAGTCAGCGGTGAGTACAGCCGTGCCAACAGAAGCGACAGTGCCACAACCGAACCCGGGTCCAGGCTGCCGCGAAGGGCGTAGAAGCCGCCCAATCCGTACACCACGGCGAGCGCCAGTGCCGAGACCAGCGTCAGCGCCGTCACGAACACCGTCTGCACCATGGCACTGCGCACTCCGATATCGCGCACCCTGGCCGCCCGCACCGCGAACTCGACCGATTCCTGCTCGGGATGACCGAACAGCTTCACCAGTGTCGCGCCCGGAGCCGAGAAGCGCTCGGTCATCTGCGTGCTCATCGCCGAATTGTGCGCTGCCGCTTCACGTTGCAGCCGCGCGAGGCGTCGACCCATCCGGCGGGCGGGAAGCACGAACACCGGCAGCAGGACCAATGCGAGAAGGGTGATCTGCCAGGAGATTCCGATCATCACCACCAACGTCAGCACCAGGGTCACGAGATTGCTGACGACACCGGACAGAGTGGTACTGAATGCGCGCTGCGCTCCGATCACGTCGTTGTTGAGTCGGCTCACCAACGCACCGGTGCGGGTTCGGGTGAAGAATGCGATCGGCATCCGCTGCACGTGATCGAACACTGCCGTCCGCAGATCCAGGATCAGGCTTTCGCCGATGTTCGCCGACAGCCACCGGTTGATCAGACCGACCACCGCGTCCACCAGAGCGATCGCAGCGATGGCCAGTGCCAGCATCACCACCACACGCAGCTCTCGACCGTCGACGATCGCGTTGACCACCCGCCCGGCCAACACCGGTGTGGCCACCGCGAGAACGGCCAGAGCCACGCTGAGCACCAGAAATCCGCCGAGGGCGCGGCGATGCGGCGCCGCGAACGTGAGGATCCTGCGGGCCGTCTCCTTCGAGAACGACGACTGGGTGTCGGGCCTGTTCATCGTCCGATACATCTGATTCCAGGCGGTCATCTCCATACTCATCCCACCAACGTAGAACCTCGACATAGCTCGAGGTCAAGCGCGGTGTCCCAGACCGTCGGGAGGGGCAGGCGGTCGATGCTTCCTGTCCCTCCCCGGGCGATCACCGCGGCTCTACGCCGCCGCAGTTGCCTCCGCCGGCTCCAGCGCGAGCGCCAGAATGTCGGCGACGTCGCTCATCGGGCGAACATCCAACGCCTCCAACACTTCTGCGGGTACGTCGTCCAGATCCGGTTCGTTGCGCGCCGCAATGAACACCGTCTTCAGTCCCGCACGCTGCGCAGCCAGCAACTTCTGCTTCACCCCGCCGATCGGCAGCACCCGACCGTTCGACGTGACCTCACCGGTCATGCCGACATCCGACCGCACCGGCCGCCCGGTAGCCATCGACACCAGCGCCGTCACCATCGTCACACCGGCCGACGGACCGTCCTTCGGCACCGCGCCCGCCGGAACGTGCACGTGGATGCTGCGATCGAGAAATTCCTGCGTGACGCCGAATTGTGCTGCGCGCGAGCGTACGTAGGACAGTGCGATCTGTGCGGACTCCTTCATCACGTCGCCGAGCCGGCCGGTGAGCCCGAGACCCGTTGCCACGCCCGGCACTTCGGTTCGCTCGTGCGCCTCGGGAGTGAACCGTGGGCGACCGCAGGAACAGTACGGGGACACGAACGATTTCGGTCACTTCTCCTCCAAAGAATTGAGCTATTGGGGCTCGACTTCGAAAGCAGTAGTGATGTTCCCGTCGACGTCCGTTGTTCTCCATGGGCAGAACGCGTCAGAGCCTCGCGGCGTGGGCCTCACGTGCGCGATCGACCTCGTCCATATGCTGCTCGGCCCACGCTTTGATCTGAGTCATCAAGTCTTGCAACGACATACCGAGTCCGGTCAGCCCATAATCGACTCGCACCGGCACCTCCGCCGTCACCGTTCTCGTCACGAGTCCGTCTCGTTCGAGGCTTCGCAGCGATTGCGTGAGCATCTTCTGGCTCGCACTCGGAATGCGCCGAGAGAGTTCCGAGTACCGCAACGAACCGTCGGCCAGGGCGACGATGATCAGCGCCACCCACTTGTCACTGATTCGCCCCAAGAGTTTCCGACTGGGACAGGCGGCCAAGAACGCGTCGTACTCTATTTTCGCTTCGGCGCGTCGTGCCGCTGCGGTTGTCGTTGCCATCGAACACCTCCAGGAGGGTTACGCACTTTCAGGTGCCTACTTCCCAATGGAGAGTGCCACCGAGAGGATCGTTGTGCAACCGCTCGAACACCGAAAGGACATCAAGACCATGCGCGCAGTAGTGACAGACGGCACGGGCAACCTGCAGTTCTCCGATCGGCCTGTGCCCGAGCCCAAGCAGGGCGAAGTACGCATTGCAGTGGCCGCCGCCGGGGTGAACCCGGTCGACATTGCGACCCGAGATGGATATCTGCACGCGGCAGTGGTGCCGGCGGGTACGACTCTCGGCCTCGGGTGGGACGTCGCCGGGGTCGTCGACGCTGTAGGTGCAGACGTCGCGACGCCAGCGGTGGGGACACGAGTGATGGGACTGCGCGCAGACCCGACAACGTCGATGGGCACGTACGCCGACTTCGTGGTGCTCCCCGTCGACGCTGTCGCATCTGTTCCCGAGGGTATCGGGACGGTTGCGGCGGCGTCGATTCCGCTGAATATCCTCACCGCCGACCAGGCCCTCGACCTCGCCGGACCGGTCGGAACCCTCCTCGTGACGGGTGCCGCGGGCGGCGTCGGAGGATTTGCCGTCGCGCTGGCGGCAGATCGGGGATGGACGGTGACAGCGCTCGCGCGGGCCAGTGACCGGGATTTCGTGCTGAGCGCTGGTGCCGCAACCGTCATCGACACACTTGCCGACGCGCAACCCGTCGATGCGGTTCTCGACACAGCGGCCCTCGGGGCGGCCGCCGTCGCGGCTGTTCGAGACAGCGGCCGCTATGTCGGGATGCTGCCATCCGCAATCCCCGACCCCGAACGAGGTGTCTCGACGTCAGCCGTCTCCGTTCGACACGACGGTGCCCGGCTGACGCAGCTACTCCGACTGGTGACGAACGGCAGTGTCGAGGTACGTGTAGCGGGCACCCTTGCCCTCGACCACGCACGCAAAGCACAGGACGAGGCGTCGACCCCGGGGGTGCGAGGTCGGTGGCTACTCACTCCGTAACTTCTATTTCAGCGAACTGACCAGCTTCTCCGCCAGGGGACGCGTCGATGCCGGGTTCTGACCGGTGTACAGGTTTCGGTCGACGACGACGTTCGGTGCCCACGCGTCGGTGCCGTCGAACTTCGCGCCGTTCTCGCGCAACCGGGACTCGAGCAGCCACGGGGCCTTCTCGGCGAGACCGGCCTGGGTCTCCTCTTCGTCGGTGAATCCGGTGAGTTCGTACCCATCGAACGCCCAGGTTCCGTCGCTGCGGACGGCGGGGAGCAGGGCGGCAGGCGCGTGGCATACCGCGGAGACGACCTTGTTCGAGTCGAGGAAGTCGACCACCAGTGCACCGAAGCTCTCGGAGACAGCGAGGTCTTCCATCGGCCCGTGACCACCGGGGACGAAAACGACGTCGAAGTCGGACGCCTTCTGCTCCTCCAGCTTCGCGGGCGAGGCCAGGATGGACTCGATCGAGGCGAGGTAGCTCTTCTGATCCGCCACCTTCTCCTCGTCGCCGCCGTTGGCGTCGACAGCCAAGCTGCCCTCGTCGACGACCGGAGCCTTACCGCCCGGCGTCGCGACCGTGATGTCCCAGCCTGCGTCGACGAACGTGCGATGGGACTCGACGAGCTCCTCGGCCCAGTACCCGGTGGGGTGCTTACTGCCGTCGTTCAGGGTCCAGTGGTCGGCAGCGGTGACTGCGAACAGCAATGTCGTCATGATGGAACAACCTTTCGTCGTCGGTATCAGGTCAGGCATGCCACGCGAGCGCCCAGTCGAAACCCTCACCTACTCGCTCATCGAACCGATCACCACGACGGCATCGAATGCCTCGGATTCGTCGATACGACCGGTGAAACCGGCGTCGACCACGGCGCGCAGCGTCGAATGCGCCAGTGCTGCACTGGTTTCTATGAGAAGGTGGCCGCCGGGAGCGAGCCATTGCGGCGCGCCGACCGCGACACGACGATGAATCACGGCTCCGTCCGTACCGCCGTCGAGCGCGATGTTCGGCTCGTGGAGACGCGCCTCTCGTGGCATCAGCCCGATGCCGCCGGTCGGGACGTAGGGCGCGTTGACGACGATCGCATCGAATCTGCCGCGCATGTTTGGCGGCACAGCGTCGTACAGGTCGCCGCGATGTACGTGGCCTACCGGTGCCGCGCCCCCGGCGTCGGCGAGATTGCGCGATGCACACTCCACCGCCACCTCGTCGACGTCGGCAGCATGCAACTCGGTGACACCATCGACCGACAGACCTATCGCCCCGGAACCACAGCACAGGTCGAGTAGCACCGAAGGATGCAGCGCTGCAGCACATTCGACGAGGAACTCGGTCCGTCGACGAGGTACGAACACGCCCGGTTCGACGGCGATGCGTCGACCACAGAACGCGACCCAGCCGACGACGTGCTCGAGCGGTTCGCCGGCGACGCGGCGTGCGATCATCTCGGTCAACTCTGCCGGAGTCGACGCGGACTCGACGAGGATGTCGGCTTCCTCTTCGGCGAACACGCACCCGGCTCTGCGCAGCGAGGACACCACCTCGTCGTACTCGAGTTCCGACATCGACCGTGCCCTTCGAAATGCTTTTCGCCCGCCCGCTGAAACACTGTAGCGCGGTATGTCGCACGAGGGGACGAACTGGGACACCGCTGTCCGACGGATGTGCCTTGCGCTGCCCGGCGCTCTCCTCGATCGACCGGATCAGTAGCTCATCCCGGATGCTCGCATGCCGACTCGGGTAGTGGGAATAGACGGATCCGTCGTCGCTTCTTCGTTGGATGCACTGGTGTCGGCTGCCAACAATCTCGTTTGACGCTGCCACGAGGCGAGGGACAGAGTGGACGCATGGGCGCGCCGGAGAACCTGTTGGCCGATTGCGGCAGTTGTCTCGGACTCTGTTGCGTCGCTCTGCCCTTCGCGAAGTCCTCGGACTTCGCCGTCGACAAGGCCGCCGGTGAGCCGTGCCGCAATCTTCGGCAGGACTCGCGGTGCGGCATTCACTCGACGCTGCGGGAGCAGGGATTTGCCGGCTGCACGGTGTACGACTGCTTCGGTGCGGGCCAGAAGGTGTCGCAGTCCACGTTCGCTGGACGGGACTGGCGGCAGCAGCCGTCGAACTCGTCGGACATGTTCGCGGTGTTCCCGATCATGCGTGATCTGCACGAGTTGCTCTGGTACCTGGCAGATGCGCGTGACCGGGATTCGGCCGCGACACTGCACGATCGACTGTCCGGCGCATACGCCGAACTCGACGCGCTGACCGAGTCGGCACCGAAAGTTCTACTGTCGGTCGACGTCTCCGCGCTGCGTTCACGGATCAACGAGTTGCTGCTCGAGGCAAGCGATCTGGTTCGAGCCGAGGTGAGGGGCACGAAGAAGAACTACCGCGGCCGCAACATGATCGGCGCCCAACTTGCCGGCGCGGACCTGCGCGGCGCGAGCCTGCGAGGTACGTACCTCATCGGGGCCACCCTGCGCGGCGCCGACCTGCGCGTGGCGGACCTGATCGGCGCAGACCTGCGCGGTACCGACCTACGAGGTGCGGATCTACGCGGCAGCATCTTCGCCACTCAGTTCCAGATCGACGCGGCGAACGGTGACGGGTCGACTCGACTCCCGCACTCGGTGACGCGTCCGAGTCACTGGGGCTGAGTCACTGGGTCCGAGTCACTGGGTCCGAGTCACTGGGCTCACAGGCAAAGTCCAAAACAGACCGGTAGCCTGACGACGTGCCCGAAACCAAGCAGAGACGCGTTGTCATCACCGGTGCGAACACCGGTATCGGCTACTACACCGCCTTGGAGTTGGCGAAGCGAGGCGACCATGTGACGCTCGCGTGCCGCAACAAGGACAAGGCCGATGCCGCCGCGGCCAAAATTTCGGCGGAGGCACCACGGGGAACCGTCGACACCGCCACCCTGAACCTCGCCGACCTCGGCTCGGTGCGTGAGTACGCCGCGTCGGCACCGGAGTCGATCGACGTGCTGATCAACAACGCGGGCGTCATGATGCCTGCGTTGCGGACCGAGACGGCGGACGGGTTCGAGCTCCAGCTCGGCACCAATCACCTCGGCCACTTCGCCCTGACCGGCCTGCTGTTCCCCAAGCTCGCTGCGGACGCCAAGATCACCACCATCGCGTCCGTCGCGCACCGGCAGGGTCCCAAGCTCGATTTCGACAATCTTCAGCTCGAGCGTGGGTACAACCCCCAGCGCGGGTACGCGAACTCCAAGCTTGCGAACATCCTGTTCGCATTGGAACTCCAGCGCCGGATCGACAAGGCCGGACTGAAGATCACCAGCAATGCCGCCCACCCCGGAATCTCGGCCACCGAGTTGTACTCGAGCCCCGACGGTCTGGGCAGCAACAAGATCCTGTCCACTCTCGCTCCGATCGGACTGAAGATCTTCTCGCAATCTGCCAGTGCCGGCGCACGTCCCACGCTCTATGCAGTCGACGTTGCGGGCGGCGGCACGTACAGCGGCCCCAAGTCCCTGTTCGAGACGCGCGGTAAGCCGGGCCCGGCGAGCATGACCAAGACCGCACAGAACCCGGCTCTGGCCGCGCAGTTGTGGGACGCCAGCGAGAAATTGACCGGAGTCGGCTACCCGTTCTGACCGGGGACCGTCACCGGGCGGGTTCGGGCAGAGGAAGTCCGCGCTCGCTCATGACGGCACGCAACCGGTCGGGGTAATCGGTGATCAGGCCGTCGACGCCCAGATCCATCAGGGCACGCATCGTGTCGGGGTCGTCGACGGTCCACGGGATCACCCGTATTCCGCGCTCGTGCGCGGAGTCCACCATGTCCCGGGTGACGTAGAGCTCGAGTCGGAGTCGCCGACCTTGCCGTTCTGCGGGGTCCCCTGAACCGGCGAGTACGCCGACGCACCGAACGAATCGATCGCGGCAATCGAATCACCTCCGAAGTCGTCGATGTCGATTCCGCCCAGCCACTTCGATGGTCGTTCCGCAGGCTCCACTCCTGGCGGCGACGCTCCGTCCTGGCCGACCTGCAGGAAGTCACCGTTGGT
The DNA here is from genome assembly GCA_963517305.1 of uncultured Rhodococcus sp. Lineage (GTDB taxonomy): Bacteria > Actinomycetota > Actinomycetes > Mycobacteriales > Mycobacteriaceae > Rhodococcoides. Next base: position 73,943 of record CAUQEL010000022.1, read on the forward strand.
CAGTGCCACCACCGGCACCTCGGGTTCGGCGTCGCGGACCAGTGTGAGCGCGCCCCAGTCGAAGCTCTGCACGGTGACCCGGTCCAGCATGCCCGCGTCGCGGATCGTCCCCAGAACCGTGTCGACGAATTGCTCGCGCGGGGCCGTCTCGATAGGGCTGCCCGCCTCGACCTTGGTCTCGACGTTGAGTTTCACTCCCGGTGCGTCGGCCGACTTCACCAGATCCAACACCTCGGTGAGGGTCGGCATTCGAGCGCCGGGCACGCGCCGTTGCTCCGGGTAGTCCTCGAGCGGTAGGGCGCCGCAGTCGAGGGTGCGAATCTGCGCGAGTGTCAGTGTGTTCACGAACTTCCCGACGTACGGAAACTCGGGGTCTTCCGGTGCGATCGCGCCGGTGTCCACGCACTTGCTGTCCGAGACCTTGCGGTCGTGGGTGACGATCGCGATGCCGTCCTCGGTGATCTGAGTGTCCAGTTCGAGGGTGCTCACCCCGAGTTGCAGTGCATTGGTGAACGATTCGATGGTGCTCTCGGTGACCAAGCCGAGGCCACCGCGATGCGCCTGCAGATCGAACGACTCTTCCGGCAACGCTGGGTCCGCTGCGGAGTCGGTTCCGCACCCCATCAACACCGCGAGGGGAACGCACACCAGGGGCAAGTACCTACCGAATCGCATGCTTTACGAGGCTACGGAAGTTCGGTGTCCACCGAGTTCACCAGCGATGAACTCCCAGCACCCGCGAGGTAGACGGAGACTGGAAGTCGAAGCGCTGCAACATCTTTCGACGAGCGCCGCCCGAACACGACATCGGCCACCAGACCCTCGCACAACGAGACCAGGCCGTCTCCGTACTCGGGTTCGGCGAACAACGCCTGCGCCCGTTCGAGCGAGAAGAACGAGCGAGCCAGAACGTCCCGAACATTCTGCGCCACAGCAGGATCCAGCATCAACGCGTAGCGGGCCCGAAGCTCGATCATGCGATGAGTGAGCGCATCGTGGAGGTACCGCGCGATGACCGTGGCGACATCACTCTCGGTGCCGGCGATATCGAAGAACGTCGCGCGCGACAGCACGACGAGACGGGCGGCAACCGCCGCCGACAGATCGGATTTGGTGCGGAAGTAATAGGACGTCGACCCCGCAGGGTAGCCGAGCGCAGAATCGATCGCCCGATGCGTCAGCGCGCGCAGGCCGTCGCGGGCGATGACCTCGAGCGCCGCATCTGCGATGGCGGTTCGGCGATCCATGACAGTGACCCTACACACCCACTCTACAAAAGTAGAGGGCAGCGGCGTACGGTTCGATCCATGAGGCCGATCGCACCGCGACACACATTCGACGCCGACTTCACTCTCGACGACGCTCAAGCATCGGCCGCCGACGCGCTCTCGGCCCCCGGCACCGGGGGCGTCTACCTGTGGGGTCCGGTCGGCCGCGGCAAAACCTGGCTGCTGGACGCCTACTTCGCCGGTGCTGCGACCACCGCGAAGAAGCGCGTCCACTTCCATACCTTCTTCCGCGACCTGCACGCTGCGTACTTTCGGCACCGCTTCTCGATCGACGCGGCCATCGACGACATCCTCTCGACGGACGACACCGGACTGCAGGCCGAACTGCTGTGCTTCGACGAGTTCCACGTCCACGACATCGGCGACGCCCGGCTCATCACCCGCATGCTCGACGCCCTCTTCGCCCGCGGGGTCGCTCTGGTCGTCACCTCCAACTACGCCCCCGATGCTCTGCTGCCCAATCCGCTGTTCCACCCGACCTTCGTTCCGACGATCGAGAAGCTGAAGAAGAATCTCGAGGTGATCTGCGTCGACGGTCCCGTCGACTACCGTGCCGCCGGCACCAGCGGGTCGCGATTCGCATCGGGGAATTGGAGTCTCGAGCGCGCGTCGGATGGTCACTCGTTTGCCGAACTGTGTTGCGCCGCGCGTTCGACGGGCGACTACCTCCGACTGTTCGAGGAGGCAACGAGTTTGACCGTCACCGAGATCCCCGCACTGGCGAGTGTCGACGAGTTCGCCGCTCAGCGGTTCGCGAATCTCGTGGACGTCGCTTACGACCGCGATGTGCGGGTCGACTTCCACGCCCTGGTGCCGCTGGACGAATTCGCGGTCGGTTGTGCGGGTCTCGACACGGATCGATTGGTCAGCAGGCTCAGCGAATTGGCCGCGTCTACATAGACTCGACCATCGTTCGATTTCCACCGTCGGCCTTCGCTCGGTACATGAGGGAGTCGGCCGCGCGCGTCGCGTCGTTGACCACATCGACCCCTGATGTCCATGCGTCGGAATCGGGCGCGATCACGACCGCACCGGCGCTCACTGTGACCGGTATCGGGTCCGAGCAATCCGTCAGAGTGCCGCTCACCTCGAGCACCAGTTCACACAACTGTTCTGCCTCGCCGACGAGGACGGCCACGAACTCCTCACCCCCGGTTCTCGCCACCACCCCCGACTTTCCGAGATGACCGTGGAGACGGTCGGCGACGAGGACGATGACGGCATCGCCCTGGTCGTGGCCGTAGCGGTCGTTGACACTCTTGAACCGATCGATGTCGACCAGCACGAGAACGAACGCCAACTGCTCGCGATGGGCAACCATCCGCAGATCTTCGATGGCATTCTGCAGTCCGCGTCTGTTCTTCATTCGGGTCAGCGGATCGATCTCGGACTGCCGTGCGTCCTCGCACACCAACGACCAGGCGATCTGGGCGAAGATCGGGACACCCGACGTCGCGCCTCCGGCCACCAGTACCGCGGCGATCGCATCCCATGGACCCCACAAGCCCTGCACATACGCGGCCACCCCGATGTAGACGATCACCAGATTGGCGAACACCAGGTGGGCGACGAGCAGTCTCGGTCCGAGAAAGAAGGTGCACATCGCACCGGTGAGTGCGAAGAGGAACGTGCCGATCAGTGCCGACGTGGGCACATCGAGAAGAATCACCGACGCAAGACCCACGTCGCCGAACGCCAGGAATGTGACCACCTGCCACTTACGGTCGGGCAGCGGTCCGAACAACAAATAGACGATCGCGGCGAACTGCAGAACCAGGATGAACAGCACGTAGGCAACAGGACCCGATCCGGTCGGCCCATTCGGCGAGGCCAGCATCAGCATCGACACGGCGGCGTACAGAGCTGTACAGCTCGCGAACACGACTCGGATCAATCGGTGCAGCGGACGAGTCGACTTGTGTACGAAAATCCAGTCGAAATCGTGCGGCGCAGCGAACCAGTGGCGTAGCACCTGAGCCGCACTGGGCTCGGGTCCGAGCGGGGGAACGGTGATACTCGAGACCGACCTCGGCGGCGAGAGCGCGGTCGACCGTTTGCGGTGGCGACTGCGTGCCTGGCCGTGAGCCCGCGTCGACCGTGGTTGTGAGGACGCATTCGATCGCTCGCCGTGCCGCGATGCGGGCGATCGAAAGTCTTCGTGCATGAGGGCTCCCTCGAGAAACGAACTGCCCAGGTCCGAAAGCGTACCGATCACCGTGCCGCCTCGCCCGAAATCTTCCGATCCGGTTTCGAACGGCGGCCTCTTTCGCGTTGTGGACGCCCTCCCCCACACATACAAAGGGAGACACCCACTACTGACGGCGGTCGGGGGCGACAGCAGTAGCGGGTGTCTCATGGTTCATTCGCAGCCCCCCTCGGGGTGGATGGGTATCGGATGAGAAATTTTTCGAAGTTTTTCCCCGACCCGAGGAATAGCCTGTGACCATGCCTTTCACAGCAGCGAACCACTACGACTTCACCGGCGACGACGTCACCGGGACAGTCGATACCCATCGATCCGCCGGCGTCTGGGCGGCGCAGCTCGTTCTGAGCGGACAGACGCTGGAGTCCACCGACGTCACCCGATCGGACCTGGGTTTCGAGGTTCGTACCGTCGTCGACAATCTTTCGGACGGCAACCGGACCCACCTACTGGTCGTGTTGCCGCGCGTCACCATCGACCCCGACGACAGCCAACCTGTCACTTTCACCTCGTACGCGGTGCTCTACACGGTCCACGGTGGATCGAGGGAGGTGCACGGCGCGGCCGAGTCCTACGACGTGCGGCTGATCGACGGAACCGCGTCACTCGTCGGTTAGAGCCGGACCGGGAACAGCCCTCGTCGCATTCCGGTTGTTCCCCGTAGTCGATTCGAGTGCCATCTTTCGTGCTGTCAGGAGCAGACGTGATCGAGATTCTCACCCCACGCGAGGTTCCCCTCGGCGGTCCACGTGCACTGAAGGTTCGGCGCACGCTCCCCCAGCGGCAGCGTTCACTGATCGGCGCGTGGTGCTTCGCGGACCACTACGGGCCCGACACCTCGTCGATGGACGTGCCACCCCATCCGCACACCGGACTCCAGACCGTCAGCTGGCTGTTCTCCGGCGAGATCGAACACCGCGACAGCGTCGGGTCACATGCCATGGTGCGGCCCGGCGAGCTGAACCTGATGACGGCCGGCTACGGCATCAGTCATTCCGAGACCTCCACTCCGCAGACCGAGATTCTGCACGGCATGCAACTGTGGGTTGCACTGCCGGCTCGATCTCGCTTCACCGCGCCGACTTTCGAGCACCACGTGCCGCAGACTCACTCGAGTCAGGGGCTGACCGCACGAGTGTTCCTCGGCTCGCTGCTCGGCGAGACCTCGCCGGTGGCCACGTTCACCCCACTCCTCGGAGCCGAGATCGTGCTCGACGCCGGAGCCCGCATCACCCTCGACGTCGACCCGACGTTCGAGCACGGGGTCATCGTCGATCAGGGCAGCGTGACGATGGACGAGACCGTCCTCGCCGCAGCCGATCTCGGCTACCGCGAACCGGGCGATTCGACGCTCGATCTGCGCAATCCGACCCGAGAGCCGGTGCGGATGCTGCTGCTCGGCGGACCGCCGTTCGGAGAGCAGATCGTCATGTGGTGGAACTTCGTCGGCCGCAGCCACGAGGACGTCGTCGAGTATCGGGCCGCCTACGAGCGCGGCAGCGAGCAGTTCGGCACCGTCGAGGGCTATCCGGGATCTCGACTGCACGCGCCTCCGCTACCCAACAGCCGGATGCAACCGCGCGGCTGAACTGTTCTGCTAGGCAGCAGGAGCCGTGGGCAGTACCCGCTTGATGACGTCGGTGAGCGTGACGATGCCGAGGAACTGTCCACCGGTCTCGACCACCGCGAGCTGGACGCTGCGGTTGCGCATCTGCCGTAGCAACTCGTACACCGGCACCGATCCGTCGACCGTGTAGGCCTCCCGTGCGTAGTCGGCGGCCGGTTCGGCGACGTCGGCCAGCAGAGTGTCCCGCACGTGGACGACGCCGGGCGTCGCGCCGGAGCTGTCGGTGAGCAGTACCCGAAGGTGACCGGACCGCAACGCCGCCGCCTGCACATCGGACACCGTGGCACCGTGCGGCACCGAGGTCGCCTTGGAGTCGGGCACCGTGATCTTCTCGACGGTCAGTGTCTCGAGTTCGATCACCCGGGTGATCTGGGTCTGCAGTTCCGGCTCCAGCACACCGACCTGCGACGAGTACTCGACGAGGTTCCGGATGGTCTCGGCGTCGCGTCCGCCGACTGCAGCGCTCTCGACGGGCTCTACACCCGACCGTTCGACGAGCGTGTTGGCGATCTTGTTGACCCACACCAGGAACAGACGGAAGGGGCGGACGAACGCCCGAGACGGCAGACCGATGATGGTCGCGGCCAGCTCCGGATGCGCGATGGCCCAGGACTTCGGGGCCATCTCTCCGACCACCAAGTGCAGGAACGTCACGAGCAGCAGCGACAACGCGAACGCGGCGGTTCCGGCCAACCAACCCGGCACACCCCACGAGGTGAACACCGGACCCAGCCAGGAATCGACGGCCGGCTTGGTGACGGCACCGAGCGCGAAGGTGCAGGCAGTGATGCCCAGCTGCGCGCCGGCCAGCATGATCGTGAGCTCGTTCATTCCGCGCAGCGCCGCTCGCACCGATCGGCTCGTGCCTGCCTTCTCCTCGAGTCGGTGCCTGCGGGCACCGAGCAGAGCGAACTCGATGACGACGAAGAACGCACTCAGGGCGATGAGCAATACCGTCACCGCAACGACGACCCACGCGTTCATCGGTCCGTCTCCTCGTCCGTCTCCTGCGAATCCTCGCTGCCGTCCGGCGAGTTCTCGTGCAGCCTGATTCTCAGCTCACTCGGCACGTGCCGGTCCACCTCGAGCACCTCGACTTCCAGGGACGGACGCGGCGGTACCTCTTCCATCAGGTCGGCTCCGAACACCGCGAGGTCGATACGCACCGTGTCTCCGACCTCCGGCAGGTTCCCGCCCTCTGCGATGAGCAGGCCGGCGAGCGTCTCGTAATCGCCTCTCGGCAACAGCATGTCGCGACCGATGGTGCGTTCGACCTCGTCGACGTGGACGTCGCCGTCCATGAGCCACACTCCGTCTTCCTGATCCTCCACGCCGGCGATGTCCTGGTCGTGCTCGTCGGTGATCTCGCCGACCAATTCCTCGGCGAGATCCTCGATGGTGAGCACGCCGGCGAATCCGCCGTATTCGTCTATCACGCATGCCAATTCGTTCTTGGTGCTCGCCAACAACTCCAGGGCATCCTCGAGGGGCATCAGTTCCGGCACGATCAGCGGTTCCCGCATGATCTCGGTGACCGAACGGCTGTCGTCGGGGGCAGCGGCCAGTACCTCGGCCAGCTGCACCACACCGATCGGCTCCTCACGGTCGCCGATCACCGGGTAGCGCGTGTGCGCACGCACCATCCGCGCCCGCATCTCGCCGATGGCAGTAGCGGGGGTGACTGCGTCCACCCGACTACGCGGGATCATGGCGTGTTCGACGTCGCGTTCGGGAAAGTCCAGGATGCGGTCGAGCAGCAACGACAGATCCTCGGTGAGATCCCCGCTGGCCCGGGAATCGTCGATGATGCTCTCGAGATCCTTGGCGGTGGCACTGCTGTCCACGTCGTGCACCGGTTCGACGCGCAGCAGACGCAGCATCGCGTTGGAGGACTTGTCGAAGAAGGTGATCAGCCAACCGAACGCGGTCAGGTAGATCAGCGTCGACCGGGCGAGGCGTCGGGACAGCGGATCGGGGTTCGCGATGGCAAGGTTCTTCGGATAGAGCTCCCCGAAGATCATCTGCACGACGGTCGCGAGGACGAGAGCGCCCACCGTGCCGATCGAAATACCCACCGCGATGGGGACTCCGGCACTGCTCAGCAGCTCGCCCAGCGATTCGCCGATGAACGGCTCGGCCACGTAGCCGACCATCAGACCGGTGACCGTGATGCCCAGCTGCGCGCCCGACAGCATGAACGAGGTGCGCTTGGTGACCTTCAATGCCCGCTAGGCCGACGCGTCGCCCTTTTCGGCCCCGGTACGGAGCGTCGCCCGGTCGACGGACATGTAGGCGAACTCCTGGGCGACGAAGTATCCGTTGGCCGCGATGATCGCGGCGGTGAGCACGAAGCCGAGGAGCAAGGAGAGTAACGCGGTGATCACCATGCGATCACTCGACAACGAACGGACGAAGCTGTGCCCTCGGATGAAGCTGTGCCCTCGGACCGAGCAGTGGCCATGGGCGGCCGAGGGGGATCTATGGAGTGCACAGTGCGCTCGACGCCTCCGGTGTCAGGAAATCCGAATTGAGTGGAATGTCGTAATCCTAGCGACAGCCGGTGCGCTGTTCCCACGTCCAGGCGGGATGAGCGATCAGAACAGCGTCGGAACCGCGTCGTCGGACATCGACGCCTCGCGCGCCGTCGGGTCCGGAGACGAAGGAGCTGCATCCGCCGGGGCCGGTGTCGACTTCTCGGGTGCGGTCTTGGCCGGAGCTGTCGGACCGGCGGCCGCCATGGCTCGCGCGGCCTCCCCGGCCAACGCGTCGGCTGCTTCGTTGAAGTGATTGCCGACATGTCCGCGGACCCACCGGAACCGGACCGGACCTTCACGATCGGTGATGGCTCGCTCGATGCCCTGCACCAGCTCCAGGTTGCGCACCGGAGTACCGCCCGCTGTTTTCCAGCCCTTGCGCTTCCAGCCCGCGAGCCACTCGGACGCGCACTTGATGGCGTACTGGGAATCGGATTCGATCAACAGCGGCTCGGGGCCGGGGTGGGCCAGAACCGCCTCCAGTAGGGCCCTGAGCTCAGCGACCTGGTTGGTGCCCGAGGGCTCACCGCCGGAGTTGCTCGGCCCCGTGTGGTTGACCCACGCCCACCCGATTGCTCCGCCGGGGTTACGCAGACACGAGCCGTCCGTACTCACGATGATCACGGTGTCAGACCCTACTTCGGGGCACCGACAAACTCCGGGTGACTCGCGCACGAACACCGCGGGACTTGCGCGACGGGTCCGAGGACCGACCGACCTCGCGCATCAGGACCGGCCGGCGACCCGCGACTTTCTACCGTCCAGGGTCAGCAACACGAACGCCACTCCTGCCAACACGGCGATCACGGCCGAGAACAGCACCCCGGCCGTCACCAGTCCCGACTCACTCGCCGCAGCTCCTGCGCCGATGACCGGAACCGAAATGGCGACATAGAGCACCACGAAGAACGTGGACGTCACTTCTGCTCGACGCTGCGGCGGAAGTTCCGCGTCGATGGCCGACATGCCGTTGCTGAACGTCACACCCTGCCCCACTCCACACAGCACCGCCGCGGCGGCGATCAGCACTACCAGCGACGTCAGCAGCAGCGATGCCGCCAGACACATCAGCCCGAGCATCAGGACGAAGCAGCCCCACCGCTGCGCCGACGTCGGATCGGCCCTACGCACGGTGATCTGCGCGGTCGCCGATGAGGCGAAGACCGCGAACACCACGGCCCCCGTTGCCGCGTGATTGTCGATCTGCAGCACGCCGGCGATGAATCCCGGTGAGACCGCGGTGAAGAGCCCGAGCACAGCGAACCCGGCGAAGCCACCGATCGAGGCGCGCAGAAACGTGCCGCGGACGTCCGCCGGCACGGACAATCGCTGCATGTGCGGGCGGGCACCGCGGGCGACCCTGACGGTTTCGGGCGCGAGAAACACCGCCACTGCTGCCACGACGAGCAGGACGATATCGACGACGAACGTCAGGCGCAGCGGTTGCGGAAGGTATTCGGCCAGCAGTCCGGCGATTAACGGACCGAGGCCGAGTCCGCCGATGTTGGCCGCGGTGGCAATGGCCGGGGCTCGGTCGCGCCACTCGTCCGGTACCAGCTCGATCAACGTCACCGTCGCGGTGCCCACGAAGATGCCTGCCGACAGTCCGGACAGCACGCGTCCGATCACCAAGGCCGTGAGCGAATCCGCAGTCACGAACACCACGGCGCTGACCAGCCCGAAAACGATGGCGGCCAACAGCATCGGCCGACGCCCGAGTGAATCGGACCAGCGACCGAAGGCCAGCAGGGCACCGAGCACACCGACCGCGTACGCCGCGAACACCAAGGTGACGACGAAGACGGAGAAGCCGAACTCGATCTCGTACAACGCATAGAGCGGCGTCGGCATGGTCGTGCCCATCATCGCCACGACGAACGCGTAGGTAACTCCGACGAACGCGGCTGCGCGCGATCGAGTCACGACGATCCTCCTGATGTTGTCGATGGGACCGGGCGCGGCGAGGGAGGCTGTGCGGTGATCCTGCGCTGGGCGGGGCACTATGTATCTTGCCGTCGGTACTGCAATCGTGTCGATCGACGCCCTGCCGAGGACCCCCTCGGTCCGCATGGCCACGACCCTTCGGAGGTGACCGACCGATGCCCGACGATGCCGGTTCCGACGGGATGGTCCGACTCGTCACCTCCGAGCAACGGATCGACGTCCGGATGTCGGTGGGCCCCCTGCGCCGAGGCCGCGGCGACCCCACCTACGAGTCCACCCAGGACGGCACCGTGTGGCGCACGTCGAGAATGAGCTCGGGACCGGTGACGTACCGCCTGACCCAGGCCTCGCCGACCGGCGTTCGAGTACGAGCGTGGGGCCCCGGTGCACCCGAGCTGCTGGACGCGGCTCCCGACCTACTGGGCCTCGGCGACGACGCCTCCTCGTTCGCACCCGAGCACCCGATCCTCCGGGAAGCCCACCGGCAGCTGCCGCACCTGCGGCTGGGTAGAACCGGGCTGGTGCTCGAGGCCCTGATCCCGGCGATCATCGAGCAACGCGTACACGGAATCTCGGCATTCGGATCGTGGCGGTACCTGGTGAGCAAGTTCGGCGAGAAGGCCCCGGGTCCGACGCCGAAGCCGATGTTCGTCTTCCCGACACCCGACGTGTGGCGACGCATACCGTCGTGGGAGTACCACCGCGCCAATGTCGACCCGGCTCGGTCCAAGACCATCGTCCGCGCTGCCTGCGCGGCCGGTCGTCTGGAGGAGGCGTCGGGAATGACACCCGCGGATGCTGCGCGCAGGCTGCAGGCGATCCAGGGGGTCGGTGTCTGGACGGCGGCCGAGACCGCGCAACGCGCCCTCGGGGATCCGGACGCTCTGTCGGTGGGCGACTATCACCTGGCGTCGGTGGTGGGTTGGTCGTTGTTGGGTAGGCCGATCGACGACGCGGAGATGGTCGAGTATCTGCAGCCCTTGGCACCGCACAGGCATCGCGCGATTCGGCTGCTGTATCTGAGCGGCAAGGCCACCAAGCCCAAGTTCGGTCCTCGAACCGCGCTGGTGGATCACACGTGGCACTGAGTTCGACCGCGCGATCGGTCCGACGCCGTGGCGTAGAACACGAAAGTTGTAGTCAGCAACCGGGAACAGAACGAGTGCCCCGGTTGCTGAAGTTCGGGTGGCCCAAGCACCGAACACGTCAGCAGCCGAGACAGCCGTAGCGCAAGCACCGGCACCGAATACGTCCGCCGAGCCGACGTCGAAGGAACGCCTGCGGGTGATCCTGGTGCTCGGCGCGCTCATCGCGCTCGGTCCACTGACCATCGACATGTATCTGCCGGCTCTCCCGGCCATCGCCGACGACCTGAACACCCCCTCGTCGGCCGTGCAGCTCACCCTCGCGGGCACGTTGGTCGGACTCGCCCTCGGCCAACTCGTCATCGGGCCACTGTCCGACATCGTCGGCAGGCGCCTACCCCTGATCGTCGGCACCGGAGTGCACATCCTGGCGTCCGTCGCGTGCATCGTGGCTCCGAACATCGCCGTTCTCGGTGGCCTACGCGTCGTGCAGGGGCTCGGCGCTGCCGCTGCTGCCGTGGTCGCGATGGCGATCGTGCGAGACCTGTTCAGCGGCCGCGCGGCGGCAACCGTCCTGTCCCGGCTGATGCTCGTCATGCGCGTCGCACCCGTGCTGGCTCCCTCTCTCGGCGGTGCGGTGCTGCTGGTCGGATCGTGGCGTCTCGTCTTCGCCGCACTGGCGATCATGGGTGTCGCCCTGATGACACTGGCGATCGTGTCGCTCCGCGAGACGCTGCCACCCGAGCGTCGTCGTGCGAGCGGGGTCATGCCGGTGCTGCGCACCTACCGCTCGCTGCTGCGCGACGCCCAGTTCGTGGTGCTCGTTCTCGTCGCCGCACTGGCGATGTCCTCGTTGTTCGCCTACATCGCCGGATCGTCGTTCGTGCTGCAGGAAGAGTTCGGCCTCGACGAGCAGCAGTTCGCAATCGTCTTCGCCGCCGGTGCGATCTCGCTCATCGGTGCATCTCAGCTCAACGTCCTGCTGCTCGGACGCTTCGCTCCGGTGCAGATCGTCTTGGCTGCACTGTCGTTCGCCGTCCTCGCGGGCGGCGTCATGGCCGTGCTGGCGATCGCCGAGATCGGCGGGATGGCCGGCTTCGTGGTTCCGCTGTGGTTCGTGCTCGGTGCCGTCGGCTTCGTCATGCCCAACGCGCCTGCGCTCGCGCTGTCCAGACACGGTGAGGCGGCAGGCGGTGCCGCTGCCCTCCTCGGAGCAGCTCAGTTCGGACTCGGTGCCATCGTCGCACCGATCGTCGGCGCACTCGGAAACGACGCGGTGGCCGTGTCCACCACGATGGTCGCGACCTCCGCCGCCGCACTGGCAGCGCTGGGTGTCATCACCGCGCGCTCGTCTTCGCAGGCTGTGAGCTCGGTGCAGGCCACCACGCACTAGGGTTTCGACCATGGCCGAACGCGAACGTGATGCGCACGGTAAACCCCTCAACGCCAGGCCCCGCGACGGTCTCGGGCGGCCACTCGCGCGCGGTGGCGACGGAACTCCACGGGTGCCCGACGACCTCCGACTTCCTCCCACCGCCGCCCTCGTCGAAGCGCAGAAATTCCTCGACGCGAACATGCCCTTCCATGCGCACGAGGTACTGGAAGGCACGTGGAAGAACTGCTCGCCCGACGAGCGTCCGTTGTGGCAGGGCCTGGCCCAACTCGCCGTCGGGTTGACCCATCTGATGCGCGGCAATCGCGTCGGTGCCGGTTCGCTCCTCAGGCAGGGACACGACCGGCTCATCGGCTTCGAGTGCGACCCTCCGTATCATCTCGACGTCACCGGCCTGTTGACCTGGTCGGAGGGACTACTCGGCGAGCTCGAGACCGGAAATTTGCCGATCGCTCCCGGCATCCCGGCGCTACGCGTTACCGACCGAACCGATCCAGACGGGGGCGTCCTGGCATCCGATTGCGGCTCGAGCTAGCCTGGTGAAGGTTAGGTAAGGCTAGGACAATCCGCATCGGAAGTGGGGTTCGCCGGCGTGACCGTGTTCGCACCGCTCAGACTCGTGCACCGCGAGACGATCAGCCCGGCCCAGCTCGGACGCACTCTCTGCACCGAGGTAGCCGAACAGGTTCCGTACTGGGTCGCCGTACTGACCCCGGCAGAGCGACCCTTGCTCACCGAACAGTCCACCGTGGTCGAGCAGACGTCGCTGACGTTCGTGTTGCCCGACGGCCCGCACCACCGCCGCGTTCTGCTGCTCGCGGCCCTGGGCTCGGCCGTGTCCACATGGCAGAGAAACAACCACCGCGGCTCCTCGGCCGGCGTGCTGGTGGACCTCGATCTGGGGAGCACCGGTGCAGTTCACCCCGTCCGGCTCCCGGCACTCCATACCGACGCTCTCACCGTCCCCTCTCACCGCAAGCACATCGTCGACGAGGTCTCGAGGCGGCTGGGCTCGGTGCCGAACGGCGGCCGCGACTACGCACTGACTCGCAACTATCCCGCACTGGCCTCGCGCGCGGGAGCACAGATCATCGTGCGCGAGAATGCACCGGCAGAACCCAGCCGCGATCACGCCATCGACATCGGGATCACCGTGACCGATGCGGGTACCACGTTGGCGCGCATCACCTGGGCTGCGAATCTGCACGGCATGGACGAACTGATCCGGCTGTGGTCGGCGGCCGTGCACGACCTCGCCCGCACCACTACAGGCTCTTCAGCAGCCTGACGTCGTCTTCGATCCCCTCGGGCGGAGTCTCGAGGATCACCGGCGCGTCGGCCGCCAGTGCGACGGCGGTCAGAATCTCGGCGTCGATCGTTCCGGTGCCGAGGTTCGCGTGCCGGTCTCGCGCCGAGTCGAATTCGTCGCGTGAGTTGTTCAGGTGCACCAGATCGATTCGTCCGGTGATGGCCTTGATTCGGTCGACCACGTCGACCAGATCCTCGCCCCCGGCCCACGCATGACAGGTGTCCAGGCAGAAGCCGGCACCGAATTCACCGATCGCGTCCCACAACCGGGCGATGTCGTCGAAGTGGCGCGCCATCGCGGAGTCTCCGCCCGCGGTGTTCTCGACGAAGATCGGCACGGCGAAGCCGCCCTGCTCCGCTTGGCGCTCGAACAGCTTGCGCCAGTTGTCGATTCCCTTGGCAGTGTCCTCGCCCTCACGGACGTGACCGCCGTGGACGACCAGCCCGATGGCCCCGATCTCGGCCGCAGCAGCAGCCTGCTCGACGACGGCCTTGCGTGAGGGAATGCGAATCCGATTGTTCAAGCTCGCGACATTGAGGACGTAGGACGAGTGCACCACCACGTCGACATCGCCGGTCAGCAACGCCTCGCCCTGCGGGTGCGGGGTGAGCTTGTTCCACTTCTGCGGATCGGTGAGGAACATCTGGACGAGGTCGACGCCGAGCGCCTCGGCCGTACCGAGAGGGTCGCTGCTGTCGCGGACATGGGCTCCGATGCGCATGACGCCCATCATAGGGGTGGTGTTCAGGGTCTCCCCTGATAGCGACCGGCGCGGAACGCTGCAACACTGGCATCCATGAGCGACATCGCCGCACGTGCGGTCAACGTATCGAAGGTCTACGGATCAGGGGACACCCAGGTCCACGCACTGTCCGGGGTGAGCATGGACTTCGCTCGGGGAGAATTCACCGCCATCATGGGCCCGTCGGGTTCGGGCAAGTCAACGCTCATGCACTGCCTGGCCGGCTTGGACACTGCATCCTCGGGAACGGTGACCATCGGCGACACCGAGTTGACGGCACTGTCCGACAAGGAGATCACCGGATTACGCAGGGACCGAATCGGATTCGTGTTCCAGGCCTTCAATCTGGTCCCGACGCTCACCGCGCTCGAGAACATCACTCTGCCCCTCGACATCGCCGGCCGCACGCCGGACCAGGGATGGCTCGACACCGTGGTCGACCGACTCGGCCTGCGTGATCGCCTCGATCACCGCCCCAGCGAGCTCTCGGGCGGACAGCAGCAGCGGGTGGCGTGCGCCCGTGCGCTGGCAGGCCGACCCGACATCGTGTTCGGCGACGAACCCACCGGCAACCTGGACTCCCGCTCGTCCGGCGAGGTGCTCTCGATTCTGCGCACTGCCGCAGACGAATTCGATCAGACCGTCGTCATCGTCACGCACGATCCACGCGCGGCGAGCTACGCCGATCGCGTCGTGTTCCTCGCCGACGGCGCCGTCATCGATCAGCTGAACTCGCCCACGGCCGACGCCGTACTCGAGCGGATGAAGAAGCTGGAGACGGTTCGATAATGGCGCATTCCGTCTCCAACAAACCTCCTCGACAAAAGCCGTCGGGCAATCCCATGCGCAAGGTGTCGCTGAGAAACCTTGCTGCACACAAGGTTCGACTTGCCCTGACCGTGCTGTCCGTCGTACTCGGCACGGCATTCGTCGCGGGTTCGTTCGTGTTCACCGACACCCTCCAGCGCACCTTCTCCTCGCTGTTCGCCGATACCGCACAGGGCGCGGACGTTCGAGTGAGTCCCGAGGACGCCCGCTCTTCCGGCGTGCCGAACGAGGACATCGGCGCGATCTCGGCGTTGCCGAACGTGCGCGCCGTGTCGCCGTACGTCGGCGGACAGTTGGTACTGCTGGGGTCGGACGGCGCCGCCGTACAGTCCGGCGGCGCACCGACCGTCGGCGAGTCGTACCTCCCCGACGACCAACGACTCGGTGATCCGACCACCTTCGTCGACGGTTCGGCTCCCACCGCTCCCGGCCAGGTCACGATCAACGCCGGTGGTGCCGAGCGCGCCGGACTGAAGGTGGGCGACGCCACCGCGGTCCTCGTGCCGTCCAAAGGCATCACCGACGTCACGGTCACCGGAATCTATTCCACACCAACCGAATCCGGTGGATACATCGGAATTCAGTTCGTGCAGAGCCAGGCGAACGAGCTGTTCACCGACGGCGCCCACGTGCAGTACATCGATGTCGCGGGCAACGATCTCGCCGCGCAAGGGCTGACTCAGAGCGATCTTCGCGACGAGATCGCCGCGGCGTTCCCCGATCTGAAGGTCCAGACCGCCGCGGACGTACAGGCCGAGACCCAGGCCGAGGTCGAGTCGGCACTGTCGTTCATCAACTACTTCCTGCTCGCCTTCGGTGGGATCGCCCTGTTGGTCGGCACCTTCATCATCTACAACACGTTCTCGATGATCGTCGCGCAACGCGTCCGCGAGTTGGCTCTGCTGCGAGCCATCGGAGCCAGCCGCGGGCAGGTCAGTCGATCGGTCGTCCTCGAAGCCCTCGTCGTCGGCGTCATCGGCAGCGTGCTCGGCTTCGCCGGCGGAGTGGGGCTCGCCTACGGGCTGCGGGCACTGCTGAACGCCTTCGACCTGGGCCTACCGTCGGGACCGCTGGCCCTCGAACCCCGCACCGTGGCCGTCGCCTTCGCCGTCGGCATCGTGGTCACCGTGCTGAGTGCGTACGCACCGGCCCGACGAGCGGCCAAGATTCCACCGGTCGCCGCGATGCGTGAGGAGTTCGCCTCTGCGGGCGATACCTTGCGCACCCGGACGTTCGTGGGCGTCGGCCTGGGAATCGCAGGCGCGGCCGCACTGATCATCGGCGCGCAGTCGACCGGCGGGGCGGCCGCTGCCACGGTCGGCGCCGGAGCTGTCGCGCTGATCGTCGCCACCGCGCTGGCTGCACCGTCGTTGTCACGGCCGGTGGTCGGCGCTCTCGGTGCCGTCATCACCCGGCCGTTCGGAGCGATCGGACGCTTGGCCAGGACCAACTCGGTCCGCAACCCGCGACGCACCGCGGCCACCGCTTTCGCCCTGATGCTCGGCCTCATGCTCGTCACCGTCATCGGCGTGCTCGGATCCACCGCCAAGGCCAGCGTCGACTCACTCGTCGACACCGGCGTCGAGGCGGACTACATCCTCTCCGGTCCGCAGTCGATCGGGGTTCCGACGGGTGCCACGACGGCTGCACAGCAGGTGACCGGTGTGGACCGAACAGCGGTACTGCACCCGGTGTTCGTCACCATCGCCGGTCAGGAGGAGTACGGTGCCGCCATCGACGGCTCGCCCGAGGGACTGGTCGAGTTGTCGATGGTGCAGGGCACTGCAGACCTGAACAGCGACGGATTCTCGGTGTCGGAAACCGAAGCGGCCGAACGCGGATGGACCGTCGGAACCGAGGTCACCTTCGACACCGTGGACGGGGCGTCGGTCCCCGTGACCGTCACCGGCGTGTTCACCGACAATCCGCTCATCGGGAGTTGGATCGTCTCGGGCGACATCTACCAGGAGGTGACGCCGTCCATCACCCGGTCCGACATCCTCGTTCTGGTCAAGGCCACGCCCGGCACCGACCTGGACACG
Source organism: uncultured Rhodococcus sp. (assembly GCA_963517305.1). Lineage (GTDB taxonomy): Bacteria > Actinomycetota > Actinomycetes > Mycobacteriales > Mycobacteriaceae > Rhodococcoides. The sequence continues at coordinate 90,939 of CAUQEL010000022.1, forward strand.
CTGCGAACCGACCTCGAGGCCGCGACCAAGCCGTTCGTCGTGGTCCAGGTTCAGGACGTCGAGGAGTTCAAGGGTAGCCAGGGTCAGCAGATCGACACCCTGCTCGCCGTGTTGTACGGATTGCTGGCATTGGCCGTCGTCATCGCCGTGCTCGGCATCGTCAACACACTGGCCCTGTCGGTCGTGGAGAGGCGTCGGGAGATCGGCATGCTGCGCGCGATAGGCATGCAGCGGCCGCAGGTCCGTCGCATCATCTATCTCGAGTCCCTGCTCATCGCACTGTTCGGCGCGATCGTGGGCGTCGTCCTCGGCATCGCCTTCGGTTGGGGCTTCGTGCAGACCCTGCGCGACGAGGGCCTGGGCACCATGACCGTGCCGTGGGGCCAGGTGGTGGCGATGCTGCTCGGATCGGCCGTTGTCGGTGTGTTGGCGGCGCTGTGGCCCGCCGTGCGGGCCGCACGTACGAAGCCGTTGGAGGCCATCGCAGACCTGTAGCTCCACGCCGAAACAGACCGGGCATTCCACAACGTCACCCGATTGTTGTGGAATGCCCGGTTTTTTGCTTGCGCAAAACGGTCGTGCACGTCTACCTTTGAGCCGTCAAAACAGTCTTCGAGCCGGTTTGCGGCGTGCAAACCGACTCCGGCGTCACGGGTCGGGCTCGTGCAAGGAGAATCATGTCGATTCAGGACATCGATGCACCGACCCGTCTTTCGCTGGCCCCGTTGTGCCGGCCCGAACGCCGCGACACCCTCATGGCCCGCTACCGCGAGGTGGCTCACGCCCTGCCCGACGCCCTCGCACTCGACGTCGACGGCACCTCGCTCACCTTCGACGAGCTCCTCCACCGCGCCTACTCTCTCGCTCGGAAGATCGCCACCCTCTTTCCCGCCGATTCTCGGCCGCTCGCCGTGGACACCGACGCCACGACCAATTCGATCGTGCTGATGCTGGCCGTCGTCGCCGCAGGCCATCCCCTGGTGCCGCTCGATCCCATGCTTCCGGCCGAGCGCCGCGCCACGATCATCGACCAAGCGGCCGCGACGGCGATCGACTCCGCCACCGTCGAAGCCGCCATGGACTCCTGTGTTCCGTTGCCGACGCTGTCGGGCGACCACACCGCAGTGATCAATTACACCTCGGGATCCACCGGCACCGCCAAGGGCGTGATCCTCAGCCACCGCATGTGTCTGACCAAGGCATACGAGGTTGCCAACGCGTTGGCACTGAGCCCACACGACCGCGTCGGAAACTCTCTTCCGGTCAGCTTCGGCGCCGGCTTGAACACGTTGTTCGCGGGGCTGCTCAGCGGTGCCGCCGTGCACTGCCGCGACCCGAGGTCGGGTGTCCCCGGCAGCACCGTCGAGTGGACGGCCGCGCATTCCCTGACCACGCTGCACTGCTCCTCGTCGCTGCTGCGCGCAATCTCCGCAGTCGATCACGGACCTGCAGGTCGCAGCGGCGTACCTACGCTGCGGGTGGTCGTCACGTACGGGGAATCCCTGCACTCCGACGATGCCGACGGCTTTCGGCGGCGATTCGACAGCCGCGCCACGGTGGTCAACTGGTACGCGACCACCGAAGCCGGTGCCGTCGCCTACGGCGAATACCCGCCCGAACGAGCGTTGCCGTCGGGCTTTCTCCCCGCGGGCAGACCCATCCCGGGCAAGCTCGTCGAAGTCGTCACCTCCGACGGTTCGACGTGTGCACCCGACGTGATCGGCGAAATACGGGTGACGGCGAACTGTCTGGCCGACGGCTACCTCGGCGGCGGCGGTCTGGACTCCCAACGATTCGCCGCGCTCGGTGACGGTCTGTTCCGGTACCGCACCGGCGATCTGGGACGACTCGACGAACACGGGACGCTGCACCTCGCCGGACGCATCGACGACGCCGTCAAGGTGCGCGGATACCTGGTGGAGCCGGCCGAGGTCGAGGCGGCTCTGCGCGCCATGCCGGAGATCGGCGACGCAGCGGTGATCGGCCGGACCTCCGGCACCGATACCGACCTGGTCGCCTACGTGTGCTCGGCCCGTTCCGGTCGGCGGCCGTCGGTGGCCGAGATCAGAGCGTCGCTGCGCCGGACCCTGCCGGAATGGATGGTTCCCACCCACATCGTCGCGCTCGACGCGATGCCGCGAAACGAGCGTGGCAAGCTCGACCGAGGTGCACTGCCCGAGCCTGTCGCTCGCCGCGTCGAGAGCGCGGCAGTAGGCCCCACGGAGTACATGGTGGCAGGCGCTGCACGCGCGGCGATCGGACTCGACTCGATCGGACGTGACGAGGACTTCTTCGAGCTCGGCGGAAACTCGCTGACCCTGACGGCGATGCTCGCGCGGCTACGCGAGGACCTGCAGGTGGAGCTCACACCCGAGGATGTCTTCGGGGCGACGACCGTCCGAACCCTGGCCACCACGGTCGATGCTCGGTTGCGCGACACCGCCACCGACCGGAGGCGCTCGTCGAGCGTTCACGACGTGCTGGTTCCGCTGCGAGTCGGAGGTTCCAAGCAACCTGTCTTTCTGGTCGGCGGTGCCGGCGTCGGCGCGATGGCTCTTTTCGTACTGGCCAAGCACATCGACCCCGAACACCCGGTCTATGCATTGCAGGCGCACGGCCGGAGCCGACGCGGGCGACCCGACCGAACCATTCGCAGGATGGCGAAGCGGTACGTCGACGCGGTTCGCACCGTTGTGCCCGATGGTCCGTTCCATCTCGTAGGACACTCGCTCGGCGGCTGGGTAGCGATTGCTATGGCCGAGGAGATCAGAGACTCCGGTCTCGGTTCGCCGCACCTGCTGCTGCTGGACACCCGCCTGTTCCGGCATCTACTGGACAAGCTTCCAGGTGGAAAAGATCTCCCGGCTGCCCCGGTTCGAAACAACGAAGATCCTGGGTTCAAGATCGGCATTCGCGGTGCCGTCGCCCACTGGGTCCGGGTGCGCTTCGCCGGGTTGGTGCGTTACTCGGCAACCACCGAATGGTTCGTATTTGCAAGCATCGGGTACACAGCGATGAACAAGCACGTGCTCACTCAGTGGTCTGGACCCATGACCGTAGTTCGTACACGGGGAAACGTGAAGAACCTTCGATCGTGGCAGGCGTTGGTTCACGGAGAACTGACATTTGTCGATATCGAGGGCGCTCATATCGACATGCTGCGCGAACCGATGGCCGTGGAACTGGCCGAGATCATCGACCGGACTTTCGACAACGGGCTCTGACACAACAACCCACAGTCGAAGGTCTGTCGCAGTGTCGGCTCAGCTTGTACGTTTGTGCCAGACGGTACGCCGAGGCGTGCGACGGGCGCGAACCACACGAGAGGGAGGTCGACAATGAGTTCATCGTACGAATTGAAGTCCGTGGAACTACACAAGGACGTCCTTCGGTACGTAGACATGGGCGACGGCCCGCCCGTGATTCTGGTGCACGGCCTGCTGGGATCGCATCAGTCCTGGGGCACGCAGATAGAACGTCTGTCGCACAAGTATCGGGTCATCGCACCCGACCTGTTCGGGCACGGTGAATCCGACAAGCCGACCGGCGACTACTCGCTGAGTTCGCACTCGGCCACCATTCGCGATCTGATGGAACATCTGAACATCGACTCCGCCCCGATGGTCGGTCATTCGCTCGGTGGCGGGATCGTCATGCAGCTGACGTACCTCTTCCCCGAGCGGGTGAATCGCCTGGCGCTGGTCAGCAGTGGCGGCCTCGGCCCCGAGGTGAGCCTGCTCCTGAAGGCGGCGACGCTGCCCGGCAGTGAGCTGGTGCTGCCGCTGCTCGCATCGGACTGGTTCCGTAGGAACACCGAGAGTGCGCTCGCGCAGTTGGGCAGATGGGGTCTGCCCGTCGAGCCGGGTCCCAGCATGGCCGAGACCTGGCGGTCGTTCCGGTCGGTCGCAGACCGCTCCACCCGCGGCGCGTTCCTGGCGTCGACGCGAGCCGTGGTCGGCCCGCGTGGTCAGACCGTCAGCGCGAAGCAACATTTCGAGAAGTTCGAGTCGATCCCCTCGCTGCTCGTCTGGGGCGGCAAGGATCGGATGATTCCTGCCAAGCACGCCGACAACATTCGACGCGAGGTTCCGAACAGTCGCGTCGAGATCTTTCCCGACGCCGGTCACTTTCCCCAGCTCGACGAGCCTGACTTCTTCTTCCGACTGCTCGACGAATTCCTGGACTCCAACCGGACCGAGAAGAGCGCGCCTGCGGCGATCACCCCGGCGGCTGTTCCGTTGCAGCACCCGTGAGCGTGACCCCGATGTTCCCGCTCGGCAGCGTGCTGCTCCCCGGCGAACGCCTACCACTGCACATCTTCGAGCCTCGGTACCAAGCTCTGGTGCACGACTGCCTGAAGCAGGACGATCCGAGCTTCGGCGTGGTACTCATCGCGCGTGGGCACGAGGCCGGCGGCGGCGACGTCCGGCACGATGTGGCCACGACCGCACACATCATCGGGCACGAATCCATCGGCGACGGCCGATTTCTGCTCGAATGCGTGGGCGGTGAACGGATCAGGATCGACGCCTGGCTGCCGGACGATCCGTACCCGCTGGCCGATGTTCGAGCGTGGCCGGACGAAGAGACCGACGCGGTGATCGCCGACACCGAATTCGACGCCACCTGGGCGCGGGTCGAGGATCTCTACGAGCTGATCGGACGACTCGAATCGACGGAAATCGTTGCCACACCCGGTGTTCCGGACTTCCTGGGCCTGCCGATCTCGGCCGCCGAGAAGATCTGGTCGCTGGCAGCACTTATTCCGATGGGGCAGTCCGATCGACTCGACATCCTGTCTGCGCCGGACGCCAGAGCACGCATGACCGCTCTCGACGACGCCATCGAGAATGTCACCGCTGTCGTGCAATTCAGATTGCAGCCCTGATCCACGAACGCATCGCCGACACAGACGAAATCAGGCCCGACATCATCGATGTCGGGCCTGATTCGTGTAGTAGCGGGGACAGGATTTGAACCTGCGACCTCTGGGTTATGAGCCCAGCGAGCTACCGAGCTGCTCCACCCCGCGCTGTGTGTCCACAACGGTACATGCCATCTCTACAGTCTCCCAATCGCCTGGTCAACGCTCTACCGTCATGAAGTATGCCCACCGCGCCTTCTCCCGTCCTGACCTTTCCGCACCACGCCGTCGCGCAGATCACGCTGAGCAACCCGCCGGTCAACGCGCTGACCCGTCCGGCGACGCGGCGACTGCGCGCCGTCCTTCTCGAGCTGGCCGACGATGCCGCGGTTCGGGCGATCGTTCTCACCGGCGACCGTGTGTTCAGTGCCGGCTCGGACATATCCGAGATGCCCGAGATGCAGGACGGCGGTGACGTGCTCGCCCGCAAGAGCAATCTCGAGAACGCGACCCTCGAGTTGCTCGACGATCTGCCGCTGCCCACGGTGGCGGCAATCGACGGATTCGCGTTGGGCGGCGGCCTCGAGATGGCGCTGTGCTGCGACCTCGTCGTCGCCGACGCGGAAGCCCGACTCGGACTCCCGGAGATCGACCTCGGTGTGATCCCCAGCAGCGGCGGGTCCATGCGTGCGCTGCGGCGGGTGGGTCAGGCGCGCGCCGCCGAACTGGTGTTGCTCGGCGAGCCCGTCTCGGCCGAGACTGCTCTTCAGTGGGGTCTGATCAATCGGGTCGCTCCGCGTGGACAGTCGTTGTCGGTGGCGCTGGGCTTGGCGCAGACGCTGGCGCGAAAGTCCCGCTCTGCTGTTCGGGCGAACAAGCGTGCCCTCGCGCTCACGTTCGGCGAGTCCCCCGGCCTGCCGGCACGACGGGCATTGCCGGTGTTCGAGGAGGCGTTCGAGTCGGCCGACGGCAAGGAGGGAGTGCGTGCCTTCCTCGCCAAGGAGTCACCCGACTTCGGCTGAGCGGCGCTTGACCAGAATCGTTGCGCCGGTGACGATCTCCCACCCGATGATGGTGTAGACCGAGATCCGTTCGAATGTTCCGCCGCCGAGGATTCCGGTGTCGGCGAGAAACAGGGCCAACCCCACCAGGCCTGCCACTCCTGCAGTCGCACTGCCCACGGTGTACCAACGCGGCGCGCCGACGCGGCCGCCGTATCGGCCTGCGGCCAGCAGCACCAGATTGCCGCCGACGATCGCCATGCCTGCACCCACCGCATGAGGCGTCGACGCCCCGTCGACCGAGGCGTGGGCGAGCCCGACGACGATGCTGCCGACACCGTGAACGACGGAGGTGCCGGCCACGATCCACCGCGCACGGCCCTCGAAGAGCACCGCCAGTCCCAGCCCCGCCAGCACGAACAACGTGCCGTCGACGACGAAGCCGGTGTTCATCACCGCGTGCAGCGGCGAGATATCGGGGATACCGAGGTCGCTGATGTTGTTGCGGGCGTAGCTGTACGGCCGGTCCGTCCAACCGAGCGCGGCGACGGCTTCGGCGACCAGATAGGTCACCCCGCCGACGAGAAAGGCTCCGGCGGCCAGGACGGTAGTTCTCTTCACAACTGCAGTATCCACTGCGTGCTTGCCCCCGATGAACCCGGCGTGTACCGATTGGTACAGTACCGGCTCATGAGCGATCGCCACGACGTGGTGCCGGTACTCGCAGGGGTGTTCCGCGACCACGGATTCGACGGGTCGACCCTCGCGGTCATCAGCAAACAGACCGGCCTGGGGAAAGGCAGCCTCTACCACTACTTTCCGCGAGGAAAGCAGGAGATGGCCGAGGCCGTCCTCGACGACGTCGAGCAGTGGTTCCACCACAACGTGTTCGAGCCGTTGCGACACGGCACCGATGCCGCGTCGACCACCCACGAGATGTTCGAGCAGACCGCGCGATACTTCCGGTCCAATCGACTGGTGTGCCTGTTCGGAGCGTTCACACTCGGCCTCGAACGTGCGGTGTTCTCGGGCCGCGTCGCAGCGCATTTCACGCACTGGATCGACGCACTCACTCCGGTACTGCGCCGTCTGGGCCACGGCGAAGCGGCAGCCGACCTTGCCGAGGAGATCGTGGCCGGAATTCAGGGCGCACTGGTGCTCTCACGTGCCTCCGGCGATGCAACGCGGTTCGATCGACTGTTGGCGCGCCTGGAAGCCTCGGCTGCGCGCGTGCCTGCGGGGGTGCACGTATGACGCCCAAGCCTGCACCGGAGCTGAAGACTTTCGGGATTCGAGAACTGTTGCGGCTCATCGTCATCGGCGTGGTGTTGGCGTACTTCCAATTCGTCGCGATCGGCCGTTGGGTGCGCGCCCCTCGACGCGGGTGGCCGCTGCACGCCTCGAGGGCCGTCGTCGACGCCTTCTTCGTTCTCGGACCCACCTTCGTCAAGGTCGGGCAGCTGATGGGGTCCTCACCCGGCCTGTTTCCCAAGGTCCTCGCCGACACCTGTCTGCGCTGCCTCGACGAGGTACCACCGTTCCCCGGGGCGCAGGCGCGTGCGGTGATCGAGGCCGACCTGGGCCGCGGAATCGACGACCTGTTCTCCTCGTTCGACGACGTGCCGCTCTCGTCCGCCTCGGTCGCTCAGGTGCATCTGTGCGTGCGCCGCGACAACGGCCGTGAAGTGGTCATGAAGGTGCAGCGGCGGGGCATCTACCACCGCATGAAGATCGACCTGCGTATCGCGTACCTCATCGCCCGCGGACTCGAGAAATTCATTCCGTTCTTCGCCACGGCCAACGCGTCGGCGATCATCGTCGACCTGCACGCTGCCACCTTCGCCGAACTCGACAGCGCAGTGGAAGCCAAGCGCCAGGCCAGCTTTCGCGCGGCCATCGGCGCGTTCGGCGACAACGAGCACGTCACCGCGCCCGAGGTGTTTCTCGACTACTGCGGCGGCCGTGTCATCTGCATGGAACGCATGCACGGTTCCCCACTCGACCGCTACGAGCCAGGAGAGCAGTCCGAGCTCATCGTCCGCCGCGCGGCCAAGGTCTGGATGGAAGCGCTTGTGCTGCACGGCCTCTTCCACGGCGACGTGCATGCGGGCAACGTGTGGGTTCTCGACGACGGCAGGGTGGCGTTCCTCGACTTCGGAGTCATGGGCGAGGTGGACGAGCAGTGGCGCGCGCTGCTGCTCGATCTGTTTCACGCCACGGTGATCGACGGCGACTTCACCCGGCTCGCCGGTACCGTCAAGCGACTGGGAATCGTTGCCCCGCAAATGGGTTCGGACGTCGAGGTGGGCGCTATCCTGCAGTCGGTGTTCGCTCCGATGCTCTCGGCAACCCTCGCGCACTTCAGCCTGGCGGACTTCATTCGAGCGCTGGTGGGAATGGGCAAGCAGTACAAGACGTCGAGCCCGGAGGAATTGATCCTGGTGGCCAAGCAGCTCGGCTACTTCGAGCGATACGCCATCGAGCTCGCACCGAACTGGGCACTCGGAACCGATCCGTTCGTGTTCAAGAACGTCTTCCCTGCCGAGATCGCTGCCCTGGCCGAGGCGAGGGGCGTGGGGGGGGGCCGCGGGCAGCCCGCCGCCAACCCGCGACGCACGGGGGGAGGGGGTGCCCCCATAACCAGCAGGGCGGGGGGGGGC
>CAUQEL010000023.1:0-96415 GCA_963517305.1 uncultured Rhodococcus sp.
CCCGTCGAGCGTCGGAATCAACGACAACCGACTCCAGACAGCTTGACAATGAGCGACCGAAGCCCGCAACTATGCAACACCAACAAACGCGCGCGCGTTTGCGGCAACCGAGCCCCGCAACCACCTGCCCCCCAACGCACACGACAACGGCCGCACCCGAGAACGAGTGCGGCCGTTGCGAATCAGTGGATCAGAACGCTGCTTCGTCCAGTTCCATGATGTCGTTGTCGATGTTGGTGAGGATTGCGCGGGTCGAGGTGAGCTGCGGGAGGATGTTCTTGGCGAAGAACGAGGCCACTGCGACCTTGCCCTCGTAGAACGCCTTGTCCTTGCCCTCTGCGCCGTTGTCGAGTGCGGCGATGGCAATCTCGGACTGACGCAGCAGCAGCCAGCCGATGAGCAGGTCGCCGAAGCCCATGAGGAAGCGAACCGATGCCAGGCCGACCTTGTACAGCTCGGTGGGCTGGTCCTGTGCGCCCATGAGGTGCTGGGTCATGGAGGTGACGATGGCCTGCACGTCTTCGAGTGCGGTGGCCAGCAGTGCGCGCTCGGCCTTGAGGCGACCGTTGCCTGCCTCGCTGTCGATGAACGACTTGATCTGTCCGGCAACGTGAGCGAGTGCCACACCGCGGTCGCGGGCGATCTTGCGGAAGAAGAAGTCCTGCGCCTGGATGGCGGTGGTTCCTTCGTACAGCGAGTCGATTTTGGCGTCGCGGATGTACTGCTCGAGGGGGTAGTCCTGCAGGAATCCGGAGCCGCCGAGGGTCTGCAGGGATTCTGCGAGTACCTGGTAGGCGATTTCGGAGCCGACGCCCTTGACGATGGGCAGCAGGAGGTCGTTGACGCGGTATGCGATGTCTGCATCTGCGTCCGAGACCTGCTTGGCGGTGATCGGGTCCTGGTGTGCGGCGGTGTAGAGGTACACCGCGCGCAGGCCCTCCGAGTACGCCTTCTGCATCATGAGGCTGCGACGCACGTCGGGGTGGTGCGTGATGGTGACGCGGGGTGCGGTCTTGTCGGTCATCTGCGTCAGGTCTGCGCCCTGAACGCGCTCCTTGGCGTACTCGAGTGCGTTGAGGTAGCCGGTGGAGAGGGTGCCGATTGCCTTGGTGCCGACCATCATTCGAGCGTGCTCGATGACGTCGAACATCTGCGCGATGCCCTTGTGGACCTCGCCGACGAGCCAGCCCTTCGCGGGGACGCCGTGGCCACCGAAGGTGAGCTCACAGGTGGCGGAGGCCTTGAGGCCCATCTTGTGCTCGACGCCGGTGACGAATGCGCCGTTGCGCTCACCGAGTTCGCCCTTCTCGAAGTCGAAGAGGGTGGACGGTACGAAGAACAGGCTCAGGCCCTTGGTGCCCGGTCCGGCACCTTCGGGACGAGCGAGTACGAGGTGGAAGATGTTCTCGAACAGGTCGTCGGAGACAGCCGAGGTGATGAAGCGCTTGACGCCCTCGATGTGCCACGAGCCGTCGTCCTGCTTGATGGCCTTGGTGCGGCCGGCACCGACGTCGGATCCGGCGTCGGGCTCGGTGAGCACCATCGTGGCACCCCAGCCGCGCTCGACAGCGACCTTGGCCCATTCCTTCTGCTCATCGGTTCCGTTGTGGAACAGGATGTTCGCGAAGCCGGGGCCTGCGGAGTACATGAATGCTGCGGGCTGCGAGCCGAGGAGCATCTCGTTGATGCCCCACAGGAGGTTGCGGGGTGCTGCCATGCCGCCGACTTCTTCGTCGAGGCCGACGCGCCACCACTCACCGTCGTAGAGCGCCTTGAACGACTTCTTGAAGGCGTCGGGCAGCTTCAGGCTGTGGGTTTCGGGATCGAAGACGGGCGGGTTGCGGTCGGCCTCCGCGAAGGACTCGGCCAGCGGTCCCTCGGCCAGGCGCACGACCTCGCGCAGCATGTCGCGGGCAACTTCGCCGTCCATGTCGCCGAAGTTGTCGCCTTCGAGTGTCTCGTCGAGTCCGAAGAGCTCGAAGAGGTTGAACTCGAGGTCCCGAAGGTTGCTCTTGTAATGGCCCATTGCTCGTTCGCTCTCCAGTCGGTGGTGCGGTCTCGTGAGTACCGCCCAAGTTAGCTACTCGTCGGTAACATAAGGGATGTTACCCCCGATCCGGTTCGCTGCCAAGGGGAGACCTACTCGCCAGTAGCAGTGCATCGATCGCTGTGCCGCCGGTCACGTCGCGGTAGCGGTTCTCGGCGGTGAGAACCGTCAGCCGGGAACCGATGTCCGACGCCAAATCCTCTGGCGTGTAGAGGATTTCGGCCTCCTGTGGGCCGCCTATGCCGGACTCGATGTTCGCGGTGTGGTGTCCGAGAATCATGAGGATTCCATCAGGTTTCAGCGCGGAAACTGCTGTCGAGACGGCCGCGCGACGCTCGTTCGGAGGCAGGTGGAGATAGAACATGAGAACGAGGTCATAGTTCGGTTCTGTTGACAACTGCGTCACATCGGCGTGGACCCAGGTCAGGCGCTCGCGCACTGACCGCGGTGCCGAAGCGGCAACACGACTCGCCTTGGTCAGTGCGACGGAGGAGAAATCGACGGCGTCGACGGTCCAGCCGCGGGTTGCCAACCAGATGGCGTTTCGGCCCTGCCCGGACGCGAGATCGAGTGCTCGACCTCGTTCGAGAGTCGTGGCGACTTCCACCAACGTTGCGTTCGGTGCCTCGCCGTAGACGAGTTCCCGGCCTTCGTATTTGCGATCCCAGTCTGCGGCGTCCACCTTCGGAAGCCTAGTGGGGGTTCCTACAGCCTCGCGCGCAGCAGCGACGTGGCGACGGCCATGGTCGGCAACGGTCGACGAGTCGGAACCCACGGGACTCGAGAACCGTATCGGCGGTTTGTTCAACAGGTGCTGAATCGAATGATCCGCGTTTCGGAGAAATCGGGCGAATGCACCTCGGTGTCGTAATCTGGACAGTGTGAGTGATCTGCCCGATTCCCGGCTGGCGAGGGATTTGTCCGTCAGTGCCATGCGATTGAATCGGAGACTTCGTCTGCGCCATTCCAGCGATCGGCTCCCAGTGGCCCACCTGTCGATTCTGACGACGTTGCTCCGTGAGGGGCCGATGACGACGGGGGAGTTGGCGGCACGGGAGCGAATCAAGCCGCCGTCGGTGTCCAGGTCGTCGCACGCCCTGGTCGAGGCGGGGCTGATATGTCGGGAGCCGCATCCGACGGACGGCCGACAGGTGGTGCTACGGCTGACGGACGCGGGAACGGCTACTGCGCGTCAGGAGGTCGCAGCTCGTGAGATTGCGCTCGCGGAACAATTGGACGAGCTGACGCCGCAGCAGCGGGAGACACTGGCCGCAGCGGCTCGTATTCTGACCGAGATCGTCGAACGGGTCGACTGAACACCGTCAGGTCTCGTGGTGGAGTTCGCGATCGAGAGTGTCGACGTCCCACTCGATGGTGGACCCCAATTCTTCGGAGTCACCGCGGCATGCGACGCGGCCGAGGACGGTCGCGACGACTGTCGCGAACACCATCCAGACGGCCACGCCTATCAACAACCCGGTCATGTCACACTTTCTAGCACCTGTGTCTGTGAAATCGCCGTGAAACGGCGGTTCGGCTTTGTTGCAATTCGATATTGGTCGTATATGTCCGGGCAAATCGAACACGTTGTTCCGCAACGGGTGTGGAGATTTCGGGCCCGGAGCCGAGTTTCGGTGGAAACAGACCCATCGGAACGGACCGAAACTCCGACTAATTACTCATTTTCCTGACGGCAATACGGAATCGACTGTTCGGTGTGCACAATTGCGCCACCGGTTCGAGATCGGACTCGAAATCGACATCGCGCAATTCGGGAAGCATCGTGATCGTCGCTCCTGCGGCGGTCAGGGCTTCGAGTGTGTCGGTGCCCGTCGACGGCGCAGACATGGGCACGTCGAGCAAGGACTGTGCGAGGTCGGGGTTGCGCAGCCCCAGCGCCCACCAGCCACCGTCCTCTGCTGATCCGAGTACGTCGCTGCTGCCGAGCCGCGTGGCCGCGTCGGACAGCAATCGCGCTGTGACCTGTGGGGTGTCCATGCCGATCTGCAGCACTGCACCGGTGGTGGCCGCGTCGGCGTGGGCATTCGCCAATCGTTCGCCCAGCCCGTCGCCGCGCTGAGCTATCACCGTGAACGACGCCAGCGCCCGGATGAGTTCGTCGGCGCGGGCCGCGTCGGCGAGGTTGCCGGTGAGGGCCACGACACGGCGGTCGACATCGGTGGCCGAGACGGCGTCGAGGGTGTCCAGCAGCGAGGCCGCGGCCAGGTCGGCTGCGGCGGCGTCGCCGATCGTCGCGGCGAGGCGTGTCTTGGCCAGCCCCGGAACGGGGGCCTTTGCGACGACGAGAGCAGTGACGGTCACGAAATCACCTTCCAGAAATCTCGCACGGCGACGATCGTCCCCTTCACCGAGCCCGAGACCTTGGACGTTCCTGCTGTCCGTGGCCGGTAGACCACGTCGTGTTCGACGACGGTCCAGCCGGCTTCGGCCGCCAGCACGAGCAGCTGCAGCGGGTAGCCCGAGCGGCGGTCGGTGACGCCGAGGTCGAGCAGTGCTTGACGGCGTACCGCGCGGATGGCTCCCAGGTCGTGCACGGGCAGCTTGTACTTGGTGCGAAGTCGAAGTGAGAGAACGGCGTTGCCGATCGTGGCGTGCAGGGGTGAGCTTCCCTTCACCGGTCGGCGGCGACCGACGGCCAGGTCCGCGTGATCGAGGGCCGCAACGAGGGTCGGCAGGTCGCGTGGATCCATCGAGCCGTCTCCGTCGAGGACGCAGACGATGTCGGTGTCGGCCGCGACGACGCCTGCATGGACTGCTGCGCCGTAGCCGGGCACCGTTTCGGAGACCACGGTTGCTCCGTGAGCAGTGGCCACGGCGGCGGTGGCGTCGGTCGAGTTGTTGTCCACCACGATCGTCAGGTAGCCCGCCGGAACCGAATCGAGCACTGCAGGAAGCGATTCGGCCTCGTTCATGCAGGGGATGACGACGGTGACCGACTTAGGTTCAGACACGGGGTGGTCCCGTGCCCTCGGCGTCGCGCAACGGTGCGTCGGCGAATGCGGTGAGCCCGTCCCTCGGCATGATCTTCGCGCGGAATCCCAGGGTCTGTTCGGCCAGCGCGGAACTGGCGACGATGTGCCGTACATCGCCGGCTCGGTAGCGTCCGGTGATCTCGGGCGTCGGACCGCCGCGTGCCTCGGCGAGGATGGTGGCGACCTCACCGATGGTGATCGGCTGCCCGGAGCAGATGTTGAGGGCGGTGAAGCCGTTCACCTCCGCGTCGATCGACGCGATGTTGGCGGCTGCCACGTCGTGAACGTGCACGAAATCGCGGGCCTGCTTGCCGTCCTCGTACACGGTCGGGGGCCGACCGAGTTCCAGAGACGACCGGAACATCGCTGCCACACCGGAATACGGGGTGTTGCGCGGCATGTGCGGACCGTAGACGTTGTGGTAGCGCAGTGCGATCACCGAGCCGCCTGTCGACACCGCCCAGGCGGACGCGTAGTTCTCCTGTGCCAGTTTGCTCGCGGCGTAGATGCTCCTGGGCTCGAGCAACGAGTCCTCTTCCACCAGAAGCCAATCGAGCGGCTCACCGGACCGCGGATCGCGATTGTCGAACAGCCCGGCGTCGAGATCGGCGCGGGTGCGGGGAGGCGGAACGACGGTTTCGCCCGAGGAATTGAGGTATCGACCCTCGCCGTAGACCACCATCGAGGACGCGAGAACCAGTCGGGAACAGCCTGCCTCGTACATCGCGGCGAGCAGAACCGCCGTCCCGTAGTCGTTGTGGCTGGCGTAGGCCGGGGCATCCGCGGCATCGACGCCGGCTCCGACGACAGCGGCCTGGTGACACACGACGTCCACCCCGCGCATTGCCTCGACGAGCGAGTCCTTGTCGCGCACATCGAGATCGACGATCCCATCGGCTCGCGCTCCAGGGCCGTGAGCCGATTCCAGCATGGCGTCGACGGCAACGACCTCGTGGCCGGCGGCGGCGGCCGCATCGAGAATATGGCCACCGATGAATCCGGCTGCGCCGGTGAGCAGTACCCGCGTCATGGCAGTTCGATCGGCAGCGTGAGGCCGGTGTGCACCCGACACGTGGGACAGTCACCGGAGGGAGCGTCGGAGATGGCCGCGCGCACGAGCGCTTTGAGCGGCTCGATGTTCTTCTGGAATTCGGCGAACACATCCACCGCCTTGACGCCCGCACCGGACTCGATGCCGGCGTCGAGGTCTGTCACCAATGCGATCGGTACGTAGCAGAGTTCGAGTTCGCGAGCCAGGACCGCCTCGGGGTGGCCGGTCATGTTCACCAGCGTCCAACCCTGGCGGGCGAACCATTGGCTCTCGGCACGTGTGGAGAACCGAGGACCTTCGACGACGACCATGACGCCGCCGTCGATCGCCGAGTCCTGAACCGCGGACTTCCTCAACGTGGGGCAGTACGGGTCTGCGAATTCGACGTGAATCCCGCCTTCGTCGAAGTAGGTCTGGGCACGCCCCGAGGTTCGGTCGACGAGCTGATCGGGAATCACGACGGTGCCCGGGCCGTACTCGGACACCAAAGATCCGACCGCGCACGGGGCGAACACTCGCCGTACCCCGAGCATCCGCAGCGCCCACATGTTCGCGCGATACGGCAGCGTGTGCGGTGAGTACTCGTGGTTTCGGCCGTGTCTGGGCAGAAATGCGACTTGCCGACCTTCCACCTCGCCCAACGTGATCGGTGCGCTGGGAGCGCCGTAGGGGGTGTCGAGCACTACCTCCTCGGCGTCGCCTGCGAAGAACGAATAGAAGCCGCTGCCGCCGATGACGGCTATCTCGGCCCGTCCCGTCCCGTCGTTGTTCATCTGCTCATCCTCCATCACCGTCGGTCGATATGCTGGTCCGAAGTCGCGTTCGCTTCGAGTCCGCAGGGAGAAAAGACTATCCGTTACTGGAGAGAAGCCGTCGCAGGCACGTTGGCCGTCGTGCTCGTCGTGGTCGCGTTCGTCGTTCCGTATCTGGGCAACGAACTCGTCACCCCCATCATCAACAGAACTCCGCAGCAGGTGCGTGATTTCGCCGATGCGGCACCGCTGTTCGGCTTCCGCGAGATTCATGTCGGATGGGGAACTCCGGTTGCCGTTCTGATCGCCGTGGCCACCGTGTTGTGGGGGCCGACGGTGGCACGCCGACTGTCGTGGACGCGACTGTTGTTCGTCGTGTGGGGCGCGTCGGCGGCCTGGACGATGTCGCTGGCGATGGTGGACGGTTGGAAGCGCGGCTTCGTGAACCGGCTGGCATCGACCGACGAGTACTTGCACGAAGTGCCCGGCGTCACCGACATTCCCGCCACGCTCCGCGGTTTCTCCGAGCGCATCCTGGACTACCAGGCCGACTCGTGGACGACGCATGTGTCCGGTCATCCACCCGGCGCGTTGCTCACCTTCGTGTGGCTCGACCGTCTCGGCCTCGGCGGTGGAGCCTGGGCGGCGACACTCTGTGTGCTGGTCGGTACGAGTGCCGCTGTGGCGCTGGTACTCACACTCCGGGTACTCGGCGACGAGAACATCGCACGGCGTGCAGCACCGTTCGTGGCGATCGCCCCGGCGGCAATCTGGATCGCCGTCTCCGCCGATGCGTTCTACGCCGGTGTCGCCGCGTGGGGAATCGCGTTGCTGGCGATCTCCACGAAGCGCTATCTGTGGCCAGCGTCGATCGGTGCGGGAGTGTTGCTCGGCTTCGGTGTCTATCTCAACTACGGGCTGGTGCTGATGGGCCTGCCCGCCGTCGCGGTCCTGATCGCCGGACGGAAGATTCTGCCGTTCGTCGGTGCGCTGATCGGTGCGCTGATCGTCGCCGGGATCTTCACCGCGTACGGATTCTGGTGGTACGACGGCTACTTGCTGGTGCAGGAACGCTACTACCAGGGCATCGCGACCGATCGCCCGTTCGAGTACTGGGGTTGGGCGAACTTCGCTGCGCTGTTCTGTGCGTTGGGTGTTGCTGTGCCCGCGGCGTTCCCGCGGATTCTCACGCGGCTCGAGCCGATCAACCTGTTGGTGATCGCGGCGATCGCCGCGGTGGTGATGGCGGATCTGAGCCAGTTGAGCAAGGCCGAGACCGAGAGGATCTGGTTGCCGTTCGCGATGTGGATGCTGATCGCGCCCGCGGTGTTGCCGATCCGGACGCATCGTTTCTGGTTGGCGCTGCAGGTGATCGCCGCGTTGGCGATCAATCATCTGCTGTTCACGAACTGGTGAGCGGAGCCAGCGTCATCTGAGCGAACCAGCGCCCGTCGATCGGTGCGACGTCCACCATTCGAAGGCCGGCGGCACCGGCGAGATCTGCGGTGGCGTCGGCGCTGACACTCGACCAGGCGAACCAATCGCCGACCATGGTGTCGGTTTCCCATCGAACGGTGCGGTGCCGAATTCCCGTGTCGCTGGGCGCATCCACTTCGGCGATGACGGCTCCGTGGGGTGCGAGCAGGTCGGCCGCCCGACGAAGCAGACGTACCGGGTCTCCACCGATGCCGATGTTTCCGTCCGCGAGGAGGACACACGACCAGTTGCCGGTGTCGGGCAGTGGTTCGAAGAGATCGCGGAGAACGGCGTTGCCGCCGCGTCCGATGGTCAGATCGACTGCTGTTCGGGAGGTGTCGACACCGAGTGCCGAAACACCGCGTCGAGCAAGCGCTTCGGTGAGTCGACCCGGGCCGCAGCCGAGATCGATCGTGGGCCCGGTGCAGCGGCTGAGCATGGCGTGATCCGCGCGGCGATCCTCGGCTGACGAGGCGCTGCCACCCATCCACCGTGCGGTGGGGAGTTGCTGCCTGCTGCCGTCGGAATCGCCTATCCAGCAGGGTAGTCCGGCTGCTGCGCGGTTGAAGAGTGTATCGGCGGTGACGCTCATGCTCGGCTCCGTACGAGGGTCCATCGGATGAAGTATGCGGCGGCGCTCGCGGTGAACAACACCGCGGTCAGCGCGAGCCAACGTCCGAGAAAGGGTTCCTGAGTCAAACCGGTTGCGGCCCGGTACGACTCCGCGCCCTGGGAGATTATCCCGGGGAAGAACATCAGAAACGTCAGTGCGGTCCCGAGAGCGGGAACCCGGACGAAATTCACCGGTGACACGGCCAGGTGGACGCGTGGAACGCTGGTGATCAGCCGATCGGCCAGCGAGTAGAGCGGGAACAGTACGGCGTCGTGCAGCAGTACCGATCCGAAGAACCACACGAGAACGGATTTCCACCACACGTCGCTGTTCCACAGAGTCTGCGGACCTGCGAGTGTGACGACGTAGCCGACGAGCGCGAACGAGGCCAGCAGACCGACCGCATGCAGCGGATGCCCGCCGTAGATCCTCGTGAACGCTCTCATCTGTCGGCTCCTGGTCGTGCGATGCAAACACCCGTGCGCGAGGGCCACCGTCTTTCACGGTGACGTCTCGCGCACGGGCGTTCAGGAAGTGATTAGGCAGTGCTGACCGTGATGGTCGCAACGCCCACGAGCAGTCCCGGGGTCACAGCATCGGTGTTGAAGGTGCTGTTGAGCAGTCCGGCAGCGGTCTCCGAGATCTTCACCTCGGTGCCCTGCAGGATTGCGGTGTTGTCGGGTCCGGTAGCGAGCGGCTGCAGGGTGCGGCCGTCGAGATCGAACAGCACTGCGTCTGCGGCTGCTTCTTCGCCGTTGACCATGACGTCACCGGTGAGAAGCGAAGTGCCGGGATCGATGTCGAAGTTGATGAGCTCGACAACGGTCTCGCCTGCGGTCAGCGACAAGCCGCTGCCGTCGTGGTTGATCTCGCCCTGGACGTAGGGGTCGACGGTGCCGGGCTCCCAGTACTTGACGTCTCCGCCGGTGATCGGGAAGCGGATGGATCCGTCTGCGAGAGTGGCGGTTCCGACGACACCGGGCGTGAGGCCCAGGGTGGTCAGCGCGCCGGTGAAGCCGGGATCGAGGGCAACTGCGGTGTCGACACCGTTGCTGAGGTCGGGAACCTCGGCTGCGGGCTCGGGCATGCTCTCGGTGGTCTCCATGGCCGACGACTCCGAGGAGGTGGCTGCATCGGTGGTGTCGGATGCCTCGTCGCTGGAGCATGCGGCAAGCGGGACGATGGTGAGTGCACCGATTGCGGTGGCGGCCAAAGCTTTACGAACAGTGAACATGTCGGTCAACCTTCCGTGCTCGTCTCTCGAGCGTTGTGGGTCATTCGGCGCTGCTTGCCGAGCGGATGGGTTCCATCTCGATCCCCTGCAAGGGAGCGTGTCCACCTGTTACCCGACAAACCGGACTACCAAACAGGAAATTTTCCGAAGGTTCACGTGCGGATCATCGAAGGATCAAGTCCGCTGCTCGTTCTCCGATCACCACCGACGGCGCGTGCGTGTGTCCGCGGATGATGGTCGGCATGATCGACGCGTCGGCGACGCGAAGGCGGTCCACGCCCCGCACCCGCAGCTCGGGATCGACGACGCTGGCGGCATCGTTGCCCATACGGGCGGTGCCCACCGGGTGATAGAGAGTGTGCGCATTCTGTTCGAGGGCCTCGGTGAGCAGGTCCGCCGGGGAGATGTTCGACGCCACCCTGGGGCGGACGACGTCGCCGAGCAGTCCCTTCAACGACGGGGTCTCGGAGATCGCGACGCAGGCGCGGAGGCCTTCGATCATCGCCTTGCGGTCGATGCCGCCGGGGTCGCTGAGGTAGCGGGGTTCGACGATGGGCTTGGCCGACGGGTCGGCCGATCGCAGGGTGATCTCGCCGCGGCTCTCCGGCTTGAGCAGCACGGCCCCGATGATGGCGGCGTGGGCGTCCTGGGCGATGAGGCCCTCGTCGAAGAACGGTGCCGGGCCGAAGATGAGTTCGACGTCGGGTAGGGCAAGGTCCTCGCGGCTCTTGATGAAGCCGTACGCCTCGGCGACGTTGGAGGTCAGCATGCCGCGTCGGCGCGTGAGGTAGTTGACCAGTTCGGGGATCTTCTCGGCGTGGAAGAGCGAGTCGGTCTCGGTCTTCCAGCCGATGAGGGCGGACAGGTGGTCGAGCAGGTTCTGCCCGACGCCGGGTGAGTGGTGCGCAACGGCGATGCCGTGCGACTTCAGCTGTTCCTGGTCGCCGATGCCCGAGAGCATCAGCAGTTGCGGGGTGTTGATGGCTCCGCCGGACAGGATCACCTCTCGGCGTGCGTGCACGGTGTGCAGCGCGCCGCCGGAGGTGTATTCGACGCCCACCGCGGCGCTGCCCTCGAAGAGGACGCGGGTGGCCTGCGCGTCGGTGAGAATGGTGAGGTTCTTGCGCTTCTTCGCCGGACGCAGGTACGCGTCGGCGGTGCTCCACCGTGCTCCGCGCTTCTGATTGACCATCGTTCGGCTGAAGCCCTTGGGCTCGGGCAGATTGGCTGTCTCCACCGGGTAGCCGGCCTCTTCGACGGCGTCGAGGAACGAGGAGGTCAGGGCACGGGGGCTGCGCTGGTGGGAGACGATCAGCGGACCGTCGGTGCCCGAGTCGAGTTCGATTGTGCCCTCGATGTTCTCGATCTTGCGAAAGTATCCGACGAGGTTGCGGAACGACCAGGACTCGTCGGACACCGCTGCCCACTCGTCGTAGTCGGCGGCGAACCCGCGAACCCACATCATCGCGTTCATCGACGACGAGCCACCGAGCATCTTGCCGCGCGGCCAGTAGATGCTGCGATCGCGCAGCTCCGGTTGCGGTTCGGTGAGGTAGTCCCAATCGACCTCGCTGCGAAAGAGTTTGGAGAATGCAGCGGGGATGTGGGCGAACTTGTTCTTGTCCTCGGGGCCGGCCTCGAGGAGGATCACCTCGTTGCGTGGGTCCGCGCTGAGGCGGTTGGCCACCACCGCGCCTGCCGAACCTGCGCCCACCACGATGTAGTCGGCTGTCGTGCGCTGAGAGCTCATGATTGTCCTTCGGTCGTCGTCGACGTTGGGTTCTACCCGCGCAGGGCGGAGGCGAAGATTGCCGGCAGTTTGGACCAGGACGGTGCGCCCGCGAATGCGGTGAGCAGTTTGCCGGTCGATGCTGCGGTCTTGTTGGTGACGAACCACGGTGGCTTCGGGGAGATGGAGAGTTCGCCGTTGATCAGCGAGCGCGGCAGTGGCCGGAAGGGTCCGCGAACCACTGTTCGCTCGGCTCCGTCGATCAGTAATGCGTTGTGCACGATGCCGATTCCGCTCTGCACGTCGTCGACGGTGTGGCCGGGGAATGCGCCCCAGGTGGCGGCTGCGGTGAGGAATCCGACGGCCGTCCAGGCGTTGACGGCGATGGTGCCGTAGCGCAGGTCGGCGAGCATGGTGTCGAACTTCTCCCCGAGTTCCTTGATGGTGCCGGGGGCGCCGATGATGTTGATGCCGAGTGTGCCGGTGAACTCCTCGTTCGCGGCCTGTACCGCCTTGGCGGCGAATGCTGCTCCACTGTAGGGCAATTCGATGATGCCCATGACCGGTGCGAAGTACTCGGTCTGCAGCAGCGGTGCGTATTCACCGGGGTTCAGATCTGCGATGAGCACGCGGCCGCCGCGCTCGCCGAGGCGTTCGGCGGTCGGGTAGGTGGCGGTGGCGTCGGACACTCGCTTGTCGCTGCCGGGGTAGTACGGCGCTCGGGCCGGCGCGCGGTCGAGGGCGGCGCGCAGGGCGGCGACGAACTCGTCGCGCTGCTGCCATTCGGAGGACAGTACGACGACCTGCGAAGCGACACAGTTGTATCCGCTGTTGTGCAGTCGTTGGGTGGCGATGTGTTCGGCCTGGAATTCGATGTCGGCACGGCTCCACTCACCGGGCAGCACGATGGTGGGCGAGACGCCGCCGAGTTCGCTGGAGATCTCCTTGGTGAGGATCGGGTCGTTGGCCGCCTTGCGGGCCGCTCCGTCCGGACCCGGACCGAAGACGATC
This sequence comes from uncultured Rhodococcus sp., assembly GCA_963517305.1. Classification (GTDB taxonomy): domain Bacteria; phylum Actinomycetota; class Actinomycetes; order Mycobacteriales; family Mycobacteriaceae; genus Rhodococcoides. Next base: position 12,907 of record CAUQEL010000023.1, read on the forward strand.
GCGTCGTGCGTGATGGCACTGCCGGTCATGTGGACGTGGTCGACGGACGAGTGCTGGACCAGGTAGGTGCCCACGTCGGCTCCGCCGGTGAGCAGGCGCAGTGCGCCGATGTCGACGAGCGGGGCGAGGATCTTCTCGAACACCGGCAGCAGCGGATCCATGATGGGGTTGAGTTTGAGTGCGACGACTCGGTTGAACGCGATCAGTTCGTACAGCGCGTCCAGCGGCGCGATCGAGGTGATGTTGCCTGCGCCGAGTACCACACCGATACCTGCGGTGCGGGTGGGATCGAGTTGGGCGAGGCCCGCGGTCCGCTGTGCGGTTGCACGGTCGATTCCGGGCTTCAACCACACCTCGGCGGTGAACCCGTTGAGCAGGAGTCGCTCGAATATGTTGAGGGGCAGCACCGAGACCGTCGTGCGCCCACCGGGCGCCGTCCCGAACGTGGCACCGGCCAGTGGGCTGGTGCCGGCCTCCAGTGCTGCGAGGGTGTGCGCGACGGTGCCGAGGCCGTTCAGGAACGAGTACGGACCCGACAGCCATTCCTCACCGACGAGGCTGGACGAGGCGTCGAGTTCCTTGATCGACGCTGCCGCCGTCACCCATTCCTGCGCGTGTGCTGTGGTCAGCGCATGCACGCGTTCGAGGAGGGCCCGCCGCTCGGCCAGGGTGAGGCGTCCCCAGTTCTCCACTCCCTCGGACAGGGCGGCGAGTGCGGAGTCGACTGCCTCGGTGGGGCCCGTCGTCGGCACTGATTGCAGGTGTGGGGTGACGTCGCTGGTCAACTTCTCGGCTCCACTCGTCGTTCGGGTACACGGCTTCCACTGTGATTGTGGTCGCACTTCGACGCGGGACGCTATGGGCCACGGGCCTCAATCGGATGCGACGGTTTGTGCCGTCGCACAATCTGGTTGTGGCGTGGATTACACGGGTGAGGCTAGAGTCCAGTCATGACCGCGACCGAGTTCGACGTGCATCCGTCACCGACCGATGTGGCCGCGACGATGCTCGACGGCGTCGACGATCTCGCCGCCGAATTGGTACGACGGATCCTCGGGGCCGAGCACGCGTACCTCGAATCGACGCTGCTCACCACCGAGCAGCTCTACGAGGCGTCACGGAACAATCTGGCGTCGATGCTGGGAAGGCTGTCCGGTCGCGCACCCCTTCGGCTCGAGTCGGCGCGGGACGCGGGCCGACTCAAGGCCGAGCAGGGGGTGCCGTTGGCAGCTCTGCTGCACGCGTTTCGGCTCGGCGGCAGGTTGCTCTGGGACGAGTTGATGGAGCGTTCGGACGGCCGGGCGACTCACGCACTGTTGGACATGGCCGCTCAGGTGTGGGCGCTGGTAGACGTGTACTCCGACGAGGCAGCCGAAGCGTATCGAGAGAGCGCCGACATGCGTGCGCGCGAAAGCGCCGAAGCCCGCGGACGCCTCATTCGTGTCCTCTTCGCCGATCACGGTGCGAATCCGACTGCGGCAGCGGACGCGTTGCGAACGTTTCGCATTCCCGATCACGGCTACTTCGCGGTGGTCTCCCAGGAGCCGTTGACTGCTGCGGTGGGAATCGACGGGTTGATCGCGCGCCTCCGTACCGCGGGTGCCGAGTCCGTGTGGGACGCCGAGGTGGACGGCAGCGTCGGGTTGCTCTGTGCCGCAACCGAATCGGAGATCGAGTCGGCGTTGGTCGCGCTCAGCGAGTTGTGTCCGGGGCGGGTGGGGGTGAGTTCGGTCTTCCGGTCCCCGTCGGGTATCGGTGATGCCGTGGGCCAGGCCCGGCTGGCGAGATCGTGCACCTCGAGCGAGGCCACGCCGGTGCGCTACGACTCCGTGCCGGTGCCGCTACTGCTGGTCCGCGATCCGAGGTCGGGTCGGATCGCCTCGCGTCAGATACTCGGTGATCTGCTGGCGTTGCCACGAGCCGAACGGCAGAGCCTGCTGGACACCCTGGACGCCTGGTTCTCGTGCGGCGGTTCCACCCGCGATGCCGCCGAATCGCTGCACTACCACCGCAATACGGTGCTGTATCGGCTGCGTCGAATCGCCGAGCTCACCGGTCGCGACTTCCGTGATCCGGCTCAGGCCGCCGAACTCTACGTAGGGCTCAGGGCGTATCAGCTCCTGACCTGAGTGTCAGTGACTGGCGAGGACGACGTCGAGAATTCCGGCTCCCAGCGGCACCGGTACGCAGGTCGGGGGACGTGCGTTCGCCGGGTCCAGAGCGTTGAGCGCCAGCCGCAGCGCGGTGGGATCGTAGGTGAACGTGAAGTGCGCTACCTCGGTGTCGGGGCACACGTCCTGCACCACGATGTTGTGCGCTCCCGGATCCCGAAGCAGCGCATTGGTGTACGGCTGAATCACCTCGTCGACCCTCGTTGCGATGGACGTGTACTCCACCCCGGGCACGGTGTCGCCGCCTGCATTGAGTCGGTCGAGAAAGTCGGATCCGGCCATCAGTTGGGCCAGACCCGGCCCGAATTCGCCTGCTACGACACCGGTTGCACCGGGCACGGCCTGCACGACGGGCGCAACTCCGTACATGGTGCCACCGTAGGTCGGTGATGCGATCCCCACCCAGCGATCGACCACGGAGGCACCGCCGAGCCTGTTGACGAAGTACCGAGCGACCGCGGCACCCTGCGAGTAGCCGACCACGTCCACTGCGGCAGCACCGGTTGCCTCGAGTATCGACGATGTCATCGCCTTCAGTTGCGCTGCACTGTCCTCGATGACGCCGTACCCGTTGGATTTGCCGTCCGGCGACGCGCCGTAGTTGATGGCGAAGACACAGAATCCGGCTGCTTTCAGGATCGGTGCGAATCCGGCCCAGTCCGAGTATGCGGTGGCGTCGGTGCCGTGCACCAGGACGACGGGATTCGGGTGGGTTGCGGTGGGCTTGCAGCTCACGTTGTTGGCCCCGGGAGGGGCGGCGTCGCGATTCGATGCCGCGTACCGGATGGCATCTGCGTGATCGGGTTGCTCGGGGGCGGCGGCGATGGGCATCAACGGTCCCGCGTGTGCAGAGGGCGCGAGCAGCGCAGCGGCAGCCACGAGTACCAGTGTCGACAGACTCCGCCGTGTCCCGTGCATGGACCGACAATATTCCTCGAACTGTGGAATGTCCCTATGGAGAGAGGTTTTGACTGAGAAAAGTCATAAGGCACATTGTGTTGGCAACAATCGGGTCCACTGCACAGACAGGTGAGGCCCGGCCGACGCGGCCGAGCCTCACGTGGGTCGAAACGGTCAGATGGTGCTGACGCGAACCCAATCGACGTTCATGGTCTGTGGATACGGCTGCGAAGTCGGTGTTTTGCCCACCCAGTTGTTGCCCACCGCAACGTTGAACAGGAGGTAGTGCGGCCACGCACCCGAGAACGGGTTCCAATTGCCGCCGATGCCTTCGTACTGGGCTTTGGTTCCGGTGAAACGAGCGACGCCATCGACGTACCAGGTGATCTTGTCGGGCAGCCAGTCGATTCGGTACGTGTGGAACGTGTTGGAGACGGGTCCGATTCCGCTGCCGCCCTTGATGTCCTGGTTGGGGTTGTTCCGGGCCGGTCCGTGCACATTGAACGACGGGCCGTTCAGCCCTGGAATCTCGACGATGTCGATCTCACCCTGACGCGGCCAGGAGTATTCGTGACCCGGTTCCATCCCGAGTAGCCAGAACGCGGGAAGGAGTCCTCGCGCACTCGGCATCTTTATCGACGCCTCGATCCGCACCGGGGCCTTGGCGGTCTGCTTGTACATGCTGACCACGCGTGCACTGGTGAAGTTGTTCGGAGCAGGCTTGGCGTCCGGTGGATTCTCGCGTCGAGCGGTGATGTTCAACGATCCGCCGGAGACATTGACGTTGGATGGTGCTGACGTGTAGTACTGCTGCTCTCCGGCGGCTGCTCCCCAGCGGCCGGTCTGGTACCCCCACTTGGTGGAGTCGGGAGCACCGTTGATGTTGAACTGGTCCTCCCACAGGATCGTGCCCGGTGCCTGGGCCCGAACCGGGGTGGCACGTGCGGGCGCTGCAACGATGACCGCCGAGGCCATGAGCACGGCGCACAGAAGCGATGTCTTTGTCACGGGCTCATCATGTCGCACTTCCCCGAAAACTGTGCGCTCGTTACGGTTTCAACAATCTGCAGCAACGGCGCAGGTCTGTGGAGCCGGTGACGGGAATCGAACCCGCCTCTCAACCTTGGGAAGGTCGCGTTCTACCAATGAACTACACCGGCGTGTGGTGCGGGTTCGAAGGTTACCAGGGCGTTCAGATGTCGATTCGCACGCCGTGCAGCAGGGTGAGGGCGTCGTGTGCTGCTACCGGCTCGGAGAACAGGTATCCCTGCGCGCGGGTGCAGCCGAGTTCGATCAGCGTATTTCTGGCGCTCTGTGTTTCGACGCCTTCGGCGATGATGTTCAGTCCGAATGCGTCGGCGAGTCCGATGATGGACTGGACGATGGCGAGGTCGCCGGTGTCTCTGTTGCCGAGGTCGGTGACGAAGGCGCGGTCGATCTTGAGTGCGTCGACGGGGAGTTCCTTGAGGTGGGACAGGGAGCTGTACCCGGTGCCGAAATCGTCTATGGCCACTTGCACGCCGAGTTCGCGGAGCTCGCGGAGTGTCACTCGGGTGCGGGAAAGGTCCTGTACCACTGCCACTTCGGTGATCTCGAGGCAGAGGTCGGGCCCGGCTATCGAGAACTCCGTCAGTGCTCTGGCGACGGCACCGACGAATCCGGTGGTGACCAGTTGGACGGGGGATATGTTGACGCGCATCGCGATGTCGAGGTGGGGGATCTCGCGTTGCCAGTCGGCGAGGGTGCGGCAGGCGTGATCGAGGACCCACCGGCCGAGTTCGCCGGCGAGGTTCGTCTCCTCGGCCACCGGGATGAATGCGGACGGGGGCAGCAGTCCGCGGGTGGGGTGTTGCCATCGCACGAGTGCTTCGACTGCGGTGATGCGTCCGGTGACGAGGTCCACCTCGGGCTGGAAGTGCAGGGTGAGTGAGTCGCCTGCGATGGCGTCGCGCAGATGGATCTCGACGTCGTTGCGGAGTTCGGCTTCGGCGTGCATCTCTTCGGTGAACAGGGCGATGTCGTGGCCGCCTGCACGTTTGGCCACCAGTGCGGCCTGATCTGCTTGCCGCAGAAGCGACTCCGCGGTGTGCTTGCCCGGTTGGCCGAACGCGATTCCGATGCTCGCGCTTCTGCTGATCCGTTCGACTCCGAGGGTGACGGGGGCGTTCAGGGCATCGGCGATCACCTCGGCGTGGTGTGTCGCGACGCGGGCCGAGCACGGCCCGGCCAGCACCACCAGGAATTCGTCGCCGCCCAGGCGTGCTACGAGACCGGCCGACTTGCCGACGAAGCTCTGCAGACGATCGGCGATGGTCTCGAGGTAGCGGTCCCCGGCGAGGTGGCCGAGGAAGTCGTTCAAAGCCTTGAGTCGATCGAGGTCGATGTGCATCACGGCGACGGGACCCGGCATGGACGGGTCGAGCCGTTCACGGAGGTTGTGCTCGAGAGCCGTGCGGTTCGGCAATGTGGTCAGGTCGTCGTGCAGCGCCGAGAACCTGATGTGCTCCTCGGCTATCACTCGCGCCTGCAGTTGGGAGAGCAGCGCCGCAATTGCTTTGAGCGCGTTCAGTTCTGGCTCGGACCAACTTCGGTCGCCGATCTTGATGAAGCCGAGGATGCCGGTGGTGCGTCCGGAGTGCAGCAGCGGCACGACGGCCATCGAAGTTGCGGAGAATCCCGACCCCTGCTCGACGCGTCGGCGGTAGTCCTCCTGCCCCGGATCCGGCCGAAACACTGCCGGTTCGGTCAGTGTTTCGGCCAGACGGAATACCGAGTCCGCGTCGTCGAAGTGGACCACCGCCAGTGGATCCGGATCGGGCACGCTCAGTCGCGGTGGCCATTCCGCGCTGAGTCTGGTGACCCTGGCCTCGAAATCGTTGTGCCGGAGGAAGCTGAAGTCGATGCCGAGGTAGTCCACGAGTTGCCGCAGCACGGAGTCGTAGGCCTCGCGCACCGTCGCCGCATCGACTCCCATGAGTTCGGTTGCGACGCCGGTGACGAGGACCTCGAGCGTGCGATTGTGCTCCAGGGCCCCACTCCCGCCTCTCGTAGACGCAGTGCAGGACTGTTCCCCCTGGTCTTCGCCGGAACTCTACCCCGATACAGACGCCGAAACAGGAAGTCTGCGACTGTGAATCACGGTTTTCGGGGCGCAACTGAGCCGCAACACCAGTGCAACGGACTCGGTGCTTTCGATTTCGAGCAGAGCGCGGAACTCGGAACTCAACTGTTGCAGCGTTTCTGCGTGGTGCGTCGACAGTTGTCGATATTCCTCCGCGGTACGCGCGTAGAGGAATGCAGGGGAAACCGGTTGCACTGCCAGTTCGCGCAAACATGCAGTTACCCACACGTTCTCCATTGCACATCCTCCTCTGATGTAATGTTCAGCGGTCGATCCGGGTACGACGACCACTGCCAGTACCGAACTCGACAACACTCGATCGCGCATGTCGGTCCCCAGTGCAGCGCCGGCGTCCCAGGCGTGCACGAGCTCCATGACGTCCGGCCGCTTGACGATCTCCAGCTTGGACAGGTCCGCGTCGTCGATCCCCAGACTCGACACCTCGATTCCCCGATCGGGATCGAGATCTCCAGGCCAGCGCAACTCGGAGAACATGTCTCGGTGCAGGTGCGGTGTGAGATACCGGATTCGATCCGCGGCGGCGAGGATATCGGCAGCCGTGGCAATGGATTCGGGTGCCGTCAGCAGCACTGCCCGTCCACCTTCGGCTGCTGCCGCTGCGCCGATGTCGGCGGCGATGTCCGCGTCCAGGGGTGCGCCGGTGCCCATCTCCCGGTTGGTGCACCGCTGGAGAACGCCGTCGAGCAGGCGTCGATCGGTGACGGATCGGGGGCCGTCCGCACTCAGCGTGATCTCGACACCGTGCTCGGTGACTTCGGTGCGGTCGAGCCTGCCCTGCGCGGTGGCCACCACTCGCGCGTTGAACGCGGCCGCACCGACTGCGACGTAGCTGCCGCGGAAGGCGATGTCGAGGGTCGAGGTTCGTGAACGATCCACCCCGATCCGCACGGTGCGGCCTTCTCGGGTGAACGTCCACGGCTGACTGTTCCCACCGGACGGCGCTCGGCGGGCAGCGTCGAGAACGAGCGCGTCGGGATCGACGGAGGCGCGGTGAGCATCGACGACGGTGTCGACCGCGGGCTGCTCCGCCCTACGCGTCGGGTTGGGAGCCGCGAGCGCGTCGAGATGGGTGTCGAGATCGATGCGGATACGTCCGGAGGGTAGGTGCGCCCCGGTGCCGAAGCGTCGAACGGCTGCGGCGATGGTGGCACCGCCGAGTTGCACGTCGCCGCCCAATTGCGGCCAGGTCTCGATCGTTTCGCTCACTTCCACCATCGAGGCGGCCATCCGGGCCGAGAGCAGCGAGGCGTCGAGTTGATCCAGCACGATCGGGATCTTGTCGCGGGTGCCCAGCCCTTGCAGGCTCGTCGAGTCGATATGGCCGAGCACGCCGTGGAACACCGGTCGGTCGGGTTCGAGGTCGAAGCGTTCGACGTCGAGGAGCCCGCGGTCGGAGGTCTCCATCAGTACCGGGATGCCTCGTGACCTGGCTGCCTCGCGGGCGCGGACCTTGACATCGAGGGAGTCGCATTCCTCGACCAACAGGTCGAGTCCGTCGAAGAACTCGTCGATGGTGTTCTCGGTGATTCCGTCCTCGGAGATTTCGACGCGTAGATACGGGTCGATTTCGGCAATGCGTCGGGCTGCGACGACTGCTTTGTTGACGCCGAGATCGAGGACGGACGCCGGAATCCTGTTGAGGTTGGAAAGTTCGATCTCGTCGAAATCGGCGAGGCGAAGCGTTCCGCAGATTCCTTCGAGGGCGAGGGTGTGGGCAATGGCGTGCCCGACGCTGAGGCCGATGATTCCTATCGTGAGATCTCCTAAGGAATTCTGTTCTGCGCGGGTTATCTTGTTTCTGTTTCTGTCCAGTCTCAGGTATCGAAACGAGTTGGGTCCGAGTAGAGCAACGACCGTCTTTCGCCACGGAAAGAAAACCCACCTGTCGTTTTCGTCGAGAAGGCTCTGCTCAGGGCTGGGCAGCAGTGAATGCAGGCCTTTTCTCTGCGTCTGCCGCTCGTCCAGGAATGTAAGGGTGGGGTCGCGTCTGAGTTCGTCGAGTGCGTCGCGCTGTGTGGCGTCCGTCTCGTCGAATATCACAGGCTTCCAGTGCAGGCCGGGTGTGGTTCGATCGTTCATGATGCGACTGCTTCCGGGAGTTCGACGGCTGCGCGGCGATGTGCGAGCAGGGTGACCGTGTTGTGCCGCATCCGGCGCCAGGTGGCGAGTTCGGCGTTGAATGCGAGTGTTGTTCTGTCCCACCAGAACACCTCGGTTCGATAGCGATCGTCGGGGTAGGGGATCGGTGCGATCTGGGTGGCGATGACCGCGCCGGTGTCGAGCCATGCGGCGCGCACGTGGGAGGCAGCAGTGGCCAGGGCGTAGCGCGCGCCGAGAAGCGCCGTGCTGTAGGCGGGTGATTCCGCGATCATCGCGGTGACGGCGCGGCCGCGGGGTGCGTTCTCGGCTACCCACGCGGACTTGAGTTCGACGACTCCGTGGCCGATGCGTGCGTCGAGCATGGTGTGCACGTGGCGTAGGCCGTCGGGGTATTCGGCGAATTCGATCAGTGCGTGCGATTGATCGACCGAGGAATACGGTCCCTGCACCCGCACCCCGCCGACCATTTGTCCGTTTCGGTCGAGTGCGGCGAAGAACAGCGCCGTGGTGCCGCCGTCACGAATGGTCGACATTTCGAGCGCGGTGGTCACGCCGTGTCGCATGTAACTTTCTTCTGCGCCGTGCAGGAATTGTTCCCACAGGGCCGGATTTTCGGCGGGAGTCGTGGCCAGAACGAGGCATTGGGATCGGTGATCCCAATACGAGGGGACGTCGAACGGAATTGTCATTTCACTCTTCCTGACAGGAGGTGCGCGAATGTGAATGGTTGTGCCGCTCGATTGTCCGGCTTTTTCCTTTGCGGAACTATGTGTCGAGATCGGTCTTCGGGTGTGTCGCGGTGGACCGATGTGGACCAGTAGCCTGCAGAGGTGCTGCTCTCCGACCGTGACATCCGTGCCGAGGTGACCCTGGGAAACCTGGCGATCGAACCGTTCGACCCGTCGATGGTTCAGCCGTCGAGTGTCGATGTGCGGCTCGACAAGCTTTTCCGGGTGTTCAACAACACCCGCTACACCCACATCGACCCGTCGCTGCAGCAGGACGAGTTGACGACACTGGTCGAACCGGCGGCCGGTGAGCCGTTCGTTCTCCATCCGGGTGAGTTCGTTCTCGGATCCACGCTGGAATTGACGACGCTGCCGGATTACCTGGCCGGTCGGCTCGAGGGGAAGAGCTCGCTCGGGCGGCTGGGTCTGCTCACGCACTCGACCGCAGGATTCATCGATCCGGGATTCAGCGGCCACATCACGTTGGAGTTGTCCAACGTCGCCAACCTTCCGATCACGCTGTGGCCGGGCATGAAGATCGGGCAGCTGTGTCTGTTCCGGCTGTCCTCACCGTCCGAGAATCCATACGGCAGCGCCGCGGTGGGATCGAAGTATCAGGGCCAGCGCGGGCCGACGCCGTCGAAGGCCTACCTGAACTTCGTTCGGTCGAGCGTCGATTGATCGATCTTGCAGTTTGTTTCACCGCCGTGAAACATGGCGATCGGCCGGTTGCGGCGCTACTCTGGTGACCTGACGTAGGTTGGGGCCTACCAGAGCGAGGTTTCCAGTGTCCGCGGTTCCCACTGTGTCCGTACTCGGCGCTTCGTTGGGGTCGAGCGGTCTCCGCAGCGTGATCAGCGACAACGCGTGCCCCGGTGCTGTTCTGGAAGTGCACGAGCCCGTCGCATCCCGGCCCGCACCCAACGGCCTCGCCCCCGATCCGTGGGATGCCGTCGTCGCGTCGGTACACAATCTGGCGACCGACCATGCGTCCGCGGACTTCCATCCGGTGCTCGCATTGCGCGAGAGCGACCCCAGAACGGCCTACGATCGAGACTTTTCCGACGGCGTCGTGCTCGTGTCCGAACTCGGTGCCCAGTTGGGTGCGCTGCGCGAGACGCGGGTGCTGGCCGGCGAGCGTTGCGTCGCGCTGTTCGACGTCGGCGCATCCGGTACGTCGGTCTCCGTCGTGGACATCGACAGCGGTCATGTCCTGGCGGCGCGTCGAACGGACGCGCTCGGTGGTGACGACTGCGATCGGGTGCTGTGCGACCACCTCATCGCGACGTTCGGTGCAGCCGAGGCGCTGACGGTCGAGGCTCGCAGGCAACTCGTGCACGACGTCCGCGACGCGAAACACGAACTGGCACTGCTGCGCAGCGTGTCGATCCTCGGGCCGTTCGTCGGCGGACGTGCATCGCTGTGGCGTGGCGATCTCGACGAGCTCATCGGCGATTGCGTGCATCGAGCCGTCTCGATGGCTGTCGATGTGCTCGACGCGGTCGGCGCGCAGGGCGTTCGTGTCGATGCCATCGTCGCTGTCGGCGGTGGGGCCAACATGCAGATCGTCCGCCAGGCCCTGTTCGACGCGGTGTCGATGCCGGTCTACGTGCCCGAACAGCCGGAACTGCTGGCGGCTCACGGCGCTGCTGGAATCGCTCGGACTGTGGGTCTGCGGCCCGCGCCGATGCCGCCCGAGGCGGTAACCGATCGGATCGCAATCGCCGATCGGGACTCCGCAGACCTCGAAATCGCCGCGGTTGCCCCGGTGGTCTCGAAGCGCCCGCGACACAGCGGTACCTCGTCCAAGCGAATGACGAGGGCCAACAAGTCTCGCTATGTCGGTGGCGCGCTCGCGGCACTCTTCGCAGTGTGTGCAGCCGGCACTGTGGTCACTGCGGCGGCACGCAACAGCGGCGACGATCCAGCGCCGTCGGTGAACATTTCGCAGGAATCGCCGCAGACCGGTTCGGCCGAGTACGTGGTGCCTGCCGCAGACGGGTCATCTCCCGACCCCACTCGGTCGTCGTTGCCGCTCGCGACAACGACGGCGCCGGCCTCCCCTCCGGTCGACGCGCAGGCAACGTCGTCCCCGTCCCCGTCCTCGTCCTCGTCCTTGTCCCCAGACCCGACCACGACGGACGCGGACAGCCTCGGCACCACGCGGCGCACCGTGGCCACCACCGGTGCCCCGTCCGGCATCGAGGCGACGACGGCCCCCGTGCGGCCCACCCGCGATCTGTCGACGGTGCTGCCGACGACGGTCTCGCAGGCCACCACGACTCGCCCGGACACGACGCGTCCCGCCACGACGACCCGGGTAACCACGACCACCCGGGCCACCACGACCACGACGCGGTCGACTCGGACGTTCGATCTTCCGTTCCCGGACTTCGACTTTCCGCGACGCTGACCGGTCTGCACTTTCCGACGCCGCCCGACCCGGTGCTCGAGGCAGGATGGGCGGTATGGAGTCGATTCAGACCGAGCGCGAAGACAAGTTCGACGTCGACGCAGATTTTTACTTGCCCACTTTGGCTGCGCTGGTGCCCACCGGCGGCGCACTGGCGTCGAGCGAGACCGCCCTGAGCAGTGAGTACTTCGATACTCCCGGCCACGACCTGTTGCGACGTGGAATCACGCTGCGGCGTCGTACCGGTGATTCCGACAACGGCTGGCATGCGAAGGTTCCGGCGGAGAAGGCGCGGACCGAGATTCGGCTCCCTCTCGGCAGCGGTGCGCACGATGCGGTGCCGGACGAGCTCGGCGACGTGCTGCGTGGTGCGGTGATGGGCGCGGAATTGTCCGCGGTCGCAACCCTGACGACGCGTCGGACGATTCACACCGTGTCCGACGCCGATGGGGTCGTGGTCGCCGACATTGCCGACGACGAGGTCTCGGTCGTCCTGATCGGCGGCGCGACCGGTCCGCAGTGGCGGGAGGTCGAGGTGGAACTCGGACCCGCAGGCTCGGAGTCGTTTCTGAAGAAGGCGGGCAAGGTGCTCCGCGCTGCCGGCGCTCGGCCATCGGCGCATCCGTCGAAGTTGGATCGGGCGCTGTCGGTGGTGCGTCAGTTGCCTGCCGAACCCGGTGTGGCGCTGCTGGCGGACTATCTCGACGATCAGGCGCAGGCAATCGTCGCAGGCGATGTCTACCTGCGTCGAGGGCTGGATCCCATTCATTCCACGAGGGTGGCGATTCGGCGATACCGCAGTACCCTCCGCGTGTTCGGGAGTCTGTTCGAGGACGAGCCCGCCGCCCAGCTCGAGGCCGAACTGTCTTGGTATGCAAGCATTCTCGGCGAGGTTCGAGATCGTCAGGTGCAGCGTGCTCGGTTCGCGGCGGCGCTGCGCGAACTGCCGCCCGAGTTGGTGCTCGGGCCGGTGGCGTCGCGCATCGAGAACGATCTGTTGGCCGAGCAGATTCGGTACCGCGAGGCGGCGATGACCGAACTCGACGGAGAGCGTTACCGCGCGCTGCTCACGACGCTGTCGGAGTGGTCGCGCGGGCTACCGATCGACGGAGAGATCACCGACCGCGTGCTGGTCAAGCTTGCGCGCAAGGCCGGGAAGAAGGCGATCGATCGCACGAAGAGTGCCGTGCGCGGCACCGACGACGAAGCGTTGCATCGCGCACGGAAGGCCTCGAAACGCGCGCGGTATGCGGCCGAGTTGGTCGCGCCGGTGGTGGACAAGAAGGTGTCGAAGGCGAACATCAAGCACTACAAGACGATTCAGGAGGTGCTGGGCGAGCATCAGGATGCGGTGATCGCGGCGGAAATTCTGCGGACGCTCGGCGCACGGGCAGGGACGACAGCGGGGGAGAACGGCTTCACCTTCGGACTGCTCTTCGAGCGCGAGCGACGCGCCGCCGAGGTGGCCCGGGACGAGGCAGGCAGGTTGGAGTTCTGATCGCCGAAACCGGTATATTCCCCTGATACAGGGCTCGAAGGGTACTCTGAGTCGGAATCGAAGTCGGGGGAGTCGTCGATCATGGCCATTGCGCTCGGGGTGCACGTCGGTGCCGAAGAAGTGTCTGCTTCGCTGGTCGAGGCCGATCTGCCCGAACTGGGACCCATTTCCACTCGCACCGTCTCCGTTGCCGCGGTTCCCGGCGGCGTCGGTGACGCCGTCACCACGATGCTCGGAATCATGCGGGTGCAGGCGGCCCAGAACGATTTGCTGATCAGCGGTTCCGGGGTGGTCTGCGACAGCATCGCACTCTGCGCGATCGTTCGCGCCGCTCTGGCCGCCCATCAGGTTCGCGACGTCGGGGTGGTGGATGCCGGTGATCCGCGGTTGGATGCCGACTATTCCCTGGGCGTCGCGGCGGCACTGATCGGCATCGCAGCCGCCCCCGCCGAGTGGACGGGCGACCCGGGTGCCGTCTCCACTGCGATGAGCGACGAGGGCTCGAGTGGATCCGACAGCGATGCGACGGGCACGCCACGCAGCGCGCGACTGACGATGATCGGGTTGGGCGTCGCGGTTCTCGCCGCACTGAGCGGAGCCACGGTGTGGGCACTGTCGGCGTCCGGTCCGACACAGAATTCCGTGGTCGACACCGCCGATGTCGCCGAGATGCCGTCGAGCGGAAACGACGCAACCTCGTCGTCGGTTGCAGTGGTCGCCGATTCGGCGGTCCCACCTCCCGAATCGTCGACTGTTCCGCCCCGCAGAGCCGGGTCGTTCGAGGCCCCGGTGTACGGGCCGGTGCAGGTCGGTACCTGGAGCGAAACACTCCCGGTGGGGCCGGTCCCCACGTCGGCCGCCGAGGTGTCGTCGGGCGGCGGCAACTCCGGTGCCGTCGATTCGGGGGGCGATAGACCCGGCGCTGTCACCGGCGGAGGCGGCAACGCAGGAGGCGACAACGCAGGCGGTGGCGACTCGGGCGGCGGCAACGCAGGAGGTGGCGACTCGGGCGGCGGGGCTTCGGGTGGCGGCAATCCGGGTGGCGGTGATTCCGGTGGCGGCAACCCGGGTGGCGGTGATTCCGGTGGCGGTGATTCCGGCGGAGGGGTAACGCCTCCCGTCGATCCCGATCCCGATCCCGAGCCGGAACCCGAGCCCGAGGTACCGCCCACGGACCCGTCGGATCCGACCACCGAGGTTCCCGAGGTCACCGAGCCCGACACCGATCCAGAACCGTCGGCAGATCCGGTCGAATAGCCCTCGATTGGTTGATTCCATTGGGAGCGAGCGGCTTTGATACTTGGACAAGTCCTTCGCGTGACGGGTGTGTGAATTCGACGCCGACACCTGAACTTCTGCTCACGCGTCGCTACCATCGAGTGATCGACCAGTAGACGGTGAGTATCCGATGACCGACCATCCCACAGCAGAACCGGTGACCCGCACGACCATCGACAGGGCAGTGGGTGTTCTCATCGCGCTGCGTGGCTGTAGTCCGGAGGATGCGTTCGCCGAATTGGCGGCGCACAGCTTCCGTTTCGACGTCTCTCTCGTCCAGTCCGCTCGTTCCATCGTCGCGGCCGCGCGTGGAATGGACTCGGCCAACGGAGTCGCTTGTACGGCGATGACGTCGGCGCAGGAAGAATGGGGTCCGCTGCTGGCGGACCGTCGAGATCGTTTCGATCACGTCGCCTGAGACTGAGCCGCACTGAGCCGGTTCCTTGTTATATCTCCCAAAACAAACCCTTAGTTCAATGAAATGCCGAAAACGCTGTCCTGACGGCGGTTCGATGGCTACTATCGGCAGGTCGGAGTAGCCAGTCGAGTCGAGGAAACATGAGAACAGTCCTTGGTGTTTCGGTGGGTTCTGCCACTGCCCGAGGGGTCGCAGTCGATGCGATCGACGAATCGGTGCGGTCCGCCCACATCGTCCATTCGTTCGACCCTGACGACCACCTTCAGGTCGCCATCGACTTGCTGGACTCCATGGCACGCGACCAGATGGTCGACAGAACCGACATCGTGTTGGCCGTGCCGGACGATCCCGCTGCTCGTGCGCGGACATCCGCCTATTCCACGTACGAGGCCGATCGCCTACTGGTCGCCTCGGAACTGGGTGCTCAGCTGCGATATCTGCGGGGCACCGGCCAGCTCGAGGGTGCTCGTACCGTCGCGGTCTGTGACGTCGGGGCGTCCGGCACCACGATGTCCGTCGCAGACCCGGCCACGGGTGTGGTCTTCAGTTCGGTGCGCACCACGCTGTTCGGGGGCAACAGCTGCGACGAGCAGCTCGCCCGCTACTTGCTCTCGACGTACGGAGCGGACGAGTTGGCGTCCCATCACGCCCGAGCAGAATTGGCGGTGTCGGTGCGCACAGCACGCGAGCAGCTCTCTCGGCTCCGGGTCGCCGAAGTCGCCGGACCTTTCATCGGGGGGCCGGTCAGGGTGTGGCGCAACACCTTCGACGATGTTCTCGAGCGCAGCATCTGTTCGTTGGAGGACTGGGTCGCCAGTGTCATCGTCGACGCGCCCTGCGCTGTGAACGCCCTGGTGATGGTCGGCGGCTGCGCCAACATCCCGACGCTTCGGCGCCTGTTCCGTCGTGATCTGATGCTGCCGGTCGTCGCGCCCGCCAATCCGGAGTCCCTCACCGCACACGGTGCGGCTCTGATGGCAGCCGACGCGGTCGCGGCGCGTCGACAACGCCCGCGTGATGCCTCGATCACCACTGTTGCGCCGTCGCAACACGCCTCGATGGTGGGTGTGGTGGGGTACCAGGACACTCCGCGACACCGTTCGGCTTGAACCTGCCGGCCTGGCCAACGAACGTCGTTGTTGGGTAGGTTGCTCGGGTAATGGTGAACAGTGGGGTACGAGACGGTGGGACAACAGTGGCAGAGCAGGTAGCGGAGTCCGGTACGGCAGCAACCGACGGGGAGGCGTTCGATCCGGCGGAACATGCGCGGAGCATGGTCGGTTATCACTACCGCACCGAGGACTATTACGAGGTGGGCCGCGAGAAGGTCCGTGAATACGCCCGTGCCGTTCAGGATTTCCATCCGGCCCACTGGGACGGCGACGCCGCGGCCGCGCTGGGTCACCGTGCCCTCGTCGCACCTCTGACGTTCATGTCGCTGGTCGGCACCCTCGCGCAGAAGAAGCTTCTCCAGTCCATCGCCGAGGGCTACGACCTGAGCCAGATTCTGCAGACCGATCAGGTGCTGGTGTTCCAGAAGCCGATCCTCGCCGGCGATCAGCTGACGTGCGATGTCTCGCTCGACTCGTTCAAGACGGTCATGGGTCGCGACATGATGGTCACCAAGAACGTCGTGTCCAACCAGAAGAACGAACTGGTGCAGACCACGTACACCACGCTCCTCGTCGGTCGGTCCGGTGAGATCGATCCGGCCATCGCCGAGTCTGCGAAGAACTTGGTGATGTTCGGCGCGACGACGGATGTCGGCGGTGCCGACTCCGGCGAGAGCGACACACTGTCCACTCCGCAGGAACACGAGCCGTTGATCATCGAGGAGTACCGGGGCCGGCCGACGCAGAAGTTCGACGAGGTGAACGTCGGCGACGAGCTGCCGCCGCGCACGGTGCGCCTGACCCGTGGTGATCTGGTCAACTACGCAGGCGTGGCCGGCGACGCGAACCCGATTCACTGGAGCGAGCAGTTCGCCAAGCTGATCGATCTCGAGAACGTCCTGGCCCACGGGATGCTCACGATGGGCGTCGGCGGCGGCTACGTCACCGAGTGGCTCGGCGACCCGGGCGCTGTGAAGGACTACACCGTCCGCTTCACCACCCCCATCCCGGTGGACACCCACAAGGCCGCCGAAATCGTGTTCAGCGGCAAGATCAAGTCCAAGGACGAGGCGACGCGCACTGCAGTCATCTCATTGGGCGCGACATTCGAGGGCAAGCGAATTTTCGGTCACCGCGCTACGGCCACAGTGCAATTGGGCTGAGTGCCTGCGGCAGTGTCCGCGTATCGGCTTCGTGGGGCCGCAATCTACGCCCCGGTTCGGAATCTACGCCCCCTGCGGGGGGTGCGGATTGCTGCTAGGGGCGTAAATGTGTCGACTGAGCCCTCGAGCTGATCTGCAGGCGCACCCAAGATCTCGGCGTCCTACGGCAACGGCGTGCTGACGAAGCTGATCGGGTGCCTACGAACTCGCAGTTATGCAGAGGTATCGGTCTCGAAGCCCTGCGTAACTGCGAGTTCGGCGTTGGTGAGGATCGCGGCGGCGGCAGCATTCGGTGCTTGGGTCGGAATCCAGTGCGACACATCAGGCAACATCGTCAAGGTGTAGTGCGCGTCGACGTGGCGTTGGGCGCGCTCGACGGCGTCGCGGCCGGTGAAGGTGTCGGCATCGCTCCACACCATCGAGGTGGGTACCGTCACCCGCCGTCGGTACATCGCCGGACTCGACAGCGGCAGGCCGCGATACCAGTTGATCGCGTACGGCATGGCTCCGTAGCCGATGACGTCGTCGTGCAGGCGCTTCATGTCCTGCGGTCGCAGCCCGCTTCGCTCGAACCACGCCAAGCCCTTGCCCACCGCCCATCGCTGCGGATACCAGGGCAGCTGGAAGAAGGCGAAGTACCAGGACATCCGGCGTTGCTCGCGCGTGAGCAGGGCACGGAGATAGCCGCCGGGATGCGGAACCGACAGGGCGGTCAATGAATTCACCAGGTCGGGCCGTTTCGCTGCGGTGACCCAGGCGATGTTCGAGCCCCAGTCGTGTCCGACCAGGTGAACCGGCATTCCGATGAGGTCGATCAGGGCGACCACGTCGTCCACCAATGTTTCGACGCGATAGTCGCGTCGCCGCTTCGGTCTGGCGTTCGGCGAGTAGCCGCGCTGATCCGGGGCAATCGTGCGCATGCCGGCATCGTCGAGTATCGCCATCACCGCGGACCATGACGATGCCCGCTCGGGAAAACCGTGCAGTAGCAACACGACTGGGCCGTCGAGCGGTCCCCGGTCGAGAACATCGAAGACGAAACCGTCGCGCTGGTACGCGGTGATTCTCTCCATCGCCGAGTCGCTCGTCAGCATGTGCTGGGCACCGATTGGCCCGCGAACACAGCGGCGATGAACTGCATGGCCGCCTCGTCGCTGACGTCGTGTCCGGCATCGGGCTGTTCCTGCGCAACGATCGAATCGCCCAGGGCACAGGCCTTTCGGACTCCGTCGGCGGTCCACTGCGGCAGCACCACGTCGTCCTGCGCACCGTAGGCCACGAACATCGGCACCTCGGTCCGCACCTGCGGCAGTGTGTAGCGCGCGACCACGTCGAGCAGCTGCTGCTCGGATTGCGATGAGTCGGCGGCGAACTCGTCGGGTGCCATCGCTTCGACGGCTCGTTCCTTGCCTGCTGTGTCTCCGCCCTGGCAGGTGAGCAGGAGTTCGTTGTTCTCTTCGGCGACGCTGCCGCTGTAGTCCTTCGGGTCGATCGAGGGATCGACCTGCTGTGCGCCGTAGAGCAAGTACGGCATCAGTTGCTTCTGCGGCGTGGTGAGAGTTCCGTCGGTGCCGGATCGAACCAGGGGCGTCAGATCGGTCGGCGGCGACAGCGACACCGAGCCCACCAGGTCGAGGCCCTGACCGTAGGTGGCGGCGAGTTCGTTTGCAGCCCAGGATGCTTGGCCGCCCTGCGACAACCCGACAGCGGCCCAGCGGGCGGACGTATCGGGCAGTGCGGTGTGGGCTGCGCGGGCCGCGTCGATCATGTTGTGTCCGGAGGTGCGCGGTTCCAGGTACGGGTGGGCTCCGCCGCCGGTGCCCAGGCCCTGGTAATCGGGCAGCACGGTGACGTATCCGAGTTCGGTGAAATCCTGCACAGCGAATTGATAGCCGAGCAGATCGGGATACAGGGTCGGTCCACAGTCGGCCTGCACGCCGGTGGTGCCGTAACCGTAGACGATGATGGGCCACCCACCCTCGGGCGGTGCGCCTGCCGGGACGGCTGCCACGCCGGAGACCGCGGTGGGGGAATTGTCGATACCCGACGTGGACTCGTAGACGAATCGGTAGAGCGTCGCACCGGTCGCGGCGAGTGAAGTGGATCGATCGCCGAAGTCCGCGGAGTCGAGGACGGTGCCCGGCACTCCCGTGAAGTCGTACTGCGGGGCAGGTGCGGTCGTCGTCTCGGCGGGCGTGGTCGCGGGCTCGGGTGTGGAACTGCAGCCGACGAGCGTGGTCACTGCGCAGGTGGACGCCGCGAGTGCGGCTCCGACGCGTCGAGTGCGGCTGGGTCGGCTGATGGCATTCACTCCCGCGTGTCTACCAGACCGTGGTCGTCGCCCGGCAACTCGGCGGCGGTGTTTGCGACCACCGCATTCGGGGGATCAGTGCTGCTATGAAAATCGTGGTCGTCGTCAGTGCGCTCGTGGCAGTGGTGGTGTCGTTTCTCGGGTCGGGTGCGTGGATCGGAACGCCCATTGCCGAGGCGGCAGGTGGCGCGCTCAGTGCCACGTCGACGCTGGTGGCACCCGCCGGCCCTGCGTTCTCGATCTGGTCGGTGATCTACACGGGGCTGATCGCCTATGCCGTCTGGCAGTTCCTACCCGGCCGCAGCGCACGTCACGACGCGTTGCGCGCACCGATCGTTGCGTCGATGTTGCTCAATCCGGCGTGGATTCTCGCGATTCAAGCCGGGCAGGTGTGGTTGAGCGTGATCGTCATCGTCGCGTTGCTGGCGGTGCTCGCCCGCGTGTTCGTGCTGATGCAGCAGCATCGGCCGGAGGGCATCGCCGACGCGGTGGTCACCGACGGAACAATGGGCATCTACCTCGGGTGGGTGTGTGTGGCGACGATCGCCAACATCTCCGCATGGCTGGTGAGTCTCGAATTCACCAGTGGCGCAACGGTGTGGGCGGTCATCGTGCTGGTGGTAGCAGCTGGTGTCGGGGTGTTTCTGGCCCGGTACTCCGGCGGTGCGGTCGCACCGATGCTGGCGATCGTCTGGGGTCTGGGATGGTTGGCGCAGGGCCGCTTCTCCGGTGAGGTCGTCGATACGACCGTCGGCTGGACAGCCGTTCTCGCTGCAGTGGTGGTCGCAATTGCCACGGTGGGCATCAGGTTTCGCACCCGTGAGGCAGTCTCGGTGCGCTAGTGCCCCGCGACGTCGGGCAGACCCTGCAGAGCTGCGTCACTGACCGGTGACATCCAGTGCGGCCTCGACGATGGAGTCGGTATCGATCCTGTGGTGCTTGTACACCTCGTCGAGTGATCCGACCTGCCCGAAGTTGCTCACTCCCAACGACGTCGACGCCACACGGTTTACGGTCGCGAGGAACGCGAGTGTGTGCGGGTGGCCGTCGAGCACGGTCACCATCGGTGTCGCCCGATCGGCGGGGAGCAGTTGATCGAGAATCCACGACTCGCCGACTCCGCGTCCCTGCCGTGCTTGCAGGGCTCGGTAGAGCTCGCCCGGGCTGGTGATGCACAGAACGTCTGCGATCACACCGATCTTGCTCAATCGCTCGGCAGCCTCGAGTGCTTCGGTGATCACGGCTCCCATGGCCGCGATGGTCACCGTGGCACCGTCTCGACGAACCAGCGGATATCCGCCGGCAACTACCTGGCGGCGTCGACGTTCCCTCGCCGCAGGATCGGTGGGGACGTCGGCCTTCGACTGGTCGACGGGTCGCGTCGACAACCGTAGGTAGGCCGAGGTTCCGTCGGGCCGGCCGAGGCGCGCGATGCTGGCGAGCAGGGTCCATTCGACGTCGATGGCGAATGCGGGTTCGTAGCTGATGCAGCCGGGCTGCTCCAGTCCGATGGACGGGGTCTTGATCGATTGGTGCGCACCACCTTCCGCGGCCAGTGTGACACCGGACGGCGTGCCGACGAGGATCGACTGTCCACCGGCGTAGATGCCGTACGACCACGGCTCGAGGGCGCGTTCGACGAACGGGTCGTACATGACGCCGATCGGGAACAGCGGCTGTCCCCACCGGCTCCATGTGGCACCGAGTTCGCCCATCAGTCCCACGAGGTTGGTCTCGGCGATGCCGAGTTCCATGTGCTGACCGCTCGGCCCCTCGCGCCAGTGCATGATCGTTTCGGCGTCGTCACCGAACCAGTCGTGTCGATCGGATGAGGACCACACGCCGACCTTGTTGACCCAGCCACCGAGGTTGGTGGTGGAGCTGACGTCCGGGCTCACTGTGACAACCCTTTTCGCTGCTTCCGGGGCCTCGCGGGTGAGGTCTATCAGCGTGCGGCCCAGGGCGGCCTGAGTGGTGGCGGTGCCCTTGGGAGTTCGGCCGATGTCGGTGGGAACGGCGGGAGGAGTCGACGCCGGAATCGGTTCGCGGCGTAGCCGTTCCGCGGTGGCGGCGCACAGTCGGCCCGGTGCGCTGTCGTGTTCGAAGCGGCCCCACGGCGCAGCGGGATCCAGGTCGAGGCTGCGTGCGAGCTCGGCGTACTCGTCGACGGTCAGCAGCGAGGAGTGATTCTGCGGATGTCCCTGGGTGGGCAGTCCGAAACCCTTGACCGTGTACGCGACGATCACGGTCGGTCGGGTGTCGTCGATGCGAGAGTAGGCCTCGCGCAACGCATCCAGGTCGTGTCCGCCCAGGTTGCGAATCGACTCGGTCAACACGGTGTCGTCGAGGTCGGCGATCAGGTCTGCGATCGTCTGCGCGTCCGGCCCCGATCCGGGCAGCCGGGTGCGCACTTCGTCGGCCGTACAGCGCAGCAGCCGTTGGTACTCGGGGTTCGGCATGTCCAGGATTCGGGTGCGGAGAGCATCGCCACCGGGTCGAGCGAACAGGTCTTCGAGCAGTCGGCCGAATTTGACGGTGATGACCTGCCACCCTGCGGCGTCGAACATCTTCTCGAGACGGCGGGCGGCGATGTTCGGCACGACGCGATCGAGGGACTGACGGTTGAGGTCGACGATCCAGACGATCTCGCCGAGTTCTGCGATACCCGGGTCGATGATCGCTTCCCATACGGCGCCTTCGTCGAGTTCGGCGTCACCGACCAGTGAGTACTGCCGTCCGCTGAAGCCGGTTCGTGCGGAGTCGTCCGGGCCGAAGCGGTCCTCGACGAAGCGTCTCGACATCGCACCCCAGATCGGTGCGGTGGCACCGATTCCCACCGAGCCGGTCGAGTAGTCGACGGTGTCGGGGTCCTTCGAGCGCGACGGGTAGGACTGCAGACCCCCGTAGGCGCGGAGCGTCGTCAGATACTTCTCGTCCAGTTCGCCGAGGAGGTAGTTGATCGCGTGCAGCACCGGGGAGGCGTGGGGTTTGACCGACACGCGGTCTCCCGATTGCAGTTGCTCGAACCACAGCGACGTCATGATCGACACCATCGACGCGCACGATGCCTGGTGTCCGCCGACCTTCAGCCCGGTGGGGTTCGGTCGAATCCTGTTGGCATGGTGGATCATCGAGGTCGACAGCCACAGCACTCGCTGCGCGATGTCGTGCAGGTCTTGGCCATCACCGATCGGCGATCGACGGTCGGCGGGGCTGATGCTGGTCATGACGGATGGCTCCTGAATCGACGATGAAGAACGTCCTGATGCCGGCCGAGGCCGAAGGGCACGTGAGAAGAGCGGACGACGCGGGACCGAGTGTGGTCCAGTGGTCCGGGCGGGCGTTCGGGTTGCGAATCGCCGGATGGGTGCAACTGAGCTGCGATGGGGGACAGTGGACCAGCCGCTTCCCCTGCTGCGCAAGTGATGCGTCAGAAACCGTGCAGATTGCACGGTTCATGGGCACCTGCTGCGACGAATCTTGGTCGTATTGACCTCATTCGTCTCCGTCGGGACGAGGATGCGTTGCCCCCACGACCGTCTCGAAGGTGTCGACGACCAGTTCGACCACCGCATCGAGTTCGAGGTCGGGGGTGTCGAAATACGCATCGGCAGTCCGGTCCAGAAAGCCGGTCCACCCGGAGATCGCGGCACTCTGCAACGGAGACAGGGGTTCCGAGAGTTCGGCGAGGGCTGCCACCTGGCGGGCACCCTCTGCGCGGGCTTCCCGGACGGCGTCTTCGACGACGGAATCGCCCAGTTCTCCCTCACGAATCACCCGGACGTAGAGGGCGCGGTGACGTTCGAGGAACTCGATGTGGCGTCGGACGAAGCCTTCCACGCGAGACCGCACGGATTGCTCACCGGCCTGGGGTTCCTGGAATTCGGCCAGCTTCGTCAGGACGTCGGCCAACGCGGCCGCGACGAGACCCTGTTTGTCGGTGAAGTAGTAGAACAGCAGCCCGTGGGCCACCCCTGCGCGACGCGATATCGCTGCTGCGCTGATGTCGGCACTGTTGCCCTCGGCCAGTAGCTCGATGGCCGCGTCGATCAGGGCCTGGCGACGGTCCATCCGGGGACGGGCGCGGCGGGACCGCTCGGCACCGGGGGACGCGTTGGTCGACACCGATCCGACATTAGTGCACGAACGGCCTGCCTGTTTGACCGATCATCAATAGATTGACCGATAGTCAAACCCGTCGTAGCGTAGGTCACATCAGCGGTGCCGAGGAGAGGCGAGTTCGATGAGTTCGACGCAGGAAGAACAGGGCCGAGCGCCGTCGCGGGTCGGCCCCGACTACATCGCCCACTGGGTGGTGAAGTCCGCTCGTACCGAGGAGATGGTGCGGTGGTACGGCACGGTGTTCGGTGCCGAGATTGCGTACCAGGACGAGCAGATCACGTTCTTGACCTGGGACGACGAGTCGCACCGCCTGGCGATCGTCGCGGTTCCCAAGCCGGTGCGGTTCCTCTTCCCACTGGCCAAGCTACGGCGCAAGGCCTACGGAATCGACCACATCGCGTTGACCTTCGTCTCGCTCGAACGGCTCCTCGAGAACTACGTTCGGCTCAAGCGTCTGGGCATTCTCCCGGTGTGGTCCATCAACCACGGGCCGACGATCTCGCTCTACTACGAGGATCCCGACGGGATTCGTCTCGAGTTCCAGGTCGAGAACTTCGACCCCGACAACACCGCGGCGTTCTTCTTCACCGAGGAGTTCGCGAAGAACCCGATCGGCGTCAACATCGATCCCGATTATCTGCTCAGTCAGCTACGCAACGGCGTGCCCCACGAAGAGCTTCGTCGGCGCGAAGCCGGAACTCGGCCCGGGCGTCCGGTGATAGCCAACAAGAAGACCATCACACCGAAAACTCTGTAGGGGGACTTCAAAGCTATGCCTGTCAACGTAATCCGTACCGCCGATGCCTGGTGGCGTCTCGATGGCGACCGCGCGATCGAGATCGACACGACGGCCGAGACCACCGGGCAGCTGCTCGCCGACCGCGAGGCCATCACCGCCGCGTCGGGCCCTGGCACGAGTGTCGCCGAACTCGAGCTCGTCTCTCCCGTCACCGCTCCGTGTCGGGTGGTGGCGCAGCTGCTCAACTATCGGTCGCATGCCATCGACGCCGGCTCGGACCCGAAGACTCTGCAGCCCACGTTCTTCCGCAAGTCGTCGGCCTCGATCAGTGGACCCTACGATCCCATCAGGCAGCCACCCGAGGTCGCTCTGCTCGATTACGAGATCGAACTGGGGGTCGTGATCGGAGCAGAAATTCCGATCGGAACAACGGTCACCGACGGCACGTTGTCGAAGTATGTCGCCGGGTTGGTGGTCGCCAACGACGTCTCTGCGCGTGAGATCCAGCTGACCAAAGTGCAGGTGTACGAGAGCAAGTCGTATCCCACGTTCACGCCACTCGGTCCACGCTTGGTGCTCCTCGACAACGACGAACTGCGCCGAATCCCCGAGTTGCACATGAGCCTCGCCGTCAACGGAGAATCGCGTCAGGATCAGACGATCGGCAACGACCTGATCACTCCGCCCGCCGAGGCGCTCACCAGGCTGGCCAGGTTCCAGAACATGACCGCCGGTGACGTACTACTCACCGGAACACCCATCGGCACAGCGATTTCCGCTCCGCCGAAGTTCGTGCAGAAGGTCGGCGAGCTGATTCCGCCTGCTCTCAAGTGGAAGTTCTTCTTCGCGCGCCAGGCGAAGAACCCGAAGTATCTGTCGGTGGACGACGTCGTCACGGCCGGCATCAGGACCGCGGACGGTGCCATCGATCTGGGCATCCAGAGAACCGTGGTCCGATGACCGCACCCGTCGTCATCATCGGGGCGGGGCCAGCGGGAACCACTGCAGCACTTCTGTTGGCTCGCAGAGGAATTCGGAGCATCGTCCTCGAGCGTCGGGAGAAACCACTGTTCCATCCGGCTGCGCATGTGATCAATGCCCGCACGTTGGAAATCTGGAACGAGTACAGCCCGGAGCTGGCGAAGTCGATTGCGGCGATGTCGCCGCCGCACGAGACCGTCAACCTGATCAGCTGGTACGGCGGTCTGGCCGACAACGCGATCGGGTCGATCGATCTGCTCTCGGATCCCGAACGCAAGGCCATCGTCGAGAGCCAGAGCCCGTTCATGGTCTCGCACATCGGCCAGCACATTCTGATGCCGGTGTTGTGGGACGCGATCGAGGCGGAGCCGTTGGTCGATTTTCGTCGCGGTGTCGATGTGCGGTCGGTCGACCCGGCCGTGGACGGTGTCCGCGTCACGGTAGCTGGGGATTCCTCCGAGATACGGGCGCAGTACGTGCTCGCGTGCGACGGCGCGAACAGCCCGACTCGTGATGCGGCCGGAATCTCCCTGTCCGGCCCGGTTCTGGCGAACATGGGTAGCGCCTTCTTCACCTCCGAGACTCTCTTTCCCGACGATGCCCGGCCGTTGCTGAGTTGGATCTACACGCCTGAACTGTGTGGAGTGCTCATCGCCCACGCCGAACATCGATACATTCTGATGACGGCGTATCTGCATCCCGATCAGGAGATCGCCCGCAACGGTAGGCAGTTCTGGGCCGAGACGCTGCCGAAGGTGCTGAACGGCAACGACTTCGAGTTGGAGTCGACGGGCACGTGGGTGATGACCTCGCAGACGGCCGACAGCTTTCGGCGGGGGCGACTCCTGCTGCTCGGCGACGCTGCGCATCGGTTCCCGCATACCGGCGGCTTCGGGCTCAACTCGGGAGTTCAGGACGCCCACAACATCGTCTGGAAGCTCGACGCGGTCCTGTCGGGAGCCGCGTCGGATTCGTTGCTCGACACCTACGACACCGAACGTCGCCCGGTGGTGGAGAAGTTCGCGAAACAGAGTGTGGACAACCACTTTCGGATGGATGCCATCGGGAAGAAGGTAGGCATCACCAACGTCATGCTGGCCAAGGCCACCACTGCGATGGACCGTGCGCCGCTGAACAAGATCCCCGGCCGATTCATCGCCCCGCTCGCTGCCGCGGCCACGCGGAAACAGATGAGCCGCTCCCGCAGGCTGAACCCACAGGTCGCCGGAGCCGCCGGGTTGCGGCAGCAGATCGCCGACGCCATTCCGCTCCAAGTGGAGCACTTCGTGTCCACGGGCCTGCAGTTCGGTTACCTCTACTCCGGTCCGCTGATCGCACGGGACTCGTCGAGCACGCCGGCCGAGGACGTCGTCGATTACGTGCCCACCACCTATCCGGGTGCCCGCCTTCCGCATGCGGTGCTGTCGGTGGACGGCACGCTCGTGGACGCGCACGACGCTCTGGATCCGAACAGGTTGACGCTGTTGACGTTTGCCGGTGACGAGTGGGCCCCGGTGGTCTCGACGCTCGCAGCAAGCGGGCCGGGAGTGGTCACGGTTGCAGCCGACGCGCCGTCCGGCACCGAGCGCAGGCACCTGATCGACCTGTACGAGGTGGGCGAGGTCGGGGCCGTGCTCGTGCGACCCGACGGACACGTTGCGTGGCGTACCGCAGATTCGGCGTCCGCGGCAGGGGCGTCCCTCAGCGGCTTTCTGAACTCGCAGTGGAGCCGCTACTTCGCTGCCGCCACCTAGACCGCAGGCGAACCCTCGTATGGATGCGAGTGCACCCGGCTAGAGTGCGGCCATGCACAAAGTACCTCGCGCGATTCGGGCCATGGGAATCAATGCGGTTCGTCTGTACAACCGGCTCGAAGTGTCGGTCGCGCAACCGGTTCCCGACGAGCCCGTGTTGTTCGTGTGCAATCACGGGTTCGGCGGCGTGATCGATCTGAACGTCTTCGCGTTCGCGGCGGCGTACGACGATCTGGACCTGTCCAGGGAAGTGATCGCGTTGACGCACCAGATCGCGTGGACACTGCGTGCCGGAAAATTGGTGGAGCCGTTCGGCGCTCGGCCGGCCGGTCGACAGAACGCCCTCGATGCGTTCGACGAGGGACACAATGTGCTGGTGTTCCCCGGCGGCGACCTCGATGCGCTGAAGTCGTGGCGGCAACGCAACGAGATCGTCTTCGCCGGTCGCAGCGGCTACGCACGTCTGGCAATGGAGGCCGGGGTGCCGATCGTTCCGGTGGTGACCGCGGGAGCGGGTGAGTCGCTCCTCGTTCTGAGCAGCGGACAGCGCATCGCGAAAGCGCTTCGGCTGCACAAGTCGTCATTCCGGGTCAAGACGCTGCCGCTGTCGATTTCCATTCCCTGGGGCGTCAACATCGGGGTGGTCGGGTTGCTTCCGTATCTCCCGCTACCGACGAAGCTGCAGACGTCGGTTCTCGCGCCCATGCGTCCCGAGCCCGACGAGTCCGCGGAGGACTTCGCGCACCGCGTTCACTCGGTGATGCAGGCAGAACTCGACCTCTTGACCGAGGACCGCCTGCCGGTCATCGGCTGAGCCGAATCAGCGACTCCGATCGCCGGCGTCCGACGTGGGGTCGATGGCCGCGTGCACTCCGCCGCTGTAGGACGTCGGAAGGTCTCGGCTGCACAGTGTTTCGGCCTCGTCGGCGGAGATCCCCAGTGCCCGCAGGACCCGTTGCGTCGTGCCGTCCACGGTTGCCGCCTCGTCGCGCTCGGGTTGGGCGAGCAGCAATCGTCCGATGGACAGCAGTGAACCGGCCACGATCGCGAGTGCGACATCTGCGTCGTCCACATCGAATCGCCCTTGAGCGACGGCTGATTCGATATCGCGGCGTGAACGCGGTGCCAGGCCGCCGGCTGCGGCGAATGCCGCAGGCTCGGAATTGAGCAGCACGAGACTCAGTTGCGGCTCGAGGCGGAAGAGTCGTCCGGACAGCCTGAAGGACTGGGTGAACTTTTCGACCGGGTCGTCCAGGCCCACGGTGAGTGAGTCGAGGTAGTCGCCTGCGGATTCGAGGGCCGCGTCGATGGCCGCCTGCCACAGCTCTTCTTTGGTCTCGAAGTAGTTGTAGAACGATCCGTTGCTGACGTCGGCGGCTTGAGTTATCTCCAGAACGGGTGCGTTGGTGTTGCCGCTCGCCAGGAAGCCTTGCGCGGCCCGGACGAGAGCGGATCTGGTGCGAGCCTTTCGGCGCGCGACACGGTTGCCTTCGACCACGGGCTGCTCCTACTCGACAGGTTGTGAGGCCAGCCTATCGCCTGTCAAATATGACGATTTCGTCAAAAACCTTGACTGGCGACGCTCTCATGGGTGACGATATCGTCATAAACTGACCTGCATCGAGGACTTGCACATGACCCATGTTGATTCGATTCCCCAGTACCGAACGAACATCTACTCCACCGGTGCCATTCTCGATCCGTACCCGCACTACGCGAGGTTGCGAGAACTCGGCCCGGTGGTGTGGCTCCCCGGCCAGCAGGTGTTCGCGATCCCGCGGTACGCCGAGTGCAAGACAGTGCTGCTCGACGACGAGACCTTCGTCTCCGGGGACGGCGTCGCGCTCAATCCCATTGCCAACCGGCTCGGCCGGGGCACGACCCTCAACAGCGATGGCGACGAACACACCTCGAAGCGCGCGGTTCTGGCACATCGTCTGACTCCCAAGGCAGTTCGGAAGATGACCACGGCGATCTCGGAGAAGGCAGAAAGCATCGTCGACGCCGCGTTGAGCAAGCAGTTCGTCGACGGCGTCGACGACCTCGCAACGGCGCTGCCCATGTCGATCGTTCCGGACCTCGTCGGCTGGCCGGAAGACGGCCGCGAAGACCTACTCCGTTGGGCCGGCGCAACCTTCGATTCCCTCGGCCCCGTCAATCGACATTCTGCGACCGCGGTGAAGGCCGCCACCGAGATGCTGAGCTTCTCCAGGCGGGTGGTGCGCGAGCGGTCGGTCCTGCCCGGAAGTATGGGCGAGGACGTGCTGATCGCGGCCGACGAGAATCGACTGGAGAAGTCGGCGTGCCCGGCACTGATGATCGACTACCTCGGCCCATCACTCGACACCACCATCGGAGCGATCTCCGGCGCGCTGGACCTGTTCGCTCGACATCCCGAGCAATGGCAGGCGATACGGCAGAACCCGGACCTGATTCCCAACGCCGTCAACGAGGTCGTCCGGTACGAGTCACCCATCCGAGCATTTTCTCGACGGGCTGTGCGCGACGCCGATATCGGCGGATCGAGAATTCCTGCAGGGGCCCGCGTGCTGGTGATCTACGCATCGGCGAACCGCGACGAGCGGGAATGGGACAACCCCGACGCGTTCGACATCACCCGCGATGCGGCCCGCCAAATCGGCTTCGGTTCGGGTACGCACGGCTGCGCCGGTCAAGGGCTGGCGCGTCTCGAGGCGCAGACGATGCTCCGTGTGCTGGCGCGCCGAGTCGAACGATTCGTGCCCTCGGGAACACCGAAAAGGGCCGTCAACAACGTCATTCACCGATACGAACGCCTGCCGCTGAAATTGGTGGCTGCAGAAGGGACACCGCAATGAGAATCGACGTCGACTGGGATCGATGCGAAGGGCATGGGATCTGTGCCGATCAAGCTCCCAAGGTCTTCAGCCTGGACGACGAGGGCGAGCTTCACTACGCCTTCGACGGCGACGACATACCCGAAGACCATGCTTCCGCAGCACGTTCGGCGATCGGCGCGTGCCCGGTAGCGGCTCTCCGAGAGAGCAAGTGAGCGCCGCCGACCGTCGCATCGTCGTCGTCGGAGACTCCATCGCCGGGTGCACCGCCGTTCGCGAGCTCCGCGCCCGTGGGCACCAGGGTCCGATCACCATGATCGGTGCCGACGACGACGGCTGCTATGCAAGACCGCCGTTGTCGAAGCATGTGCTCAAAGGTGAAGCAGCCGAGGCCGAAACGTGGGACCTGTCGGATCTCGGCATCACAGCGATCGTCGATCCCGCGGTGTCGATGGACACGACCCGACGAGTGGTCACCACGACTGCCGGAATCGACGTTCCCTACGACGCTCTGATCGTGGCCACGGGAGCGGCTGCCCGGCGCATCGCCGGTCCGGATCAGGCGGGCGAAACGGTGCTGCGGACCTTCGCGGACGTCCGCGCCCTGCGTCCGACACTGGACGAGGCCTCGACCGCAGTGGTGGTGGGTGCCGGGTTCCTCGGCATGGAGGTCGCCAGCGCCTGCGCTGCACGCGGGATCGCGGTGACCGTCGTCGATGTGGATCCACCGTTGCAGCGGCTGTTGGGTTCCTTCCTCTCCGACGCGATAGTCGCCCGGGCCGAGGCTGCCTCGGTCGAGTTCGTTCGTGCGGACGCCCCCGTCACGTTGGTCGGTGATCCCGTCACCGGTGTCGAGATCGCAGATCGAACGCTGACCGCCGATCTTGTTGTCACCTGCGCCGGCGATGAGCCGCAGACGGGTTGGCTGGACGGTTCCGGTATCGCGGACCGGATCGGGGTCGGGATCGACTACCGTTGCGCCACAGCTGTTCCTGGCATCTTTGCCGCCGGAGATGTCGCGTACGCGCGGACGGCGTCGCGTCGGGCACCGTTCTGGTCGAATGCCGTCGCGCAGGGCAAGGTTGCTGCGGCCTCCGCTCTCGGCGTCGAACCGACCTGCGCACCCACCGACGACTATTTCTGGACCGAGATCCTAGGGTTGTCCATCAAGGTGGTCGGTCCTCTTCCACTGCAGGGCGATCCGACCGTTCTCGAAGGATCCGTCGACGACGGGTCCGCGCTGCTGCGGTGGACCCACGAGGACGGCCGCACCACCATCGTCGCATTCGGCATCAAGAAGCCCGTCGGTCTGCTCCGGCGGTTGGCTCGCGAGAACGCTGTCTCCACTACCTAAGGAATGTACTCATGGCTATCGGCTCCACACTTGTACGACGCCTTCCCGAAATCGTCGGGTTGGGCCGTGCGGCAATCGGAATCGCGCATATGATCGCGCCCACTCGCGCCAACGAACTCCTGGCCGGACCCGACGCCGCTGTGGCAACCACGCGCGCTGCCGCCCGCACCTTCGGAATCCGTGAGATCTACATCGGTGGTGGGCTGTACGCAGCCACCAGGTACGCACCGAAGTTGGTGCGCCCGTTGCTGCGCGCCGGGGTGGCCGTCGATGTCTGGGACACCGGTGCCTTCGCTCTGACCGCGTATCTGCCGCAGCGCACGCGCGTAGCAGGCTGCGCCATCGCCGGAGGTTTCGTTGTTGCCGGCGTGCTCGCCGATATACAGCTCTGACGTAGCAAAAAAGGGGAGTGGTTGTCGCCCAACGACAACCACTCCCCTTTCTGCATCTCGGTCTACTGCGCTATGCGGTGCCGCTGAGCTGTAGTCCGGCGACCACCGCCGCCACCCGGGCGTAGTCGTCCGACGAGATCTCTCGATCGCTGCCGTAGATGAACCTGTCGGGCCGAACGAGGAAACCCTGCGCTCGCGAGCGCTGCATCTGCCGCTCCAACGTGCCCTCGCTGTCCACGTAGTGTCCGGCGGCGACGTCGTGAGCTGCTACGGCAGAGGAGTATTCGAGTTTCACCTCGTTCACGCCTGCATCGGCGAGTGGCTGCGGAATCGGTGCCGATGGGAAGCCCACCCAGGTCCATTTGTTGTCCAGTACGGTGTCCAACCGCACCGGGGTCAGATCCGATCCGGTGACCCACGGTTGAGCGATGAAAGTTCCCCGCGGGCTGCGTCGCAACGCGGTACGGCCGAAGAATCCGCCCGTGGTTCCGAGTTCGTATCGAGGTTTGAGTCCATTGCTCTTGATCAGGGGCCCCAAGGTAGGCAGCTTCATGGCGAGCCGAATCACGCTGTCCCGCAGACGGACTGCCGTGCGATTCTCGAGCATCACCAACTTCCCGATGCGCAACGAGAAGTCGGTCAGTTGCTGCACGTTCGGTCGGCGTTCGGGCTCGTACGTGTCGAGCAAGCTCGGGTCCGCGTGGGCGTTGAGGACTGCGTCGAGTTTCCAGCACAGGTTCGCCACGTCGCGGACTCCGGACGAGACGCCCTGCCCGGCGAACGGCGGCATGATGTGTGCGGCGTCGCCGGCCAGAAACGCCCGCCCCTTTCTCCACTGTTCGGCCTGGCGGATATGGAAGGTGTACCCCCAGCTCCGGTAGATCTCCACCTTGTCGTAATCGATGCCGCGTTCGGCCAGCAGGCCGCGTAGGCCCTCCTCGGTCTGCAGCTGCTCGACGGTCTCGCCCTTGTTGACCCGAAATTCGACGCGGTGGTATCCCATGGGGCAGGGGCAGTCGACGCCCGGGCGATGCGGATCGGAAATGAAGGTGAAGTCCAACGGTGCATCGACGGGCAGGTCGTACCACGCTCGCAGTTGGATGTCGAACCACGGCTCCTCGATGTGCTTGCCGGGCAGAGCAATTCCGAGAAGTTTGCGGATAGAGCTCGAACCACCGTCGCAGGCGATCACGTAGCGGCCGGTGATGGTTCGGTCCGGGCTACCGTCGGCCGGGCGAAGCGTGACGGTCACGCTCTGCTCGTCCTGAGTCAGGTCGATCGCGTCGTACCCCGGCATGACGGTGACGGTAGGGAACCGCTCGATGCCCTGCCTCAGCACACGTTCGAGCTCGGGTTGGTGGTAGTAGCACATACCGGGAACTCCCTGATCATGGCTCTGCGAGGAGGTCATCGACAGGAATGTCTTGTCGCCGTGCTTGAAGTGCACCCGAACGTCGGCCGACATGGTGGCAAGCATGTCGTCGAAGAGTCCCAGGCCTTGCCACACCCGGTGGGCATCCTCGTCCGAGGCGATCGCACGTTGGCGCGGATAGATGGAGATGTCGCGCTCGACGACGGCGGTACGTATACCGCGCTGGCCCAGCAAGTTGGCGGCGGTTGCTCCGGTGGGGCCGAATCCGATGATGACGACGTCCACATCGAGCGTGGGGGATCCGACGTCGTTGCTGCTGGTCATGTTGTTCCTCGAAGTTGGGCGACTGTGCGCGGCAGGGTGCCGGGGGACTTGACTGACGATAGCGCCATGCGTGACGATAACGTCATTCCCTAAGGAGTATGGCATGAATCACTCAGGCTGCAAGGGCTCGGCATGATCGAGGCGCACCGACGTTCGACCACCATCCCGCTCGGTGCCGCGTTCTTCGTGGTGTTGGCGCTGTTCATCGGGTGGAGCGTCACCCGGTACGACGGAACGTTCGACTATGTGGTCCGCGTCGACCTGATCCTGGACTCCGCGGGCAACGCGCTACCGCAACGTGCGGACGTCAAGTTTCGTGGAATCGTTGTCGGGCATGTCGATTCGACGACTGCGCGTGATGGTGCCGTCGTTGCACATCTGGCCATCACGCCGTCCTACGCCCCCGAAATATCGTCGGCGGCCACTGCACGTCTGCTGCCCAAGACTCTCTTCGGAGAGCGGTACGTCGCCCTGCTCGATCCAGCCGGACCCGCCGACCCCATCGTCGACGGCTCGGTGCTCGAGCAGGATGTCAGTGGTAACGCGATCGAGGTGGGAGCGTTGCTCGACGGCCTGCAGCCCCTGCTCGCAGCGGTCCCTCCGCAGGACCTGGCCAACACCCTCGGTGCGCTGGCACAAGGGCTGTCCGGGCGAGGCGAGCAACTGGGTTCCACGATCGACCGGCTCGAGAACATCTTCGCGCAGGTGAACGCAGAGATGCCTGCGCTCCAGGACGATATTCGAGGTGTCGCAGACCTCGCCGACACCTACTCCGACGCCCTACCGTCGGTGGTCGACGCTCTCGACAACCTCCGGGTCACGGGAAACACGGTCGTCGAACGCCGTCCCGCGATCGATACCCTGATCGCGTCGGTGACCTCGAGTTCCTCGACCACTGCGGACTTTCTCGCGGCCAACTCCGAAAACATCATCAGCTTGGCGGCCGATTCCCGGGAGCTGCTCGAAACGCTCGAGGAGTACATCCCGACCGTCGACTGCTTCCTCGATCAGATCGTCGCCGTGACGCCCCAGATTCCCGAGGTGCTCGAGACGGACAGCGAGTTTCCCGGCATCCAGGGAACCGCTGAGTTCGTCAATCCCAAGGGGCGCTACCTGCCGAACCAGGACGAACCGCGATTCTTGGACGACCGTGGGCCGAGGTGTCTGCCGAGCGCAGTTCCGGGCAGCGGCGAGAATTCTCCGCAGTATCCGGGTGGCTCGTTCAACGACGGTTCGTACCAGGTGCCCTCGCGCAACCCCGGGCCGCAGGATGCGGGTGCCACCTCTGCCGACGGCCGGGTGTTTCCTGCGACACCGGCTGCATACGCCGGATCCGATGTCGAACGCAGCACGCTCGAGGTCGTCTACGCCAACAGGCTCGGGGTCTCGCCTTCGAATATTCCCTCCTGGACAACGGCATTGGGAGCGCCGGCGATGAGAGGCAGTCAGATCGAGCTGAAGTAGTTGTCCGTCAGAACACCAATGAGCGGGCGGGCAACCCGGCAACTCCGTCTCTGGCGAATGCCGCCCATGTCCGACGTACCGTGGCGGCCAACGCCGTCGGCGGTGTGTGGCCGGCCAGCATGGGTGCGTCCGACCAGGCGTCACCGAACAGCAACGGCAATTCGATGCAGTGACATGCCCCCAACGGTGCACCTTTCGGTGCCCAGTCGACTCGGTACGACGCGACTCGACCACCCGCGCGATGCCACATCTTCACCATTCCGTCCACGCCGAACAGCGTGTTGGTGGACCAGACGGACCACCGGAGCGGTGAGCACCGAACTGACAATCCCGAAACGATTGAGCCGCAGGGTGTTCGACACGATGTCGACGAACGGC
The DNA here is from genome assembly GCA_963517305.1 of uncultured Rhodococcus sp. GTDB lineage: Bacteria > Actinomycetota > Actinomycetes > Mycobacteriales > Mycobacteriaceae > Rhodococcoides. The sequence goes on from CAUQEL010000023.1 coordinate 47,837, forward strand.
GCAGCATCGTCCCTGGTGTGACCGATCAGAAGCTCGACGCGAGTGGCGCTCTTGCGCAGGGCGGCGTCGGGATCACCGGACAGTGGCTCGAGGTGAGCAACCGGCCCGAACGGCATTCCGCCTGCGGCACCGAATCTGCGCACGGCCTGCGTCACGGCACGCTCTGCATCGAGCACCTCCGACGCAGGTGCGGTGGCCGGGTCCGTGGAGAACCGACCCGCGAAAGCCTTTCGTGCCGTGTCGTACAGCGCCGAACGGCCCGAGCGCAATCCGAGCGGTGCGCTCTGCACGATTGCCCTCGTGAACAACCCTGCGGCCACCTCGCACGCCATCAGCGAGAGAATGGCATCGCCGCCCGCGGACTGACCGAACAGGGTCACAGTGGTCGGGTCGCCGCCGAATCGAGCGATGTTTCTCGACACCCAGCGCAGTGCTGCGATCTGATCCTGAACACCGATGTTGCTGTCCCCTGACTCTTTCGGCGTCAGGTAACCGAAGCCGCCGAGCCTGAAGGTGACGCTGACGACCACGACGCCTTCCCGGACGAGGTGGTCTGCGTCGTACTTCTCGGCCTCCCCGCCGCCGGAGACGTAGCCGCCCCCGTGCAGCCACACCATGACCGGAAGTCCCTCGGCCGCAGAGGGAGCGGTCACCGACAGTACGAGACAGTCCTCGCTCTGTTCGAGCCGGTCGATCATCGGACCGGTGACGTTGTCGAGCCGGGAGGGCAATTGAACGCAGGCCGGGCCGCGGCGGGTGGCGTCGCGCGTCGTATCCGGGGTGTCGACCGGTTCGGGCCGCCGAAAACGCTGGGCGGTGGCGTAGGGGATTCCCCGTGCGTGGATCAGCCCGTCGGCTTCGAGTGCTTCGAGATCTCCGCTGGTGGTGCCGGTGATCGTTCGCCGCATCGACGCGGCCGTCGTCTCGTCGTTCAAGTCGCGAACCCCCTGTGTCGAACAGCGCGAGCATACCGTCCGCCCGTGGCGTCATAATCGGACAATGCGGTCCAAGCAGAAGATTCTCGATGCCACACTCGGCTTGATCGCCGAGTCCGGCTTCGAGGGTGTCACGATCGCGGCGGTGGCTCGTGCTGCTGGTGTCACTCGTCAGACGGTGTATTCGATCTTCACCACACGCGAGGACGTGGTTTCCGAGGCGATGGTCGGGCTCATCGTCGAGGTACTGGGCGGAATCAGGGAGAAGGCCGATCAGGCCGAGACGTCGACGGAGTTCATCGTCGAGACGATCGTCGCCGCGCGCAATCTCATTCGGCGCGAACCGGTTCTCAATTCGTTGTTGCGTTCGGGCAACGCCAATCCACTGTTCGACGCGGACATGATGGATCGTGCGCAACCGGTGGTTCGTCAGTTCCTGGACGGCTACGTCGAGCGCAATCCCGGATTCGATTCCGGGCAGTTCGACGGTATCGACGGGGTCATCGTGCGGGTGGGGCTGTCGGTGATCCTGTTCGACGACCCCTCCATTCACGAGGACGACGGTTTGCGTCGGTACCTCGAGCGGTGGTTGATTCCCGTCCTGCCCCTTACCTAGCCTCAAAAACTTGACACCTGCGGGCCCTTCTGTCTAGTTTTGCACGGCGCGTACCTGTGACCCGAGTCTCGGCGCGTGCGCATCCGCGACTGTGGGGGGAACGTGTCGAATCTGAACCGGCGGTCATTTCTGGGGGCTACTGCGGTTGCAGGGCTGGCCGCGGTGGCGGGTACCGGCGTGGCTCGCGCGGCCACCGGTACCAGAACTCGGGTTCGGCTCACTCGCGAGGACCATCGCGTCGTCGTGATCGGATCGGGGTTCGGCGGCGGCGTCGCAGCACTGCGTTTGGCCGAGGCCGGCATTCCCGTTCTGGTGCTCGAGCGCGGAAGACGTTGGCCCACAGGGCCGAATGCAGACACCTTCCCCAACGCAACCGCGCCGGACAAGCGCATGCTGTGGTACGGCTCCAGCCCCAATCTGTTCGGTAGGCCCGTTCCGTTCGATCCGTATGTCGGCCTGCTCGAGGCCGTCCCCGGCGACAACATGACCGCACTGTGCGCCGCGGGTGTGGGCGGCGGATCCCTGATCTATCAGGGGATGACGCTGCAGCCGTCGCAGGCCGTGTTCGAGACGCACTTTCCGGTCGAGCTCGACTGGACGAGGTTGAACGCAGTGCACTACCCCCGGGTCGCGCGGATGCTGCAGCTCGCGCAGGCGCCCGACGAGTTGATCGACACTCCCAATTATCGAGCGGCGCGGGTGTTCGCGGACAGTGCGCGTCGGGCGGGACTGCCGGTGTCGAAGATTCCGATGCCGATCGATTGGAACTTCGCACTCGACGAGACCCGCGGGGTGATGACGCCGTCGTACACCAACGGTGCCGGCGCGTTCGGAGTGAACAACGGCGGCAAGCATTCTGTCGACGTCACCTACATTGCGGCCGCCGAGGCGACCGGTCTGGCCACGGTGGCGACGCAGCACAACGTCACACACGTCGAGCGCGCTGCCGACGGCCGCTGGATCGTCCACGTCGACCGAATCGATTCCGACGGAACGGTGTTGGAGAACAAAATCCTCACCACCGGGGCACTGATCATGGCGGCGGGAAGCCTCAACACCACCAAGATGCTCGTTCGCGCGAGCGCAACCGGGGCCATCGCCGATCTGCCGGACGAACTCGGGCAGGGCTGGGGCACCAATGCCGATCGCATCTACGTGTGGTCCAGCATCGAGCAGGAATTCGGTGCGCCGCAGGGTGGTCCGGTGGTGTTCGGCAGCTTGAACTGGGACGACCCGCGCACTGCGCACACCGTCATCCAGGCATCGATACCGCCACTGTCCTTCGATGCCCGCAGCACCATGCTCGTCGGCTACGGAGTCAGCGACGGGCGCGGCCACTTCGGCTACGACTCCGCGCGAGACCAGGCCCGATTGCACTGGCCGGCCAACGGCGACTCCGTCATTCAGGACGGATCCATCGACCCTACGGTTCGTCGCATCGCCGGTACGGGCAGCGTTCTCACCGACACCAATGCGCTGTTCCCGTCCACCTGGCATCCGTTGGGCGGGGCCAACATGGGCCCGGTGTGCGATCTCGACGGCCGCGTGCACGGCCAACGCGGACTGTACGTGCTCGACGGTGCGCTGATGCCCGGCAACACCGCGGCCTGCAACCCGTCCATGACCATCGCTGCGCTCGCCGAACGAGCACTGGACAACATCGTCGCCCGCGACCTCGGCACCGTCATCTGACACTCGAAAGAAAGAGTCCAATGCATCCGTATCGCACCATGATTCGTGTTCTCGTGGGCAGCGCACTGCTGGCGTCCTCGGTGACCGCGCTCGGCACCTCGACGGCGCATGCCGATCCCGTCGACGACTTCTACGTCCCACCTGCGCAACTCGACGAGAGTCCGGGATCCATCGTTCGGACGCAACCGATGTCGTTGTTCGCTGCGCTGCCCGGTGCGGACGGTGTGTATCCGGCGCAGGCGCAGCGCGTCATGTACACCTCCCGAACGGCGGACGGCGCGCCCGTCGGAGTGACGGGTACGTTCATCGACACCGAGGTGCCGTGGCGGGGTGCAGGCCCGCGTCCGACGATCGTCGTGGCACCGGGGACGGTGGGCCAAGGCGACCAGTGCGCACCGTCGCGAGCCTTCCCGACCTCGATCAACGCTGTGACGCAACCATTGTCGATATCGTTCAATCAGGAACTGTTGTCCTCGACGCTGTGGGGGTCGATGGGCGCGAACGTGTTCGTCACCGACTACATCGGATTGGGGACACCCGGCATCCACACCTACGTGAACAGGCCGGAGCAAGCTCATGCGGTTCTCGACGGTGCTCGCGCCGCACTCGAACTCTCGGGTGATGCGGACGCGCCGATCGGCATCTGGGGCTACTCCCAGGGCGGCGGTGCTGCAGCAGCCGCAGCAGAACTCGCGTCGGAGTATGCGCCGGAACTCGATCTGAAGGGTACGTGGGCCGGCGCACCCACGGCCGACCTGCTGGATGTGTTGGGGAAGGTGGACGGGACGCTGATCGGCGGTGTGATCGGCTATGCGCTCAACGGTTTCATCGAGCGGGACCCCACGTTGAGGCCTCTCGTGGACAGCAGGCTCACCGATCACGGCAAGGCGGTGCTGAACGAACTGTCGACCGAATGCATCGGCGACACCATTCTCGAGCATCCGTTTCTGCGCACCGACTCGTTGACGAAGGACGGCAAGTCGATGCTCGAGAACCTCCGCAGCATTCCCGAGGCCGGTGAGATCTTGGACGAGCAACGCATCGGTCGACGCACACCCAACGCTCCGGTGCTGATCACCAGTGGAATCAACGACGACACCGTGCCGTACGGGCAGGCCCGGCAGTTGGCGCAGGACTGGTGCGGTCGCGGTGCATCGGTCGAGTTCCACAGCAACCCACTGCCGCCGATTCTGCAGGGTGCGGTGTTGCCGAACCACTTCGGGCCACAATTGATCGACGGGTACGGCGGAGAAGCTGCCCAGTTCTTGATGGACCGATTCGCCGATCTTCCGCCGGCAGCATGCAGTTTCCACTGATCATCGACCGCTGGCTAGAGGCCCGTGTTACCGACTAGGGACGCCTCCCACCGGCGACACGCATCGCGTCGCATCCGGGCTGTGATCGACTCGGGTGGCCCGAGCATCGTTTTTCAGCCGATCGTTCGCGCCGTCGACGGCTCGATCGAGGGATACGAGGCTCTGTCACGTTTTCCGGAGGGCGGCGGTACCACCGAGAGGTGGTTCGCCGACGCGGTGTGCTGTGGTCTCGGGGCAGCCCTCGACACATCTGCTGTGATGAATGCCCTGAAGGAGTCCGCTCGGCTTCCTGCGGGTCGTTCCTCGCCGTGAATCTTTGCGCCGCAACGCTACTGGCCGATTTCGCGTTGGTTGGCCACCTCGTCGAATTCGGGCAACGACGGCACCTGATCGTGGAGATCACCGAGCATGCCACCATCGACGACGAGGTCGGGGTACTGGCGGTGCTGGCCGAACTCAGACGCGGTGGGGTCGACATTGCCGTCGACGATGTGGGCTCGGGCTACGCGGGTCTGCGACACCTGGTGCTGCTCGAACCCGATGTCATCAAGCTCGACGCGTTCGTCGTGCACGGCATGCGGGAGAGCCGGATCAAGATGGTGGTTGCCGAACCACCGTGAACAGTCATCAGCGAACACACGGCGTTGCCATGCAAACTGCACGTAGCGATCTCTACGACCTCGAGCGACGCGGGTTCCTGACCAAAGTCAAGCGGGGGAAAGCTTTCGTATTCTTACCGGCCCCGGATCTGCATGAGCGCTTGACCGAAGCGTGACACACGGTCAGGCAGCGAGCGGGACTACCGTTCCCTGCTCGACGTCGTTGAATCGCGCCGTGATCTTGTTGAGCTCCATTTGGTAGTACAAACTCTGCAGTCCGAAGACGAAGGTGAGCAGAAGCCCCACGACCGAGCTGCAGGTCGGCTGGAGGCCGGCTGCGCGTTGGGCGTCGGCGATGCGGTTTCCGGTGTTGTAGTAGCTGATCAGCGGCGCGATGATCGTCCAGCCGAGAAGGAGCAGGACCAGCAGCGGCCCGGCGACGGGGGCGTTCACCTTCCGGCGATCGAAGTCCGCCATCTCACGATGAATGAGGTAGTACCAGACGAAGTGATAGATGCCCAAGGTGATGAGCGGCAACAGAATCCAGACGACAACGGGATTGCGTCGCTTCATCGCAATTCCTTGGGCAAAGGGACTCGCCATGATGCTCCCGACGTCGATCCGACACTATTCCGCCGCAATCTCGCGGCCCGGACTATTCTCCCACGTCGGCTCGGACTGTGTCCTGCAACTGACGCTCCACTCGACGCCGTCGCGGCGGGGTTCCCGCCCATCGAGCCCGAGAGTGGAGCAGGTAGTGCGCAGCTATCTACTCGGGGGTCGCGCTGACGGCACCGAGAGCACCGATTCCACCACTACGACGCAGACTCAATCGGCGCGGGTGAGCATTTTCACGTGCGGGATTCCCGCTTCCAGGTATTGCTCTCCCACTGGAACGAATCCGAATCGCCCGTACCAGTTTTCGAGGTGCGCCTGCGCGGAGATCTCGACCACCCCGGGGTATGCCGTCAATGCGGCCTCGACGAGTTGTCCGGCATAACCGCGGCCACGGGCCTGAGTCGCGGTCGCGACGCGGCCTATGTGGACCGTGTCGTCGACGAGGACGCGAAGGGTGGCCAACACCTCGGCGTCCTCGTCCTGAATCCAGAACAACTCCGTCGTCGAAAGTAGGTCCGCGCCATCGAGTTCCGCCTCGTCGACGATCTTCTGTTCGTGTACGAATACCTCGACCCGAAGCGCCATGATGCGGTACAGGGTGCGCGGGTCGACGCCGGTGAGCGGAGCATGGTGGAGGGTGGGCATAGGGTCCGTTTCGTCAGGGGAGTCGGACGATCCTCGCACGTCGGCGGTGAGATACACAGGATCGGATCACTGTTCCGGGTTGTGTTCCTCGCGCAGTTTGCGGCCCTGCTCGACGGCCTCTGCATCCTTTTCGTCGTTCTTGTCCGACACCCGGGTGTCGCGCGGCGGCAGTTGCAGTCGCTTCTCGGCGACGATGCCCGCTTGGAGCTGGCGGCCACGTTCGAGTTCGGAATCCAGCTCGGCACCGAAGAGCAAGGCCAAGTTGGTGATCCACAACCAGAGCAGGAACACGATGGCCCCGGCGAGCGAGCCGTAGGTCTTGTTGTAGCTCGAGAAGTTCGCGACGTAGAAGCCGAAGGCGACGGTGGCCAGGATCCACACGATGATGCCGACCGCTGCACCGGTACTGATCCATTTGAACTTGGGCTGCTGCACATTCGGCGTTGCGTAGTACAGAATCGCGACGGCGAGCACCACCACGATCAGGACCAACGGCCAGCGAGCGATGTTCCAGATCGTCAGTGCGGTATCGCCGAGTCCGACGGCGTCGCCCACAGCTTTGGCCACGGGCCCGCTGATCGCCAGCATGACGGCGGCGAGCGCGATGAGCACCAGCGCGATGAGCGTCACCAGCAGCATCACCGGGCGCAGCTTCCAGATGGGCCTGCCCTCGTCCACCTCGTACATACGGTTCATCGCACGGCCGAATGCGCCGACGTAGCCGGACGCAGACCACAGTGCACCGGCGATTCCGATGATCAACGCAAAGCCCGCGGTGGGGGCCTGCACGAGCTGTTCGATCGGTCCGCGCAGGGTGTCCACCGCCGATTGGGGTCCGAGATCGCCGACGATCTGCAGCACGCCGTCGACGGTTGCCTGGCCCTGGCCGAACACGCCCAGCAGCGAGACGATCGCCAGGATCGCCGGGAACAACGACAGCACTGCGTAGTAGGTCAGCGCGGCCGCGAGATCGGTGCACTGATCGCGGGAGAACTCTCGGGCCGTTTTCTTCAGCACGTAGACCAACGACGGCTTGGTCAGATCCGTGGGAGAGTCCGCTTTGCGGGGATCGTCGGGATCGGCTTCGGTGGGCGCTGGGCCAGTTGCTTTGTCGACCATTGTTGGCGCGTACCCCGGCTGAGCCCAGGGAAACGGCGCGGTGGGGTCCGTTTTGTCGCTGCAGCGGCGGGTAACCGAGTGTTCGACGCCGAGTCGGACGAGAGTCCGAGCCGGCGGTACAGACGGGAGAGGCCATTGACCAGCGCCGAATCATGCGCGTAGTCGTTGTCGGGGCAACCGGAAACGCCGGTACCGCGATACTGGCAGCGCTTGCACATCACCGGCCCGGGGATTCCGTCGTCGGGGTCGCGCGACGCATCCCGGCTTCCGGTGCGAGGACCGCGCAGGTGGAGTGGGTGGCTCTCGACGTCACCTCGGACCGCGCGTCGGACGTACTGCGCACGACGTTTCGCGGTGCGGACGCCGTGGTGCATCTGGCCGTCGCGTTTCAGCCGATGCGTGATCGGGCCTACCTGCGGGCCGTCAATGTCGATTCCGTGCGCACGGTGGTCACGGCCTGCGCAGAGGCGGGCGTCGCCCATCTGGTGCACATGTCTTCCGGCGGCATCTACGCGCCGGGCTCGTACGGCGTCGAGGTGGACGAGTCGTGGTCGCGGGCGGGTGTGCCGTCGTCGACGTACAGCACGGACAAGTCGGCGGCAGAGACGGTGCTCGACGAGTTCGAGGCCACTCACCCCGATGTCGAGATCGCACGAGTTCGCCCCGGGCTGATCGGGCAGTACGAGTTCGGCAGTGCCGTCCTGCGATACGCGTTACCCGACATCGTCCCCTCCTCGGTGGTCGATCATCTTCCGCTACTGCCCATCGACCGATCCTTCGCGGTACCCGCAGTGCACAGCGATGACGTCGCCGCGGCGGTACTCGCGATCCTCGATCACCGCGCGACGGGAGCCTACAATCTGGGAGCCCCGACACCCGTTCGAGCCGATGATGTCGCGACGGCGTTCGGAGCGCGAACAGTGCCGGTATCGCACGGTCTTCTCTCCATGAGTGCCCGAATTGCATTCGCCGCGCACGTGTTTCCGGTCCACCACGGATGGGTCGATCTGGCGTTCGCGACGCCGATGCTCAGCACCGATCGCGCTCGACGAGATCTGGATTGGCGTCCGAGAATGGATGGACCGGACGTGCTGCGCGAGGTGGTCCGCGGAATGCGCGACGGGGCGGGCAGTGCCAGCGACCCACTGCGGCCACGTACGACGGCGGACCGAATCCGATCGTTGGGTCGGCGAGGCTTCATCTCGCGTGGCAAACAGCCGTGATGACGGCTGCAGTCCTTCGATCACCGAAGTGGGATCAGGAGGTGAACTCTGCCGACCAGGCCCAGTGCGGTGTCGGCATCGACGCCCTCGAATACTGCCGTGTGGATCCCTCGCATGGCACCGGTGAGTAGGTGTGCTGCGGCGAATACATCTGTGCCGCTGTGGATTTGCTCTGCTTCGGCGGCGGAACGGAGCAGTTGAGCAATCGCATCGACAAAACTGTCGTGCCAGCGTTCGGCGGAGCCCTCGGATCTCGGCACTCCTAGATTGCGAAACAGGACGTGGGTGCGCGGGGTGTCGTAGATGCTCGCTGCCGCGATGCGAAGAAATGTCTGCAGCTGCTCGAGCGGGGTGTCCGGCCAGGTGGCGGCGGCCGACTTCTCGTGGATGCGGGCGATGAGCACGGTGGCGGCGTCGTCGACGGCGGCCTGGAAGAGTTCGCGTTTGGTGGGGAAGTGGTGGAATGCGGTTCTCGGTGCGAGACCGCATCGGAGAGCGACACTTTCGATCGTGATGTCCGCGTAATCGGCGTCCCGCAGTAGTTCCTGGGTGGCCTCGATCAGCCGAGCCGCCGCAGGCCCGGGTTCGTCGGCGGCGGAAGACCCGGCCCAACGATAGAGCGTCGTGGTGTGGATGCCCAGTGCGGTCGCCACGGTTGCCGGGCTCTCGGAACCGCCGAAAGCACGGGCGACCGCTTCCTGCCGATCGGCGAGTGTGAATCTGGAGACCCTGGCCATGTTCGTGACCCTACATTCCTCGTCGGGTGCCGGCCCGAACCTAGTGGAGCATCCGCGCCAGGGTGGGCAGTAGAACTCGGGCGGGGACCAGGCCCGCCGCGATGGCCTGAACCTTGTTTCGTCGGCCCGAGATCACCTGCGGGCGTGAACGTCTCGCGTCGAGGGTGCGCAGTGCAGTGGCGACCACATCGGCCGGTGTTTGGTAGCTGCCGGCTGCGGCCGCGGTGTCTCCGATGACGTCGAAGAATTCGGTACGGGTCGGGCCGGGATTGAGCGCGAACACTGTGACCCCGTGCTGTGCCGATTCGTACCACAGGGACTGGCTGAAACTGAGCACAAATGCTTTGGCGGCCGCGTACACCGCCAGCGACGGGACGGGTTGGAACGCAGTCGTGCTGGCGACGTTGACGATGGTGCCGTCCCTGCGGTCGATCATGTCCGGGAGGAACGCCGAGCAGATGTCCACCACCGCGCGAATGTCGACGGCGATGAGGCGCTCGAAGTCGTCGGCATCGCCGTCTGCGAACGGCCCCTGTACGGCGAACCCCGCGTTGTTGACGACGAGATCGATCTGCTCGGGCACGATCTCGCGCAGTCGGCGTCCGCTCGCGTCCTCGGACAGGTCCCAGGCCACTGTGCGGCAATGGATTCCGTGGTTCTGCTCGAGCTCGTTCGCCAGAGCGGTCAGCCGGTCCTCTCGTCGTGCGACGAGTACGAGATCGGATCCTCGGGCGGCCAGCGCTCGGGCGAACTCGGCACCGATTCCCGAGCTCGCGCCGGTCACCAGCGAGCGGCCGGGTCGGTAGCGAGAACCTCGGCGACTCATCGGCTCGAACCGGCGAGCGTGTACCCGAGCTCAGCGGCCGAGCGTCGTGCGAACTCCTCGTACGACGTCGGTGCGTGACCGAGCAGGGTCGGAAGAACGGTCAGGTCTCCGGCCGGCAGGCCGTGGCCGTCGTAGTAGGTCATCATCGTCCGGTACGCCTCGCGTGCATCGGCCGGCCAATTCTTCATGTCACGAGGGTTCGACGCGGCCTTGGCACCGCGCACGAGGTGGCCGATGGAGTTCAGTTTCGTCGATTGCACTGCATGCCCGAAAACCGAGGCGAGTGCGGGCAACACGTTCAGTTGGTTCGTCAACGACGATGGGGGGATCCGAATGGCGGTGACGCGGTGGCCCAGTACATCGGACCAGATCTGCGCCATCTCGTGTCGGGTGAGTTCCACGGTGGACAGGTCGTAGACGCGACCGGTGTGCGGAGCGGGGTCGATGAGGATGTTCGCGGCCGCTTCTGCGACGTCGACAAGATCGACTACGCCCATCACGCTGTCCGGTGAAACCGGGTACGGCATCACTCCGGCCTGCAGGAATTCCCACACTTCCAGGTAGTTCTGCATGTAGTGCGACGGTCTGAGCACCGTGGTGGGGATGCCACTGTCCCTCAGCATTCCTTCGGCGATGTCCTTCTGATGATGGTGCGTCAGTTGATGCAGGTTGGGATGGATCACGGAGTGGAAAACGATGTGCTGCAACCCGTTTGCCGGTCCCAGTTCGATCAGGTGATCGATGATGGGCTTTTCGTCGATGATCTGGGTCGGTGCCGCGTGGTACAGGACGTCGGTCCCGGTCAGTGCGGTCTGAAGCGTGTCCTCCGACCGGAGATCGCCCACGACGACCTCGGTTGCCCCGTCCGTGCGGGTGGTCGCAGCTTGCGCGTCGTTCTTGACCACCGCCCGAACCGGTACTTGCTGCTCGGCGAGCTGTCGAACGAGCAAGCGGCCGACGCCACCCGCGGCACTGGTCACTGTGATCATGGGGCCTCCTCGACGGTGAGCTCGGCGGATGCAAAGCGCTGTTGCGAATATTGCATAATGAGTGCACATAACGCAAGAGCGTCGGATCGCCGATTCTCGCGCAGTACGCCATGGCGGGCTGCGCTAGGAGAACGAGGCCAGTAGTTCGTCCGAAGCCTGCAGCGGCGCATAGCCATCCGGAATGACACGGCGGCAGCCGTCGAGTTCGATCGACAGTTGTCGCCGAGAATTCGTGTGATCGAAGAACAGAGCCGTCACGACTGTGGACGCTGATGACGGACAGTCGGGTGCAGGCGGCAGCGAATCTAATGGGACCGGCAGGTCGCTGTAGGTGGTGCCGTCGAAGATCGTCGAGTCGAATCGACAGAACGTGCTTCCCATCGACAGCCCGGTCGGCCTACCGATCCCAGCCGTCGGCGGTTGATACACCGCTGAGCATGAGTACATGTCCTCGATCTGTTGGTCCGACAACATGATTCGGTGCTCGGTCTCAGAGGTCTGGGTCAGCCTCATGATTTCGGCAAGGCCACCTGGCTTCGGTAGTCCACAGGAGTCCACGGGAAAGCCGGCGCGAACCGCGCGGCCGTGATCGTCGAGCAGCCAGAACCTGTCCAGCTCCCCGAGGAGATACGTGGACGAGTCACAGCTGCTCTCGAACAAAGCTGCATGCTCCGACTCTCGATCGAGGAGTTCGATGGCTCTGGCGAAGTCGCCTTCCCAGCGGCGCTCGAGGTACCCAACGGACCGGTCGGCAGCTACCGTCTCGCTCAGGTACGGGCTGCAGGTTATCGCAGCGGTCGGAACGAAGTCGTCCGGAATCGTGGCCAGCGGGTCGGCCGATCTTTTACCGAGCGGGTAGGGAACAGGGCACTCGAGTGAGTCGGCCGCGACGATGGCGGCGACCGGCCGATCGGGGGTGGTGATGTTCCACCATCCAGCGCCGAGGATCACGACGACGATCAGCGCGAGCCACTTGCGGAGCATTCGCCCACGCTAGTTGCTCGGGCATCGGTGCGGAACGGTGACATCGGGTGCAGCTGACCGCGCTCACCGCGGTCAGCTGCACCCGATTCGTCACTTCTGGGTCGTGCGCGCCACCCACCGAGCCAAACTGCGGCCTCGACGGGCAGTGCTCGCGTTGCAGACACTCGAATAGGAGACCAATCGGACTCGTTCTGGCAGTATCAACCTTTACGTGAACCGCTGCCGGCCACAAGCGAAGGACGACGAACGCATGACACCACCGTGAACAAGCTCTCCACGGTGGCCTTGCTGATCCTGCTCGGTGCAGCCGGGACGTTCAACGGACTGTCGCTGACCTCCGACCCCAGTGGGCGGTCACTCGGCTTGAACGTCGGAATGCTCCCTGCTTGGCACACCTGGGACTACCGCATATCCGGGTTGTTCGTGCTGATCTTCCTCGGTCTCGGACCGTTGATCTGCGTCGCGGCCGTGCTCGTCGACGCCTCCGAGGCCGCTGTGTATGTCGCGTTGGTGGGGTTGGTGACCATCGGGTGGGTGGTGTGGCAGATCGTCGTACTCGACATCGACGCTCCCTTGGGCCAAATCCCCCTCACCCTGCTGGGGGTCGCATTGACGATCCTCGCAATCGGCGAATTCCGCGCGCGTGCCCGCGATCGCAGTCGTCAGTAGGTTCGTTCACCCGACTCGAAATCGGCACCATTTGCGAACAGCTGAAAGACTCTATGTTTCAACGGGGTTAAATGCTCTGAGCTGCGGCAGGCCTTGTCATTCAATCGGTGGATTCCTGTAACGACCTGTCCACTCGAGTCGATTTACGTTGCGTTCGGCATGCCTGTGAAGTTGACCACCAAGTCGCATTTCGTTCGAGTTCAACCTCGGACATTCGCGATACTCAACGAGCAAGAGGCAACGAATCTTCACGTCGACGCGGATGTGGGGGGAGCCGGTTCGTAGAGAACCGTTAGCCGCGGTCCCGGAGCATCGGGATGCCAGGAGGAATTGACTGTGACAGCACTGGGATACACCGGTCCGGATGTCGACCCGCGTCTCGAGAACGAACCGGTCGGCACGAGGCAGCGGTGGCGCACCCGTCGTCTCACATCGCGTCGGGTATGGGAACACCAATACATCGATCGCTTGCGAGTCACGGATGTACTCGTCGTACTGGCGGCAGTGGGGATTGCTCAGATAGTTCGGTTCGGCGAGCTCGAGTCCTCCGGGATGGCTGCATTCTTCGGATACTCGGGGCTTTCCGTCGCGCTGATTGTGCTGTGGGTCGGGTTTCTGGCGATCTTCCGCACTCGTTCGCCGCGCGTGATCGGCACCGGCGAGGAGGAGTATCGCCGAATCGTGTCGGCGACCTTCCGGTTGTTCGGCGTCATCGCGATTCTGTCGCTTCTGTTTCGGGTGGACATCGCTCGCTTGTACTTGGCGATCGCGCTACCGGTCGGCCTGGTGGGCTTGCTTCTCAGCCGCTGGTTGTGGCGAAAGAATGTTTCGGTCAAGCGAAGCAAGGGTGGGTACAAGACGTCGGTTCTGATCGTCGGGAGCCGGGCGGCCGCGGTGTCGATGGCCAGGCAGTTCGAGCGGTCACCGTCGGCCGGATACGCAGTCGTCGGCATGTGCCTGCCGGGCTACTCCGTTGCCGACGACGCCGCCGTCACGATCGACGGTTTCGAGATACCTGTCCTGGGCGACGAACACTGCGTAGTCGACGCGATCGAGGCTTCCGGTGCAGACACCGTCGCAGTAACGGCGACCGAACATCTCGGCACCGCTGGTATCCGCAAGATGATCTGGGATCTGGAGAAGAAGAACGTCGACCTCGTGGTCGCTCCCGGTGTGGTGGATGTCGCCGGGCCTCGGCTGGTGATGCGTCCCGTTGCAGGTTTCCCGCTCATCCACGTCGAGAAGCCGCAGTACAACGGCGCAACCAGATTCAGCAAAACCGCCTTCGACATGGTGTTCGCCGCAACAGTGCTGCTGCTGATTTCGCCGATTCTGTTGGTGGTGGCAGCAGCGATCAAGCTCACCAGCCGCGGACCCGTCTTCTACTTGTCCGAGCGGATGGGGATCGATGCGAAGCCGTTCTCGATGATCAAGTTCCGGAGCATGGTCGTCGACGCTGATGCGCAGGTGTCGAAGCTATTGGCGCAGAACGAAAGTGCAGGCGGGGTTCTGTTCAAGATCCGCGACGATCCACGGGTCACCAAAGTCGGAAAAATCATGCGCAAGTTCAGTATCGACGAGTTGCCTCAGTTCATCAACGTGCTCAAGCGTGAAATGAGCGTTGTCGGTCCGCGCCCCCCACTCCGCCGCGAAGTGGAGACCTACGACGGCGAGGTTCGGCGTCGTCTCCTGGTCAAGCCCGGTATCACAGGCTTGTGGCAGGTCAGTGGACGCTCGGACCTTTCATGGGAAGAGACTGTGCGACTCGATCTTTCGTATGTCGAGAATTGGTCGATGGTCGGCGACATCCTCATCATTGCCAAAACTGTCCGGGCCGTGGCCGGGAGCGACGGCGCGTACTGACCTGACCGGCATCTAGTTAGGGCGACCCGATCGGCTGGTCCGATCGGGTCGCCTTGCTGTTCGGCGATACGCAGGGAAGATTGTGCGCAGCAGTCCATGCCGTCGGCTCCGCGCTGACCCGACGGCGGTGCCCGACTCCCAGTCGGATGTCTGTATTGCGCGTGCGACTCGGCAGTACCTCTGTCCCTGACGGCAACCGCCGCAACCTTGCTCTCGAGCGCGTCGCTACCAGGCTGTGCTCGGTTGCGCCCGCGCCGGCCCGATCGGTTCGACTGCCAGAATCAGCTGAACATCCCCTGCAGCGTGTAGAAAGCCTGCTTCGGTGTGAAGTCTTTCCGCAGTACGCCGTAATTGGCTTCCGGACTGGCCGGGTCTGTTCCACCGTCGCGAATCGAATGGATGAACATAGGCCTGGCGATGAAAGGGACCGTGTTCGCGGAAGCCAGAGCGGAGGTGAGGATATCGGACTGGCGCTGCTCGGAACCGATGTTCCCGGTCGGCGCGCCGTATTCGGTGATCCAGATCTGTTTGCCGCCGTCACCGTTGTTCTGCATGGTGGTGTGCATTGCAGCCATCTGGGTCCAGTTGGCGTTGTCGGGCGCGTAGCCGGGTGTGGTGTACGGATGCATTGCTACGCCGTCGAGGAAAGCTCCACCACCGAGCGCATACAACTGATTCAGGAAGGCCACCGGAGATAGGCCGATGGGCAGCACGTCTTGCGCGTTGGACAGCCCACCGCTGAGAACCGTTGCACCGGGTTGGATTTCATGAATGCGAACGTAACCGGCTTGAAGAACCTGGAGGTAAGAACGCACATCGACGGATGGTCCGTAGAAGACTGCGATGTTCGGTTCGTTCCATATTTCCCAGGTCTGGATCGAATCCGTGTATCGGGATGCCGCGGCTGCTGCGAAATTGCCGAACTGGTTCGGATCGGCGGGCGCGGCCTGTTGCGAACCGGGGAGCACGAAGCCGCGCTGCGCCCATACCGGGGTATAGGTCAACAGCCCCAGGATCTGCAGCCCGTGTGCGCGGGCAGAGGCGACTACTCGGTCGGTGGAATCCCAGGTGAACACACCCGGTTCCGGTTCGATATCGCCCCAGTCCATTTCGACTCGTACCCACGTGGCTCCGACATCCGCTGCCGACTGGAGTTGCCGGTCGAGGTCTTCCGGTGACAGTCGACCGAGCTCGGACCCGCTGGCGAACCCCAGCTGCAGGTCACCGTTCGCAGCGTTGGCCGGTGCGGTCACCGTGAACATGGCGGCGATCAGGAGTACAAGAACCAGTGCACGTTTCACGAGTGCCTCTCGAGTAGCGTCGAATAGAGATTTACATGGCGGCGTGCGATGGTTTGCCAATCAAAGGTTTCGGCGTGGGCTCTGCACTGAGCAGGAGTCGGATGGTTACCGGTCAGAGCGTCGGATATACGCATCGCCAACATACCGGTGTCGCCTGGTGGGACTACCAGTGAGGAGTCGAGCCCGACGACGGAGTCCGGGAGGCCTCCGCAGTTCGTGACGATCGGTGCTCGGCCCGAAGCGAGCGATTCCAGCGCGATCAGGCCGAAGCCCTCGAGCGACAGGCTGGGCACGACGGTGACGGTGGCGAGTGCGTACAGCTGCGCCAATCGTTCGTCGCTGACGCGGCCCTCGAAGGTGATGCTGGCCGCTGCCGGAGATTCGGACGCAATTCGGCGTAGCTCCACCTCATAGCTGCCGGTGCCGACGATGACCAGCTGCGCATCCGGGTGTTCGGCGACGACGGACGGCCACCCGGCGAGGAGAACATCGAGTCCCATTCGCTTCTCGAGTCTGCGCGCAGACACCACCAGCGGTGGGCCTTGCGGAATGTCCGTCGATCGAAAGTGTCCCAGTTCGGCACCCGGAGGAATGACGCGTACATCGTCCGGGGCCACCGAATACTGTTCGACAAGGAGGTTCTTGAAGCTCTCGGAGAGAACGATGTAGGCATCCGATCGCCGGTAGAGAAGTTTCTCGACAGCGAATTTGATACCGGCGCGAGACCCTGACGCGGCACTTTCCGCCGCCCATGGTCCGTGAAAGTGAGTCACCGACAGGGCTTTTCCCCTCATCGGTGCCGTGTAGCCGTACAGTGCGAAGTGGCGGTCGACTATTCCGTCCGGTCGCACGTCGATCGGAGTGCTCGCGGCGGCGAGCCGGACAGGAAGCGGTCGATCGAGTGCACCCCAGGTCTGCCCTCCGGGCAATGCCTCACCGAATGCGGCAGCGGTGACGTTGCACTCGGTGGTCGAGTCGAGTGCTTTCAAAGCGAGATAGAGAGACTCGAAGTATCTGTTGAGACCACCAGGCAGGGAACCGAACCACTCGGACCCGGTCATGTGTACACGAATGCTCACCGGTAGTTCTCTTCCTGCCAGGGAGTATGTGCGCAAATAGAATTAAAGGGCGTTCTGCCGGAAATTGCACTTCGAGCGCGATGATGGAGATGCAGATCACTCGGATGGAGAGTGTGCTGATTCCACGGTAGCGTCCGGAAGCTATGCGAGCATTGCAGCGTTTCTGGATCAACGGAGTTGCCGCCCACCCGGTATGGAGCCTTCGGGCGCGGGCACTTCTGATGCGTATGGGCGGCGCTGGGATCAAGCACGTGGCGGTGTACCCCCACCTTCACATAGAGGGTGAGATCTCCAATCTGCGCATTGCCCGCGGATGCGGAATCAATGCGAACGTGACCTTGGATGCGCATGCACCGATCACCATGGACGCCAATGTCGGACTGGCCTACGGTGTCTGCCTGGTGACGGCAAGTCACACCATGGGTCCGTCGCACGACAGGTGGGGAATCGTCGAGGCCGAGCCGATCACGATTGGGGCCGGAACCTGGGTCGGTGCGAACGTGGTGATTCTGCCTGGTGTCACGATCGGTGCCGGTTGCATGATCGCCGCGGGTGCCATCGTGACCAAGGACTGTGAACCCAACACTCTGTACGGCGGCATTCCCGCGAAGCCGTTGCGCACACTCGACGCCGACTAGATGGGCCGCCGACTGCTGGTGGTGTCGAAAGAGTTTCCACCCGAACCCGGTGGCGTGGCCGACTACTGCGCCCTGTGGCTCGACGAAGTCATCGGAGAGACCGAGGATTGGGACGTCACGATCCTCACTCGGCCCTGGGTGGGACGAAAGCCGTTCGGCAGCATCGATACCGTCGAGATCGAGCGATGGACGCCGTCGAGTGTGCGGAGGGTCCTGCGGTCCGTGCGGCCTGACTCCGTGGTGTTCCACTACGTGCCACATATGTATCAAAAGCAGGGTGTGCCGGTGATGATTCCGGTTCTGGTGTTGCTGATGCGGTGGCACACTTCGAATCTGGTCGTTCTGTTTCACGAAATGGCGTCCAATCAAGCGAGACTCAAGCCTCGGCTACTGCTCCCGATCCAAGGCGCGATCGTCGCGCTGCTGGCGTCGTCGGCCCATCGGACGGTAGTGACGATCGCCTCGCGTGCTCGCTCGCTGGGTTCCCGAATCCCATGGGTGCGCAAGAAGATAAGCGTCATCCCCATTTCCCCCACGTTGCGGGGCATCAAGCGGGGTACCCCCACCGGCGGCGGTGTGTTGCGGCTTCTGCATTTCGGATCCTCGCACCCCTCTCGTGACTTCTCGCTCATCGTCGACGCTCTCGATCGATTGGACTCGATCGGCGTCGCGTACGAGCTTCGCGTGGTCGGAACTGCGGCTGCACCGGACTCTCGGGCGACATTGCTCGGCTACTGCGCCGAGAATGTGGTCACGCAGGAATTGTTCGACGCGGACATCGTGTTGCTTCCGTTCACGGACGGCGCGTCCGGTCGGCGTTCGACAATCGCGAATTCGTTGGCGGCAGGCCGAGCAGTCGTGTCGACGGCGGGTGCCGACACCGACGTCGAGTGGTACGGCAACTCGTTGCTGCTCGCGCACGAGCGGAATCAGTTCCCGGACCTCGTCGAGTCGCTCGCAGTCGACGAGGCCGCTCGAAAGGCTCAAGGCGAGAACGCATATCGGTGGGCCGTAGAGAACGTGTCCTGGGCGCGCACTGCAGAACAGTGGCAAGCAATCCTGTAACGGCCCCCGCAGGTCACACCGCCGAGGTCACTCCCCGTGCAGCTCCGGTACGGACGGTCTCGAGCCAGGCCTGCATCGACATCGAGATGGCCTCCACGTCGTAATCTCGCGCACGAGTGGTTGCGGCGGACGACAACCGCTCCACCAGAGCAGGATCGTCACGCAATTTCTCGAGTGCGTTCGTCAGGGCTGCGACATCGCCACAGGGTGTCAGTAGGCCATCTCTGCCGTCGGTGATCACCTCTGCTGGGCCGCCTGGTCGGGTGGCCACGACCGCGTTTCCGGCTGCCAGTCCTTCGAGCACGACGGCACCGAAGGGTTCGGGGATGATCGATGCGTGGACGAGTACATCGGAGTCGAGAAGAACCTCGGCGACGTTCTGGACATGTCCGGTGAAGGTGATCTGCTGCGCTGCTGTGCTTGCCGCCGCTGCGGCACGGATCTCGTCGAAGTAGTCGTCCTCGCCGAACAGCGGCCCACCGACGACGACCGCGCGCACATCTGTGCCCGCGAAGGCAGCGTCGAATGCGCGAACGAATTCGAGCTGTCCCTTCCACGGCGCGATCCGCCCGACCATTGCGACAACGGTCACTGCAGATCGGACGCGCTGCCGGCCGGTCACGGTGAGCCCCGGTGGGGCAATCAGCACAGGTTTGCCGTGCGTGTCGACCGTGTCCAGTGTCGCGCGACTGTTGACGATGAAAGCGCGCGGCAAGAACGTCGCAAGTTTGGACAAGACGAAAGATGCTGTCCGGCCGAAATATTCGGGTGACAATCTATCGTTGACGCACCACACGAGGGGCACCCGGGCCCGCTTTGCCGCGATGGTCCCGTACAGCAAGGACTTGATCGTCCAGGCCACGATCAGTTCGTAGTCCCGTGTGCGCACCTGGCCGCCGAGGGCCCATCCGTAGCGAACCAAGCCGCCGAGCGCACGTAGCCGTGAGGTCAATCCTGTTTCGACGCGCTTGATCGATAGTGCATCCGCTGGGCCGCCGAACACCTCGACGTGTATTCCTCGCTGACGGAACAGTTCGACAACCGGCCCGTCGATTGCGAACGAAACCCCAGCACAGGTCGTCGCGTGCTCGAGCAGTTTCATCAGATGGAGCTCGGCACCGGCGGGCACCGCCGAATGGGTCAGATACAGGGTGTTGGCCACACCGGGAATTATGCAGCCGACGGCCCGAATTCGCGTGTCCTCGGTGGCCGACCCATGCGGCCAAGTTGCGCCGAGGCGCTGGTTCGCAGAACATACGAGGCAACTATGGCAAACGTCGGCAAGTACAAGAAGCTACTCGGAGTCGCAGGTACCGAGGCGGGCACCACTCTGATGGGGCTCGTCAGTGGCGTGCTCATCGCCCGACATCTCGGGGCCGACGGGCGCGGCGCAGTCACTGCCGTGATGGTGACGCTGACGGTGTTGGCGTGGCTGGTGTATCTCGGTGTGCCGAATGCCGCTGGATACATGTCGTCCAAGAACCGCTCGTCGACGGTATCGGTCGCGGCCGTTCTCTCTGCCGTTCTCGGAGCCCTCGCAGGAATCGTTCTGTGGTTCGTCGCACCGTGGTTCGCAGAGAACTATCCGCCGTATGTCACTACCGGGCTCCGAGTGGTCTCGGTGCTCTTGCCTTTCGTGGGCGTGGCATATTGCTCGCAGGAAATCGCATATGCGGAATCACGGATGCATCTGTGGAATCTGCTTCGCGCGACGCCGTTGGTGCTGCCGAGCATTGCTGTCGTGGTGCTTGCGCTCACCGGAACGTTGTCCGTCGAGAGCGCTATCGCGGTGTATTTGGGCTCGATGGTCGTCTACATTCTGGTCGCGATCGGGCTGTTGGTTCCCCGGCTCGGTCGGGGCGTCGCGTGGGGGCAGGCCCGTTCGGTTTTCTCGTATGCACTGCCGCGATGGGCATCGGCGGCGTCGGATGCGGTGACTGCCCGGATGGACCAGGTGTTGATGGTGGTCATGTCCACCCCCGCGGAACTGGGTCGTTACGCCGTCGCGACCACCGCAGTACTCGTGGCGAACCCGCTCTCGCGCGCTGTGGGTGTGATGATGTATCCCGATTCGAGGAATGCCGACGGGAACTCGGATCTGGCTCTGCTGCACAAGAAGACGAGGCGCCGGAGTGTGCTGCTCAGTACGGCGTCGGGCATCGTCGTCATCGCCATCGGCGCACCGTTCGTCGGGCTGGTGTTCGGACCAGAGTTCGAGGGCCTGCGCCCCATCATGGCGTTGCTCGTGTTGGCGGGCATCCTGAACGATCGCTACGTTGTCGACATCTCGTACTTCGCCGGCATCGGCAAGCCTGAAAAGTTGGTCAAGCCCTCGTGGGTCACGGCCATCGTCGCACTGGCCGGGTTGTTGCTCCTGGGGCGTGACGGGCTCACCGGAGTCGAGGCGGCGTCGG
The DNA here is from genome assembly GCA_963517305.1 of uncultured Rhodococcus sp. Classification (GTDB taxonomy): domain Bacteria; phylum Actinomycetota; class Actinomycetes; order Mycobacteriales; family Mycobacteriaceae; genus Rhodococcoides. Next base: position 69,165 of record CAUQEL010000023.1, read on the forward strand.
TGGCCCTGGTCGCCGCCGCTGTACGTTGTGTGGGGCTCGAGATCGTCACCAGGCGGATGCATCGCGAACCATCCATTGCTGTAGACGGGATCTGACACGTGACCATGTATGCGCTCGCACGCCGTTGGGACCGTCATCGCGCTGCTGTCGTCCTCGGCCTGAAGCTGTGCGGGGCCGCTTTCGTTGTCTTCTTCTTCGCGGTGATGGGCTCGTCACTGAGCTACCAGATGTACATCGTGTTCTTGTTCGTGCTGATGGCCGCCATTGCATGGCGTCCCAAGACATCTTTGGTAGTCGCGGCGCTGATCACCTGTTTCGGCGCGTTCGTGCGGCGGATCCTCGCCGAGGACGGACGCATCGACGCGGATCCCTTGGTCCTGCTACCGGTCCTGCTTGCGGTTGTGGCCCTGCTGTATGCGGACAAGAAGTACGACGGTCCACGCGACATCTGGCAACGGCTCGTGTACGTGACGGTCGGCGTGTTCGTGCTCGCAAACTTTGCGCACAAACTGTTTGCGGTGCCTTCGCTGTTCACGCTCATCGTGCAGTGCTCCATGCTGCTGATCGTGGTCCAGGTTCGCGGTGGTCGGTTGCCCGATGTGTGGGACACCGTCGAGAGGCTGCTGCCGATAATCGGAACCGTCGTGGCGGCGTACGGCATCGCGCAGTTCTTCCTTCTGTTCGAGTGGGATCGGCTGTGGATGCTGTCGTCCAAGCTCAACAGCATCGGGCAGCCGTTCGTTCAACAGCTCCGGGTGTTCGGGACAGCCGAGTCTCCCGCGTCTTTCTCGGCGGTGCTCTCGGCGGCTCTGTTGGCTGCGATCGCGAGAATCCGTGCGACCAAAAACCTTGCGACACAAGTGTTTCTACTGTCCGGCATGGGTGCGATGGCGTTCGCGCTCGTGCTGACGGGAGTGCGGTCGGCACTGCTCGGCCTGGCTGCGGCTCTCGCGTGGATGGCAATTTCCGGGCGCGGCGGGGTCAGCCGAGTTGTTCCTGTCGGAATCGCAGTGGCGGCGGGGTACCTGGTTGTCACCGTGGTGGGCAGGTTCGGTGACGATTCGTCGATTCTCAACGCCAACCGACTGACAGAGTTCGACGCCAGCACCGACGGTTCTGCGCAGACTCGCCTCAAGCTGCTTCAACTGGCACCCGAGGCGATGCTGTATCCGCTCGGCAAGGGTGGTATCGCCGGAGGCGGCACGGTGAACTTGGACAACATGTTCGTCGACGTCTTGTTCAAGGCAGGCCCGTTCGTGGCGATCGCGGTGGTCGCCCTGTTTGTCAAGGTCATGATCGACGCCTTGTCGATCCGACTGGATCCGTCGGCCACGGGCGCGTCGTCGGTGGCCGTGTTCTTCGTGGTGTTCAGTCTGAGTCTCAATCCGTTCGCGACTGCGAACGGATTGATCGGTGCTTTGGCGTTCGGATCGGTAATGCGAACAGCATGGCTGGCCAGGCGTAAGAAACCTGATCAGGAGCGGACTATGAAGAATCTCACGGCGGTGGAAGTGCCGACGTAGCGGATGTTTCGTATTCTCATCGAATGAGAGAGAACGGAATAGTGGGAGAACTGCGTCGGTTCGCCGTCGAGACCCGCGTGGCTTTCGCGAATTTCGTGTTGCGGATCCCGATTCAGCGGTTGCGAAATCTGTCTGCCCGAACGTTGATGCGTTGGGTTGTCGGTCGCGATGTCGTGATCGGGCGATGGACGTTCGTTTCGGATCTCGGGGGAATCGAGATCGGCGATAACACCAACATCGGATACCACTCGCACCTGGACGGTCGAGGCAAGATCAAAATCGGTTCGTTCGTGGACATGGCTCCGTTCGTCACTATCCACAGCGGTGACCACGATCCCAACGACCCCGATCACGGCACGCGATACCGACCTACCACGATCGGTGACCGGGTGTGGTTGTGCACCGGCGCGACGGTCATGTCCGGTGCAGTGCTGAAGGACGGTGTCGTCCTGGGTGCCAAGGCAGTCGCATTCGGCGTTCTGGAAGAGAACGGCATCTACGCGGGTAATCCGGCGAAACTCATCAAGCATCGCGATCCGGGTGGCCAGAAGAACTTGAAACCCTACCGTCGCTACTGGATCTAGGGGCAGGGGGAGTCGCTGTGGTCACAAAAGTACAACCGCCGACAGTCGGTACGGGTCGCGACAAGAGAATTCCGTCGTTGGACGGGATCCGCGGGTACGCGCTTCTCACCGTCATGGTCGTGCACATCGTGCTCTTCCGGCTCACGGCGGACACCCCCGCTTACGTTTCGGTCCACCACATCGGGATGGTGGCAGTTTCGACCTTCCTTCAGCTCTCGGGTTTTTTGATCACTCTCGTTCTCATTCGCGAGAAGCAGCGCTCGGGGTCGATCTCGTTGAAGAACTTCTACGTTCGTCGGGCCGTGCGCCTGTGGCCGGCGCTGTGGGGTTTGGTCGGCGTCACGGCATTGCTCGGTGCGTTGGGATACGTCGAGGTGGAGCCGATCAACCTCGCGTCCGCGCTGTTGTTCGTCACCAATTACTTGGATCAGGGGACAGACGCGGTTCTGGGGCATACGTGGACGCTCTCGCTCGAAGAGCAGTTCTACCTCGTGTGGCCGGTGGTGATACTGGCTATCGGGTACAAGAACTTGCCAAGGGCCCTGGCCATTGCAATTGTGGCTGCACCGCTTGTACGGGTTGCCAGCTATTTTCTGCTGCCGGGCTTGCGCGACACGATGATCTACCAATTCCATGTTCGGTTCGACACGTTGGCCGTGGGCTGTCTCCTCGCCCTCGTCTGGCATACCGAACGCGTTCAAAAACTTCTCACCAAGCCGTGGCCGATAGGACTGGTGGCGGTCTTCGGGCTCATCGTGTCGTTGTTCGGTGAGGTGCTCCTGGGTAAGAAGTTCATGCTGGTTGCAGGCTTCTCCATTCAGAACATCGCTATCGTCGCGATCATTGCAATGGCTGTCTACCATCACGAATCGCTCGTTGGGCGGCTCTTCAACTACAAGCTGATCAAGTGGCTGGGAATCGCAAGCTACAGCATGTACCTATGGCAGCAGATGTTTCTGCTGACACCGTGGGGCATTCTTCAGTACTGGCCTGTTGGGCTTGTTGCCACCCTGATCGTCGGCACGTTGTCCTACCAGATCTTGGAGAAACCGTTCATGAATCTGCGTAACCGTAAGCGAAAGCAGGCCGAAGGATCGGTACCGTTGGCTGCCGACGTCGCGGTGGACAAGTGAAGTCACGCGAGCTGTCACCTCGCGTGACGACGGGCATCTACGTCGGATGTGGAGTGGTGACCGGGATCGCCGTGTTCGCGAAGGCGGAACTGATCGGTTCGCTGCTGCCGTTGCCTGGACCGATCTTGCTCGTGGTTCTCATTGCAGCGTGCGCGCTTCCGTTCTTTCATCGCTACTTTGTCCGATTCGGACGTTGGTTGGGGCCGTCGACCATCGTTGCTGTGCTGGTCATGGTCGCTGTCGTACAGCCACGCCTGGCATCCCTGCGCGGGGAGGGTCGAGGCAGCGACCAGGGCGAATGCTTGGCTGTGGGTGTCGATCGGATGCTCACCGGGCAGTGGCCGTACGACGCGTCTCAGATGTCGACGGGCAATGCGATGAGTTGCGGGCCTGGGTGGTTGGTGGCTCATGCGCCGGTAGCGGTGATCGGCTACCCGCTGACGATGTCACTGCTCATCGGACTGTGCCTGCTGGTGATCGGCAAAACGGTCGGCTTGGCCACGCTCAATCGTTTCATGGTTCTGCTTGCGCTGACGCCGGGGTTCTGGTTGTCGCTCGCCAACGGTAACGACTTCCTGACGTTCGGATTCGCGCTGGCGGCGCTGATCGCATTGTCGTTGTCGGACAACAAGGTTGCGTTGTGGATCCTGGTTCCTGCCACCATCGTCGTGTCCCAGTTCAGATTTCCGTTCCTCACTCTCGGCCTGCCGATGTTCTTCCGGCGTGGGCACCGGGGAAGCTCGTTGCTGTTGGCGGCGATCAGTGCTGCGACAAGTCTGATCTGGTGGTTCGGCTACATGGTGTGGGATTCGCGGAGCTTCACCTACGACGGCCCGATGCACGTGTATTTCAAGTTGAATCGGATGGTTGGCGGCAATTTCGACATGGCCGTGTTCGTCGGAATCTTCGTCGTCGCGTCTGTGATCGTGGCATACGTGGCTACCTCCTTCGGATTTCCGGGGAGCCTGCTGGTCTATTGCGGAATCTTCGTTGTTCCCCTGTCGGCGCTCAACGTCGTGGAGGTGTGGCGCGCACATCCCGGCCTGCTGGACACAATTCAGTTCTGGGAGGGCACGTCGTGGATGACAGCTATGGTCTGCCTGGCCGGGTTCCTCGTGGCGTTGTCCGCCGGGCCCGAACGAACCGACCGCTCCCGTGATGCGTCGCAGGTGCGTTCCCCGGTGGAAAAATGACCGTGCGAGTCGATGCCGAGGCTCCGTCGACGACGACTCGGGCGCTGTGGATGGATGTGCTGCGCGGTGCGGCCATCTTCGCGGTCATAGTGCACCATGCCGTAGAGGCGCTCACGTGGTTCGATCGATCCGCACCGCCGATCCTGTGGCAGTTGAACAACATCTTGTCGCCGTTCCGTATGCCGATGCTGATCTTTCTGTCCGGCATGTTGCTCGGAAGGTCACTGCAGAAGCCGTTGCGCCGGTTCGCAAGTGGCAAACTCCGTCGAATCGCGTGGCCGTACGTCGTGTGGTCGCTGATCACCGTCGGGATGGTCGGTCAATTGGCACCCGGCCCACTGGTGCGCATAGCGGTTCAGCCGGAGCTGTACACGTGGTACCTGTGGTGTCTGCTGCTGTTCTATACGGTCGCCTTCGTATTGAAAAAGGCTCCCCTCTGGGTTCTGGCCTCGAGCTGTGTGGTCGCGCTCGGGTTGGCGACGACCGGATTCAACGTACGTCCGTTCTACCTGTGGCCGTTCTTCATCATCGGCTACTGGGCCGCCCTCAATCCCGGCATCTGGCGTGCGATCGGCCGAAACCGATTCGTCCTGCCGCTACTGATTCTGATCACGATCGGTACTTCTGTCGCGAGCTTTCTCGGTATCGACATTCGGTTCCACCCCGCATATGCGCTGCTGGTACTTTGTGCGATCTGTGTGGCGACCGCATCCGGCTTCACCGTCGGTGACGGTCGGCTGGCGAGAACGCTCGTGTTCGTAGGATCGAACTCGCTCATCTTCTACTGCATCCATTACCCCGTGATGATCTGTGCCGTACTAGCGGTGAACGCCGCGGGCATACGCAACGCCTGGGTCGCTTTTCCGATCTATATCGTTGCCGGCACACTCGGCGGATTTGCGGCCACGTGGATGGTGCGCCGCTGGCCGAAGACGCGGGTTGCCTTCGAGCTTCCGCCGCGCCGCTCCGCGAACAAGGTCAGCAAGAGTTGGTGGGAGAGGCTCCCGCGAATCTCTCGGCGAGGAAATCGACGGAAGGCGTCGGGTCCACGGCATGCCCTTTCCCGGGCTGCAGGATCGACTCGATGACGTCCCCCTTGGCGCATGCCTCGGCGACCGACGTAGTGGTCCAGGCGGGCAGGACCGTGTCGTCCTCGTCGCCGTAAATCACCAGCATCGGTGCCTGCGTCGGAGTCTTCGGCAATGCCCTTTCCGTCAGCACGGTCCGCAGTGCAGTTTCGGATTCAGGGGTCGAGGGTGCGAAGTCCAGTGCGTAGATCTGTCGGCCGACGGCGTCTATGGCCTCGGGGTTCACGTTCAGACACGTGGTGAGTAGATCCTTTTTGGCCAGTGCTTCACCGTGGATGTAATCGCCGAGTTCGATGGTCGGGTCCGATTCTGCCAGCGTCTCGAGCAGCATCGGCATGACGAGCTTCTGAGCACCTGTCAAGGTGCCGGCAACGGCTGCGTCGACGAGCCCGGTGGCATCGGTGATCGGCGAGAGTGCCACGGCCCCGACCAGATCGAGTCCGGTGCCGTAGGTCGAGCTGAGTTCGTTTGCTGCCCAGGCTGCTTGACCGCCCTGCGAGGCGCCGTACGCGACCCATCGGGTGGAGGTGTTCGGTACCAGGTAGCGGGCTGCGCGGGCAGCATCGATCATGTTGTGGCCGGCGGTGTTCGGTTCGAGGTAGGGATGGATGTCGCCGGCCTGCACTGTGCCGAGGCCCTGGTAGTCGGGCAGGACAGTGATGTATCCCTTGCTTGCCAGAACGGCAGCGGCCGCGGCACCGCCCATGAGTGTCGGGTCGTTCGACGGACCGCACTCCGGTTTGATACCTGTGGTTCCGTGTCCGTACACGACTACCGGCCACCCGCCTTGCGGTGGAGCGGAACTCGGTACGACCACGACGGCGGAGACAGTCTTTTCGGTTCCGTCGATACCCGAGGTGGATTTGTAGAGGACCTTGCGAAGCGCTGCGCCTGCGAGTGGCTGGTAGTCGGTCTCGAAAACTTCCGAGGACACGATCGCGCCGCGATCGTCGCCTGCAGGCGGAGTGGGGACTGCGCCGTCCAGATTTACCTGTGGACTGCTTCCACTCGAACATGCCGTCACCGATAAGGCCACCGCGAGAACCGTCGACAACAGGGGGCGCTTGGCGCTACGGGTACTCGAATTCAATTGCTGACTCCTCGTCGATCTGTTCCGTTTGCGTCCAACGCTGCGGCGCGGAGTTGCACATTGGGGCACCGGGGGTGCCGTCTCTATGTTAGAACTAAACCAGTTGGGCCCCAGTCTTCGGACTGGGGCCCATCGGCGTGTTCGGGGGGAAAAGACCGTAGGTCACCGAACAGTAAGGATCAGAACGCCATGCGCATCGAACGATTCAAGTTTCAGCGACGTCTACGATCGCCAGCGCGAATAGCGGGCATTCTGGCGATTTCGGGCCTTTTAACCATCAGTACGGTTACCGATGCTCGAGCGCAGAATCAAGGGGCTGGCCTCAAGCCGTTCGGGTTCTCGAACGGATCGACGGTGTACACGATGTCCGACGCGGATCTGGGTCGTGAGATGGACGGCATCCGATCCGTGGGCGGATCGTGGATCCGTCTCGAGATCAGTTGGCAAAAGGTGGAACCGGTTCAGGGCCAGAGAAATTGGGCTCCGATCGACAGACTGGTCAATGCTGCGTCCGCCCGCGGGTTGGCGATTCTGGGTCTGCCGACCTACGCGCCGGCCTGGGCGACGAACCCGCAAGCGAACGCGTGGACCCTCGGGTCGCCGCGGAATCCGGACGAGTTCGGCAATTTTGCCGCCGCTGCTGCAACGAGGTACGGCAATCGCATCTCCACCTGGGAGATCTGGAACGAGCCGAACCTGGCGTACTTCCACAATCCCTCGCCTACCGGGAAGAGTTACTTGCCAACTCTGAAGGCTGCCTACACTGCGATCAAGGCCGTGCAGCCGCAGTCGACGGTGATCGCTGCCGGGTTGGCGAACTCTGCCGATTGGGCCTTCGGATCGTCCCCGTTCACCTTTGTGCGGGCCCTCTACAGCAATGGCGGCAAACCGTTCTTCGATGGGTTGGCGTTGCATCCTTATCCGGCGGGGGTTACTCCACCGGCAGGTGTGTATTGGGCTCAGATCAGCCAGGTGTACGCGCTGATGAACTATCACGGCGACGGTGGCAAGAAGATCTGGATCACCGAGTTCGGTGTCCCGACGCAGACGAACGGGGCCAGTGAAGCCAAGCAGTCGGAGATCGTGCTGGCGGGTCTGAGGGAGGCCGGCAAATTGCCTTACGTCGCCGGGGTCTTCATTCACACGTTCCGCAATACCGGAACCAATGCGGGGGATGCCGAGGCGAACTTCGGACTCGTCAGGCGTGACTTTTCCCCCAAGCTGGCGTTCGACAACATTCGTGCTGCAGCAGGGCTGTCGGTGGGCTGATGTCGATCGGTCCGGGGCCTACTCCAAGATTCCTGGGCATTGCTCGCCTCGCGGTTGATTTTCCATCCGCGAGGCGAGCCAGTCCAGGGCGGGCACCGGATTGACGGCGTGGCCGGCCATCGGTTGCTGCAACAGGTCGATCGACGCACCCTGGCTGCAGGCCTGTTCGGCTGCGCCTTCGATCCACTCGGGCAGTACGAGTCCGTCGTTTCCGCCGTAGATGATCAGCATGGGAGCGGGTGAGATCGCCTTCGGCAGTCGGATCGCTTCCAGCCAGGAATTCAACCTGTCGGCCGCGGCCCGGTCGGCGGGCTCGAACTCACCGGGGTTCGATTCATTGAGCACGCGGTCCTTGTCTCTCTGATTTTCACCGGTGCAGCTCTGCAGCATCGGCAGGGACTCGAGCGGAGCGCCGTCAACGAAGTTCTGCACGTCGACGTCCGGATACGCGGTGGCTATTCCGGCGACGACGAGTGGATAGACCGAAAGTTGCTCGGCGGTGAGGGTTCCGTTCTCGGCGGCAGGTCCCAGCCCGGTGAGATCCGCGGCCGGGGACAGCGCGATGACGGCTGCGAGATCGAGTCCGGAACCGTAGGTGGCAGACTCCTCGTTTGCTGCCCACACCGCCTGGCCTCCTTGCGAGCCGCCGTAGGCAATCCACCGTCCTGAGGCTCCGGGAACGAGACTTCGAGCGGCTCGGACGGAGTCGATGACGTTGTATGCGGCGGTTTTCGGCTCCAGGTAGGGATGGGTGTCGGGTTCACCGAGCCCCTGATAGTCCGTCGCGACCACCACGTAACCGCGGTCGACGAATGCAGCCACCGTCGAGGCCAGACCGGACAGTCCTGGATTGGACGACGGGGCGCAGTCCTGTGTGATGCCGGTGGTGCCGTGCGCCACGGCAGCGACCGGCCACCCGCCGAGCGGAGGCGTGCCGATGGGGACAGCAACAACGGCCGAGACAGTGTGGCCGTCGGCGTCGAGGCCTGATGACGATTCGTACCGGATCCGTAGCAGAGACGTCGTGTTGTCGGCGAGCGGCAGGTAGTCCGTCGCCCACGGGGCGAAGTCCACGATGCCGCCGCGCGGCTCGGGTTCCGGGGCGTCGGCCGATCCGTACTCTGTGTCCATTGCTCCGGAAGCGCATCCGCTGCCGAGTAGCGCCATGATCAACAGACCGAAGAATCGCGAATTGTTCCGCAGTTTCATGGCGTGGAAATCTCCAGTTCGTTAACACGGCAATAAGTGACGAAATGAATGGGAACCGCGTCACAAATCGGCGAGATGAGATCTAGATCTCGTCTGAATGGATGTCGTTCGGGAGCTCACGAAACGAAATTCGTTCTTATACTACTTCGGTGGACATCATGGATTACCTACGGGCGCTGGTCAAAAGATGGTACGCCGTCGTAGCAGCGCTGGGCATCGGGCTGGTCGGAGGATACGTAGGGTTCATGGTCGAGACACCCACGTACGCTGCGACGTCGCAGTTGTTCGTTTCTACAGGCGATCAGGGCAACGTGGTCTCGGCCTATCAGGGCAACGCATTGGCGCAGCAGCAGGCGTCGTCGTTCACAGCGCTGATCGTGGGCCAGCAGGTGTTGAGCCGTACCGCGCTGCAGCTGGGTCTCGATGCTGCACCGGGTGAGCTGGCCGGGCAGGTGGGTGTCACACTTCCCACCGGCGGCGTGGCATTGACGATCGCCGCCACCAGTGACACCGGTGAAGGTGCACGGGATCTGGCAGACGCGGTCGCAGAGAACGCAATCGGCTACATCAGCGAGCTGCAGTCGCCACCGGGTGCACCGCCTTCCGTCGTGAAGGTGACGCAGACGGAGTTCGCCACACTGCCGGGGACCCCGATCGCACCGAGTCTGTTCCGGTACCTGGCACTCGGCGGTGGCGCGGGTCTTGTGGTCGGTGTGGCAATCGCGATGTTGTGGTTCCGTCTGGACAACAAGGTTTCCTCACCCAAGGACGCTGCCACTGCTGTCGGCGCGCCGCTGCTCGGTGAGATTCCGCGTGACCGCAAGCTCGGTTCGACGGGGCTGGTCGATTTCGATTCCCGGTCGTCGGCCACTGCAGAGGCATTCCGCAAGCTGCGCACGCGTGTCGGCTACTTGTCTTCCTCGAACGCGGCGCTGGTGGTCACGGTGACCAGCGCCACTCCTGCCGAAGGTCGTACCACCGTCGCTTTGAACCTTGCCAGGGCTATTGCAGTCAGCGGTTCGAGAACGGTCTACGTCGAAGGCGATCTTCGAAATCCCGACGCCGCGGTTCTGCTCGGTGTCGATGGAAGTCGGGGACTCACACAGGTCCTCCAGGGTTCGACAACGCTGGAGGATTCCGTGGCGGTCACCGACGAGGGCTTGACCGTGTTGACCGGTGGCCCTGCTCCTCTCAACCCGAGTGAGTTGCTCGGGTCGGTCGAAATGGCAACGGTGATAAGCGATTTGCGTGCGAGCTTCGACTACATCATCATCGATTCGCCGGCTGCCCTGGCCGTCACTGATGCGGCCGTGATCTCTACGCACGGCGACGTCAGTGTTGTGGTCGTCGGATTGAACAGGGTGTCGGTGGCAGATCTGGAGTCGCTGACCAACAGCATCCCGGACCCAGCCGGCGTGATCGCAGATTTCGGCAAGGTGGAAGCGGTGGTACGAGCGGCCCAGCCGCCCAGTGCCCCGGTCGAAACCAGCAGGAGGAGCAAGAAGAGCAAGACCAATCGCTACAGCGGAGTCTCCGAACCTATGGTCAAGTTCGAGGCCGATGCCGGCGTGGACGATTCGAGCTCGGGCCATGCCGTGTCTCGCGCTTCGAAGCACTGATCGACCGGCGGAGACTCACCGTTGGCCAAGCATGCCGTCACTGATGCTGTTCTGTATCCGGCGGCAAAGCCCAAGGTACCCTTTCGGCGCGATATCGAAGGACTTCGCGCATTAGCGCTGATCCTGGTGGTGACGTACCACGCGGGTGTGGGGCTGTTGCCCGGGTCGTATATCGGGGTCGACATCTTTTTTGTCATCTCGGGCTTCCTGATCACAGGTCTGTTGATGGCCGAGGTGACCAAGACGGGGAGTATCTCGTTACGGACGTTCTATGCCCGACGAGTCCGTCGACTGTTACCTGCCGCAACGGTGGTCATCGTCGCGACGTTCATTGCGTCGAAGTTGCTCCTGCCTCCGCTGTTGTTGACGCAGGTTGCCAAGGATGGTCTCGCGAGCGCGTTCAACGTGACCAACATGTGGCTCGCCTGGATTGGTACCGACTACCTCAGCGATACCACTCCGTCTGTCTTTCAACACTATTGGTCTTTGGCCATCGAAGAACAGTTCTACCTGGTGTGGCCGGTGATCTTCCTGCTCAGTGTGAAGTGGGCGCGAAACAGGCGGGCCAGTGTGGCTATCGTGCTGGGGATTCTGGTCGCGGCGTCGTTTCTTCTGTGCGTGTGGCTCACCGGGGTTTCCCGAGCCTGGGCATTCTTCGCATTGCCCACGCGCGCATGGGAACTCGGCGTGGGTGGGCTACTTGCTCTGGCGTGGCCGTGGGTCTCTCGCATCTCCACCCGGTCCAAGATCGCGGTCAGCTGGGCGGGCTTTGCGCTGTTCATCATCGGCGGACTGACGATGAACAGCTCGATGGCCTTCCCCGGTTGGCTGGCACTTGTTCCTGTGATCGCAACCGCGGCGGTCATCATCGGCGACGGCGAGGGGAGGGGTGCAGCGTTTCTTCTCGATCGCGGTCCCATGAGGTGGCTCGGGCGTATTTCGTACTCGACGTATCTGTGGCATTGGCCGCTGATGATCATCCCGGCGATCATGTGGAACCGGCCCCTGACTCTGCCGGAGGGGCTGGCGCTCGGGGTGTTGTCCGTCGTGTTGGGTTGGCTCGGCTACACGTTGGTCGAAGAGCCGATGCGGGCGCTTCCGGTACTGGTGAAGAGACGATCGCTCAATGCGGTGTTGGCTCTGGTCCTCACGGTGACAACGGTGGTGGCCGGGCTGGGCCTGTCACGGGTGCCTCAGTTGTACGGAGGGGGCGACGCGGCGGTGCCCACAGCCGCCGATGTCGCGAGTGGAAGTTTGTTCCCATCGAGTGTTCCGCGCAACGTCACTCCCTCGTTGGAGGCCTCGTTGGACGACATTCCGGCGGTGTACGGCGACGGTTGTGAAGCGCAGTATCTGGACGTGACCAGCAAGGAGTGCGTTTACGGAGACGCCGATTCCGACTCCGTTCTGGTGATGTTCGGCGATTCCCGTGCATCGCAATGGTTCCCGGCACTCGAGGCCTACGCAGTCGCGCGCGGTATGCGGCTGGTGGCGATGACGAAGTCCGGTTGCACCCCGGCCGATGTACCCATCGATGCGTATCAACTGGATCGGCCGTTTCCGGAATGCGACGCTTTTCGTCGTAATGCCTTGGCCGAGATAGAGGATATGAAGCCGGCGATGGTAGTCGTCAGTGGCTATGCCGCAGGCTATCGAGACCTGTACGCGGGCTCCGGTGAGTTCGAGGTCGACTATGTCTCGGGCTTCGCCCGAGTGCTGTCAGAGCTGGCCGGATTCACCGAGGTGGTCGCTATCGGTGACACTCCAACGTGGACGCGGGCACCCGCGGTGTGTCTGTCGGCAAATTTGGACGACACGGCCAGTTGCACGCTGGATCGGCGAGACGCCATGGATCCTGAGCTCGATTCGGCGATGGAATCGGTGACCAACGAATCGGGTAGTACCTTCCTCGATGCAGCCGATCTGCTGTGTTCGGTCGATTCGTGCTTCCCGCTCGCAGGAAACGAGCTGCTCTACCGCGATGACCGCCACATCTCGGCGACTGCAGCGCTGACTCTGGCCCCAGCGGTGGGTGCCGCGTTGGACAGTGCCGGCCCGTAGGACCCATCGATGCGTCAGACCGGGCCGAGAACTTGATCTCGCAAAACTGTGCCGATCATCGCGCCTTCCGGCGACATCGTTGTGACGCAGACATATTCGGTCTTCTCACGTGTGTTGGCGAGGTTTGTCGAGTCGACGGTGCCGATCACCACCCAGTCGTACTCACCTGTGTAACCGCCGGTGCGGACACTGTTGGTGATCTCGGGGTCCACGCCCTCGCGTTGGGCGCGCTGTTCCCCCCACGATGCAGATTGGGGTGCAACCAGTTTGCCCAGTATCTGCTCCTGGCACGCCAGGATTGCGTTCAGCTCGGTGTCCTCCACCGGAGTAACCGGCGCTACGGCCGCGGCCTCGCTGGTGGTGGGGTAGCGAACGAAATCCGCCGCACGTTCGCTTGATTCCGATTCTTCTGCGCAGGATGCCGTGAGAAGGGCGCAGGACAGCATCGTCAGAAGAACGGCCTGTGTTCGCATGGTCTGTGCATACCGCACTTTCGAGTCTGGTGCAGATCTTGTGATCTCTAACATATCCGTTGTGAAGAATACCGTGGTTATCGGCGCGCCTGCGCTTTCTGATGAGCACTATTCACCAACCTTAGGTACCCTAACCCCGGTACGGATCATCCAGGAAACACGACCCGCGGCCATTCGATCGCGGATACGGACGGATCCGCTTGCGTGTCCAGTGTTGTCAGCTTGTTCGGCTCGGTTCGACCCGTGATTTGTTTCACCACGAAGTGGAACACGAGATGTGATCTGTGTTTGCGTCGGGGCGATGCAGCCAGAGAGGTTTTTCAATGGACCGTGGTCCCGCAAATCCCGTAGTCGGTTCGGCTCCGGGTGATGGTGTGCTTGTTCATGAATGGATCGAAGAATCGGGTGGAGCCGAGAAGGTTTTGGACGCCTTCGCCGAGCTGTTCCCGGGTCTGCCGATTTTCTGTTCCTGGGACGACGCGCCTGGCCGGTACCCGAGCAATCCGGTACGGGAGAGCCTTTTGTCGCGGACCCCGCTGCGTCACAACAAGCAGCTGGCGATGTCCGTTCTTCCCCTTGTCTGGCGGATGCTCGATGTGGATCGATACGACTGGATGCTGATCAGCTCACATCTGTTTGCACACCACGCGGGCAGCTACGGGCACACCGATCGGCGTCGTTTCGTGTATGTGCACACCCCGGCCCGCTATCTGTGGGCAGCACCGCTCGATCCTCGCGGGCAGAAGGCGCATGTGAAAGCCGCAGCCCCGGTATTTCGCCGGATCGACAAATCGCGCGCGCAGGCACCTGCATCGTGGGCCGCCAACAGCCACTTCATAGCGGATCGAATGCGGGACAGCTGGGGGCAAGAAGCGCACGTGGTGTACCCCCCTGTCGACGTGTCACGTATTCAGTCGGTCTCGGACTGGCGTTCGGAACTCACTGACGAAGAATGCCGCATAGTGGATCGACTGCCCTCTGAATTCATCTTGGGCGCAGGCCGATTGGTGTCCTACAAGCGTCAGGACGCAGCCATCCAGACGGCCGCTCGCAACGGCATTCCCGTGGTCATCGCCGGCTCGGGGCCTGACGAGGCCAGGCTCAGGCAGCTGGCCGAGGATCTCGGGGTTCACTCGGTGTTTCTCGGACGTGTTTCGGACCAGCTGTTGTTCACGCTGTACAGCCGAGCTCTGGTGTTCGCGTTCCTGGGGGTCGAGGATTTCGGAATAATGCCGGTCGAGGCAATGGCAGCGGGTGGCAAGGTCTTGGCCAACCGAACCGGGGGAGCCGCCGAGAGCGTTGTCGACGGAGTTACGGGTGCCAGCTGCGACATAGACGATTGGACCGATGTCGATGCTGCTCTGCATCGCGCCGCGAACGCCAGCCGCGAAAGTTCCATCCTGCGTGCGCGGGATTTCGACAAGGCGCGTTTCAAAACCAATGTGTTGAAGTGGATGGGCTTGGACAACGTCGTGACCCCAGTTTTCGGTAGCGCCCGCAGCGTGGACGACAAGGGGACCGAGGTAACAGAAGCCGAGGCCCCGAACAACGTCCTGAGTATCGACCACTCTTAGGGAGAAGAAAGGCGTTACGTTCATGATCGATTCGGAACAAGGGACTCTCGGCTGGTTGTTGCAAGAACGCGTCGAGCTCATTTCGCGCGCACACCTCGACCGTTCCGTGTCGATGCGGTCCGTATTGGCCGACGCCGTCGAATCGTATTACTCCGCAGTCGTCGAGTTCAGTGGTAGGGCCGACGCATTCGATCTCGGTGATGCCAACAGTCGGCACAGCCTCGCCGACTTTCTCTTCTCGTGCGTGCAAGCCGTCGAAGAGCCGGAGAATCCCCAGTTTCCTGTTCGTCGCTGACTGGCCCGCACGCGTCAGGTGTAGGTGCGATCTCGAGTGCTCGTCGACCCGGGCGTGACCGGGCTCCGGCAGGTGAGTGGCCGATCCGATCTGTCGTGGGAAGAAGGCGTCGACCGCGATCTTTCCTACGTTGAGAACTGGCTCATGACCCGTGGTTTGCTCGCTGGTTTATGCGGATTTACTCGAACAGTATTCGCCTGAGGCGGGCAAAACGTACTTCGATTCTTATTCGGTCCTCTTTGCAGACTGAATAATTGTTTTGATAAAACACGTCCGCGGATCAAGCTGCGTTTTGGGTCGCCTCCTGCATTCGCCTCGTCGAATCGGAGCTGCGGTGGTTTGTTTTTTCACAGTTCTGGGCAAGAATAGAAAATGTGGTTTTGGATAGGTCGAAAGAACCGAGATGTGCACGATCATCGATTGTGCAACCCACGAAACTCACGAACGTGCAATGAGATGGCGGCCCCGGAGGTTCAATGGAGATAGCTGATCCCCACTCCGAGGAATCCGATCATGCGATGGCGTTCGACGTGGCCACCGCGCTGGCAGCCATGGCGCGGGATGGTTATGCCGTTCTGCCACAGGTTGTCTCGGCAGCAACGGTTGATGCGCTCGTGGAGTTCGTCGAAGCCGCGGTTGTATCTGCTGGTGGCGAGTATGTTCATTTCAAAGATTCCGATGTCTTCGGAGAGGTCCTTGCACGTGCTTGGCCGGAGGAGTCTCTGGTCGATCGCGTCATCAGAGGTGTATTTGTTGCAGGTGTGGGTCGTCCGGCCCCCGCTGGGCGGCCTTTCAGGGTTCTGCGTTGCATCGCCGGGCCTTCCGGTGCCAACCGCTCGCTGAACTTTCATTTCGATTCGTACGCGCTCACTGCAGTAGTACCGGTGATGATCCCGTCGGACAGTCCGGGTGACCTCCTGCTGACGCCGAATGCGAGGCCGTTGCGCAGATGGTACGTCGCCAACCTCCTCGACCAGATTTTGGTATCGAATCGTATTGCGCAATCGTACTTTCGGCGTAAGTGGCGATCGCGCCCCGAGGCATTCGTGCACCTTCGGCCGGTGCCGGGCAACGTCTATCTGTTCTGGGGCTATCGCGCCCTGCATGCCAACGAACCGTGCCACCCGTCACGTACTCGCGCGACGATCCTGCTTCATTACGGAAATGTGCACGAGCACAGCGCAATTGCGCGCGTGGTCCGATCGCGCTGAATGGTCGACGCACCTGGTGGAAGCAGGTGGTCGGACATGTTCGTGCCATGGCCATGATTGCCGATGGCGTCGATGCGTGTACGAACTGAGCGACTTCATCCACCGCTGCGCCGAGGCCGTCGAAGAGCCGGAGAAGCCGCAGTTTCCCGTTCGCCGCTGATCATCCTCCCTGTTTGACCATCTGCTCGAGGGGTAACTCCTGGATGCTCATGTGCAGTTCAGCCCGGCGTCTCCGGTCGTTTGCCTTGAGCACTCAGTGTCGTACCGATACCGCGGCTCCCCCGCGGTTGCGGTCGAAACCAAGGAGATTGCCGGAGTATGCGCATCACAGTGTTCGGAACCGGGTATCTCGGTGCCACCCATGCGGCGTGTATGGCCGAGCTGGGGCATGACGTACTCGGCGTCGACGTGGACGAGGCGAAACTGCGCAAGCTCGAGGCCGGTGAGGTGCCATTCTGGGAGCCCGGGCTCAGGGAGGTGCTCCAGCGCAATATCGCTGCTGGCCGTCTCCGCTTCACATCCTCGTACGAGGAGGCTGCCGAGTTTGCCGAGATCCATTTCTTGGGTGTCGGTACTCCTCAGAAGAGGGGCGAGTATGCGGCAGATATGAAGTACGTCGACTCTGTGGTCGAGACACTTGCACCATTACTGACCGAGCCTGCTGTCATCTTCGGTAAGTCGACAGTGCCGGTGGGCACGGCCGAGCGTCTCGGCCGGATGGCTCGGGAACTCGCTCCTGCAGGTGCGGGAGTCGAGGTCGCGTGGAACCCAGAGTTTCTCCGAGAGGGTTACGCCGTCAAAGACACCCTGCGGCCCGATCGGCTCGTACTCGGTGTCGACCGCGACCGGCCAGGGCGCGCGGAGGGACTCGCCCGCGAGGTCTACGCGCAGCTGCTCGACGAGAAGATCCCGTTCCTGGTGACCGACCTGGCTACTGCGGAGCTGGTGAAGGCATCCGCCAACGCATTCCTGGCCACCAAGATCTCGTTCATCAACGCCATCGCCGAGGTGTGTGAGGCTGCGGGAGCCGACGTCACCGTGCTCGCCGACGCCATCGGCCACGACGAGCGCATCGGGCGCAAGTTCCTCAACGCCGGCATCGGCTTCGGTGGTGGCTGCCTGCCCAAGGACATCCGAGCGTTCATGGCCAGGGCCGGTGAACTCGGTGCCGACCAGGCTTTGACCTTCCTGCGCGAGGTCGACAACATCAACATGCGTCGCCGTACCCGAATGGTCGAGCTGGCACGCGAGGCCTGTGGGTCTCTCCTCGGTGCTCGGGTCGCCGTCCTCGGTGCGGCCTTCAAGCCTGATTCCGACGACGTTCGTGATTCACCGGCCTTGAACGTGGCCGGGCAGATCCAGCTCCAGGGCGCCGCGGTCAATGTGTACGACCCGAAGGCGATGGAGAACTCCCGTGCACTGTTTCCCACCCTGACCTACAGCAGTTCCGCGCTCGAAGCCTGCGAGGGCGCTGACGTGGTGCTGGTGCTGACGGAGTGGAAGGAATTCAAGGCTCTCGCTCCACAGGACCTGGACGGCGTCGTACGCAGCAAGAAGCTGATCGACGGCCGAAACTGCCTGGACCCCGAGCAGTGGCGAGCGGCGGGGTGGAACTACCGCGGGCTCGGCCGTCCCTGATTGCGCCACACAATCCGAGGCACAATTCATTCGATGGAATGAATTCGCGCGCTCGCTACCTTTTGATGTGCCTTCTCGGCAATTCGGCGTGTTGTGAACCTTGATGTAGTCACAATCCTGGTTTCAGCTCGGATAGGACGGCGCACTGGTTTGTTCGGCGTCCTATAGGCGGAGGTAAAGCCTTCGATCACACAATAAACGGCGCTGCGACCTGTGACGACTCACATTCCTTGGGTCGATTGTGTTCATCTGTAACGATTTTGGGCCGGTGCGCGGTTACACCCAGTGGGTTGCTGTTACACATATCGCCTAGCCGGTGATGGTGTGGTAGACCGAATACCTGCTGTTATTCGTTTGTGATCTGCGCCGCTCGCGTGGTGCATCGGATAGCGGCATGGGACTATTCCGATTCGATACCAGTCGCAACGCGGATGGGTACCGATCGGATCCATGCGCACGCCATCGGTGTGCGCCCTAGCGCAGAGGAGGGGAGCACGTGGCAACTGTCGGGGCTGCACAGCGCTCTCTCTGGGGATCTCCCCGCCGCTCTGACTCAGTGACGGCTCGCAAGCTGACGTCGCGTCACGTGTGGCAAGACCAGTACGTGAAGCGCCTTCAGGTGACCGATGTGTTAGCCGTCGTTCTGTCGGTGGCATTGGCACAGATCGTTCGCTTCGGCGGTCCCGAGACCACTGGACTGCTTTCGACGGCGACCTACACCGGGGTGTCGGTCGCGTTGGCGGGTCTCTGGATCACCTTCCTGGCCATATTCCGTACGCGGTCTCCTCGCATTATCGGCAACGGTGCCGAGGAGTACCGCCGCATCGTGTCTGCCACCTTCCGCCTGTTCGGTGTCATCGCGATCATCTCGCTGCTGTTTCGCATCGACATCGCCCGCCTCTACCTGGCCATCGCATTGCCAGTAGGGCTATTGGCTCTGCTGCTCAGCCGCTGGATCTCGCGCAAAGCGGTCACTCGGTTGCGCAGCAAGGGTGAATACAAGACCTCGGTTCTGATCGTGGGTAGTCGTACGGCCGCGGTGTCGATGGCGCAGTCCTTCGAGAAGTCACCGGCCTCGGGGTATGCGGTGGTAGGAATCTGCATGCCTGGTTACGAGGCTCCGCGGGACGGTGTGGTTCACATCGAGGGCACCGACATTCCGGTCCTGGGCGACGAGCACGACGTACTCGACGCGATCGAGGAGTGCGGTGCGGACACGGTTGCGGTGACGGCCACCGAGCATCTCGGCCACAAGGGCATTCGAAAGATGATCTGGGACCTCGAGAAGACGAATGTCGACCTGGTGGTCGCGCCTGGGGTGGTCGATGTTGCCGGTCCGCGCTTGGTGATGAGACCCGTCGCGGGCTTCCCTCTGATTCATGTCGAGAAGCCGCAGTACAACGGTGCGACGCGCTTCAGTAAGACTGCGTTCGACCTCACGTTCGCGGCACTGGTGCTGGTCATGATCTCGCCGATCCTGCTTGCAGTTGCCATCGCTGTGAAGGCAACGAGTCGTGGGCCGGTGTTCTACAAGTCCGAGCGGATGGGTATCGACGGCAAACCGTTCTCGATGATCAAGTTCCGCAGCATGACCGTCGACGCCGACAAGCAGGTTGCGCGCCTCCTCGATCAGAACGAGGGTGCAGGCGGCGTCTTGTTCAAGATGCGTGACGATCCGCGGATAACTCCTGTGGGCCAGGTGCTGCGACGTTTCAGTCTCGATGAGCTTCCGCAGTTCGTGAACGTTCTCAAGCGTGAGATGAGTGTGGTCGGGCCGCGGCCTCCGCTACGACGCGAGGTCGAGACCTATGACGGTGAGGTTCGTCGGCGACTGTTGGTGAAGCCAGGAGTCACGGGCTTGTGGCAGGTCAGCGGGAGATCTGATCTGTCTTGGGAAGAGACTGTCCGGCTTGACCTTTCGTATGTCGAGAACTGGTCGATGGTGGGGGATCTCCTCATCATCGTCAAGACAATACATGCCGTGGCTTCGTCTGATGGCGCATACTGACCGCACTGTTGCGGTTGTATAGCCCACGGCTGGAGGAGTTAAACAAAATGCAACAATTAGCTTCGGGTTATCGACATGGGCATACACGACCGTTGCGACTTGACGAAATAGTAGGTTAATCATGACTCCCCGACGCCCGCAGCTCATAAAGATCGGCAGCAGAAAAGCTAAACCGCCAGCCGACCTAATCAGAAGCAGACACCATGCACTGTTGATCCTTCACTCATCCGACGATATTTATGGCGCAGACAGAGTAGTGGACCGGGTGGCGAAGCTCGCCGTGGCGAGTGAAAGGGTTTCTGTCAACGTATGGAGACCGACCGATCTCGGCCCTTCAAGCCGATCCCTAGTTGGCCGTAACCGCATACCCGGCCTGACCGAAGAATCGGTACCATTCCCGGTGCTCAGACGAGCCAATATGACGATTTTCGGGATCTTCAAGTTACTCAAGATGCTGCCTCAAACTGTGGAAAGAATGCGAAGACAACAATTTTCTTCGGTATATATTGGAACAAGCGCCTGCCTTCTTGTAGCCCCAGTAGCGCGTATTCTGCGCATCAGGAAAGTTACGCTACACCTTCAAGAAAACTGGGTTGGTCTGGAAGGTCGACTGCTCGGAATCCTGGGGTTGGCCTGCACAGACATAATATGCATTTCCGAAAATACAAAGAATCAACTACCCAGTAGGTTGCAAAAGCGAGCCGTCGTGGTCTTGAACGGCATGGCCGCACCCGCACCCGCAGACATACAGTCGGATCCTCCCGCTCGGATCGACGAGAAGCTAAGTTTTGTGGTCGCAAGTCGCTGGAATAGCTGGAAGGGACACGAAACGCTGTTAGCGGCTTGGTCAATCGCGGCTGGGCCTCACCAACTATTCATACTCGGGGGACCACCTAAAAGCGGTACACACGTCGACGTTCGGGCACTGGTGTCCAAACTTCCCAACCCCGAAAATGTAACTGTGATTGGTGAGGTTCCTGACGTGCTGCCCTACTTCGCGTCTGCCGATGTCGTGATAGTCCCTTCAGACGAACCTGAACCGTTCGGACTTGTAGCGATCGAGGCCTTCTCTCTTGGCCGGCCAGTAATCGGAAGCAACGGCGGTGGTCTAGCTGAAATTATCGACAATAACGAAAACGGTTGGCTATATGAAATCAAAGACGTTAACTCCCTCGCAAAGGTCATTCATTCTCTCAACCTCGAACAGGTTCTGAGATGTGGTGAGAACGCGCGTGACAAGTTCGAGAGCAAATACGAGTTGGCAGCGTTCGAAACCGGGATTCTAACTGTACTGGGATTTCGACACACTAACACAATTTTGGTTGACAGCGACGGGCGGACATCGTGAGTAGTAACGGAGATCAATCGGCTAAGGGACGCAGCGTGCTCATTGAGACAGGCTCGTTGCAGCTTCCTGGAGCGGATCGAGGCCTGGGTAGGTACACATCTTCTATGGTTGCCGCCTACACGAACTGCGGATTCGAAGCCATCAATGTACCGGGTACCCCGTCGCGGTCGGTCAACTCGGGCTTGAGCAGATCGACTGCAAATAAAAATGTTCCGTATCACTCCACATCACCAAAGGGGCTACCCTTCTACAAAAACCGACCATGGGTATGCTCAATACAAGACCTCATCCCTCTAGATCTAAATTATTATTCGAGATTGGGGGTTAAATCGAGACTGCAATACCAAAATGCGACTCGATCTGACCTCGTTATTGCAAATTCGGAATACACAAGATATCGCTGGTGTAGTCGTTACAGCTATCCGGCGGAGCATGTAGCCGTTTTGTCTCTTCCAGTCGCGGAGGTCTTTTTTCAGATCGTCGCCGACAACCGAGACGCGAACGGCTATGTCTGCACACTCGTCGATCTTCGAACTCCTGACCCACGAAAACGTTGGCACTGGCTTGGCGATATTGCAAAAGCACTCGGTGACCTTGGCGTTGCACTGCACGTAGCAGGACGGGGATTGGAGCGTTTAGCGGATATTGCACCTAGCGCGGTCGCCGTTGCAACCCCCAGTGACGAGGATTTGCGTAGATTTTACTCTAAAAGCCTAGCATTTCTCTACACCAGCGCTTATGAGGGACAGGGCCTTCCGCCCCTGGAAGCCATGGCCACGGGCACTCCCGTGATAGCTTTTGGAAATACCTCTATCACCGAAATGGTGAGCACGAATCAAATTCTTCTCGAAGATCTTGCCCCGTGGGAGGATCAAGACTTAGGTGGTCCGATACCGTATCAATCTTTGGCCGATATAGCCGAGGCGGTTGAGCGGTTGCGCTCAGACAGAGACCACTGGCGATCGCTCAGTACCAATGCACGCATTTCGACGGAAGAAAGATTTACGACGAAAACCTTCGAGGCAAACTTGATGACAATTTGGGACTCAAAATGGCGATAATGACAATTGGCCTAAATAATTACATAGCTGTCCGAGGGGTCAGCGGTTCAGGGGTAGGCGGTTCCGCAATAACGGCTGCGTTGGCACGAGGTGGCCACAACACGAAACCGCTATCGCCAACGGGCTACAGACTAGGCAGTCCTGCCCGAAACTTGGCACGAATGGCCTACTGGGACTTATTGGGCGCGTCGCGGGCCGCAAGTAAAACCGGATCAGACTTGATGATAAACCTCGCGAACAGTGGCATATCACGCTCTCTTCCGACGATTACAGTCATGCACGACACCATGGTGCTGGATCACCCAAGCTATTTTCACCCGGTCTACCGGAAGTATGCGCAAGCCACCTTCGGACCGACGGCGCGGATGTCTGAGATGGTAGTCGTCCCATCAGTCCATAGTTCTAAGCAAGTTTTAAAAAGATGGCCAAAATGTGATGTCCGGGTTGTCCCCTGGTCGGTCGACGTTGAAGTCCGGCAACCGAGAGCATCGCCGGCAAGTCTGAATATTCTGTCGATCGCATCGTCCGATCGTCACAAGCGCTTGCCAATGCTAGCTGAGACGGTCCGAAAATTAAGAGCCGATACGGGTCTGGATTTTTGGCTTACGTATGTCGCCAAAGCTGGAAACGATCATCAACAGCTTGAGTTGGCTGTAAGAAGTCTCAATGCGGAGAACGGCCAAGATTGGATATCGTTCATAACTCATGGCATTGAGACGCACGAACTTTTACACTTGATCGACAATTCTCTCTGCCTAGCTGCCACAGCGATTGATGAGGGATTCTGCCTCCCAATCTTGGAGGCAAGTGCGCGCGCGTTGCCCGTCGTGCATTGTGATCGTGGAGCAATGTCTGAGATCCTCCCGCTTGCAGAGAAATATGCATCGAAGTCGCGGCCCCTGAGCCTTGACGCGGAGTCAATCTATCTACAAGTCATGTCGTTACTCGACAATCAGACGTGGCGAGCGCAATCTGAGCTAGGACTGACACGAGCAGCGATGTTCTCTGTCGCGAGTTTCGAGAAAAGTTGGCTGGGGATGGTTGATGAAGCAAGTAGATAGCCTGATATCACGGACTCGGTCAGATGCAGTGTTTGCCGCCTTTGCAGTGCTCCTCGGAATTCTTGGCGGTCTTGCAGTAAACCACGCTGGCATCGTGCTGGGCTTGCTTCTATCTGCAGTGCTTCTCGCTGTTGCGATCAGAAACCCAAGTGCATACTTTTGCATAATTGTTGCTTCAACTTTTCTAAGTCGATTCTCGTTCTCAGTTGGAGGCCTGAATCTTCGCGCCGAGATGGCAGTGGGTGCGATCTCTGGCGCTGCGCTATTGCTGAAACGGAGCAAAAAGCTAGATCGGAACGCATCGACAGCTATCGGACTTGCCTCGGCTTGGGTTGTCTGGCTATTCCTTGTCAGCCTGCTTACGTCGCCTAACATCTCAGCTAGTGTGGTAATTATCGCATGGCTTGTCTTCGACTTAATGGCTGTGGCCTATGTCATCTCATTTGTTACAAAGCTATCGCCTGCGATATACACAGGCATCGCTCTTGCATTTACATATTCTCTTCTTGCCATTGGCGTATGGATAGCTGCTACAATTGGAAGCTCTCAATTTCTGGTGCAATTGGATCCGACTTATGGCGGTTACGCCGCATATGTGACCGTGTTTGAGGCAAATATTCTAGCGGCTCTGGTAGTTCTCTGGTCGGTGGTTGCTCTGTCCGATCGGCTGTCCAGTGGCGTTCCAATATATTTTCGGGTTGGACTAATATTGATGACGCCGTTAGTGGCTGTGGTGACGCACACACGGATTGCGTTTGTCGTAGCTGCGATAGTACTTGTAACTGCGGTTCTTAAGCTCAAAAAGGCACGATGGGTAGTCGTTGTCTGGTCCATTTCTTTGCTTTTGCTGCTGTTTCAGCTCGATCTTGAGGGATTAAGTCTTAGTAAGTTCACTAGTCCCTTTAGTCTGGACGATGGAACCGGCCGCTATAGATCTCGCACATGGGCTCAGGCATTCACCGATCTCGGTTCCAATGGCTCAGCTTGGTGGACAGGCCTTGGCGCGAATTCGTTTGGGCAGCGCCATTTGGATCCAAGCTTGCCAGGGTCTGGTGCGCGTTGGTACCTCGGCAATCTCCCACTTCAATTGCTGTATGACGGTGGGCTGGTCGCGTTCATTATTTTGGCAATCTTAGGCGGCCACCTCATCCGAGTACGAACAACTACTCTCGGTTTCGTTTTCGTATGTTCGTATCTTATATTGGCTATTTCAACGAGTACGCTGTGGTTAATGCAAAGTTGGATATTCATAGCTATACTTCTCGTTTCATCGACGAACGACTCGCGAAGAATGAAATCAAATGATTTCTAAAGTTTTCCGTCAGATTGCGTCACTCGGCCTGGCGGAAGGATTTGGTCGGGTTCTAGCATTTGTTTTTAGCGCGGCAGTCGCCCGTTCCCAAGGGCTTGAGGTTCTGGGCTATATTTCACTTGGTCTTTCTATGATCGCGTACATTACCATTGCTGGCGACTCAGGACTCAATCAGGATTCAACTCGCCAAATTCTGGCTGGCCGGAGTGTCTATCATGTAGTTCAAGAATCGGTGCGAATGCAGCTCGCCGCGGTATTAGGTGCTAGCGTGGTGGTCGGTATCATCTCATACGCGCTATATGGTTGGCCGTTCTTCTGGTACTTTTTAGCGCTTTTGCCGATCCCTATTATTAGTTCGTTATCAACTCCCTACATACTTGACTCCTCACGCCGAATTGGGGAGCTTGCATTCTCCAGAGTGATACTTTCAGCAGTAACGGCTTCGGTAGGAATGTGTATGCTTTATTTCGGTGCTGTCGACGGTGCATTGGCATTCGCGTACGTATGTGGGTATTTCGGTGCGATGCTGTTTGTGGTTTGGAGATCCAGAGCTCCGTTGTTTGCTGCGTTACGTAGGATTGAACCGGCCCGGTTCAAGGAACGCGCTAAGGTGTATCAGAGATTGGGCGTTGCAGGTTTGCTCTTGCACGTGTTTGTAAGTCTACCAATTGTTGTATCGGGTCTTTCATCACCGGATGCACTAGGTGATATGGGCGTGGTTACGCGTATTTGGTTCCTGCTAAGTGCGCCTGCCGCCATGGCTGGTTCCGTGCTTATTCCATTCTTGTCCACCAGAGTTGGTGCAAAACGTGTTCCGCAGTTGGCTGCTTTGGCTGCAATCTTGGGGCTGGTTGGCTGGCTGCCCATCTACTTTTTTAGCGCCGGGATTCTGAAAGTTCTTTTTGGGGTCGATGCAGCCGTCGCGGGTCCGGCGTTGGGTATTTTTGCTGCGGCTCTGCCGATGATCGGTGTTGTCTCCGTTATGTCAGCTGCCTTAATTTCCGTCCACCAGGAGAAGCAAATTAGCGCTGCATATATTATCGGAACTTTAGTGTTTTCGGCCTACTGTATATGGTGGCGGACAGAGTTAAGCTCAGTCGATCTCTCGGCTGCGTGGACTGTGTCGTACTTCGCCGTAGCTGTATACCTGCTTTGCGTGTATTTCTCATTGCGTCCAGAAACTACAAATCGAGTTTCCTAGAAGTCAAAGCATCGCCTACGGAAGCAGGTACAGAAATGGGAATGCGTCAGCGGGCAACAAGAACAAGCCCACTCTCGGAAAGGGTCAGGTTTCGGGCGTTCGTTCGCCTGGAGGATACAGCAGCTCGACTACGTCCGAAGCTCTTCGCAATCTATTGGCGCGGCTTGTCTATCGATTCGGGAGTGCGTTTTGGTAAGGGTGTGCGTATATCCTGCGCGCCGGGTGGCCTTATTGAATTACGTGGAACCATAGTCGGGCCGGGTGTAGTTCTGGAAGCGTCGGAGAATGCCATCGTGAGGGTAGGTAATGGTACAGTGCGCCGTCTGAGTGTCCTCTCTGCGAGAGACTGCATTACAATTGGTGATGGAACAGGAATTGCTGAGATGGTTTCCGTGCGAGACCATGATCATGAATGGACGGCAACGGGCGGGTTTGACCGATCTTCCTGGAAATGTCAAGCCATTACTATTGGGAGCAACTCCTGGATTGGCGCGAAAGCTACGGTCACGCCAGGATCGAATATCGGGAGCAGGGTCATAGTTGGTGCAGGAGCGGTAGTAACAAGGACGGTCGCTGACGAGGATCGTGTCGCTGGGGTCCCCGCTCGCCCGATTTTGCGGAAGAAAATCTAGGCTGTCTTGAGTTATTCGCATTGATTTGACTGTTGTGGAAACGTAGGAGAGGAAGTTACCGTGGGCTATTCTGTAGACATCATCGGCACCAGAGGTTATCCAAGCTACTATGGAGGCTTCGAGACGTTAGTGCGACATCTCGCCCCATATTTGGCTGAACATGGTTGGGACGTTATGGTTTACGGCCGGCACGGCTCGACGGCGTTAAACGATGAAAGCCGGGATCCTCGAGTGAATACCTCTGAGACTTGGGGTGTCGAAAGTCGTTCGCTCAGTACGCTCTCGTACGGGTTTTCGTCTTCCTTGCGGACTGCTAGAAGAAAACCCGATGCTGCTCTGTTGATGAACGTTGCCAACGGGTACTGGCTGCCAGCTCTAAAGGCGCGGTCGATTCCGACTGTCCTCAACGTCGATGGGATAGAGTGGGAGAGGGCAAAATGGGGTGCAACAGCAAAATTTGCCTTTCGGCTTGGTGCAAAGCTCAGTACTAGGTTTGCTGATCGTCTTGTATGTGATTCCAGGAATATCGACTCGCGTTGGTTGGCTGAATTCGGAAGGGGCGGAGACTTCATCCCGTACGGCGGAGTCGACCCGGGTGTGCTTCCTCCGCTAGCCCGGGTGATTCATGGGAATCTGCGGATCGCTGGGCGTAAATAGACCGAAGTGCT
>CAUQEL010000024.1:0-90535 GCA_963517305.1 uncultured Rhodococcus sp.
CGGTGGTCCCTACCCTCTGGCAATCAGGTGGTCCCATCACCCTGGCAAGCGACACCGGGCAGCTCGGGTCCCCGGGCCAAC
Source organism: uncultured Rhodococcus sp. (assembly GCA_963517305.1). Taxonomy (GTDB): domain Bacteria; phylum Actinomycetota; class Actinomycetes; order Mycobacteriales; family Mycobacteriaceae; genus Rhodococcoides. The sequence continues at coordinate 82 of CAUQEL010000024.1, forward strand.
CGCAGATCCACAGCCTCTTGATCGTGCCTGTGCACACCAGCTGACTACCGTTCGCCGCTATGGCGCACACATCGACTCGACAGGCCCTCGACGACCTGTTCGACGCTATCTTCCGCGACCGTATCGCGCGTTCGCCGCAGTTCGACCTAACTCCGACCGCTGTATGACAACTCGGGGTGTTTAGCGATGCGTTCGATAGGAGTGAGCCAACATCTCTTGTGGGACCAATCTCGGCACCCGCGCACACCGACGATTGGACACTGTGGCGGACGAACAAGATGAAGTACGCCAGATCTGACCGATCCGCGATTCGCTTCAACGACAACATCAAGTTCTCGGCGATCCCCGATGACGCTCATACAGTCCGCCTCGGGCAGCTCACACTCGTCGACTGGGTCCTGGACCGGTGTCAGCTCGTCAAGGATCCAAGCTCTGGACGCACGATTTTCGACCCCAACGACATCAGTCGCCGCCACGGATGTCCGAGGCTGATCGCAGAATTCCTCGCCACGACGATCGCAGCAAGCTGCGACGCCGCACATCGTTGGACAGGTGCCATCGAGTCGACCGACCAGTCGACACTGATTATGTACCTGGACTTATATAAAAAAATCGTTAAATCGCCGCAAGAAACTTCCCCGAGTTCGGTGGACTAGTCGGCCTGCTCAGTACCCTTCGTTGCCGAGAAATTCGATTGCGTCACACGTAACCCGGTAGAACTCGGATCCACCCATGCGACTCGACGAATCGACCTGCAACGACTCACCTTCAAGTGTGATTCTGTAGCCGCCATACTTACCCGGCACTCCAAACCAAAGTTCCCCCGACTCGATTTCGGTGAGAACTTCGACCTGCGGATAGCGCAGCGGTGACTTGCGCCAACAAAGAAGCTCCGCGTCCAAAAGGAAGTCGAGCCTGCGTTGTAGGACCTCAGCTGTCGTTTCACCCAGTCGATGAATTGGTTTCGGTTCGAGCGATGTCGTGTAGGTCGTGTGGCCCTGCAATGCATAAATGTCCACCGGGCGATTACCGTCTGCATCACGGACTGTACGCCACGCACCTCGATTGAGGAGCCCCTGGATACCGTGTGCATCTCCACTCCATGCAGCCTGGTGCAGCGGCGTGAAGTGGGACTTTCCGCCCGATCTGGTCGAATTTACGTTCGCGAACGGCTCGTAGCTGTCCATGCTGTCGAGGACTTCGAAAAGGGCTGGCCAGTCACCGCGATATGCAAAATCAGAGATTTTCGCTCTTGCGTCCGAGAGAGCTACTTCATTGACTTCCAGGATGCCGTCCCACCATTCGGTGGTGCTTCGATCGCGGTTCACAGTCTGAACCCCGCAGGCGATGAGCTGACCACGTCATCGTCCGATGAATCAACCTCCGCAGCCTGGAGCAGTGAATCTCCACGGCGTAGACGCTTCACCGCATCCGCAACGAGCCGCTGACCATCCAACGAGATGTTGCTTTGCACAAACGAATTGACCTGTTCGGCTGGCGAATCGACACGGACCGCATCGACGCGCGTGTTCCACGACTCGTAGTCGTCGGGCTCGGCGAAAGTAATGACGCCGATTCCGTGCTCGGCCGCTGTCTTGACTACGATGCCCACGTTCTTCTTCATCGAGTCGGACAGAACTGAGGGAACGTGAATCAGAACGAACGCATGGGTGGCGGCACGCCTATGCGAAAGCGCTTCGTACACCGCGACTACATTGACCTGATCTGCAGGTTTGACCTCGAACGTAATGACATCGAAAAGTACTGTGGGAACGAAGTCGAACACTGTGACTCCGACCGCGACGAGATCAGGCCGCGTCCACTTTCCCCCGGTCTCCCGCCGTCCGAGATTGGCAACATTCTCGATTGTGATGGGGACGAACCCGCGATCTTCGCCCCACGAAACGCTCAGAGTCTTGAGGAGATGCGGATATAACTTCGACTCCGCAACAGGCGGTTTGATCGTTACGATTCCGTTGTCGTGGTCCATCTCGATGTCTGAATTCTCAGCGACCGCTGCTCGCCTGATTGCTCCACCGCCACCCCTTGCCCGAACAATCAGATGCTTGTCGAGCAACCCGTCCTTCGCCGTTCTGTATCGTCCCTTCGCGAAGCCGACTTTCGACCGGGCGGTCACGTTACCCATTGACGTCCCATCGTCGGGGATGACGATGAACAGCCGGTATTCGTCTGCACTGAGCTGAAGTTTTGTCATGTCTTCCTTTTGCCTATTTATCGTGCGGGAATACACTTGCTTACCACTGCGACTCAGCGGCCGGCACCGCAGAGGGCATTGCGCCGCTGCCCGTGAGCAACTCGAACCCACGCACAGCTTCGGTCCCTCGTTCTCGTAGTTTGGCCACGATCTCGATGGGAACGCCTTCTGATCTCGCCACTGTCATCACCGATCGCGGCAGTTGCCCGCCCAAACCGAAGACATCGACGAGAATCCGAGCCTCCTTCGCGGTTAAGGTCGCGGCATACCGCAACATCACATCGAGATTGCCGGGCGTGCCGATCGAATCTGCTACTGAATCTAGTTGCACTGCAGACGGACTCGACACAGCAGCAGCCGAGACAGCAGCAGGGTTACGACCTTGTGGCCGGGACAGTTCACCAGCGGCAATAGGCTCGATGAACGTCGGCGGCTTGGAGGGGACGCACACCGGTTCCGGTTTGGGTTCGACGGGTCGCGTCAACCATTCCGTCAGTAGCGTCGACGCTTGTGCGATGGGGACATCGACTTGCTCCTCGGCGATCTCAAGCAGCTGCTCCAAGAACGCTTCGTGCGCGCCGAGCGCGGGGTCTTCCATGGTCCCCGGGACGTACATGATCACGAATGCCGCTGCCCGGTCTCCGGGCTTGAGCCGTAGTACCCGACCCATGCGCTGAATCATCTGCCGTCGGGAACTGCTGCTGGCGATGATGACGCCGACATCGACGGCAGGAACGTCGATTCCCTCGTCGAGCACCCTGGGTGCGACAAGGTTGGTCAGTGCCCCGCTGCGGAACTGTTGCAGCACTCGAGTTCTGGCCAAACGATCAAGTCCACTGGAATAAGCGCTGGACTGCACACCGCGCTCTCGTAAAAGGGCCGAGCCTGCTTCGGCCGACGCCTTCGTCTCGGAGAACACGATCGACCGATCTGACTTCGCCAATGCCGGTGCCAACGTTCCGAGCGCATCGATCTTGCCCTGGCAGTCCGCCAGCAACGAGCGTCGCTTGCTGAATGCCGACAAGTACCGGCTGGCGAGTCGTCCTTCCGACAGGTCTCGCTGTTCGGCGAGCTTCGTCACGGTCTTCATGAACTCACCGAAAGGCGATGCGACACAGTCGTATTTGTTGATCAGATTCTTGCGCGCATCTCTTGCGATCGCATCGTGTTCCTCGAACTTGGTACGTTCGTCTGGTGTGAAGTCGATGGCAACCGTCATCACGCGGACGGGAGCAAGGACGTTGTCTCGTCGGCCACGGGCGAAGTCGCATCCTGCGATCTTCGTTCGGAAGTACGGGAGGATGTGCGTGTCCACACCTTCGTCCTGGCGCTCCAGCGTGGCCGTCAATCCGAGGCGATGATCGAACCTATCGGTGAAGACCCTAGCGAACCCATCGGTGCCATAGCGGTGGACTTCGTCCGCGATCATCAACGCACCGGGACGCGGCTGAGGGGCACCCTTCATGATTGCCGACTGAATGGTGGTGATCAGAACGCTGCTGTGCCGGAAGTCATCGCGGTGCCCGTTCCCCCGCCTACCGACCGATACCGACGGAAGTTGCTGTTTGACCTCCGTGTACCACTGCTCGAGGAGGTCGATGGTCGGCACCACAACGAGGACCTGTTGGTTCAGGCTTCGCGCCGACACGATCGCTGCGATGCCTACACGCGTCTTACCAGTGCCGGTGACTGCTTCGACGATGGCGCGATTGCCGGCCCCTCGCCAGGCCTCGAATGCTTCCTTCTGCCAAGCCCTCAGTTCCGTCATGATGCCGCGTCCTCGGGTCGTACCCATTCGGCAACGCCGTTGGGCCGCTGTCTGCGCACGAGCTTCTTTGTGAGCTCCAAGTCAGCAAGCAGTTGCTGAGCAGCGATCGGGGTCATGCCTGTGATCAACGAGCAACGCCGCAACGTCAGTGGCGCGTCGGGGCGCGCCGCAGCGACTGCGATGACGCGACCCGTCGACAACGATGCTGCGGGGAGCGATGCCAATGCCGCCTGCACCTCGGCAGGGAGCGTTTCGATACCGACCCCCGCCGTAGCCGCGGGGACAGGTGCTGTCGGAACGACGGGCTTTTTCGACGGTGCCCGTTTCGGCATGACTGCCGGCGAAGGACGCGTCGTCACCGGCACGCGCTTGACGGGGGTGGACCGTCGCGGGGTCGAGTATCGAGAGTCGACCCGAATCTCGCGCGACCCATCGAACTTCGGTGGTCGTGTCTCCCCCGGCTCGAGCTCGACGACCTGAACGGAAGTCGAACGGACGGGATATTTTTCCTCGATCACCGTAGGCAAAGGCGCGACCACGGTATCCACAACCGGAGCAGGAGTCACCGGCTCGTCGTCAGGAAGGACATTCTCCTTGGAATTCGCGTTCAGTACAACCGGTTTCCAACTCGCATCCCGGCCAGCGTGTGCAATCTCTACTTCGCCGGGAAGAATTCCGACCGCGTCCAGAATTTCGATGATCGGGGCGAGTGCCGTGTCCACGTCGACGATGACCTGGGACGCACGCACTCTTCCGAACGTCCAGCCGCACCGCTTCAGATCCATTTCTCGGCGAAGGCGTTTGACAACAACGTGTCTCGAACGCTCACGGTCGTCATCGCAGTCGATCGCGACCTTCGATGCGACACCGGTGACCACCAGATCCAGGACGAGTTCGTTGATCTCGATCGCAGAATTGACGTGGTACCCGCGATCGCGCAGGGCGACGAACACCCTTTGCGCTGTCATCGATACGAAATCACTGTGAAGGACTTCCTCGTCGACAACCTGCGGCATCTCCGGAACCGGGACAGTGGGGGCAGCTTCCACGTAGGTGAGCAGCGATGCCCGCAGATCCATCGGGGAGAGATCCTCTGCCCGTACAGAATGGAACAACCACAACTGATCACGCGCGCGGCTTGCAGCGACATTGAAGCGGCGCTGCCACATCTCGTTGGTCAACGCATTGCTCGACGATCCCGCGCCCACGACCATCGACACGAACACAACGTCGCGCTCATCGCCCTGAAATTCGGGTGCCGTTCCCACGCGTAAACGCAGATTGTCCCGTTGCTCGGCAGGGATACGCTCCGAGATCAGCGAGCGGATCAACTCGACCTGCGCGCGGCTCTGCAGGACGACGACTCCGAAAGTCATACCATCGTAGTCAGGATCTGAGATGCACTCGCACAGTCTCTCGACGAGGCGAAGCGCTTCGACCTCGTTGACCAAGGTCGCACTCGACCCCGCCGTTTCTGCGCCCTCGACGTAGGTCGACACGAGCGGTTGCAGGCGTTCCGCTCCGAACTGTCGAACCGGAATCAGCGGAGTGTCTCGATAGAACTGCTTCGACGACCATTCGATGATCTCCGGCATGGACCGGAAATGCTCACGCAGCCGCACACGCTGGTTGTACCGGCTCCGGAGCAGCGAGAACAGGCTCGAGCGCGGGCTGAAATTGTTACGGATGTGCATCGGTAGATCGCCGAGGTGAGAGTCCAGACGCTCGAAGACAGTGTCGTCGGGGACCTGCTGTATTCGATCCGGTGCGCACTGCTTGTCGTCGCCCACCACGATCACCCGCGGTGCGAGCCACATCAGAAACAGACTGCTGATGTCCGCCTGACTCGCTTCATCGACAATTACGACGTCGAAGACGTTCTGCTGCGGGGGAATCGAAGACAGAACCTGCCCGATCGGCATGATCCACGCCGGCACAGCACTCTGCGCTTCCTGCATGGCTGCCCGTGCGGAGGCTCGGTAACGCTGTGCGATTTTGGTACTGCCAACACCGATGTTGCTGATGCTCTCCTGGTATGTGCGGAGCGCCTGCATCTCCCGGGACGTCATGCGCTGCAGACACTCTCGCCATGCTTTCTCGGCCGCCAGTGTCGCTGTGAGCCGCGATATCTCCCTATCTACGTCGTCGTAGAGATCGTCCAAGTTCGATGCCTCGGGACGGACGAGACGCTCTTCGACATGCTGGTTCGCCCACCTCCACGCCCATGCGTCCTCGAAATCGGAGGCAACAACCACCCAGTCGGTGACGCGGTCGCTGGTGACCAGATGACCAAGTGTCGGCGCTGCTGCATCGAGATCCCGCAGCAATGCATCCATCGACAACTGTTGCTGCTGTTCGACACTGGCGCGTGCATATGTCCGGACCGCAACGTCGAAGGCCTCGCGGTCAGCGGTGCGGAGCGCGTCCGAGAGTGCGAGCGCTTCTGTGCTGTTCGCCCCGCCGGTGGCAGCGTCGAAACCGTCGGCGATCACCACAAGCCGCTCCAGCGCCTCGCGTGCATTCGTGCCCGCCAGCGCCTTCTCGATATCCGACAACAGCCCTTCCACGCCGTCGAGCGTTCGTAGTGCCACCCGGTCTTCGAGCTCATCCGAGATTGTTGCAATCCGATCGACGACGTCCTGCACCAATGCCACGTTGCGAACGGCACCGTCCGCCTCGTTGATACGCGCCGCGCGACTCTCTCGGCCCGGAAGGCGAATACCGATGTCCGCCAAAAACGATGCGGCCTCGTCTACCGAACGAAGCGCGCGAATATGTTCTGCAACAAGGCGGTACGCATGGCCTCCTTGCGCCGGAACGCCATCGACTGTGGCTGTCGCACCCAGTTCGTCGACCGCGGTCTGCTCCTTCGGCGTCCGCAACCACCGGAGGGTGTCGAACCGACCTTCTGTGTAGAGACGCGCGGCGGCGTCGTACGTCTCCAGAGCAACGAGATCGGCTCTGTCGACGACCACATTCGCTCTACCGACCACTGCGTCGGCAGATTTCGCATCGACGAGCAGGGTTGACGCCTCTTGTGCCCTCGTCCACAGGTAACCGAGCGAACCGGACAACACACCGTCCAGCACGACACGGAGGTCCCCATCCAGCTGCGTGCCGCGCGCAAGAACCTGACGAGACAGTGCTGCCAGTCGGCGCAGCTCAGCCGTCGGGACATCAGCGAGTGCAGATACCGAAGCCCGACTGCTTGCACCGTCGCACAGATGGGTGACCACGGTCTTGCTCGGTAGCACCGTTGACAGGTCCGGAAAAGACTGTTCGCGGCGGTCCGCCGCATGAAGCTCGCTCTCGACCAGCAGACCCGCGAGCTCAGCAAATTGCGCCGAGGTGATTGGCGGCGACTCCTTATAGAGCGGACCCGGCACCCAGGACAGCTCTGCGGCCGACGCAGCAAGCTGCAAGGCCACTCCCGACGTCGTTCCGTCGTAGTGCGAGCCGAAATTCTGGACCTCGGACTCGCCGGACCTCGTCGACGTCAGCGCTTCTTCCAGGGTGTACTTCTTGTTAATCGCTCGGTAACGATCCCCGGCGATTCGCTCTATGTGCCGGTCCGCCTGCGCGATCTCGAAATCCGCAAGACGGCCGGCAATAACCGAGACACTGTGGTCGAGTTCCTCCGACCCGCCCTTCGCAAGGTCGGTGATCGACACACACAGATCTTGCAGTTCCGCCGGCAACTTGTCTCGTAGCACTCGCAGTGCCTGCGACTTCTCACTGGTGACGAGAACTCGCTGACCCTGAGCCAGCAACGCAGACATGAGATTTGCGATGGTGTGGGTCTTTCCCGTTCCGGGCGGCCCTTCGACAACGACACCCGTGTCGAGTGAGAGCTTCTCCATGATGCTGGACTGCGCGCGATTCGCGGCAAGTGGAAACAGGATCTCTGGCGTCGGCTCTGAGCTGGGACGCGCCAACCAGTCGAGCCGGTCTGTCGACTCGATGCTTTCGACGAGCTGTTGGAGTCCTAACGGAACCTCGGCACCGTCGTTCAACGCAGCAATCATGGCGTCGTAATAGGAGACGAGCGCAAAGCCGGTCCGACGACGAAGCAGCAATGCAGGTGACTCACGGACCGTCCCGCGACGCGCGGCAGGAGGAACATGATGATCGGCGACGTACGTGATGCTGGAGATGGACGAGTTCGACCACTCCTTCAGAATCGTGGATGCAGAGCTTGCGATCGGCGAGCCCGCGACGTCGCCGAGTTTCTGTGCAAGGGATGCTGCTGACGCCGTGCGGAGTCCATCGAGCCCGAGCAACAGTTGCCGGTCTTCGAGCCGAGGGCTGCTTCCAGCCGTCAACTTCACCAGCAGATCCCCGGTGTCCTCGTCCCGAATGACCTCCACCGGTTGAGTCACCAGATGAGAATCGATGGCCACTCCGGACACAGTCGCCGACAGGAGCCCTGATGCCAGAACGACTTCGACCGTCTCCGGCTGTGTATGCGACTCTTCTCGCATTCGATCGACCGACAGATACAACTCCGCCAAGGGACGCTTCTTCACGTCGTCGACCGCCCACACCTGCCATTCGGTGAGCCACGATCGAAACAGCTCGGACTCGGCTGCACCGGCTCCGCGCGCAAGTGTCGGCGGTTCGACGGCTCTGTCGATCGGACCCTGCACCGTATCAACGAGCTGTTCGGGCAGCTGCGGGGGCGGTTCGACACTGACTCGGGCAACCCTGACGACTACGTCGCCTGCCGTTGCGTTGGCATCGACCTGGACATCGCGGTCCCGTCGATACAGCCACTCGAGCCGAGTCGTCGGCCCGTAGGCGCAAACCGGTTTGGACTGAGCAGACACCGTCTCGCGCAAGAACTCGAGCAATCGACGGACTCGCCCGCCGACCTCATCGCTGTGAACGGTCACCGCACTCCTCACTCGAACGTTGTTCCGACAATCTATCGGCAGACTCGGACAAACGTGACGGGCGGTCGGTTGGCTGACGGGACACACAGCAGGTACGGCCGAAGTTCGCCGAAGTCTGCCCCCGCGAATGGCCCGGCTCGTACTCTCGGAATGAAGTTCAGACGATCAAGGAGCTCACATGACAGCAGCTGACCTTTCACGTACCGAGCAAGTCAGGGCCAGCTCAACGAAGCCACCCGGGCTGCTGTGCCTGGAAGGTGAGTGGGAGGACGACGATCCCTGGGACAAGCTCAGCGTCGAACACGTGTTGCGACTGCTGGAGCTCCAAAACTACCTGCGGTTGGTGCACAGAAACGTCAACACGGTTGCCGAGCTCGAATATCACATCAGCAGAATGAGCTATCGGAAAAAACCACGATACGACATCGTCTACCTCGCGTTCCATGGCGACCGCGATGGATTCGATGTCGGTAAGGAAGCGGTCTCTCTCGACTCACTTGCTTCTATGCTGTCCCAGCAGGAGCCAGGGTTTGTTGTCTACATCGCTTCATGCTCGGTACTCAATGCTGATGCTGCACAACTGATGTCGTTCTGTCGGAAGTCAGGAGCGCGCGCCGTCGCCGGATACACCCGCAACGTCGACTGGACCGAATCATCTGCGTTCGAGCTCATGATGATTAGTAGCCTGTTGGGGTCGACGAGCATCAAACCCCTGCACGACCGACTCGTGCGGGAACACCCGGCACTTACGCAGAAACTGGGTTTTCGAATGGCGCATCGAACGTGGGCGAGCGCAGTCGGGTCCTGACAGAACCATTTCCGCTCAAAAGCGGTGCCCCTCCTTCGCGAGCGCTAGTTGCCGTCGATCTCGAACTCTTCAGCGAGGCGACTCAGAGTGAACGGCTGACGCAACTTTGCGACAACGTTTTGATTCGCGAACATACCCTTTTCCCACAAAGCCTCACTGCGCGCACGAGTTTCACTCCACTCAACCCGCACCAAGTACTCGACCAATGATGGATCTGTGCAGTCCTCGCCCATGTTTTCGGCCTGCAAAGGCGCATCAAGAATGGGAGAAGAAACTCCATCGAGATCGACCACGAAGTCCGTGACCGGGAGACTTTCAGCTATCACCGTTCCGACTCCGACATAACCACTTCCAGTTACGGAGGCCCAGACACGGGCACCTACAAAGAGATTCGACATGGCGCGGCGGTACTTCTCGCCGTGACCAGCGGAAACAAACCCGTACCGTCGCATGTCATCCCAACTCCGATGAATGCTCTCCCCAACCGCAACATAGAAGTCGACACCATTCCAAGCAGCCTGCTTCTTTCCGGTTCCTCCAGACGGAGTCGGTTCGAGTGTTGGGTCGGAGAGCCAGGACCGCGCCAAATAACCGCGTTCAGAATCGAGTAAGTACTGGAAGAACAACACATTGATAGGAACACCGTAGCTGCGAACGTAGTCGACTATCTGCTCAGTACTGGCGTCCAAGCCGCTTGCAACAATTACGAGATGATGTTCTTCGTTCAGGGTTTCTGGAACATCGACCTCGAAATGCTGCGTGAATGCAGACTCGAACTCGGCACCGCCGTTGTACTTTGCAAAGAGCGTGCGGATTGCCTCGAACGATAAGTCGCGCACCCAGAACCCGTACTCCAATGTCTGAGCAACGACCTCACGTGGAGTCATGCCCTTCTTCAGTTCGATCACCGTGAAATTTCCCTGGTCATCTATCGCCAGGAGATCGATTCTTTTGTTGAAGTCGGTGACTACTTGCCGGCCGATGAGAAGTAGATTCCCCAGCCCCAAGATATCAATAGCATTCTCGATTATTTTCTCTAGACGATCCTCGGAGTCGATAGGAACCGGGGGAACTGGTTGCGGGGTAGGCCCATCCACACGCCACACGCCAAATTTCACTGCCATCTGTCGATTCTACGACGGACCTCAGCAACTATTTGCAAAAACCTGCAATTCCGACGACTGACCCCAAAATTCCCGCAACCATCATTTCTCGTGTCGACTCACGATTCTGTGAAGAGAGACCCCCATCGTAGGCCTGCCGACGACCTCGTTGGAAGATGAATACGACGCTATTGCGCGGTCCGGCACGTTCGCCATGTCCGACCCCGCGTGCCCATCTAACGGATTCTTCCGAACTCGAGCCCTACTCCAAGGGCTGCTTTGCTTCAGTCTCGGGTGAGTCGCCTTTGCCACCGACTGCACTGCGGACGCTGCGGCCGATCCAACCTGCACCCGCTGCACCGATGCTGACTGCTTTACCACCAATTTCAGCTGCGGCACCACCAACGGCTTTCGCACGGTTACCCAGCTCGGAGAATGCATCGCTGATGGAAGGGTCCTCGTTGTCGATCCAACCGGTGACCTGGCTGTTCCGTGCCGATGCGAAAGCGTCCAAGTCATTGCGCAGTTGGGTGATATCACGCTTGAGATCCCCTGTCGCCATCCAGCGCACAATCTCGAGCGGCTTGACCGTGCCGTAGTTGGAAAGTTCGAGCCGGGCGTGACGCAGTAGGTCGCCGTCGCGCTCCACGTGCTCGGCGAGCATTTCCCGTGCCGACGCGACAACAGCGTCGAGATGTTCGGGCTCCACCGCCCGCACACGAGCAATACGGAGCGTCTGCCACAAGTAGAGCGAGCGCTCAGCGATAGCCAAGAGCTGCAGGGTCTCACCGAGACGCTCGTCCTTGACTGCTCGCGTCAGGTACGCAGCGCGCTCCTGGACAGGCTTGTCCGCATCGAAGCTGTTGACGGTTCGCTTCGCATGGTCACGTAGTCGCTCGATACCGACTTGAAGCTGCGGACCGAGCGAGGCGACGCTCTCCCAATCGGTCGTCGGAAGCGCGCCAGTCTCTTTGTAGACCTTGACGATGTGCGACAACGCAGAATGATGGCCAAGAACATCTCCGACACGCGACGCTTCGGCGAGACGGAGGATCTTGTCGACCTCACCCTCGATGCGCTTGATCCCGTCCGACACCTCGCTGATCGCTGTCTGCAGGGCGAGCTGTACCACCATGATCTGCATTCCCAGAGCTCGGGTCGGTGTCATTGCGAACGACTGCCACTGCATCTGATGGCGAAACTTGTGGGCCGAGTCGACCAGAGTCATACGGTTGTAACCGGGAAGGCCCGGAATGACCTTGTAGGACTTGAGCATGTCAACACTCTGGGGAGCAAGCTTCACGAAGTGGCCATGCTGCGCTTTCGCTGTGGCTGCAGCGGCTATCAGTCCACCCGCGTTCGCTATAGCGGTTTTGTCGATGCCAGCAACCTGCACACCGTCGCCTACAAGATCCTTGATCCGACTGAGATACCCCGCCACTGCGTCGTCATCACCCGAAATCAGCAGGCCCTCCGGCTCGACGTGCACCGATATTCCAGAGGACTCGAGCAGCTCCTTGTCGAAGTCGGTCAAGTCCTGGTTCATCCAGTCGTCGGTCATTCAAAGCCTCCTGAGGTTGTAAGCGCTGACTTTAATCGAACCGACCGACAGGTTCTTGAGCGCATCGGCAAACTTGGCTCCCGTCACGCTAGACCTAGCCGTTTGCGTTCCATATCGATGATCGAGTTCTCTGCCGGAGCGATGCCCTGGTCCCACCCGTCGTCCACGGACGCATGGTCACTCTCCTTCGCCTGACTGCGTCGCGCATACTCGTCGAACAGCTGGGTCTTTCGTTCGAGCACTTCGCGCATCCGCTCGTCGACTGTGTCCTTCGCCAGCAATCGATGCACCTGCACGGTACGTATCTGGCCCATTCGGTGCGCCCGTGCGATTGCCTGGACCTCCGTACTCGGTTTCCACTGCGGCTCAGTCAAGATGACAACCGACGCTGCCTGAATGTTGAGGCCCACCCCGCCCGCTTCGATCTGACTGATCAACACAGCCCGGCCCGTGTGCGAGGTGAAGGCTTCCACCATCTGCTGCCGCAGCGTCGGCGATGTGGCACCGGTCAGTGGACCGAAAGCTGTACCGGGCACCTCGCGGCGGACCGCATTGAGCACATTCTTGAAGAACGAGAACACGATGATCTTGACTCCGTTGTCCTCGGCCTCGTCGACGATCTCCAGCAGTCGCTCCATTTTGGCCGACTTCGCCTGGCCAGCAACCGGATACGCCGCCTGACGCATCGACATGAAGTTGCGAGACGCCACAGCAGACTTGTAGCGAGAACTGTCGTCGGTCGTCGGTTGCACCCAGTCCTCTACCTCGATCAGATCTGGCAATTCCTTGAGCACGTCCACTTGGTTGCGTCGCAGATATGCCGGCGCAACCGCCTTGCGGAACATGTCCGCTCCCCCCAGACCGTCGGATGGGCTGATGGATCTGGCCGTCGCGGGCTGCACATATTCGACGAGGTTGCGGAACTCGTCCACGCGATTCTCCATCGGAGTTCCGCTCAGAAGCACAGCTCGCCGCGATGACTCGATGAGCGTGCGCGACGCAATCGAGCGTTGCGCTGCTTTGTTTTTAATGTAGTGAGCCTCGTCGATTACGACCAACGCCGGCGTGATCGCGATGTTCAACCGCTGCAGTGTGGTGAAGGTCGTGATGGCAACCCCGCCTCGCTGCACCCACTCCCGGGTCGCAGAATCGCGCATCGCACCGTGCAGTTCGATCGGCCGCAGCGTCGTGTGCTTGCGGGTTTCGTTGGACCAGTTGATCAGCACACTGGCGGGGCAAACGACGAGAAAGTGCTTATCACCCTTCGCGGCAAGGTGGCCGGCCACCGCCAACGCCTGGATGGTCTTTCCGAGACCCATCTCGTCGCCCAGAATGACCTTCCGGCGGGAGAGGATGTACTGGGCTCCGAAAGCTTGGTAGGCGCGCAGGTAAGAGCGGAGGTGAGTCCGATCGAGAGTGACCCGTTGCGTCTCGCTCGCGATCTGCTCACCGATGAAGCCATGTGACGCATCGACATCCACTGCACCGAGCGATGTGAACTGGCTCAGCAGCGCGTTGAGCGCCGCGGCGTCACGTTCGTACTCCGCCCACGGGCTACCTGTGGATTGCCGTGCGACTGCCACCCTGGCGATGTGGTCACTCACTGTCTGCGTCGGAGGCGACTTCGCGACGGCATTGAGCTGATAGACCGCTCGACGTGATTCGTCCTTCTTGGTCTTGCTGGTGAACACCCTGGAGATCCAGTTGGTGGACCTGGACGCTGCAGCGCGCCACGGATCGACCAGCGTTCGTAGAGCGGTCATCTCGGCGGGCAGGCCCTGCACTTCTCGTTCTACCCGGCGGAGCGCAGTCAGCGACTCGAGCAGCCCGGTCTCCCGAGAGACTTTGCTTTGCGGATCGAGCCGCACGCGTTCGCCGGCCCGAATGCGCGTGCGCTGCGCGTTGGCGGCGTCGAATATTGCCTGTGCGGACTGCGGGCCGATACCCGGTACCGCTCCAATCTCGGCGACGGATGCAGTCACAAGGTCGTGAACCGTCCGCAGTCGAGTCTGGCCGAGACTGCCGAGACGAGTGCCTTTCGGCAGCGACTGTTTGAGTCCCGCAGCTGGAGCCTTACGCAGAATATCGTCGGTTTGAGCGTCGAGAATCGACTGGATTGAAGCTCTGATCGAGGCGCGCAGGGTCTCCGAGGTGCGCGTGGCAGCCTCGCCCTCTGCCAGCAACGCGTCGAACATCTCCACTGGACGCCCGAACTCCGGATCGCTCACGCAATGTCCTTCCGTGCCGTCGAATCGTCGCAGTGACCGATACCGACGATTGCACACGACACCGGTGCCCGCAGGAGTTCGATCGGTAGTTCCAGTGCAGGTACCAGAGGACGCGAACATCCGTCGAACTATGCGCACTGCCTGCGGGCGACAGGTCGCAGCTGGTAGAACCGAGTCATGGCCTCTGCTCAGGAATTACATAACTCAATGTCCGAGGAGGCCCCTTGATCATCCCCCCGGACCCGATGCAGCTCTTCGACGGGCAGCGGGCGTTCATTGCATTCGGCGCTCCGTGGAAGGACGCCGTCATCGCCCTCATGGATCCGAGGTGCGGTTACGACCCGTGGGAATACGACGACGGAATGACTCCGGGTGATGTGCTGATCACCGTGATCGAGACACAGCCGCGAGTGTTCGGCTGCATCGAGCTGATCGGATGGGACTCTGCGACAGACCGGTTCACCGTCGCCGACACGTGGAACCTCGTCACCCTGCCAGCGGTACCCGCGTGGCTGTCCTTGCCGACACATCCAGGGCCCCTCGATCACGACACCGGCAGCTATCTGTTGGAGACTCTGGGGACTCAGCGATGGGGCGGACGGCTGTACGAAGCCGCAATCGAATCAGCCAACACATCCGAGTCCGCACGCGTCATGATGAACAGCGGCGGACAATGCACGCACTGCGACGAAAACATCGGGCTGGCACGCAGCGACGCACGCGAACGCATTCACACCTACGTCTGTGAAGCCAATTCACATGTGGGCGATCACTATTCGGACTGGTCAGCGGCGCTGTGCACGAACTGCTACGTAAAGATGAGCGCCGGCGGATTCACAAACTATCTGGACTTCCGGTTCGCCGCGAACCCGCCGTGCCCACGGTGTTCGTTTCGCCGGTCGGTCGGCTACGTCTCGCGACCCTATGCCGATGATCTGCCGGCAACGGAATCACCATGGGAGTTCTACAGCGAACCTCATCGGCAGTGGGACAATCGTGGGTACTGGTTGTGCCACCACTGCCACTTCGTGTTCGGCGAACCGCCCGAGACCGGCGACAGATTCTTCTGACCGGCCTGGACGATCCCACAGCATTCGCAGGTTCTATGTCCACGTTCGGGTCTGAGTTTGCGGTGAACAACACCCGCGGGGTTCGATCGAAGCCGTTCAGCGAACAAGGACAGCTTTACAGCATGACCGTCCCACTTGCAGATCTGGCTCTTGAGGCGTTCGACGAGGCCGGCCTCTGACAGCCACAGTCATCGACGGACGGCGAATTCGACGCCCTCCCCGTCCATGCGGTCCGGAGATTGCCTTGAGCCTGAGGGTCGATGCGACGTCGAGGGTTTGCAACCAGGGCCGAGAGCGAGCGCAGCTAGTCGGTAATGCTCTGAGTCCACACATACTCAACGGTGATAAGTACCGCTTCTTGCGCAGAAGTCCGGCTTCGATGGGTGGTGACCTGCCCGTCCGGCCAGGTCACCGCCCACTGGTAGCGCGGATTACCGGGGTTCGCGGATCGGTGGATCGTCGGTGTGCCGAACACATCTGCGAGGTCGTCGTCCTTGGAGAAATCTGCAAGTGTTCGACGCCGAACCGTATCTACTGCATCGATGATCGCTCGGGTAGCTAGGCGCTCTCGTGAAGCACCCGAGAAAATCCCCGAGCAACCGAGTGCATCTCGAAGCTTTCCGTCACCCATCTCGCAGTGTGGCTGCACCCACGCCACAGCGTGGCCGAGCGTGTCTCCCTCTTGTGAAGCCTCGACCATCACGCCGACGAACCGCCACGTCAAGTTCCAGGTTCTGAGGTCTTCCTTCGAGAACTGATTTGCGAAGTCGTAAGGGCTGCAAGCGGTGTCCGCTTCGAGGTGCACGGTGAGGTCGAATCCGCCGTGTGGTGGCAATACGTATCGACGACCTATCTCGTGCATTTCATTGAGTCTTCCATTCTCGAAGGCTCCGGGTCACTGCTCGTGCTCCGGGGAACCTAGATTCGAACCTGCACCCCACGGTTGAAATCGAGGTCAACGTCGACGGTCTTACCGCTGAAGGGGTCTTGCAGGACGAGCCGGACTTGCGAGCGTCCGTACGGGTTGGTCGTTTCCGCCGAAATGAGAATTCCGGAGATGTTCCAGTCGACGGTTACCTCTCGTCCAAGGTATTGTTCCGTGTCCTCAAGTATCTGAAATGCGCTGGGATTCGGGGACAACATAGGGTTCGGCTTCCTCATTTCGCCTAGTGGATCATTCAGGACGGAGTGGCCACGTTGTCGAACAGCCATCGTTCGATCAAGTCGGCTCGCGGGGCGTGAAGTTCTGCGGCCCAACGCTGGAGGAGATCGCAGTAGCGTTGGTAGGCCGAGGCGCGCCACTGACTAGTAGGCAGCGATGTCCAGCCAATCGCGTATAAGGCACGCGCGACGCGCTCATCGAGGATGTAGCACGGGTGGTCGGCAGCGCCCGCGCCAGCGAAGTATAGGTATTTGGTGAAGAAGGCGGGCCCAAGTCCTTTCAGCGCGGGCTTGTTGGCGGGGAGCAAAAGCTCATACGCGGATTGTGGATCGTGGCGGCTGATCTGAGCTGCGCGCTGCAAGAGTTCGCCGGCCGCTGGCGGACTCGCTGCGACCGCAGCGATCCTCGTACGGTTATTGCGGGGACTGGTTCCGCTGCCCCAAGCGATGGCATTCCACAACAGCGTCAATGCGCCAGTAGGCGATCGCGACGCGTCCTCGGCGATCGCGAACAGCTCACCTCGCGTAATCGTCTCGCCGAGGAGCGTATCGGGCAGACCGTGGTCGGCAAATTCCTGGGCCCACCATTTCGGGTTCACGGAGATACGGTGGTCGAATATCGCTTCGCGGGCATCAGTCCGACCGAGCCAACTGCCAGCGGCGGACGGCAACTCGAGTAGGGATAGATCCGTCGCTGTCATGAGCGACAATTATTCCTCACGGCATAGACATGATCAGCGGAACCGACGTACAGAGTTTGGACACCTCCTGCTCGCCGACTATTCGACTGCTGCAATCACTCTTGACAAGTGGTACCTCCAGGCGCACTTTGACGAATGCACCGACGGCTACTTGTTCACCAAGGAACACCAAGGATCGTCGCTTGGCCGCGGAAACCTGCGTCCCCCTGGTTCCGGGACAGCCAAGACCCGAACGAGAAGTTCGACATCGGCTGCAACTATCGATTCGCCGAACAACTCCTCCCCGCAGACTCGACGCTCTTCTAGCCTGACTGCACCTGCTCGACGAGAAAGGAACATGAGTGTCAGTTCCTGAATATGCTGCCGTGCTCGGAATTTCGTTCGCTCTGAGCATCGATTCGGTCGCGGGAGAGACATCTCGCAGATGCAACTAACGAAGTCCTTATCGGTCGCCGCAACCAGGTTCGACGACTTCGATCTTGAGTCCACCACAGGGCTGACTCCGGCTATGGCGATGGCGCAGCCATCTCATTGCTTACCCTCGTTGCCGAGCAGCTGAACGTGCCGACTGACGCCTGTACCAACGCAAGCCGCGAGATCGTGTCCCTCTTCGAAGGCATTGCCAGCAGCTATCCAAAAAACCTGACGACGACTCCACACGAACGCCCCATCGTCCACCGTAGGCGCGAGTTCATACGCACACCCGGCAAACTCGGGCTACCCGCTGATCCACAGCCTCTTGAGCGTGCCTGTGCACACCGGTTGACTACGGTTCGCCGCTATGGCGCAACCATCGACTCAGCAGGCACTCGGCGACCTGTTCGACGTGATCTTCCGCGACCGCATCCCGCGTTCGCCGCAGTTCGACCTGACTCCGACCGCTGTGCGGCAATTCGATGTGTTCAGCGATACGTTCGACAGGACTGAGCCAATATCCCTTGTGGAAACGATCTCAGCACCCGCTCGAACCGACGATTGGACACTGTGGCGGACAAACAAGATGAAGTACGCCAGATCCGACCGATCGGCGATTCGCCTCAACGACTACATCGAGCTCTCGGCGATCCCCGAACATGCTGATACCGTCCGCCTCGGGCAGCTCACGTTCGTCGACTGGGTCCTGGATCGGTGTCAGCTCGTCAAGGATCCAAGCTCTGAACATACGATTTTTGACCCCAACGACGTCAGTCGCCGCCACGGATGCCCAAGGCTGGTCGCAGATTTCCTCGCCACGACCATTGCGGCAAGCTGCAACGCCGCAGGTCGTTGAACGGGGCCATCGGGTCGAGCCATCGGTCGACACTCCGTGTGTCGCCAGGAAGGAATGCACCGCCGCGGAGCCACGCCCGCCGATTTGTTGACACCCCGACTCTAAAGCGACTTACTTACAACATGACTCGTTGATCACGAACCTGATGGTTAACCGACCCGAACTACACCACGCCATTGGGCACTATCGGGAATATGCAGGGGTGCTTCCGTGATTGTGCGGACGGCTTCCACCTTATGGAAGCTTGTGCCACAGTGCACGGCCTTCTTCGCCGAAGATCGGCGGATAGCGATCCGCCAACTGGCGCGCTATCTCCTTTGCCAGCTCCCGAATTTCGCCCGGAGAATCAGTGCTATCGCGCGCTTCGATGAACTTGATCCAGTTGAGTAGATTGCCAGACACCACGACCTTCGTCTCAATCATGTTGGGCAACAACGCTACGCATGCCTGCCTCCTTATATCCCCCGAGACCCGGGGCAACGATCGTTCATGTAGCTGAGCTTGGAATTCGAGATACTGGCTGAGTTGCGCCTCAAACGCAGTCTCGAGTAACTGGACAACGTGTGGTGGTAGGCCCGGTGGAGGTACGAACCGCGCATCCGATATGGGAAAGCCCGGCTGGCGCAACTGCCCAATTACGAGTTCCCGTTGGGCTGCCAGATCGCGGGCCAACGATCGCGAGACTCCTGCTACATCGAACGTGACTTGAACATGCTCGAAGACTCTCGACGTGCTCGAGAACCGTGCGTGCAGGAATGCTGTCTGCCTCCCGAGGGGTCGCGTCTCGGGATCATAATAGCGTTGGAGGCCCAAATGTCCGACGTAATCGAGTAGGTTCAGCGCAGAATTCGTCTCGTCTGGAGCGAACCAATCAGGAAGAATGCCCTCAGTAGCGCCCACTATCTTCACCGAAAGCTCCGCTCGACGGCTCCCAGTACGCTTGCCATCCGGACGCGGCGTCATATGCCCTGCAGCAGCACCGCAACCACGCCACACAGATGCCGCACCTCATCCACACTCGGCGCAAGTTCATATGCATGGTGGTGGCAAGCGTTGCTCAATCTGTTCCATGCCATCGCTGCAGCGTCGGCGTTCTCGGCCGTATCGAGGGACCGCAAGATCACCAACCTCGATCGCATGCTCGGCCTCTCGATATCTACGCCCAGCGCCACGCATCGCTCGATCACCAACTCCTCCAACGCCTGGCGAGCGAGGAAGGCGGCCAGACGCGCGGATCCTCCTGCAGCGCCGTGACTTCCGTCCAGCAGCAGTTCCGCGTTCCTCAGCGCTACAGCCGGCGACGTCGCAGTAGTCATTCGGCAAGGATCCCGTCGACCATCTTCTTCAGGTCACCGACCACTTCCCAGGTGATCGGTCGATCTGCGCCGTTGTGACTACCGGCGTTAGCGATATGCAGCGTCGGGAAACGTTCGGTGCGAAATCCCAGCCACTGCGACACGTCTTGATCGGCGTCTTGATGCACGGCCAACGCAATCTTGTTGCGAGTCTTGTGCACCGCTGACCATCGTTCCTCGGTCTCCAGTCGACTCTCCCCCGCCCGGTGCTGCTTCGCGTAGAACACCTGCTGCGCAGCAGATTCCAGCGCCAAACGGAACAGACCGGGCGCAACACGACGCTTGACGTCGTCGGGCACGTTCTCGTCGAGCACCAGAGCCCGCACATCCTGGACGTACCGCGTCGCCTGGTTCAACGTCTCGGCCACGCTGATGCGCGAACCAGATTCGCGCGTCACCTCCACCAACCGAGCATCTACAGCGAGTTGCCTTATCGCCGTGGCTAATCGGTCGTCGTGAGAGAACACGATGACCTGGCGAGTTCTCGCCAACGTCGACAGCACCTTGATGAAGCCGTCGATCTTCGCCGGATCCATGGCCTGAATCGGGTCGTCCAACACGATGAAGCGAAATGAACTGTCCGGCGTCGTCGCCCTCGGAATGAACAACGCCAACGCCAACGCGTGCAGCTCACCCTGACTCATCACCGACAGCGCCGGGGATTCGACGCCGTCTACCGACCCCTTCAGCTCGACCCGTCGACTGGTGTTGACGCCCAGCAGATTGATGGCACCGAGATCGACGTTGCTTTCCTGCCGCAGTTCCGCCCAGATCGTCCGAGCCTGCTCGGCGATGGGAGCCAAACGCTGATCCCGTAGGTGCTGCGTGTGCGCTGCGATCCACTTCTTGGCGGCCTCGATGTTCTTGACCGTCTCGTCGACACCGCGGGCCTCGGCCTCCAGATTCGCCCACGATGCCAGATTCCCCGCCAGCGGTGCCCACGTGTCCTCCCGCGCAGCGACGGCTGCCGCTGCCTCGCTGCGCAGTGAGTCCGCCTGCTCGATGACCGCGGGAACCGTTGTCTCAATATGATCCGCGAGTTCAGAAAGATGCTCGGGTCGTGTCCGTGACGCTCCTATCGCAGCCCGATACGGCTGCAGCGACGGTAGATCCACCCCGTCCACCGCTACCGCGTCGGCGATGTGATCGAGAAGTTCGGACGCCGCACGTTGCGCCTGCTCGAGCCGGCGTCGACTTGCCTTGTACGCCAAAAGCTTCTCGCTCTGGTCCGCCAGCTGCGTCCGCAAATGCTCCGCCCACGCGTCATCGAGAGTGCCGGCCTCGCAGACAGGACACTCGATTGTTCCCGTCTCGGAGTGCAGACGCAGGGCGGCGGCAAGCAGGTCGTTGCGCTGTTCCACCACAGACAACGCTTCACGAGCCGAATCTGCTGTCTCCGCTGTAGCCGCACGAAGATCGGCAACAATCTCAGTCACTCTCTGCTGAGTGGGCGCAGTGAGTGCGGCGATCTTCTTGAGTCCACTCAACGCGGGTGAAGCAGAGGCGTCAGTACCGGTGGCCAGCGCCAATACGGCGTCGAGATCGGCGACTCTCTTCTTGATCAGTGCTGCAGCGGATTTCGCTCGATCATCTGTCGAGTCGACCAGACTGGCTTTCAGTTGACGCAGGCTGTCCGCAGCCCGCTGACGAGGCCCCTTCAAGCCCTTCAGCGTGTCCGCCAGTAGCTTCTCGGCTGCCGTGATCTCGTCGAGGCCGAGAAGTTTCGCGATTGCATCGTGCAGGGCTGAAGGCACGGAGTCGAAGAGCTTTCCGAGTTCGTCGTACGACAGAATCGGTCGGTGTAGCTCAACAGCAGTCTTCCAGCCGAGCGCGTCGGTACCCGCACTGCGCTTCTGCTTTCCGACCTGCGTCCATGTCGTGCAGTTCTCAAGGTCGGCGTCGGCGGTCCAGTCGACGCCGACGACCGTGGGCTCGGATCCTTCGACAGTGAGACCTACACGGACTTCACACGGATTGCCGTGATGCAGATTGCGCCAGCTGTCAGCCCAGAGTGAGGCCTTGTTCTTCCATCGGTAGCTCTCGCCGGTCACCGCTAATTCGAGGGCCTCGGCAAAGCTGGACTTTCCCGATCCGTTGCGTCCGCTGACGACGGTGATGCCGGGGGCAGGATGCAGTTCGAGCCTTGCCTTCGGGCCGATACCGCGAAAGCCTGCAACGCCGATGGACGTTAGGAACGCACCGACGGGCTCTTCGACAGTCCTGTCGGACGATGACTCGGGGACAGTGGGCGTCGAGATGCCGTCGAGAAGCTCCTGCATTGCCGTCGGTCCTTCGAGTGCAGCCAGAACGTAGTACTTCACGTCGTCGGACAAGTCATCGTCCGCATCGATGGCGTCGATCACCACGTCGACGAGTGGCCTGTCGACAGCATTGTCGGCAACGGTCACCGGCACTCCCCTGTTCGTTCTGATGGCTAATCAGACCTCACAGTTCCATACGGGACCGACAGTTCGCAGGCACATGGACCATCTCTGGTCCATCGTCAGCTCGAGCAGGTGCAGGTCGAATCTGAGAGGCGCGAACGGGTTCAAGCCCCCGAACCACAGTCGACGGGCACGATCGCCCCGGTCACCGCGGAGGCCCTGTCACTGAGCAACCACGCGGCGGCCTCGGCAACTTCACGGGCCTCCGCCATGCGACCCATCGGTGACGCAGCGCTACTGGCCGCGATGACACCCGGTGTCTTCGCCTCCCATTCGTCCATCATCTCCGTTGCAGTTCCTCCGGGCATCAGGCCGTTGACACGGATACCCTCCGGTGCCCAGGTGACAGCTGCGGTTTCTGTGATGCTGTTGAGCGCCCGCTTCATCGCCCCGTACGCCGGAAGCGGCGGAACGGCACGGCGGCTGCCGATGCTCGAGGTGTTCACGATGGCACCGCCTCCACTCCGACGCATAAGGGCGGCTTCGGCATTCATCGCGGTCCAATGGGCGCGGAAGTTGACGGTGAACTGCTCGTCGAGGTCGTCTTCGGTGGTGGTGTCGAGGGGACCTACTTGCTTCTGGTTGACGCCACCGTTGTTGAACGCGCCGTCGAGTCGTCCGTGCAGCTGCTCGACGCGGGCGACGGCGGCACGGATGCTGTCAGAGTCAGCGAGGTCCATGGAGACCGCGTCGGCGGTACCCCCGGCCGTTCGGATTTTCGTCACGAGCTGTTCGAGCGCGTCGACGTTGCGGGCGGCGAGCACAACAGCAGCCCCCTCAGCCGAGAAAAGATGAGCCGCAGCAGCACCGATTCCTCGACTGGCACCGGTGATGAAAATGACTTTGCCGGACAGGAGGCCGGCTGTACTGGAAGATGTTTCGATGGTCATGGTGCAAGAATCGATGCTCATCAACACCGGATACAGGCACAAACGGTACTAGGGTCCGACGCTCGACTCGGGGCACAATCGAACTCATGGACAAGCAGGAACTCGGGGCGTTTCTCCGTAGCCGCCGCGAAAAGCTTCAACCGCAGGATGTGGGTCTTCCGTCCGGCCCTCGCCGCCGAACCCCGGGTCTTCGCCGTGAAGAAGTTGCCGTGCTCGCGCATATTTCGACGGAGTATTACGTTCGCCTCGAACAAGGCCGCGCACCACGCCCGTCGGCAGAGGTGCTGGCGGGGATCGCGGCTGCGCTGTGCCTTAGCGACACCGAGTCCGACCATCTGCACGCGCTGGCGGGCACCGCACCCGCGAAATCAGGTAAGCACCGGCGCGATGTCCGGCCCAGCATTCTCACGCTCCTGGAACGGTTACCGCACACCGCCGGCATCGTCATGTCGGCCGCGTTCGAGGTACTCGCCTGGAACGATCTCGCCGCAGCGCTCATGGAAGATTTCGGGGCCCTGACCCCTCGTGATCGCAACCTTGCCCGCAAAGCTTTCCTCGGCATCGAGCAGCCGAGCGAGCGGCTCTACGGCATCTCCGACGACGTCCACTTTCGCCACAGCGTGGTCAACGAACTCCGCACCGCACTCACCCGATATCCGACAGACGAGGCTGTGAGCAACCTCGTCACCGAACTGCGCGACGGCAGCCCCGACTTCGCTCGACTGTGGGAACGACACGACGTTGCAGTCTCCCCCGCCCTGCGAAAGACCTTTCGGAACACCCCCGTTGGAGAGATCACGGTGGACTGCGATTCGCTGAAGCTCGTCGAACTCGACCAGCACCTGATCCTGTATACCGCTGCTCTCGGCACCCCTGATGCCGACAAATTGGCGCTACTGGCAATGATCGGACCACACGAAACTGATCACCACGACAGACCAGCAGGAACCCGATCGGAGTGACAGCAGCCGCACAGTGTCGGTACCCGATGCTTCGATGGCGGTATGTCACGACTCGACGAGGGGTTCCCGCCGCCCACGGCCTGTGTGCAGTGGTGTCAGCACCGCAGCTACGACCTGCATGTCCTCGACGACGGTGTGGAGGTGGACCTGGATTGGTGGAACGGCCACCTCGACCGGACAGGTCACGATCTCCGACTGCGTGGCCGCAACCTCGACGGCGAGATCGTCGAGTACGGCGGCGCCACCGTGCAGCGCAACGATCTTCGGTTTGGCACCGATCTGGCTGTAGGCGAACATGATTCGCTCGGCCTGCTGTTTCTCTGCGCGGCCTGGCAGGGCAGCCACCGGCACCGCAGAGCGATGCGCCGATTTCCGGACGTCATGAACCCGCACCTGAACCGTCCCGACGAGAACCCCGTCGCCAAAACTCTTGCTGTGCTCGACAGCTATGTCCGCAACCGCGTAGTGCCCGACCATCCGAACTCGACCTGGTCCGGCTGGCCCGATGCGCCCGGCGTCGGGACGTCCCTCATGGCCACGTTCCTGTGGGCTGCGAAAGCCTCGGTCTACGGCGGCCCGGCACAGCTGATCGATCAGTACGGTGTCTCGACACTCATCCATGAAGGGTGGCTCGAAGACCCGTCCGTCACCGGATTCACTCGTCGCCGATACGACCGCTACGTCGAACTCATCACCCACTGGGCCACCGACATCGGCACCAGCCCCGAACTCGTCGAAATGTGGCTCGTGCAGCGCTGGAGCGCCCGACTCGACGACGCACGATTCGGCAGCTACAACGCACCCACCTTGTTCTGAAAGGTCCACCACAATCTCGTTGTAACGTCAGCGGATGATCCAACTACCGACTCCGCCCTCGTTGACCACGCCGCACAATCGGGTCAAGACGTCGTATCTGGTAGGTGAACTCGCCGACTCGATTCATCGCGGTCGGAGCACGGACTGGCTACGAGCCGCGAGTATCGACTTCGAGGGCTTCGCCGCCGAACGCGCCGGAGTACGCGAACGCTGGGGTGTTCCCTCCCAGGTCTTCTGGTACACCTCGGGCGAGTACTACATCGGCTCGCTCGTGCTGCGCCACCGTCTCACCGAGGACGAAGGCGGTGGACACATCGGCTACCACGTCGTGTATCCCTGGCAGCGCAACGGCCACGCCACACGAATGCTTCGACTGGCCCTGGACGCGTGCGCAGACCTGGGAATCCCGCGCGCACTGCTGACGGTCTCACCCGACAACCCAGCGTCCGTCATAGTCGTCGAACGCAACGGAGGCATCCCCGATGGCCTGAACCACGAGGGCGAACTGCGCTTCTGGATCGACACAACGAAGCACTGACGGGCACGGCTCGTGCGAGAGCGAACATTCGAGGGTTGTGAGATCACGATGCCTCTTCTATGGTTATCCGTAATTACGAAATAACGGATGGGAGACCTCGATGCGACGCTCGGCCTGGATCTCGACAACCTGTGCAGCCGTGCTGTTGATAGGCGGATGCGCCACCGACACCGACTCAGCTGCAACGACCACCACTACCCCGACGCCGGAGAACTGCGCTGCCGTCACCTCCACGGACCTCGCCACCGAGGACGGGTGGATCGGACTGATCGATCAGGCACCCGACACCGTCAGCCTCGTCATCGACGACGGCCGCGGCCGAACCGTCGAACATCGGGCAGACCAGGAGCAGGTACTTGCATCGGCGATCAAGGTGGTGCATCTCGCCGCATACGCGCAGGCAGTCGCGAGCGGCACCATCGACCCCAACGAGCAAGTGGCCCTGTCGGATTGGGAACGCTGGTACGTACCCGGTACCGACGCCAACGCTCATCCGAATGCCCTGAATCGCTTGGGTATCGCGAACGCCGGCACCAACGCAACCGACCCCAATGCCACGGTTCGCATCGACGACATGGTCTCGGCCATGATCCAGGAGAGCGACAACTCGGTGCCCGACTACCTCCGCTACCGACTCGGCGATCAAGCACTCGTCGACGCCGCAGCCGCAGGAGGTTGGGAGAACTTCGAGGCACCGAGCATGGTGGCCGACATGCTCTCGGTCTTCGATCCCGAACTCGCCGATGCAGATACCTGGGAGACCGCTCAGAAGTGGGCATTCGACCCGCAATTCCGGGCCCAGGTCGAGGCGTCCGTGCAAGTGCCGACCTACGAGGACCAGGTATCCAGGGTCGAGAGCAGTTTCCGCGGCGGTTCGGCCGAAGAACTGAACGGCCTGTATCGCGCCTTCACGGACGGGACCTACGGCGCGGCATCCGACACCATCCTGCGCCAACTGGAATGGCAACCTGCCGGCGACAGCGTCCGCGGCATCGGCTTCAAAGGCGGCAGCCTCCCCGGCGTGCTGACCCAGGGATTCGAGCTGCGCCGCACCGACGGAACAGTCGCGACGGCCGTGTGGCTCACCGATGGTCTTTCTGCAGACAGATTCGAGCAGGCATATGCAGGAGCCGGGGTACAGCAGCAACTCATCGTCGAGGCGATGCTCTCTTCCGAGGTTCTCGACCGGATAGCCTGCGTGGTGTGAGCGCAGAGTTCGAATCGAGACTGGCAGAGCTGGAGGCCCGCGTCGCCGAGCTGGAACGACGCGACACTCCCCAGCCGCTCGAGGACGCCCCGTCGACGGGCGGCATGATCGCCTACCAAGGCGACGTCCATCTGCACGGCACGGTCCGCTGGGACATCGGCTACTCCCCCGACGCCATCGTGGAACTGCCAGTTCCCTCCGCATCGGAAGTGCTCGCCGCCCTGGGACATCCGGTGCGGCTGCAGATCGTGCGCACACTGCTGCGAGGACCGGCGAACGCGGCGGATCTCCTCGCAGCAGTGGGACTCGGCTCGTCAGGCCAGATCTATCACCACCTCAAGACGCTGAGTTCGGCGAACATCGTCGAACAGCACGGCCGCGGAGATTATCGAATCGCTGCCAAAAAGGTTGTGCCACTGCTTATCTCGATGCTCGCTGCCGCGGATATCGCGGGTGATCTGGGTACCTGACTGACTTGCCCAACCGTCGGATCAGGGCACGAACAACACACCCAAGCCGGGGATCAGAGCATTCGACGCATCGGGATTCTCGCGGTCATGGGTGACCGTCACGACCACCGGACCTGCACCCGTCTGAGCCGTCACCTCGAGGGGCAAGCGGAATGCCTGCGAGCCACCCTGATTGGCAGGCTGAGTCCGATCGATCTCGTCGTTCCAGTGCCGCAGACCCGCGGAGCCCACTTTACCGGTGGACAGGTTGCGCCAATTGACCGTCAGGTGCCGGTAATTGAACTGGTAGTAGTACGGCCGGATGTCGGCGGCCGAGAACCGCACCTCACCCGGCTTCTCGCCGACCACCGCGCGAATTGGAATGGTCTGAATAAGTCCGCCGGGAACGCCCGCAGGGACGAATTCCGGCCCGGTGACGACCGGAACCAGCAACTCGGACGTCGTGGGCGCAGCCGTGGCCGTGCCTACGCCCGCACCCAGGACCAGCGGTACCGACACCGCAATTGCCGCTGCGGCCCGTCGTATCGATCTCTGCATCGTGAAACCTTCCGTCGGGATCCAATCAGGTAACGAGCACTATGCTCGCGCCAGGGAGAAGAGTGTCGAGGTAGGGCGAGCCCCATTGACCGTCGTTCGAGTAGTCACGACTGTGGGTGACCGTCACTACGACCGGCCCCGCGCCGGTGTTCGCTACCACCTCGAGGGGGAGGTCTTGCCGTCCGTAGGGGCCCTCCTCGGGCGGTGTGGGATCGTCCTGCCAGTGGCGCAGATCGGCTGCCCCTGTCGCGCCTGTCGCCAGGTTTCGCCAGTTCAGGTTCAGGTACCGGTAGGGATATTGATCGGCGAACGGTGCAATGGTGGTCGCCGAGAAGCGCGCGACACCGGGCTCGTCGCCCACGGTGGCCTTCATCGGAATGGTCTGAAAGAAGCCACCGGGGACGGCGCCGGGAGCCATCTGGAATCCCGTCACGATCGGCACTTGCAGGTTCGTCACCTGGGGGTCAGCGGCCGCCGTGCCCGCTCCGATGCCGAACACCAAGGGAACGGTGAGTGCCGTCGCTACTACCGCTCGCCGCAGTGACTTTCGCATACAGCACGCCTTTCGATCATGTCGCACAACGAGATACCGAATTGTTCGTGACATCGAATGAAGAAACTCCAGGTTGAACCTGAAACATCAAGTGGTTCTTGAGTCTTTACCGAACCCACCCTCGCAGTCATAGCGACAAAAGGACCACTCGTATACCGATTCGTGATGGGGTCGTGACACGAAAGACGTTAACAGACCACTTGGCCCGTTCGATTCACTGATCAGAGGTGATGCACTCTGCAGCCACCGGTGAGGACGAACGAATGAGGCAAGTCCGCAACATCGTGGCCATGTGCGCACTGATCACCGCTACCACTCTGGCCACCACCGCCTGCGGTACCGACGAGCCGGTAGGCACCCCTCCCGCCCCGGCCACCAGCGCAGCGGCTGCTCCGTCTGCAAACGGGTACTCCGACTCCGATGGTGGTAGCGGCTCAGGCGGGATCGCACAGGCTCCCGACATAGTCACCCCAGCACAAGCAATCCCCACCGCCGCGGGCACACCAGCCGTGCCGCCCGCCCCGAACCGCGACGACGTCAACGTCGATGCGCGCGATTTCGAGGAGGAGGGCGGACAGTACTTCTTCCAGTCCCCCAGCGGCAATGTGTTCTGTGGGTTCAACTCGGCCAATGCACCCGGCACCATCGTGGGCTGTCAGGTCCGTTACTCGGTACCGGGCAACACCGGCCGCGAGTGCCTGAATACCGAGAACAACACCTACGGCGTCCAGATCCGTGAGGGCGACACCGTCGAACAGATCTGCACCAACCAGGGGATCTTCTTCGGCGGGTATCCCGGCCCCCGAGTTCTGGAATACGGTCAGGTCATCGGGGTGACCGGCACCTTCTGCCGCTCCACCGAGGCCGGAATCACCTGCTACAGCGGCGATTCGGGATTCATGATCTCCCGCGACGTCAACATCGCTTTCTGATGAAGGAGCTCCGAATGATCCGCAAAACCGCCCTGATTGCTGCCGCCGCATCACTGACCGCCCTCGCACTGACGGCTTGTGGCAGCGAGGACGCACCCGCTGCCGCACCGGCCCCGAGCACCAGCGTCGCCGCGCAGATACCTGCGCCTCCTCAGGTGACCATCGCAGCGCCGACCGACACCGGGGGCGATAGCCCAGGCGGTCAGGCCGAGGCACCCGCAGCGACCGGATCGACTTCGACGGCTGCCGACCCGGCGAGCAACGCCGCACCGATTACCCCCGTGGACCCGGCCCGATACAGCGCGTACGGCGACCAGGTCGGGTGGAAGTCGCCCTCGGGCAACATCTACTGCAAGATCGGCACCGGACCATTCTCCTCGGGTTGCCAATCATCCAGCGCACCGGTCCCCGACGGTGCCGAGGCCGACTGTGCCCCGAACTCGACCTTCACCGTGGACATGTTGTCCAAAGGCTTCTACATCGAACCCGGCAAAGTGACTCCTACATGCTTCAATCAGGGAGTGTTCGGTGTCGAGAACGCGCAGCCGTTGGAATACAACACATCCATCACGTTCAATGGGATGACGTGCTTCTCCCGCGTCGAAGCGATGATCTGCGACGCCGGTGGCGGACACGGGTTCGTGTTGTCGATGCAGCAAGCGACGTCGAACTGATGACGCGCAACAGGATTCGCACCAGTATCGTTTTCGCAGCCGCCGCGTGTGCCGGACTGATCCTCGGTGGGTGTAGCAATTCGTCCGCACCGACGGCCGCGATGCCGTCGGTCATTCCCACGGTGGTCGTGGGTGTCCCAACGACATCCGCCGACGCAGCAGCACCACCGTCGCCAACCCAATCAACGAGTGGCACCGAGCCCCAATCCGGTTCTGCACCGACACCATCGATCGACTCCGCGCCGATCACCCCCGTCGACCCGGCCGGATACGCCGCACCCAATGACCAGGTCGGCTGGAAGTCGCCGTCGGGCAACATCTTTTGCAAACTCGGCTCCACTGCATTCTCGTCCGGCTGCCAAGCCACGGACGCGCCGATACCCGACGGTGCCGACTGCGACAAACCACCCTTCTCGGCCGACGAAATGAGCAAGGGCTTCTTCTTGGACCCGGGCCAGGTGACGCCGATGTGCTTCAACCAGGGCGCATTCGGAGTCCAGGACGCAAAATCACTCGAATACAACACGTCCATTTCGCATCTCGGTTACACCTGCTACTCCCGCGTCGAGGCTATGGTCTGCGACGCGGGCGACGGTCACGGATTCGTGCTGTCGATGCAGCAGGCGACGTGGAATTGACAACTACACCCGACGCGCGGGAACGGTGATTCCGCGCGCATCGAGGATAGGACGCACGCCCTCGGCGAAGTGATACGCCTCCTCCAGGTGCGGGTACCCCGAGAGGATGAACTCGTCGAAGCCGGCGTCGTGGTATTCGCCGATCAGGTTCGCGACCTCCTCGTGCGAACCGACCAGTGCAGTCCCTGCGCCGCCGCGAACGAGTCCTACTCCGGCCCACAGGTTGGGGTAGATCTCGAGCGAGTCCTTGCTGCCGCCGTGCAACGCGGCCATCCGACGCTGTCCCTCGGACTGTGACGACGAGTGCAGCGCATGTGCCTGCGACACCTGCTCCTCGGGAAGCTCGTCGAGAAGCTTCTGTGCGACGGCCCAGGCCTCCTCGGACGTGTCACGGCTGATGGTGTGCAGGCGGATGCCGTAAGTGAGCTTGCGGCCCTCGGCATCCGCGAGCGCCTGCACCTTCTCGATCTTGGCGCGAGCATCGGCCGGCGGCTCGCCCCACGTCAGGTACGTCTGCACGCGCTTGGCCGCGACCGCCAGAGCCGGCTCGGACGAACCACCGAACCAGAACTCCGGCAACGGATCCGGTGCCTCGGATACCCGCGCATCGGACACGTCGAAGAACTCACCCTGGTGATCGACCGACGGCTCGGTCCAAATACGTTGCACGAGTTCGAGAAACTCGTCGGTGCGAGCGTAGCGACGATCGTGGTCGATCCAATCCCCGAACCGACGCTGTTCGACGTCGTCGCCCCCGGTGACGATGTTGAACAACACCCGTCCCTCCGAGAACCGCTGCAACGTCGCCGCCTGCTGCGCCGCCAACGTGGGCGGCGTGAGGCCGGGACGGAAGGCGACGAGGAACTTCAGCCGTCGGGTGCTCTGCAGTAGAGCCGCCGTGGTCAGCCACGCGTCCTCGCACCAGGTTCCGGTCGGAGTGCACGCCCTCGAAGTCGAGTCGGTCTGCAGCCTGCGCCACCTCGGTGAGGTAGCGCAGCGACGGGCGACGAAACCCGGCGGGTTCGCGGAGGTTGCCGGATGCGTGGGACGCGCCGACGATGGAGCGGCCGTCGCCCGCGGTGGGAAGGAACCAGAAGATGCGTGCGGTCACGAGTGAACTCCTACGACGTGATGGGTGATCAGTTGGTGGCTCGTCAGTTGCTGGAGAGGGTCGCGTCGGCGATGGCGTCGTTGTAGCGCGTGTCGACGAAGTCCGCGAACGTGTTGCCGCCGGGGATGCTTCCGCTCTCGACGAACGCATCGAAGAGCGCCTGCTCGGACTCGATCACACTGTCGTCCAAAGTAATTGCGGGTCGCTGGCTTCGCCCCTGAGCCAATTCACCGGCGGCAGGGTCGATGCCGACGGCCGTGGAGTACGCCGCCGCCCACTCGGCCGGGTTGGCGTTCGCCCAGGCGGACGCCTTGGCCAGACGAACCACGAAATCCTGCAGGGCAGTGTTCTTCGCGGGATCGTCGAGCGCCTGCTGCGAGGCGATGCCGAAGCCGTAGCCGTTGGCGACGCCCTCTGCGGTGGTGAGCGTTTTCGAGCCGTTCTGGACCTGCGCGATCGCGGTGAACGGATCCCAGATCGCCCAGGCATCGACCTCACCCGAGGTGAATGCCGTCAGCGCATCCGCGGGCTGGAGGAAGACCAACTGAACGTCGTCTGTGGACAAGCCGGCCTTCTGCAACTGGAGCAGTACGTGGCCGTGCGCCGAACTTCCCTTGCCCACTGCGATCTTCTTGCCCCGCAGGTCTGCGAACGACGCGAGAGTCGAATTTGTAGGCACGAGAATCTGATCGCCACTCGCATCGTTGGTGTAGGCGGAGACGACCTTGATGCGCGCGTTGGCTGCGACTCCGAACACCGGGGGTGTGTTACCCGTGACCGCGAAGTCGATCTGACCGGCCGTTGCGGCCTCCACCTGTGGCGGGCCGGACGTGAAGGTGGAGAACGCAACGTCGTACGGCGCAGAGTCCAGCTCCCCGGACGCACGAAGCAGGGCTTCGGTGCCACCCTTCTGGTCGCCGACGTCGAGGGTGACGGTGGCGAGCTGGTCGTTCGAGACGAGTTCGGGCGCTTCGGTGGTTGTGGTGTCGCTGCCGCGGGAGACGCAGCCGGTGAGTCCGACAACCGTCAGGGACAGGGCAGCGAGTATCCCGACGGCGCGCAGCGATCGGGAACGAACGGGTGACGACATGCGTGAAAGATCCTTCTTATGAGAGGAATTGATTGCTCAGTGGACGCCGAGGGCGGAGAGCAAATGGGTACGGATGCGAGAGAATCCGGCTGTTCCCCGGTCGCGGGGACGAGGCAGATCGACGGCGACGGTCTCGGCCACGGCACCCCCGTCGAGCACCAATACCCTGTCTCCCAACGCAATCGCTTCGTCGACGTCGTGCGTGACCAGAAGGATGCCGAATCGGTGCCGTCCCCACAGGTCGATTAGCAGAGACTGCATGGACAGCCGAGTGAGCGCGTCGAGAGCGCCGAACGGTTCGTCGAGCAGCAGCAGCTCCGGCTCGCCCACCAAGGCTCTGGCGAGTGCGGCGCGCTGAGCTTGGCCGCCGGACAACGTCATCGGCCATGCGTCGCGCTTGTCGGCGAGATCGACTTCGTCGAGGGTCGCATCCGCAGCAGTCAACGCCTCGTTACCCGTCACGCCGGCTGTGTTGAGCCCGTAGGACACGTTCTGCCGTACCGACCGCCACGGGAACAGGCGTGGTTCCTGGAACGCCACCGCAGGATGCCCGGCGACATGCCGCTCCCCCGTGTGGTCCGTCGACAGACCGGCCAGAACGCGCAGGATCGTCGACTTGCCGGAGCCGGATCGTCCCACCAGCGAGACGATCTCACCGCGGTCGATGGACAGGTCGACACCCTTCAACACGTGACTGGAGCCGTAGAACTTGTCGATGCCGCGCAGGGTGGCGACGGACGTGGTTGTCGTATTCATGAATCATGCATCCAATCGGTAACGAAGGGCGCGCTTTTCGAGTACCCGCACGATGCCGTCGGTGGCGATTCCCATCAGGGCGTAGACGACGAGTCCGAAGATGATGGTGTCGACCCGCAGGAAGTCCCGCGCATTGTTGATGATGTAACCGAGCCCGGATTCGGCGTTGATCTGCTCGGCCACGATTAGCGACAACCACGCAATGGCCAACGACTGCCGAAGTCCCACCAGCAGTTGCGGGGCGATGCTCGGCAGAATGATCGTGGTGAACCGCTGACGCCACGAGAAACCGAGTACGACGGCCGTGTCGAGGAAATTGCGATCGATCTGGCGAATCGCCGAGAACGTGTTGAGGTACAACGGAAATGCGACTCCCAGAGCGACGAGCAGAATCTTGGGAGTCTCCCCGATTCCGAACCACAGGATGAACAGCGGGATGAGACCGAGGTGCGGCAGCGCGCGCAGCATCTGCAGCGGCGGGTCGACGGTTGCCTCGGCAAGTTTGGACAGCCCGACGAGCGCTCCGAGCGCCACCCCGATCACCCCACCCAGCACGAGTCCCTGGACTACACGGGTTCCGGAAATGGCGAGTGCGTCGGCCAATTCACCGTTGCGCAGCAACTCCAGACCTGCGTCGAAGATAAGGGACGGTGCAGGCAGCACGCGTTCGGAGAGAACTCCGGCAGCACTGGCGATCTGCCAGAGAACGAGGAGCACGACTGGCGACAAGGCCCGCACGACGGTCCAGCGGTACCGCTGCCACGCAGAGCCTTTCGGCGAGACGGGTGTGGAGCCGATGCTGGAGGCGTCGCCGTCGCGCGTGTCCACGGGTCCCGCGGGAGCGGCGTACGACGTCATGACCATGGGTACAGGCCTTCCGGTTGAGTGCGAGCAGGTTCGACTACTCACCTTCGGTCAGACCGGGGTCTACGAACAGGGTTCGAATCAGCGTGAATGCAAGTCGGGCAGAATCGGTCATATGACTGTCGAGCCCATCCACACCGAGCGCCTGACCCTTCGTCTGTACGAACCCGCCGATGCGGACAGGATTCTCGCCTACTACAGCGACCCGGAAGTCTGCCGCTACCTGCTCCACGAAGCGTGGACGAATGCCAATGCGGTTGTGGCCGTGGGTAAACGGATGAAGCGAACAGGCCTGCATACCCAGGCGCTGTCACTGGTCGTCGAGCACGAGGGCACTGTGGTGGGCAACGTCGAGGCGTGGTTGATCGACGGATCCCCGGCTCTCGTCGAACTCGGCTGGACGTTCTCCCCCGCCGTATCCGGCCGCGGATACGCCACCGAGGCGGTCAACGCCTTGATCGAGCACGTGTTCTCGTTACCCCAGATCCACCGCGTCAGCGCACAGCTGGACGGTCGCAACGACGCGTCGGCCCGGTTGGCCGCGCGCGTGGGGATGCGTCAGGAAGCGCACTTCCGACAGAACTGGTGGTGCAAGGGGGAATGGACCGACACCCTCGTCTACGCGATGTTGCGAGAGGATCGCTGACCGGCGTGCTGCGTTCACTTCGCGACCATCTTTCGTTCGGTTCCGCGACATCGACCGGTGACCGGAGTGCGACAGTCTCGGGAAACTTCACTCGAACTCATAGGAGTTTCACCGATGGCCACGCGTCCTAGAGCAGCCCTGCTGGGCACACTTACACTGATCTCTGTCATGTCCGCGTCGATGGGCGGCGTTGCCACGGCCGCGCCGGCTAGGACGGTATCGCCGTTGTGTCAGGTCGCGGACCTGCTCCCCACCGGATCGTCGGCGGGCCTCGGCTACCAATGTGCCGAAGCGGGTGAGCTTCTCGATCTTCCGATCGGAGAGGTGCACGCAACGCAACCGTCCCTCGGGTACGACGAGGTGTACTACAAGCTGGGCCGATACACGCTCGGCAAGGACGAGATCAACAAGAAGTTCGACGACTGGTGCGAGGCCAACGGCCAGGAAGAGGCCGCGTCGGCATTGCCCGATGCGCGACTCGACAACCCGTCCTCGTTCACCTGCACCGTCCCCGTCGGTCAGGAAACACCCGACACCATCGCGCCGATGAAGACAGTCGTCATCGGTCCCGGTGGCGTGCCCTACCTGACCGACGGACACCACACGCTGACCTCGTTCTACGAAAGTGCCGACGGTGGACCGAATCTGCACCTCCGCCTGCGGGTGGTCGCGAACCTCAGTGATCTGAGCCCCGCTGACTTCTGGGCGCGGATGAAAGCCGAGAAGTGGGTGTGGAACTACGACGTCGACGGCAACGAAGTTCCGGTCGAGCAGCTGCCGTCGGGAGTGGGACTCGCCCAGTTGCAGAACGACAAGTACCGCAGCCTGACGTACTTCGCGCGCGACATCGGCTTCACCCCCGGAACCATCCCGTTCCAGGAATTCTATTGGGGTGCATGGGTTCGCGACTCCGGCGCAGTCGACATCAGCGGCTGGGACAGCAACAACCTGGCGAGCTACCTGAGCACCGTCGAGTCGGTCTCGCGCGCCCAGGTCGCGGCACCGAAAGACGCGGTGATCGACAGTGGCCGCACCGCAGCAGAACTCGGTGCGTTGGACGCCTGGAACGACGGGAAGGCAGCCACCAAGGGTGAATTCGGAAAGCTCTCGGCACCGTACTCGGACGACAAGCCGGGCAAGTTGGCCTACGCCTTGCAGTACAAGATGGGGCTGCCCAGGTAGTTCCGTTCACCTGCTACAGCCGGGCCCGGAGGCGGGACCGCAACCGAACTGCCACGAATCCGACGAGGGCGACTGCGACCGAGACGATGACGATCTTCTGCAGGATCTCGGCGTAGGCGTCGACGAGGTGCCAGTTCTCGCCGAGTTGATATCCCGCGGTGACGAAGATGGTGTTCCAAATCAGGCTGCCGAGTGTGGTGAGTACGAGGAACTTCATCATTCCCATCCGCTCGATTCCGGCGGGCAGGGAGATGAAGCTGCGAAACAGCGGGACCATCCGCCCGAAGAACACTGCCTTCGAACCGTGCTTGGCGAACCACGCCTCCGTTCGGTCGAAGTCGGTGGCCTTGATCAACGGGATCCGCACCACCAATGCCCGCGTGCGCTCGCGCCCGATGAGCGCACCCACCGCGTAGACGATGATCGCGCCCACGACCGAGCCGAGCGTCGTCCAGAAGAGAGCAGCACCGAAGGAGAACACGCCCTGACTGGCCGAGAAACCGGCAAGGGGCAGAACGAGTTCGCTCGGTATCGGCGGAAACAGATTGTCGGCACCGACGACAACGGCGGCACCGGGGCCGCCGAGCGCGTCCATGACACCGACCGCCCATCCGGCCAGCCCGTCGAGTTTCTCGGTGTCAGCGGTTGCAGCAATCAGCAAGTCGGACATATTGATTCCTTTGTTCGTCGGTGACGTCTCCGGTCGGGACGGCCACTGAGAACGCTAGAAATTTTTCGAATGAGGGACATCGAGGAAAACCGTCGACCATTCATCCGGACTCCCCCGCCGAAATTCTGCGGTTTACCGCAATGTCAGCGGCCACATACCCCGCTACGCTGCTCGAGTGCTCGGAAACGACGTCGTACGTCCACCCCATCCGGCGGATCGGATTGCCGTCAGCTCGCTTGTTCGGCGTTGGCTGATGGCTTTTGCCGGGGTCCTTCTCGGCAGCGTCACGGCGGTCTCTGCCCTGTTGTTCACCGTGGCAGCGGTACTCGCCCTCGCGTTGGCGCGACTCCTCGGCCGGTGGGGAGCGCCGCTGAGGGATGCGGTCGATGCTGGTGCACTGACGTTGAGCGAGTGGGAGATTCGGCGAATCACTCGCTTCCACGGCACGCTCCACACTGATGTCGCGACCCCTCACCGCTGTCGCTGGTATCTCGGATCACGCTGGACGATAGGGCTACTCGGTATCGGCGTCGTCCTGCTGCTGGTGCTGTGTCTCGTCGTGGCCGGCTCGATGATCTCGGCGTGGGTCCTGAGCGGAAGCTGGGGCCTGATCGAGAACTCCGACCGAGTCGACGGTGGACTCGTGGCGCTGGTGTCGCTGCCCGGGATCCTCTTGATCTTCGTCGCGATCGCTGGGGTAGCAGGGGTGGGATCGTTGGACCGCTGGTTCGCCGTCCAAGTACTCGGCCGACAGTCGGATCGGTTGCTGCACCAGCGGGTTGCCGAGCTGACGAGCAGCCGCGATCACGTGGTCGATGCCATCGACGAGGAACGCCGCCGAATCGAGCGTGACTTGCACGACGGCATACAGCAGCATCTGGTTGCCCTGGGGATGCTCATCGGCCGAGCCCGCCGCGCCGAGAAGCCCGACAAGGTGCGCGAACTCCTTGCCCAGGCCCAGGCCACATCACTCGAGGCGATCAACGAGCTACGCGAGGTCGCCAACCGGGTGTACCCGATCGCGCTCGACAAGGACGGACTGCGCGCATCTGTCGAGGCGATGGCCGAGCGGGTCAGTATTCCCGTCCGACTCACCTACGAACTGACCGACAGGTTGCGACCCGCGGTGGAGTCGGTCCTCTATTTCGTCATCTCGGAGGCCGTCACCAACGCCGCCAAGCATGCGTGCCCGAAATTGTTGGAGGTCAACATCGCTCATCAGAAGTTCGGCCGCGTGCTGGCCACCATCACCGACGACGGACCGGGCGGCGCCGATCCGTCCGGCACCGGCTTGTCCGGGTTGGCCCGCCGCGTCGCCGCCGTGGACGGCACGCTGAGCGTGCACAGCCCGGTCGGCGGCCCGACTGTCGTGACGGCGAGCGTGCCGTGCGGGTGATCGTCGCGGAGGACTCGACATTGCTGCGTGAGGGTCTGGTTCGTCTGTTGGTCGACGAAGGCCACGACGTGATCGCGTCTGTGGGCGACGCCGAAGCGCTTCTCACCGCAGTGGAACAGGATCGTCCGGACATTGTCGTCACCGACGTGCGCATGCCTCCGGGTCACAGCGACGAGGGACTGCGGGCAGCGCTGACGATTCGCGATCGATGGCCGGAGGTGGCGGTGCTCGTACTGTCCCAGTACGTCGAGAACCGTTACGCAGCAGAGCTGATCAGCGGATCCGGCGGCAAGGTCGGGTATCTGCTCAAGGACCGCGTCGCGCAGGTCGACGAATTCTTGGACACCCTGGACAGGGTGGCCGATGGCGGAACGGCCTTCGATCCGGAGGTGGTGCGACAGCTGCTGTCACGTACCAGCCGATCGAATCCGCTCGAACGACTCACTCCGCGCGAGCGCGATGTGCTCGAGCTGATGGCACAGGGGCTGACCAACGCACGAATCGCAGCTGATCTGTACATCTCGGTGAGCTCGGTCGAAAAACACATCAACGCAGTGTTCGACAAACTCGGATTGACGAACTCCACCGGTATGAGCCGCCGCGTGATGGCTGTGGTGGCCTACTTGCGTACGTGATCAGGCGATGCGGGCAGCCGAACCCGACACGATGATCCCGCCGGATTGGGGGATGTCCACCAGGAGCTTGCTGGGCCGGCCTACATGGCTTCCCTGGTGGATGACGATGCCCGCAGGTGGCTGAACCGCATGCGAGCCGCGGAGGTACCCGCCGGTCGCCGCCGCTGCCGCACCTGTCGCCGGGTCCTCCGTGATGGACCCGACCGGGAAGATATTGCGTGCGTACCATAGCTCGGCGCTCTCCGGCCAGAGGACGATGATCGTCGCCGGCCATCCGTGCGCGTCGAGCGCTGCGCGAGCGCGGCCGAGATCGGGGGTGAACCCGTCGAACACGTCCCGACCTTCGAGAACGACGAGGGGATGCCAATTGCCACCGAACGCCTCAGCGGGAACGTAATTGGGATGCAGGTGGTCCAACGTCAGACCGAGAGGACCGAGGACGTCGGCGAGGGCTGTGCCGGACAGCGGGCCCGTACTCGGCTCCACGCTCGTGAACGACACCAGCGGCGCACCATCCGAGCCGATGCTCGTCTCGATCTCGATGTCCCCCACCGGTGTCGCGAAGCGGATCGAGCCGACTCCCTCGATCGCGCTGATCGCTGCGGCTGTTGCGACCGTTGCGTGCCCGCAGAACGGCACCTCGGCGACCGGTGAAAAGTACCGGATATTGCGGTTCCGGTCGCCATCTCCGGGGGTGACGAAGGCCGTCTCCGCGTAGCCGACGTCCGCTGCAATCCTCAGCATGTCGATGTCGTCCAGGCCGCGGGCGTCGAGCACGACTCCTGCCGGGTTACCTCCTGACGGTTCACTGGAGAACGCCGTCCACCGTTGAATGTCGATCTGGGGCATGTGCCGAACGTACCCGCCACCGGGCAGGTCTGGGTCGCAGCGTCGAACGCCCGGTACTCTCTCGCGTCATGAACCTGAAACTGTGTGTGCTGCTGTGGGCGTCGGACGGACAGGAAGACGCACTCACCCGCTACGAAGACACGGTGCTGGAACTGATTCCGAAGTACGGCGGCGAAGTGGTGAGCAGGGTTCGCCGCGTCGACCCGGGCGACGGACCGCTCGAGGTGCAGGTCATACACCTGCCGGACCAATCAGCCTTCGAAGCCTATGTGGAGGACCCCGCGCGGATTGCGCTCGCCGACGTCCACTGGCGTGCGGTGGCGAGGACCGAGATCATCCACGTGGAGACGATCGTCTAACCAAGCCGTCCATCTGGAGGGGTCCCCGATCCAGAGCACGCCGCCTCGATCATTCGCAAGTTCCACGGAAGCAGCCGTGCCGACGCCGAACTGCCTCGGGTTGCCCATGCTCCCGAACCGGACAGAACCCGCTAGTCTGTTGCCGGAGTCAGCACATCGGGGGTTGCTGACATCGACTTACCGGGGGGTAAATGTTCGAGCATCGCGGCAGGTCGCCGGGGTTGTACGTGCCGCTTCAACCATCGGCGGATACTGCCGGCAGGACAGTGGATCTGCGAATCCTGCCCGACGGCCGCGTCGGGTTGGCGGCATACACGTCGCTGACATCAATGGTCCAGAACTGCGGCAACGGACAGCCGTGGGGGCTGGTGGACGAACACGGGCTCGCGGAGATCCGCGAGTCGGCCGAAATCGACGTCGTCCTACTCGATGCCGCACTTCCGGTGCCGGACAGACGTATCCGTGTTGATAGAAGTACACCCGGTACCTACATGACGGATCCGCTCCGATGAGCCTGCCAGGCATCGAGATCGGTGACCTGAACGAACCCGCTCGGATACTGATCGAGAACGCGCAAGCGTTGGACTCCAGTGGCAGCAGCGCACCCGAGGTGCCGAACGCAGGCCCGTCCACCATCTTCGTCGGCGAGGCCATAACGTCTCTGTCGCAAGCGATGTCGGAGCTGATGATCGCCTCGGCTCGCGCAGCCGACGCAGTGCAGGCGTGCGACGAGAACTACGCGACGGCAGAAGACGCGAACACTGCGGCCGTTGTCGATGCCGGTACACCGGGCGGTCCGCGCTGATGACGATCTACGTGTACCTCGACGTGGACATCGATGCGTGCCGCGAGTGTGCAGCAGCGTTGCGCACGCTCGGCGAGAGTGCAGAAGGCGGATTAGAGAGGTTCCGCGACGCACGCGACCGATCCGAGGACGTGTGGAAGTCCGCTGCCGGAGACAGTTTCCGCGACACGATCTCGACGCTGAGCACGGCCGCAGAACGGACCGCGGACCGGGCAACAGCGCTGGCGCAGGCACTCGAATCGTTCGCGGACTCGATGCTGACAGCCCGAGAGTCCCTCAACCGAGCGGTCGCCCGAGCCATCGAAGCCGGCACCTGGGTCGGCCCGGATGTCTGCAACGCAACGTGGATCGGCGATCCTGATCCGCTGCCG
The DNA here is from genome assembly GCA_963517305.1 of uncultured Rhodococcus sp. Lineage (GTDB taxonomy): Bacteria > Actinomycetota > Actinomycetes > Mycobacteriales > Mycobacteriaceae > Rhodococcoides. The sequence continues at coordinate 41,609 of CAUQEL010000024.1, forward strand.
CCGACGGGACCCTGGTCGATCGAGCAACTGACGACTCAGGCAAACCAGATCGCGGCGTACAACGACGCCGTCGACATGGTGACCGAGGCGCGGACAACCGAGTCGAATGCTCACTCCGCGTTGCAGGCTGCGTTCGAGGACAGCGCGGGCTGGCTGGACCGGCTGCGCAGCTCTGCGCCGTGGATGGCCGCCGGCGGAGCGATCAGCTACCTGGGCACTGCCGCTCAGCAAGCCGATCACTGGGGCGCGATTGCTCAGACCAGGGCTGCGCAACTGGAACGGTTCGTGGCCCTTGCCGCGGAAGCTGCACCAGATTCGGTCACTGCGGCTGCAACGAGAGCGACATCGGCCTTCACACCTGCGGCAGATGATGCAATTCGAGTCGCTGCGCAAAACAGGGCGCTGTTGCCGGGGACTAGCGCTACTACGCTCGGGCGTCTCGCAACTGTTGGACTTCCTTTCGGAGGCAAGGTCGGATCAAAAATCCCGATTGTTGGAATCGGGGTCACCGCAGGCCAAGTCGTCTATGACCTCCAAGATGCTGAAAGCCCGGGAGACGCGGCCAAGATAGTCGCAAAAGACGCTGGGGGTTTCCTCGCAGGTACTGCAGCGACGACTTTGCTACTCGGGAGCGTCGCTGGGGGGCCAGCAACAGTCGCGGCCGTTGGCGTCGGAATTTTGGTCAGCTACGGCGTGGGCGAGCTCATCGAATGGACCGCCGACTGATGTCGAAATCGCGACGAATTGCGAGGAAGCCAGCTCCGATGCCGAATCCGACGACAGGCGAACCTCGACCACCGACCGCGCACCGAGGTGAGGCACGCGCACATTGGGTGACGATGCCGGGCGACCTCGAAAAAAGCGTTGTGCCACTCCAACACGGCCCAGCATTGGAAGCTTTCGAGGAGCCCCGAGGGACTAAAGTTCTCCAAGCTTGGATGCTGTTCGCGATCTTCTTGCTGGTTTTTGTCGTTCCCTTCCGCGGCTTCGGATGGGCTGACCTTTGGTTTCCGTGGTTCGTGATTCTAGGACTCCCTCTTCTGCACTATCGCAAGTCCCTCGGCGACCGCGTCCTGGCAGGAGCCCGCTGGGTTCAACAGCGCGACCAGTGGATCTCGACCTACGAAATCACCAAAATCCGATCCACCACCGTCGGACTGAACCGAGCATCCAAGATCGAAGACGTCCACGGCAACAAGCTCATCCTCGTACTGCGCGACGCCCAAATGAACCCACTCTTGTGGAACCTCGTCTACAACGGCATCGCTCACTCCGTCGCCCACGGCAACTGCGATATATCGAAAGCGGCACGCCGAATTCTCAAAGTATGAAAACGAAAGCTGGACAATCTTTCCGGGCTGAACAGAAAAGACCGCACATGCGCAGATTTGCTCAACCCGCTCCGATGCCCAACCCGATGACGGGCGAATCGAGGCCACCGTCCGCGCCGCGCACCGAATCCAAGGGTATGCGGATGACACCACCGGGTAGCCCGTCGACCGACATTGTAGTACCCGCGGAAATGGGACCACCCCTCGAATGGTGCGAAGAATCCAAGCACTACCCACTGCAGGGGGCGATCTTCTATCTCTGCCTCTTTGCCGTCAGCGGAACAGTCATCTATCGCGGATTCGACTGGACATCCAACTGGTTTCTGTGGGTCTTCATCACTGTGATCTGCGTGGCGATGTACTTCCATCTGAAGAAGGACCGTGTCATCGCCGGTGCCCGATGGATCCAACAACGTGACGAGTGGGCATCGACCTACGAACTCATCAGAATCCGATCCACCACCGTCGGACTCAATCGCGCCATGTCGATCCGCGACACCCACGGCAACAAATTTGTCCTCGTCCTGAACGCCACACAACAGAACCCACTGCTCTGGAACCTCGTCTACAACGGCATCGCCCATTCCGTCGCCCACGGCAACTGCGACATCTCGAAAGCTGCACGCCGAATTCTTAAGGTCTAGCCGGAGCCTAAGGAGAACCGGACATTAGAGACAGCGCCATCACAATTCGGTTCGTCCGACATCGTTCCTCGGCTGCGGCATCCGTTCCGAGCCGATTCGACTACCAGCGGTCGACGTGCAGCACCGTCTCGATCGGATCACGCGGCGCGACCTTGAAGGTCTCCCCTGTGTAGTACGCCGTGGGGATCAGCGCACCCTGGTGGAAGTCCTCGGGGATGCCGAGCAGTTCGGAGATCTCGGCTTCCTTCGCGAGATGGATTGTCGTCCAAGCTGTTCCGAGGCCACGCGCCCGCGCTGCCAAGGCGTAGTTCCACACCGCGGGCAGCAGTGAGCCCCACAAACCGGCTTGATTGCCGGCCGGAAGGGTCTTGCCGGCCTGGATGCACGGAATCAGCAGCACCGGAACCTCACCCATGTGCTCGCCGAGCCAGCTCGCACTGTCTCCGACGCGCTTCTGGACCGATGCGCGCTCCGGATCGTCAGTGAACAAGGCCGTCGCGGAATGCTTGGACGCCTGATACGCGGCGAACAGCTCGCCGTAGATCGCGCCGATGCGTGCACGAAGATCAGGATCGGTGACGACAATCCACTGCCACCCCTGCTTGTTCGACCCGGACGGAGCCTGCAGAGCGATCTCCAGACATTCCTTGATCAGCTCCATCGGCACCGGCCGCGTCAGGTCCAGACGTTTGCGGACGGTGCGCGTCGTGGTCAGCAGCTCGTCGGGAGTCAGGTCGATTATCGGGAAAGAAGTCACTTCTCGATCATGCACCACCGACTGTCAGTCCGGCAGCATCTGTCGGATCACTGCCCAAGCGGACGCGTCGACCCACGACGGATTCGACTGCTGCGGTGAGCGGAACACCTCGAGCATCGACAGTTCCGCGACAGACTGGATGTCGGATGCGAGAATGGGCTCGTCGAACAGGGCGATGTTCGTCGAGATCTTCCACTGCGGACCCGGGACCGGGGTGCCGGTGAGCTGTCCGGCACCCCAGATTCCACGTCGCGGATGGCTACTGACCCAGAACAGGACCGGCTGGCCGGGCACCATCAGTCGAGTGCGGTAGTTGTCGGCAACGCACCAGTGCGCGTGCGCTTTCCCTGACGCGACCATCGGTGCCAAGTCGGTCTTGTGCGGATTGCACTTGATCACCCATGCGCCGAAAGTCTGATCAGTTATCGCCCGGGCAGTCACTCGTGCAAGTCTAGGAACTCAGGCCACCGCGTCGTTGCCCTGGGCTGCCGAGACCACCAGATTGTTTGCTGTGAGCCCATTTCCGTTCTTGGCGGCGTCGATCCACTGATCCGTCGTCGCCACCGCCGCGAAGTTCGACTGAAGCAGCACCATCAATGCCTTGTGCAGTTGCTCGGCCGAAACCGTGCCCGCCTCGTTCGAGAGGTTGATCGCGCCGGTGGCGTCGGACAGGATCTCGACGGTCAGGTCCAGCGCCTCGGCGTCGGCGCTGGAGGCGAGGTCGCAGTTGTTGGTCATGTATCCGACGATGGTGACGGTGTCGATGTTGTTGCCCTGCAGCCACTTCGCGATGCCGGTTCCGGCGAACACGCTGCTGTACTTCTTCTCGACCCGCTCGAAGGACGGCTGCACGAGCGCCTGAATGTCGGGGTGCAGCTCGTACGTCGGGGTGCCCTTGACGAATGCGGGCGCGCCTTCGGGCATCTCGTGCTGCACGATGGCCACGGGAATATCCTGCGCCGCGGCAGCTTCGATGGCGCGGACGATGTTGGCCAACGCCCCCTCGCGCGGCGGGTACTGAATCTTCAGCACTCCCTCGAAGTATTCCTGCTGGACATCGATGACGATGAGGGCTCTGTGCGGTGCGGTCATGGGCGTTCTCCTTCACGTGGCGTTTTCGGTCGATACCCACACTTCGCCATTGGCCTTGCATCCACGAGTGGCACGGATGCATACTTTCGATGGAATTGCGCCAACCCGCCGATGGGAGTCATATGCGCATCGCGCTGTACGTGTTCGACGGCATGACGATGTTCCATCTCGCCGCCCCACTGATGGTGTTCGGCGAGGTGACTCGACTCGGGCTCGCACCAGACTGGGAGACGCGAGTGTGGTCCGACGAAGCCGGGTCGATCCGCACCGAGGAGGGGTTTCCTGTTGGCGAGATCGCTGGGCCCGATACCGTCGACTGGGCCGACATCGTGATCGTGACGTCGTGGCCGGAGTCGTTGCCGCACATCGGAAGCGATCTCTCGAACGCACTCCGCGGGGCACATATGCGAGGCGCACAAATTGCGGGTCTGTGCCTCGGCTCGTTCGCCGTGGCCGACACCGGACTGCTGGCCGGCCGCCCCGCCGTCACCCATTGGACAAAGACGACCGCGCTACGGGAGCGAAATGAACACGCCGGCGTCGACGAGTCGGTTCTCTACATCGACCACGGAGACGTGATGACCTCAGCGGGAACCGCGTCGTCGATCGATTCCTGCCTCCACATCGTGCGCAAGCATCTCGGCTCGGCTGCCGCGACGCGGGTGGCGCGCAGTCTGGTGGTCGCACCCCATCGCGACGGCGGTCAGGCGCAGTACATCGAACGACCGGTCATCGAGGCATCGGGAGATACTGCGATCGCGGACGTGCTTCAGTGGGCGTTGGAGCGACTGGGTGAGCCGTTGCCCATCGAGCGACTGGCAGACCATGCGCGCATGAGCCGTCGCAGCTTCATTCGTCAGTTTCAGCTCGAGACGGGATCCACACCGGCTCGCTGGGTGCTCGACAAACGCCTCGAGGAAGCTCAGAGCCTGCTCGAAACGACCGATCGCAGTATCGAGCACATCGCTGCCCTGTGCGGGTTCGGCAGCGCGGTCACCCTGCGTCAGAACTTCCGCTCGGCCTTCGCAGTGACCCCGACGGCGTATCGACGGCAATTCGCCGTCGGTTGTGCGCCCACGGTTGCGGTCGACAGGCAAGGATGAGCGACGTGATCCTGTGGATAGTTGCCGGCGTCGAGCTCGCCGCCATCATTGCTCTCGGTGTGGTCTTGATCGTCTCGCGTCGAAAGCTCAGCAGCACACGCCGTGCCCTGGACCGTGCGCTTGCCGAATCGCAACAACGGCGTAAGCGACGCGGCCTGGTGCCCTTCGCGATCAGAACCGCATTCCACACCACGGACTTGCTCATCAACAAAGGGTTCGGCGCGACGGTCCGTAACTCTGTCGAGGATCTCGCAGGCTGGGCCAAGGTGGAACGTCCCGACCTGGCGCGCATGACCGCCGACGGCGACATCGTGGTGATGTTCTCCGACATCGAAGGATCCACCGCACGCAACGAAGAACTCGGTGATCGCGGCTGGGTGAAGCTGCTCGAAAAGCACAACAAGTTGATCTGCAAGTACGTCGCCGATCACGGCGGCCACGTGGTGAAGAGTCAAGGCGACGGCTACATGATCGCCTTCTCCGACCCGGGCCAGGCGGTGCGCTGCGGAGTGAAGGTGCAGGAGGCGCTACTGAAGAACCCCGACCGCTGGGACCGCATCCGCGTCCGAATGGGCGTGCACGTGGGCAGTTCGGTGCGTCGAGGCGACGACCTGTTCGGACTCAACGTGGCCATGGCGGCACGCGTCGCGGGACAAGCCGAGGGTGGTGAAATTCTGGTCAGCGAGCCGGTGCGCAGCGCCATCGGTGCGGCGCATGATCTGACTCTCGGTACGCCCCGAGACGTCGAACTCAAGGGAATGAGCGGGACTTTCCAGTTGTTTCCGGTGGAGCTCCCGGTGCTGCCTAATGCGGAGGTCGCCCTGAACGAATGAATGGTCCATTCAATACGTCTGATCGCGTGAAAGTCACATTGATCCGAACGGGGTGGGCGGTTGACCCCAATGATGTTTCACCCCAATACGAATGAATGGTCCATTCACAACGTCTGAGCGCGTGAATGGACCATTCATTCGATGGGGGGTGAACCAGAGAGACTACTGCTTGGCCGACTCCAGAGCCTCGTTGAAGGTCTTGGACGGGCGCATCACTGCCGCGGTGGCTTCGGGGTCCGGGTAGTAGTAGCCGCCGATGTCGACTGCCGTGCCCTGTACCTCGTTGAGCTCGGCGACGATCTTGTCTTCGTTGTCGGACAAGGTCTTTGCGAGCGCGGCGAAGTGCTTGGCCAGCTCGGTGTCCTCGGTCTGCTCGGCGAGTTCCTGCGCCCAGTAGAGAGCGAGGTAGAACTGGCTGCCGCGGTTGTCGAGTTCACCGGTCGAGCGCGAGGGGCCCTTGCTGTTCTCAAGCAGCTTGCCGGTGGCGGAGTCGAGTGCCTTGGCGAGGATGGTCGCCTTGACGTCGCCGGTCTTGGTGCCCAGATCCTCGAGGCTCACTGCCAGAGCCAGGAACTCGCCGAGCGAATCCCAGCGCAGGTGGTTCTCCTCGATGAGCTGCTTGACGTGCTTGGGAGCCGAGCCACCCGCGCCGGTCTCGTAGAGTCCGCCGCCTGCCATCAGGGGAACGATGGAGAGCATCTTGGCGCTGGTGCCGAGTTCGAGGATCGGGAACAGGTCGGTGAGGTAGTCACGCAGGATGTTGCCGGTTGCCGAGATGGTGTCGAGTCCGCGGACCAGGCGCTCCATCGTGTATCGGATCGCGCGAACCTGCGACATGATCTGGATGTCGAGGCCCTCGGTGTCGTGATCCTTCAGGTACTTGCGCACCTTGCCGATGAGCTCGTTCTCGTGCGGGCGGTACGGGTCGAGCCAGAAGACGACCGGCATTCCGGACTCACGCGCACGCGTCACCGCGAGCTTGACCCAATCCTGGATCGGGGCATCCTTGACGATGCACAGACGCCAGATGTCGCCCTCTTCGACGGTCTGGGTGAGCAGCACCTCGCCGGTGGCGATATCGGTGATGTTCGCGATGCCCGCCTTCGGCACCTCGAAGGTCTTGTCGTGCGATCCGTACTCCTCGGCCTTCTGCGCCATCAAGCCGACGTTGGGAACGGTGCCCATCGTCGTCGGATCGAACTGACCGTTGGTCTTGCAGAAGTTCACCATCTCCTGGTAGATCCGGGAGAACGTCGACTCGGGGTTGACGGCCTTGGTGTCCTTGGGACGGCCGTCCGCTCCCCACATCTTGCCGCCGGCGCGAATCATCGCCGGCATGGACGCGTCGACGATGACGTCGCTGGGCGAATGGAAGTTCGAGATGCCGCGAGCGGAGTCGACCATCGCGAGCTCCGGGCGGGTCTCGTGACACTTGTGCAGGTCTTCGATGATCTCGTCGCGCTTGGACGCCGGGAGCGTCTCGATCTTGGTGTACAGGTCCGATAGGCCGTTGTTGACGTTGACGCCCAGCTCCTCGAAGAGCTCGTTGTGCTTGGCGAACGCGTCCTTGTAGAACACTCGCACGGCGTGGCCGAACACGATGGGGTGCGATACCCGCATCATCGTCGCCTTGACGTGCAGGGAGAACATGACGCCGGTGTCGTAGGCGTCCTGCATCTCGTGCTCGTAGAAGTCGAGCAGGGCCTTTTTGCTCATGAACATCGAGTCGATGACGTCACCGTCGGTGAGCGAAACCTTCTCCTTGAGGACGATCGGATCGCCGTCGGTGGGCAGCAGTTCCATCTTGATCTCGCGGTCACCGTCGACGACGGTCGACTTCTCACCGTGGTAGAAATCGCCCTCGCGCATGTGCGCAACGTGGGTGCGCGACGCCATCGACCACTCGGTCATGCTGTGCGGGTGCTTGCGGGCGAATTCCTTGACGGCCTTCGGCGCACGGCGGTCCGAGTTGCCCTCGCGCAGAACCGGATTGACGGCACTGCCGAGGCACTTGGTGTATCGGTCGCGGATTTCGCGCTCTTCGTCGGTCTTCGGATTGCCCGGGAAGTCGGGAATCGCGTAGCCCTTGTCCTGCAACTCCTTGACGGCTGCGATCAACTGCGGCACCGAGGCGCTGATGTTCGGCAGCTTGATGATGTTGGTCTCGGGCAGCTGCGTCAGCTTGCCCAGCTCAGCGAGGTTGTCGGTCACTCGCTGGTCTTCGTTGAGGTAATCGGGGAACTCGGCGAGAACGCGGTTGGCAACGGAGATGTCGCTCGACTCGACGTTGATCTCGGCCGCGCTGGCGAAAGAACGTATGACCGGCAGAAACGCGTGAGTCGCCAGCATGGGCGCCTCGTCGGTCAGGGTATAGATGATGGTCGGCTTCTTCGCAGTCATGTTTCGCCTTTGCCTCAGTTTCAACGTCGTCTTTTGGATGCGTCCACTGTCGACTTTAATCTTTGAACCCGCCGCTGTGCGTCCCAGTGGGGTATCACTCCACCTGCGGTTCCAAGTTACCGACCAGTAGGGCGCTCAAAGGATTTCGCAACGTTCCTCGATCCGCCCCTGACCACCGCCGGAGCATCCGATTTGCCCGAATTGGAACAAGAACCCCCTCCGTGGCCGTTGAACCGATCATGACGACCTACAAGACTGTCAATCCAGCCGACGGCACAACCGTCAAGGAATTCGAAACTCTCGACACGGCCGGCGTCGAGCGCGCACTCTCCGACGCACACGCCGGATTCCAGACGTGGCGCAAAACCTCACCGAAGCACCGCGCGGAAATCCTGCACAAGGTCGCCGACCTCTACACCGCGCGTTCCGAGGAACTGGCCCGAACCATCTCGCTCGAAATGGGCAAGCCACTGACCGAGTCGCAGGGCGAGGTGGAGCTGTCGTCGAACATCTACCGCTACTACGCCGACAACGGCCCCACTCTGCTCGAGGACGAGCAGCTCGACGTGCCCGGCGCGGAAGACACTGTGCTGCAGCGCAAGCCGGTCGGTGCCCTCGTCGGCGTCATGCCGTGGAACTTCCCCTACTACCAGGTGGCCCGGTTCGCAGGCCCGAACCTGATGGTGGGCAACACGATTCTGCTCAAGCACGCACCGAACTGCCCGCAGTCGGCACTGCTGATGGAAGAGATCTTCCAGCAGGCCGGACTCCCCCAGGACGCGTACATCAACATCTTCGCGACCAACGAGCAGATCGCCGACATGATCGCCGATCCACGCGTGCAGGGCGTCTCGCTCACAGGTAGCGAGCGAGCCGGGACCTCCGTCGCCGAAACCGCAGGACGCAACCTCAAGAAGGTCGTCCTCGAACTGGGCGGATCGGACGTGTTCATCATGCTCGACTCCGACGACATGGACGCAACAGTCGAGTCCGCAACCCGGGCGCGGCTGTCCAACGCAGGTCAGGCCTGCAACGCCGCCAAGCGGATCCTCGTCGCCGAGGAGTACTACGACGACTTCGTCACCAAGCTCATCGCATCCTTCGAGGCCGTGCAGACCGGCGACCCGTTGGACGCGAACACCACCCTCGGACCGCTGTCGTCGCAGACCGCAGCCGACACGTTGATCGAGCAGATCGACGACGCCGTCGCCAAGGGTGCGACTCTGCTGACCGGCGGCAAGAAGATCGACGGGCCGGGTGCATTCGTGCAGCCGACACTTCTGACCGACGTCACCCCGGACATGCGGGCGTACAGCGAAGAGCTGTTCGGACCAGCCGGCGTGATCTACAAGGTCGAAAGCCCGCAGCAGGCAATCGAATTGGCGAACTCCTCCCCGTACGGCCTGAGCGGCTCGGTGTGGAGCACCGATCTGGACAAGGCCCGCGATGTGGCCGAGCAGCTCGAGGTCGGCATGGCCTTCGTCAACGAGCACGGCACCACCCTGCCCGGCCTACCGTTCGGCGGAGTCAAGCGCTCCGGCGTCGGCCGTGAGCTGGGACCGTGGGGCATGGACGAGTTCGTGAACAAGAAGCTGGTACGCGTCTCCGCGAAGTAAGCGGTACCGACGATGCTCCCCGGGCGCGCCGCCCGGGGAGTTTCGTCGTCCGGGGCATGGTCATACTGTCCCGATGATCGTCGAACACGCCCTGCTGCATGTCATTTCCCACCGCACCGAGGAATTCGAGGGCGCCTTCGCCGCCGCGAAATCGATCATCTCCTCGATGCCGGGGTTCGTGAACCTGACCCTCTCGCGGGGCATCGAGCAGCCGAATACGTATCTGCTGCTGGTGGAGTGGGAACGCCTCGAAGACCACACCGAGGGCTTCAGACAGTCCGACGAGTACCAGGAATGGAAGACGCTGCTGCATCACTTCTACGAGCCGTTTCCCGTCGTCTCGCATTTCGACCCGATAGAGAACGCGTAGGAGATAGGTTCGAGTTTCGTCCCCACCGCCGTCTCGAGGAGTCACCCGTGGCCAATGCTTCGTCGTTCGTATCCAAGCAGGACGACACCGAGATCAGCACCTACACCTGGACCACCTCGGCCGATCCGGTCCGCGGCGTCGTGCAGATCGCGCACGGACTCGCCGAGCACGGCAGCCGCTACGCCCGATTCGCCGCGGCCCTGAACGACGCCGGATTCCACGTCGTCGCGTCCGATCATCGCGGCCACGGCCGGTCGATCGTCGACACCCCCGGCGATTTCGGTGCCGCCGCGTTCGCGGGTTTGTGGGCCGACATCGAGCAGTTGGGCGAATCGTTGCTGAACGAGTACCCGGACCTGCCCCTGTTTCTGTTCGCGCATTCGATGGGTTCGTTTGCCGCGCAGCATGTTCTGATCGAACGATCCGACCTGTACGAGGGTGTGGTGTTGTCGGGTTCGACGACGCTGAACATCCTCGCGGCCGGGATGGCCGACGCTCCCGCAGGCGATCTGAGCGTGTTCAACGCCGCCTTCGAGCATCGCACGGGATACGAGTGGCTCACCCGCGACGAGGCAGAAGTGGACGCCTACGTCGCCGATCCTCTGTGCGGGTTCGACCTCCCGGAGTCGACGGTCCCCGCGTTGTTCGGTGAGGCCGACAAGCTGGCCGACCCGCACAATCTCGAGCAGATCCGCTCGGACCTCCCGCTGCTCATCACCTCGGGAACCGACGACCCGCTCGCCGGAGGCGGACAGTTGATCGAGACTCTCGCCGCCCGGTACCGCGAGGCCGGGATGAGCGACGTGACCGTGACTCTTTACCCCGGCGCGCGCCACGAAATCCTCAACGAGACCAACCGGGACGAGATCACCGCGGACATCATCGGCTGGCTAGCCGACCGCGCCGGATAGACCTACCGCTTGCGTAGCTTCACGGGCTGCCCGTCCTCCGGGAAGGGCAGCGACGTGAAGTTCAGCGGCGCAACGTAATCGGGGTCGACCGACCAGTCGAACCGCAGCAGCAGGTGGTGCATGATCGTCTTGATCTCCGCACCTGCGAAGAACATGCCGATGCACTTGTGTACGCCTCCGCCGAACGGCTCCCACGCGTAACGGTGCACCTTGTCCTCCCGGCGGTCGTCGGCGAACCGGCCGGGGTCGAACTTCTCGGGGTCGGGCCAGTACTGCTCCATGTGGTGCGTGAAGTGCGGCGCGACCGACGCGTAGGTCCCCGCGGGTACGAACTTTCCCTGCACCGCGGTGTCCTTGACAGCTCGACGCGCCACCACCGGAGTGGGCGAGACCAACCGCAGGCATTCCTTCATCACCAGGTCGACGCTGTGCAGTTCGTCGAGTTGCGCGAGCTTCGGGGCGTCGGTGCCGAGGGCCTCGGATTCCGCACGACACTTGTCCTGCCACTCCGGATGCTGCCCGAGGTACTGCATCATCGTCGAGAGCGTGATCGTCGACGTGTCGTGTGCGGCCATCAGCAGGAAGATCATGTGGTCGATCACTTCGTCGTCGGAGAATCGCTCGCCGCCGTTCCCCTCGATGTGGCACAGAACCGAGAACAGATCGTCGGTCTCGGTGGCGCGCCGCGCCGGTAGGTAGCGCCGGAAGAACTGCTCGAGCATGGCTCGGCCATCGAGGCCACGCTTCCACCGCGTTCCCGGAACTCGATAACGCACGATCGACGTCGCGGCCTGAACGCACGCCACGAAACTCGAGTTGAGCTCGGTTATCTCGGCTTCGGTGCTGCCCTCGGCGCCGCCCATGAAGATGCTCGTTGCCACCTCCAATGTCAAAGCCTTGAGCGCCGGGTAGACCTGGACGTCGCGCCCACCCTCCCACGCGTCCAAACCGGTTGCGGTGACAGGATTCAACGCCTCGACGGATTTCGTGAGTCGGTCTCTCGTGAAGGCCTGCTGCATGATTCGTCGGTGCTTGAGATGCTCGTCGGAGTCGAGCAGCATCAAACCACCGTGGAAGAACGGGCCGATCAGCAGCGACCAGCCGTCACCGTTCGCGAAAGCCTTGTCTGCGTTCTGCAACACCTCTTGGCACGCGTCCGGACCGAGAACGGTGATCCACTTCTGCCCGGCCATCGTCAGCCACGACACCTCGCCGTATTTCTCCCACCGACTCCCGAGCAGTTTCAGCGGGTCGCGGATGTACTCGAGGGTGTGCCCCACGACGGGCATGCCGCCGTCGCCGAATACCGGTTGGAGCGTTGAATCAGCAGGTGGAGCAGCCAGAGCACGTGCCATCGTCTACCTCCGTCAATCTGACAGAGCGGCCTGTCAGATGAGATGTAGTCTGCGTCACACATGCTTCCTCTGTCAAGATCTATCCATGGCTTCCACAACGCGCCGCTACAACGGCATGAGTGCCGACGATCGCACCGCCGACCGTCGCGCGCGGTTGCTCGAAGCCGGACTCGAAGTGTTCTCGACGGCCGGTGCCCAGAACACGACCATGACCGCGATCTGCGCGGAGGCGAAGCTGACCGAGCGCTACTTCTACCAAAGCTTTTCCAGCAAAGAGGACTTGCTCGAGAAGGTGGTGGAGTCGGTATCCGACGAGATCCGGGCCGCTGCTCTGGACGCGCTGCACTCCCCGGCCCCCACCGTCGAGGAACAGGTGCGCAACGCCATCGCCGCGTTCGTCGGCGTGCTCACCGACGACCGCCGCAAGGGACGCGTGGCGATGATCGAGTCACTGGCCGTCGACTCACTGCGGGACTACCGACGACAGTCCATGCGCGCATTCGCCCATCTGGTAGCCGAGCAATCCCGCGAGCTGTTCGGCGAACAGGCTTGGCCGCAACCACAATCCGAAATCAACGGTCTGCTGTTCATCGGCGGACTCGCCGAACTGGTCATCGCCTGGTTGAACGACGAAATCGACGTCAGCCCAGCAGATATCGTCGACGCCGCCGCACACCACTTCGTCGCGACGGCACACCGCTGAGGTGCCTTCGGCAGTGGCGTGAGTAAGTGCCCCGGAGGGCACTTATTCGCACCACTGCGCCGAAGGCGCACTCCTATCGGTCGAAGTGCGCCTTGGAGATCCGACCGTGCACGCCGACCGTCTTGTCGACCACCTGCGACACGGTGAAGTTCGCGGCCGCGGAGAGGTACGCGTAGGCCGTCGCCCGGTCCATGCCGAGGTCGGTCTCGAGAAAGTCGAGCGCATTGACCACGGCGCGACGCATGGCGGCGTTCAGGTCCGAACTCTGGCCGCCCACAGCACCGTCCGGGTCGGACAGGCCGATGGGAATCCACGAGTCCTCGTTCTCGGCAAAGGGATACGAATACGCGACCGACGGGGCATCCCCGCTGCCCGCCTTGCAGACCGTGAGGCGGAAGGTGCCGCGCAAGGAACCTTCCATCGCAGTGAGCGCCACTTCCCCGTCGCCCATCGCCATGTGCGGATCGCCGACGTAGAACAACGCACCCTCCGCGAACACCGGGAGGTAGAACGTCGACCCGACGCCGAGCAGGCCGACGTCGATGTTGCCGCCGCCGAGCGTCGGCGGAATCGAATTCGCGTTGGGTGACGTCAGACCCGGGTCACTGGCGAACGCGACGCCCATCATGCCCATGAACGGACGCAGCGGAAAGCGCACGGCCGCATCGCCGTACCGCATCACACCCTGCCCGTCCTCGACGGCGGTGAAGGTGGAGACGTTGCCGTACTGCGTGGGGTCACCCGACGCCCTGCCATCGTTTCCGATCGGCGGCATGACCTCGTCCAGGCTGATGCCTGCAGGTGCCTCGCCGGACGCAGTGACCGCGAGAGCACCTTTGCCGTGCCGGCTCGACACCACTCCGTACGGAACGCGTGGAATCGCCTCGAGCGTCTCGATCTTGAGCACATCTCCGCGCTGCGCACCCTCGACGAACACCGGGCCCGTCACCACGTGCGGGCCGTCGACGTCGAAGTTGCGCACCGTGCGGTCGTATCCGCCGGCGATGTCGATGGCGTCCTGCAGCACGTCGGATTCCGATACGCCTTTGCCGCCGAAGAATTCGACGGGATCGCGGCCCTGGTCTTCGAGAATTCCCTCATGGCTGAGCGCATCGATGGTCACCGTCTCACCGGACTTGATCTGCAGCACCGACTCGGACTCGACCGTCGGGACGTAGCCCCACAGGACCTTGTCGACTTCGGAACTCAAGTAGTGATCGCCGGAGATGTCGCCTGATCCGGGCTGAAGAATGCCGACCGGTGCCGGGGCCGACGAACTCGCGGCGGCGGTGGTCGACGACGACGTCGAACACGCTGCCGTTCCGGCGATTCCGACGCCGGCGCCCAGGGCCGCCACCGCTTGGATGAAACCACGCCGACCGATTCCCTTGGTGATCGTCTCGGCCGCGTGCTCCGCCATCGACTGCGCCATGATGCCTCCTGAATTGTCCGAATCTCGAACGTAGACCGGAGGTGTTTCTCGGCAGTTACGAACTCGCGTCGCCGCAATTGCTCCGCAGCTCAATTGCTCAGCAGCTCAACTGGGGTCGCTCCCGCCTATCGCGGACCACCAGAGCGCGGTGACCGCGGCCAGAACGGAGACAGCAACGAACTCGGCGAATCCGCCGCCGTCGACGATCAGCCACAGCAGACCGATGAACGGGCCGGCGACCGCGGCAGGGGCGTCGAGCATGACCCGACGACGGAGCGAACCGAATCGTGCACTGCGCGTAAGTAGATCGGAATCGTTGAGGCGCGGGGCATCGAGGGGTGCGCCGGGAGGCAATGACGAGCGACGCCGACCCGACGGCACCGCGAGAATCCCGGGCTCGATCACGAAAGCACGGTGCCCGAGAATCGATCTACCGACACGTGCGTCGGCGTCGGGAACGATCGCGAGAAGCCCGGTGTGGAAATAGACCGGATACAAGGCTCGCGCACCCTTCTGCTGCACCTCCAGATAACCGCGCGAACGCATGCGGTGTTGAAACCGCACCCGCCGCACGGTGGCCCGGGTGGTCGAACCGGCCGCCGATCGCGTGGCCAACAGGGCACACCCCACCGACCAACCCGTCCGGACCAGGACGATCACAGCGACGAACAGGGCCAGCGGGGCGATGACGACAACGGTCGATGCCGCGACAACCAGAGTGGCTGCCGCGGCACCGACCGGATATCCGAGCCCGTTGTTTATTTCAGGAACCCGACTTTCGAGTAGTCGAGATCGCCGAATCCCGGAGCTCCGAAGTTGGCGAGATTGGACTTCGTCGCGTAGGTGAACGGACGCTGGAACAGCGGCAGGCTGTGGCCCTCGGCCCAAATCGCCTTGTCTGCCTCGTTGTAGTCGGCGATACGCTGGTCGTCGTCGAGCTCGCCGGCAGCCTTGTCGAGCAGACCGTTGATCTCCTCGGACCCGATCTGGCCGTAGTTCTGCAACGTGCTGCCAGGCGTCAACCGAACAATGCCGTCGCTACCCGACGTGAACGGTGTTGCTTCGTAGGTGAAGTGGGTGACATCGAAGGCCCCGACCAGGATGTACTTGGAGAAGAAGTCATCCGACGGAACGGCGTCGATGATCATGTTCGCACCGACGGCCTTGAGATTCTGCTGGATGATCTGCGCTTCCTGCGTCGCATTCGGGGTGTCGGCCGGAATGATGTCGTGCAGATCGAGCTGCTGGCCATCCTTGGAACGGAACTCACCGTTCATGGTCCAGCCCGCGGCGTCGAGCTCTGCCTTCGCCTTCTCGGGGTCGAACGTTATGTCCCCGTTGTTGGCCTGGTAGCCCTTCTGACCGTCGACGTAGAAGTGACTGTTCAGCACGGTCGGATTCGAGGTGATCTGACCGAGCTGCGAGGTGGCCAGGTAGTCCCGGTCGATCGCCTTCATCAGCGCGACCCGCACCGCAGGATCCGAGGTGATGCGTCCGGGCGCGCCGTTGAAGTCGAAGTGACGGTACTGAAGTCCGAGGCTCTGCCGCAGATCGACGTTCGGAATACCGCGAGCCACCTTGAAAGCGTCCGCGCTGCTACCCAACTCGTAATAGTCGATCTCCCCGCTCTGTAGCGCGCCGATCGACGCCGTCGAATCGAGGGGCAGATACGTGATGGTGTCGAGCACCGCGGGATTCTCGCCCCACCAATCAGGGTTGCGTTCGGCGATGATGCGTTTGCCACCGGGCTCGATGGTGCGGATGCGAAATGGGCCTGCGGTTGGCGGCATAGTCGTGGCGGAACCGGTGTTGAACGCCTCGACGCTGTTCATGGATTCAGCAGGCATCAGCGGCACAAAGAGCGAGCGCCAGTCACCGAACTTCTTCGCAAATGTCAGGATCACCTGCTGGTCGTTCTCGCCCCGGACGACGGACTCGACCTGGTCGTAGCCGGCCGTGGACGATGCCTCGTAGGCCGGGTCCTTACCGTTCATGGAAGTCCACTGAGCAACGAGATCGGTGTAGTCCAGCGGTCGTCCGGTGCTCCACTTCGCCTTGGGGTTGATGTTGTACGTGACGACCTGTTTGCCGTCGACCTCCGACTCAGAGATGTCGGAGAAGAAGTCGGTAGCCACCGTCAGGCTGGCGTCGGGAGCGGCGCGGAACGCAGTCGGCATGAGAGCCTGATAGAACCGATTCGTGTCGACCTGGGTTCCATCGATCTGGTAGTAGTTGTAGTTTTGCGGCACCTGAGCGAGCGGGAAATTCATGTTTCCGCCCTGCTGCAGATCGCTGATCGGATGCGGGTTGATCTGCGCTCCGGTCTCGAAGGACGCAGGCGCATCGGAGTTGGGCCCGGTATCGCCGGAGCTGCACCCCGCCACCAGTCCCACTGTGGTCACGGCCACCGCGATCGGGACCAGTGCCCGAAATAGCTTGACTCTCATCAGTTCACCTTTCTCAGTGTGCACGTAAACCTGTGGATCAGATGGCGTCGGCCAGTGCTGCGGCCTCGGCGATTCGGGCTCGTTGGAGCACGGGATCGGGGATGGGAATGGCCTTAAGGAGTGCCTGTGTGTACGGGTCCTCGGGTGCGTCGAAGATCTGCGCCGTCGGGCCCTTCTCCACGAACACTCCGTTGCGCATCACGGCGACTTCGTCGGCGAGATGACGCACCACCGAAAGATCATGCGAGACGAACAGATACGCCAGACCGAGCTCGGCCTGCAGATCCTGCAGCAGGTTCAGCACGCCCGCCTGGATCGACACATCGAGTGCAGACACAGGCTCGTCGAGCACCAGAATCGACGGCTTCAGCGCCAAAGCCCTTGCAATACCGACTCGTTGACGCTGCCCACCGGAGAATTGCGTGGGGTACCGATCCGCGAGCTCGGGACGCATCCCGACGGTGTCCATCAGCTCCCGAACGCGACGGGTGCGCTCGTCGACCGGGACGCCGTTGATCTTCAGCGGCTCGGCGATGATCTCCCCTACGGGCATACGTGGGTCGAGCGAGCCCATCGGATCCTGGAACACGATCTGAATGTGCGCGCGCAACTTTCGCTGCTCGGCGCGGCTCAGGCTGTACGGCTCGACGCCGTTGATCCTGATCGAACCGTGCTGCGGCTTCACGAATTCCATGATCTCGAGCAGGGTCGTCGACTTGCCGCAGCCCGACTCACCGACGATCGCCAGGGTGGACCCGGCGTGCACATCGAAGCTGATGCCCTGCACCGCAGCCACTTCCCCGGCGCGGCGCCGCAGCACGGAACCCTTGAACATGGGATAGCTCTTGTGCAGATCGGTCACCGACAACACCGGAGCGTCCTTCGATACCGTCACCACCAGTTCCGCCGGAGCCTCCGAACGCGGGGCACCCTCGAACTCGGCCTCCACGGAGTCGGCCGTCGCCGCGTCGACGCGGATACACGCCGCGCTGTGATTCGGGGCGACCTCGACCAGTGGTGGTTCACCTGCATCACAGGCTTCGATGTGCAACGGGCACCGAGGCCCGAAGGGACACCCCGTCGGGAGATTCACCAGCGCGGGTGGGGTGCCCTCGATCGGCACCAACCGTTCTTGCGCGGGACGGTCCAGTCGAGGAACGGACCCGAGCAGCCCGACGGTGTACGGCATCGACGGCTGCGCGTACAGCTCGTCCACCGGCGCGGTCTCGACAGCGCGACCGGCGTACATGACCATCGCTCGATCGGCCACGCCGGCAACGACTCCCAGGTCGTGCGTGATGAACACGACGCCGGCGCCGGTGACGTCGCGGGCGGTACGGAGCAGATCGAGGATCTGTGCCTGAATCGTCACGTCGAGAGCTGTCGTGGGCTCGTCGGCGATGATGAGATCCGGGTCGTTGGCAATGGCCATGGCGATGACGACGCGTTGACGCATGCCACCGGAGAACTCGTGCGGATAAGACTTCGCCCGGGCCGCCGGATCGGAAATACCGACCAGATCGAGCAATTCGAGGGTACGCCCCTGGACCTTTGCCTTGCTCAGTGACGGATTGTGCACCGAGATGGCCTCGGCGATCTGATCGCCGATCCGGTAGATGGGGGTGAGCGCCGTCAACGGATCCTGAGAGATCATCGCCACCGAACGCCCGCGCTCACGGGACATCTCGCGATCGGACAGCCCGAGCAGCTGGCGACCGTTGAGCTCGATGGATCCGGTGACGCGTGCGGTCTGCGGGAGCAGTCCCATGACGGCCAGTGACGACACCGACTTGCCCGAGCCGGACTCACCGACGATGGCCATCACCTCGCCCTTGTCGACCTGGTAGTCCAGCCCACGGACAGCGGTGACGCGACCCTCCTCGCTCGGGAAGCTGACCGCGAGGCCGCTCACCTTCAACACCGGCACCGTCTCAGCCACGCGCCTGTCCCCTCGTCGAGTTCGGATCGAAAGCATCGCGCAGGCCGTCGCCGACGAAGTTGGTGGCCAGCACGATCAATACCAACGCGCCACAGCAGAATGCGAACAGCCACGGATAGGTCAGCGCGGACGACGTACCGTCGGCGATCAGCGTGCCCAGCGAGACGTCCGGTCGTTGCACGCCGAACCCGAAGTAGCTCAGGGACGCCTCGCCGATGATGGCTATGCCCACGTTCAGAGTCACATCGACGATCAGAATCGAGGCCATCGACGGCAGCACGTGCTTGCCGATCACACTCGCCGGCGTCGCACCCATGTACTTTGCAGCACGGATGAACTCACGCTCGCGCAACGATCGAGTCATCGCACGAATGATGCGGGAGGTGATCATCCATGCGAACGCGGCGAGCAGCAACACCAGGATGAAGAAGCTCTTGTCGCGGAACAACGGTGAGCAGATGGCGATGACCAGGAAGCTCGGCACCACCAGCAGCACGTCCGCCACCCACATCAAGGCACGATCGGTCCAGCCGCCGAAGTACCCCGCCACCGCCCCGACCACTCCGGCGAGGACGGTGGAGATCAAAGCGACGAGCATGCCGATGATCAGCGACTTCTGCAGGCCGCGCAGCGTCTGCGCCAGGACGTCCTGCCCGATCTGGTTGGTGCCGAACCAATGCCGCGTGGTCGGTGGCGAATTGAGCGCATACGCGTCGAGTTCCTCGTAGGTGAAGGGGATGAAGTGCGGGAGCACGAATGCCCCCACGAACATCACCACGAGCACCACGATGCCCAACAACGCGGGCCGGTTGCGCAGGAACCGGCGTAGCACCAACCGCCGCCGGGTGATCGGGGCCGTCGTCTCGCCCGCACCGTCCACGGCGGTGATCTCGGGAACCACAGGTGTTGCCATCGCCGATCCTTTCCTCGATCGAAGTGGTGGGTCAGTCCGCGTATCGAACGCGCGGATCCAGTGCGGCAGTGAAGATGTCGGTCAACATTCCGGAGACCAGCACCGAGAGCGCGGTGAAGAGCGAGACCGCGAGCGTGATGTTGATGTCCTGGCTGGTGATGCCGTAGATCAGCCAGTCCCCCATGCCGTACCAGCCGAACACGCGCTCGGTGAACGTCGCACCGGTGATCACCGCACCCATACCGAACGCGAAGAGCGTTGCCATCGGAATCAACGCTGTGCGGAAACCGTGCTTGAAGATCGCCCGACCGCGAGTGAGACCCTTGCCGCGGGCCGTGCGGATGTAGTCCATGTTCAGCTCGTCGAGCATCGAACTACGCATGTAGCGGCTGTAGCCACCGATGGTGAACAACATCAGCACGACGGTGGGCAACAGCAGATGCTGTGCACGGTCGACTATTTCGTTCATCAGACCTGGCGCGAGCGTTGTCGACGTCTCACCGGTGTACTGGAAGAACTGACTTCCCGTGCTCTGATTGACCTGCACCGCCAGGTATTTGAGCACCGGGGCAAGCACCAGGATCGGCGTGCTGATGAGGATGAACGTCACGACCGTTGCCACGTGATCGAAGATCTTGTACTGCCGAACCGCTCCGTATGCCCCGATCAACGTGCCGAGCACTGCTCCCAACACGGTGCCGAGCACCACCAACCGCAGCGATACGAGGATGCGACGCCAGAGCTCGTCGTTGACCGAGCCTGCCGCGATCGTCTGCCCGAAGTCACCGTGCAGCACCGCCCACAGCCACTTCAGGTAACGCAACACCGGATTGTCGTCGAGATGCAGAGCCGCGCGCTTGGCTGCCAGCACCGCGTCGGAGGGCGGTGGGTTGCGGCTGAGCAGATTGGACAGCGGATCGAACGTGAGCGACGCCAGGAGGTAGGTCAGGAACGTCGCGATGAGCAGCAGGACGACGTAGTTCAGCAACCTCCGCGCAAGATAACCGCCCACGCGCAACCACCTTCCATCGAGCACCACGGCGGTGCCCAGTGGCACTGCTATCGGCATTGTTCACACCGCGTGTTTCCTGTTTGTTTCGTTAGCGGTGGAAACAGACATTCCACAAGATAGCACCAGAAATTCCATGGCCGTTCATGGAAGAAAAAATAATTGCGACAAACGGACAAAGCGGAAATAGCTCTGTCAGAGCATGTTTGGAGACGCTCACCGATCCAGGGAAGTGAATTCCGACAATGCGGACAAGACGCGGAATAGGCGCTTCCCACTCACATCGGTAGATTCACAACCATGCCGACTGCTGCCACACCCGACGGATTCACCTTCGAGCGATTCGACGTCACCGACGCCGGATCCATCGCTACGGTCTTCGCGGCCAAGGAACACCGCGCCGGGCTGTACGTTCTGCACTTCACCGACGGCTCGGCCTACGTGGGCTACGCAGATTCGGTGGCCGCGCGGTTCGCCGCGGACCTCGACGCGTGGACCGACATCGAAGCACTCGACTTCACCGCAGGCACCGCAGACCACCTCGAGCAGTTGCAGGATCTCGTGTCGCGCCTGACCCGTCTACGCGAGCGCCCCTCGGAGCCCGGTGAAATCGGCGAGGCACCGAGCGCGAAATCCGCACTGCCGAAGGAAAGAGCCAAGCGGGCGACATTGCTCGACGCGGCCGTCGGCAAGGCGCGCAGGCAGTTCTGGGAACTGTCCGACCACATCGCGTACCCCGCCATTCGCAGCATCGTGGCCGACTACATCAACTCCTCGATCCCCGACCCGGCGAACACCGAGAAGTACCTGTGGCAGATCGCTGCCCTGTCCGACGATCTCGCCGAGACCGGTCCGCGACGCTTAATGACGCTGACGTGCGGCGGCTTCGAGACGCTCCGCGTCGACGAGATCGTGCACGACGACGACACGATCGAACTGGACCTGCGCATCAACTCCAACGTTCCGCGCGACCGCACCGACGAGCAGCTCGAGGTCTCCAACGAGACGGTCAGCGCAGGACGCGGTCCGCACCGGGACGAACGCGTGTGGTCGTGGTCGATCGACCTCGGCGCGCTGCTGGAAGAAGATGTGGACGTCGACCTCGGCATCGACGACGACACGTTCGACGACCTCGCCTACGGCCTCAACTCCAGGTTGATGCGATCCGGAAACTCAACGGGCGCAGCGTCACACAACCATGACCTCGCGGCCGACCTGCTCGCCGAGGCATACCGGCAGCTGTTCGAGACCGAGTGACCGGTCAGCTCTGGTACGTCTCCTACGGGTCGAATCTGCTGCGCGAGAGGTTCTACACCTACCTGACGGGATCCGACGAAAGCTCTGAATTCGGTGCGCACCCACCGGCACCCTCGACAGCGTTGCCTGCCGCGGAAAGATGGCTGTGGATCGACTATCCGCTGTACTTCGCCGGAGTCTCGCGGCGGTGGACCGGAGCATCTGCGTTCGTCTCGACGACGGTAGATACCGCGAATCGGTCTGTAGCGCATGGCTATCTACTCGACCGCGTCCAGTTTGCTCACCTGGCCGCGGTCGAGAACGTCGTCGCATCCATCGATGCCGGGGCGACGGAGACACTGGCCGTCGGACAGTGGTCGCAACTGGCAGTGGATCGCAAGGACGAGAGCTTCCGTGGGAAATACGATGCACTGCTTCGACTTCCGGACATCGATGGACGGCCCGCGTTCACGCTGACCAGTTCGATCGTCCGAGAGCCCGGCGAACCGTCGAGCAGATATCTTTCGACGATCCGGCGCGGATTACTCTCCGCCCCGGACGATCTCGATGTGGACGCCTACCTGCAAGCTGCGGTCGAACGATCCACGGAGATCACTTCAGTGCATCGAGGTTCGTCTTCAGCAGCAGCACGTTGTAGTCCGACCACCGAGAAGCAGTGAAATACAGGTCTTTACCGCTCGACATCGGGTGAATGAACGGCGCGTAGATACCGCCGGCCGTCTGAATGGCGTCCAGGATCGTCTTCGGAGCGCTCCACGGACCCTCGGGATTGTCGGCAGTGCGAGCGACCAGGGTTCGGGAGTTCTCGTCCCCGTACATCATCACGTAGCGGCCGAGGTAATCGTTCCAGGCAACCGACATCTCGCTGACCGGGCCCTTGACGATGGCAACGGTGTCGCCGATGTTCTTGGACCACTGCTTCGTCGGATCCGGATCCTGCGTCGAGTACTCGTACGCGTCGAGATTCTCGATGTCGTTCGGTGCCACCCGTGAGACGAAGGCGTCGCCGAATCGTCCGTTGGGAGTGCCGAACTGGTACAGGTACTCACCGTCGCGACCCAGCACGTAGGCACTCTGCTGGAACTTGCCCTGGCTTTCGTGGACGTTGGTGAAGCCCGGAATCGTGACGCCCTTGTTGACGCGAATGGTCCTCGGGTCTGTCGTCCAATTCTGGCCGTTGTCGGTCGATTTCGCCGTCGCAGAGTAGTTCGTGACCCAGCGCCCGGGAGGGCCCCAACTCTGCACGGACATGTAGTTGATGTACTGAGTCCCGCCGATGGCGATGGCCGCGGTCGGGATGGTCGTGTCTTCGACGCTCGGTAGCTTTGCGCTCGAGATGATCTCGGCGGCGTAGTTCGGACTGCCGGCGCGCACGACGGCACCGGAAGTGTTGTCCGCCGGGTCGGCGGGACCGATCTGTATGCCCTGCGCCAGGTTCGTCGACGCCTTGTCCGACCGGAAGAGCGCGTTACTGCGCCACTGGGCATTGCCGGAGGAGCAGTCTCCGAACGTGTCGCCGAAGGCCATCAGGACCTGGCCGGCCCCGTTGTCCCAGGTGATCCCGAGGTCGGTGCCGGACATCGCGAGATCGTTGTACGTGTCGTTCACACTCTGCGGACCTGTGACCCAGGCGATGCTCTGCGTGTTCCCGGTGATCCGAGGAAGCGGCCCCTGAGGGCCCTGCGGGTTCTTGCCCGACATCCCGGCGCTGCCCGACGACCCGAACAGCGGCGACGAGCCCGGCCCACCGAGGCCGCCACAGGGCTCAGCGGAGACGATCGGCGCGGTCAGAGCACTGAGCCCGCTCACTGCCAGCGCCAGGACAGCCCCGACAGCGATCTGCCGACTACGTACACGCATGGACGAACCCACCGTTCCCCGTGTGACTCACGATACTGATGTGACTGATGGGACGAGTGTTACGCAAATCTACTGATCGCGCAACAAATCGGGCATGTTGGTGCTTGACAAAATGCCTACGGAGAGAATGACACTCGTGTGATTAGCCGGCAATCATGCGGGCGTGCGCCGTGTCCAACACGAGAAGAGCAGCGCCCTGTACGACGACGGCAGTGCCGTGGCCCAGCGCCTGGTCAGCAGTGATCCGGCCGCCGAACCGAGGCTTCCTGACAGCGATGTGCGCACCGGTCGCGATGTAGAGGACATCGAGACCGGCATTGATCCACAACAGCTTGGTCAAGCTCTTCGACGTCGGGACCGAGGAATTCAGCGCCCCGGCACCGGCGATGGCCACATCGATCGCTCCCCACCCGGCGGTCTGCTGACCGAACGCCCGCCAGGCAGGCGACGACCCTCGCAACGCCAACACCGTTCCAACAAGCACACTTCCACCGCCCCACACTGTGAGACGACGGCCGAGCCGCTGGGCAACGATGGGCGCTTCGAGTGCTGTCATGGACTCCAGTGTGCCGCGTTCGAAGAAGGAGCCGGTTCGTAACGCGCGGTCGGTTGCGGCCGATCCCATGGGCACTGAGTATTCGTGCCCGAAACGAACGGAGCCACCATGCTGAAGAGGATCCTCGCCGGAGTCGCGCTGGCGATCGGCGGCGCAGTGCTCGTCGCGCCGACAGCCTCCGCCGCTCCCGACGACAACCCGTTCGGGCCCAAGGATTCGACCGCGAACTTCGTGAGCGCCTTCGACCCCGCGGCATACGGCGAGGCGAGCACAAAATCGTTGATAGTCAGCCCGTTCGGTACGAGTCAGCAGATCGATTGCTGGTCGTTTCACGCCCGCGGTTCGTGCTCCCAGAACGGCCGGGCCCTGACGGAGATTCGAATCCCGGCCGGATCCTCGGAATGGAACTACCGGATGCTCTACGTCTACAACCCGTTCGGATGAACGTCGGCCGCGCGCTCTGCGGACTGGCTCTCGTCGCGCTCACCGGTTGCGCCGCAACGGAACCCGAGCTGGGCATCGACGCCGCGGTGAACGTTGCGCCGTCGTCGTTCCCGCCCCCTCCTCCCTCCGTCGCGCCCACCGCCATCCCGACCCCGGACGAAGCGACCGCCATCTTCCGTACCGTTTTCGACTGGACGGCCGAGCGGTCCGACCGCGCCGACGCACTCGAAGGCACGGCCGAGGAGAACGCAGTGTTGTTCGACAGCGGCGGGGTCATGTCGGACGTGACGTTCGACCGCGTCGACGCCGCCGCACCCGGACGGGTGGAGGCGAGCGGAACATCCATCGGGCCAGTGGTTTCGGTCGGCTTCGTCGTCTCGGAGGGCCGTTGGAAGCTCGAACGTGCGACCGCGTGCGCAGTCACTGGGGTCTGCTGATCACCACCCGAACGGATTGGAGTCGGACCCGGGCAGCCAGTTGTTGCCGGGTCCGACCCATCCTCGCGCCTTGATCATCTTCTTCGCAGCACGCTGATTGCGGCCGATCAGGCGGTCGAGGTACAGGTGACCGGCCAGATGGTCGGACTCGTGCTGCAGACACCGAGCCAGGTAGCCGTGGCCCTCGACCGACACGGCAGTGCTCTCCACATCGACACCGGTCACGCGGGCCCAGTCCGCGCGGCCGGTCGGGTACCGCTCCCCCGGGACCGACAGACACCCTTCACCGTCGTCGGGGTCGGGCATCGTCTCCGGGATCGCCGACGTCTCGAGCACTGGATTGACCACGTGCCCGCGGTGGCGGACCCCGCCGTCGTTCAAGTCGTAGACGAACACAGCACGCGGGTCGCCGACCTGATTGGCAGCGAGTCCGGCACCGTGCGCCGCGGTGTTGGTCTCGAACAGATCCTCCACGAACGCGGCCAACTCGGCGTCGAACACGGTGACGGGTTCGGCGACCGTCGTCAGCCGCGGGTCACCAGCAATGAGAATGGGTCGAATCGCCATGCAACGAGGTTACTGTCGAAGCATGGCTCATTCTCGTCGCTCCTCCACTGCGCCACCCGCCGACAAGGTCTGCGCATCGTGCGGGCGGCGAATCGAATGGCGCAAGAAGTGGGAGAAGAACTGGGATGACATCAAGTACTGCAGCGACGCATGCCGGCGACACAAGGTGAGCATCACCGACAAGGAACTCGAAGACAAGATCCGTTCCCTGCTCGACGCCCGATCCCGCGACTCCACGATCTGCCCCTCCGACGTCGCACGTGCCATGTCCGACGACAGTTGGCGGGAGTTGATGGAACCGGTTCGCCGGGCCG
Source organism: uncultured Rhodococcus sp. (assembly GCA_963517305.1). Classification (GTDB taxonomy): domain Bacteria; phylum Actinomycetota; class Actinomycetes; order Mycobacteriales; family Mycobacteriaceae; genus Rhodococcoides. The sequence continues at coordinate 67,899 of CAUQEL010000024.1, forward strand.
CCCGCCGGATGGTCGACGCGGGAGAAGTCGAGATCACCCAGAAAGGATCCGTCGTCGATCCGTCGACCGCGAAGGGCCCGATCCGTATTCGTTGGAAGCGTTGACCGGCGTCGCAGAAACGTGTCGGTGGGTGGGTATAGCTTTCGTGGGGTGAAGACATCGGGGGATGTGTCGGGGCTCGGGGACCAGGAATTGGTGTCCGCGCTCGCTGAGGTGTCCTCCCACGAAAACGCTCTCGCTGCAGCCAGATACGCGATGCTGGTGGAGATCGAGCGGCGTGGTCTGGCCATGAAACTCGGGCATTCAACGGTCACCCGCTGGTACGCGAGGTCGGTGCGCATCACCGACGGGTCCGCTGCCCGTCAGATGGAACTCGGGCAATGGCTCACCCAGTGGCCGATCGTGCTCGACGCCCTCGCCGGTGGTGAGATCCATGCTGCGCACGCCTCGGCGATCGCCGACGGCTACGCCACCGTGCTGGTCGCTGACCCCACCCTCGACGAACAGCGCCGCGACGCTGTCGTCGCGGAACTGCTCGAGACCGCGATGCGTAGCACCGCCGGGCAGGCCACCTCCCGTGCGCAGGCTCTTGCGCATTCTGCAGCAGAGGACGCGCGAGCCCGACACGAGCAGGCCGAGCAGCAACGACGCGAACGGGAACGGGAGCAGGCGGACCGGAATGACGCAGGTGGCTCGGGTGATGCCGGTGGCTCGGGTGATGCCGGTGGCTCGGGTGGCGGTGGGCCCGAACCTGCTGGGCCGGAGCCTGTTCGGTCGGGGCCGCCGCCGGTGCCGGTGTCGGAGAACCCGGGCCTGAATCGGTTCGATGTTCACCGGTTGGCCAGTGGCCGCTTCCAGATCGGGGGCGACGTCGACCGGCTCCTGGCGGAGAAGCTGCTCACCGTGTTGTCGACGTTGACCGCACCGCATCCGGGCCCGGGTGGGGAGCGTGACCCGCGGAGTCCGTCGAAGCGCCGGGCCGATGCGCTCGATCTGATTCTCGACCGGCACCTGCGGGGCAGCCGCGGGACGGCGGGTGGGTCGCGGGCGTCGGTGCATGTGATCGTCCCGCTGCGGGAGTTGCTCAGCGACCGCGGAAAGAAGCAAACTACCGGCGCGCCAACGGGTTCGACAACAACCGATGCTGACGGCACTGCCCGAACCGGTGATGCCGGTGCCGACGCCGATCACCGCGCCAGCGAGAGTGCTGCCGCAGGCGACAGTTCACGAACCGGCGATACCGACGTCGGTCCCGATCGTGGCACCGGCCGCCGCGTCCACGAAAGTGCTGGCACCGACGACAACTCGCGAACCGGTGATGCCAGTGCTGACGGCTGTCACCGCGCCAGCGAGAGTGCTGCCGGCGACCGTTCCCGCATCGGCGATTCGCGCGGCGATGGTGTCGGTCGTAGCGATGCCGGTGGTGATGCTGCCGGTAGGTGTGATCCCGGTGGTAGTGATCCCGGTGGTAGTGATCCCGGTGGTAGTGATCCTGGCGATAGTGATGCCGGGGACAAGTCCGTTCCCGGGCCGGGCGATGCCGAGTGGCCGTTCCACTTGCACTGGACCGGGCCGATGAGCCGTTCCCTCGCCGAGCTTCTCACCTGCGATGCCGACCTCACCCCGGTCATCGTCGACCACCACGGCGTCCCCCTCGCGCTCGGCCGCACCACCAGACTGGCCACCGACGACCAACGCATCGCCCTGACCATCCGCGACAGATGCTGCGTGATGTGCGGCCGGCCCGCGCAGTGGTGCCAAGCCCACCACGTGAAATTCTGGGAACACGGCGGCCCCACCGACCTGAACAACCTCGCCCTGGTCTGCGGAGAGTGCCACCGCCTCGTCCACCGCGGCGACTGGCAGCTGATCATGGGCGACGACGGACACCCCTACGCCATCCCACCCGAATCCGTCGACCCGAGCAGACAACCGCTCCCCAGCTACCACCGCCGAAAACAGCGAGCAGCCTGACAAGAGAAAACCACCCAGCACACGCACCAGAAGACCCACACCCACGTGTGGCGACTCGTCGTCGACTGCGTTGGAAGGGCTCGCTCCCACGCGAACGCCCCCTCAGCCGGCAACGCGAATGACGGCAGTACTCGTTGCTCGGTATCGACACAGTTGCGCCCTCGATCCTCGCGCCCGGACGATCGAGGCTGCGTTGCCGACCGCAGAACCCGCCGTCCGCGGCGTCCGCCCCGTGCCGCAGTGAAGTCCGAATTCCGCCCCGTGTTTGGCTGCCCTTGGGGTTGGCACATCCCCAGCGGGGCATCCGCCCCGGTATGACACTCAAGCAAGCACTGGACAGCCTCGAATCGGCATCGTTCCTCGACGGGGCCAGCAACGCCATCAACGGCGTCCTCGAGCCCGCACTCGACGACAGCACCGTCGGCAGCGCGCTCCGGGGACGGTGGATCGGTCACCCCATCCACCCGGCTCTCGTCAACGTCACCATCGGCAGCTGGACCAGCGCCGTTGCCCTCGACCTGCTGAATCACCAGTCGAGGGCGAGCAAGCTCGTCATCTCCCTCGGACTCGTGTCCGCGCCGGCAGCCATCGCCACCGGATGGGCCGACTGGTCGACGATGAACACCCGCCAGCGACGCGTCGGGATGATCCACGCGGCCTCCAACGCGACCGGTGTCTTCCTCTTCCTCGGCTCCTACCTACGGCGCCGCAAGCAGACCGATGGCATCGCCAAGGCCCTGGCTGCGGCCGGTCTGGCAACAGCGAGCGTCGGCGGCCTCATCGGAGGCCACCTCGCCTACAGCTCGACCGAGCAGGAACCGGCTCCAGCGGGCAAGCACAGCCTTCGCCGCTGATTCAGCAGTTGTTCGGCTCCCCGATCTTCACTGCAGACAGCAGAGCATCGCCCTCTCCGACGAGCACCCCTGCTTGCGGATCCTGTGCCACGACAATCCAGTTCGAGTCGTTGACCTGCATCCGGCTCGCACCGGACGCATCGACGCTCCGGGAGTAGAAGATCCCTGCCGCCTGGATCGCGTTCTGGGCGGACTGCAGATTCATGCACACGACCGAAGGCATGGCTGCGAGGACAGGCTCCGCCGCGGGCGGCTCGGTCGCGGTGGTGTCCGGGACAACGATCCTCTCGACCGGTGTCGGTGCGGGCGTGGTCGCCTCCACGGTCACGGTCCGCACTTCGGTCCGCACTTCGGGCTCGGAAGAATCCGTTGATCCGCAGCCCGCGAGGACGATCACAGGAAGGGCGAGCACGATGACCGACTGCACGCGGGAACGACTATTGCTCGTCATGGAGACCTTTCGACACGACCGATGGCCTGATGCAACCGGCACCATGTGAGATCGCCAGACCGGTAAGTCTGTTACCAGCCATCACCGGTAGCATTTCCGTACACCGTACGGTAAACTGCGGCGGCCCCGGACGAACCAGCGTCGGGGGCGGCGAAAGGCGACCGAAGCGCACATGACCCAGGCCCAGCCGACGACACCAGCTCAACCATCCACCGACGAACTGTCCACCATCCTCGTCCGCGGAGCACGCGAGAACAATCTCCGCGACGTGAACCTCGACCTGCCCAAGCGTTCGCTCGTCGTGTTCGCGGGCGTCTCCGGGTCGGGGAAGTCATCACTGGTCTTCGACACCATCGCTGCCGAAGCTCAACGCCAGATCAACTCCACGTTCACCGCGTTCGCGCAGACATTTCTTCCGTCCTACGGTCGCCCCGACGCCGACCTGATCGCGAACCTCTCGGCCGTCGTGATCGTCGACCAGAAGCGCCTGTTCGGTGGACCACGGTCGACGGTCGGCACCATCACCGACATCGGCGACTGGCTGCGCATGCTCTGGTCCCGCGGCGTCACCCCGACGATCGGGTTCGCGAACGCGTTCTCGTTCAACGACCCGGCCGGTATGTGCCTCGAGTGCGAGGGGCTAGGCGAGGCGAAGGTGGTGGACCTCGGCGAACTCGTGGACGAGTCGAAGTCCCTGCGCGAGGGGCCGTTCAAGCATCCGGACTTCGAGGTCGGCAAATGGCCGTATCGGGTGTTCGCCGACTCGGGCCTGTTCGATCTCGACGTCCCGATCGAGCAGTACTCCGCCCGCGAGCGCCACATCTTCTTCGACGCCAAGCCCGGCGAGGTCGACGTGCTGAACCCCGACGCCGTCATGAAGAGCTACGAGGGGATCGTGTCCCGGTTCCGGCGCAGCTACCTCGCGAAGGACGCCGATGCCCTCAAGGGCAAGGCCAAGCTCGCGTTCGAGCGCATCGTCACGCGCGGCGTCTGCGAATCCTGCGGCGGCTCCCGCTACAACGAGACCATCCGCGGTGCCACCCTCGAGGGCCTGTCTCTGCCCGACGCGTTCGCGATGCAGGTGTCCGAACTCGCCGACCGCATCGACGGATGGCAGATCAACGGCCTGGGTACCGTCACCGCCGAAATCGTCACGCAGCTGCGAAGACTCGTCGATCTCGGTCTCGGCTACCTCAGCCTGGACCGGGCGACGTCGTCGCTGTCGGGCGGTGAATCGCAGCGAATCAAGATGGTGCGGCACCTCGGAGCCACCCTCAACGACATGCTCTACGTCTTCGACGAACCGACGACAGGCCTGCACCCCCGCGACGTTCACCGCCTCGACGACATGTTGCTCGCGCTGCGCGACAAGGGCAACACCGTCCTCGTCGTCGAGCACGACCCCGAGGTCATGGCCATCGCCGACCGGATCGTCGAGATCGGCCCCGGTGCCGGAAAAGCCGGCGGCACAGTCGTGTTCGAGGGCACCTACGACGAACTCCGCAGCGCCGACACCAGGACCGGTGCCGCGTTGCGGCGCGAGGGCGTCGAATTGCGCACTCCCCGTGCCGCTTCGGGCTGGCTGAGCATCACCGGAGCGAGCACGCACAATCTCCGCGATGTCAGCGTCGACGTGCCGCTCGGGGTTCTGACCGCGGTGACCGGGGTCGCCGGTTCCGGCAAGTCGAGCCTCATCCACGGCCACCTCCGTGAGGCCGCACCGGACGCCGTCATCATCGACCAGGCACCCATCCGCGGATCGCGCCGCTCCTCCCCCGCGACCTACACCGGTCTGCTCGATCCGATCCGCGCCTACTTCGCCAAGAAGACCGGGCAGCCGCCGTCGCTGTTCTCGCCGAACTCCGACGGCGCGTGCCCCGACTGCCAGGGCAGCGGTGTCATCTTCACCGATCTCGGTTTCACCGACCCAGTGACGAGCACCTGTGAGACGTGCCAGGGCAGGCGGTTCAGGTCGGGCGCGATCCGGCACACCGTCGACGGCATCAGCATCGCCGACATCTTCGAGATGTCCGTCGAGGACGCGCAGGACTTCTTCGAGGTCAAGAAAATCCGCGACATCCTCCGCCGGTGCCGGGACGTCGGGCTCGGCTACCTCTCGCTCGGCCAGAACCTGTCGTCGCTCTCCGGCGGCGAGCGTCAACGGCTCAAGCTCGCCACCGAACTGGTCGGGTCGTCGCCGGTGCTGGTTCTCGACGAGCCGACGACCGGTCTGCACCCGTCGGACGTGTCGAACCTGATCGCGTTGCTGTCCGGGATGGTCGACGAGGGCAGGTCGGTGATCGTCATCGAACACAACCTCGATGTCATCGCCGCGGCCGATTGGGTCATCGACCTCGGACCCGACGGCGGACACAACGGCGGACTGATCACCTTCACCGGAACCGTCGACGAGTTGGTGCTCTCCGACACCCACACCGGCACGTACCTGGCACGGAGCCTGGGGCGCTGACCGCGACCCGATAGTGTTGGCGCTCCAAGGGGCATCGGACACACAGGAGTTGCAGTGCAGCGTCGATCGGCAAGAATGATCTCAGCCGGGTTCGTGGTCGTCGCGCTCGTCGCGGCCGGGTGTGGCAGCGCGACGACGGACTCCCCGCCGACCGCCACCTCGGCCACGGCTTCGAGCGGGGAGTTTCCGAGGACGATCGCGTCGGGCTCCGATGGCGGGACCGTGACCATCGACGAGATGCCTCGTTCGATCGTCTCGCTGAGCCCGACGGCAACGGAGACCCTGTACGCCGTCGGGGCGGGTGAGCAGGTGGCGGCCGTCGACGATCAGTCGGACTATCCCGCCGACGCTCCCAAGACCGGGCTCTCGGCGTTCACGCCGAGCCTCGAGGCGATCGTCGCGTACGACCCCGATCTGGTGATCACCTCCACCGACCTCGGCCTCGTGACGTCCACTCTGGCCGAGGCCGGAATTCCGACGCTGCTGGTCCCGGCCGCGACGAGCCTCGACGACGCGTACTCACAGATCGAGCAAGTGGCCGACGCGACCGGACACGACGCCGAAGGCGACGCGGTGGTCGCGCAGATGCGTGCCCGAATCGATACCGCGGTTGCGAGCGTGCCTACCCGCGAAGAGCCGCTGACGTACTTCCACGAACTCGACGACACGCTCTACACGGTGACCAGTCAGAGCTTCGTCGGGCAGATCTACGGCCTGTTCGGTCTGCAGAGCATCGCCGACGGTTCTGATGCCGGCGACTATCCGCAGCTGTCCGCCGAGACCGTGATCACCGCGAACCCCGACGTGGTCTTCCTCGCCGACGCCCAATGCTGCGGCGTCACAGCCGAATCGGTCGCGGCTCGGCCGGGCTGGGGTTCGATGACCGCCGTCCGAGACGGCAGGATCTTCCCGATGGACGAGGACCTGTCGAGTCGGTGGGGGCCACGAATCGCGGACCAGGTGGAGGCCGTCGCCGCGGTGGTGCAGCAGATTCCGGCGTAGATCACTCGCGCCCGATCCGTACCTCGTCGATGAATTTCTCTGCAGCGCAGGACAGTTTCTGCCGAAGTGAATCGGGCACGGTGACCGTCACCTGAACCAGATACTGATCGACGATGTGGTGGACGACGACATACCTGGTCCGGGCGAAGAGCAATCGAGCGTCGCAGTCGTAGCGGCCCGCGATCGAGATGGCAGGTAGACCGCGGAACGGGTCTCGGTCGTGACCGGTCTCGACCCAGCCGGGAAGAGCCCGGGAGTCCCCGAAGCCACACTCCAGCAGGGCATCCGAGTCGACCGAGAGTGTCAGCTTGCCGACCAGAACCACCGCGTTCGGTACGAATCCATCGACTGCGTTCGCGGGTGAACACAGCACCGCGGTGGCGTGCGGAAACAGATGCGCAGCAACGAGATCGAAGCCCAGCAGCGCAGGTAGCTCCAGACCGAACCTGTCGCATTCGTCGAGATGCACCGGCACCAGTTCGACACCGTGCTGCTGGAGAAAGCTCTGCATCGATCGTTCCCGAGTTGTCACTGGACGTCCCGCCGACCCGACATCGATGCCGCTCGGTCTGCTTCGATGCGATCCAATAACCGGGGCGGGCGAAGCAACTCTCGTGCGTCGTCGCGGGCAAGCTGTTCGCGTGCCCAGGGGTTGTCGCGACACCAGTGCAACAGAGCGAACAACGAGTTGGGTTCGACCTTCTTCTCGCACACCATCAATACCAATACCTGATCCGATTCACTGTCGGCTGTGCGATACACAACGCGGACGGTGGGATACAAGTGCGGATGCGGCACCGCCGGATTCGGGTGCGTTTGTGGTTGCAGGCCGACGATCCCGTCCCACGGGACAACCGTGACGTCGCGGGTCACCTTCCACGCTCGACGTCGATAGATCTCCTGCACAACACCGTCGGGATGCAGTGAAATTCTCGTGCGGTTGACTATGACGAAACCCAGGATGAAGCACAGCAGCACCACCGGGGCACCGACGAGCGTCGAGATCTCCGCCTCGAACTGGCGACGCCCAGGTTCGTCGTCCCTCCAGTGGAAGTACGAAACGCAGAGCAGAACCGCGAAGGCGAAGATCAAGCTCCGGATCAGGAAGTCTCCGCGCCCGGGCAGCGACAGACCACGTCCCGCCGCGGAAACCTCGATCGGTCGCACGAAACGTGAGAGCCGCGCAGATCCAACGCCGGACAGCACCACAGACTGTCCGAGCGCCACGATCACCAGAAACGCGAGCCACGACAAGCCCATGAGCACGTCCGGGTGAAGATGCTCGAACAGCAGGGCGACGGTTACGAGAATTGCTACGGATGTCCCCGCGAGACCGACGAACGCTGTCAGCCACCCGACATGGACACTGCGCCACGTTCGCACCCACAGTGGCTTCTTCTGCCCTACAACGCTCTTTCGAACCGGATGCGCTGACGGACCCTCGTACCGCGGTAGGGCACGACCGTCTCTGTGGTCGATCATCGCAACGTCCACTCGAAAATTTTGGATACGGTGTGGCTCACGGTGCCCCCGACGAGCGTTCCCAGCGCGACCCCAGCGGCGCCGCCGGCAACCGTGCCCGGCCCCGGAAACACGGAGCCCGCTGCGCTCCCGAGTCCTGCGAGGGCGTAGGTGGCGTAACTTGCGGCTGCGAGACCGACGGCCGTGCTCGCTGAATTCACCAGAATCGCCTCGGTCGGGTTCACTCCTTCGTCGATATCGTGTGCAATCGAGGGAATCGTTCCGGCGACCGCACCGAACGATCCGAGTCCGCGGCCGATGTTCTTGGCGACGTCGTCCACGGAACTGACACCGGGCAATTCCAGCGCCCTCTTCGCCGCGTCGGTCATGCCCCCGATCACCGTGGCCGCTGCGGTCGTCGGCCAATCCGGCATCCACGAGAACGATCCGTCCGGGTTCTCGACGAACTTTCCTGTCGGGCTTGCCAATGCAAGTTCGGTCAGTAGCCGCGTCGGCTCCGCCAACTGCTCCGCAGCGTCGACCGCAGCGCGCTCGGCCTGCAACAACGCCCCCTGGATATCCCGCGTCAAGTGGGCTGCAGCAGTGCGAAGTTCGTCCGCCTGTCGCACTTTCTCCTCGCCGATACTGTCGGGGATCAGCGCAATCATCCCCTCGGGGTCCACGACACCGTCGGCCCGAACGGCGAACCCGCTCGTCGTCGCCGCCGATACCTGCGCCTGCAGGTGCGCCTTGGCGGCGTCCACGATTCCGGCTGCGCTCTCGAATGCTTCTCCGAGCGAGTCGATCTCACCGCACACGGAGCTCATCCGGGAGCATTCGCTCACCACGCGTTCGGCTGCGGCATCGGCTGCTTCGCCGGTCCACGTCTCGGCCAACGTGTCTTGCTCCTCCAGCACTCCGGTGCGCTGACCGTTGACGCGCTCGACGATCTCCGACAGTTCGATCATCGTCTTGCGCATCGACTCCGGCTCCCACCCCGCGACGTGCGGCACAGTCGGGGTCACTTCGGTTGGTCCATCGCAGCGAGGCGGCGGGCGAGTTCGTCGTCGGCGATCTCGTAGTTCTGCGCGACGCCGCGGGCAATGTCTGCGACGCATTCGACTCGCCCGGCCAGTGCGGCAACTGCTCCGGCGGCGGCCGCTGCCGCCGCCGCACACGCAGCGTGAAAGCCACTTCCCTGCAGCGCGTTCTCGGATGTACCGAAGGGCGCGAGAGTATCCAACTCACCGATCGCCTGTCCGGTTCCCGACAACGCATTCGAGAACTGCCGCAAGATCGCTGGATCCACGTTCACTGTCATGACGCTCCCCCGAGTCGCACCGTATCGACGCCCGGTCGTTCGGCGTCATCGGGTTTGACGCTCGGTGGCGCAGATCGGTTCCATCCGATCGGTGACGCGGTCAGGAACGTGATCGCTCGAGTCGCTCGCGCAGCGGGGGTGGCGTCAGGAGGTCAGGTGCGTCGTACCCGGTCATCCCGGTTCGATTGGTGGGATTGTCGGAGCACCACTTCATCAGCGACAGAATGGCATTCGGTTCGGCCGCGAGCAGGTGGATTCGGATAGCCATACGGTCGGATTCGTCGAGTCGGTCGCGGGGACCGTCGATGTCCAGCCCTGCTGCGCGGAGGTACAGGACGGGTTCGGTGAATCCGCTCCGTCGCTTCTCGGAGGTCCGGTAAGTCGAGGCCTCGTACTGCTCCACGTCGTCCCAGCGTACGAGGATGTCGTGGGTGCGCGGAGCGAAGAACATCGTCGATCGTCTGCGTCGAACGAACCCGTCTGTGAACAAACGCAGTTCGACGCTACTGCGGAAGCCCAGCGTCACCGCCAGCACGACGGCGGCGATACCGGCGATCGGTGGGCCTACAGGACCCAGCAGCTCGCTACGAGACAACGCGACACCCAGCCCTATGGCAGCGATCGCCGTACACACCATCAGCCAGAGCCTGGCCCTACGGGGTGGGATAGAAACACCGCTGCCGTGCGCGTCATCCTCGATGCGCCGCGCGAAACGGATAGGGACACTCCATCGAATCACGTTGTCGTTGATGCCGATCCAGACGCAGATCGCCACCGCCAACAGAACCATCGGACCGATCGTGCGCCAGGGGTCGTCACCGCGCACCGCGAGCTGACCACGATAGATCGAAACCGCCACCACTACCACGGTTGCAATGACGGCCTGCCACAGGCGTCCCAACGTGTTCGGCCAGTACGGAACCCAGGTGGGTCGTTCTGCGTCGGTGTACTTCGTTTCACTCATGCGTCCCCCACAGTCGGTATCAGGTGTTGGACGCACTGGAGGCTCGCTCGGTTCCCTCCTGTCCGTTTCGCCGGCCGACGATACGACGCGTACCGTTGACCCGGCTAACGATCTAGGGGGTGCTCGTCATGAACGGCCGTCGATTGTCGTTCGCCGCCGCTGCCGGACTCGCGGCGGCGATGGGCGTCGGGCGATTCGTGTTCACGCCGCTACTGCCGATCATGGTCGACGCGGCAGAGGTTACGCCGAGCAGCGGTGCCGTCATCGCGACCGCGAACTACACCGGCTATCTCGTCGGCGCAATCGTGTTGTCCGTGCGCCCATCGATCAACACGACGACGTCGTTCCGACTCTGGACAGTGATCCTCGTGGCCAGCGAGTTGGCCATGGCCACAGTCCATTCCACCGCGGCGTTCGCTGCCCTGAGATTCCTGGCGGGCCTGGCGAGCGCAGCGATCTTCATCGCGTGCGCGAGCACAGTCACGAGATATCGCGCCGACGGTGCCTCACCCGGTATCGCGTTCGGCGGCGTCGGCACAGGCATCGCCGCGTCGGGAATTCTGACACTGCTCGTCGGACCGCACCTGTCCTGGGAGGCGCTGTGGGTGTGCTCGGCGCTGCTGACAGTGGTCCTCATCGCCCCGGCGTGGACGCTACGGGTGCATCCCGAGCAGGCAACACGGGCTGCGCGCGGCGACATCGACCGCAAGACCCGAACCCTATGGCGGACATTGCTGTTCGCGTACTTCCTCGAGGGGCTCGGTTACATCATCGTCGGCACGTTTCTCGTGGCGGCGGTCGGTGGCCACGGCAGCACCTCGGTGGGTCCGGCGGTGTGGATCGTCGTCGGATTCGCCGCGGTACCGGCGACGGTGCTGTGGCAGGCAGTCGCCCGCCGAACCAGCATGCGCAACGCGCTGGTGGCCGCGTTCGCGTTGCAGTCGGTCGCCGCGGCGCTCCCCGCCCTGACCGAGACCACCGTCGCCGCCGTGTTCTCGGCTCTGCTGTTCGGCGGAACGTTCATGGGCATCACGATGCTGACGATGGGCACCGCCCAGACACTGCCCATCGGACGTACCGCAGCAACACTGACTGCGTTCTACGGCGTGGGTCAGGTCCTCGGCCCACTGATCGTTGCACCTGCCATCGGCGACTCTTATTCGATAGCGTTCGCTGTAGCGACAGGGGTGCTCGTGCTCGGGACTGCCGGGGCCGTGCAGGTGTCCAGGTTGACCGCGTCGCGCTGAAGACAGCGCACTCGGCTCAGCGCTCTGGGTCGTAACCCGGAACCTGCGCCAGAGTCTCGAACGTTCGTGCGCGGCCCCATTCCACGTGTGCGAACGCAACAGCGGCAGCCAATTCCGGGTCCCCCTTCGCGATGGCGTCGACGAGGGAAACATGCTCCCCGTGCCTCAGCGACGGATCCCGCTCGAGATTGGCCATGTTGAGTCGATTGCTGCGCTCCCGCAACGGTTCCATGATGACCGGGAACAGCCGGTTTGCGGACAGCGCCTCGATCCCCGAGTGCACTCCTGAGCTCGCGTGATGGAATTCGAGTAGGTCACCCCGGTCGAGCGCTGCACCTGCACCGGACACGGCGTCGACCAACGATGAGGGGTCCGCGCCCGCAGCCACTGCGGATGCGGCCCTCCGAGCCACGAGCGGTTCGAGCGCGGACCTGATGTCGTACAACTCGTCGACCGAACTCCTGGTCACTCCCGTCACCACGGCAGGGCGTCTGGGCGACAGCGTCACCAACCCGGCTGCTTCGAGCAACGGAAGTGCCTCACGAATCGGCACCCTCGACACTTGGAGCTCGGTACCCAGATTGCGCTCGCTCAGCGTTTCACCAGGACGCAGGCGGCCGTCGAGGATGCGTGTTCGGATCGCGTCGAACACCGAGCGCGACAGCGATTCGCGACCTTCCGTGGATGCCATGGTGCTTGTATACCAGCGATTCATAGGTATACCGATTGCCTGCGGGGTGCGGTGCCTCATTCCGCCGCACCAATGACTCGACGGAATGTGCCAGGTGAGAGGACCTCGAAACACAAGTGTTACCGCCGGGAAACCTCTTGTAGCGCGAGTCTCCGTAAATTCTCCGTTGTTGGTATACCACTGAGCGAGAGGCACTGGGATGAGCGTCCCGACCACGAACGAGAAGCCGTCACCGATCGACCCACCGCCCGAGGCCGGTAGCCTCAGCGAACAGATCGAGGCGTCGTACTCGAAGATCGGCCTCACCACGGCGCACTTCGGCATCGTCGCCATGGTCCTGTTCGGTGTGTTCTTCGACGCCATCGAACAGAATGCCGTCGGCATCACCGGACCGCTCCTGCGTGAATCCTGGGGCCTCGGCGGAACCGAGATCGGACTGCTGAACACCGCGACGTTCACCGCCGTCGCACTCGGGCGCATCCTGGCCGGAGCGGTGATGGACCGTCTCGGTCGTCGAACCCTCCTCGGCGCAAACCTTCTCGTCTTCGCGTTCGGCTCGCTACTGTGCGCATTCGCACCCAACTACGAGGTGTTGGTAGGCGCTCGATTCTTGGTCGGGCTCGGACTCGGCGGTGAGATCGCCGTAGCGGTGATCATGCTTTCAGAGTTCTTCTCCGCCAAGCATCGCGGTACCGCGGTCGGCATGATCAACGTTGCAGCTGCAGGTCTGGGCAACATGCTCGCCCCACTGTTCGGGGTCATCGTCTTCGCCGTCTTCACCGGTGACGACCGCTGGCGCTGGCTGTTCGGTCTGCTCGTACTGCCCGCTCTCGCGGTCGTGTTCTATCGCCGCTCGCTTCCGGAGACACCTCGCTTCCTCGCGGCGACAGGCCGTGTGGCCGAGGCCAATACCGTCATCAACCGCCTCGCGCAGGGCAAGCTTCGCGGCGCGCTCGACTCCGAGGTCCAGTACTTGAACGTCGACACCTCGGTCGACGAGCACACCGCTCCGCGCGCACGGTGGACGGAAATGTTCGGGCGGCGTTACCGCAGAAGCACTCTCGCCCTCGGCATTGCCGTCTGCATGTCCTACGCAGCACAGATCTCGATGCTCACACTCATTCCCGTCATCCTGACCGAGCGGGGTATGTCGATCTCGAGTGCGCTCTGGTACACCCTCGTGATGCAGTCCGGTTCGCTGATCGGCGCGCTGACCGCTGCGCTCATCGCTCGCAAACTCCCCCGCAAGGTGACACTGACCGGCGGCGCTGTGCTCGGCATCGTCGCCGGGCTCGGATTCGGCTTCTTCGCAACATCGATCGGCCTCGTCCTGTTCTTCGGTGCCCTGTTCAATTTCTCGGTCATCATCCTCAACACGACGATCTGGCTGTTCGCACCCGAGCAGTACCCGACACGAATCCGTGGCCTCGCGACGTCGGTAATTCTGGCGCTGGGCTCCCTCTCTGGCGGACTGTTCCCCCTCATTGCCGGAGCCGTGCTCGACGCGTCCGGCGTGGGCGCCATGTTCGCGATGCTGGCCGGGCTGTTCATCGTGTGCGGAATCGCCGTGCAGTTCCCGAAAGAGACCTTCGGACAACCCATGCCGGAAGACGACTGAGCAGTGAAGATCCTCTTGATCAACCCCAACTCGAACACTGCAACGACGCAGCTGCTCGTCGAGGTCGCACGACGTCGGCTCAGCACAACACAATTCACCGTCATCGGGGTCACCGCGGGTACCGGACCGGCGATGATCACCGGCACCGAGCAGTTGCGTGCTGCCGGACCCGATGTCGTAGCAGCGGCCCTCGACGCAATCGAGCACCATGGCCCGGCCGCCGTGATCGTCGGTGCGTTCGGTGATCCCGGTGCGGCCGAACTCCGAACCCTCGTCGACATTCCGGTCGTCGGAATCGGCGAGGCCGGAATCCTGCACGCCGCACGAGGCGGTCGCCGATTCGCGATCGCCACCACCACAGCTGATCTCGCCGCCCAACTCGAAGCACTGACTCGTATCACCGTGCCCGACGGCGATTTCGCGGGTGTGTTCCTAACCGCGTCATCGCCGTTGGTCCTGGCCGGAGATCTCGCATCGAGCGTTGTCGAACTGGGAACAGCGGTCGATGCAGCAGTGGCCGCCGGCGCGAGCGCCGTCGTCATCGGCGGCGGACCGTTGAGCGATTCGGCCCGGCGGCTGGCGCTGCGCACCGACGTGGACGTCATCGAGCCGGTTCCGAGTGCCGTTGCGATGGTCGTCGACAGAATCTCGCACGCGATCAGCAGCTAGATCTCCACCGTCGCCCGAACGCACTGGCACGTGACGGAGATCCTAGAGGGCTTCCACCAGCACGTCCCCCTTGACGCCCTCATCGACGTGCACTTCGATGTTTGGCAGCCCCTCTTTGCAGGGAAGGCGTCGAAGAGACGCGACCGAGGCACATCGGTGCGTCACCGAATATGAGGAGACAGCGAATGCCCACCACAGTGGCCGATCAGCTCGTTCGAGGACTCGTCGACGCCGGCGTACAACGCATCTACGGCATCGTCGGCGACAGTCTCAATCCGGTGGTCGACGCAGTGCGTCGCACCGGCGGATCGGCCAAGGGCGGCATCGACTGGATTCACGTACGACACGAGGAAGCCGCAGCCTTCGCTGCGTCGGCCGACGCGCAGACCACCGGCGCACTCGCCGTCTGCGCGGGTTCGTGTGGACCAGGAAACCTGCACCTGATCAACGGCCTGTACGACGCACATCGTTCCGGCGCACCGGTTCTCGCGATCGCGTCGCACATTCCCAGTAGTGAGATCGGCTCGGGCTACTTCCAGGAGACGCACCCCGACCGCCTCTTCGGTGAATGCTCGCTCTACAACGAATTCGTCTCCACCGCCGAGCAGGCACCCCGGGTGTTCCGAGCAGCGATCAATGCAGCCGTCACCGGCGGCGGAGTATCTGTTCTGACGCTCCCCGGCGACATCGCCGAATTATCGGCCGCCGGATCGATGGATCCGATCGCCATTCCGTCCACCCCGATCGTCACCCCGCCTGCGGCGGACATCCAGAAGCTGGCCGACGCCATCAACAACGCCGAGAAAGTGGCCATCTTCGCCGGCTACGGCGTCAAGGGTGCCCACGACGAGGTGGTCGCGTTCGCCGACACCATCGGCGCTCCCGTCGGACATTCGTTGCGCGGCAAGGAATTCATCCAGTACGACAACCCGTACGACGTCGGCATGACAGGGTTGCTCGGGTACGGCGCGGCGCATGCAGGTATCCACGACGCTGATCTGCTCATCCTGCTCGGCACCGACTTTCCGTACCAGCAGTTCCTTCCCGAGGACGTCACGACCGCGCAGATCGACATCGACCCGACGAAGCTGGGGCGACGGACCTCGGTGCAGTACCCGATTCACGGTGATGTTCGCGCGACGCTGAATGCATTGCAGCCGTTGGTCACTCGCAAGACCGATCGCCGCTATGTCGAGAAGTGGGTGGACAAGCACAACGACCTGATGGGCAAGACCATCGGCGCATACACCCGCAATGCCGAGAAGCTCGTCCCGATTCACCCCGAGTACGCCGCGTCGGTGCTCGACGACCTCGCCGCCGATGACGCCGTGTTCACCACCGACACCGGCATGTGCAACGTGTGGACTGCGCGCTACATCAACCCCACCGGCAGAAGGGCTTTCGTAGCGTCGATGCTGCACGGGTCGATGGCCAACGCCCTGCCGCACGCCATCGGCGCGCAGTTCGCCAATCCAGGCCGCCAGGTCGTCTCCGTCTCGGGCGACGGCGGATTCTCGATGCTGCTCTCCGAACTCCTGACCGTCGCGATGTACAAGCTGCCCGTCAAGATCGTGCTGTTCGACAATTCGACGCTCGGCATGGTCAAGGCCGAGATGCTCGTCGACGGTCTGCCCGATTTCGGAGTCGATGTGCCCCAGGTCGATTACACCGGCATCGCTGCCGCCGCCGGTATCCATGCACAACGCGTCGAACAGCCGGGCGACATCCGCGGCGCGCTCGAGACCGCGTTCTCGGTCGACGGTCCGGCGTTGGTTCAGCTCATCACCGATCCGCTCGCGCTGTCGGTTCCCCCGACCATCACCGGCGAGCAGATCAAGGGGTTCGCCCTCGCGATGAGCAAGGTCGTCCTCAACGGCGGCGTCGGCGAGGCCGTTCGGATGGCCAAGTCCAACCTACGGAACGTACCGAGGCCGTAGGCGACGTCTGCAACACCGCTGCGTCGGTGCGGGCATCGAGCCCATCGGACTAGCGGTTATTGTCGACACACCGCCCAAACCGGACATCGCGATCCGGTCACCGACCATTTCGGAAGGCTCCACCATGGCGATCGACTACACCCGCAAGCCCTCGACCGGGCAAAACGCGCCACAGCAACCCGGTGCACCGGTCAGCCTGAGCAAGGTGACGCTGTCCAAGGCATCGCCGACCATCAGCCTCACCAAGTCCGGCGAGAAGCAGGGCTCGATGCGGGTGAACCTCAACTGGTCGTCCGGTGCACCCGCGGCGCAGCCGAAGAAGAAGGGCTTCCTGGCCAAGTTGGCCGCAGCGTCGTACGGCTCCGGCGGTGTCGATCTCGACCTCGGGTGCCTCTACGAACTGCAAGACGGTTCCAAGGGCGTCGTCCAGGCACTCGGCAACAGCTTCGGTTCACTGCAGGATGCCCCGTTCATCGCGCTCGACGGCGACGACCGCTCCGGTTCGGTCAGCGGCGGCGAAAACATGCACATCAACCTCGCCCACCCCGAGAAATTCGCCCGCATCCTGATCTTCGCGATGATCTACGACGGCGCACCGAACTGGGCCGCCGTGGACGGTGTGGTGACGCTGTACCCCACCAGCGGACCGCAGGTCGAGGTGCGCCTCGACTCGGCCGAGAACTCCGCGCGAATCTGCTCGATCGCTCTGTTGGAGAACACCTCCGCGGGGATCACCGTCACCCGCGAGGTCGAATACATTCAGGGCAGCCAGGCCGACCTCGACAAGAAGTACGGTTGGGGACTGCGCTGGGCTGCGGGCCGCAAGTAGTCAGAGAGGTTGCGGCGGAGTCATTTCCAGCCGGACGCCGATCAATCGGACCTCTCTCGTATGGTCGAGGCGGTCGACGAGGGCCACCGCAGCAGACGTCAGAATCTCCGGATCGAAGGTGGGCGCTCCGACGATCGGTGCGCTGACTGTATGCGTCTCGAACGGCGCGTAGCGGATCTTCAGCGCAGCCCGAACGGCCGGCCGGTTCTCGGCTTCGATGTCCGCCAACACTGTCGACGTCAATGCGGCGACCTCGTCTCGGATGATCGCCCAATCGGCGACGTTGGTCTGGAACGTGATCTCGCGGCTGTGCGACCGTGCAACCCACGGCTCGGACGTGACCGGCGCGAGGTCGATTCCCCGCCCTTTCGTGACGAGCCACGGTCCGATCTTCGGTCCGAACGCGGCGGCGAGGTCCGCGTCCTCGGCATCGGCAAGTTCACGGACTGTCGAGATGCCCAGGGCGGTCAGCCTTTTCGAGATCTTCTTGCCGATCCCCCACAGTGCATCGGTACCGCGATCGCCCATCACCTCGAACCAGTTGTCCTGCGTCAGCCGGTAGATGCCCTGTGGCTTGTCGAAGTCGGTGGCGATCTTGGCTCGTAACTTGTTGTCCCCTATGCCGACCGAGCAATGCAGCCCCGTCGCGTCGAAGACCGCGTCGTGCACGGTCTTCGCCACACCCTCGGGGTCATCGGTCTCCACACCGAGAAATGCCTCGTCCCAACCGATCACCTCGACGACGAATCCCAACGTCCGCAGAGTGTCCATCACCATCGTCGACGCCTCGTCGTACGCCGGCTTGTCCACGGGGAGGAAGATGGCGTCGGGAATTTTCTTCGCGGCGACGCGCAGTGGCATTCCGGATCCGACGCCCTTCGCCCGCGCCTCGTACGAGGCCGTCGACACCACCCCGCGCTCGCTCGGGTCTCCCCTGCCGCCGACGACCACCGCTTTGCCCGCCAGATCCGGATTGCGGAGCACCTCCACGGCGGCGATGAACTGATCGAGGTCGACGTGCAGTACCCATCGGCGCCGCGCTGGGTCGGTCGGTGTACTCCCGGTCATAGTGCTCAGTGTGCCCGTGGTGTCTCATGACGCCATGACGAAATCGATATCTCGCACCATCGGACGAGTCGTATTGGGAGCGTTCCTCGTCTTCGCCGGCCTCAGTCATCTGTTCTGGGCAAGGAGCACCTTCGCCGCCCAGGTGCCGACGTGGATGCCGATCAGTGTCGATTTCGTGGTGCTGGCATCGGGGGTCGTCGAGATCGCGCTCGGCCTGGCGTTGCTGTTCTGGACCGCTCGCGCGCCTCTGGTCGGTTGGGTGGTCGCGGCGTTCTTCGTCGCGGTGTTCCCCGGCAATATTTCGCAGTTCGTCACGCACACCGACGCGTTCGGACTGGACACCGACGCGGCCCGCGGCATCCGGCTGCTCTTCCAGCCACTGCTGATCGTGTGGGCGCTGTGGTGCACCGGTGCCTGGGCACAGTTTCGCGCATCACGTCAGGGCCGCAGTCGGAATCAGTAGGCAGACTGCCGACCGGCCGCGGCGATGCCGTGGTGCAACTGCGCCACGTCGGGGTGTGCTCGCGTCCGGGACTTCCACGCGTTCTCGCCGTAGGTGCTGTAGATGGGGTTGTCGGGATCGTTCTCGACTCCCCGGGACTGCCGCGCCAACTCGGCCGGCAGTTCGATCACAGGGACGACGGCATCGAGCGCCGGGCTCAGAAAGTGTGGCACCGATATCCGGTCGATGCCGGGTCCCGGCGCGACCACCCGATGGCGCGTCGCCCGGAGGTACCCGCCGGTCGCAACTTCCAACAGCTCGCCGATGTTGACGATGAATGCCCCGTCCAGCGGCGGTACGTCGATCCACGTATCGCTGGTCGTCTCCACCTGCAACCCAGAGGATTCCGGTTCGACGAGCAGCAGCGTCAACACCCCGGAGTCCTTGTGCGCACCGACTCCCTGCGAGTGATCGGGAGTGCCCGGGTACCGCACGACCTTCATCAGCGTCGCGGGCGCGGTAGCGAAGGCCTCGTCGAACACGTTCTCGGGCGCACCCAGTGACTGCGCCCAATGCCGGAGCAGCCGGAGACCGAGGCTCGACACGGTGCGCTCCCAGTGCTCGAATGTCTCCCTGAACCCTGCGGGCTGCGACGGCCACAGATTGGGGCCTTGAAGGTTCCAGTACCCCACCGCTCCCTCGATCGCCGGGCGTTCGGGACCGATGTCGATCTGCTCCCGCCAATCCACCCGGCCGTTGGTCAGCTCGCCGCCAACCCGCGAGTAGCCGCGGAAGTGCGGACTCTTCAGCTGACTGATCTCCTCCTTGACATGGTCCGGCACGGCGAAGAACTCACGCGCGAGGCGCAGCACCTCGTGCATTCGTTCGATCTCGATCCCGTGCCCGACGAGATAGAAGAAGCCGGACCCGTGAGCTGCTTCGCGCAGGGACAACTGGAACGCACGGGGGTCATCTTCGGCCGGACCGAGATCGAGAACGGGAAGCATGTTCGCGATTGTCCTCCTCCCTCGACGCGTCGGCCAGCAGTGTCAAGGTTCTGTGAAACCGCCGGACCCGGGTGCAACACTGGATGTCATGAGCCCCGAAGCACTCGACATCACCGTCGTCGGTCACGGCGCCGCCACCTACCCACCCGAACAGTGCACGCTCTCGCTGACCGTTCGCACCGACGGTCGCACTGCGGAGTCTGCAGCCGAGCCGGCTCAGCAACTCGTCCGGGAGCTCACGAGACTGGTCGAGCCGCTCTACAACAGCGACGGCGGGCCCATCGATCGGTGGTCGGTGGATCAGGTGCGCCACTCGCGCCACCGCCCGTTCAACCACGACGGAGAACAACTGCCGTACGTCTACCAAGCCGAGGCATCCGTGGAGGTGCAGTTCAGCCAACTCGATCTGGTGGACGCGTTCGTCTACGCAGCCTCTGCACTCGAAGGAGTGTCGATCGATCACTTCGACTGGGACCTCACCGAATCCAGCAGAACGGCTCACACCCTCGCGGTTCGAGAACTTGCTGTGCGCGACGCCGTCTCCAAGGCCGAGGCCTACGCGTCGAGCCTCGGACGATCGGGCGTACACGCTGTCGCGGTGGCCGATCCCGGTCTGCTGCCGGGGGTCGCGGAGAGCAGTGGTGCCGAGTCCTCGGCGCGCATGTTCGCCACCACATCCGCGCCGGCAGGATTTGCACTCAAGCCGGAGAACATCACGATCTCCGCGAGCGTGCACGCCCGATTCACCGCCTCCTGACACCTCGCGCCTACGCTCGAATCATGAATCGAGACGATGCCCGACGCCTCTGGCCGCGGCCACCGCTGCTGCCTCGTCCGATCGTGATGGATCAGCGATGGGAACGGCTGGTCTTTCTGCATTGGCGCGTCCCGAGTTCGGCAGTCGCTCCACTGTTGCCCAGCGGCTGCGAACCAGACGAGTTCGACGGCTCGTCGTGGGTCGGGCTGATCGGCTTCCACATGGTCGGAGCCGGCCTCGGCTACCGTCACCCCGTTCCGTACTTCGGCACGTTCGGTGAGATCAATGTGCGCCTGTACTCGGTCGACGCGGAGGGTCGACGCGGCGTCGTGTTCCGGTCGCTGGAAGCAACCAGACTGGCAGTGGTGTTGGGCACCAACGCCGCTCGCATTCCGTACCGCTGGTCATCGATCGACATCGACGACGACAGCAACACGATCGGCTACCGCAGCAAAAGACTCGCACCACCGCACCGCGGCGCAACCACGGACTTCGGCGTCGTCAGAGGGTCACGCGACATGTCCGAGGAGCCGCTCGCTGTGTTCCTCACCGCGCGTTGGGGATTGCACACCTCATTGGCCGGACGCCTGCTGTACGTCCCGAACGTGCACCGGCACTGGCCACTGGTCGACGCAGAACTCACACACTGCTCCGACGAGCTCATAGCAGCGGCAGGCCTACCCGATGTCAGTACCCGACCCCCGGACTCGGTGCTGTACTCCCCCGGTGTCGAAACGCAGTTCGGTAGGCCCTACACAGTGCGCGGTCGGTAGAAGATCACGTGACCCGAGGATAGTTCGACGACCCAATCTCCCGCTGTTGCAGCAGCGCCGTCGGAGTGGGAGCTCGACGTCACACTTTCCCGCAATACGAGGTACCCGGCGTCGAGGGCGAGGTCGAACAACAGCTTCGTGCCGTCCGAGAATTCGACAGCAGGGTCGTCGCCAGTCGACAGCCGGACCACGGTGGCACCGATGGAAGGAAGCCTCTCGACGGTCGGGGCCACCGACTTCGGGTGCTCGGGTGCGGGCCAGAACTCCACAGCCCCCTCCGGTCCACACAACACAGTCGAACCGTCCGCGGCGGTGTACTCCCAGGATTCGACTTCGTCTCGCGGACTGGCCACCACTGTATGCCGTCCCTCGAACGTCAGACGAAGTACACCGGATTCGTCGTAGTCTGCGTCGTCGCACACCAGACCGTGCAGGGTCGCGAAGGCTCGTAGACCTTCGAACTGATTGTCCTCGTCGACGGTGAGTCCATCGATCGTCACCTCACTGAAGGCAATGCTGGCACCGTTGTCGAATTCGATGCTCAGATCGAAATCGAGCAGAATTCTGCTGACGCGGAGCTGATCGACGGCGAGTTTCATCGTCAACGACTGTGCCACAGATCTCGTGGAAGCCCACGAAGCCCCGCCGGGGACAGGATGGGGCGGACCTAGTGCTGTCCGCGCATGCGCGCGCGTTTGTGTGGGAGGGTCCGTAGTCGCGTGTGGTCGTGGAACCGCCATTGCGCGCCCGGGGTCGGGTTACGTTCTCGCGTCGCGCACCGGCGCCCGGTTCAGCCCTCGGTGCTCCGCAAATGCGCGCGCGTGTGTCAGGTGCACGGGAAATGGGCATTGGTCGGGGTGCGATTGTGCGCGCGGGTGGCGAATGCGCGCGCTTTTGCGGGGTGGAGCGTTGCAGGCAGTTGTCGGGGTGACGGGCCGATCGGGAGACTACGACACCCGGGTCCAGTCCCCGGTATCCGCGAATGCGCGCGCGTTCGTCAGATGCACGGGGAATAGGTCGTGGTCGGGGTGCGATTGTGCGCGCCGATGGCGAATGCGCGCGCTTTTGCGGGGTGGAGCGTTGCAGGCAGTTGTCGGGGTGA
>CAUQEL010000025.1:0-84728 GCA_963517305.1 uncultured Rhodococcus sp.
CCCCTGCAAAGACACACGCGCGCGCATCCGCCACCCGCGCGCACAATCGCACCCCGACCACTACCTATTCCCCGTGCACCTGACACACGCGCGCGCATTCGCGGACACCGGGGGACTGGACCCGAGTGGCGGCGTCTCCCGATCGGCCCGTCACCCCGACAACAACCTGCAACAGCCCACCCCGCACACGCGCGCGCATTCGCCATCCGCGAGCAGAATCGCACCCCGAACACTCACCATTCCCCGCGCACCTGACACACGCGCTCGCATTTGCGGGCTCGGAGTCCTGGCCCCGCCTCAGGTGGCGGTCGGTATGAATATCATCGCGCAGCGCAGGTGTCGTCGACTCCTCACCACGTCGTCGAGAAGGGCGTATCTTGCGCGAAATAGCCTTTGCATCAAACGAATTGATGTACGAACAACTCGTGCGTCGTGGGTGGCGAATTTAATCGGTGGAGTTCGTCGCCGCGGCCGTGCATGATCGTGGCACAGGCACATCGCAGAGACCGTGGAGGTGGACAATGGCAGCAGAAACGAATTACGTAGGCCGTCGAGTCGTCTGCTCTCGGTTGGCGATTATCGCCGATCGTGCTCTCTGAGTGAGCCTTCGGCTGAATCGGCCGGTTCCGGCCGTCGATACGCCGCAGTCGATTCAATACTCCGCCGCACAGCAATGCTCTGTGATCGGCGTCCACTCTTGTTGTAGGAGAACAGATGTACCACTACGAACAGATCCTGAACGAACACCGACAACGCGTCGCGCGTGGTGCGCGAAACTATGAACGGCACCGGGTTGCGGCGGAAAGAGCTGCCGAAACATCTGTCGCAGAAGCGACTTCACGTGAATGTGAGTCCGAGGAGACGGTTTTGTCGAGCAATTGCGAATCGGAATCCGAGATCGGCATCGGGGTGATGTCGTCCCGTCGCTGACGGTCAGGGGTCCATCAGATGTGAATAGCGATCGCCCGCGGCTGCGATGAAGTCGCGAACGAACCAGCACGTAGGGACAACGCGCAGTCCCTGCGTGCTGGTGTCGTCCAGGGCGTATTCGGTGAGGGCAGCGGCAAGTCCTCGGCCGCGAAACTGCGGAAGCGTCACGGTGTGATGAAACGTTCTCGAGCCGTCCGATTCGAGGTATTCCGAGTAGCCCGCCAACTCGGAATCGACATGGATCTCGAACCGATGGTCGGCATTGTCGTGGGTGATCGTGACCGCCATGGTGGTACCTCCTGGCCGAGTTCGGTTTCACTACGGTAACCGGCGTTCGTCGTGTGGGGTGTTCTGCGGTTACTCGAGCACGCATCGACGCAGTAGGCTGAGGGAAACCGAGTCGTGCAAGCGCCACCCGTCGCAACACCGCTCTTCATAAGTACGGGGCGCTCTCGAGGCTGAAGGTGGCAATCCGTGGAAGACACATCCGACCGGGGAATCAAGGCATTCATCCGAACCGTAGCTCAGCGCGGTGGGCGCGCTGAGCGGCTGACGACGTCGCGTCGCAATCCTGTGCAGGTCTGGTCGATGGACGGCACGTCCTCGTGCATAGTCCGAGTGCGATCGAAGGTCACAGGGGACTGGAAAGCTCGCAGGCAGGACGAGTCGCTCGAGAGTGACGACACCGGATCCTCGTACTGGGTGTTCGTCGATCTCGCGAACGAAGAGCCGCGTTTCTACATGGTCTCGTCGGAAGAGATGGCCACCGACATTCGCGGAGAAGTCGACCTGTGGGTCCAGGATTCTCCACTCCGTACCCGGACCGGGCATCACGCAATCGCGGTGGACAGAGTGCTGCACGGCAGTGAGCGTTGGGACCTGCTGGGTCTGAGTTCGACGTTGGACACGTCGGTCGACCTCGGCCCCGAACAGACGTGGGTTCGAACTCCGCGGGTGAAGGCGCCTCGTAAGTCATCCAAGGTCGCCGTGGAAGAAGAAGTGATCGACAACCGGGTACGGGTGGTCGCCGATTGCGAGGGCTATCGGCTCAGTGGCCGCTACGATCCCGAGACGCAGCGACTGGAGATCACCGCAGGACCGATGGAAGGCCGGCGGTTCGACAATCCTTCTGTCGCTGCCAGTGCGGTGGCCACGCACATCAGTGGGGATGTCGAGGAGCGCGACGGGTGGCAGTTCTGGCAATTGGACACTCCGGATCGCGCCCCGCTGGGATCGTTTCAGTAGAGAACTACAGCTCATGACCGCTTCGTTGTGAATCCTCACCAAATTGACTTTTCCGGCGAAAACGGGACAAAAGGTCGATTAATCTTTCGCTGGTAGGACGAGCTCCCTGTTTTAGCCACTGGGTCGAATCGATGTTCGAGAGTTCGTCCGTGCATCGAAATTCGGGTATCAGCGAGCTCAACGGTCGACAGTGCGAGGGGTGCTGTCGACCGTGGGGAGAGGTCTTCACCATGGAACATTCCTTCCGGACGGGCTCAGCTCATGCGTCCCGCTTCCTGTTCCTCATCGCCCAATTCGTCGACCGGAGAATCCCGGCCGAGTACTTCTCGGCCCAGTTCCGTGAGCTGCAGAACACCCAGTCCACGTATCTCGATGCCGACGTCTCTTCCGTTGTCGGAATGTTGTCGGTCGACGTCGGCGCGTATCTGGGCGATGCCGAGACCCGAGGGGTGGACTACATCGACTCCGAACAACTCTGGCTGGCTGCCGGGCAGGCGTTCCGCGATCTCATGACCGTTCAGTCCGAGCACATCGAGCGCGAGGCCGGGTGACGGGCAGCGCTCATCGTCATCGGAATCGATCGCGATGCCGCAGAAGATCTTCGAGCCGAAATCGTCTGTGAGTGCCGCGCATTTCGATCGGTAGATCTCCCGCATCGGCCAACCGTCTGACATAGGTATCGGACACACCGAGCACCTCGGCAGCTTGCGAGGTGGTCAACAACTCGTCGACTGTGCCGATGGCCACTGCCCGGCCGGTCGCGAGCTGGTTGAGGAGTTCCACCACCGCATCGCGTGTTGCGTCGTCGAGCCGAACCTCCGAACCGTCGATTCTGATGTCGATGTCTGCTCCGGTCCGCTCGTGAACCACCGCCGCAAGCGAGTGGGCCGATCGCGACTCGAGAGCAGGCATGACGAATCGGAAGTCCATTCGTCCAGAATAGGAGTGGCCGTCCACTTCGTTCCGGTCGACCTGACGCTCGCACCGCAGATTCCGCAGGCACGAGCCAATTTCGATGCGGCGCCCACCGCCGTCGACGATCTCGCGCTGCGATTGGGTGGAACAATACGCAGGTGAGGGCCGAGTAGCCTGGCGAGGTGCTCTCGAACGGCCCAGGCAACGACACCAGACGCGGTGATCGTCGGTCGGGGCGTCATCGCATCAGGACGCCGTCGCGCAACCGCGGCCTCGCGCTCCGAATCGGACGGGTTTTCGTCGCCACTGCAGCAGTTGCCTCGATCGCGGTGAGTGGAATCGGCTTCGCGGTGTACCGCGAAGCAACCACGGGACTGACCACCTCGGATGCGCTCGACGGCATCGCGAGCAACGATCCGAGAGGCAACGGCGAGGACACCGACATCCTGTTGATCGGACTCGACAGCCGCAAGGACATGGACGGCAGCGACCTGCCTGCCGAGTTCGTCACCGATGCGCTGCATGCGGGCGACAGCGACGTCGGCGGTTACAACACGAACACGCTGTTGCTGGTGCACCTTCCGGCCGACGGCGGTCGCGCGACCGCGCTGTCGATACCTCGCGACGACTATGTCGACGTTCCCGGATACGGGAAGCGAAAGATCAAGGAGGCGTACGGACTTGCGAAAGCCGACGCCGATACACAATTGCTCGACGAGGGCGTCACCGATCCGGCCGAGCGGGAGCGTCGAGCGCGCGATGCGGGTCGACGATCGACGTTGACCGCTGTTCGTGATCTGCTCGACGTGCCGATCGATCATTTTGCCGAAGTGAACCTTCTGGGCTTCTACGACGTCGCGACAGCCGTCGGGCCCATTGAGGTGTGCCTGAACAATCCGGTACACGACAACTATTCGGGGGCGGACTTCGCTGCGGGCGCGCAAGAACTGGGCGCTTCGCAGGCGCTGTCCTTCGTCCGGCAACGCCACGGCCTCGACAACGGCGATCTCGATCGAACCAAACGACAACAGGCGTTCGTGGCGGGAGTGATGGCCAAGCTCAGCTCCTCCGGAGTCATGGCGAACATCGGCGAACTCCGGGCGCTCGTCGCGGGCACCAAGAACGACGTCGTGATCGATGCATCCTTGGATCCGGTGAAACTCGCCGGGGGAGCCGGTGCAGCAATGCAGGGCGACATCGACTTCTACACGCTCCCGATCACGGGCTACGACACGATCGACGGGCAGGACGTCAACCTCGTCGACGTCGACACCATCAGGGCCGAGGCAGCACGGTTGATCCGCGACGCGCCTGCGATCACTGCGGCACCTGATCCGGCAACGCCGCCCCCGCTCGAGATCGCCGCACCGGATCCGTCTACGGATCCGGCAACAGCCCCCGGCAAGGGTGTGCACAGCGACGGCGGCATTCCCTGTGTCGACTGAGCCCTGTGTCGACTGCACTCGCGGGTACCGATCAGAGCGTCGGCGCGCTGAGCAGAACGTCCATCAGCTGCTTCTCGACCGCCGTGAACTGCGGCGTCGTGACGATCTCCAGCCCGCGTGGGCGGGGCAGCGCCACCTCGATCTGCCGTCGAACGTGTGCGGGTCTGGGGGAGAGGACGATCACGCGATCGGAGAGATAGACCGCTTCGCGGATGTCGTGCGTGATCATCAGCACCGTCCATCGAAACTCCGACCAGACCTGCTGCAACCAGGCCTGCATGTCGCTTCGCGTCAACGAGTCCAGTGCCCCGAAGGGCTCGTCGAGCAGCAGTACCGATCGTCCCTGCACCACCGTGCGCAGTAGCGCTGCCCGCTGGCGCATGCCGCCGGAGAGCTCGAACGGTCTGGCCGACTCGTACCCGTCCAGGCCGAACACCGGGAACAGCTCGCGTGCCCGCGCACGCGCCTCCTTCTTGGCAACGCCCTGTACTTCGAGCCCGAGGGTGGTGTTGTCCAACACCGAACGCCACGGGAACAACAGATCTTTCTGCGGCATGTAGGCGCACGGCGGTACCCGGACCGTGCCGGAGTCGGGCCTGTCGAGTCCGGCCAGCATGTTGAACACCGTGCTCTTACCGGACCCGCTCGGGCCGATGATCGACACGAACTCGCCGGGGCGAACACCGAACGACATGCCGTCGAGTACGGGCTTCTCGCCGAAAGATTTGCTTAGATTGCGAACATCGATGCAGGTGTCGGCGTCAGACATGAAGACCCGCCGAACCGTGGCGTGCCCAAGGCGCGACGAACCGCTCCACCACGAAGGTGGAGACGAACAGGACCACGCTGATCACGGCCGTCACGGCGACCGCGGCGAGAACCAGATCGGTGCGAAACGAGTTCTTCTGTTGGCTCATGTAGATGCCGAGTCCCGCACTGGCCCCCGCATACTCGGCAAAGATCGCACCGACGACGGCGTAGGTGATTCCGATGCGCAGCGAGGTGAAGAAGCGGGGCAGCGCCGACGGTAGCCGCACGTATCGAAACTGTTGCCAGCGCGAGGCACCCATGCTGGCCAGTAGCGACCGCGCGTCCCGATCGGCCGCCGCGAAACCCTCGATGAGCCCGATGGCCATGGGGAAGAACGTGGCCAGTGCGATCACCAAAATCTTCGGAAGCAGCCCGAAGCCGAACCAGATGATCAACAGCGGCGCGATCGCGATGATCGGAAGCGTTTGCGAAACGACGAAGAGGGGAACGAACGCGCGCCGCAGCCACGGCGAAAAATCCACCGCGATGGCCAGCAACCACGCCAGGGCCAAGGAGACCGCGAAACCGACGAGGGTCACCTGCAGGGTCGCCGCCGCGTTCTCGGCGATCGCATCGCGTTGCGCCCAACCCTGGACCACCACGCGGCCGGGGGACGGCAAGACCTGCGGCCGGATACCACTGATCTGGACGTAGAGCTGCCAGGTGGCGATGATCAGAACGACGACGGTCAGCGCAGGCCACGCCCAACGCAGCGAGGCTCGGATACCGCTGAACGAGAAAGATCCTCGGTCAGCGGCTACCGCCTCATCGATCGCCGAGGTAGTCATTGGTGAAGTAGGTCGACCAGTCCGGCTCCGCGGTCAGAGGCGCGCCGTTCTGATCGGCCAACACGCCACTGTCGTAAAGGAACTTGGAGTACGCCGTCCACTTGTCGATACTCTGTCGTCCAACTTCGCCGGACGAGTCCTTCATGTACTTCGCCGCGAGCATCTCCTGGCTCTCGAAGACGAGTGATTCGTCGGTGAACGTTCCCGGATTGGCGTCGATCAGATCCTGTGCGGCCTTGTCCGGATCGTCGGCGGCGAGTTGGTAGCCGCGCTGAAGTGCCTGGACGAACTTCTCGGCCTGATCCGGATGGGCTGCGAGCCAGGGCTCGTTGCCACTGATCGTGATCGCGTAGGCGTCGGGAAATCCGTAGTCGGTGTAGTCGAAGTATTTCATCGGCGTTCCGCTGTGCTCGGCCTCGATGCCTTCCCACGCAAAGTAGGAGACGGTGAAGTCGGCGGTACCGGAGTAGACCGCCTCGTACGCCGAGGTGCCCAGCACCACCGTTTCGTATTCGCCTGTGCCGCCGTCGTTCTGGATCACCTGCTGGAGTCCGGCCTGCTCTCCGGACTCGCCGAAGCCGGCATAGACCTTCCCGTCCAGTGCCCTCGGACTCGGTATGTCGTCTCGATCGGCGCGAACTCCGATGCCGGTCGCCCAATGCTGGAGCGGCGCGAGGACCGAGACGATCTGCGCGCCCGCCGAGGTGGCGAAGACGCCCGAACTCTGTGTGCTGATGCCGAACTCGGCGTTTCCGGCATCGACGAGAGTGTCTGCCGCGGTGTTGTTGTACGGCAGAATCTCCACGTCCAGGCCGGCGTCGGCGAAATAGCCTTCCTGCAGGGCCACATAGAGGCCGGTGTGGTTGGTGTTCGGCGTCCAGTCCAACGCGAACCGAATGGTGTCGGAGTCCGTCGAGTCCGAGCAGCCCGCCAGTCCGGTCGTGGCAACGACGGCCGCAGCCAACGCGGCGAGGATTCGAGTGGTTCTCATGCGTACACCGCACTCTCGGCCAGAGGCCATGGGGTGGGATGTAAAGCGCTGTCCCAGAACATCAATTCGTACCTCGATGCCACGACGAAGGCGTCGATCATCTGCTCGCGCTGTATCGGAGTCGCGGCAGCAGCCGCGTCGTCCACGAATGTCCTGGCTGCGTCGACGATGGCATGGAATTCGGGTGCGTCGTACGCGGCTACCCACCGCGCGTACGGGTGGTCGGGATCGCGATCGAGAACCGCCCTCGCGGCACCGGCGAGTGAGCGGCCCACGTCGGCGTAGATCCAGAAACATGGCAGAACAGCTGCTGCTGCAACAGGATACGGTTCGGTCGCAGCCGTCGCGATCAGGTAGGACGTGTAACCGAGGCATGCCGGTGAAGGCTCGGGCGTCCGGGTCGGCGGGGGCAGCGCTCTACCGGTCAGCATCGCTTCGTGCGCCGCGGCCTCGTCCATCGCGCTCGCGGCGGCGCTTGCCCAGAATGCTCCTGCGACCGGATTCGGTGCGTGTGCTGCCAGCAGTGACAGCGACTTGACGTACCCACCGAGATAGAGCGAGTCCTGTTCGAGGTACCGGCGGAACGCATCGAGCGGAAGCGTCCCGGCCCCGAGGAGCCGAAGAAATTCGAGGTCGTCGATCGCGCGTCGAACGTCCTCGGAGGCATCCCACAGTCGATCGGTGAAGCGGACCGGGTCCGCAGATACAACAGGCGTCATCGCCTTGACATCCCTTCGTCAGCATTACCTGCATCAGGTTCGGCGGGTTTGATCTCAGCATCCGCATCGGCGGACACACCCCGTGTCAGAACGAAAGCGACAGTAACACCGGTCACTCGGTGTCGATGCCGCCGCCCCTGTATCTGCGGTTCGGCCTCAGCCCAGCATGTCCTCGAGTTCCATGCCCTTGGTCTCCCTGATCTTGGCCTTGACGAAGAAGAACGAGAGCGCGGCGAACATGGCGAATCCCGCGTAGATCACCCACAGTCCCACGGACGACGTCAGCGGCGGGAAGGCAAGCGTGACAGCGAAGTTGGCCATCCAGTTGGCTGCCGTGCCGATGCCGAGCGCCATGGCGCGCATGCGGTTGGGGAACATCTCACCGAGCATGACCCACATGATCGGACCCCAGGTCGAGGCGAAGAAGATGACGAACAGGTTCGCGCCGATCAGTGCGATCGCACCCCACGGAGCGGGCAACGTGACGTCGTCGCCGCTGCCGGTTGCCTGCGAGAACGCGACGGACGCCATGACGAGCCCGACGAACATGCCCATCGAACCCGCCAACAGCAACTTGCGCCTGCCGATTCGATCGACGAACAGGATCGCCACGAACGTCATGGTCACGTTGATCACGGCCGTGATGACGGAGGTGGTGAACGATTGATCCTCGGTGAAGCCGACCGAGCGCCACAGCGTCGTCGAGTAGTAGAAGATCGCGTTGATGCCGACCAGCTGCTGCAGCACGGCCATCGTGATCCCCACCCAGACGATGGGTTGCAGGCCGAACTTCGGACCGCGAATGTCGGCGAACGACGAGCGCGACTCCTTGCGCAGCGTCAGCCTGATCTCGTGGACGCGCTCGTCCGGATGCAGTTCACCGGTGATCTCGGCGAGGACACGGGCCGCTTCCTCGTCGAGATGCTGACCGACGAGGTACCGCGGAGACTCCGGGATCAGGGTTGCCAGCACCCCGTAGACGAGAGCGGGAATCACGCCGACCAGGAACATCCAACGCCATGCTTCGATGCCGAACCACAGGTCGTTGGACGCGCCATCGGCTGCATTGGCGAGAAGGGCGTCGGACAGCAGCGCGGCGAAAATACCGATGGTGATGGCCAATTGCTGGAGCGAGGCCAAGGAGCCGCGCCATTTGGCCGGAGCGATCTCGGCGATGTACGCCGGTGCGATCACCGAGGCGATGCCGATTCCGAGACCGCCGAGCACTCGCCAGAGCATCAGGTCGGGGACGCTGAACGCCAATCCTGAACCGATCGAGGAAACGACGAACAGGGCCGAGCCCAGCAACATGACCTTCTTGCGTCCCCAACGGTCTGCGAGGCTGCCGGCGAACCAGGCACCTACGGCACATCCGATCAGGGCGATCGCGACCACGAAGCCGGTGGTGAACGAGCCGAGGGAGAAGTGATCTTCGATCGAGTCGACGGCTCCGTTGATGACCGAACTGTCGAAGCCGAACAGGAAGCCGCCCACAGCTGCGGCGACGCTGACACCGATTACCTTCGCTGTGTGGTGGTCCGAGGTCTGATTCATGAGTGACGCACCTTCCGGCCGCGCGCACGGGCGTCGGCCGCTGGGGAGACCGTACGGCAGGGATTGTCGTACCGTCCCCGGACATTACGCCTGGTAATTCGCGGCACGAACGAGACCGTCAACGAAGGTCGAAATCGTCGTCCGAGACGGTGAAAGCGTGGCCGACCTGATCGGAGCAGGTGACCCCGGTCTGCTCGTCGACACTGCACCGAAGGCCATTGGTGGAGCCACTTCCGGGGACGGTGAGCACCTCGCCGTACGGCAAGGCTGCTGCGGGTCCGTCGAAACGGTGGAACTTGGGATCGCCGAGACTCTCGAACTTCGCCGGAGAACCGGCCATCAGCTGCACAGCATTGGGTTTCACTGCCGTTCCCGACGCCCCGCTGCCGGGAACCTCGGGTGCCGAATCAGGGAGTGATCCGTGGCAACCGGCGATCGAGGATTCGAGCACGGCGATACCGCACTCGAATTTTCCGCTGGGGCTCGAGAAGTAGTACCAACCGGGTGCTTTGCCTGCGTAGTCCTGCGGCTTTGCCTGAGCAGCAGCAGGACTCGTCGATGCCGCCGCGGTGGACGTCGGAGTGGTGGTCGCTGTGGTGGACGGTGCTGCCGACGTGGCAGAAGGGACGGAGGGAGCCGTGGTGATCGGGGTGGGGCGGTCGGTGATCACGGTGGCCATCGGACCGTCGCCTTCGCCGCTCGCACCGCAGCCTCCGAGCAGGCACGCCCCGACGACTGCCACTGCGGCACTTCCGATTCTCTTCATCGCCGGTTCCTTCGCTCGCGGGCGTCGACGCTGTGCGTATCGTCGCCGAGGGGGTGGTCGATGTTGGTACGTTGGGCCACGACCGAACGGGAGGTTCCATGGACACCGCGTCTGACTCCGCCGCGTCCGATTCCGCTGCATCCGATTCCAGCGTGCTCGTGAGCACGCCCTACGGCGACGTTCTCGGCTATCCGGTCGCCGGCGAGGCGTCGCCGATCGTGGCCTGGCGGGGTATTCCGTATGCGACGCCTCCGGTGGGAAAGCTCCGGTTCCGTGCGCCGCGTCCGTTGCAGCCCTGGTCGGGGGTGCTCGACGGCCTCGAGTTCGGTGCGATGGCTCCGCAGGGGCGCGACAGTCCGGTGCCGATCGATCCGGCCCTGTCGATTTCCGAGGACTGTCTCACGCTCAACGTCTGGGCTCCCCGCCCCGACGCAGAACTGCGGCCGGTGCTGGTCTGGATCCACGGCGGTGCGTACTCGCTCGGATCGTCCGCACAGCGGGTCTACGACGGCAGGAACCTCAGCGAGAACGGCGACGTGGTGGTGGTGACCATCAACTTTCGTCTCGGCCCGTTCGGGTTCCTCGACCTCTCGTCGTTCTCCACCGACGAGCACACGTTCGAGACCAATCTGGGACTGCGAGATCAGATTGCCGCGCTGCAATGGGTCCGCGAGTGCATCTCCGCGTTCGGCGGCGATCCCGATCAGGTGACGGTGTTCGGCGAATCCTCCGGGGGAGCGTCGGTCACCACGTTGATGACCTCCCCGAAGGCCGAGGGCCTGTTCCAGCGGGCAATTGTGCAGAGCGCGCCTGCGACCTCGGTCTACGGCCCCGAACGCGGAGCCGCGGTGGCATCGAGATTCCTGGAGTTGGTGGGGGTCGATCAGGACGACATCGGGGAACTGTTCGACATGCATTTCACCAGACTGGTCACCGCCGGCGACACGCTGTGCTACGAGATACCGACGACAGTTCCTGGGACGCTTGGCCTTTCGCCGGTCGTCGACGGAGACATCGTTCCGCGCTATCCCGTGGCGGCCTTCCAGAAGGGGCTCTCGCACAGGATCCCGTTGATCATCGGCACCAATCACGACGAGCCCTCGATCTTCCGATTCATGAAGTCTCCGTTGATGCCGATCACCTCCGACACCGTGTCCGAGATGTTCCGCGCCATCGCTCACGACCACGCGGACCTGCCTGCCTACCGGGTCGCCGAGATCATGGCTGCATACCCTGACCGAGACAAACCGGCTGGGGCACAAGCTATGTCGCGCGACGCCGGATTCCTGATGCCGAGCGTGTGGATTGCCGACGGGCACAGCAGGCATTCGCCGACCTGGATGTACCGATTCGATCATGCGACACCGATGCTCAAGGCAGCACGGGTGGGAGCCGGCCACGCGACCGAACTACCGTACGTCTTCGGCAATTTCGGAACGCTCAACCGAGACCCCACCTTCTGGCTCGGTGGCCGAAAGCCGGCAATGGCTGTGTCCGCGCGAATGCAGAGACGCTGGCTCGCTTTCGCGCGGTACGGCGTCCCCGCCGCGTTGGATGCGTCCAAGCATTGGGCTCCGTACACCGAGAAGACGCGCTGGACGCTGGTGATCGATGCATCCGACACTCTCGTGGACGACCCCGACGGCGACATGCGCGCTGCCTGGGGCGACCAGGTTCTCGGATTCAGCTGACATGCCGTCCATGCAACGGAGTCGTTCCGCAGGCTCCACTCCTGGCCACACGGGTCATTCCGCAGGCTCCACTCCTGCGCGTTTTGTCGCACGGACGTGGCTGACATGAATCGAACGTAACAGCACGAACACCAGTCGCTCGAGTCACACCGGTAACAATCGGATGTCAGCACGCTGTCGGTGGGGGCGGTTATGTTCGGTGGTGTGTTGATGTCGAGGATCGTCGAAACGTCCCGTGCCGTCTCGGCGACGCGTTCGCGAAAGACCAAGATCGGGCAGATCGGTAGCCTGCTGGCCGAGGCCGATGTCGGTGATATCGAGCCCGCCGTGTCGTGGTTGTCCGGGGAGCTGCCGCAGGGGCGGATAGGGGTCGGTTGGCGGACTCTGGCCGATCTCGACGTCGAGTCCGCCACGGACTCGACACTGACCGTTGCCGAGGTCGACGAGGCGATAACTTCGGTCGCGGCGACGTCGGGGGCCGGTTCTGCTGCGCGCCGGGTAGCGCTGCTGACCGACCTGTTCTCCCGGACGACAGCCGAGGAGCGTCAGTTTCTGATCCGGCTCGTCACCGGCGAGCTACGTCAGGGCGCGCTCGAAGGAATCATGGTCGACGCTGTTGCCGCGGCCACCGACCTGCCGCAAGCACCGGTGCGTCGCGCATTCATGCTCTCGGGTCGTTTGCCCGCGACGGCCGTCGCCGCCATCACAGGTGGCGTCGACGCGCTCGATGCGTTCCGGCTCGAGGTCGGTCGACCGGTCCGGCCGATGCTGGCGTCGCCCGCGGAATCTCTGCGAACTGCCTGGGAACAACTGTCCGGCGATGTCACCGTCGAATACAAGCTCGACGGCGCGCGAATTCAAGTGCACCGCTCCGGAACCGACGTGCGCATCTACACGCGGACTCTGCGCGACATCACTGCTGATGTGCCAGAGCTGGTGGACCTGGTTCTTGCGCTGCCGTGCGATTCGGTGGTTCTGGACGGGGAGACTCTCGCGCTCGA
Organism: uncultured Rhodococcus sp.; assembly: GCA_963517305.1. Taxonomy (GTDB): domain Bacteria; phylum Actinomycetota; class Actinomycetes; order Mycobacteriales; family Mycobacteriaceae; genus Rhodococcoides. The sequence goes on from CAUQEL010000025.1 coordinate 12,856, forward strand.
AGACAGCGGACGCCCGCGACCGTTCCAGGAAACGATGAGTCGGTTCGGTGCCGAGAGCGCGCACGAGCTTCTGCTGCAGCCCTACTTCTTCGACTGCCTGCACCTCGACGGTGTGGACCTGCTCGATGCCCCGCTGGAGCAGCGCCTGGCCGCACTGGACCGGGTGGCGCCGGGGCACCGAATTCCCAGTGTCGTCAGGCCCGACGCGGACGCGGCAGCGGCCCACTTCGACGCGGCACTCGACGCCGGGCACGAGGGGGTCATGCTCAAAGCGCTCGGTGCGCCGTACGCCGCAGGCCGCCGCGGAAAGAGCTGGCAGAAGGTCAAACCCGAGCACACCCTCGACCTCGTCGTCCTCGGAGCCGAGTGGGGATACGGGCGTCGTACCGGCTTCCTGTCCAACCTGCACCTCGGAGCACGCGATCCCGAGGGCGGTGACCCGATCATGGTCGGTAAGACCTTCAAAGGCCTGACCGACGTTCTGTTGCAGTGGCAGACCGACGAATTCCCGAAGTACGAGCGAGAGCGCGACGAGCACACCGTGTACCTGCGCCCCGAACTGATCGTCGAAATCGAACTCGACGGTGTGCAGGTCAGCCCACGCTACCCGGGCGGCGTGGCCTTGCGATTCGCGCGAGTGCTGCGGTACCGACCCGACAAGAACCTCGCCACCGCGGACTCCATCGACGCCGTGCGCGCACTCCTGCCACACTCGTGAGCAGTTCCGACGATTAATACATACGAAACCGGCCGAACGACCCCGTAACACGGCGCAAAATATCTTGAGGGTGCAAGCCAGCGAGAGATGGAGTGCCAATGATGTCCACAGTTCGAGCTGCACTGGTCCAAAGCAAGTGGACCGGTGACAAGGAATCGATGATCGCGGCACACGAGGGGTTTGCTCGGTCCGCCGCCGAGCAGGGCGCGAAAGTCGTCTGCTTCCAAGAGCTTTTCTACGGTCCGTACTTCTGTCAGCTACAGGACGCGAAGTTCTACGAGTACGCAGAATCGGTACCCGGACCGACCGTCGACCGTTTCGCCGCACTGGCGAAAGAACTCGGCATCGTGATGATTCTGCCCGTCTACGAGCAGGAACAGCCCGGACTTCTCTACAACACCGCTGCCGTCGTCGACGCGGACGGCACCTATCTCGGCAAGTATCGGAAGCACCACATCCCCCATGTGAACGGATTCTGGGAGAAGTTCTATTTTCGCCCCGGCAATCTGGGATGGCCCGTGTTCGACACCGCGGTCGGGCGTATCGGTGTCTACATCTGCTACGACAGACATTTCCCGGAAGGGTGGCGTGCGCTCGGTCTTGCCGGTGCCGAAATCGTCTTCAATCCGTCGGCCACCTCGCGCGGGCTGTCGAACTACCTGTGGAAGCTCGAACAACCCGCCTCGGCCGTCGCCAACGAGTACTACGTGGGCGCGATCAATCGAGTCGGAATCGAATCCGAATACGGTGACGACGACTTCTACGGGACCAGCTATTTCGTGGACCCCGAAGGCAAGTTCGTCGGCGAGGTGGCGTCGGATTCGGAATCCGAAATTATCGTGCGCGACCTCGACATGGATTTGATCAAGGTGGTCCGCGACCGGTGGGCCTTCTATCGCGACCGCAGACCCGACGCATACGGCCCACTGGTGCAACCCTGATGGCCACCACCTTCGTGCACGGCGGGACCGTGGTATCCACCACCGGCGCACAGGAATTGGATGTTCTCATCGACGGTGAGAGCATCGTCGCGGTGCTGGCACCCGGATCGGTCTCCCTGGCCGCGGACCTGAGGACCTCGGCGGACGTCGTCGTCGACGCGACCGGCAAGTACGTCATTCCGGGTGGGGTCGACGGACACACCCACATGGAGATGCCGTTCGGCGGTACGTTCGCCTCCGACACCTTCGAAACCGGAACGCGCGCAGCGGCCTGGGGTGGCACGACGACGATAGTCGACTTCGCGATTCAGACCCCCGGTCAGCGCGTCCAGGACACTCTGGCGCAATGGCACGACAAGGCCGCGGGGCAGTGCGCCGTCGACTACGGCTTCCATCAGATCATCGGTGACGTCACCGACGATTCCCTGAAAGCCATGAGCGAGTTGGTATCCGAGGGCGTCACCAGTTTCAAGCTCTTCATGGCCTACCCGGGCGTGTTCTACTCCGACGACGGCAAGATCCTGCGCGCCATGCAGTCCGCCGCGGAAACGGGTGCACTGTTGATGATGCACGCGGAGAACGGCATCGCGATCGATGTACTGGTTGCTCAGTCGATAGCGCGTGGAGACACGGCCCCGTACTTCCACGGCACGTCACGGCCGTGGCAGCTCGAGGAGGAGGCGACGCATCGAGCCATCATGCTGGCCAACGTCACCGGTGCACCGCTCTACGTCGTACACGTCTCCGCCAAGCAGGCCCTGGAACAGATCGCGCAGGCACGGGGCAACGGACAGAACGTCTTTGCCGAGACCTGCCCGCAGTACCTGTATCTGTCGCTCGAGGAACAACTCGGTGCACCGGGCTTCGAGGGTGCCAAGTGGGTCTGCTCGACGCCGTTGCGGTCGCGAGCCGAGGGGCATCAGGACGAGTTGTGGCGTTACCTGCGCACCGGTGACGTGGCGACCGTCAGTACCGATCACTGTCCGTTCTGCATGAAGGATCAGAAGGAGATGGGTATCGGCGATTTCTCGAAGATCCCCAACGGAATCGGCTCGGTGGAACACCGCATCGATCTGATGTTCCAGGGCGTCAAGAGCGGCAGGATCACGCTCGAGAAGTGGGTCGACGTCTGCTGCACCACCCCGGCCAGGATGTTCGGAATGTATCCGAGGAAAGGCGTCATCACCCCCGGTGCCGACGCGGACATCGTGGTCTACGACCCGAACGGACACACCAGCATCGGCGTCGACAAGACCCACCACATGAACATGGACCATTCGGCGTACGAGGGTTTCGAGATCGACGGGCATGTCGACACCGTGATTTCGCGTGGCCGGATCATCGTCGACGGTGGATCCTATTCCGGCACTGCGGGACACGGCCGATTCGTTCGACGCGACCTGTCGCAGAATCTGATCTGAGCCATGGACATCGGGGTGGTGCTCCAGTGCAATCCGCCGGCGTCGCGTGTGGTCGACCTGGCCAGACAGGCAGAGACACATGGGTTCTCGCACGTGTGGACGTTCGATTCGCACCTGCTGTGGCAGGAACCGTACGTCATCTACAGTCAGATTCTGGCCGCGACGAGGCGGGTGACCGTCGGTCCGATGGTCACCAATCCCGCCACCCGTGACTGGACGGTGACGGCATCGACGTTCGCGACGCTCAACGACATGTTCGGCAATCGGACCGTCTGCGGCATCGGCCGGGGCGATTCGGCCGTCCGTGCCCTGGGAGGGAAGCCGACAACCCTTGCCACGCTGCGGGAATCGATAGAGGTGATCCGCAGCCTGGCCAACGGACGGAGTGCCCGGGTCGGTGAGACGACGGTGCAGTTCCCGTGGGCGGAGCGGTCCCGACTCGAGGTGTGGGTCGCGGCGTACGGACCCAAAGCCCTCGAGCTCACCGGACAGGTGGCGGACGGGTTCATTCTGCAGCTGGCCGATCCCGACATCGCGGCGTGGACGATCGGCCGGGTCCGCGCCGCGGCCGAGCAGGCGGGTCGCGACCCGGATTCGATCTCGATCTGCGTTGCAGCTCCCGCCTACGTCACCGACGGTACCGACGCAGGGCTCGACCACGCCAGAGATCAGTGTCGTTGGTTCGGCGGGATGGTCGGCAACCACGTCGCCGACATCGTCGCTCGATACGGCGGGGACGGTGGCGTTCCTGCGGCCCTCACCGAGTACATCGCGGCGCGCACCGGGTACGACTACAACGAGCACGGCCGCGCCGGCAATTCGCACGCCGAATTCGTTCCGGACGAGGTGATCGACAGGTTCTGTCTGCTGGGCTCTCCGGCCGATCACATCGCCAAACTGAAGGAGCTCGAGGGCCTCGGTGTCGATCAGTTCTCGGTGTACCTGCAGCACGACGCCAAGGCAGCGACCTTGGAAGCGTACGGAGAGAGCATCATTCCGCAGATTCGCCCGAGCGTGACGGCAACGTCGTGACGAGTGTTCTCGATCGGGCTTCGGTGGTGGCACCCACTCCCGCCGGTACGAATCGAGGGGTGCGCCGTCCGTTGATGGCCGTGGTGGCCGTCGGGTTACTGCTGGTGTTCTGGGAGTTGGTGAAAGTGCTCGTCCCCGAGAACGGGGTGAGTATCGCCGGAGTGCGGGTACTGCCGCGCACCGACGACGGCGCGCTACCGCACGTGTGGTCGGTATTGGCGGCGCTGATCGAGCCCGAGGTGAACGTCGCCGGGGCTCGCAGTGTCGGTGCCGCGATCGCCTCCAGTGGCCTGTTCACGTTCGGGCTCGCGGTACTGGGGTTCGCGTTGGGGACGGTGGTCGGGCTGGTGCTGGCCGTGGCGATGCAACGATTCGTGTGGGTCGAGCGGTCCGTGTTGCCGTACGTGATCGTCTCGCAGACCGTTCCGCTGATCGCGTTGGCACCGCTGGTTGCGGGGTGGGGCGGGAAGATCGCGATCGGCGGCTACGCATGGCAGCCGTGGATGAGCATCACCGTCATCGCGTCGTATCTCGCGTTCTTCCCGGTGGCGGTGGGGATGCTGCGAGGCTTGCGTGCACCCGACAGGGCAGCACTGGATCTGATGCACAGTTATGCGTCCGGGTGGTGGACCACCCTCGTTCGACTGCGCTTGCCCGCCTCTGTGCCGCATCTGATTCCGGCGCTGCGCCTGGCCGCGGCCGCCGCCGTGATCGGTGCCGTGGTCGCAGAAATCTCCACCGGAACGACCGGCGGTATCGGCAGGCAGATCATCGTGTTCTCGCAGCAGGCAACAGGAGACGCATCCCGCCTGTACGCCGCTGTTCTCGGCGCGGCCGTGCTCGGGTTGGTGGTGACCGGGCTGGTGGCGTTGCTCGACATGTCGTTGGGTCGGTACGCGGGCCGCTCACCTGGTCGAAAGGATCGGTCATGACCGAGCATGCGGTCCTCGTCGAGGACATCGGAAAGACGTTCGACGGGGGAGTGACTGCGCTGGAGGATGTATCGCTCGCGATCGCCCCCGGTGAATTCGTGTCGCTGATCGGGCCTTCGGGGTGCGGTAAGTCGACGTTGCTTCGCATCGTTGCCGATCTGGAACAACCCACTTCCGGTGCTGTGTCGGTGTTCGGTCTGACTGCTCGCCGAGCCCGCATCGAGCAGAAATACGGCATCGCCTTTCAGCAGGCCGGGTTGCTCGATTGGCGCACAGTGCAATCCAACGTCGCATTGCCGCTCGAACTGCACAAGGTACCCAAACGGGCACGTGCAGAACGGGTTCGCGAACTGCTGGACCTCGTCGGACTCACCGATTTCGCAGAGAAATTTCCCAGCCAGCTGTCCGGTGGGATGCAGCAACGAGTGGCAATCGCGCGGGCGCTGGCCCGAACGCCGGGACTGCTGCTGATGGACGAACCGTTCGGAGCTCTGGACGAGATGACCCGCGAGAAGATGCAGAACGACCTACTGCGCATCGCCGAGGAGTCGAGCGCTGCAGTGGTGTTCGTGACCCACTCGATTCCCGAAGCGGTGTACCTGTCCGATCGGGTTGTTGTGATGTCCCCTCGGCCGGGGCGGATCGTCGACACACTCACGATCGACAGATTCGATGCGGACGGGGACCCGCGCGAATCGGCGGAGTTCTTCTCGTCCATCACCGCGGTTCGGGATGCATTGCACGGCCGTACGGTACGCAGTGCGGATATACGATGAAGCTCTGGTTGCCACCGGTGGTGTTCGGCGTTGTCCTGCTCGGATTGTGGCAGCTGCTGACCGCTGTCGCCGGGGTACCGTCGTTCCTCCTTCCGTCACCGAGTGCCATTGCCGACCAATTCGCTCGCAACGTCGACAACATCGGATCGGCAAGTCTGGCAACGGGAACCAACGCTCTCGTGGGGTTGATCGCGGGCTCGGTGCTCGGTCTCCTCGCGGCAATGGCAGCGGTTCGCCTGCGGATCGTCGACGAACTGCTCACCCCGTTGGCGGCGGGTGCCGCAGCCGTTCCCATCGTCGCTCTCGCTCCTGTGTTCAACTCGATGTTCTCTTCGACCACCGATCTACCGCGCCGCCTCGTGGTGACCATCGTCGTGTTCTTCCCGGTATTCGTCAGTGCGGCAAAAGGACTGCGTCAGGTTTCGGCCGTGCACCACGACCTCATGACGTCGTATGCGGTGGGCGGGTGGCAGTTCACCCGAATCGTCTGCCTCCCGTCCGCCGTTCCGCACATCTTCACCGGGTTGCGGGTTGCCGCTCCCAATGCTGTCATTGCTGCCATCATCTGCGAGTACTTCGGTGGACTGCAGAACGGTTTGGGGTCGCGGATCACCTCCGCCGCGGCGAACACAGCCTACCCCCGCGCATGGGCCTACGTGATGGGTGCCATCGCAGTCGGTTTGCTTTTCTTTCTGGTTGTTCTGCTGCTCGAGAAGCTCGTGTCCCGGCGTCGTACCTAGGAGATGAACGTGAAGATCACCCGAACCCCTCGATCACTTCTCGCCGCCGTGATGGCGCTGGCAGTGGTCGCCTCGGCCTGCAGTACCACCACCACCGACACCACTGCCGACGGGGACACCACGATCAAGCTGCAACTGCAGTGGTTCAAACAGGGCCAGTTCGCGGGCTACCTCGCCGCCGTCGATCAGGGCTTCTATGCCGAACAGGGGCTGGATGTCGAAATCCTCGACGGTGGAACGGATATCGTCCCGCAAACCGTACTCGCACAGGGGCAGGCCGATTATGCCATCGCGTGGGTACCGAAGGCGCTCGCATCCCGTGAGGCCGGAGCCGGCATCACCGACGTGGCCCAGATCTATCAGAAGTCGGGCACCTTGCAGGTCTCGTTCAAGGATCAGAACATCGCGTCACCCGCCGACCTCCAGGGCAAGACCGTCGGAAACTGGGGCTACGGAAACGAATTCGAGCTGTTCGCAGGTATGACCAAGGCCGGGGTCAGTCCCTCCGACGTGACGTTGGTGCAGCAGCAGTTCGACATGAACGGCCTGTTGTCCGGTGATATCGCTGCAGCCCAGGCGATGTCGTACAACGAGTACGCGCAGTTGCTCGAGACCGTGAACCCCGCAACCGGTGCGCTCTACACCGCAGACGATTTCACGTCGCTGAACTGGAACGACGACGGCGTCGCGATGCTGCAGGACGCGATCTGGGCCAATACCGACAAGCTCTCCGACGAGGCCTACCGGGAGCAGACCGTCAAATTCCTGGCGGCATCGTTGAAGGGCTGGATCTTCTGCCGCGACAACGTCGAAACGTGCCGCGAGATCACTGTCGCTGCGGGCTCGACACTCGGCGCGAGTCACCAGCTCTGGCAGATCAACGAGGTCAACAAACTGATCTGGCCGTCTGCGGAGGGCATCGGCATGATCGATGAGACGGCCTGGCAGCAGACTGTCGACATCGCGAGGTCCACCCAGAACGCCGAGGGCTCGACCGTGCTGACGGCCGACCCCGATGCCGAGGCCTACACCAACGAGTACGTCACGGAGGCGCTCGATTTGCTGAAGGCCGACGGTGTGGACGTCACCGGAGAGTCGTACGCTCCGATAGAGGTCACACTGGAGGAAGGCGGCAAGTAGATGGATCACGTGTTCTACTCCTGGGCAGCGCAGGCCGAGCTGAATCCGATCACCGTCGAGGGCGCGGCGGGATCGTGGTTCTGGGACGACAAGGGCCAGCGGTACCTGGACTTCTCGTCGCAGTTGGTCAACGTCAATCTCGGGCATCAACACCCCGACGTCGTTGCCGCCATCGTCGAACAGGCCCAGGTCCTGACGACCATCTCTCCCACCGTGGCCAACAACAAGCGCAGTGAACTCGCCGCGTTGATCGCCGAACGTGCGCCGGGCGATCTGAACCGAGTGTTCTTCACGACCGGTGGCGCAGAAGCCGTCGAGCATGCGGTGCGGCTGGCACGACAGCACACCGGGCGTACGAAGATGCTCGCCGCGTATCGCTCGTACCACGGTGGGACCGGAGTTGCGATCGGTCTCACCGGTGAGCCTCGGCGATGGGGCACCGAACCGACCAACGTCGACGTCGTGCGCTTCTTCGGGCCGTATCCCTACCGGTCGCCTTGGGGCACAACGACTCCCGAGGACGAGACGGCCGCAGCACTGGCGCACCTCGAACAGGTCATCGTGCTCGAGGGCGCGCAGAACATCGCCGGCCTCATCCTCGAATCGGTCATCGGCACCAACGGTGTGCTGATCCCGCCGCCCGGCTATCTGGCCGGCGTTCGGGCACTGTGCGACAAATACGGAATCGTCTACATTGCCGACGAAGTGATGGTCGGGTTCGGCCGCATCGGCGAATGGTTCGCATGCCAGGCATGGGATGTGACACCGGATCTGATCACGTTCGCCAAGGGCGTCAACTCCGGGTACGTGCCCCTCGGCGGGGTCGTGATTTCGGAAAGGATCGCCTCGCAGTTCGATCACAAGCCCTATCCCGGCGGGTTGACCTACTCCGGTCACGTGCTCGGGTGCGCCGCGGGCGTGGCATCCATCGGAGTGTTCGAGCGCGACAAGATCCTGCCGCACGTGCGTCACGTCGGCGAGGACGTACTCGGTGCGGGCCTGTCGAAGCTGGCCGAATCTCATCCGAGCGTGGGCGAGGTGCGCGGCAAGGGATTCTTCTGGGCCGTCGAACTGGTCAAGGACGGCACGACGAGGGAACCGCTGGTTCCGTTCGCCGCGTCGGGCAAGGACGCGGCAGCGATGGGTGTGGTGACCGCCGCGGCGAAGTCACGTGGCCTGTGGCCGTTCGTGTCGGGCAACCGCCTGCAGATCGCGCCGCCGCTGACGACATCGGAGGACGAGATTCGTCAGGGATTGGAAATCCTCGACGAGGTGCTGACCGTGGCGGACGGGTTCACCGTTTGACCGAGGTCGTGCACGGAAATTCGACCCCTGCTACGAAGTTGCGCGCACGTGCGGCGTCAGCCGCTCTGCTCAGAGCACAGCACCCGGGTTGAGGATGCCCGCCGGATCGAGTGCGGTCTTGATGCGGCGGGTCAGTTCCATCACATCTTCTCCGACCTGATCGGGCAGCCAGGCCTTCTTGAGGCGACCGACGCCGTGTTCGCCGGTGATGGTGCCGCCCAACGAAATTGCCAGATCCATGATCGCGCCGAATGCAATGTTGGCGCGACGCGTCATGTCGGCGTCCTCGGGGTCGAAGACGATCAGCGGGTGGGTGTTGCCGTCGCCGGCGTGCGCGATGACCGCCACCAGCACATCGTATTTCGCGGACAGCTCGGCGATTCCGTCGACGAGGGCCGGGAGTGCGGGCAGTGGAACGCCGACGTCTTCGAGCAGCAGGCTGCCGAGTCGCTCGACCGCGGGAATGGCGAACCGCCTGGCGGCAGCGAAGGCCTCACCCTCATCGGGGTCGTCGGTGGTGAAGACATCCGAGGCACCGGCCTCGGTGCACGCGGCCGCCATGATCTCGATCTCGCGACCTCGGTCGGCACCGGGGGAGTCGGACCGAGCAATGAGCATCGCCGCCGCCTCGCGATCGAGCCCCATGTTCATGGCATCTTCGACGGCACCGATGGACGCGCGATCCATGAACTCGAGCATCGACGGCCGCAGGTTCCGGGTGATGGCCAGAATCGCGGCAGTGGCGTCGTGCACCGACGCGAACGACGCGACCACCGTACTGGCGGGAGGTTGCGCCGGAATCAACCGCAGAGTGATCTCGGTGATGATGCCCAGCGTGCCCTCGGATCCGACGAACAGCTTCGCAAGGGACAGGCCTGCAACGTCTTTCAGGCGTGGCCCACCCAGTCGGACGGCAGTACCGTCGGCCAGGACGACCTCGAGACCGAGAACGTAATCGGTAGTGACGCCGTACTTCACGCAGCACAGTCCGCCCGCATTGGTGGCCGCATTGCCTCCGATGGAACACATCTCGAACGAGGACGGATCCGGTGGGTACCAGAGGCCGTGTTCGGCGACGGCCTTCTTGACCTCGGCGTTGAGCAGTCCGGGTTGAACGACGGCGATGCGGGTCACCGGATCGACGGTGATCTCTCGCATCAACTCGGTGGTGAGCACGATTCCGCCGTCCACGGCGGTTGCTCCACCGGACAGGCCCGACCCCGCACCGCGTGGGACGACCGCCACGGCGTGCTCGGTGGCCCACCGCATGACGGCGCGAACGTCCTCGGTGGACTGTGCGCGCACGACGGCCAGCGGGGTACCGGCGTCGGGATCCTTCGCCCAGTCGCGTCGGTAGCCCTCGGTGATGTCGGGGTCGGTGATCACCGAGCCGGGCGAAAGAAGCGATTCGAGCTCGCTCAGGCGGGCATCTGCATCGGTCGTCACCGACATCTCGTCTCCTCACGTGAAAAATGTGACCGTCGACACTCGAGTCTGTCACGGCCGCACTAGAGGCGGAGCCGGGGTCGGTCGACGCCCGGTCACTGGTTGCGTTGCAACGTCAGTTCTGCGAGTTCCGCGGCGGCGGTGCACGGGTCGCCCGGACTGCCGCCTCGGTACTGGACCCACCAGGTGATGACGCCCGAGTACGCCGCGCTGATTCCGCACGACGACGGATCGGCCGGTCGTCGTGACAGGAACGCTGCGGTTCCGGCAACGTCGACGTCCTCGGTCGCGTAGCCGAGCCGTTCTGCCAGCTCTCGCTCGCGCGAGAGGGCATCGTTCTCGAACCAGGCGAAGGTCACGTCGACGAGTCCGGCGGCACCGACACCGGTCCACATGCACACTGCGCCGTAGAAGTACTGATCGACGAGGTCGGCACCCACTGCTTCGGCGATGGTGGGATCCGGGACGGCGATGCACTCCTCGAGCAGCTTGTCGAACTGGCCGCTACCGCCTGCTCGGGCGGGTATCGCCGTACCGGTTACGGTGGTGGTGCATCCGGTACCGACGGCGGCAGTGACGAGGACGGCGGCGAAAACGCGACGGGTGGAAGCGGTGCAGGGGAACGTCGGCATCGGGCTACTTCGCCTTCGAGATCGTGGTTCTGGCCAGATCTTCGACGACGTCGCAGGAATCGCGGGGGCCGTCGACGATGTAGTTGACGGACCAGTGCACGAAGCCGTCCCCGTTCTCGACCCCGGCCTCGCACGACGCTGCCGAGGCCGCAGCGGTGAACCCTGGGTGACCGTCCACATCGATGCGCTCGATGGTGCGGCCGACGGCTTCGGCCACGGAACTCTCTCGGTCGATGGGGCTGCCGCGGTACCAGGTGAACATTGCGTACGCGCCGCTCGCGGATTCCCATCGGCAACGAATGGCGTTCTCGGACACCACCGTCAGGTCGGAAATGGCCGTGAGTCTCTGCACTTCCGTGTCGTCCGTCGATCCGCATTCACCGACGAAGAGTTCTTCGGTGACGGGCTGGTCGGCCGTCTCGGACGGTTCCGAATCGGCCACGGTGCCCGGTGTGTTCGCGCATCCGGCCGGCCCGCACGCGATTGCCGCGATCAACGCTGCAACGGCTCGAGTGCGCACGAATGCGGACTCTACCCACCCTGTTCGGAGGAGGGTGCGTGTTCGACCGAAGCGAGTCACATCAGCAACACCAGCCTCAGGCGTTACCAGATCGATGCGTCGCCGACACGTAAATTTGTAGTTCGCCAGGCTAGCGTCCAGCGCAGCGAACCTCGCACCCGATGTGATGCGAGTCGACAAGGAGGCTGCACCATGATCGATCCCGAAAATGACTCCTGGAACTACGTGGCTGCGATGTTCTCGTACGAATTCCTTGGGGGCGGAATCGAATACGACACCATCGAGCGCATTCACCGAGGCGAGATCGACGAGTGGGTTCAGGCGTTGACGCAGTCCGGGCTGTTCGACCGAGCAACCATTGCGCAGATCGCCGACTCGTGGCATCAGGCCCCTCGGCAGTTGTTCGACATGCTGGTGCTCGACGCCGACGAAATGACCGCCAGACGGTGCTCGCTGGCGTGGTCCTCGCTCGACCGGCTCGCCCCACTTGCCCGCCTGGGGTGAACGAAGGTCATCTACCGAGCACACGCGTCCCCGACGCATCGACGACGATGGCCTGGTCGTCGGTCAACCCGTGGCACTCGATACCGTCCCGGCGTAGACGTTGCACCGTTGCATGCCCCGAATCGTTCTCGTCCAGAACGGAATCCAGGTGCGGGACGATCGAGAAATCGACCAGACCGAGTCCGGTCCATACTGGATCGACACCGGTGGCGGGCCTGACCTCGCCGGGGTCGTCCGCGTCCTCGACTCCGACCAACGATGGTGCGGCCACGCACGCGCCCGCGCTGTATCCGCCGTACACGATCGATCCCCGCCGAACACGCTCGGCCAGTATTTCGTCTGCGCCCGAGCGGGCGAGCTGAGCGCGCAGGACGAAGGTGTTGCCCCCGCGCACCCACACCACACCGAAGCCGTCCAGTGCGCGCTCGAAAGCGGCGGGCCGACCCACGTAGTCGCGCAGATCCAGTTCGGCAGGCCGGTACCCGAGCGCCCGCAGCGGGCCGAACTCGCTTCCGAGCGAGGATTCGCGGGCGGCGCGTGGCCATGCGTCCGATGCGTTCGCGATGACCGCGAGATCGGACGGCGGCCCGGTGAGTGCGACGAAAGCGTCGGAGTGGCCGCCGAATCGATACGACGACAGGAACAGCCTCATGCTGTCGATTCGTCGTTCAGCCGGGCCAGCCCGAGGCGAACGGCGTCCGCGACACGCTCGGGCTCACGGAGGCGACGCGTCACCAAACCTGCCGCGATTCGCAACCTGTCCCGGTGCCAGCGGGGCACCACGTGGAGATGCAGGTGGAACACCGTCTGGAACGCGGCCTTGCCGTCGTTGATCACGATGTTGGCTCCGTCGGCGCGCAGGTCCGAGTGGCGCACCGCGCGCGCCAGCGTGTGCCCGACGCGAAATACGTCCGCCGCCGCGGCCGGATGGGTCGAGTTCAAGTCCGTCGAATGCTCGCGCGGCACGACCAGCAGGTGACCGCGACTGACCGGCCGGATGTCGAGAAAGGCCACCGCATGGTCGTTCTCGAACACGCGGTGTGCGGGGGCGTCGCCGGCGACGATGGCACAGAAGATGCAAGATTCCACGGTTGTCACTGTAGGGTCCGATCATCACCGATAGACCTGTATGGCGTGCATCACAATTGCTCGTCCTGTAGCTGCGGAATGCCGAACGGACTCGATTCAGAACGAATCGGACTGTGTTCCGGGTTACCCGCGGTCTGTTTCCTCTGGCTACTATCAGGGACCTTGTGCCTTTGTCGCATGGGTTCGTCCACTCGTCGCACGTTCGGGGCCTTTGGCCGATCAGTGGACACCATTCAACGCAGGAAGACGGAGATTTGGATACATCGCAGAGCACTGAGAAGGGTTCGGGACCCACGACTGTCGTCGGTGTGGTTCGGGAATCGGGGGAGGGCGAGCGTCGCGTCGCCCTGGTGCCCAAGATCGTTGCCTCCCTGACGGGTAAGGGCGTGGAGATCGTCGTCGAATCGGGTGCCGGTCTCGGCGCACTGATTCCCGACGAGCTGTACGTCGCCGCAGGAGCGACCATCGGTGATCCATGGTCGGCGGACGTCGTGGTCAAGGTCGCGCCGCCGTCCGACGCCGAGATCGCCAAGCTGACGTCGGGTTCGACGCTCATCGGATTTCTGGCACCGCGTAACGCGGAGAACAGCATCGGGGCGTTGAAGGCGGCCGGAGTGCAGGCGTTCGCCGTCGAAGCGATCCCGCGGATCTCGCGGGCGCAGGTGATGGACGCTCTGTCCTCTCAGGCCAACGTCGCCGGCTACAAGGCCGTGCTGCTGGCCGCGTCCGAGTCCACCCGGTTCTTCCCGATGCTCACCACCGCCGCGGGCACCGTCAAGCCAGCCACCGTGCTGGTACTGGGCGTCGGCGTGGCAGGTCTGCAGGCGCTCGCCACCGCGAAGCGTCTCGGCGGCCGCCCCACCGGGTACGACGTGCGTCCTGAGGTCGCCGATCAGGTTCGCTCCGTCGGCGCGCAGTGGCTCGATCTCGGGATCGACGCTGCAGGCGAGGGCGGATACGCACGTGAGCTGACCGAGGACGAGCGGGTGCAACAGCAGAAGGCTCTCGAAGAGGCGATCAAGGGATTCGACGTGGTCATCACCACCGCGTTGGTGCCCGGACGCCCCGCCCCGCGACTGGTCACGGCCGCAGCCGTCGAGGGCATGAAGCCCGGCAGCGTCGTGGTCGACCTCGCAGGTGAGACCGGCGGTAACTGTGAACTCACCGAGCCGGGGGAGACCGTCGTCAAGCACGACGTCACCATCTGCTCGCCGTTGAACCTGCCGGCCTCGATGCCCGAGCACGCCAGCGAGCTGTACTCGAAGAACATCTCGGCATTGCTCGAACTCATGTTGGTCGACGGCAAGCTCGCCCCCGATTTCTCGGACGAGGTTCTCGCCGGTGCCTGCGTGACACGTGAGAAGGAGAACTGATGTACACCCCGCTGCTCGCGAACATTGCGATCCTGGTGTTGTCCGGGTTCGTCGGCTTCGCGGTGATCTCCAAGGTGCCCAACACCTTGCACACCCCGTTGATGTCGGGAACCAATGCCATCCACGGCATCGTCGTGCTCGGTGCCCTGGTGGTGCTCGGCAAGGTCGAGGATCCGTCCATCGGCCTGCAGGTCATCCTGTTCGTCGCTCTCGTGTTCGGAACCGTCAACGTCATCGGTGGATTCGTCGTCACCGATCGCATGCTCGGCATGTTCAAGTCCAAGCCGGTCCCTGCCAAGGCCACGAAGGGTGCTGACTCCTGATGGACAATCTCGTCAACATTCTCTACATCGTCGCCTTCGGCATGTTCATCTACGGCCTGATGGGTCTGACCGGACCGAAGACGGCCGTGCGCGGCAATCAGATCGCCGCGATCGGCATGTTCCTCGCTGTGGTGGCGACGCTGATCTCCATCCGAGACACCGGCAACTGGATTCTGATCGTCGTCGGTCTGGTCGTCGGCGTTGCGCTCGGTATCCCGCCTGCTCGCCGGGTCAAGATGACCGCGATGCCACAGTTGGTGGCTCTGTTCAACGGCGTCGGCGGTGGAACGGTCGCACTGATCGCCTGGGCCGAGTTCCTCGACACGTCGGGATTCTCGAACTTCAAGCACGGTGAATCGCCGACGGTCCATATCGTCATCGGGTCGCTGTTCGCAGCGATCATCGGGTCCATCTCGTTCTGGGGATCGCTGATCGCGTTTCTCAAGCTGCAGGAGACGCTGCCCGGTTCGCCCATCACCATCGGTAAGTTGCAGCAACCGCTCAACGCTCTGCTGCTGATCGGCGCGGTCGCAGCTGCCGTGGTGATCGGCATCAACGCCACTCCGGGCGGCGGGGTGTCGCAGTGGTGGATCGTTGCGGTTCTCGTACTCGCCGGAATTCTCGGTCTGACGGTGGTGCTGCCCATCGGCGGCGCGGACATGCCGGTCGTCATTTCGCTGCTCAACGCTCTGACCGGCTTGTCCGCCGCGGCTGCAGGTCTGGCGCTCAACAACACCGCGATGATCGTGGCAGGCATGATCGTCGGCGCGTCCGGCACGATCCTGACCAACCTCATGGCCAAGGCCATGAACCGTTCCATTCCGGCGATCGTCGCGGGCGGATTCGGCGGTGGAGACGCGGCTGCAGGTCCCGCGGGTGCAGGTGGGGGAACGGCCAAGGCCACGTCCGCAGCCGACGCTGCCATTCAGATGGCCTACGCCAACCAGGTCATCGTCGTTCCCGGATACGGCCTCGCCGTTGCGCAGGCACAGCACGCGGTCAAGGACATGGCCAAGCTGCTCGAGTCGAAGGGTGTCGAGGTCAAGTACGCCATTCACCCCGTGGCCGGTCGCATGCCAGGGCACATGAACGTGCTCCTTGCAGAGGCCGACGTAGCGTACGACGCGATGAAGGAGATGGACGACATCAACGACGAATTCGCCCGTACCGATGTCACGTTGGTCATCGGCGCGAACGACGTGACCAACCCGGCGGCGCGGAACGATCCGTCGAGCCCGATTCACGGGATGCCGATCCTGAACGTCGATCAGTCGAAGTCCGTCATCGTCCTGAAGCGGTCGATGTCGTCCGGATTCGCAGGCATCGAGAACCCGCTGTTCTTCGCCGAGGGCACCTCGATGCTGTTCGGTGACGCGAAGAAATCGGTGTCCGAGGTGACCGAGGAGCTCAAGGCCCTCTAGTCACGAGCCGCCAGCAGTACCGATGGGGCGCGCTCCGGTTGTTCATCACCGGGAGCGCCCCATTTTGCGTTGCACGGCCAGAGCGGCGGTGTCGAGCGGATTGCGGGCTTCACGGGCAGCTGCGCTCGGTGAATAGAGCATGACGACCGAGCACGCCGGCCACCACACGAACACGATCGATGCTGCGGTCACGATCCCGGTGATGGACGCGGATCCGACGATCAGGGCAGCCGCGGCCACCGCGAGTGTTGCGACGGTTCCCAGACCGAGGATCAAGGGCCGCCACGTCGTGGACGCCACCATGGATGCTGCTGCGAGCAGGGAGGCCACAGCGACGAGTTGACCGCTCGGAAGGTCCGCGGACGGCATCGACGCTCCCATGATCTCGCGAACCAGCGCACCGGTCACGACGGCACCGATGGTGCAGGCGATCACCACCCCGATTCCGAACGGCAGCTTTCGTATCAGCGCCACGACGGCGAGCACAGCGACGGCGGTCAACACCGCGGTCACATCGATCGCACCGAGTACGTGGGCGGCCAGTGCCGAAGCAGGGGTCGATTCCCCGAACGTCGACGGTGGGACGCGCGGTGCCCACGCCAGGAGGATCAGCAGCAGGACCGCAGAGGCACCGGAGGCGGCCGACCGAGCGACGACGGCTCGCGGGCGTGGTCGGCTCGTGGTGCCAGGCGGCACCGCGGGCGTCCAAGCGTCGGGTGATGCGCGGATCGGTCCGGAGTCCAGGCTCGATGGTGGCATGAGCGCCACCGTGCCCGATCCGGCTGAACTTCGGATGTGAAGAACATGGGAACCGGCTGATAGTTGCTCTGGTCACGGTTCGATCACGCCAGACCGCCGGTGCGCAATCGTGCAGTGTCAGGTAGCGGTGCCCACCCCGTCAAATGCTCGGAGTCGGTTTTCGGTGGGCAAATAAGGGGGCAAGACCAGTTTCTACCAAAATAACAGTCACTCGGCCTGAAACCTGATCGAGTGGGTCGGGTCGGCGACGCCCGTTCCCCGGTTGTCGATGCGCACCTGGAGTGGCTCTCGGCTCGCTCAGCTGGGCATTTGTCCTCGGCATGGTTACCGTCACAGCATTTCGTGAAGCAAACTATGACTTCGTTGCAAAGCGTTGATCGGATGGGGCAATCTATGTGACGATACTCACATAGTCCAGTTCGCCCTGGGCGAGACCGTCCAAAAGGGCGTAGTTTCAGCCGCATCGGAAAACCGTATTCCGTCGTTACAGTCACATCGATAACGATCTGGACACGGGCCGTGGTACCCGTCACGACCCGTCGGAATCGGGTACTCGACACCTACGGACGCCGGAAACTCGAAGGAGAAGAACATGACCGCAATGTCTCAGGGACAACTCGATATGGTCCGCGCGTTCTTTTGCAACGAGTTCCAAGCGGATTCTCTCGATCGATCCACCATGCCCGAGCCTACGGCCGACGCAGTCGCCGAGTGGATCGACGCTCTGGTGATCAGCGGGCTCTTCGCTCCCGCTGAGGTGCGCAACATCTCGTCGGTCTGGGCTGCGGAGCCGGAAACGATGGTTGCGTTGCTCGTCGGTGAAGTGGACGAAATCGCTGTCAAGCGCCACGAAGCAGCTACTCCGGCCGTTGCGATCGCAACTCCGGCGCTCGTCGCCGCTTTCGGTCGGGCCAGCTGACCCATCTTCGGCTCGGGGTCTCGGCACCCGAGGAAGCGCTTCGCTACTATCGGTCGAATTCCGATGACGGCAGTCGACAACGGTGTCGCGCGGCGAAGTGAGGGTTCTGTATGGGCGCAGTGGGACTGGACGAAGAAGCAGTATCGACCTGGATCGCAGGATTGGGAATCGGCGCAACCTCGCCTCTCACCTTCGATCGGATAGGCAACGGTCAGTCCAATCTCACCTACGCGGTCCGTGACGCCGGTGGCAGCAATTGGGTACTGCGACGCCCACCGCTGGGGAAACTGTTGGCGTCCGCTCACGATGTGGTGCGCGAACATCGGATACTTGCGGGCCTGCAGAACACTGCGGTGCCGGTTCCGAAGATGATTGCGATCACCGAGGATTCTTCGGTCTCCGAGGTCCCGCTCGTGCTGATGAGTTTCGTCGACGGGATCGTCGTCGACTCGGTGGCGGTAGCCGAACAACTCGACCCCGATCACAGACGCCGAATCGGGCTCGGCCTCACTGTGGCGCTGTCCGACATTCACCGCGTGGATCTGGAGTCCTCGGGTCTGGCCGATCTGGCCGGCCACAAGCCGTACGCCGCTCGCCAACTCGCTCGGTGGACCACGCAGTGGCAATCCTCGCGCACTCGCGACGTACCCGGAATCGATTCGCTGGCAACTCGATTGACAGCCAACATTCCTCCGCAGCACGAGGTGACCCTGGTGCACGGAGACTTTCACCTCAGCAACGTCATCACGGCTCGCGACGACGGTCGTGCCGCCGCGGTCGTCGACTGGGAGCTGTGCACACTCGGAGATCCGTTGGCGGACCTCGGCGGCCTGCTGGCCTACTGGCC
The DNA here is from genome assembly GCA_963517305.1 of uncultured Rhodococcus sp. Classification (GTDB taxonomy): domain Bacteria; phylum Actinomycetota; class Actinomycetes; order Mycobacteriales; family Mycobacteriaceae; genus Rhodococcoides. Next base: position 31,694 of record CAUQEL010000025.1, read on the forward strand.
GCAAGCCGACGACGGTGTCGCCGGTCCGTTCATGGCGTCGACTCTGCCGGGCTTTCCCACTCGGGCCGAGCTCGTCGAGTCGTATGCGCAGCACACCGGGCGCGACGTCTCCGATGTCGGATTCTGGCAGGTCCTGGCGCTGTGGAAGCTCTCGATCATCGCCGAAGGCGTGATGCGCCGAATGGAAGCCGACTCGCGAAACCGCGCCGTGGCAGGCGGGCCGACCACGACGCTCATCGACGACATCGTCACCAGGGCGTTGCGCACAGCCGACGAGATCGGCCTGTAGTCGGTCAGATCGACGCGGTCCCGATCACCAGAGTGCGAGCTGCGCTCTCGATTTCGGGCGGAATCGCTACCGGTCTGCGAGTGACCCCGTCGACGTACACGTGTACGAATCGGCCCCTCGCGGCCAGCTCCAACGCATCGTCGCCTGCCTCGCGGAACAACCCGAGCGAGTACACGATGCTGCGGGTGCCCAGCTTCTCGACGGCCAGGCCAACCCGAAGGCGATCCGGAAAGCTCAACTCGGACAGGTATCGGCACGAGGTCTCGGCGACGACACCGATCGCCGGCAGTGTCCGGATGTCGAGTCCCGTCGTCTCCATCAACCAACCGTTGACGGCGGTATCGAAGTACGCGTAGTAGGTGACGTTGTTGACGTGGCCGTAGTGGTCGTTGTCGTCCCATCGCGTCGCCACGGGCCACAGTGCCGGAAAGTCCGATGCATGCGACAACTCCGGCCCTGGGTTCACCTGATCGGTCATGAATGTGACCCTAATCAGTGGCGTCGGTAGCGGGCACCGCCGGGGACTGCCGCCGCAGGATTGCCCGGACCACCAGACCGACGACCAAGGCCCAGAATGCGGAGCCGATTCCCGCGAATGTCAGGCCCGACGCAGCGACGAGGAAAGTCAGAACCGTCGCTTCTCTATCCGATGCATGTTCGAGTGCGCCGAACAACGACGCCGCGAGAGTTCCCAACAGGGCAAGCCCGGCAACGGTTTCCACCACACCTGCGGGAGCGGCGGCGACCAGAGTCGCCAAGGCCGTGGACAGCAACGCCAGCACCAGGTAGGAGGATCCGGCCGAGAAGGCGGCGACCCATCGCCGCTTCGGGTCCGGATGGGCACTGGGATTCGCCGAGAGCGCAGCGCTGATCGCGGCGAGGTTGATCGTGTGACCGCCGGCGAATGCGCCCAGGACGGTGCCGGTTCCGGTGACGGTCATCGACGCACGCCAAGGAATTCGGAACCCGAACGATGCCATGACCGTGGTGCCCGGGATGTTCTGGGACGCCATGGTCACGATGTACAACGGCACCGCGATACCTATGGTGGCCTGCCAGCTCCAGTGCGGAACCGTCCAGTCGATTCGGGGAATCAGATCGGAGGCCGCGACGGGGGTGCCGCCGCCGATCAAGTCGGCCGCGATGACCGCCGCCGCCGCGGCGAATGCTGCAGGAACTGCCCAGCGTGCACTGAACCGAAGTACGACGAGCCAGACGAGTACCACCGGCGCTATCCGAGCGGGGGAGTCGGCGAAGGCGACCACCGGTGCCGCGCAGAGAGGAAGGAGCACTCCGGCCAGCATTGCCTGCGCGAGTGGTACCGGAATTCTCGAGACGAGCGCGCCGAGTCTCGGCCACAGGCCCGTCAGGACGATCAGCACCCCGACAGTGACGAACGCACCCACCGCCGCAGGCCACCCTCCGACGACGATGCCGGTTCCGGCCAGGAGAGCCGCACCGGGCGTCGACCACGCCAGCGTGATGGGCTGTCGGTATCTGCGCGCGAGCCACATCATGCCCGCGGCTTGGGTGACGCACAGTGCCAGCAATCCGGAGGCCGCCTCGGTCGGGCTGGCACCCACCGCCCGCAGGCCCGTCAGCACGACGGCGAACGAGCTGGTGAAGCCGACCAGTGAGGCCACGATTCCAGCGCTGACGGGGGTCGAGAGCGGCGTCGGTCTGTCGGCGGCGTCGGCAGTGGTCACGACTGACGATGATGCACTGTGAGCCGTCGCCTGTCGCGTCGTTTCCCCTCGAGCCGAGTCGACGCCTGGCGGCGGTGGCCGAATGCTGTCGGGGCACCGTCGACGTGACGTAGTCTTTGGGTTGGACCGGACCAGTCCGTACCGCTGGTTCGGCGAGTGATCGAAAGGCCGGCGCAGTGGTGATGCCCGTACATCTGAGGGACAGTCAGGTCCCGAAGCACGAACAGCTTCGCGCAATTCTGTTGCACCGCTGCACCAAGGAGCTGCAACCCGGCGATCTGATGCCCAGCGAGCGAAAACTGATGGAGGACTACGGCGTCAGCCGCATCACCGTTCGCGAAGCCATCGGCCAGCTCGTCAACGACGGACACCTGGTGCGGGTCCGTGGCAAGGGCACGTTCGTGGCCAGTCGCACCGTACAGTCTCGTCTGCACCTCGCGTCGTTCTCGGAGGAGATGCGCGCGCAAGGATTGACGCCCACGACGGTAGTGCTGTTCGCGCGACTCGAAAGCCCCTCTGCGGCAACGACTCGTGCTCTCGGCCTGGCCGACGGAGAACAGACCTACCACGTCAAGCGTCTACGACTGGCCGATGCCGAACCGGTCAGCGTCGACGACGCGTGGTACCGAGCTTCCTTGCTCCCCGGCCTGATCGAGCACGACCTGAGCAGGTCCGTGTACGAGGCCGTACAGATCCATTACGGGTTGACCATCGACCGGGCCGAGCAGACCGTCAAAGCCACTGCGGCCGACAGTGATACCGCCACCCTGCTCGGCACCAAGCGCGGTGCCCCCGTGCTGTATTTCGACCGCGTCTCCTTCAGCGGCGACGAGCCGCTCGAGCACACCGAAAGCTGGTACCGCTGCGATCGGTATCAGTTGTCGATGGAAGTCCAGGGCGGGCGACGCACGTCGCAGCGTCGGTGAGATCAGGGCAGCTCGAACAGTAGGTCGCCCACTGCCACGGTGTTGTCGATGCTCGCACTCGTCACCGAATCCGGCTTCGAATCCATCAGGACCACGGGGACGACATCGGAGTAGCCTGCCGCCGCGATCGCTGCCGGATCGTAGGTGACGACGAGGTCGCCGGCCTCGACTCGATCACCCTCTGCTGCAACGATGTCGAACCCCGCGCCCTTCATCTTCACGGTGTCGATGCCGATGTGCACCAACACGCCCGCCTTGTCCTCGGTGAAGACGACGAACGCGTGCGGGTGGAGTTTGAGGATCGTGCCCGCGACCGGTGAGCGAACCTCGACCGACCCGTCGTTCGGGGCCGGGCGCAGCGCGACACCGGAGCCGACCATCTGCGCCGAGAACACCGGGTCCGGCACGTCGGCGAGCGAGATGACTTGGCCGGCAACAGGGCTGAGGATCGCCCTGGTGTCGCTCACAGGATGTCGCCGATGTCTTCTGCGAGCGTGTCCGCTTCGGGGCCGACGATGACCTGAACTGCGGTTCCTTTGTGAAATACGCCGTGGGCACCTGCCGCCTTGAGTGCTGCCTCGTTCACCAACGACCCGTCCTTCACCTCGGTGCGCAGCCGAGTGATGCACGCTTCGATCTCGACGATGTTGTCGGCACCACCGAGGCCTGCGACGATCGCGTCCGCTTTGGACATGTGGGGTTCTCGCTTTCTGTCGGCGTAAATCTGTCGGGTGGATCACACGGCCGGGTTGACATGTGCTTGCCACCTGGCCAAACTACAACTGGTAATGACCGGACAGTACCCCTGATGGCACCCGGTCACAACAGCGAAATCGCCCTCGAAGGACCAGCCTCGAAGAGAAGGTCGCCATGACCCCGAAGAAGACGGACTCGGTCGACACCGAGCCGAAGAAGGAATCTCGCTCATTGGCCGGGCTGCAGCGATTCGGTCGCAGCCTCATGCTCCCGATCGCTGTTCTGCCCGCCGCCGGCATTCTCCTGCGGCTCGGGCAGGATGACCTGCTGGGCCGATTCAGCGCACTGGAGACCGCCGCAGCGGTCATCTCCGCCGCAGGTCAGGCGGTGTTCACCTGGCTTCCTCTCATCTTCGCAGTCGGTATCGCCATCGGCTGGGCCAAGAAGTCCGACGGTTCGACAGCGCTCGCAGCGGTGGTCGGCTACATGGTGATGAACGGCGTCTTCACGGCCATGTCGCCCGTTGTGCTCGACGGAGAGGTCGACGCCAACGGTGACCCGGCCGTAATCGACTACGGCGTTCTGGCGGGCATCGTCATCGGACTGCTCTCGGCAATTCTCTGGCAGCGCTTCTATCGACAGAAGCTGCCGGACTACCTCGGCTTCTTCAGTGGACGTCGTCTGGTGCCGATCATGACGGCGATCACCGGTCTCGTTGTCGCCGTGATCATGTCGTTCGTGTACCCACTCTTCTACAGTGCTCTCCAATGGGTGGGCAACACCGTCGCCGACCACAGTGTGGTGGGCAGCGGAATCTACGGCTTCGCCAATCGCATGCTCATACCCACAGGGCTGCACCACATTCTGAACTCCGTCGTCTGGTTCCTCGTGGGGGACTACCAGGATGCAGGCGGTCAATTGGTCCGTGGTGATCTGAACCGGTTCTTCGCCGGCGATCCGTCCGCCGGAGTGTTCATGACCGGATTCTTCCCGATCATGATGTTCGCACTTCCCGCTGCGGCATTCGCGATCTACCGCAACGCCAAGCCGTCGCAGAAGAAGATCGTCGGCGGAATCATGTTGTCCACCGGCCTGACTGCCTTCGTCACCGGGATCACCGAGCCGCTCGAATACTCGTTCATGTTCGTCGCCTGGCCGCTCTACATCATCCACGCCGTGTTGACCGGAACCTCGATGGCGTTGACCAATGCCCTCGGAATCCACGACGGATTCTTCTTCTCCGCCGGCGGCATCGACTACCTGCTGAACTACGGAATCGCCACCAAGGCGTGGCTGCTCATTCCGATCGGCCTGATGTACGCGGTGATCTACTACTTCTTGTTCAGCTTCGTCATCAAGAAGTGGAACCTGCGCACCCCCGGACGTGAGGACGACGCAGTGCTCGAACCCGACCGGGCATGACCGCATCCACTACGACGACGCACCGCGGGCGGGTCGTCACGCGCGAGCAGGTCATCGAGGACGGCGTTCTCGCGTCGACGGGAGACCGGATCTCGTGGGTCGGACCGGCAGCGGCGTGGCCCGGAGAGGCAGTACCGCAGACGAATTCGACGATCCTCCCAGGTCTGGTCGATCTGCACTGCCACGGTGGAGCCGGAGCCTCCTTTCCGGATTCACCGGCCGTCGATCTCATGACGGCGGTACGGCATCACCGCTCCCGCGGAACCACGACGATGCTCGCCTCACTGGTGTCGGCACCGCCGGAACGGCTGATCACGCAGACGTCGCTGTTGGCCGATCTGTACGACTCCGGTGACATTGCCGGCGTCCACCTCGAGGGGCCGTTCCTGTCCGTCGCCCGCTGCGGCGCACAGGACCCGGCCTCGCTGCGCAGCGGAGATCCCGGACTGTTACGCGACATACTGGGCGCGGGCCGGGGATCGGTGCGGTCGATGACCCTTGCACCCGAGATCGACGGATTCAACGCCATCGCAGAGATGTTGCGGGAGAACGGGATACTGCCGAGCATCGGGCACACGGACGCCGATGCGCTCACCACCCGACGCGGTATCGAGTCGCTGGGGGACGGTCCGATGACGGCCACGCACCTGTTCAACGGAATGCCGACCTGGCATCATCGGTCGCCGGGCCCGGTGAGCGAGTGCTTGGCGGCCGCGGGGCGCAGCGTGATGGTGCTCGAATTGATAGGCGACGGGGTACATCTCGCCGACGAGACCGTGCGCGCGGTGTTCGATCTCGTCGGTGGCGCACGGATCGCGCTGGTGTCCGACGCGATGGCCGCGGCCGGTATGCCGGACGGTCGCTATCGACTCGGACCACTGGATGTGACCGTCCACCACTCGATCGCACGGTTGTCCCGCGACGCAGATCCCGAGACCGCCCCGATCGCAGGCGGAACCGCGACAGTTCTGGACCTGTTGCGCCGCGCCGTGCTGGAGGCCGGCGTGCCACTGGTCGAAGCGGTACGGGCTGCATCCTCGACTCCGGCAGCGTCCATCGGCCTCGGCTCCGACATCGGTTGCCTCGAACAGGGCATGAGAGCCGACGTGCTGGTGGTCGACGCGGCGTTCGAGCCACTACGGGTGATCAGAGGCGGAACTGCAATCGGAGAGGACAGCTAAATGGAGGTCGTGATCCTCGAGGGGGTCGACGCAGTGGACCGAACAGCCGCCGACATCGTCGACCGAGTCGCACGAGCCGGCTCCACTCCCGTACTGGGACTGGCGACCGGATCCACCCCGGTGGGCACGTATCGCGAACTGGCGCGGCGGCATCGGGACGACGGCCTGTCGTTCGCGCGATGTCGAGCCTTCCTGCTCGACGAATACATCGGACTGGCGAAAACAGCAGAGCAGTCGTACTTCTCGTTCATTCGAGAGAACTTCGTCGACCACGTCGATCTGGACGACGCCGCGGTGTTCTCGCCCGACGGCGAAGCGGACGACATCGCGGCCGAGGCGCAGCGGTACGACGCGGCGATCGCTGCCGCAGGAGGCATCGATGTTCAGATCCTCGGAATCGGCACCGACGGACACATCGGGTTCAACGAGCCGGGATCATCGCTGCGATCGCGGACGCGGGTGAAGACGCTGACCGAACAGACTCGCGTCGACAATGCCCGGTTCTTCGATTCGCCGGAGGACGTGCCGCATCACGTACTGACGCAGGGACTCGGCACCATCGACGAGGCGCGCCACCTGGTGTTGATCGCAACGGGGGGGTCGAAAGCCGACGCGGTGGCGGCAGCCGTCGAAGGACCGTTGTCGGCGCGTTGTCCGGCGTCGGCGATCCAATGGCACCCGCACGCCACGGTGCTGTTGGACGAGGCTGCGGCGTCGTCGCTCGCACTCGCGGAGTACTACCGGTACGCCTACGCCAACAAGCCCCGGTGGCAGCACCTGTGAGTCAGCTACGCGAGAACTCCGATGCGCGCGCGATCTGTTCGTCCGACGGCCGCACTCCGGTGTAGAGAACGAACTGTTCTGCCGCTTGGAGAGCGATGACCTGAGCGCCGGTGATCACGGGCTTGTTCGCCGCTCGGGCGGCAACGATCAGCGGCGTCTCCGACGGCATGGCGACCACGTCGAACACGGCCTTCGCTGCGTCGATCTGCTGTTCGGTGAACGGTGCCGAATCAGCGTCCGGCCCGCCGGCCATACCCACCGGGGTCACGTTCACCAGCAGGTCTGCGCCCACTGCTGAGGCCGACCAGTCGTAGCCGTAGATCCCGGCGAGGGCCGGGCCGGTGTTCGCATTGCGGGCGACGACGGTGCCCCGGGTGTAACCCGAATCCCGCAGTGCGGCAACGACAGCCTTGGCCATGCCGCCGCTGCCGGTGACGGCCACCGAGTAGTCGGTCGAGAAGCCACTTGCGGCGAGTAGGTTCGCGACGGCCTGGTAGTCGGTGTTGTACGCGTGAAGGACGCCGTTCTCGTTGACGATCGTGTTGACGGATTCGATCGCGCTCGCGGACTCGTGCATCACGTCGACCAGTTCGATCACGTCTTCCTTGAACGGCATGGAGACGGCGCAGCCTCGAATGCCCAGCGCGCGAACGCCTCCCACCGCGGCGACGAGGTCGGTGGTGGTGAACGCCTTGTAGACGAAATTCAGGTCCAACTCGTCGTAGAGATAGTTGTGGAAGCGAGTTCCGATGTTGCTCGGTCGGCCGGACAGGGACATACAGAGCTGAGTCTCACGGTCGAGGAAGCCACGCGGGCGTGCTGTTGCCATCGCTGAGACGTTACGCCGCGCACGTCGAGGCGACCGAAGCGAGAACACCCTGATCGGCCTGGGTGATCGGCAGCTCGTACTGGGCAGCGACCGACAGGTACTTACCCGCGTAGAAGCAGTGGTAGGCCGCGTTCGGCGGCAACCATTGCGAGGGCGTCTTGTCGCTCTTGCTCTGATTGTCTGCTCCGTTGACCGCGAGCAGATTGAACGCCACGTCGTTGGCGAACCGAATGCGCTTGTCGGGCAACCACGTGTTCGCGCCCATGTCCCACGCAGCGGACAGGGGGTAGACGTGATCGATCTGAATCTTTCCGGCGTCGGACTTGGTGAACTGCATCGGCTCACCGGAGTACGGATCTGCGAGCGAACCCGACAACACGACGCAGTCGCGAGTGCCTGCGCGGAACTCGACCTCGGTCATCGACAGCGCCAAGACGTTGTCGCGGGTACCGCAGCCGTCGTGACCACCCGGCCCGTCGTAGTCGTCCGTCCACGCCGGGCCGAACACACACCCTTCGTCGCTCTTGCATCCGCGCTCGTAGCCGAGAGCATCGGGCCTGGCGGCGACCACGCGAACCTGGGTGAGCAACTCCTCGATCTGAGTGCGGGTGGGACTACCCGGAGCCGGTTCGGCGGGGGAGAAACCGGGGACGACGGGCCGGTCGCACGATCCGAACACAGCCATCACGGCTGCAGCGATCACCAGCAGTACCGCTACCCACAGCTTTCTCACGCACGCCCCATCATCGATCTTCGTACTCGGTCATCGGTCCTCGCGACAGCAGTGTGCCGGAAGGTACCGACAGTAAGGCGCACCCGCACCCGGCGTCAGCGAACCTCGACGACGACCTTGCCGAGCACGTGTCCATCCTCGACGAGGGCGAGAGCCTCACCCGCACGCTCGAGCGGGAACGCATGGTCGATACGCGGACGAATGACGCCCGACGCGGTCAGGTCCGCCAGCCGCGCGAATGCTGCGGTGGTGCGGTCGCGATCGACTCCGGAACCGCCCCACTGCGCCGCGAGCATCGGGTCTGCGACGCTCACGATCGGTACCCCCGCCGTCACGGCGGTCGCGGCAGCGCGCAACGTCTCGCCTCCGACGAGGTCGACGAGGCCGTTCACCGGTCGCGAGATCGAATCGACGAAGTCGGGGCCGGAGGCGAGAAATTCGGCTCCGAGGCTTTCGATCCACTCCTGCTTGCCCGCACTCGCGACGGCGAGAACGTCGATACCGTCGGCGCGCGCGAGTTGCAGAACGGCCGAACCTACGCCGCCACCGGCGCCGAGCACCAGGATGGAATCGCCCGCGCCGACGGCGAGTCGGCGCAGCGCGTCGTATGCGGTCCCGGCAGCGACCGGCAGGGTGGCCGCGGCTGCCCACGAGACGGCCTCCGGCTTGTGGGCAGTGCTCGACGCGTTGAGCACGGTGTACTGCGCATAGCCTCCGTATCCCGACGCGGTGGCTCCGAACACGTGGTCGCCCACCGAGAAGTCGGCCACACCGGCACCGGCCGACACGACAGTGCCCGATACTTCCCGACCCAGAACCGCGGGCAAGGTGATCTGCACGGTGTCCTTGCGATTGCCTGCCCGCACCTTCCAATCCGCAGGATTGACCCCGGCGGCGTGGACCGCCACGAGAATCTGCCCCGGTCCCGGCTCGGCGACGGGCAAATCCAGAAGGTATTCGGTGTCGGGTCCGCCGTATTCACAGAAGCCATACGCGATCATGTACATACTGTGCCTCACCCGGTGACTCGCTCGGGAGCGCCTCAACCTGAGGTGTGTCGGTGTCTGCTGGTTGGATGGACCGATGCTGCACGGTCTCTGGTCTCCCGGTGCCGGGCTGATGCTGTGGGACGACGAGATCACCACCGGCGACGAACCCGATTTGCCGCCGACCCACGCGCACATCCTCACCAGAACGTTTCGGCACCGTGCCGATGTCTCGTTCCCGGCGTCCGGAGGCGGTGCCACCGCGCGGGCCCCGGTGCAGGTCCCGGCCATCGCCCTCGCCCCGCACGACGCAGCCGAGCTGTTGTTGCGGACGCCGTCCGAGCACGCGTCGATCTCCGGTGATCTCCGCTACCTGGCACACGTCGCCCGCGGAATCGAACGCTGGGTCCGCGGCGGTCGCGTCGTTCCGGCCCTGAAGTTGACGGACGGGCAGTGGTGGCCACGGTGGCGTCTGGTCGGGGGTGAACGTCAACGGGCCTGGCTGAGTGAACTCGCCGTCGCGATGCCGTCGGTGCAGCGGGCGGGCGAGCGGCCCAAGAAGATTCTCGACGACATGGTCGAGGAGCTCACCGATCCGATCGTCAGATCGGTTCTGGGTAGACCTGACTCGGAGCATCCGCTGTTGTCGGCTTTGATTCGCGACGACCCGTATGCAGATGGCACCCAACAGATCTCGACGTTGCTCGAGAACTGGCGCGGAAGCCTCACCGTCGACGAGCCGTCCCTGGTGCTACGCCTGCTCGAACCCGACGACGCCGATGACGCCGTCGACGGTTCCTCCGAGGAAGCAGCGGAGTCGTACTGGACGCTGCAGGTGTGTCTGCGAGCCGACGGTGAAGCGCCGCGACCGGTTCCGATGAGCCGCAAGGTCGATGCCACTCTGCTCTCCATCGCCGTGCGCAAGCTCGGCGATGCCGTGGCGGCGTACCCGAGACTGCGTGATCTGCCGTCTCAGGAAGGCACCCTCGATCTGTTGCTTCCGACGTCGGTGGTCATCGACCTCGTCGAACACGGTGCGACGGCACTGCAGGCCACCGGAACGACGGTGCTGCTCCCTCGGGCCTGGACCAGGCTGGATCCGTCGATGAGGCTGCGCGTCGATTCGCCCGCGGTGACGAAAGCGGCCGCCGATCGGGCGGTCGGCATGGACGAACTGGTGTCCTACGACTGGCAGCTCCAACTCGGCGACATGGTGCTCACCGAGGCGGAGATGAACAGACTCGCCGTCTCGAAGGGCGATCTCGTGCGGCTGCGCGGTCAGTGGGTGCTGGCCGACGGCGGTCAGCTCGCGCGAGCCGCCAAGTACGTCGCCGAGCATCACGGCGACGGGACGGCGCTGAGCACGCTGATGCGCGAGATGACGCTGGCCGATCCACCGCCGGCTCCGGTCCAGGACATTCGAGCCTCGGGATGGGCGGCCACGTTGCTCGAGCCCGGTGCGGTGCCGGAGACGATCCCTGTACCGCCCGAAGTGAATGCGACTCTGCGGCCGTATCAGCAGCGCGGGCTCGATTGGCTCGCGTTCATGAGTCGGCTCGGTCTCGGGGCGGTGCTCGCCGACGACATGGGGCTCGGCAAGACGCTGCAGGTGTTGACACTGCTCGCGCACGAGAAGAGTTCGACGCCGACGCTGCTGGTGGCACCGATGTCGGTGGTCGGCAACTGGCAGCGTGAGGCGGCGAAGTTCACTCCGGCACTGCGAGTGCTGGTGCATCACGGTCCGGCCCGGTCGAAGGGCGGGGAGCTCGATCGGGCAATAGCCGAGCACGATCTGATCGTCACCACGTACGCGCTGATGGCCAAGGATCGTGCGCAGTTGGCGGAGCAGACGTGGCGTCGTGTGGTCCTCGACGAGGCGCAACACATCAAGAACTCGGGCACCGTGCAGGCCAAGGCGGCGCTCGCGATCCCCGCGGATCACAAGTTGGCGCTCACCGGAACACCGGTCGAGAATCGCCTGGACGAGCTGCGGTCCATTCTCGACTTCGCCAACCCGGGAATGCTCGGTAGGCCGTCGGATTTTCGGAAGCGATTCTCGGTTCCGATCGAGCGCGAGAACGACGAGAACGCGGTCTCGCGTCTGCGCGCCATCACCTCGCCGTTCATTCTGCGCCGCGTCAAGACCGATCCGACGGTCATCTCGGATCTGCCCGAGAAGAACGAGATGACCGTGCGCGCCAACCTCACGGCCGAGCAGGCCGCGCTGTACAAGGCGGTCGTCGACGAGATGATGGCGCAGATCGCCGACGCGAAGGGCATGAAGCGCAAGGGTGCGGTGTTGTCCGCGCTCACTCGTCTCAAGCAGGTGTGCAATCACCCCGCCCATTTCCTGTCCGACGGCTCGCCGGTGCTCAAGAGGGGGCAGCATCGCTCGGGCAAGATCGGTTTGGTGGAGGACATGCTCGACTCGATTCTGGGCGACAACGAGAAAGCCCTGCTGTTCACGCAGTTCAGGGAGTTCGGTGAGCTCGTGGCACCCTACTTCGCCGATCGATTCGGGACCGAGGTGCCGTTTCTGCACGGCGGCGTGAGCAAGTCCAAGCGCGACGAGATGGTGGAGAAGTTCCAGAGCGATGGCGGTCCGCCGATCATGATGCTCTCACTCAAGGCCGGCGGCACCGGGTTGAATCTCACGGCCGCCAATCATGTCGTTCATCTGGATCGTTGGTGGAATCCGGCGGTGGAGAATCAGGCGACGGACCGGGCCTTTCGCATCGGGCAGCGCAAGAACGTCGAGGTGCGCAAACTGCTGTGCGTGGGCACCGTGGAGGAACGGATCGACTCGATGCTCGTCTCCAAGCAGGATCTGGCGAATCTGGCGGTGGGCACCGGCGAGAACTGGGTGACCGAAATGGACACCGCGGAGCTGCAGGAACTGTTCCGCCTCAGCGAGGATGCGGTGGGGGAGTGATGGTCGACTTCTCGCAGTACGGAAAGCGTCGAAAAGCCAAGGGCGGCATCGAGTCCAGAAACAAGCGCGGTGCTTTCGGGCAGACGTGGTGGGGCAGGCACTTCGTCGCGGCCATGGAGGACCTCGCGGATCCGGGTCGGATCGCTCGGGGCAGAACGTATGCGCGCCAAGGGCAGGTGCTCACTCTCGGGGTCGAGCGCGGGCAGATCTACGGCGAGGTGCAGGGCAGTCAGCTCGAGCCGTTCTCGGCTTCGGTCACCGTCGACCCGCTCACGCAGGGTGAGGTTGCCGCGCTGGTCGGCAGGGTGCGATCGAACCCCGGCATGCTGGCCGAGCTGGCCTCCAATGCCATTCCGCAGGCACTGGCGTCGGTATTGCTGCCGCACGACAAGGGGCAGCTCGACTTCGACTGCACATGCCCCGACGACGGGTGGCCCTGCAAACACGCGGCGGCTCTGATGTACATCGCCGCCGAGCACATCGACGCGTCCGCCGCGACCATCCTGACGCTGCGTGGAGTCGATCTCGATCAACTGATCGAGGGCGTCGGTGACGCGGACGACGAGTTCGACCCCGATGACTGGTTCGCCGATCGCGCGTCGTTCCCCGAACTTCCCCAGGTGTCGTTCGCTCCCGCGGTGGACGATCTCGATCCGTTGATCCTGCGCCGCATCTTCCGCGCCGACGGCTCCACCGAGGCCGAGGTCAGTCGCGCCGGTGCCGATCTGAGGCAGTTCTACGACCGGATGTGACCACTTCTGGACTTACATGGACATCCGACTATAGGATGGGCGTACTTCACTTCCACGCTCGAGGACGGACAAACTCCATGGCTCGCGAACTCACGCACTTCATCGGCGGCAAGCATGTCGCAGGCACCTCCGGAAACTTCGGGGACGTCTTCGACCCCAACACCGGCGAGGTTCAGGCCCGGGTTCCCCTGGCCGACGTATCCGAGGTCGAGGCCGCTATCGCCGACGCCGAACAGGCTCAACGTGAATGGGCAACCTGGAACCCGCAGCGTCGTGCGCGGGTGCTCATGAAGTTCCTCGCCTTGGTCACTCGCGATATGGAAGAGCTCGCCCGTATGCTTTCCTCCGAACACGGCAAGACGATCGCCGACGCCAAGGGTGACATCCAGCGCGGCGTCGAGGTCGTGGAGTTCGCCGTCGGCGTCCCGCATCTGCTCAAGGGCGAGTACACCGAAGGTGCAGGCGGCGGAATCGACGTCTACTCGATGCGTCAGCCGCTCGGCGTCGTCGCCGGCATCACCCCGTTCAACTTCCCCGCGATGATCCCCCTGTGGAAGGCCGGCCCGGCCATCGCCTGCGGAAACGCCTTCATTCTCAAGCCCTCCGAGCGCGACCCGTCCGTGCCACTCAAGCTCGCCGAGCTCTTCCTCGAAGCAGGACTGCCGCCGGGTGTGTTCAACGTCGTCAACGGTGACAAGACTGCTGTCGACGTATTGCTCACCGACGAGCGCGTCAAGGCCATCGGCTTCGTCGGCTCGACGCCCATCGCGCAGTACATCTACGAGACGGCAGCCCAGCACGGCAAGCGCGCACAGTGCTTCGGTGGAGCCAAGAACCACGCCCTCGTGATGCCCGACGCCGACCTCGACGAGGTCGCCGACGCACTACTCGGTGCCGCCTACGGTTCGGCCGGCGAGCGCTGCATGGCCATCTCCGTCGCGGTACCGGTCGGGGAGGAGACCGCCGACGCGTTGGTCGCCAAACTGACCGAGCGGGTGGCGAAGCTGAAGATCGGCCGCAGCGACGACGAGAACGCGGACTTCGGCCCGCTCGTGGGCAGCGATGCGCTGAAGCGCGTCAACGACTACACCCAGATCGGTGTGGACGAGGGAGCCGAACTGGTGGTCGACGGCCGCGGCTTCGTGCTCGAAGGCCACGAGGGTGGATTCTTCGCGGGCGCAACGCTGTTCGACAAGGTGACCACCGACATGCGGATCTACAAGGAAGAGATCTTCGGACCCGTCCTGATCGTCGTTCGGGCGAAGGACTACGAGGACGCGCTGCGCCTGCCCACCGAGCACGAATACGGCAACGGTGTCTCAATCTTCACCCGTGACGGCGACACTGCGCGCGATTTCTGCTCCCGCGTCCAGGTCGGCATGGTCGGTGTCAACGTGCCGATTCCGGTGCCGATCGCGTACCACACGTTCGGTGGTTGGAAGCGTTCGGGATTCGGCGATCTGAACCAGCACGGACCCGATTCGATCCGCTTCTACACCAAGACCAAGACGGTCACCCAGCGCTGGCCGTCGGGCACCAAAGAGGCGGCAGCGCAGAATCACTTCGTCATTCCGAACATGGACTGATCCGGCGATGTTCACCTTGAACGAGGACGAGCGGGCGATCAACGACACCGCCCGCGAATTCGCCGACGAGTTCCTGGCACCGAATGCCGTCGAATGGGATCAGCAGAAACACTTTCCGGTCGACGTGCTGCGCAAGGCAGCGGGACTGGGCATGGGCGGCATCTACATTCGCGAGGATGTGGGTGGATCGGGGTTGACCAGAGTCGACTCGGTGCGGATCTTCGAGCAGTTGGCCACCGGCGACCCGTCCATCGCGGCATACATCTCCATCCACAACATGGTCGCCTGGATGATCGACACCTACGGAAACGACGAGCAACGGCAGCGTTGGCTCCCGGGCCTGTGCACGATGGACCAGCTGGGGAGCTACTGCCTCACCGAGCCCGGCGCGGGATCCGATGCCGCGATGCTCGGCACCAAGGCGGTGCGCGACGGCGACGACTACGTGTTGGACGGCGTCAAGCAATTCATCTCCGGCGCAGGCACATCCGAGGTGTACGTCGTGATGGCGCGCACCGGTGCCCCAGGGCCGCGCGGCATCTCGGCGTTCATTGTGCCGAAGAACTCCGCGGGACTCTCGTTCGGTGCCAACGAGAAGAAGATGGGCTGGAATGCCCAGCCCACCCGGCAGGTCGTTCTCGAAGGAGTCCGCATCCCGGCCGAGAATCTGCTCGGCAACGAGGGCGACGGGTTCCGTATCGCGATGAACGGACTCAACGGCGGGCGCATCAACATCGCGGCATGTTCGATCGGCGGAGCGCAGTCCGCTCTCGACAAGGCCGTTGCCTACCTCGCCGAGCGCAAGGCGTTCGGGGCGCGGTTGCTCGATGCACAGGCGCTCCAGTTCCGACTGGCCGATTTCAAGACCGAACTCGAGGCCGCCCGCACACTGCTGTGGCGGGCCGCGGACGCGTTGCAGAACGACGCTCCGGACAAGGTCGAAATGTGCGCGATGGCAAAGCGTTTCGGAACCGATACCGGATTCGACGTCGCCAACGGAGCCCTGCAACTGCTGGGCGGCTACGGCTACCTCAGCGAGTACGGCGTCGAGAAGATAGTTCGTGACCTTCGAGTGCACCAGATTCTGGAAGGCACCAACGAGATCATGCGGGTGGTCGTCGCTCGATCGATCGTGGGTGCCGCATGAGCGACGTGATCCTCGAGGTCTCCGGCGGAATCGGTCGGATCACCCTGAACCGTCCCGAAGCCATCAACGCGCTCGATCATGCGATGGTGCGCCAGATCGCACCAGCATTGGCGCAGTGGGCAACCGACGACGCTGTCGACGCCGTCCTGCTGACCGGGGCCGGCGAGCGAGGCTTGTGCGCGGGCGGTGACATAGTCTCGATCTACCACGACGCCAAGGACGGTGGCAGCGGTAGCAAGGACTTCTGGCGCGAGGAGTACATCCTCAACGCCGCGATCGCTCGGTTCCCCAAGCCGTTCGTTGCCATCATGGACGGCATCGTCATGGGCGGAGGCGTCGGGCTCTCGGCTCATGCCAACACTCGAATCGTCACCGAGCGATCGAAGATCGCGATGCCCGAGGTCGGAATCGGTTTCGTTCCCGATGTGGGTGGCACGTACCTACTCTCGCGTGCACCGGGCGAGATCGGCACCCACTTCGCGCTCACCACGGCGCGGATGAATGCCGCCGACGCCATTGCGATCGGCTTCGCCGACCACTACATCCCCTCCGACAAGCTGGAGGACTTCTACTCGGCACTCGAGACGGTCAGCGTCGGGGAGGCCGTCGCGACGTTCAGCGAGCCGGCACCGGAGTCCACAGTTGTCGGTCAGCAGGAATGGATCGACGAGTGCTACGCCGGCGACGACGTGCAGCGCATCGTGGACGCTCTGGCCGCCAGCGCAGTGCCCGAGGCGCAGAAGTCGGCACAGGACATCGCATCCAAATCGCCTGTGTCGCTGGTAGTGACACTGAGATCGCTGCGTCGGGCAGCGACGCTGCCGACGCTCGAGGCGGTACTCGACGAGGAATACCGCGTGTCGGTCGCGTCGCTGTCCAGTCACGACCTCGTCGAGGGAATCCGAGCACAGGTGGTAGAGAAGGACCGCAACCCGCAATGGCAACCGCGTACGTTGGCAGACGTCACGCCCGAGGACATCGACCGGTACTTCGCATTTTTCGGGGAAGCGGAACTGGGCCTGTCGAACGCACACACAGAAGGTGAGCAGTCATGAGCGAGAAGACGATCGGCTTCATCGGCCTCGGCCACATGGGTGGACCGATGGCCGCCAATCTGGCTGCGGCCGGCTACACGGTGCAGGGCTTCGATCTGGTACCTGCGGCGCTGGAGCAGGCCACCAAGGACGGTGTCACCGTGGTTGAGTCGGCCGTGGCTGCCGTCGCCGATGCCGACATCGTGATCACGATGCTGCCCAACGGCACACTGGTACTCGGGTTGTACGCGGACCTGCTGCCTGCTGCCGCGCCGGGCACGTTGTTCATCGACTCCTCGACCATCGACGTCGCCGACGCGCACGCCGCGCACAAGCTTGTGCACGAGGCAGGCCACCGCAGCCTCGACGCGCCGGTCTCCGGCGGTGTCGGGGGAGCGGCCGCGGGAACGCTGACCTTCATGGTCGGCGGATCCGAAGAGGATTTCGCCTCTGCTGCAGCGGTTCTCGACGTCATGGGTCGCAAGGTGGTGCACTGCGGCGCAGCGGGCAACGGCCAGGCCGCCAAGATCTGTAACAACATGATCCTCGGAGTGTCGATGATCGCCATCAGTGAGGCGTTCGTGCTGGGGGAGAAGCTGGGTCTGAGCAACCAGGCACTGTTCGATGTGGCCTCGACTGCGTCCGGTCAATGCTGGGCACTGACGACCAATTGCCCGGTGCCCGGACCGGTTCCGACGAGCCCCGCCAACAACGAGTACAAGCCCGGCTTCGCTGCGGCTCTCATGGACAAGGACCTGGGTCTGGCTGCCAATGCACTGCGCGACAACGGTGTCGAGGGCGTCCTCGGCCTACGGGCAGCCGAGTTGTACGCTCGATTCAAGGAATCATCCGGGGGCGGCACCGATGTCGACTTCTCCGGCATCATCAACGACATCCGCGAGCGCTCGAACGGAGCAGGCCTGTGAGTGATTACGAGACGATTCTGCTCGAGCGTCGGGGACGCGTCGGCATCATCACGCTCAACCGTCCGAAGGCGTTGAACGCGCTCAACTCCGAGCTGATGCGTGAAGTCGTCTCGGTGGTCGAGGAACTCGACGCGGACTCCGACATCGGTGCAATCCTGATCACCGGCTCCGAGCGGGCCTTCGCGGCCGGGGCCGACATCAAGGAGATGCAGCCGAAGTCCTACATGGACGTGTACCTCGACGACTTCTTCGCCGCCTGGGATCGACTGGCATCGGCTCGGACACCACTGATCGCGGCGGTGTCCGGTTATGCGCTCGGCGGCGGGTGCGAACTCGCGATGCTGTGCGATGTCCTGATCGCCTCGGACACCGCGGTATTCGGTCAACCCGAGATCAAGCTCGGCGTCATCCCGGGAATCGGCGGGTCGCAGCGCCTGACGCGTGCGGTGGGCAAGGCCAAGGCCATGGAGATGTGCTTGACCGGTCGCAACATGAAGGTCGAGGAAGCCGAGCGAGCAGGATTGGTCTCGCGCATCGTGCCGGTCGCCGATCTGCTCGACGACGCCATCGCGACCGCGACCACCATCGCCGAGATGTCGCTACCGGTCGCCATGATGGCGAAGGAAGCGGTGAACCGATCGTTCGAGTCGAGCCTGCGCGAGGGTGTTCTGTTCGAGCGCCGCGTGTTTCACTCCACGTTCGCCACCGAGGACCAGAAGGAAGGCATGTCGGCCTTCATCGAGAAGCGGACGCCGAACTTTCAGCACAAGTAGGGCCGTTCCGCCCTATCTGTCCGGGGACAGGAGGGCGGCCCCGCGGGCCGAGACCAGCTCGGGCATCGACGGGACCAGCGTGGTCAGCCCCGTCCGCAGCTCGAGAGACCGCGCTATCGAGCTGATGTTCGCACCGCCGCCCACCACGACGACGGACTGCGGTCGGGCACCGGACAATTCGATGGTCTGCTCCACCAGCATGCCCGCGTACCGCACCGGTCCGGCGATGAGATCGTCGAAGTCGCGTCGGGTCAGCACATGCCGCGCAGCACCGGATGAATCCGTGGTGCTGACGACGGAGTCGACGCTCAGTTGCTCCTTGATGGTTCGGCTGGCGTCGATTCCGACGCGAACGCCGTTGGACGAGAGCAGCCTGCGAACCGAGTGATCGAGATCGTCGCCGCAGAACGTGGCAGTGCGCCGCGTCATGAGAGTGCGAATGGAAGCGAGATCTATGACGGTGACCGTGGTTCCGGTGCTGCCGATATCGCACAAGACGGTGACGCCGTGATTGGGTACCAGCCCGATGAAACGCAGATAGCGCACTTGCGCAGCGGTTTCCGGAACGAGCGACGCCGTGCGGGCCGTACCGCGGGTGGCGACCGTGCCAGGATCGGTGGCAACCCGGTAGGCGATGGCCGAGAACTGCACCGGGAGCGACATCGTCGCGGCGATGGAGTGGATGGCGTCGACGCCGGTGGCAATCGTGGTGGACAGTGATTGTCCTGGAGCGCGGCGCACCGTCCGAGACACGATAGGCGTGCGGTGGGGGCTGTCCAGGTACGTCAGAATTGCGCGTGCACCGTGCGCACCCGCCCCGACCCCCAACACCAGCACCCCGGCCCACCCTTCAGCAGATCGACTCCGCCCGGTTCCCGGTGCAATTGCACCACGAACGGTACGGGTGTGCCATTGCCTTGTGACGAGTCACCATCGAACTCAGAACGACGTGGTGATGTGATCACTGTCGAAATCGCCTGCATCCGAACGTAGCTCCGCCAAGATCCGAACGAGCGCCAGTAACTTGTCACGCGCCAGCCCGGGGTGTGCGAACACCAGCGAGTTCAGTCGCTCGGTGGCCTCGACCGCCAACGTTCGTCCTTGCTCGGTGATTTCGACCAGCGTGGTGCGCCGATCGCTCGGATGTGGGATGCGTCGAACGTAGCCCACGGACTCGAGGCGATCGACAGCGTTGGTCACGCTCGTGGGATGCACCTGCAGACGCGCGCTCGCCTTCGCCATCGGCAGAGCGCCGTTCTTGGTGAAGGTCAACAACGTCAGCAATTCGTAGCGCGAAAAGGTCAGTCCCGTCGGCTTCAACGCTTCCTCGACTCGGGCGAGCATGATCTGCTGCGCGCGCATCAACGACGTCACTGCGGCCATACCGTCGGCGGCCTCGGACCACCCGTGTTCGGTCCACTGGCGGTGTGCCTCTGCAATGGGATCGAGGGGAAGCGGAGACGGTGCTGGCATACCGACCATCCTCCCACGGTGTCCGGGTCCGGCGTCTACCGAATCACGCCTCGAGGTACTGCCAGGGGAACCCGATCGGTGATCGCGGTTCTCGCGCGCGAGATCTGCTCTCGGGCATCGGCTGTGCGGGCGGTGTCGGCGTCCCCGGATGCCAACGCACTGTCCAGCAGCTCCAGTTGGGTCAGGACGGCGTCGACGTTCTCGGAGGACTGTGCTGCGCGACCGACGCGCTCGGCGAGACGTATTCCGGCCTGCACCACCATCGGGCTGCCGGTGCCGTAGATCCGCACGGCATCGAGGGCATGGTCGATCAGCGACGGAACGGCGACGCGGCGGGTGATCACCCGTACGGTGCCGTCGGAGTCGCAGCGAGCACGGGCGGGCATGGGGCGCTGGACGACCGCGACGAGTCCGACCGTGAGATCGTCGATGGCGTTGCGTGCCGTGTACGGATCGTTCACCCCCGTCGACAGCGCGCGTACCGCCATTTCGGTCATCTGCTCGACGGCGAAAGCGATGTCGTGCCGCGGTGTTCGACTGGTGCCGATGTCGAACGATCCTCGAACTCGTCCGATCGCATCGGCGGAGATGTCTGCCGAGCGATCGGCCAGAATGTCGGCGAGCGGTTCACCGGCCACGACATGTTCACCGGGCACTCGATGAATGTCGATCAACGTGTCCGTGTCGGCAGCGATGTCCAGTACCGCGTTTTCGTCGATGTCGATGATCACCCCGGACTCCTCGGCCAGCACCGTGGTGTAGACGGGCGGCTTGACGATGCCCTCCGCCGACGCGGCATCGGCGGGTTGTTCGGGCGGATACAGCGCGTCGACGGACTCCGACAGTTCGTCTCGGACGCGGCCGGACAGCGTCGCCACCTGGATCGACTGCGCAATGTGATGAATGAAGTAGACGAGCACACCCACGTCGACCACGGCGAGCGCAACGGCAACGTTGACGGCGATGTCCGGGACGAAGACCGACCCGTCGGATTCGATCGAGCGAATCGACCGCAGCACCATCAGCGAGTACAGGAACGTGGCACCGAAGACTCCGAGCACCACCTGGTTGCCGCGATCGGCCATGAAGTTGCGCACCAGGCGGGGGCCGTACGACGAACTGGCGGTGGCGAGCACCGAGATGGTGATGGAGAACGACGTCGCGGCCACGCCGAGCATCGACCCGCCGATGGCCCCGAGGATGTCGCGGCTGCCACTGGCACCCACGTGATAGAGCAGCGAGCCCGTCAGATCAACTCGAGTGTCGAGCAGGTAGCGATCGAGACTCACCAGGGCCTGCGCGAGCACGAGTGCGACAACTCCGAGGACGGCAGGAATGAACCAGAACGATTCCCGCAGCTTCGCCATGTGTTCCTTCATGCGCACAGTCTTCCCCGAGGTGTCCGAATCAATCATCGGGGTTCGAATGCAGTCGCTCGATGGGCGAGATCGATGTGGCGTCAGGCCAGCAGAGCAGGCTTTCGTGCCACGGTGACGGCCCAGTCCGCGTCGTCGCGCCAGGGCCGCAGATCCCACGTCGCGAATCTGTGCTCGAGGACTAAGCCGACTGCCGCCAGATCCTCGTCGAGCATGGCGACGGTGTACTCGCGATCGGTGGCGAATCCGGTGACGAACACCCCGCCGTCGGTGAGGTGTGCCCAGATGCGTTGCAGCGCCGCGCGTTCGGTGCCGGGCTTCATGAAGACGAGTACGTTGCCCGCGGCCACGGCTGCGTCGAACGTCCGTCCCAGATCGAGGGTCGTCAGGTCGGCGACATGGACGTCGAGCTCGGGATGTGCCCGCGCGGCCTCGGCCAGAACCGGATCCAGATCCACTGCGGTCACCCGGTGTCCGCGTCGGGCCAACTCCACACCGAGTCGGCCGGTGCCGCATCCGGCATCGAGAATGCTCGACGCGGGGGAGACCACCGCGTCGACCATGCGGGCCTCGCCGTGCAGATCCACGCCGCGTTCGGCCAGGCGGTCGAATCGCTCGATGTATCGTGCGGAATCGTCTGCGGAGTTCTCGGCTTGCCAGCGTGTGGTCACCCCGCCAGGGTAGGTCAGGTCAGCTCTTCGAGGGCCGACCGGGCTTCGGCGACCCGGGCGCGGGCCACCTCGACTGCCTCCGCCGTCGACTTCGCCTGTACGACATTGGCCTCGTTTGCTTCCCGCGCAGCCTGCGCGGCGGCTCTGGCGGCCTCCAGCTCTGCCTCGATCCGCTCTACTTCCGCTGCAGCGCTGCGTAATTCGGACGCCGTCCGCTCGGTGTCTGCCTCGGCTTCGTCGGCTTCGGTTCGAGCGGCTTCGAGATCGGATTCGGCCGACTCGAGTTCGGCGAGCAGTCGGTTCCGCTCGGCTTCGTCGGCTGTCTCTCGGTCGTCCTCGACCTCCTGAGACGCTGGGTCGTCATCGTCATCGTCATCGTCATCATTGGGCGGGTCGGGAACGAGGGAGAGCAGTGCAGGTCCGAAGCCGCTGTACGTTTCTGCCACCACGGTTCTGCCGGTACGGACGCGGTCGCGTATCTCGGCATCGGCCATCGCCGCGTTCAGGGTGTTGGAGATCTCGCGGGCAGCGTTGTCGCCGACGGTCGCCCCGAGGTCGCGTCCCAGCGAGGCTGCTCGATCGGTCAGGGCGCGTATCGAAGTGCTTCGAGCAGTGGATAATTCACGCAGCCGGGGGCCGTCGCCGCGCTGCTGGGCTCGTTCGAGTTGCTCACCCAGATCGAACAGTTCCGCCAGGGCCGATTCGTCTCGCCGCGCGAGTGTGTTCACCAACCACGCCACGACCGTGGGCTTGCGGAGAGCGCCGATTCGGGTGGCACCGGCTTTGTTGCCGGCTTTCTTGAACCGGGCGACGTATGCGGCGCGATGCGAGACGAAATCGGCGGGAGGGAGTGAGTACAAGTCGTCGACGACGGTCTCGACTCGGGGGAGATCCTCGGACATCGAAGTCCACCGTCTCGTTCGAGCAGTCACCGGATGACAGTGACATGCGTGAAAGATGTGTGCCCCCGGCAGGATTCGAACCTGCGGCCTTTCGCTCCGGAGGCGAACGCTCTATCCCCTGAGCTACGGGGGCGCACCGGACGAACCGGTGTGCCTGTTGGGCTGTACGAAAGACTAGCGCATGTGCGACGGGAGTCGAAATCACCCCTCGGGCAGCGGCTGCGCACCCTTCTCGGCGAGCATCTGCTTCATCAGCGTCGACTCGCTGGTCTGAGTGGCAACCATGGACTGAGCCAGATTGATCACCGCCGGTGACTGCGCGTGAGTCTGCGCGTACTCCATCATCGCCAAGCCGCCCTCGTGGTGGCGCAGCATGAGTTGGAGGAACATCACGTCGACGTCCGAGCCGGTGGCTTGGCGAAGCGCGGCGAGTTCGGTCGAATTGGCCATGCCCGGCATGGCCCGGGTGGGATCCGAGGATCCGGGATCCATGGACATCCCGCTCATCGAGTGACCGTGCGAGTCGTCCTCGGCCATCCAGGTCATGTACCCGTCGGTCGAGATCGGTGCTCGGTCCCACAGAGCCAACCAACCCTGCATCTGTCCCACCTGGTTCTGCTGCGAGGTGAGCATGTCGAACGCCAGGTTCTTGACGGCCTGATCGGAGGCGTTGGTCAACGCAACCGCGGCCATCTCGATGGCCTGGTTGTGGTGCACGGTCATGTCCTGAGCGAAGCCGACATCGACCGAGTCCGCGGCGGGCGAAGAGTTGTCGTCCCGGAACGGGCTCTGCACCAGGAAGCCCAGGGCGAAGCCGATGGCCAGGACGGCAATCAACGCCAACGCCACCAGGGCGGTGCGCTGACTCGGCTTCGCCGCGGACGTGGTGTCTGCCGCAGCCTCGGTCGGTGTCGGTTCGGTCATCAGTTCGTGGGGATCTGGAGATCGCTCGGCAGCTGCATTCCGCCGGCCCCGCCGGTCTCGCTGGCGTCGGGAGTGATCCCGGCACCGTCCATCGGTACTGCGTCCGCGCCGGGCGCGGAGGCATCGAAGAGCGGCGGGTTGTCGGGATCGAAGCCGTCGCCGGTGGTGTTCGGGACGGACGCGCAGGACGCACCGACCTCCGGGTAGGCGAAGCGATTGAGTCGCAGTGCAGAGATGAACTGGCTGATGCGTTCGTCGTCCACGCTGTCCAGCTTGAGCTGGTGGCCCCAGGACTGCAGCGAGACGGGGGAGTCGAGGCCGGGGTACGGCGACATCATCATCTGCGTTTCACCGTCGACGCGATCGGCGAGGGTCTGGACCTGGTCCGAGTTGAGATCGTCGGGGTTGTAGGTGACCCAAACGGCGCCGTGCTCGAGGGAGTGCACCGCGTTCTCGGTACGAATGGCCTCGGGATAGACGATTCCCGTGCAGGTGGCCCACACGGCATCGTGCGGTCCACCGAACGGCGGCGACTGGTCGTAGGCGACTCGCTGCGTGCGCCCGACGTGCAGGGCCGCCGGGTACTCCTGCATCGTCACGCCCTCGATGCCCGTCGACGGATCCTGGTTGGCCTCGCTGGGCTCGAACCTCTGTGCCTCGGCGCGGTCCTGATACTTCGGATACAGATTGATCCCGAGGCCCGCAACGAGACCGACGACAACGACGACACCGGCAACCGTCAGCCAGGGAATCTGCCTGCCCGTGGCAGTGGGCACGCCGCCCTTCTTCTTGCGAGCTGACTTCTTGTTGGCTGCATTGATGGCTTTGTCTGCCTTCGCAGCCGACTTGTTCTGACTGCCTTTGTCGGGACCCGTTGGCATCGCTGTAGTTGCTCTCTCAGTCGAGGAAAGGTGGTGGTCGGTTGCGCTGGTGCTGCGTATCTGCTGGTGACGGCGACATCGGACGAGCGTCAGCGCAGAGCGCCCTCACTGTACGTTCTCTGTCTGAGAGCGTGCTCAGAGCCCGCGCGGACCGCGTCGGCCGAGGCTGCTCGCGGGCAGACGGGCAGTGGATGCGAGGACGCCGCGCACCAGCCAATAGGATAGCTACCTGTGACTCCCGCCGATCTTGCCGAACTGCTTCACGCGACCGCCGCGAAGGTGCTTGCCGACCGCGGCCTGGACGCATCCGTCCTCCCTGCGAAGCTGACCGTCGAGCGTCCCCGCAATCCTGAGCACGGCGACTACGCGACCAACGTGGCACTCCAGGTCGCGAAGAAGGCCGGAGCCAATCCCCGCGACTTCGCCGGCTGGCTCGCCGAGGCTCTTGCCGCCGACGCCGCCATCGCCGAGGCCGACGTCGCAGGCCCCGGATTCCTGAACATCAGGCTGGCCGCGGCAGCGCAGGGCGAGATCGTTGCCCGCGTGCTCGCGGCAGGCGCGGCATTCGGCAACGGGTCCTCGATGGCAGGCAAGAAGGTCAATCTCGAGTTCGTCTCGGCCAACCCGACCGGTCCGGTGCACCTCGGCGGTACCCGGTGGGCAGCCGTCGGCGATGCACTCGGCCGCATCCTGTCCGCCCACGGGGCAGAGGTCACCCGCGAGTACTTCTTCAACGATCACGGCGCTCAGATCGCGCGCTTCACTCACTCGCTCATCGCCGCCGCAAAGGGTGAGCCTGCACCCGACAACGGCTACGCGGGCGAATACATCGCCGACATCGCAGCGCACGTGCTCAGCGAGCGACCCGACGCCCTCGAGCTGGACACCGAGGCGCAGGAAGAGGCGTTCCGGTCCATCGGCACCGAGCTGATGTTCGATCGGATCAAGGCGAACCTGCACGAGTTCGGCGTCGACTTCGACGTCTACTTCCACGAGAACTCGCTGTTCGAGTCCGGAGCAGTCGACAAGTCGGTCGAATACCTCAAGACCTCGGGGAGCCTCTACGAGGAGGACGGGGCCTGGTGGCTGCGGTCCACCGACTTCGGCGACGACAAGGATCGCGTCGTCATCAAGAGCGACGGCAACGCCGCCTACATCGCCGGCGACATCGCCTACTTCCAGAACAAGCGGCAGCGCGGCTTCGATCTGTGCATCTACATGCTCGGAGCAGACCACCACGGGTACATCGGACGGCTCAAGGCCGCCGCGGCGGCGTTCGGAGACGACCCCGAGACCGTCGAGGTCCTCATCGGCCAGATGGTCAACCTCGTCCGCGACGGCGTGGCCGTGAAGATGAGCAAGCGCGCCGGAACCGTCATCACCCTCGACGACCTGGTCGAAGCCATCGGCGTCGACGCCTCTCGGTACGTCATGATTCGTTCGTCCGTCGACTCCAGCATCGACATCGACCTCGCGCTGTGGGCGAGCGCGAGCAACGAGAACCCGGTGTACTACGTCCAGTACGCCCACGCCCGGCTGGCCTCGCTCGCGCGCAATGCCGCCGAACTGGGAATCGACGCGCAGCAGCCGGATCTGAGCTTGCTCACTCACGAGCAGGAAGGCGAGCTGATCAGGACGATCGGCGAGTACCCACGAGTGGTGGCCAGTGCCGCCGAACTACGCGAACCACATCGGATCGCCCGCTACCTCGAAGAGCTGGCGGGGGCCTACCACCGTTTCTACGGTGCGTGTCGAGTACTTCCACAAGGAGACGAGGAGCCCGGACCTGTGAACACCGCACGACTGGCGTTGGGGAACGCGACCCGGCAGGTCCTGGCCAACGGCCTCGAACTGCTCGGGGTCAGCGCACCGGAGCGCATGTGAGCGCACATCCGGCAGGACCCAAGCATGCCGATGCCCCCGCGAAAGAGTCGATGTCCCATCGCCCGGCCGCCGCGTCGGAGATGACGACGCTGCCCGAGCAGGTGTGGCCCCGCAACGCCGAGCGCGGTGAGGACGGAACCGTCCGTCTCGCCGGGGTGTCGGTCACTGATCTCGCGGAGCAGTACGGCACACCGTTGTTCGTCATCGACGAGGACGACTTCCGTTCGCGCTGCCGTGAAATGGCCGCCGCATTCGGGGCACCCGAACGAGTGCACTACGCCTCCAAGGCTTTCCTGTGCGGAGAGATCGCACGCTGGGTGGCGGACGAAGGGCTCTCTCTCGACATCTGCTCCGGAGGCGAGTTGGCCATCGCCTTGGCCGCCGGATTCCCGGCCGACCGAATTGCCATGCACGGCAACAACAAATCGGTCGCCGAGCTCGAGGCGGGCGTGCGCGCAGGCGTCGAGCATGTGGTGCTCGACTCCAACATCGAGATCGACCGTCTCGACGGCGTCGCCGGCGCGGCGGGTGTGGTGCAGGACGTTCTGATTCGCATCACCGTCGGTGTCGAAGCGCATACGCACGAGTTCATCGCCACCGCGCACGAGGATCAGAAGTTCGGCTTCTCGCTCGCCGACGGCTCGGCGCTCGAAGCTGTCCGGCGTGTATTCGCTGCCGACAACCTTCGCCTCGTGGGACTGCACAGTCACATCGGTTCGCAGATATTCGAGGTCGACGGCTTCGAGCTGGCGGCCCACAAGGTCATCGGGCTGCTGCGAGACATCGTCTCGGAGTTCGGCGTCGACAAGACCGCACAGATCTCGACTCTGGATCTCGGTGGCGGCATGGGTATTTCGTACGTGCCGAGTGACGATCCGCCCCCGGTGGAGCAGCTTGCAGCGAAATTGACCGCAATCGTGGAGACGGAGTCCGCCGCAGTAGGACTGCCTGTTCCGACGATCGCCGTCGAGCCCGGCCGCGCCATCGCCGGACCGGGCACGGTGACGATCTACGAGGTCGGCACGATCAAGGATGTCACCGTCGACAAGTCGACGCGCAGGCGCTACATCAGCGTCGACGGCGGCATGAGCGACAACATTCGCACCTCGCTGTACCAGGCCGAATACGACTGTCGATTGGTCTCGCGCTCGAGCGATGCCGAGGCCGTCGTGGCTCGGGTGGTCGGAAAGCATTGCGAGAGCGGCGACATCGTCATCAAGAACACATGGATGCCGGCAGACGTCGGGCCGGGTGACCTGCTCGCGGTAGCGGCCACCGGGGCCTACTGCTACTCCATGTCCAGTCGCTACAACCTGCTGACGCGGCCCGCTGTGGTCGCAGTCAAGGACGGGCACTCGCGCCTGATCCTGCGGCGGGAAACCATCGAAGATCTGCTCAGCTTGGAGGTTCAGCCATGACATCGAAGCCGATAGGCGTCGCCGTACTCGGACTCGGAAACGTCGGTAGCGAGGTCGTCCGGATCCTCACCGAGAACGCCGAGGACTTCGAGGCGAGAATCGGTGCGCCACTGGCGATTCGCGGTATCGCTGTGCGTCGAGTCGACGGCGATCGCGGAGTGCCGGCCGAGCTGCTCACCGACGACCCGGCAGAACTGGTCGGCCGCGACGACGTCGACATCGTCGTCGAGGTTCTCGGCGGCATCGACATTCCCCGCAAGCTGGTGCTGTCTGCTCTGGAGAAGGGCAAGTCCGTCATCACGGCCAACAAGG
This sequence comes from uncultured Rhodococcus sp., assembly GCA_963517305.1. GTDB lineage: Bacteria > Actinomycetota > Actinomycetes > Mycobacteriales > Mycobacteriaceae > Rhodococcoides. Next base: position 60,236 of record CAUQEL010000025.1, read on the forward strand.
CCCTGCTGGCCGAGTACACCGGTGAGCTCGCCGACGCGGCCGAGAAGTCCCGTGCAGACCTGTATTTCGAGGCCGCCGTGGCCGGAGCCATTCCCGTGGTTCGTCCGCTGATGCAGTCCCTCGCAGGTGACCGCGTCAACAAGGTTGCCGGCATCGTCAACGGCACCACCAACTTCATCCTCTCGGCCATGGACGAGACCGGAGCGGACTACGCCGAAACCCTCGCCGAGGCAGGGCGTCTGGGCTACGCCGAGGCCGACCCGACCGCTGACGTCGAGGGCTACGACGCTGCATCGAAGGCCGCAATCCTGGCGTCCATCGCGTTCCACACGCGGGTCACCGCCGGTGACGTGTACCGCGAGGGAATCAGCAAGATCACCTCCGACGATCTCGAAACCGCGAAGTCACTGGACTGCACCATCAAGCTGCTGGCCATCTGCGAGCGCATCGTCACGCCCAAGGGCAAAGAGCGAATCTCCGCTCGGGTCTATCCCGCGCTCGTTCCGCTGAACCACCCGTTGGCATCGGTGAACGGTGCGTTCAACGCCGTGGTCGTCGAAGCCGAGGCCGCCGGACGGCTGATGTTCTACGGCCAGGGTGCCGGCGGTGCGCCGACCGCGTCTGCAGTACTCGGCGACCTGGTGATGGCCGCTCGCAACAAGTTCTACGGCGGACGGGGCCCACTCGAATCCAAGTACGCCAAGCTCAAGGTGGCCCCCATGGGTGACATCCTCACCCGCTACTACGTCAGCATGCAGGTCGCGGACAAGCCAGGCGTTCTCGCCACGGTGGCGGCCGAGTTCTCCAAGCGCGACGTCAGCATCTCCACGGTGCGTCAGCAGGGCTCGGGTGACGGAGCCAGGCTCGTCGTCGTCACGCACCTCGCGGCCGACTCCGCACTGTCCGACACCGTTGCATCCCTCGAGCAGCTCGACGTCGTCGTCAACGTCGCCAGCGTTCTCCGATTGGAAGGCACCACCGTATGAGCGTCCACACCCCCTGGCCAGGTCTGATCGAGGCATACCGTTCGCGTCTGGCGATCGGCCCGGATTGGAAGACCGTCACGCTGCGCGAGGGCGGCACTCCGCTGTTGCCGGCCGGGCACCTGTCCGAACTGACCGGGTGCACAGTGCATCTGAAGGTCGAGGGACTCAACCCCACCGGCTCCTTCAAGGACCGCGGTATGACCATGGCCGTCACCGACGCGCTCGCCCGTGGCCAGGAAGCCGTTCTGTGCGCCTCGACCGGCAACACCTCGGCCTCGGCAGCCGCCTATGCGGCCAAGGCCGGAATGAGCTGTGCGGTACTGGTTCCGCAGGGCAAGATCGCCATGGGCAAGCTCGCCCAGGCAGTCATGCACGGAGCCAAGATCATTCAGGTACAGGGCAACTTCGACGATTGCCTCGAACTGGCCCGCAAGACCACGGCCGAGTTCCCGACCATCGGCCTGGTCAACTCCGTGAATCCCGTCCGCATCGAAGGCCAGAAGACCGCGGCTTTCGAGATCTGCGACGCCCTCGGCGACGCACCGGACATCCATGCACTGCCGGTCGGCAACGCAGGCAACATCACCGCGTACTGGCGCGGCTACTCGGAGTACTTCCGTGACGGGCTCACCACGCGCAAGCCGCGGATGCTCGGAGTCCAGGCCGCAGGCGCGGCTCCTCTGGTTCACGGTGCGCCGGTGAAGGATCCGGAGACGATCGCCACCGCAATCCGAATCGGCTCGCCCGCATCCTGGAACGGTGCCGTCAACGCCAAGGAAGAATCGAACGGAGCATTCCGCGCAGCGACCGACGAGGAAATCCTCGAGGCGTACCGATTGATCGCGAAGACCGAGGGCGTGTTCGTCGAGCCCGCCTCCGCGGCCAGCGTCGCCGGTCTCCTCGCAGCTCGAAAGGAAGGCTGGCTCGAGCCGGGCCTGACCGTCGTCTGCACGGTCACCGGCAACGGCCTCAAGGATCCCGATACAGCACTGTCGGGAATGCCTGTCGTAGAACCCATTTCAGTCGATCCCGTCGCTGTCGCGGCTGCGCTCGAGCTGGCCTGAGTTGACGGAATCTCCGGCCATGACGACGACACTGCCCATCGGGCTCACGGTCACCGCGCGCGTCCCGGCGTCCAGTGCCAACATCGGACCCGGATTCGACAGTCTCGGAATCGCTTTGGGGCTGTACGACGAGATCGAGGTCACGACCACCGCGTCGGGACTTCGGATTCACGTCGACGGTGAGGGTTCGGCGGACGTGCCGTGGGGCCCGACGCATCTGGTGGTGCGCGCCATCGAGCGGGGACTCGAAGCTGCCGGAGTGTGGGCCGACGGCCTGGATGTTCACTGCCGCAACGTAATTCCGCATTCGAGGGGGCTCGGTTCCTCTGCCTCGGCTGTGGTCGGTGGCCTCGCTGCCGCCAATGCGCTCGCCGCGAAAGTGGATCCGTCGCTCGCGCTGTCGGAGGGCCAGCTCGTCCAGCTGTCGTCGGAATTCGAGGGTCATCCCGACAATGCGTCGGCGAGTTGCCTCGGCGGTGCGGTCGTGTCGTGGAGCGAACCGCCCAATGCCAGTGTGACGGCGCGGAAGTACGCAGCCGTGCGGCTCGAAGTGCATCCGAGCATCAGGGTCGTCGTGCTCGTACCGTCCGAACGCTCGTCGACGTCGCACACCCGGGGACTGTTGCCCGAGTTGGTACCCCATCGTGACGCGGCGTTCAACGTCAGCCGAAGTGCACTCGCGGTGGTCGCGCTGACCGAGCGTCCGGATCTGTTGATGTCCGCGACGGAGGACCTGCTCCATCAAGGCCAGCGCGCCCAGGCGTTGCCCGACACCACTCGCTGGATCGCCACCTTGCGTGCGCGGTCCATCGCAGCCGTGGTGTCCGGCGCGGGCCCGACGGTCATGGCGCTGTGCACCGAGGAGTTTCCGGCCGATCTGCGCGAGGCCGCATCGGCCGAGGGATGGCGGGTGCTCGACCTCGACGTGGCCGACGGAGTCACCGTCGCGTGACAATCGACGAGTAGGTTCTTGCCGAGTGGGGACAACGGCGCTATGGTGAACCCTGTCCGTACATCGTGCGCTTCAGACGCCGGTTTCGTCAGGGCAATCAGGTCGCTGTATTCGGGGGATTCAAACGTCCGAGTGATGTGACACTCCTGACTCGATCTTTCCCGTGGTTCTCTGCGGTCCCGGATCGATGGTGTCGTCGACGGAGTGCGTCGAACATGAACGGCAATATCCGAGCTCGGCAGAACGCCGAACTGCGGAACGAACCCTCTGCTGCGCATCGAGCGAGCGAGGGAAGGAAAGGACCTCCGTGACCGATACGGAACTTATCTCTGCGCCCGAAACGTCACGCCGACGTGCAGGCCTGTCCGGAATGGTTCTCACCGAGCTGCGCAGCCTCGCTGGTGAACTCGGTATCAAGAGCGTTTCCGGGATGCGCAAGGGCGATCTGATCGCTGCGATTTCCGAGCGCCAATCGGGCAGCGCACCGGCCAAGTCCGATGCGCCGAAGTCCGACGCACCGAAATCCGACGCACCGAAACCCGACGCGCCCCGGTCGCGTCGTGCTGCTGCATCCGCGCCGGCCGTCGAAGACCGGCCTGCAGCCGAGGCGGCACCGAAGCAGTCGGCTCCCGAAGCGGCGTCCCCGGACGCACCCGCGACGCAATCGGGCGATTCTGCCGATGCGGCTCCCGAGACGGGCCGCCGCACCCGCGGACGTCGCGCCGCAGGTCGGCGCGCCGGTGCTCCCGATCAACTCCCACTCGACGACAGCAACGATTCGGCCGGATCCGCTCCCGCGGCGACCGATTCAGCCGCGCCGCAGGCCGAGAAGCCGGACGAGACCGGTGACAACTCCGCCACCGAGCGCCCTCGTCGCAGCCGCGGCGAACGTAACCGCCAGGACGGGTCGGAGCGCGAACCGCGTGACGCCGACGGCAACCGCGACAACGCGAACCGTGACTCCGGAAGCCGCAATCAGGGTGACCGGGACGGCTCCAACCGCGAGAACGGCAACCGTGACAACGGAAACCGCAATCAGGGGGACCGGGACAACTCGAACCGCGACGGCGGCCGCAATCAGGGCGGTCGTAATCGCAATCAGGGCGACGGTCGCAACGACAATCGCAACGAGGATCGCAACAACGGTCCGCGCGACAACCGCGACAACAACCAGGACGACGACGGTGAAGGTCGGGGACGTCGGGGACGTCGGTTCCGTGAACGCCGTCGCGGACGCGACCGTGGCGACGGCAACGACGGTGGCGGTGGCCGCGAGCGCGACACCGAGATTCGCGAGGACGATGTTCTTCAGCCGGTAGCCGGCATCCTCGATGTTCTCGACAACTACGCGTTCGTCCGCACCTCCGGCTACCTCGCCGGACCCAACGACGTCTACGTGTCGATGAACCTCGTCCGCAAGAACGGCCTTCGACGCGGCGACGCGGTGACCGGTGCGGTTCGAGTGGCACGCGAAGGCGAGCAGTCGAGTCAGCGGCAGAAGTTCAACCCGCTCGTGCGTCTGGACACCGTCAACGGGGGAGAGGTCGAGGCCGCGCGCAAGCGTCCGGAATTCGGCAAGCTCACCCCGCTGTACCCCAATCAGCGGCTGCGCCTCGAGACGCAGCAGAACATCCTGACCACGCGCATCATCGACTTGGTGATGCCGATCGGCAAGGGCCAACGCGCGCTCATCGTCAGCCCGCCGAAGGCAGGTAAGACGAGCGTTCTACAGGCCATCGCCAACGCGATCGCGATCAACAATCCCGAGTGCTATCTGATGGTCATCCTCGTCGACGAGCGTCCCGAGGAAGTGACGGATATGCAGCGCTCCGTCAAGGGCGAGGTCATCGCGTCGACGTTCGACCGGCCGCCGGGCGACCACACCGCGGTGGCCGAGCTGGCGATCGAACGGGCCAAGCGACTGGTCGAAGCCGGCCAGGACGTCGTTGTTCTGCTCGACTCGATCACCCGTCTGGGACGTGCGTACAACAACAGCTCGCCCGCATCCGGCCGAATCCTGTCCGGTGGTGTCGACTCGACCGCGCTGTACCCGCCGAAGCGATTCCTCGGTGCGGCTCGAAACATCGAGCACGGCGGATCGTTGACGATCATCGCCACGGCCATGGTGGAAACCGGATCCACCGGCGACACCGTGATCTTCGAGGAGTTCAAGGGCACCGGCAACGCCGAGCTCAAGCTCGATCGCAAGATCGCCGAACGCCGCGTGTTCCCGGCCGTCGACATCAACCCGTCGAGCACCCGCCACGACGAGCTGCTCCTTGCTCCCGACGAGGCTGCCGTTGTGCACAAGCTACGGCGCGTGTTGTCCGGACTCGACTCGCATCAGGCCATCGACCTGCTGGTCGATCGCCTGAAGAAGAGTAAGAACAACCTGGAATTCCTCATGGAGGTCTCCAAGACCGCGCCGGGCGGCAACAACGACTGACCGGGTGTTCCCCGGATCTTTCGCCCGGGGAACAAGCCGGCAGGTGCGTGCGTTGTAAGCATCTGTCGGCACAGAAGTACCGACGATTAGCAGGGCGGATGCACGCTCTGGCATAATCAACGGCCGAGTCCGGTTCCGGTTCACGTCTTCGATCGGCGAAGGCGACCCGGCGACCATTACAAAGAACGGTAAGGACACCATGAAGGCAGGAATTCACCCCGACTACACACTGACGACAGTCGTCTGTGGTTGCGGCAATACTTTCGAGACCCGAAGCACCACCGACAAAGAGCGCATCAGCGTCGAGGTCTGCTCGCAGTGCCACCCCTTCTACACCGGCAAGCAGAAGATTCTCGACACCGGCGGCCGCGTCGCTCGCTTCGAGGCTCGCTACGGCAAGCGCGCCGGCAAGAAGGCCGACGCAGACAGCTAGCTGTTCCGCCGACGCCCGTCCTGTGATTCACAGGACGGGCGTCGGTTTTTTTGTGTCCACACCCAGTTGCACCCGCGTTCGAGAGTGAGTCATCCCCATGGCGAGAACAGACAAGCCTTCGGCCATCGACGACATCCTTGCCGAACACTCCGGACTCGAGCAGCAACTCGCCGACCCAGCTCTGCACAACGATCCGTCCGCGGCCCGCAGAGCAGGCAAGAGATTCGCCGAACTGGCCCCCATCATGTCCGCGCACACCAAGCTGACCTCCGCGCAGGACGACCTCGAAGCCGCGCGTGAGTTGGCGGCCGACGATTCGTCGTTCGCGGCCGAGATTCCCGATCTCGAGGCGACCGTGTTGCAGCTCGAGCAGACTCTGACCGACCTGCTGGCACCACGTGACCCGCACGACGGCGACGACATCGTGATGGAGGTCAAGTCGGGTGAGGGCGGCGAGGAATCGGCGCTCTTCGCAGCCGATCTCGCGCGGATGTACGTGCGCTACGCCGAACGACGCGGGTGGCGCGTCGAGGTCCTCGACGCGAACGTCTCGGACCTGGGTGGATACAAGGACGCCACGCTGTCGATCAAGACCAAGGATCCGCTCGACGGCGTCTGGGCCCGGTTGAAGTTCGAGGGTGGGGTCCACCGCGTGCAGCGGGTACCGGTCACCGAATCACAGGGACGCGTGCACACCTCTGCGGCCGGAATCCTGGTGTATCCCGAACCGGACGAGGTCGAAGAAGTTCAGATCGACGAGACCGACCTGCGCATCGATGTGTACCGCTCGTCCGGCAAGGGCGGCCAGGGCGTCAACACCACCGACTCCGCAGTCCGGCTCACGCACCTTCCGACCGGCATCGTGGTCACCTGCCAGAACGAGCGCTCGCAGCTGCAGAACAAGGCGCGTGCGATGCAGGTTCTCGCTGCGCGCCTGCAGGCGGCCGCTGAGGAAGCAGCCAACGAAGAGGCCTCGGCCGGACGAGCCAGCCAGGTGCGGACCGTCGACCGCTCGGAGCGGATCAGAACCTACAACTACCCCGAGAACCGCATCACCGATCACCGCATCGGGTTCAAGGCGCACAACCTCGACGCTCTGCTCGACGGCGAGATGGATGCGTTGCTGGACGCGCTCGCCAAGGCGGACCGCGACGCGCGCATGCAAGCAGAGTAGCTGCGGCACATAGCTTTACAGATTTCGCCGGGCTGATTCACCGATCGGTGCGATACCCTGGCGGCCAGGTTCGACCCCGTTACCAGCGCCCGAGAGGCACAGCAGACATGAACCAGGCCCTGACCCCCGCAGGCGAGAACGCCGTGTCCGAGCTGTCGTCGCGCTACGGGATCTCCACCGATGCCGTCCGCACGATGCTCGACGCCGTCAACAACGGCCGCGGCACCATGGCGCAGTTCAACATCCCCGAGCTCGGCGGCAGTGGGCAGTGGATGCGCGGCGGAATGACCATGGTGGGCAACATGTTCGATCACGGACTCAAGAGCCGGGTCGACGGCCTCTGCCGCGATCTGTCTGCAGTGCTGGCGCAGCATCAGGTGTACCCACCCAGGGAGACCGGCAGCAGCTCGTTCGGTGGCAACTCGTTCGGCGGCGGCTCGTGGTGGCCGTCCGATCTCGGTACGCCGAGCTCGAGCGGTGGTCAGAACGGCTCGCAGTACGCAGTGTTCCCGGGTTCTCGACGCCTCGCCGTGTTGGTCGGCGGCGAATTGGCCGTGTACGACACCCTCGATCACTCCATCGGCGGAGTCCAGCAACAGCAGGGCGGTGGACCGGGCTCGCTCGAGTTCACCAGCCAGTACGGCACGTTCACCGCCGGTAGCCTGCCTCGCGTCGACCAGCAGTCGAGTGGAGCCAACTCGCAGAACCAGGCGGCGCCGCAATCCGCTCCGCAGAGCTACACACAAGCGTCCTCCTCGCAGCAGTCTGCGCCGGCCCAGCAGTCCTCGAACCAGACGCCTCAGAGCAACCCGTCGGGCGTGGACATCTCCGACATCACGGCGGCGATCGAGGCGCTAGCCGGTCTGCACGCGAAGGGCTTCCTCACCGACGACGAGTTCTACGCCAAGAAGTCGGAGTTGCTGGGGCGCGTGTGACCGGGTTGTCGGTGCCTCGTGGCAGTCTGTACTGGTGAGTCGCAAGCCGCTACGTCTGGCCATCCTCGAAGCAACGTCGATGCTCGATGCTGCCGGTGTGCCGAGCCCACGGGTCGATGCGGAGCTGCTCGCCGCACACCTCGTCGGCGTGGATCGTGGCCGTCTCGGTCTGGTTCCTCTGGTCGAACCCGAGGTCGTGGAGGCGTACTTCCGAACCGTCGAGCAGCGCGCGAAACGCATTCCGCTGCAATACATCACGGGAACGACCTCGCTGGGCAACATCGACGTCGAAGTAGGACCGGGAGTGTTCGTGCCCCGGCCGGAAACCGAGTTGTTGTTGGCCTGGGCTCTGGCGTTCCTCGAAAACGTCGACCACCATCCGCCGGTGATTCTCGATCTGTGCACGGGCTCGGGCGCATTGGCACTGGCGATCGCCAACGCTCGGCCCGACGCGGTCGTCCATGCCGTCGAACTCGACCCGTCTGCATTGGCGTGGGCCCGGCGCAATGCCGATCTGCGTAGCGGCCACGGCGATACCCCGATCACACTGCACCACGGCGACGTCACGGCCCGAGATCTGTTGACCGAACTCGACGGTGCAGTCGACATGATCGTCGCCAACCCGCCCTACATCCCGGAGGGGGCAGACCTCGATCCCGAGGTGATCGATCACGATCCGCACATGGCGCTGTTCGGCGGTGCGGACGGACTGTCGATCATCGAGCCGATGATCGGCAACATCGCCCGCTGGCTTCGGATCGGCGGCGGCGTCGCGATCGAACACGACGACTCCAACGGCAGCGAGGTGGCGGCGCTGCTGTCCAGGCGACGAGTGTTCACCGAGGTCACCGCGCATCCGGATCTGGCGGGTAGGCCACGGTTCGTCGTCGCCGCACGGGCACCCTCGGCCCCGGCCTGACGACGGGAACGGCAGGCGGGCGACACCTGACATCACTTCGTTATCGAAGGTGGAAGGATAGGTGCCGTGAGTACCGTCTACGACTGCCGTGAAGCCGACGCGCGCGCTGCCGGATTGACCGCTGCCCGCGGTGCCCTGAAGTCCGGCCGACTCGTCGTGATGCCCACCGACACCTTGTACGGGATCGCCGCCGATGCATTCGACGGCAGCGCTGTCACGGATCTGCTGCGGGCCAAGGGCAGGGGACGCGATATGCCGGTTCCCGTGCTCGTCGGTTCCTGGAACACGATCGACGGCCTGGTCCAGAGTGTCCGGCCACGCACCCGAGACTTGATTCGTGCCTTCTGGCCCGGCGCACTGAGCATCGTCGTGCAACAGGCTCCGTCCCTGGCCTGGGATCTGGGCGACGCCCAGGGCACCGTCATGTTGCGGATGCCGCTGCACCCGGTTGCGCTCGAGCTGTTGCGCGAGGTCGGTCCACTCGCGGTGTCCAGTGCCAACATCTCCGGCAGTCCACCCGCCACCACCGTCACGGAGGCGCGAGATCAACTCGGCGGCTCGGCGGCTGTCTACCTCGACGGGGGACCGGCCGATCATGCGGTGGCGTCGACCATCGTGGATCTGACGAGCGATCGAGCACGAATTCTGCGGGTCGGTGCCATCCCCACCGAGAAGATTGCCGAGGTTCTCGGTGTCACCGCCGAAAGCCTGGTCCCGGGGGCGTCCTGACATGCCTGTCCGTGCCGCATGAGCGTCGAGATGCTGGCTCAGTCGAATCTGGGCGCAGGTGTTCCCATTCGGGAGCTACTGCTGGTCTTTCTCACGGCCGCCGTAGTCACGTTCTTCGCCACCGGTGGAGTCAGAGTGGCGGCGATCAAGTTCGGTGCCGTTGCCATTCCCCGCGATCGTGACGTCCACGTGCAGGCCACCCCGAGGCTAGGGGGAGTGGGCATCTACGTGGGCATGCTGGCTGCACTGCTGTTCGCGTCGCAGCTGCCTGCGCTGGCTCGCGGATTCGACGTCGCCTACAACCGCGACATTCCGGCCGCATTGGTCGCCGGTTTCGTGATCGTGCTGGTCGGCGTCATCGACGACCGATGGGGTCTGGACGCCCTGACCAAGTTCGTGGGCCAGGTGACGGCGGCCGGAGTCCTCGTGATCATGGGCGTGAGCTGGGTCGTGCTGTATCAGCCGTGGGGCGGTGAAGAGGGACAGCCTGGAACCACGCTCGTACTGGACCAACTGCAAGCCGGACTGGTGACGGTTCTGATCACCGTCGTGATCGTCAATGCGATGAACTTCGTCGACGGTCTCGACGGGCTGGCGGCCGGTCTCGGGCTCATCTCCTCGGTGGCGATCTGCATCTTCTCGGTGGGGTTGCTGCAGGAGCAGGGAGGCGACGTCGGGGTCTATCCACCGGCGCTGATCGCAGCGGCGCTGGCGGGCGCGTGCCTGGGTTTTCTGCCGCACAACTTCCAACCCGCGCGCATCTTCATGGGAGATTCGGGATCGATGCTCATCGGTCTGACGCTGGCCACGATCTCGACCAGCGCGTCGGGGCGGATCCCGTTGACGGCGTACGGTCCACGCGATCTGCTGGGACTGTTGTCTCCGCTCCTGCTGGTCGGGGCCGTGATGCTCATCCCGATCCTCGACCTGCTGCTGGCTGTCATCCGCCGTACCCGGGCCGGGCGGAGTCCCTTCAGCCCCGACAAGATGCACCTGCACCATCGGCTACTGCAGATCGGACATTCGCACCGCCGGGTGGTGCTGGTGATCTACCTGTGGGTCGGTGTCCTCGCCTTCGGGGCGGTGGGGTCGTCCCTGCTGGACCGCCGAATAGTGGTGCTGCTGGTCGCAGCCGGTCTGGTGTTCGCGCTGGTCGTCACGGCTGTGCCCACCTTGAGGGTGGACCGATCGCAGGCCTCGGAACCTCGGAGCGCTCGACGGGGCGGCTGATCCCGTCGGCTGTTCGCGGTCGCGTGCTGGGTACCCTCGACAACTGTGACCTTCACTCCGCAGTCCATGCCCGACCAATTCGCGCCGCTTCGCGCCGCAGTCCGATACGGACTCATCGGACTGGTGGTGCTCACCGTGGTGAGCGTGGGTCTATCGGTGGCCGCGGCCGGAACGCCCGGCCTGTGGGGATCGATCATCGGTGTGGCAATCGGCGGAGGCTTCGTCATCACGACGGCGTTGTCGGTTGCTCTCACCACGCGTTTTCCGGCCTCGGCAGTCGGAGCCCTGCTTCTCGGCGGTTGGTTGGTGAAGATGGTGATCGCGCTGATCGTGTTGGTCGCACTCAAGGACGCCGACTTCTACAACCGGTATTCCTTGGGGCTGACGATTCTGGGAGCGCTCGTCGTCGTGCTCGGTGCGGAGGTCTTCGGGGTCGTCAAGACCAAGGTCGCCTACGTGGACAGCGTCCCGGCCGAGGACGAGACCGACAATCGGTAGTACGACAGGCTGTCGTAATCGGTTAAGCTGAGGGCCGCCTACACAACGTCGTAGTTCTGTTGATAAAGTTTGCATCAAGCGGTGGGCAAGACTGGGACGAAAGAGACTTTTTCCCCGGACTCGACCCCCGCAGGTAGCAGTCAGCGTGAGCTTCCTTACAGTAGGCCCGGAGTCATCGACTTCGGCAACGTAAGGTTCCGCCCTGAGAGTTGCCGAGTCGACGTGAGTCGCCGACACCCGACAGACGCTTGGCCGATGAAGACCGGGCCTCAGCCTCTGACGATTGCGAGCCGATTTTCGTCGACTTGATAGATCGTCATTGTCCGATCGAACCGCAGTCGTTACCCGGCTGCGGCCCGAACACGGGAGAGACCGCTGAGCGTCACCACCCTGGCTGCGGAATACAGTCCGCCGTCACTATCCGATTTCTTTCCTCCCGCGGTGCTGTTCGAGGGGACCCCGTTCGAGCTCGACAGGCTGATGCTCATTCGCATCCTGATGTCGGCGATTCTGATCATCTTCATGGTGGTTGCCCTCCGCAGCCCGAAGATCGTTCCGCGTGGTCTTCAGAACGTCGGCGAGATCGCTCTCGATTTCGTTCGGATCCACGTCGCAGAAGATGTGCTCGGTAAAGAACAGGGTCGCCGGTTCCTGCCCGTCATCATGACCATCTTCTTCACGGTGTTCGCGGTGAACGCGAGCGCTGTCATTCCGTTTCTGAACATCTCGTCGAATGCGCGCATCGGTCTACCGATCGTGCTCGCTGCGGTCGCGTACGTCGCGTTCATCTACGCAGGTGTCAAGAAATTCGGCGTCAGGAAGTTCGTCAAGGGCACCATCGTCATTCCGGGTATTCCGCCGGCGATGCACGTGCTGCTGATCCCGCTCGAGTTCGTCTCGAACTTCGTACTCCGCCCGTTCACGTTGACGGTGCGTCTGCTCGCCAACATGCTGGCCGGCCACATCATGCTCGTGCTGTTCTTCAGCGCGACCCAGTTCTTCCTCTTCGAGGCGTCGGCCGGGCTGAAGATCTTCGCGGCACCCTCGCTCATCATGGGCTTCCTGTTCACGTTGTTCGAGATGCTGGTGATCTTCCTCCAGGCCTACATTTTCGCGCTGCTCACGGCGATCTACATCGATCTGTCGCTGCACGCAGACTCGCACTGACCGACCAACTGACCGAACCAGCTACACCGCCACCTCCGACACCCGGATGTGGACCGAAGAAAGGGAACGGAAAACCCAATGAGCCTTGAAGTTCTGGCCCAGGCGCAGGAAATCACCGCAAGCGGCTACGGTGCCATCGGCTACGGCCTCGCAGCGATCGGTGGTGGCATCGGCCTCGGCCTCGTCGTCGCCAAGAACATGGAAGCAACCGCTCGCCAGCCCGAGCTGGCCGGTCAGCTCCGCACGACCATGTTCCTCGGCATCGCGTTCACCGAGTCCCTCGCCCTGATCGGCCTCGTCGCCGGCTTCATTCTCTGAGAGCGCGATGACAAACGCGATTACGTTGCTGGCGGCGGAGGGGGAGGAATACAACCCTCTTCTGCCCGCAACCTACGACATCGTTTGGTCGCTCGTCTGTGTCGCGGCAATCGGCTTCCTCTTCTGGAAGTACGTGGTGCCGCGCTTCACCAAGGTTCTCGCTGAGCGTTCCGAGCTCATCGAAGGCGGAATCAAGAAGGCAGAAGAGGCACAGGCGGAAGCCAAGGCGGCGCTCGAGCAGTACCACGCTCAGTTGGCCGACGCCCGTTCCGAGGCCGCGCAGATCCGTGAGGAAGCGCGCACCCAGGGGCAGGCGATTCTCGCCGAGATGAAGGAAAAGGCGCAGGAAGAAAGCGACCGGATCGTGGCCGCAGGTCACAATCAGCTCGTTGCTCAGCGTCAGCAGATCGTCACCGAGCTTCGGGGAGATCTGGGACGCACGGCCGTCGAACTCGCTGAGAAGGTCATCGGAGAGCAGCTGTCCGACGACGCGAAGCGTTCCAGTTCGATCGATCGCTTCCTCAACGAGTTGGATTCCGTCACCGCGGACTCCGCATCCGGAAAGTGAGTCGAACCATGTACGCAACTTCTCGTGAGGCACTCGCCCGCACGCGGTCGGTTGCCCACGAAGCTCTGGGGTCCGCGTCCGCAGGCGAGGCAACAGCCGTCGCTGCTCAGACCGGTGCCGAGTTGTTCGCCGTCGTCGAGACTCTCGACGCGCAGCGCACGTTGCGTACCGCTCTCGCCGATTCGTCGGTCGAGGGCGTTCGGCGAAGCGATCTGGCCGGAGAGGTCTTCTCCGGCCAGGTGTCGAGTGCAACGGCGACGATCGTCAAGGCCGCTGCCGGCGAAAGCTGGTCCACCGCTCGCGACCTGCTGAACTCGTTGGTCGAGCTGGGACGCGAAGCTCTGCTTCGCGCCGCGGCCGATCAGGATCAGTTGGACACGGTCGAGGACGAACTGTTCCGGCTCGGGCGGATCGTGGCAGCCAACCCGCAGCTCGAGCAGGCCCTGTCGGATCGCTCGAAGCCTTCGCAGGCCAAGCGCGAACTGCTCGGCCGGCTGCTCTACGGCAAGGTCACCGCTGTCACCGAGGCGCTCGCAGTTCAGGCTGTCACGCGTCCGCGAAAGGCGGCTCCCGCCGACGTACTGAACGGACTTGCCGATCTGGCTGCCGAACAGCGCGACCGCGCGGTTGCCCACGTCCGCAGCGCAGCCCCACTGAACGACAGTCAGCTCGAGAAGCTGACGGCAACGTTGACCCGCACGTACGGCAAGCAGGTCACGGTGCATGTAGAGGTCGATACCGAACTGCTCAGCGGACTTGTCGTTCGTATCGGCGACGAGGTCATCGACGGTAGCGGGGCAGGCCGCCTCGCTGCATTGCGAAAGACGCTCAAATAGTCCGACACGGACACAGTAACGAGAAGAAGCGTCTCGACTTTCGAGACATTTCACCCCGCGATCATTTGAAGGAAGAGCAGGAAACACTATGGCGGAGCTGACGATCTCCTCCGACGAGATCCGTAGCGCGATCGATAACTTCACCGCGAGCTACTCACCGGAGTCTTCCCGCGAGGAGGTCGGCACGGTTACGGACACGAGCGACGGAATCGCTCACGTGTCCGGATTGCCGTCGGCGATGTCCAACGAACTCCTGGAATTCCCCGGCGGAGTCCTCGGTGTCGCGCTGAACCTGGATGCCACCGAAATCGGTGCCGTCATCCTCGGTGACTACGAGCACATCGAAGAAGGCCAGGAAGTCAAGCGCACCGGAGACGTGCTGTCGGTCCCCGTGGGCGACGGCTACCTCGGCCGCGTCGTGGACCCCCTGGGCAAGCCCATCGACGGCCTCGGCGACATCGAGTCCTCCGAGACCCGCGCCCTCGAACTGCAGGCTGCCTCGGTGCTCGAGCGTCAGCCCGTCGAGGAGCCGCTGCAGACCGGTATCAAGGCGATCGACGCCATGACCCCGATCGGCCGCGGCCAGCGCCAGCTCATCATCGGCGACCGCAAGACCGGCAAGACCGCGGTCTGCATCGACGCGATCCTGAACCAGAAGGCCAACTGGGAGAGCGGTGACGAGAAGAAGCAGGTTCGCTGCATCTACGTCGCCATCGGCCAGAAGGGCTCCACGATCGCAGGCGTCAAGGCTGCACTCGAAGAGCAGGGCGCACTCGAATACACGACCATCGTCGCGGCTCCCGCGTCCGATTCGGCCGGCTTCAAGTGGCTCGCCCCGTACACCGGCTCGGCCATCGGCCAGCACTGGATGTACCAGGGCAAGCACGTCCTCATCGTGTTCGACGACCTGACCAAGCAGGCCGAGGCGTACCGCGCCATCTCGCTGCTGCTGCGTCGTCCGCCGGGCCGCGAGGCATACCCCGGTGACGTCTTCTACTTGCACTCCCGTCTGCTGGAGCGTTCGGCGAAGCTGTCCGACGAGCTCGGTGGCGGATCGTTGACGGCTCTGCCGATCATCGAGACCAAGGCCAACGACGTCTCGGCGTACATCCCGACCAACGTCATCTCCATCACCGACGGCCAGGTCTTCCTGGAGTCGGACCTGTTCAACAAGGGCGTCCGTCCCGCGATCAACGTCGGCATCTCGGTGTCCCGAGTCGGCGGCGCGGCACAGACCAAGGGCATGAAGAAGGTCTCCGGATCTCTTCGCCTCGAGCTCGCTCAGTTCCGCGAGCTGGAAGCCTTCTCGGCATTCGCATCCGACCTCGACGCGGCCTCCAAGGCGCAGCTCGAGCGCGGCGCACGTCTGGTCGAGCTGCTCAAGCAGGATCAGTACGCCCCGGTTGCCGTCGAAGATCAGATCGTCTCGATCTGGCTCGCAGGCCAGGGCACGTACGACTCGGTGCCCGTCGGCGACGTTCGTCGCTTCGAGACCGAGCTGCTCGAGGATCTGCACCGCAACGCCAGCGGCGTCTACGACAGCATTGCCGGTGGCAAGGCTCTCGACGAGGACAACCAGAAGGCACTGACCGAGGCGACCGAGAAGTTCAAGGCCGGATTCGTCGACTCGGACGGCAACCGCGTCGTCAACGAGGCCGAGGCAGACACTCTGAACGCCGATGAGGTCAGCCAGGAGCAGGTCAACGTCACTCGCAAGACAGTCAGCAAGTAGGCCGGCGATGACAGGTGACAAGACGAGCACAGAAGGGAGCGTGAACAGCTAGATGGCAAGCATTCTCGAGCTTCGCTCCCGCATAAAGTCGGTCAACTCGACCAAGAAGATCACCAAGGCACAAGAGTTGATCGCGACTTCGCGAATCACCAAGGCGCAGGCCCGCGTTGCCGCATCGAAGCCGTACGCGGAAGAGATCACCAAGGTGCTCTCCGCGTTGGCGAGTGCATCGAGTTCGCTCGATCACCCGCTGCTCAACGAGCGACCCGAGCCCAAGCGTGCCGCGGTTCTGGTCGTGACCAGCGACCGCGGTATGTGCGGCGGCTACAACTCCAACGTGCTCAAGGAGACGGAGGAGCTCTTCCAGCTGCTCCGCTCCGAGGGCAAGGATCCGGTCATCTACGTCCTCGGCGCAAAAGGCCTGGGCTACTACACATTCCGCGAGCGGGACGTGAAGGGTGCCTGGACCGGCTTCTCGCAGGAGCCCGGCTATGCCGACGCGGCCAAGGCCAGTAGGCACTTGGTCGAGTTGTTCATGGCCGGCTCGGGCACCGAGGTCGACGCTCCCAACGGTGAAGGCACCGTCGAGGGCGTGGACGAGTTGCACATCGTCTACACCCGCTTCGTGTCGATGCTCACGCAGAAGCCCGAAGTTCGCCGTATGGCGCCGCTCGAAATCTCGTACACCGACGAGGAATTCGAGATGGGTGCAGACGCGTTGAGCGATTCGCCGAACGCAGATGTGCAGGCACAGTACGAGTTCGAGCCGGAAGCAGGAACTCTGCTCTCGGCGCTGCTGCCCAAGTACATCAGCACCAGGATCTATGCGTCGTTGCTCGATGCAGCAGCGTCGGAGTCCGCGGCGCGTCGTACCGCCATGAAGGCAGCGACGGACAACGCGAACGAATTGGTCGAGACCTTGAGCCGTCAGGCCAACCAGGCTCGGCAGGCCCAGATCACCCAGGAAATCAGCGAAATCGTCGGTGGCGCCAACGCGTTGGCCGACAGCGCAGGAAGTGACTAAGCAATGACCGCAGCAGTAGCCCAAGAGAACGCGAGCGGAGCGGACACACAGTCCGGCCGTGTCGTTCGGGTCATCGGCCCCGTTGTGGACGTCGAGTTCCCGCGCGGCTCGATTCCCGCACTGTTCAACGCCCTCAACGCAGAGATCACTCTGCCGACCGTGGCCAAGACCCTGACGCTCGAGGTCGCACAGCACCTCGGCGACAACTTGGTTCGCACCATTTCGATGCAGCCCACCGACGGACTCGTCCGCGGCACTGCAGTCATCGACTCGGGCAAGCCGATCTCGGTTCCCGTCGGTGACGTCGTCAAGGGCCACGTGTTCAACGCCCTCGGTGACTGCCTGGACACCCCCGGACTCGGCCGCGACGGCGAGCAGTGGGGCATCCACCGCAAGCCACCAGCCTTCGATCAGCTCGAGGGCAAGACCGAGATCCTCGAGACCGGTATCAAGGTCATCGACCTTCTGACCCCGTACGTCAAGGGCGGAAAGATCGGGTTGTTCGGTGGTGCCGGTGTCGGCAAGACCGTTCTGATCCAGGAAATGATCACCCGTATCGCACGCGAGTTCTCGGGCACCTCGGTGTTCGCAGGAGTCGGCGAGCGCACCCGTGAGGGCACCGACCTTCACCTCGAGATGGAAGAGATGGGCGTCCTCCAGGACACCGCCCTCGTCTTCGGCCAGATGGACGAGCCGCCCGGCACGCGTATGCGCGTGGCGTTGTCGGCACTGACCATGGCGGAGTACTTCCGCGATGTTCAGGGACAGGACGTTCTTCTGTTCATCGACAACATCTTCCGCTTCACCCAGGCAGGTTCGGAGGTGTCGACCCTTCTCGGTCGTATGCCGTCGGCCGTCGGTTACCAGCCCACGCTGGCGGACGAGATGGGTGAGCTCCAGGAGCGCATCACCTCGACCCGTGGACGCTCGATCACCTCGCTGCAGGCGATCTACGTTCCCGCCGACGACTACACCGACCCGGCCCCGGCCACGACGTTCGCGCACCTCGATGCGACGACCGAGCTCTCGCGTCCGATTTCGCAGATGGGTATCTACCCCGCTGTGGACCCGCTGAGCTCCACCTCGCGCATCCTCGAGCCCGGCATCGTCGGTGCGGAGCACTTCCGCGTCGCCAACGAGGTCAAGCGGATCCTGCAGAAGTACAAGGAGCTGCAGGACATCATCGCCATCCTCGGTATGGACGAGCTTCAGGAAGAGGACAAGGTTCTGGTCGGCCGCGCACGCCGCCTCCAGAAGTTCCTCGGCCAGAATTTCATCGTTGCCGAGAAGTTCACCGGCGAGGCCGGTTCGGTCGTGTCGCTCTCCGACACCATCGAGGCATTCGACAAGGTCACCAAGGGTGAGTACGACCACCTTCCAGAGCAGGCCTTCAACAGCTGTGGCGGTCTCGACGATGTCGAGGCAGCCGCGAAGAAGATGGCCGGAAAGTAGACCGACGTGACTTCTTCCGAGAAGAGCGGCATGGAGGTCTCCCTGGTCGCTGTGGAGCAAAAGCTGTGGTCCGGTACCGCGACCATCGTCAGCGCTCAGACCACCGAAGGCGAGATCGGCATCATGCTGGGCCACGAGCCTGTCCTCGGGCAGTTGATCGAGGGCGGCACGGTGTCGATCACGACCACGGACGGCGAGAAGCTCACCGCAGCCGTCCATGGTGGATTCCTGTCGGTGACCGGTAAGACGGTCACCGTGCTGGCAGAATCGGCCGATTTCGCCGACGACATCGATGTCGAGGCGGCACGGGCTGTAGTGGCAGAGAACGGCGACGACCTCGAGGCCATTGCTGTGGCCAAGGGTCGTATCCGCGCTGTCGAGCGGTCCTAGGTTCACGAGAAGCCGCGACGAGACCTGCGATGCACTACGGATTGATTGTTCTGATCATTCTGGTTGTGCTGCTCGCAGGGCTCGTCGCGGCTTTTGCGTACCGTCTGATGGTTCTCCGACGCGGGGGAACTGCGGCGATCATGCGAGTGTTGCCGTCGGACGGTGGTGCCGGTTGGCGCCACGGCATCATTCGATACGGCGACAACACCCTCGTCTTCTTCAAGCTGTCGAGTCTTCGCCCCGGCCCGGATCATCGGCTGGGTCGGCAGGACATTCATGTGGGGGATCGACGAGCCCCACGGGACACCGAGTTCGACATCATGACACCGGACATCGCAGTGTTGGAACTGTCCGACAACGGTAAGTATTTCGAGATCGCCCTGGACAGAAGTGCGTTGACCGCTTTCCTGTCCTGGGTCGAGTCTCGGCCCTCCGGCCGCTCGCGTCGCCGACGACCGGCGGCCTGATCAGCTCTCGTCGGTAGTCGGATCGCTCGGCGTGCGGCTCGATCCGGGAACCCACTGGACGTCGCCTTCGGGGTTGGCGTAACGACTCAGAATGAACAGTAGATCCGAGAGTCGGTTGAGGTATTTCGCCGGCAATGCGCTTGTCGTCTCCGGGCTCGCGTGCACTGCGGCCCATGCCGACCGCTCCGCGCGTCGGGCCACCGTTCGTGACACGTGCAGCAACGCTCCCAGCGGCGTTCCACCTGGCAGAATGAACGACGTCAGAGCGGGAAGATTCTCGTTGAACTCGTCGCACCACCCTTCGAGGCGGTCGACGTAGCTCTGATCGATGCGCAGAGGCGGGTACTGCGGGTTCTCGACGACCGGAGTCGACAGATCGGCCCCCGCGTCGAACAGATCGCTCTGGATGGTGCGGATCACCGAATGCACCGATTCGGACGGGTTGCCCAGTGCGAGAACCACACCGAGGCTGGCGTTGGTCTCGTCGCAGTCCGCGTATGCGATCAGTCGTTCGTCGTTCTTGGACACCCTGGAGAAATCACTGAGCCCGGTGGTCCCGTCATCGCCGGTTCTCGTATAGATGCGGGTGAGGTGGACGGCCATGCGCGCTACGGTACCGCGCGGGTGTCGGCCGGTCCCGCTGGCTACGCTGTCGACGTGAGTGAACGCTTTTTGGTCAAGGGTGGTAATCGCCTCGTCGGTGAGGTGGCGGTCGGTGGTGCAAAGAACAGCGTCCTCAAGTTGATGGCGGCAGCGCTGCTGGCAGAGGGCACGAGCACGATCACCAATTGCCCCGACATCCTGGACGTGCCACTGATGGCGGAGGTGTTGCGTGGGCTCGGCTGTGAGGTCGAGTTGGACGGATCGGTCGTTCACATCACCACTCCGGCCATGCCGAAGTATCACGCCGACTTCGCGGCAGTTCGCCAGTTCCGAGCTTCGGTGTGTGTGCTTGGACCGTTGGTTGCGCGATGCAAGAGAGCTGTCGTGGCACTGCCGGGTGGTGACGCGATCGGGTCGCGTCCCCTCGACATGCACCAGTCCGGTCTCCAATTGCTCGGAGCACGGAGCGAAATTCAACACGGGTGCGTCGTCGCGGAAGCGGACGAGCTGCGCGGCGCGAACATCAGGCTTGCGTTCCCGTCGGTCGGTGCCACCGAGAACATCTTGATGGCTGCAGTCCTCGCCACCGGGGAGACGGTGATCGACAACGCCGCGCGTGAGCCGGACATCGTCGATGTGTGCAACATGCTCAACGAAATGGGTGCCGACGTCCGCGGTGCAGGCACCTCGACCTTGACCATCCGTGGTGTGAGCGCGCTGAGGCCGACGACCCATCGGGTGATCGGCGATCGCATCGTCGCTGCGACCTGGGGAATCGCCGCTGCCATGACTCGTGGGGATGTGCGAGTCCGTGGGGTCAACCCCAAACACCTGTCGTTGGTGTTGGACAAGTTGAGATCTGCCGGAGCCGAGGTCACCAGCGAGCCCGACGGCTTCCGGGTCGTTCAGCACGAGCGCCCGAGGGCGGTCAATTTCGCGACGCTTCCGTATCCAGGGTTCCCGACCGACCTGCAGCCGATGGCTATCGGACTTGCGACGGTCGCCGACGGCACGTCGATGATCACCGAAAACGTCTTCGAGGCTCGGTTCCGGTTCGTCGAGGAGATGATCAGGCTCGGGGCCGACGCGCGTACCGACGGCCACCACGCCGTGGTTCGCGGTGTGCCGCAGCTGTCCAGTGCGCCGGTGTGGTCCTCCGACATCCGGGCCGGGGCAGGCTTGGTTCTCGCAGGGTTGGTGGCAGACGGGACGACGGAGGTGCACGACGTGTTCCACATCGATCGCGGTTATCCGAGATTCGTCGAGAACCTGAGTGCACTCGGTGGCAGCATCGAGCGGGTCAGCTGAGTAGCACAGCTTCCAGCGCTTCGACCAATATGCTGATGGCATAGTCCAATTCGTCGTCGGAGACGGATCCGTATCCGACGACGATTCCACCCCGGTCTGTGTAGGAGCGGGTCGAGTGTTCGAGTGTCGGTACGTCCACGCCACTCGCGGCACACGAGGTAGCGACGGCGCGCGCTGCGACGGTATCGAGTATCAACACCGTATGCAGTCCGGCACCTACTCCCCGGAGCTCGCCGAACTTGGCCAGCGCTGCGGCGACCACGCGGTCGCGGGTGCGATAGAGCCGCCGCGCCGTTCGCACGGCTCTGTCCCATTCGCCGTCGCGCAGCATGGACGTCATTGCCTGCTGGACGGGAACCGATGGGTGGTCACCGGTGGCGCGGCGCGTTGCCGAGATGCGATCGACCATCGACGGGGGTGCCACCATCCAGCCGAGACGTATCCCGGCACCGAGGGTCTTGGATACGGTGCCGAGGTAGACGGTTCGATCGGGTGCCAGCTCGGCCACAGTGGGCAAGGGGGCTGCGCCATAAGGGAATTCGGAGTCGTAGTCGTCCTCGATGATCATCGAATCGTTGTCGCGTGCCCAGTCCGCCAGGGCGCGTCGACGGCCGATGGGCATGAATGCGCCGGTCGGGTACTGATGCGACGGTGTGACGTACACGGCTGATGTCTGCGGGGGAGCCGAGTCGAGCTGTTCGACGATCAAGCCATCGCGGTCGACGGGCACGTCGTGTACGGACCAGCTGCGATGCGTCGCGAGCGCGGCTGCGGATTTGTAGCCTGGATTCTCCAGTGCCAGAACGTGTTCGACCGATTCGGATACCGGAAGCGCACCCAGGGCCAGATCGAGACCGTGAACGCTGCCCGTCGTGATCACGATCGACGCTGGGGTGGTGTTCAGTCCGCGTGCGCGGCGGAGTAATTCGGCGACGCGAGTCCTCAGTTCGAGCGTCCCGACGGAATCGGGGTAGTCGCCCGGAGGTGGTGTGCCGCCGACGTCGCGCCACGCGCGCTTCCAGGCATCTGATGCCGAGGGTGGAGTCCACGGGATTCCTGGGCGGAGCGATATCCGCGGAGATGTTCGCGGTGCGGAGTGGGTGCTCGACGCCATCGCAGCCGACCGACTGGCACGGGGAATGAGTCGGACGTAATTACCCGAACCGCGCCGGGCATCGAGCCATCCTTCTGCGACGAGCTGTTCGTACGCCTTCTCCACGACTGCACGCGCAATGCCCAGATCGACGGAAAGTGCTCGGGTACTGGGTAATCGAGAATCGGGTTGCAGCTCTCCGTCGTCGATTGCGGATCGGATGCGATCGGCCAACTGGACGGGCAGCGTTCGAGCGTCGGCTCGATCGATGGTGATCGACAGAGAGGTCGGGAGCATCGGATTTCGGTTTCCTTCGCCGTCCACGTGAAAGTGGCCTGAACTGATCCGCCCTTATTGGACCATGACATGAGGCCACTTGTTCGCCATTCTGGAACCATGACAGCCGACGACGTGCCTCTTTCCCCGACAGCGAGAACCGTGGTGATGCGGGGTCGACATCGCGCCGGCCGCGAACGGACAGCGCTGCTCGACGTCCTCCGCTCGGCGCGCATCTGTCATATCGGCGTGATCGTCGCTGGGGTGCCTCGCGTCGTACCGACGGTGTTCGGCGTGGATCCCGCCGGTCCCGACAGGGAGGGCACGCTGTACCTGCACGGATCGGTGGCGTCACGCAGCATGATCGAGGCTCCAGAGCAGGACATCTGCGTCACTACGACCGTCGTCGACGGACTCGTCCTGGCTCGATCGGCATTCCATCATTCGATGAACTACCGAAGTGTCGTTGTGCTCGGCCGGCCTCGCCGAGTGGAGGACGCCGACGAGCGGATTCGAGCGCTGGACGCGATAGTCGATCAGGTGGTGCCCGGAAGAAGCGCACATCTGCGTTCGCACACGCGGAAGGAGCTTGCTGCAACCGCGGTACTGGCGCTTCCGATGTACGAGGCATCCGTGAAATCGCGGTCCGGTGGACCCGTCGACGACGCACTCGACATCCAACGGAGTGACGTGTGGGCCGGCGTTGTTCCGGTGTGGGAAGCGCTCGGCAACGCCGAACCTGCCGCGGACCTGTCGGGGGACATCCCTCTGCCGGAGCACGTAGACGATGTGCGGCGGAATTCGATCCGTGGGTGAACTCCGTTGCGGCAGCAGGGGTTCGGTCTGTGGCTGGCGTCACATGCGCACGTTTCAGTGTGTGGCGGGCACGATGACGTGACGCTACGAGGCCGAGCTGCGCGGACGCCCCGAGAGTGTCGGTCGACCTGCCGATTTGCGTTGGTGTGGTTGGTGGCGTAACTTTTGTCGAGTCAGAGCGACGGACACCGACCCGGTCTTCACGGACTGGGTGAACGAGGTTGGACGTGAGGCTCGGCAGGTTTTATCCCCCAAGAGTCGGGCCTTGTGTCCGAGACCAAGCTGGGATAGGCTGGAACAGTTGCCCTTGAGGCCTACGGATTGTGTGTTCGTGGGTTTGAGAGTGTGTGCGTGTTCTTTGAGAACTCAACAGTGTGTCGATGAATGTCAGTGCCGAATTTATTTGGTGAAGCATTCGATGTGTCAGCCATCCGCTTGTGGTGGTTGTTGTCGGGTGTTGTTTTGAAAATGCTAGTTGAGTTTTTTTGCTAGTGATTTGACTTGATGTCTTTGACTGATTCGCGGTCCCTTGGGATCGTTGTTTCGCAGGTCTTTTACGGAGAGTTTGATCCTGGCTCAGGACGAACGCTGGCGGCGTGCTTAACACATGCAAGTCGAGCGGTAAGGCCTTTCGGGGTACACGAGCGGCGAACGGGTGAGTAACACGTGGGTGATCTGCCCTGCACTCTGGGATAAGCTTGGGAAACTGGGTCTAATACCGGATATGACCACAGTGCGCATGTGTTGTGGTGGAAAGATTTATCGGTGCAGGATGGGCCCGCGGCCTATCAGCTTGTTGGTGGGGTAATGGCCTACCAAGGCGACGACGGGTAGCCGGCCTGAGAGGGTGACCGGCCACACTGGGACTGAGACACGGCCCAGACTCCTACGGGAGGCAGCAGTGGGGAATATTGCACAATGGGCGGAAGCCTGATGCAGCGACGCCGCGTGAGGGATGAAGGCCTTCGGGTTGTAAACCTCTTTCAGCAGGGACGAAGCGTGAGTGACGGTACCTGCAGAAGAAGCACCGGCTAACTACGTGCCAGCAGCCGCGGTAATACGTAGGGTGCGAGCGTT
>CAUQEL010000026.1:0-80890 GCA_963517305.1 uncultured Rhodococcus sp.
TCTGCTTCTCGAGCAGCTTGCGCTTACGGCTGATGTCGCCGCCGTAGCACTTGGCCAGCACGTCCTTGCGGATCGCGCGGATGTTCTCGCGGGCGATGATGCGAGAGCCGATGGCGGCCTGAATCGGCACCTCGAACTGCTGACGCGGAATGAGTTCCTTGAGCTTGGTCGTCATCTTGTTGCCGTAGGCCGCGGCATTGTCCTTGTGCACGATCGCCGAGAACGCATCGACGGCCTCACCCTGCAGGAGGATGTCGACCTTGACCAGCGCACCGGCCTGCTCGCCGATCTCCTCGTAGTCGAGGCTGGCGTATCCGCGGGTACGGGACTTCAGGATGTCGAAGAAGTCGAAGATGATCTCGGCCATCGGGATCGTGTAGCGCAGCTCGACTCGGGTCTCGGACAGGTAGTCCATACCGCCGAGTTCTCCACGGCGCCCCTGGCACAGTTCCATGATCGAACCGATGAACTCGCTGGGCGAGATGATGGTGCACTTGACCATCGGCTCGAACACTTCCCGCGCTTTGCCCTCGGGCCAGTACGACGGGTTGGTGACGATGTGCTCGGCACCGTCTTCCATCTCGACGCGGTAGACCACGTTCGGTGAGGTGGAGATCAGGTCCAGGTTGAACTCTCGCTCGAGCCGCTCGCGGGTGATCTCCATGTGCAGCAGACCCAGGAAGCCGCAGCGGAAGCCGAAGCCGAGCGCCACCGACGTTTCCGGCTCGTACGTCAGGGCCGCATCGTTGAGCTGCAGCTTCTCGAGAGCGTCGCGCAGGTCGGGGTAGTCCGAACCGTCGAGCGGGTAGAGGCCCGAGTACACCATCGGACGGGGTTCGCGGTAGCCGGTCAGCGGCTCGGTCGCGCCCTTGCGGAAGGTGGTGACGGTATCGCCGACCTTCGACTGGCGGACGTCCTTCACACCGGTGATGAGGTAACCCACTTCGCCGACGCCGAGGCCCTTGGTGGCCTTCGGATCGGGTGAGACGATGCCGACCTCGAGCAACTCGTGCGTGGAGCCGGTCGACATCATCGTGACCTTCTCGCGCGGATTCAGTGCACCGTCGACGACGCGGACGTACGTGACGACGCCGCGGTAGGTGTCGTAGACCGAGTCGAAGATCATCGCGCGGGCAGGCCCGTCCGGATTGCCGACCGGTGCCGGAACCAGCTTGACGACCTCGTTGAGCAATTCCTCGACGCCCACGCCGGTCTTGCCGGACACGCGCAGCACGTCGTCGGCCTCACACCCGATGATGTGGGCGATCTCGGCGGCGTAGCGGTCCGGGTCGGCGGCGGGCAGGTCGATCTTGTTGAGCACCGGGATGATGGTGAGCTCTTTGTCGAGAGCCAGGTACAGGTTCGCGAGCGTCTGCGCCTCGATGCCCTGCGCGGCGTCGACGAGCAGTACTGCCCCTTCACAGGCCTCGAGTGCGCGCGATACCTCGTAGGTGAAGTCGACGTGGCCGGGCGTGTCGATGAGGTGCAGGACGAATTCTTCGCCGTCGACGACCCACGGGAGCCGTACGTTCTGCGCCTTGATGGTGATGCCGCGCTCGCGCTCGATGTCCATCCGATCCAGGTACTGAGCGCGCATCGACCGGTCGTCGACGACGCCCGTGAGCTGCAACATCCGGTCGGCCAGCGTCGACTTACCGTGGTCGATGTGGGCGATGATGCAGAAGTTCCTGATCCTGGACGGATCGGTGAACGTCGTGTCGGCGAAGCTGGGCACTCGTATCCTTCGGCTGGCGTGTTCGAAATGAGCGAACGGGTCTCCCTATCGTCCCACGCCGGGGACGGTGCACCGTCCCCGGCTGTCCGACTCGGGTGTTCACGTCGCCGCGGTTCGGGCGATGAGCAGCAGCGTCTGCATCGCTACACTCGCCGCATGGCTGGCAACTGGAGCAGATTCGGCAAGGAATTGGGCAAGATCGCGATGCGCGAGGGTCCGCGGCTGCTGCGTCAATTGCAGAAGTCCGGTGCCGTCCAGAAGGGCAAGGACGCGATCAGCGGCACGGCCACGCGCACGTCCGCTCCGGCTCCTCGTCCGGGCCGTCCGGTGGCATCGCAGACCAGGCCGACGGCCCAACGCGCCCGCACCATCGAGTACTCCCCCGATCTGGACGGCAAGGCCGACCCCGGCGAAATCGTCTGGACCTGGGTCACCTACGAGGAAGACGCCAGCCAGGGCAAGGACCGCCCGGTGTTGGTCATCGGACGCGAGGGCAACGATCTGCTCGGCCTGATGTTGTCGAGCCAGAGCAGCCGCGACGGAGACCGCGACTGGCAGTCGATCGGGTCCGGGTCCTGGGACGCCGAAGGCCGACCGAGCTGGATTCGTCTGGACCGGGTGCTCGACGTGCCCGAGGACGGCATTCGACGTGAGGGCGCCATTCTGGGCAAGTCCCAATTCGATTCCGTCGCAAACAGATTGCGCCGCGACTTCGGCTGGAACTGATGTGTGCGCGTTGTGCGCCCCGCGGACGGGCGCACAACGCGCATCGGATCAAGCCAACCGGGTGATTTCCACGACCACGTCGAGAGCCGTCGAACCGCCGCCGGAGAAGATGCCCTTGAGCGGTGGCACGTCGGCGTAGTCGCGGCCGAGTCCGACCGATACGTGCTGCTCGTTGACGGCGATGGCGTTGGTCGGGTCGTAGCCCCACCACGCACCGGTCCAGGCCTCGATCCACGCGTGGCTCTGACCTTCCACCGTCGCACCGATCGCAGCCTGCTTCTTCGGGTGCAGGTAGCCCGAGACGTACCGGCTGGGGATGCCGACGCTGCGCAGCATCAGCAACGTCAGGTGGGCGTAGTCCTGGCAGACGCCCTTCTTCTCGGACCACGCTTCGACGGCCGAGGTGTGCACGCCGGTGGTTCCCGGCACGTAGGACATCTCCTGGTTGACCCAGTTGGAGATCTCCACCACCGATTCCTGCGGCGGTAGGCCCTTGGACAGCTTCTTCGCCACCGACGCGAGTTGCCTGTTCTTCGGCACGTACTCGGTGTTGTCGAGGACCTCGTTGAAGCGGTCGATGACCTGGTCGCTCGCGAGTTCCTCCCAGGAGGCGTTCTCGTCCGGGTAGACGAAGGGATCGGTCTCGACCACCGACGATCCGGTGACCTCGAGCTCGGTGTGCGGTGCGTGCAGGTCGAACGCCGTCACCGCGGTGCCCCAGTAGTCGGTGTAGCGATAGGAACGCGTCACCGGGTTGGTCTCGACTCGGTTCAGAATCACGTTCTGCCGATTGTCACTTCGCGGCGTCAGCCGAGCTTCGTTGTACGACGACGTCACCGGTGCGTCGTACTGATAGCCCGTGGTGTGCACGACACGCATACGCCAGCTCACAGTTCACCTTCCAATTGATCTTCGTAAGCGCCGGATCCGGCATCCGTCCACGCCACCCACGGCGCGGCATGGAAGTACTGCTTGGAAATTGCCTCACCGAGTTCGCGGCACGTTTCCTGCAGCGCCAGGAGGCGCTCCTGCAGGTCGTCGAGAATGGCTCCGGGGCGCAGGAATTCGAGTTCGCTACGAGCTCGACCGAGAAGGCGCTGAGCCTCCGCACGGGCACCGACGCGGCTGTTCGGCTGATGGTCGAGCTCGTCGAGGCAGCGCTCCGCTTCGGTCAGTGCGTAAAAGACCGAGCGCGGAAAGAGCCTGTCCAACAACATGAATTCGAGAACTCGCTGCGCATCGAGTGCGCCGCGGTACGTCCGCAGGTAGGTGTCGTGAGCGCCTGCGGAGCGAAGCACAGTGACCCACGCCGGCGACGACGGCCGGTCGCCTGCGCGCGAGAGCAGCAGCCGCACGATCATGTCGATGCGCTCCACCGACCGCCCGAGGAGCAGGAAGCGGTATCCGTCGTCGCGGCTGAGCGTCGAGTCGGCCAACCCGGCGAACATCGCCGCTCGTTCCTCGATGTAGCTGAAGAATTCGTACGGTCCGGTCCTCTTCGAAGCCCTCATTCGCTCGTTGAGGCCGTTGTACGTGGTGTTGAGACACTCCCACATTTCGGTGGAGGTCACTTCCCTTGCGCCACGGGCGTTCTCACGCGCGCTCGACAGCGAGTCCACGATCGAACCCAATCCGTCCCGGCTGAAGGCCACGACCTCGGTGAGCGACCACACGTCGAGCGAGACATCCGGCTCGTGCTTGAACCCGAGCACTCGCAACAACACTCGCGAAGTGTGGTCGGGGTCGACCGTGGCGTCTTCGAGAAGCTGGTGGACGGTGACATCGAGAATGCGGGCAGTGTCGTCCGCTCGCTCCACGTACCGCCCGATCCAGTAGAGCGACTCTGCGTTGCGCGCGAGCATTTACTGTCCACCGCCGTTCGAGTCCGAGTTCGTTGCCTGCTGTTGTTGTTGCTGCTGTTGCTGTTGCTGTTGCTGATTCATCTGCTGGTCCATCGTCAGCTCCGGGCCCTGTTCGGCCATCGGCGACTCCGGCGGAACGCTGACGATCTCCTCGCCGGCGAGTTCCTGCTCCTCCTGAGAGGTTCGGGTGGCGAGCACCCAGGTGTCCTTGCTGCCACCGCCCTGGCTCGAGTTGACCACCAGGGATCCCTCCGGCAACGCGACCCGGGTCAGGCCGCCGGGCAACACCCAGACGTCGTCGCCGTCGTTGACCGCGAACGGCCGCAGGTCGACGTGGCGGGGTACCAGTCGATCGCCGATCTTGGTCGGCACCGTCGAGAGCTGCACGACGGGCTGGGCGATCCAACCGCGCGGATCTGCGCGGACCTTCTTGC
The DNA here is from genome assembly GCA_963517305.1 of uncultured Rhodococcus sp. Lineage (GTDB taxonomy): Bacteria > Actinomycetota > Actinomycetes > Mycobacteriales > Mycobacteriaceae > Rhodococcoides. The sequence goes on from CAUQEL010000026.1 coordinate 4,758, forward strand.
TGATGGTGGCGAGTTCCTTCGGCGAGGCATCGGGCCCGAAGACGATGCCGTAGCCGCCGGAGCCTTCCACCGGCTTGATCACCAGTTCGTCGATGCGGTCGAGAACTTCCTCGCACTCGTCGTCGAGCCAGCACCGGAACGTGTCGACGTTCGCCAAGAGCGGCTTCTCGCCCATGTAGTAATCGATGATCGTCGGTACGTAGGTGTAGACGAGCTTGTCGTCGCCGACGCCGTTTCCGACGGCACTCGAGATGACGACGTTGCCTGCGCGGGCGGCGTTGACCAGACCTGCCACTCCCAGCACGGAGTCGGGACGGAACTGCATGGGATCGAGGTAGTCGTCGTCAATACGTCGGTAGATGACGTCGACCTGACGCTCGCCTTCGGTGGTGCGCATGTAGACGATGTTGTCTCGGCAGAACAGGTCGCGTCCTTCGACGAGCTCGACGCCCATCAGTCTCGCGAGCAGCGAGTGCTCGAAGTACGCCGAGTTGGCGACGCCAGGAGTAAGGACCACCACGGTCGGGTCGGCCTCGTTGAGGGCGGCCGACGCCCGCAGTGCCCGCAGCAGGTGCGAGGCGTAATCGCCGACGGCGCGGACGCGATGGCTGGCGAACAGGTCGGGGAACACCCGGGCCATGGTGCGCCGATTTTCCATGACGTAGGACACGCCAGACGGTGACCGGAGGTTGTCCTCGAGGACTCGGAACGTGCCCTGCGCGTCGCGAATGAGGTCGATGCCGGCGACGTGGATGCGGACACCGTTGGGCGGCGTGATGCCGACCGCTTCGCGGTGGAAGTGCTCGCAGGAGGTCACCAGCCGCTTGGGTACCACGCCGTCGCGCAGGATTTCCTGATCGCCGTAGATATCGGCGAGGAACATCTCCAGGGCTTTCACACGCTGCTTGATGCCGCGCTCGAGTCGTGACCATTCACCTGCTGCGATGACGCGGGGAACCTGGTCGAGCGGGAAGGGGCGTTCCTGGCCGGACAGGGAGAACGTGATGCCCTGGTCGATGAAGGCTCGTCCCAGCGCGTCGGATCTCGCGTCCAGGTCCACCGCGTTCGCCGGGGCCAGTGCGGTGTGGATGCCCTTGTACGGAGTTCGGGTACGTCCATCCGCGTCGAACATCTCGTCGAAGGCGAGACTGTACTTTCCGACGTCGGAGTATCCCCCGAACACCCCGTCGACCTCGGGTTCGACGCGATCCGCTGTCTTGGTTTTGGTCGCTTTGGCCTTGGTGGCGGCATGCGTTGCCGATCGCGGACTCATTCTGGCCATGTTGCTACAGAGACAGGAGTTAGGCGCGGTAGAAGCGTTAATTTCTTGAAACGCATCGTCACCCCACTCCGGATTGGGTTCTGGCCGACCGTACTGGTATTCTCGATCTTCGGCGCAGGGCTCCAACGCTCAGCAGCAGACTTCGGGCATTCCAGCATGGATCGCCCTGACCGGAATACCGACGAAGACGACAAGGATTTTACGCGTGGCCAATATCAAGTCCCAGAAGAAGCGGATTCTCACCAACGAGCGTGCACGCCTGCGCAACCAGTCGGTGAAGTCATCCCTTCGTACCGTCATCCGCTCGTTCCGCGAGGCACAGGCTGCGGGCGACAAGGATAAGGCTTCCGAGATTCTTCTCGATGCAGGCCGCAAGCTCGACAAGGCCGCCAGCAAGGGCGTCATCCACAAGAACCAGGCCGCCAACAAGAAGTCGGCACTGGCTCTCGCAGTCAACAAGCTCTGATACGTAACTGAGCTCGATCGAGCCCGCTGCATCCGACGAGGACGCGGCGGGCTTTTTCGTGCGCCGGGCATTTTTGTCCGCTCTGCAGTCTGCCGACGCTACCTACCCAGTGATGCGACCTCCGCCACTGCTCTCTCCACCGCGTAGTCCGCATCCGCTGCTTGACCTTTGACGTCGGCATTGAGCTGCGCCACCACGCGCAGCGCCTGAGCGATGGATCGGCCGTTCCACCCGCGCGCCTGGCCCTGCGCCTTCTTGATCTTCCACGGCGGCATACCCAGCTCCCCTGCCATGCGGAACGGGTCGCCGCGGCCGGCCGAACCCACCAGCGCAATGGTGCGGACGGCATCGGCCAACGCGTCGGCGAGCAACACGTGCGCCACGCCCCGGTGCATCGCCCAGCGCAGAGCCTCGAGAGCGCCGGCCCGGTCACCGATCACCGCTTTGTCTGCGACGTCGAATCCGGAGACCTCGGCCTTGCCGGAGTAGTACCGACGCACCGCGGCGAGATCGACCTTGCCGCCGGTATCGGAGACCAACTGCGAACAGGCCGAGGCCAATTCGCGAAGTTCGTTGCCCACGGACTCCACGACCGCCTCGATCACGTCGCCGCTCACCCGGACGTCGGCGGTACGGAACTCGCCGCGCACGAAGTCGATGCGTTCGGCGGGCTTGGTGAGCTTGGCGCACTCGTGCACCTGTGCGCCGCATTTCTGCAGGGCACCGACCATCGCCTTGGCCCGGCCGCCGCCGGAGTGCATGATCACGACCACAGCACCCTCGGGCGGATCGGTGGCGGCGTCGAGCACCAGGGCCGCCGCGTCCTTACCGGCCTCGGCCGCGGCCTCGAGTACGAGAACACGGTCCTCCGCAAACAACGAGGGACTGAGCAGTTCGGCGAGCTCCGGGGCACTGGCATCACCGGTGCGCAACCGCGTGACCGGCAGGTCCTCCCCCGGAATCGCAGCATTCGCACGCACCTGAGCCACGATCGCGGCTACCGCCCGATCCATCAGAAGCTCCTCGTCGCCGAGGACCAGATGCAGTGGAGCCACACTCGAAGTCACGACCATGATCGTGCCATGTGCGACCGACACTGCGAGCATCCACTCGAAGTCCGAGTGGTCACCACAGAACGTGCGCCGTCCACATCGCGAGTGCAGCCATCGCCACGGCCGCGGCCAGCCACCGAAACACGGTGAAACGCAACGCCGTCAGCAGCGCGGCTGTCGAGAACGCTGCCAGCGCTGCGCCCACGACGCCATCGGGGACGACGATGCCCGCAACCGGCACCGACGCGGCCTCCTCCGCCACCGTGATCAGCCACCACAGCGGTGCCGAGACCAACTGCGCAATCAGCTCCGCGAGCGAGGTGCTGACGGTGGCGGTCACGGCCGTCAGGAAGCCCACCACGGTGATCGGAGCGACGACCGGGGCCACCAGCACGTTCGCTGCCACTCCCACCACGCTGAACGTTCCCGCCATGGCCGCGACCACCGGTGCCGTCACCGCATGCGCTGCCGCGGCGACCGCCACCACCTCCGCCGCCGCCCTGGGCCAGCCGCGGGCCCGGAGCCAGTCGACCCAGATCGGAGCGACGAGCACGAGCCCGGCGGTGGCGAACACCGACAGCACGAATCCGACGTCCACCGCCAGCCTCGGCCACCACCCGAGCAGCCCCAACACGGCGCCGCACAGCGCCGGAACCGCCTGCCTGCGCCTGCCGGTGACCAACGCCACCAAGCCGATCGACCCCATCACTGCCGCCCGCAGCACACTCGGCGACGGCCGGGCCACGATGACGAACGCCACGAGTACGACGAACGCCACCGCGACCGTTGTGCGGGGTCCGACCCCGATACCTCGCAACACCAACAGAACCGCACCGATCAGAATCGAGAAGTTCGCACCGGAGACAGCCGTCAAATGTGTGAGGCCGGCCGCCCGAAAATTGTCCGATACTGTCTCGTCCAGCCGCGACACATCGCCGACCACGAGACCGGGCAGCAGACCCGCACGATCCGGTGGCATCGAATTCTGCGCCACAGCAGCCAAATTCGACCGGAAGGTACCGGCTGCCGCAGAGCTCTTCCCGGGCTCGCTCACGGTGACGGGCGGACCCGAAGTGCGGATCACGGCCACCGTCATGTCCGGCCGAATCGGTTCGCCGAGCCTGCCCCGCACGGTGATTACCTGGCCCGGCAGCAATGCCGACCAACTCGACTCCGGTGCGATGATCGACACACGTCCACCGACGTGCAATGCCTCGCCGCCCACGTCGACTCGCGTCATCTCGGCCTTCACCATCACCGTCGCGGGCCCGGGAGCCGTCAGCCGTCGCGGGTCCTCCTCCAGCTGCACCGACGCGGTGATCCACGCCCGGTTCTCTGCCGCCGCAGCCACGGGATGCTCTGCCAGCGAGCGCATCTGAATCCAGATCGCTCCCCCGAAGCACAGCGCCAGCACGATCACCGCGGCCGCGCCGGACCGACTCGAACTCGGCCGACCGCGCCGAACAGACATTCCGTGCAGTCCTACTGCGACGAGCAGCACCACCGCAATCGCCGACGCGGTAGCAGCCAGGGCGGCACGGGGGCCTGCGAGAATTCCGATCGCGGTGATCGACCAGCACACCGCAGCGGCCGGAACCAGGCGCACGTCGAACGGCAGGGATTGCTCTGCCTGCGCTGCATCGGTCGACGCACCGTCCGTCGTCACCCGACGTGCACCAGGTCGCGGATCTTCGCCAGTCTGCCGGGCCCGATACCGTCCACCTCGGACAGCTGATCCACGGTTGCGAAGCGGCCGTTGATCTCTCGCCAACTCACGATCGAGGTCGCGGTGACCGGCCCGACCCCGGGCAACGCGTCCAATTCTGCGACGGTCGCGGCGTTGAGGTCCACCGTCCCGCCGGGCGTGGGACCTCCGACCCCGGCCGGTGCGCCGCCGCTACCGTCCGTCGATGTACCGATCCCGGAGGTCGTACTGCTGACCGGTGGAGCTGCCTCGGGCGGCACGACTCCGACGACGATCTGATCACCGTCGGCTACTCGCGCGGCCATGTTGAGAGCCAACAGGTCGGCACCGTCGACTGCGCCGCCTGCCGCGGCCAGCGCGTCGGCGACTCGCGAACCCGGTTGCAGCCGAACCAATCCGGGGCGCGTCACGAGTCCGACGACGCTCACCACGAGTTCGGCCTCGGCACTCGGCACGGGATCGACCGAGTCACCGATATCCACCGAGTCACCGGTATCCACAGTGTCGGTCGCGACCACGGCGAGCGGTGGTGCAGGAGCGGGAGTCGGTGCGTCACGAACCACCGCGAATCCCGCGACCAGCACCACGAAGACCCCGGCCGCCGCCATCGCCAGTGCCCCCTGTTTCCCCGGGTCCACGCGGGCAGAACGCCACCGCGATGGCAGCACGGCCGACCACGGGCTGTCTGCTCGTTGCGCTTCCGGCAACAACCAATCCGGTTCGGTTGACCCGGCGTCAGGTCGCGGATCCTCGGGCACGATGCGATCGCGGGCAGAATCGTGTTGTCTGCGCACGGAATTCAATCGCGCCACCGTGTGCGCCCGATCGTCGTTGCCGCCCATAACGAAGGACGCTAGTGCGCGCGATGGGTTCACTCACCGACGAACGCAGGTCGCAGACTGCCCTGTGTACAAACCCGGAGGCTGTGGATGAACCGGGGCTCGACCCGGCTATCGGCGAGCCGGTGCCACGACGACGCCGACCGCGCCGGGTCCGACGTGAGCGCCGAGAACGGCACCGAAGGGGTACACATCGATGCTGGTCGAGTGCGGAATTCGGGAGGTCAGCATCGCGGCTACGTCCTCGGCTCGCTCCGGGCACTGCATGTGGTGCACCGCGAGCGCAACCCCCGATTCGTCCCCGACCTCGGCCGCGGCGGCGACGGCGGCATCGACCAGCTTGTGCAGCGCCTTGGACGAGGTCCGCGTCTTCTCCCGCAACACGAGCTTGCCGTCGCTGATGTGCAGTACCGGCTTCATGGCCAGCGCAGTGCCGAGCAGCGCTGCAGCGGTGCCGATTCGGCCTCCACGTCGCAAGTGGTCGAGTCGATCGACGACGATGAAGCACCTCGAGGTCGTCGACGCTGTGACGGCGTCGTGATACACCTCGTCCAGTTCTGCTCCCCCCGCGGAGGTGGCGGCCGCAGCCAGCACCGCGAAGCCCAACCCCATTCCGGCCGAGCCGGAATCGACGACTCGGACGGCCGAGCCCACGTGATCTGCGGCCTGGCGCGCAGCCTCCCACGTGCTCGACAGTCCCCGAGAGATGTGCAGTGCCACCACACCGGCACCTCGACTGCGTTCGAGAGCAGCGGCATAGACCTCGGTCAGCTCACCCGGAGAGGCCCCCGCGGTGGTCACCGGCTTGCCCGAGGTGGGCTGCTCGGGAATGTCGTCGGCGCCCTCGCGATGGTCGATTCCGTCGACCAGCACGTGCAGTGGCACCAGCGCGATGCCTCGCTCGGCGGCGAGTGTGGCCGGCAGGCAGGACGAGGAGTCGGTGACGACGGCGACGGTCATGGCGATTCGGTCACCGATTCGGCGGCGACGGCTCGCAATACCTTCAGCATCGCCTCGGCGACCGCGATGTGGGCGTCCCAACCCCAGTGGATGCCGTCGGGGTTCGCGTTGCCGGACTCGATGTTCGGTCGTACGGCGTCGGCGAGGTCGACCATGGGGACGTTCCGGTCCGCACTCCATGCACGCAGTGCGCGTACGGCGGGTTCGCGACCCGAGTGCACCTTGCCGTAGGCATCGCAGCGGTGCACCGACGGATAGGTACCGATGACAGGAAGTTCGGGACGCACGTACGCCAATGCCGCGCGGGTCTGTTCCAGATACTCGACGCTGAGCCGCGGCGGCAGCGCCACGGGCCAACCGAGATGCGACAGAACAGGTTGCACCGCTTGATATCCCGCGCGAACCACGCGCCGCAGGGCAGGCGGTCGGACGTATCTGATCTGCTCCCGTAGTGCAGTGGGCAACGGTGACGGGAGCGAATCCATGCCGCCGATTCCGAGCACGACGGCTCCGGCACGGGGAATGGCCGCCCACACTCGCGGATCCTGGGTCAGAGCCCACCACGCGTCACGACTCGTCCAGCCGATGCGCGCAACCAACTCCACCGTCCAACCCAATTCCGCTGCAACGAGATTGGGCCACAGGCGCAGGTCGTCGACGGGCAGTCCGCCCTCGGGTCCGTAGTAGCTCAACGAGTCCGCGAGCACGAGCAGCGCCGGCTGCGCCGCCGTCTCAGAGGACGTCACTGGCCACCCGCGCCGAGGCGTTCCACACGTCCAGTCGCCAAGACGGGTTCTCGCCGGGTCCGTGCGCACCGAGCTGAACCCAGCTGGTGTTCGCGAGGCCTCCGAGCACCGGCCAGCGATCGGTCGGCAGATCGAGCAGCGCGGCGGTCAGTGCCGCGATCAGACCTCCGTGTGCGACGAGGACGAGCGGTCGCTCGTTGCCGTCGGCACCCCAATCGGGGACACCCGCCGCGAGTTCACGAACCAGCGGCACGCTACGGCGGGCGACGTCGATGCGGCTCTCCCCACCGGGTGGGGCGATGGTGGCGTCGGCGCGCCAGGCCGGTCGCGCACCGGGGGCGATGTCGTCGACCTCGGTGTGGGTGAGTCCCTGCCACCGACCGAGATGGGTCTCGCGCAGACGCTCGTCCACCGACACCGCGACACCGGCTGCGTCTCCGAGCGCGTTCGCGGTGTCGAGAGCTCGCCGCAGATCCGAGGAGACGATCTTGATCGGCTCACGCGTCGCCAGCTCGGCGGCGGCCGTCTTCGCCTGGCTGCGGCCGAGCTCGGACAGATCGGTGTCGAGCTGACCCTGCATGCGGTCGGTGGCGTTGTATTCCGTCTGACCGTGCCGAAGCAGGATGAGCCGTCTGATCATTGCTCCGATTCCGGAGCCGGATGCTGTCCGAGACCGGGAACCTCGATGGTCGGGCAGTCCTTCCACAACCGCTCGAGCGCGTAGAAGTTGCGCTCTTCGTTGTGCTGGACGTGCACGACGATGTCGGAGTAGTCCAGCAGCGCCCAACGGCCCTCTCTGGTGCCTTCGCGGCGGACCGGCTTGTGTCCGGCCTCACGGAGCTGATCCTCGATGTTCTCGACGATCGCGTTGACCTGACGCTCGTTGGGCGCGGAGGCGATGACGAAGCAATCGGTGATGTAGAGCTGATCGGAGACGTCGAGAATCACCACGTCGCCGGCCAGTTTGTCGTCGGCTGCGAGCGCGGCGATCCGCGCCATCTCGGCGGCTTCGGCTGTTGCAGTCACTTCGGTGTACTCCCACTCGTATGGCTCGGGTTCTCGGTCATTGCGCTGGTGACCGACCCTGCCGGTTGCTTCTTCTGGGGCGCTGGTTCCGACATGGTGACGGATCCGTCGAGACGCTGAGCGCCTCGTGGTCTGTAGAGATTCCTCTTGGAGATGTATTGCACGACGCCGTCCGGTACGAGGTACCAAACCGGCCGATTCTCACCGGCTCGAAGTCGACAGTCCGTCGACGATATCGCGAGTGCAGGGATTTCCATCAATGTGAGAGTGTTCGCGGGCAACGATCGAAGGTGGTTGGCGAGATGTTCGACGCCGAGCTCGAACCCGGGACGCGAGACGCCGACGAACTTGGCGAGCTCGAACAGCTCCTCCCAGTTCTGCCACGTGAGGATCGACTCGAGCGCGTCCGCGCCGGTGATGAAGAACAGCTCGGCATGAGGATGCTGCGATCGCAGATCGCGCAGGGTGTCGACGGTGTAGGTCGACTTCTCCCGATCGACGTCCACCCGGCTGACCGAGAACCGGGGGTTGGACGCCGTCGCGATGACGGTCATCAGGTATCGATCCTCTGCCGGGCTGACCGACTTGCCTTCCTTCTGCCACGGGTTTCCGGTGGGAACGAAGATGACCTCGTCCAGAGCGAATTTGTTCGCCACCTCGCTGGCTGCGACGAGGTGCCCGTGATGAATCGGGTCGAACGTGCCGCCCATCACGCCCAAACGGCGGACAGGCTGCCTACCGGTGTTGTCGCCGGGGTCGGATTCGCGCTGCACAACCGTCGATTCTACGTCCGGGGTGCCGCTGGTCGTCACACGCCTCACACCGGCAGCAGACGCGAGACCACGCTGGCGAGCTGCTGAGCCGATCGGCACTCGTGCATCGCGATCACGTCGGCGTACACCTTGGCAGCCGAATCGCCGGAACCCCACTGCGATTTCGGTTCGGGATTGAGCCAGTACGCGTGCTTGGCCACCGACACGATGTGCGCCAACGCCGGCAGCTTCGGTTCGCGGTAGTTGGTGCGGGCGTCACCGAGAATCAGCACCGAACTGCGACTGGTGACCGCGTGCGCGTACTTCTCGTCGAACGTCGTCAGTGCATGGCCGTAGTCCGAGTGCCCGTCGTACGTCACGAGATCGGACTCGCGGATGATACGACTCATCGCGGCTCCGAGATCGGAACCGGAATCGAAGAATCGCGTCACCTCGTCGGTGGAGTCGATGAACGCAAAGATACGCACGCGCGAGAACTGCTCGCGCAGTGCATGCACCAACAGCAGCGTGAAATTACTGAATCCTGCCACCGAGCCCGAGACATCGCACAGCACAACCAGTTCGGGGCGAGCTCGCCGAGGCTTTCGCTCGACCAGATCGATCGGGATGCCGCCGGTGGACATCGACTTGCGCAGCGTGCGTCGCAGATCGATGGAGCCGTGCCTGCTTCGGCTGCGCCGCACCGCAAGTCGCGATGCCAACAGCCGGGCGAGAGGGGTGACGTTGCGCCGCAGCGCCGCCATCTCCGTGTCCGAGGCCCGCAGGAAATCGACTTCCTCCGCGAGCTTGGGCACCCCGTAGCTCGCCACCCGCTCACGGCCCAGCTTCTCTGCCGACCGACGCCTCGTCTCGCTCTCGACCATCTTGCGTAGGTCTGCGATACGTTGCGCTGCAGTGCGTTTGGCCACCTCGGACTCGTAGTCGTCGGTGGGGCGATCGGGTGCGTCGTCGCTGCGCCCGAGCAATCCGTCGAGAATCTTGCGCAGCAACGTCTCGGGCGCAACGTCGCGCAGCGCCTGATATGCGGAGAACGATGGCCCGTTGGAGGACTTGTACTGTCCGAGTTCCTCGACCATCTGCGCCGCCAACATCTGGGTCAACTCCGCGGCCTCGGCCGAATCGTCCGAGAGCAGATCCACCAACAGCTCGCGAAGTGCATCGATGTCGACGTCACCTCCGTCGGTGCGGGGCAACGCGGTATCGATCTGCCCCGAGTCCCTGGTGCCCGATGCCACCGGAAACCACAGGTCGAACAGGGCGTCGAACACTCCGCGGTGCGTCGGGCGGCGCAGCAGCGCACAGGCCAATCCCTCCCGCACGGCCTCCCGATCGAGCAGGTCGAGAACCGACAGGACGCGTCCGGCATCGACCGTCTCCGACGGCCCCACCGAAATTCCACGCCCACGCAACGCGTCGACGAACCCGACGAGGTGACCGGGAATTCCGTGTGGGGCCTGCATGTCAGTTGAGCCGCAGTTCGGCAGCCGCGCGGACCTGGTCCGACTGATGCTTGAGCACCACACCGAGTGTGGAGCGAACCGCATCGTCGTCGAGGGTGTCCATACCGAGCGCCAACAGAGTGCGTCCCCAGTCGATGGTCTCGGCCACCGAGGGCAACTTCTTGAGCTGCATCGCGCGCAGCACCCGCACGGTCTTGATCATCTGCTCGGCGATGGCCTCGGGCAGTTCGGGAACCCTGCTGGCGAGAATCCGGCGCTCGAGGTCGGCGTCGGGGAAGTCCAGGTGCAGGAACAGGCAGCGACGCTTGAGGGCCTCGGACAGTTCACGAGTGGCGTTGGAGGTGAGCACCACGAACGGCGTCCGCTCGGCCACGATCGTGCCGAGTTCGGGAATGGTGATCGCGAAGTCGCTGAGTACCTCGAGCAGCAGTCCTTCGATCTCGACGTCGGCCTTGTCGGTCTCGTCGATGAGCAGAACCGTGGGATCGGTACGGCGAATCGCCTGCAGTAGCGGCCGCGCCAGCAGGAATTCCTCGGAGAAGACATCCAGCTTCGTCGAATCCCAATCGGCAGCGGTACCGGACTGGATGCGCAGGATCTGCTTGGCGTGGTTCCACTCGTACAACGCGCGGGCCTCGTCGACACCCTCGTAACACTGCAACCGCACCAGTTCGGCACCGGTCGTCTGCGCGACGGCACGGGCCAGCTCGGTCTTGCCCACTCCGGCCGGACCTTCGATCAGCAGCGGCTTGCCGAGGCGATCGGCGAGAAACACCGAGGTGGCGGTGGCCTTGTCGGCCAGATAGCCCGTCTCGGCCAGGCGCCTCTGGACGTCGTCCACGCTGGCGAACAGCGGGGGTGTCGTCGGTAGGGCACGATCCATGTCACAGCTCCTGATGATCGGGTCTGGCCGGTTCTGCGAGGGGTGGTCAGTCTCGGACGTGGCCGTCGCCCCACACGGTCCACTTGGTCGAGGTCAATTCGGGCAACCCCATGGGTCCACGCGCATGCAGCTTCTGAGTCGAGATGCCGATCTCGGCTCCGAACCCGAACTGCTCTCCGTCGGTGAACGCCGTGGAAGCGTTGACCATCACCGCGGACGCGTCGACCCGCTGGGTGAACTCGCGCGCGGCACCGATGTCGGCGGCAACGATCGCCTCGGTGTGGCCGGAGCCGTATCGGTCGATGTGCTCGATCGCCTCGTCGATACCGCCGACGACCTTCAGCGCGATGTCGAGCGAGAGGTACTCCTGCGACCAGTCCTCGTCGTGCGCGGGCACGAGCCCGGGGAGGTCCCCGTGCACCGTCACGCTGTGCATCTGGAAAGCCTGGAGCAACCGCGGAACCATGGTCTCGGCGATCGCAGCGTCCACCAACACGGTCTCGGCGGCGTTGCAGACGCTGACTCGACGGGTCTTGGCGTTGAGCACGATCTTCTCGGCGGTGTCCGGATCGGCAGAGGCATGGATGTACACGTGGCAGTTTCCGACGCCGGTCTCGATGGTCGGGACCGTGGCATCGCGCACGACCGCAGCGATCAGCCCGGCCCCACCGCGCGGGATCACCACATCCACCAGACCACGCGCCTGAATGAGATGGGTGACCGTGGCACGGTCGGCACTTCCCAGAAGTTGCACCGCTGCCTCGGGCAGACCGTGACCGCGCAACGCTCCCTGCAGTGCCTCGACCAATGCCGCGTTGGACTGCGCCGCAGACGACGAGCCGCGGAGCAGCACCGCGTTGCCGGACTTGAAGGCGAGGCCGAACGCGTCGACGGTGACGTTGGGCCGAGCCTCGTAGACCATGCCCACCACGCCGAGCGGAACCCGCAGTTGCCGAATCTCGAGCCCGTTGGGCAGCGTCGAACCGCGGATGATCTCGCCGATCGGATCGGGCAACCCGGCCACCTGCCGCAGCCCTGCCGCGATGCCGTCGATGCGCGACGCGGTCAGCCGTAGACGGTCCAGCAGCCCCTCGTCGGTACCGGCCGCTCGGGCGTTCTCGATGTCGACTGCATTCGCGGCCAGTACCGACTCCGCCGCAGCCACGACCGCGTCGGCCGCGGCGTGCAGCACGGCGTCCTTCTCCGCAGTCGTCAGCAGTGCGAGCGCGCGTGATGCGGTGCGCGCTCGGCGCGCTGCGGCGTGCACGTTCTCTCGCTCGTCGGCAGTCGTGGTCACCGGTTCGGCCGAGACGGAAGCTGTCATGAACTACACACTAATAGGGGCCGGGAATGAAGCTGCATCGCCGAGTCGTTGCAGCACAACGTAAAGATCGTCGACGCCACCGTCGGCGCTGCCCGAAGACCGGAGGAACCACCTGTGAGTGTGCTGTTCGAGCCGCTGACCCTGCGCAACGTCACCTTCCCGAACCGGGTGTGGATGGCTCCGATGTGCCAGTACTCGGCCGAAGAGACGGGCGACGATGTCGGCGTCGCGGGCGACTGGCATCGCACCCACCTGGTGAGCCGCGCGATCGGCGGTGCCGGATTGATCATCACCGAAGCCACCGCGGTGAGCCCCGAGGGTCGCATCAGCCCGTCGGACCTGGGCATCTGGAACGACACCCAGGCCGACGCGTTGGCGAGAATCGTCGCCGAGATGTCGTCCTTCGGAACCGTCCCGGGCATCCAGCTGGCACACACCGGGCGCAAGGCCTCGACCGCTGCTCCCTGGTTGGGTGGTAAGTCCTTGCCCGCCGCGGACCCCCGAAGTTGGGAGACCGTCGGTCCGAGCGCGGTTGCATTCGGTGATTACGCGAGCCCGCGGGAGGCGACGACCGAGGACATCACCAAGATCGTCGACGACTTCCGTACGGCCGCCCAGCGCGCGCTGAAGGCCGGGTTCCAGGTCGCCGAAGTACACGGCGCGCACGGCTATCTTCTGCACCAGTTCCTGTCCCCCGCCAGCAACACCCGTACCGACTCGTACGGCGGCGATTTCGCGGGCCGAACGCGGCTGCTGATCGAGGTTGTCGACGCCGTGCGTGAGGTGTGGCCGGCAGAGCTACCGGTGTTCGTTCGCCTGTCGGCGACTGATTGGCTCGACGAGCCCGAGAACAGTGCAGGAGTGGAGCCTGCGGAACGACCCGGCGGACAGGGCACAGCTGGATTGGAGGCTCCCAGCTGGACGTCGGATCAGACGGTGGCGTTGTCGCAGATTCTCACCGAGCACGGGGTGGATCTGGTCGATACCTCGACCGGCGGCAACGTGCACGCCAAGATTCCGGTCGGTCCGGGCTACCAGGTTCCGTTCGCGCGGCGCATCCAGAACGAGACGACCATGCCCGCCGCCGCCGTCGGCATGATCACCGAACCCAAGCAGGCGGAGGAGATCGTCTCGCTCGGCGAGGCGACGGCCGTGCTGCTGGCGCGTGAACTCCTGCGTGACCCGTACTGGCCACGGCGCGCCGCTCGCGAACTCGGTGTCGAGATGCTCCCGGCCGTGGCACCGCAGTACGAGCGGGCCTACTGAACCTGCGCTCAGGTCGGCACGAATCCGAGTTTCTTGTCCACTACATTGCGCAGCGGTTCGCCTCGAAAATGCCGAAGTGCGTTGTCCACGAACAACTCTGCGAGCCGCTGTTTCCAACCCGAGGCATCGCCGCTCATGTGCGGTGTGACGATCACGTTCTCGGCCGTCCACAATGGATGGTCGGCCGAGAGCGGTTCGGTCTCGAACACGTCGAGTGCGGCACCTGCGATGTGCCCGGTGCCCAGGTGTGCCAGCAGTGCCTCGGTATCGAGTAACTCCCCGCGGCCCACGTTCACGATGCGTGCACCGGGTTTCATTGCAGCCAGCACCGAACCGTCGACCATTCCCCTGGTCTGATCGGTCAGCGGGGCGACCAGCACCAGGTAGTCGGCCCGAGCTACCTCGGACTCGAGATCGGCACTGGCATGAACGGTGCCGAAATGTCGGTCGCCCTCTCGTGCCGTCCGGCCCACACCCGAGACCGACATTCCCACCGCTGTCAGCAGACTCGCGATGGCGCGGCCGATCGCACCGGTACCCACGATCATCGCGTGGGCACCGTCGATACGCTCGGTCTCGCGGTGCTGCCAGACCTTCGACTGCTGCAGTGCGCGCGAACGTTCGGAGTCCTTGGCGAAGGCCAGAATCTGGGCCAGCACGAACTCCGCGATCGGGCGGTCGAACACTCCCCGCGAATTGGTCACGATCACATCGGAATCGACCAGGTCGTCGAACATCAACGAGTCGACTCCTGCGGCGGCGATGTGGATCCATTTCAGCGAGGCGCAGCGCGGCCACGCCGATTCGACTGCGGGAGAGAAGAAATCCCACAGCAGCAGCGCATCGGCACCGTTGAGTGCATCGCCGAGGGTGTCGGCGGTGGCGTACCGGACGTCGGCGACCTCCGCGACGGAGTCGAGCCCGTCGGGAAGATCGCCGGCGTGCAGCACGACGAGAACCGGTGTCACTGCTACTTCTTCTTGTATCCGACGAGCTCGACGCCGGACGCGGCAACCTCGTCGTCGTTGTCGCCGGGGCACTGGGTTCCGCGCAACGAGCGGCCTGCGGTTTCCGGCATCAGCAGAATCGGCACGAAGGCGATGGCAGCCGCGATCATCATGTACCAACCCGGAATCAGGTTCGACCCGGTTCGGTCGATCAGGAACGTCAGGATCAGTGGAGCCGTACCACCGAAGAGCGCCGTCGAGACGTTGTAGCCGATGGCGAACGCTCCGTAGCGCACCTGAGTGGGGAACAGCGCGGGCAGGGTCGACGACACACACGAGGTCATGATGACCAGCAGCAGCCCGAGACCGAGCAGGCCGATGCTCTGGCCGATCAGTCCGGTGTTGATGATCAGCATGAACAGCGGAACGCTGAGCACGAAGTACCCGACGCAGGCCGCGAGCAGCAACGGCTTTCGGCCCACCCGGTCGGACAGAGCGCCGATGGGGTTGATGATCGCCATCATGATGATCATGATGGCCACGAGGGTGAAATTGGACTGAGTCGTGCTGTGCCCCAACGTGTCGCTGAGATACGAGGGCAAGAACGTCAGCACCGTGTAGTAGGCGATGTTCAGTAGCAGCACGAATCCCATCAGGATCAGGATCCGCTGCCAGTACGTCATGGTTGCCTTGAGCGAGGTCATGGCTCCACCTGCACCCTCTTCGACCGTGCCGCCGTCCTCCTTGGCCTCGGCGAACACCGGCGAATCCTCGAGGCGGGTGCGCAACCACAGTGCAACGATGCCCAGCGGCAGCGTCACCAGGAACGGGATTCGCCAGCCCCAGTCCTCCATCGTCTCGTCGCCGAGCGCCACGTTGAGCAAGGTGCACAGAGTGGCACCGCCCACGGTGCCTGCGAGGGTGCCGAATTCGAGGAACGATCCGAAGAATCCGCGTCGCTTGTCGGGCGCGTATTCGGCCATGAACACTGCAGCACCGCCGTACTCACCACCGGTGGAGAAGCCCTGCACCAATCGGCAGACGAGCAGCAGCAGCGGTGCGGCGATGCCGATGGTGTCGAATGTCGGCAGCACACCGATCGTCGCCGTGGCCAACGTCATCATCGTGACGGTCAGTACGAGGACTTTCTGACGACCGATGCGGTCGCCGAGTGGGCCCAGCACGATGCCGCCGATGGGGCGGATGATGAACGACGCGGCCAGCACGGCGAATGTGGAGAGCAAGCTCGCTCCCCCGTCGTCGGACGGGAAGAAGTTGGCAGCGATGTACACGGCCAGATAGCCGTACACCGCGTAGTCGAACCACTCGACAGCGTTTCCGAGCGCTGATCCGCCGATGGCTCGGTGCAGAATCTTCGTCTCGTCGGGGCTCAGCGTGTCGGTGCTCGGTGGGTATCCGGTCGGCGTAGATGCCGACCCTGATGTTTCGGTCACGGTTCCAATACCTCTCGCTTTTGGTACAACGTGGAGCGTCGGTTTGGTTCTTCGCAGCGCTCGACATTACGACGATGCCGTTCGTGCGTTTCGGCCAACCCCCTCCTCGGGAGCTAAAGACCAGGTAGCGCACCAATTCTGGTGGCTATCAACGCGTACGCCCTTGCGCTGTCGGTCAATTGCTGCACGGCCACCGATTCGTCCGGCCGATGTGCCTGGCTTTCGATCTCCCCCGGACCGAGCACGACGGTGCTTATACCCATCTGTTGCGCGACGAAACCCCCGTCACACGATGCAGTCCAGATGTCGGTGGACGTTTCGGATCGAGCGTCGAGCACCGATTGCACTGCGGTACCGACCAATCCGTGGTTCACACTGGTCAAGAAGCCCGGCATCTCCATCGCGACGTCGATGGTCACGTCGATACCCGATCCGGTGACGTGCGCGGCCTCGATCCGTGATCGCAGGTCACCGACGACGTCGGTGGCCTTCTCACCCGGCAGCAAACGGCGATCGACGGTGAGTACGCAGCGATCGGGAACCATCGAGGTTCCCGTCCCTCCCGATATGGTTCCCACGTTCCACGTGGCGGGGCCCAACTCGGGGTCGGGGTGCTCGTCCAGCTCGATCTGAGAGTCCTCGATGATCGCGATGATGCGCGCAGCAGCCGCTATGGCGTTGGCTCCGTTGCGAGGTTGTCCCGCATGTGCCGAACGGCCACGCACCTCGATCTCGAGATTCGCCGCACCGCGGCACCCGATGATGGTCACCAGATCCGTCGGCTCGGCCACCACGCAGTGGCTGTAGTTCCGGGGAGGTGGATCGGCCACGAACGCTCGGATGCCGAGACCGGTGTCCTCCTCGTCGACCAGACACGCCAACGTCATCGGGTGTTCGTCGGCGAGACCGGCTCGGTGCACCGCGGTCATAGCGGCCACGACGGCGGCGAGGCCGCCCTTCATGTCGCAGGCCCCGCGGCCGAAGATACGGCCGTCTCGAACCACAGCGGAGAACGGGTCGGTGGTCCAACCGGCTCCCGCGGGCACCACATCGGAGTGCCCGACGAACAACACTCCCGGCCGCTCGTCGGATCCGATGGACACGATGACGTTGGGCCGGCCCGGAGCCACCTCGACCATCCGAACGTCGAATCCCAGTGCACGACAGTGCTCGGCCAGGACTTTCGCGGATTTCTCCTCGGTGTCGCCCGGATTCTCGCCGCCGGCATCGATCAATGCTGCCGTCAGCGCGACGATCTCGTGTTCGTCGATCGAATCCAGCAGAGCGCGTTCGGTATTCGAGACGGTCATCGGGTGGGGTCGGAGGCGAGCAGGTGCTTGGACTTCTCCACTGCCACGGCAAGCCTTCTGATTCCCTCCTCGATGCGTTCGGGTGTCGACGAGGCGAAGCACAACCGCAACGAATCGTGGAACTTTCCGCCCACCGACAACGCCGGCCCGGGTATGTAGGCCACGCCCTCGGCCAGTGCCGTCTCGAACAGGTCCTGCGTGGAGAAGTCGACATCGTTGCCGCGCAACGTCGCCCAGAGAAAGAAACCTCCCTCGGGATCCGTGGTCGACATCGAGTCGCCGAAGTGCTGGGCGATACTGTTCTGCATCGCAATTTTGCGGGGCAGGTACACCGAGGCCAACGATCGAAGATGCTCGTCGAGCAGGCCGCGCCGGATGTACTCGGCCACCATCCTCTGTGCCGGCAGGTTGGTGCACGTGTCCATCGCTTGCTTGGCGTTGACGATCAGCTGCCGCGCCTCGGGGGCGGCGTCCACCCAGCCCACTCGCAGGCCGGGAGCGATCATCTTGGAAAAGGTCCGTACCGAGAAGATCAACGGGTCGTTCGGACTGAGCGTGCCGAAACTGGGAATCGGATCACCCGAGAAGCGGAGCAGGCCGTAGGGATCGTCGTCGAGAATCACCGAGCCCCACCGATGTGCCAGTTCGATCAACAGCTTTCGGCGTTCGAGCGACATGGTGACCCCGGACGGGTTCTGGAAGTTGGGGATCACGTAGATCATCTTCGGCACTCGACCCGCACGCTCGACGAGCTCGGGCAACGCCTCGACGATGAGGCCGTCACTGTCCATCGGGGCCTCGAGAATGTCGCCTCCGTAGCTGAGCACGGTGGCGGTTCCGTTGGTGTACGTGGGGCTTTCGACGATCACCAGGTCGCCCGGATCGATGAACAGCTTGCAGGCGATGTCGAGACCCTGCATTCCGCCGGAGGTGATCACCACTCGATCCTCGGTCGTGGGTTCTCCCACCGAGTCGAGGTAGGAGAGCAACGCGTCGAGCAGGCCCGGATCACCCTCGGTGGCACCGTAATCGAACGCGTCCGCGGTGAGTACGCTGCCGGCGATGTCGGTGAATGCAGCGGCCGGAACCGTCTCGGCTGCAGGAGATCCCATGGCGAATCGAACGATGTCGTGTTTCTGGGCAGCGAGGAGCGATGTCGACGAATCGATCACCGATCCCACCAGCTTGTCGGTGCGCAGCGCCCAGGGGATGCTGAGAGTGGAGCCTGCGGAACGACCCTTCGTGGCAGGAGTGGAGCCTGCGGATCGACCTCGGGTTGATGCGGTCATGCTCACTCCTTCGTCAGTAGTTCTCGGGGGTATGCGGTGAAGGTTTCGAGGCCGTTCTCGGTGACGCGAACGGCCTCGGATACCTCGTATCCGTAGTCGTCCATCCACATTCCGCCGATGATGTGGAAGGTCATGTTCTCGGCGAGTACCGTGTCGTCGTCGGTTCGCAGGCTCACGGTGCGCTCACCCCAGTCGGGTGCGTAGGCGATGCCGATCGAGTACCCGATCCGCGACGGCTTGTGCAGTCCGTGCTTGGCCAAGCTCGTGTTCCACACCTGCGCCAGATCGGTGGCGGTGACGCCTGCCCGCACGGTCGCGAGCACGTCGTTCAGTGCCTCGCCGGTGGACTTGGCGAGGTAATCCAAACGCGGGCTGGGCTTTCCGAGCACGATCGTGCGTGCCATCGGGATGTGGTAGCGCCGAAAGACTCCGGCCAGTTCGACGACGGTGGTCTCGCCCCGCACGAAGGGTTGATGCGACCAGGTCAGATGCGGGGTGTCGGCTCCGGCACCGGTGGGAAGCATCGGGACGATGGCCGGGTGGTCGCCGCCGAACTCCGCGGTGCCGCGTACCTGTGCGTTCATGATGGCTGCGGCGGCGTCGCACTGCCGCTCACCGACCGAGATCGACTGGTATGCAGCCGACATCGCCGACTCGCAGACCGTCGCCGCACCGCGCATCAGGGCGATCTCCGCGGGCGACTTGACCACTCGCACCCAGTTGATGAGCTCGTAGGAGTCGGTGAAGCGGTATTCGGGCAGCGACTTCACCAGTGCCTCGAATGCCTTGGGACTGAAATAGTACGAGTCCATCTCCAGACCCACCTGGCCGTGCTCGAAGTTGTTCACCAGTCCCAGTTCGCGCAACTTCGCGGCGACCCAGACGAACGGGTGAGTGTCCTTGCGCTGCACGAACGTTTCGGGGTAGCCGAACGTCCGATCCTGCGGCAGCCACGACGTGCGGAACGCACCGTTGGCGTCCATCTCGCGGGCGAAGAAGTACATCTCGCCGTCGAGAGGCACGTAGAGCATCTGCGGGGTGTAGAACGAGAGCGCGTTGTACCCGAGCAGGTAGTAGAGGTTCGCGGGATCGGTCACGATGAGCGCGGTGAGGTTCTGCGCTGCCATCCGCTCTCGGACGGCAGCGAGCCGGGCGGCGTACTCCTCGTCGGTGAACGTGATCGGCGTGCTGTTCGGAACATCGGGGTACCGAGCCAGACCGGGAGCGGCCCGTCCTGTGGTCTCGTCGGGTCCGAGTGCGGTGACGTAGGCGGCGTCGGGTGAGTCGTTCACGGGCACCCCCTTCAAGAGAGTCGATTTAGTAGATTGTTGACAATCAGGCTAAGCGCTGGTGAGAGAGGTTCGCAAGACTTCGGATGTAAATGCTGTGTTGCGAGACCCGGCGACTACCCCGGACTGGCCAGCGCCGAGTGTTCGGCCTGCTCCTCGACCATGGCACGGGTCAGGTCGTGGATGGCGGTGTCCATGTGTTCGTGCACGCCCTTTTCCAATGCGTCCCAATCCGAACCGAGCAACAGGTCGACGATCAGTTGATGCTCCTCCACCAGCGCCTCGGGCCGGTAGTACGCGGTTTCGAGGTTGGCCATGCAGATACGCGCCTCCGCAGCGAGCGTGGCGTACATCCGCGACATTCGGCTGTTGCGCGTCGCCGCGACCAGGGCGGTGTGAAACGCCAGATCCCGTTCGGCGAGACCGCGCCAATCCGCCCGATCGATGAACGGCTGCATCTGCATCACGATGGCCGAGAGCTCATCGGCAGCCGAGACCAGATGTGCGCGATCCCCGTGCACCAGAGTCCACGCGGCACCGACCTCGATCGCCGCACGGGATTCGTAGATCTCGGCGACGTCCTCACTGCTCAACTCGACGACGAACACGCCGCGATTCCGGTAGCTGACGAGCAACCCCTCCTGATTGAGGCGCTGCAGCGCCTCCCGCACCGGTCCCCGCGAGATCTCGAGTTCCGCGGCCACGTTGGCCTCGTTGATCTGCTCTCCCGGGGCGTAGGAGCCGTCGATGATGCGGTCGCGAATCTGGTCGGCAATGACCATCGACGTGTTGCGTGCGTCGATGGGCGTCAGTCGTCTCGAACTGGGCATGATCGAAAACCTCTCTCAGCCTCGGGGAATGGCGAAGTATTTGTACTCCAGAAACTCGTCTATGCCGACTTTTCCGCCTTCGCGGCCGAGTCCGGACTGCTTGACGCCACCGAACGGCGCAGCCGGATTGGACACCAGACCCGTGTTGAGGCCGACCATGCCCACCTCGAGGCGCTCTCCCATCCGCAGGGCCCGGTCGATGTCCTGGGTGAAGACGTATCCGACCAGTCCCCATTCGGTGTCGTTCGCGAGGGCGATCACCTCGTCCTCGGTGTCGAACGGGACGATTGCTGCCACCGGTCCGAAAATTTCCTGTGACATCAGATCCGACGCCGCATCGACGTCCGTGAGCACCGTCGGCGGGTAGAAGTAGCCGGGTCCGTCCGGGGCCACTCCCCCGACGATCGCACGTGCACCGCGCCCGAGGGCGTCGTCGACGAGTGTCTGCACCTTGGTGCGGCCCGCGTCGTCGATCAGCGGACCCACCTCGGTTCCGTGCGCACTACCGGCCCCCACCGACAGCGCACCCATGCGCTCGGCGAGCTTGTCTGCGAACTGCGCTGTGACACTGCGATGTACGAAGAATCGGTTGGCGGCGGTGCAGGCCTCACCCATGTTGCGCATCTTGGCGACCATCGCACCGTCCACGGCGCGTGCGAGATCTGCGTCGTCCATGACGATGAAGGGTGCGTTGCCGCCCAGCTCCATCGAGGTGCGCATCACCGTGGATGCAGCCTGTTCTAGCAGGATCTTGCCCACCGCAGTCGATCCGGTGAAGCTGATCTTGCGAGCCGCACCGCTGCTCATCCACGAACCCACGACACCCGACGCGTCGGTGGTGGTCACGACATTGACCACTCCCGCCGGAACACCCGCATCGTGCAGGATCCCGGCCAGAGCCAGTGCTGTCAGCGGCGTTTGCTCGGCCGGCTTGAACACCACCGTGCAGCCTGCCGCCAACGCCGGGCCGATCTTGCGAGTGCCCATGGCCAACGGGAAGTTCCACGGAGTGACGAGGATGCACGGTCCCACCGGTGCACGGGTGACCACGATGCGGTTCTTTCCATCTCCGGTGAGAGTGTGATCGCCCGAGATGCGTACCGCTTCCTCGGAGAACCAGCGAAAGAACTCGGCTCCGTACGCCACCTCACCGCGAGCATCGGCCAATGGCTTTCCCATTTCCGCGGTGATGATCGCAGCGAGCTCCTCCGACCGCGCCATGATCAATTCGTATGCTCTGCGGAGGATTTCGCTGCGTGCACGCGGCGGCGTCGCGGCCCAGTCGGCGGCGGCGTCGACAGCTGCGGCCATGGCGTTCTCGGCATCGGCGATGCTGCCGTCGGCGACCCTGGCGATGACCTCGCCGCTGGCGGGATCGATGACATCGAACCGGGCATCGGATGCTGCGGCGGTCCACGCACCTGCGATGAACAGTTCGGTCGGAGCAGTGATGGTGGGGCGAGTGAGGCTGGTGGTCGAACTGGCGGTCATGGCCGCGGTCCTTTCGTCGAACGTGGATCGAGTATCTGCGCCAGGTGTACGGACGCATCGCTCGTCAGGTCACCGGTGAGCTGACGCACCTGCATGTGGCAGGAGAATCCGTCGGTCAGAATCGGGGTGTCGGGCTCGGCAGCACGAACCGCTGGGGCGAGGGCCTGCTCGGCGACGGCCATGCTGAGCTCGTAGTGCCGAGCCTCGAAGCCGAAATTCCCTGCGACCCCGCAGCATCCGGTGGCCTCCCGCACCGCCTCGATACCGACCGAGGCCAATGCCGTGCGCTGAGTGGCGTTGCCGAACACCGCGTATTCGTGGCAGTGGGTCTGTACCGTCACCGAATCGGGAACCTCGGCCGAGGGCACCCACCCGGCGGCGGCCTGATCGATCACCGCTCCCGCGAAACTCTGCACCCGAGCCGCGACCCGCCTCGCGGCCGCCGTGGGAACCAGCTCCGGCATGTCCTTGCGGAACGCCGCCGCGCAGCTCGGTTCGGTGACGACGATGGGTCGGTCGGTGCCGTCGTCCAGTGCAGCAACGGCTTTCGTGAGGTGCGTGCGGGCGGCCTTCAGTTGGCCCGTCGAAATCCAGGTCAGACCACAGCACACGTCGGTCCGGCATTCGGTGCTGCGGCCGGAATCCTCGAGCACGCGCTGCGCCGCACCCGCGACCTCGGGGCGAAACCCCTGGGTGAACGTGTCGACGACCAACACCACGTCGGCGGCGCGGCCTCCGCCGATACGGACTTCTCGCGCCAGCTCCTTCGCCGACGCGAAGCGCGGCAACGGCCGCTCGGTGGTCAGCCCACCGAGTCGAGCCGCCAGTGCCGCGATGCGCGGGGTGAGCAGACGGTTGAGCAACGGTGCCGTTCGCTGCGTCACCTTCAGCCAGCGGGGCAACCAGCCCAGCGAATAGTGCGAGAGCGGCCGCAGTCGCCCCGCATAGTGATGATCGAGGAACTCGGACTTGTACGTCGCCATGTCCACTCCGACCGGACAATCCGACGAACAGGCCTTGCAGGACAGACACAGATCGAGCGATTCGGCCACGTCCTTCGAAGCCCATCCGTCGGCAACGGTCGGCGAGCTGCGCACCATCTCCTGCAGCACCCGTGCCCGACCCCGCGTCGAATCCTTCTCGTCGCCCGTCGCGCGAAAACTGGGGCACATGACGCCTCCCGACGCAGTGCGACATTTGCCGACGCCGACACACGACTGTGTTGCGTGCACGAACGGATCCAGATCTGCCCGCGTTCCGATCTGGTGCAGATCGAAGGTCGTCTTCCATTCCCGCTGCGGGATGCCCTGCAGCATCAGGTTGTCCATCATCGGTTCCGGATCGGTGATCGACCCCGGGTTGAGAATCCCGCGGGGATCCCAGATGTGCTTGAACCGCGCGAACGCGTCGAGCATGCGGGGTGAGTACATCACCGGCAGCAGTTCCGAGCGAGCCCTGCCGTCGCCGTGCTCGCCGGACAGGCTGCCGCCGTGCTTGACGACCACCCGCGCGGCGGCGCGCAGGAAGTCGTACATCACCCGTCGTCCGGCGTCGGTGCGCTGATCGAACGTGATGCGCACGTGCATGCAGCCGGCACCGAAGTGCCCGTACATCACGCCGGTCAGATCGTGTTCGGCCAGAAGCACGTTGAGGTCCGCCAGATAAGCGGACAGGTTCTCGGGTGCGACGGCGGCGTCCTCCCAGCCACCCCAGGACTCGGCTCCGCCGGCCAGTCGGGTCGCCAGACCGGCACCGTCCTCACGTACTCGCCACAGCGCGGTTCGATCGGCCGGGTCGGTGACGATGCGGCCTTCCTTGACGCGGCCGAGCAGACCGAGGGCCTCGAGCAGACGGGCGGCCTTGTTCTCCACCTCGGCGGTATCGGCTCCGTCGAGGTCGACGTACAGCCAGGCGTTTCCCGCAGGCAGACCGCGGACGGAGTCCGGTCCGCGCCGGTACTCCATGGTCTGGGCGATGTTGTCGTCGATACCCTCCACCGCGGCAGGCGAGAACTCGAGAATGGCCATCACATCGGCTGCAGCAGCCACCACGTCGTCGTAGCCGAGGCAGAGCAACAGCGCAGCCTGCGGTACGGGCACGACGGCGACGGTGACCGAGACGATCACCGCGCACGTGCCCTCGCTGCCGACGAGTGCACGAGCGACATCGAATCCGTTCTCGGGCAGCAGATGCGACAGGTGAAATCCGGAGACCTGTCTCGGTATGCGGCCTAGTTCGACTCTGAAGAGCGCGAGGTTGTCGGCCGCCAGCGACTGCAGCTCGCGCGAGATACGTTCGGCCGCATCGGTTGCCGTCGCATCCTCCGAATGCACTGCCGCCACACCGCTACGGGTCACCCGGAGCAGGTGCCCGTCGGCAGTCACCACGTCCATGGCCACCGTGTGGTCCGCTGTTCGGCCGTAGCGAACCGAGTGGTTGCCGCACGCGTCGTTGCCGACCGCCCCGCCGACCGTCGCGCGTGTCTTGCTGGACGGGTCGGGTGCGAATGTGAATGCCCCAGCAGTGCGCGCCACCAGCTCTCGCTGCAACTCCGAGATCACGATTCCCGGTTCCACCACCGCAGTTCGCGAATCGGTGTCCACCGAGATCACGCGATTCATGTGGCGAGAGAAGTCGAGCACGATTCCGCGTCCGATCGCGTTGCCCGCCATGGACGTTCCGCCGCCGCGACCGATGACTGCGACTCCCGCGGCCCCGCACAGCGACACCACGGTGGACACGTCGTCGGCACTGCGTGGGAAGACCACAGCGGCAGGCGGAATTCGGTAGTTCGAGGCGTCGTAGGAGTACTCGGCGAGCCGCCGAGTCGAGTCGTCGATCTCGATACCCAGTTCGCGCACTTCCTGCACGAGTGCGGAAACTGGAGATCGAACGGAAGCAGCCGTCACAGCACGTTCTTCAGCGTTCGCGACAACGCGTCGAGGCCCTGCCGCATCTCGTCGTCGCTCACGATCAGCGCCGGGATGATCCTAACCACGTTGCCGAGCGCGCCACAGGTGAGCAGCAACAACCCCTCGTCGATCGCACCCTGTTGGACGCGCAGGGCGGCCGCAGCATCGGGATTGCCTGCGCTGTCGACGAATTCGAGCGCCTGCATCAGGCCGAGCCCACGTGCATCACCGATGGCAGAGTGCTCGGACTTCAGTGCGAGCAGGCCGTCGAGCAGAACTCGGCCCTGCGCGGCGGCGTTGGCGACCAGACCTTCCTCACGCACGACGTCGAGCGTCGCGACACCCGCCGCAGCGGCGACGGCATTGCCGCCGTACGTGCCGCCCTGCGACCCGGGCCATGCCTTGCCCATCAACTCGGTCGATGCCGCGATCGCCGAGATGGGAAATCCACTGGCCAGACCTTTTGCGGTGATGACGATGTCGGGCGTGATCGTCGAATGCTGGTGGCCCCAGAACTTTCCGGTGCGTCCCACGCCTGCTTGCACCTCGTCGACGATGAGGACGATTCCGTGGGTGTCCGCGCGTTCGCGGAGTCCCTCGAGAAAC
The DNA here is from genome assembly GCA_963517305.1 of uncultured Rhodococcus sp. Classification (GTDB taxonomy): domain Bacteria; phylum Actinomycetota; class Actinomycetes; order Mycobacteriales; family Mycobacteriaceae; genus Rhodococcoides. Next base: position 30,668 of record CAUQEL010000026.1, read on the forward strand.
TCCGGAGGCGTGGGCAGATAACCACCGTCACCGAGTACCGGTTCGATGATGAATGCGGCGGTATCGGCGGGGCTGGACATCGTCATCAGCAGGTAGTCGAGTTCCTTCAGCGCGAAAGCGACTGCGGTGTCCATGTCCCAGCCGTACCGGAAGGCGTACGGGAACGGCGCGATGTGCACACCGCCCATGATCGGTGAGAATCCGGAGCGGAACTTGGTGCCGGCGGTGGTCAACGACGCAGCCGCCACCGTGCGTCCGTGGAACCCTCCGTGGAACGCGATGATATTCGGCCGTCCGGTGGCCATGCGCGCCAACCGAATCGATGCCTCGACGGCCTCGGAGCCGGAATTGGCGTAGAACACGCTGTCCAGCCCGGTAGGCAACACCTCGCCGAGCTTGTCGGTCAGCGCCAGCAGTGGCTGATGCATGACGGTCGTGTACTGAGCGTGGATGATCTTGCCCACCTGCTCGCGGGCGGCCTCGACCACGCGGGGATGGCAGTGCCCGGTGCTGGTGACGCCGATACCGGTGGTGAAGTCGAGGTACTTGCGCCCGTCCGTGCCGATGATCCAGCTGCCCTTTCCGTGATCGACGACGATCGGGGTCGCCTGCTTGAGTGCCGGGCTGAGGTGGGTGCGAGTCGACGCTGTCATGCCTGCCATCGTCACCCACCGAAGTAGGATTGTCAACAATCTGCAATTGGCAGTTCATGGCCGATGCAACCGTGGGAGCGATACAGTTCGTCGGTGTCCGCCTCGAACCCCCGCATCGTCGTTCTCGGCAGCGTCAACATGGATCTGATCACCCGGACGCCTTCCCTGCCCGATCCCGGCGAAACAGTGTTGGGTACATCGTTCACCACCTCACCGGGCGGCAAGGGCTCCAATCAGGCCATTGCCGCCGCCAGGGCCGGCGTTCCGGTGTCGTTCATCGGAGCGGTCGGAGACGACGAATTCGGTGAGACACTGCGCCAGACCCTGTCGGGCGCGGGCGTGGACGACCGCGCGCTGCGCACGGCAAAAGGTTCGAGCGGCATCGCCGTCATCACCGTCGACGATCACGCCGAGAACAGCATCGTCGTGGTACCCGGGGCCAACGAATGCGTTCTCGACCTCACCGACGACGACCTCGCCGTCATCTCCGACGCCGATATCCTCCTGTGTCAGTTGGAGATTCCCCTCGACACCGTGGTGACCGCATTCGAGTACGCACGCTCTCGCGGCGTGGTGACGATGCTGAACCCGTCACCGGTTCAGGATTTGCCCGACGGCTTGGTGGCAGCCACCGACGTGCTCGTGGTCAACGAAGCCGAGGAAGCCCGTCTCGGACACCGAGTGAACGAGGTGACGCACGTGATCACCACCCTCGGCGCCAGAGGCGCTCGATACCGCGGCTCGGAATCGTTCGAGGTCTCCGCGCCGCGCGTCGACGCCGTCGACACCACCGGAGCCGGCGACGCATTTGCCGGAGCACTGGCAGCGTCCTGGTTCGACGGCCCACGTCGCGCAGTCGAATGGGCTTGCGTTGCAGGCTCTTTCGCGGCATCCAGGCCGGGCGCGAGCACGTCCTCGGGTACTCGCGAGGACATCGACGCACTGCGCGATGCGGTACCAGGATGAACGCCCCCGACCTCGCGGAGCTCCGACTTCTGCGTCGGGCACGCGACCGGATGGATCGCGAATTCGCCGAGCCACTCGACGTGCCAACCCTGGCTCGCACGGCACTGATGTCCACCGCCCATTTCAGTCGCCGCTTCCGCGAGGCCTACGGTGAGACGCCCTACGCCCATCTGATGACTCGACGGATCGAACGCGCCAAGGCCTTGCTGCGACGCGGCGATGTGACCGTCACCGAGGCGTGCTTCGCGGTGGGCTGTACCAGTCTCGGATCGTTCAGTTCGCGGTTCACCGAGATCGTCGGCGAGACACCGAGCGCGTACCGCGCCCGCGACCACCGTGGCAGCCGGGCGGTGCCGACGTGCACGGCCATGATTCTGAGTCGGCCGATGCGGGGCATCGTCGCTGCCACCGAACCGAGCAGAATCGGAGAAGCATCGGCTGCCGGGGCGTCCTAGCCTTTCCCCATGACACTTTCACTGAGCCACGTACACGTCTACACCGACGACCCCGATGCCTCGGTGGCGTTCTACCGCGATGCTCTGGGACTCGGGGTCAGGAGCGAAGTCGAGGGCGACGGCTACCGCTGGATCACACTGTCTCCCGCCGATCAACCCGAGATCGAGATCGTTCTGTCGCAGCCCCACGCGGGTCGCTCGCAGGAACTCGGCGATCAGATCGCAGCCCTGCTCGCCAAGGGTGAGCTTCCGGGCCTGCTGTTTCGTGCCGACGACCTGGATGCGGCCTTCGAGAGAATTCGCGCGGCAGGCACCGCCGAGATTCTGCAGGAACCGACGAGTCAGCCGTGGGGTGTGCGCGACGCGGCATTCCGTGACCCCGCCGGCAACATGGTGCGCGTCAGTCAGGCGTGAATTCGTTTACATCGACGACGCGAGCGCCAGGCCGCCGCCGCATGCCAGTACCGACGCAAGGAGGCCGGCTGTCGCGTTGACGGCGGCGTCGCGGCGACGCCCCTGTTGTAGCAACCGCACGGTCTCGACACTCGCCGTGCTGAAGGTGGTGTACCCGCCGCAGAACCCGGTGCCGATGACGGCTTGGATGTCGGTCGAGCCGGCTCGGAACATCACCCACCCCGCCAGCACCCCCAGCAGGAACGATCCGGACACGTTGATGCCGACTGTGGCCCAGGGAAAACTCGTTCGCGCCGCGAGACGTGACTTCACTTCCGCATCGACGACGAACCGAACGACTGCCCCCAGCCCGCCGGCCGCCGCAATCCACAGCGCGATCATCGAACCACCTTGCCTGCCAGCGCGATTCCGGCCCAGGCTGCAAGTATTCCGAGAATCACGCTGACCACTGCGTAGGCGACGGCCAGCCCGGTGAACCCACTCCGGAACCCTTCCACCGTCTCGAGGGCGAAGGTGCTGTACGTGGTGAACGCGCCGCAGAACCCGGTACCTCCCAGCAACCTCAGTCTGCGCCGAACTCCCGCATCGGGCCCACCGCGAACCAGTGACTCGAGCAGAAGGCCGAGCACGAATGCACCGGCGATGTTGATCCCGAAGGTTGCTGTCGGCCACTGCGACGCCGAATGCGGGAGCCGCTCCTCGATCACGTAGCGGGCCGCCGTACCCGCCGCTCCGCCTGTGAAGACCACGGCCAGTGCCCACAAGTGACGGTGCACGGGTCCCTGGTCGGCCGGCATCGAATCGGAATCGGGATCGAACACCGCTGATCCTCTCGGGCTGCACGGTCCGACCTTTTCCGACCGGCCCGCGTTTGATGTCGGATGCTTACTGCACGATGGAGCCTATGACAACGACCACGGAGCCCACGACCGGGAACTTGCGCGAGAGCGCCGAGGAGTTGTTGCGCGAACTCGCCGGCCCCGATGCGGTGCTGCGGGACGATCAGTGGACGGCCATCGAGGCCCTCGTCGTGCATCGGCGGCGGGCGCTGGTGGTGCAGCGGACCGGTTGGGGCAAGTCAGCGGTCTACTTCATCGCAGCGAAGCTGCTGCGTGCGCAGGGCCTGGGTCCCACCGTGATCGTCTCTCCGCTGTTGGCGCTGATGCGTAACCAGGTTGCCTCCGCCGAGCGGGCAGGCGTCCGTGCGGCGACCATCAACTCCGGCAACATGACCGAGTGGGACGACATCCATCAGCAGGTCAACTCGGGTGAGCTCGATGTGCTGCTGGTCAGTCCGGAGCGATTGAACAATCCGGATTTCCGCGATCAGGTGCTGCCGTCCCTGGCCGGGGATGCGGGCCTCGTCGTGGTCGACGAAGCACATTGCGTCTCCGACTGGGGCCACGACTTCCGGCCCGATTATCGACGGATCAGAACTCTGATCGCCGAGTTGCGCGACGGTATCCCCGTGCTCGCGACCACGGCGACGGCGAACGACCGCGTGGTGGACGACGTCGCGGCTCAGTTGGGGGTGGGCGGCGGAGACACACTCGTCCTGCGCGGCGGGCTGGCACGTGACTCTCTGCGCATGGCGGTGGTGAAGATCGACAATGCGACCGAACGGGCGGCGTGGCTCGGCGATCATCTGAAGACGCTGCCCGGTTCGGGAATCATCTACACCCTGACGGTATCTGCGGCGAAGGACCTGGCGGCGCTGCTGACCGATCAGGGACACGTCGTGGCGTCGTACACCGGTCAGACGGACCCGACCGAGCGCGAGTCGCTCGAAGGTGACCTGCTGGCCAACCGAGTCAAGGCCCTGGTCGCCACGTCCGCACTGGGCATGGGCTTCGACAAGCCCGACCTGGGTTTCGTCGTGCACATGGGGGCACCGTCGTCTCCTATCTCGTATTACCAGCAGGTCGGCCGTGCCGGGCGCGCCACGGAACGAGCCGATGTGGTGCTGCTCCCCGGCCACGAGGATCGGCAGATCTGGAGCTACTTCGCCTCGGTCGCATTCCCCCGCGAACATCTGGTGCGGCAGGTCATCGAGGCCTTGAACACCGAGAAGGCTCAGTCGACGCAGGCACTGGAGCCGCTGGTCGAGCTGAACCGCAGCAGGCTCGAGATGGTCCTCAAAGTCCTCGATGTCGATGGCGCGGTCAGACGCGTTCGTGGCGGCTGGATGGCGACCGGGGAGCAATGGACGTACGACGCGGCCCGCTACGAGCGTCTCGAACAGGCCAGGGACCGCGAACAGCAGGCCATGATCGACTACCAGGGCACCGACGGCTGCCGGATGGAGTTCCTGCGGAGACAACTCGACGATCCGGATCTGAGCGCACCCGGTAGCGAGTCCGACAGATGCGGACGGTGCGACAACTGCACGGGCGAATACCTGTCTGCATCGGTGAACGCGGCCTCGGTCGACTCGGCGAGGGCACGTCTGGATCGGCCGGGCATCGACCTGCAGCCCAGAAAGCAGTGGCCCAGCGGCATGAAGAAGCTGGGTGTCTCGCTCTCGGGCAAGATCACCGACCCACACGAACCCGGGCGCGTGCTGGGTCGACTCACCGACCTGGGCTGGGGTAGCCGACTGCGGGCCCTGCTCGATGCGCCCGATGCTCCGGCCACCGATGCACTGGAGAAGGCGTGCATCAACGTGCTCGCCAACTGGGACTGGAAGCAGCGGCCCACTGCCGTACTGGCACTCGACTCCCCCACCCATCCTGTGTTGGTGCGGTCGATCGCCGAGCGATTGGCCTCCGTCGGAAAATTGAACGATCTCGGTGTCATGCAGGTCAGGACCGGTCATCCGCCGGTCTCGGCGGCGAATTCGGCGTTTCGAGTCGCCGGGCTGGTGGACTCCTGGGACGTTCCGGACGTATCGTCCGTGACAGGGCCGATTTTGTTGATCGATCTGCTCACCGACACGGGGTGGACGTTCACCTGCGCCACGTCGGCGCTGAGAGCTGCGGGTGCGCAAGCGGTGCTTCCGTTCGCACTGGCTACACCGAAATAGGTGCCCACCCGAAGTGGGTGGTTTGTATTTCGCGGTTGCGGGTACAGCCAGCCGGGCAACAACAATGTGACCAGCATCACATTCGTCGGTTAACCTGGGGAAGCATGTCCGATTCGGAGGTCGATTTCCGAGCACGCTCGATATGCCACGACGACCTTGTTACGTTTGTATTTCCCATGAAGCCCGCATTGCTGAGAAGTACCCCAGTCACTGCGCCGGACGCAGTGAAGTTTCGTAAGCCACAGATCTCCGACGGAGTCCGGCTCTGGGAGATCGCAAGAGATTCGCGAGTTCTGGACCTCAACTCCAGCTACTCGTACGTGTTGTGGTGCCGCGATTTCGCGGCCACCACCGTCGTATCCGACATAGACGGCCGCGCAGTCGGTTTCGTCACCGGATACATCCGCCAGGACGCCCCCCGCACACTGTTCGTGTGGCAGGTCGCCGTGGATGCGGACCAGCGTGGCAAGGGACTTGCCGGTCGCATGCTGATGGAGCTGCTCGACCGCCTCGAGCCACAGGGCATCACGCATCTGGAGACGACGATCAGCCCGGACAACGAAGCGTCCATCGCAACCTTCACGAGCCTCGCACGCAAGCGAGGCACCGATATCGTCAGGTCGGATTTGTTCGCGCCCAACGATTTCCCTGATAGCCACGAAGCGGAGGAGCTCTACACCGTAGGCCCCGACGCATCGCGGAATTACGAAAGGAACAAGCAGAACATGACCGAAAAGAACACCGTTACAACAGAGAAGCCCGATGTGTTCGAGACCGTCGAGTCCGGCGTGCGGAGCTACAGCCGCCAGTGGCCCGCTGTGTTCTCCACCGCCAAGAACTCGGTGATCACCGACGAGGACGGCAACGACTACCTCGACTTCTTCGGTGGCGCAGGCGCACTCAACTACGGCCACAACAACGACATGATCAAGAGCGCGTTGGTGGACTACATCACCAGCGACGGAATCACGCACGGACTCGACATGTCGACCGTTGCCAAGCGTGAGTTCCTCGAGTCGTTCAAGAAGAACATCCTCGACCCCCGCGGCCTGGACTACAAGGTTCAGTTCCCGGGACCGACTGGAACCAACACCGTCGAGGCGGCCCTGAAGTTGGCCCGCAAGGTCACCGGCCGCGAGGCGATCATCAACTTCACCAACGCATTCCACGGCATGACACTCGGCGCGTTGTCGGTCACCGGCAACTCGATGAAGCGAGCTGGCGCCGGAATTCCGTTGGTGCACACCACGCCGATGCCGTACGACAACTACTTCGGCGGCGTCACCGAGGACTTCCAGTGGTTCGAGCGCGTGCTCGACGACTCGGGCAGCGGTTTCAACCGCCCGGCCGCAGTGATCGTGGAGACCATCCAGGGTGAGGGCGGCATCAACGTCGCGCGCCCCGAGTGGCTGCGCGCGCTGGCCGAGCTCTGCTCGCGACGCGAGATCCTGCTGATCGTCGACGACGTCCAGATGGGTTGCGGTCGCACCGGCCAGTTCTTCTCGTTCGAGGAAGCCGGCATCACCCCGGACATCGTCACGCTGTCCAAGTCCATCGGTGGCTACGGCATGCCGTTGGCGCTGACACTGTTCAAGCCCGAGCTCGACGTCTGGTCGCCCGGTGAGCACAACGGCACTTTCCGTGGCTTCAACCCGTCGTTCGTCACGGCCAAGGCAGCCATCGACCACTACTGGTCCGATGATGCCTTCGAGAAGGAGGTTCTCGCCAAGGGCGAGCACATCCAGGATCGATTCATCAAGCTCTGCGCCAAGTTCGACGGCATCTCCACTCGCGGCCGCGGCATGGTCCAGGCACTGGTGTTCGACGACGCCGAGTTGGCGGGCAAGGTGTCGCAGCTCTGCTACGACGAGCATCTGCTCGTCGAGACGGCAGGACCGAAGGACGAGGTCGTCAAGCTGCTCCCACCGTTGACCACGACGATGGACGAGCTCGACCGCGGTCTGGACGTCATCGAGAGCGCCGTCGCCAAGGTTCTTTCCTGATTGTCCGTCCGCAACAACCGACATCGAAGGAGGACATCGTATGATCGTTCGCACCACACAGGAGATCACCGGTACCGATCGCGACATCGAGAGCGAAGACGGCAACTGGCGCAGCAAGAGGATCATCCTCGGCGGCGACAAGGTCGGGTTCTCGTTCCACGAGACGACGATTCAGGCCGGCACGGTGAACAACTTCCACTACGCCAACCACATCGAGGCCGTCTGGCTCATCGAAGGCGAGGGAACGCTCACCGACCGCGAAACCGGGGAGACCTACGAGCTCGGTGCGGGATCTATGTACCTGCTCAACGGGCACGAGCGCCACACCGTCGAGCCGCGCACCCAGATGCGCATGCTGTGCGTGTTCAACCCTCCCGTCGTCGGCAACGAGACACACGACGAGAACGGCGTGTACCCCCTAGTCGAGGTACCCGCGTAACACCACTACATCGCCTACGGCCCGCACCGACGCTTCCACGTCGGTGCGGGCCGTAGGCGTCGGTACGGTGCTCATCGAGCAACGGATCGCTATCCTGGACGAAGTGAATGCATCCCCTGTGTCCGCGGCACTGTACGAGCAGCTGACTTCTCTGCTCGACGGCAGGACGGTCACCGTCGTCAGCGGCGCAGGCATGTCCACCGACTCGGGGATTCCCGATTACCGCGGTCCGCAGTCACCGCCGCGCAACCCGATGACGTTCCAACAGTTCATCGGTGACGCCGAATTTCGTCGGCACTACTGGGCACGCAACCACGTCGGGTGGCGACACATGGACGCAGCGGTGCCCAACGACGGCCACCGAGCACTCGCCCGACTCGAACGGGCAGGTGTAGTCACCGGCATCATCACCCAGAACGTCGACATGCTGCACACCAAGGCGGGCAGCTGGAACGTCATCGACCTGCACGGCGTCTACGCCCGAGTCCGCTGCCTGAACTGCGAGCGATTGATCTCGCGTTTCGAGCTGGGTCGACGGCTCGATCGTGCAAATCCCGGCTTCCTCGAGTCGGTCGCACCCGCGGAGGGCGTCGAGATCGCCCCCGACGCCGACGCGATCATTTCCTCGACCGCGCACTTCAGCATGGTCGACTGCGAATCATGTTCTGGGATACTCAAACCCGACATCGTCTACTTCGGTGAGAGCGTCCCCAAACCGCGGGTCGCCGAGGCATACGATCTCGTCGACCGAAGCGACGCACTGCTGGTGCTCGGATCCTCGCTGACCGTGATGTCGGGCTTGCGGTTCGTCAGGCACGCGTACAAGAAGTCCAAGCCGATCGTCATCGTCAACCGCGGTACCACCCGCGGCGACGAATTCGCATCTCTGACAATGCATGCCGGCTGCTCGGAGGTGGCGACCGCACTGGCCGACGAAGTCGATCAGGCGGGAACCAGATCGTCGGCATGAACCACCGGGCGCTGTAGCTCCGCAGCCAACTCCCCCGTCGACCGCCCGAGCATCCCGACCAGCTCCCCCGAGTCGTACGCGACGACCCCGCGAGCCACCAGTACGCCGCCGTGGTCGACCAACGAGACCACGTCGCCGCCGTGGAAAGATCCCGTCACCGAAGTGATACCGGCGGACAACAACGACCGTCGCCGCTCCACCACCGCACGCACCGCCCCCGCGTCGAGATGCAGTTCTCCTGCGGCGTCGGCAGCGTGCCGAACCCAGAACTTGCGCGCCGACAATCGCGTCGGGCGCGCGGCGAAGGCAGTGCCCACCTCGGAGGTCGTCAGCGCGTGTGCGGCATCGGATGCCGCAGCCAGCAGTACAGGAACACCGGCATCGGCCGCGAGGCGCGCAGCGGACAGCTTGGACGCCATTCCGCCGGTACCGAGCGCTCCCCCCGAACCGGCGACGACGCCGTCGAGATCCTCGGGGCTGGTCACCTCCGGGATCAGTGTTGCCTTGCCCTTGCGCGGATCACCGTCGTACAACCCGTCCACGTCCGAGAGCAGGAACAGCGCGTCCGCCCCGACGAGGTGGGCGACCAGAGCCGCCAGGCGATCGTTGTCGCCGAACCGGATCTCCGCGGTGGCGACCGTGTCGTTCTCGTTGACGATGGCCACAGCACCGAGCGAGCGCAACCGATCCAGGGTGCGCTGAGCATTGCGATGGTTGGTTCGCCGCGCGATGTCATCGGCTGTCAGCAGAACCTGACCCACCGTGCGCCCGTACCGGTGGAACGACGAGCTCCACGCATGGACCAGAGCGAGCTGACCGACGCTCGCAGCTGCTTGTTTGGTCGCCAGGTCTCGTGGACGCTTGGTCAGGCCCAGCGGCGCCATCCCTGCGCCGATCGCACCGGAGGACACGACCACCACGTCCGTGCCGCTGCGCATGCGGGATTCGATGGCGTCGGCGAGCAGATCGAGTCGACTCAGATCCAGGCCGGTGTCGAGGCTGGTGAGCGCCGAGGAACCGATCTTGACCACGATGCGCTTGGCATCGGCGATCGTGCGACGGGTATCGGTGAGAGCCTCTGCGAGCGAATCGGATTCACGCACCGCCACCACGTCTACTCCTGTTCGGAATCGAGCCCGCGACGTACCTGGCGGGCATGCTTGCGTTCGGATGCGCCGATGCGCTCGACCTGATCGAGACGGGCATCGGTGCCACGTCCGGTCATCGTGATCTCGACACCGGCCGGAGTCTGCGGCTCCCAATCGAACGACACGTCGCCGATGGTGACCGAAGCACCGGGCTGCGCGCCGGCCTTGATGAGAGCGTCCTCGACGCCCAATCGCGCGAGCCGGTCGGCGAGGTAGCCGACGGCCTCGTCGTTGGTGAACTGCGTCTGACGCACCCACCGCTCCGGTCGGGTACCGCGAACGATGAAGCCGTCCGGGATATCCGGATCCTTGACGACCTTGAAGCTGTCGTCGTTCCGAGCGACCGGGCGCAGCACCTGACGCCGCGGCTCGGGAGCCGGATGGGCAGTGCGGTACTCCTCGACGAGCTTCGCCAAAGCGAACGTCAGCGGCTTGAGACCGGCACGCGTCACCGCGGAGATGGTGTACACCGGCCAGCCACGGGACTCGAACTCGGCGGTGACCATCTCGGCGAGCTCGGCACCCTCCGGAATGTCGGCCTTGTTCAACACCACGATGCGGGGCCGGTCGGCCAAGTCTCCGAGACTGGCATCTCCGGACAGAGCCGGCTTGTACGCGGCCAACTCGGCCTCGAGGGCGTCGACGTCGGAGATCGGATCGCGGCCGGGATCCAGTGTGGCGCAGTCGACGACGTGTGCGAGAACGGCACACCGTTCGAGGTGACGCAGGAAGTCGAGACCGAGACCTCGGCCCTGGCTCGCTCCGGGGATCAACCCGGGAACGTCGGCGACGGTGAAGGTGGTGTCGCCGCTGGAGACCACTCCGAGGTTGGGCACCAGTGTGGTGAAGGGGTAATCGGCGATCTTCGGCTTCGCTGCGGAGAGCACCGAGACCAGCGACGACTTGCCTGCCGACGGAAAACCGACGAGGCCCACATCGGCGACGGACTTGAGTTCGAGGACGAGTTCGCGTTCGATGCCCTCTTCGCCGAGCAGTGCGAATCCGGGTGCCCGCCGCGCCTTCGATGCGAGAGCTGCGTTGCCGAGACCACCGCGGCCGCCCGGAGCGGCGTCGAAACGTGTTCCCTCGCCGATCATGTCGGCGAGCACGTTGCCCTTCTTGTCGAGCACGACGGTGCCGTCGGGGACCTTGAGAATCAGGTCCTCGCCGTTGGCACCCTCGCGGTTGCCACCCATGCCCTGAGTTCCGTTGCCTGCCTTGGCATGGCTGGAGAAGTGGAAGTCGAGCAGCGTGTGAACGTTGCTGTCGACGACGAAGACGACTCCGCCGCCCTGTCCTCCGTTACCACCGTCGGGGCCACCGAGAGGCTTGAACTTTTCGCGGTGAACCGAAGAGCAGCCGTTGCCACCTTTGCCGGCGCTGACGTGCAGCACCACGCGGTCGATGAATCGTGACATAGCTGTCTTCGATCCTTTCGTGAAAGAAAAAGCGGGAGAAAAACGCGATAGGGGCGGACCGGTCTCATGACCCTGGTCCGCCCCTATCGGGAGCTGTGAACGTACGCCCTGGATGGTCGACTCGAGCAGTTACCCGGTCGCGTCGGCCATCGTGAGCGCCAGCGCTGCAGAAGGACTAGGCCTCTACAGCGACCGGAACGATGTTCACGGTCTTGCGACCGCGCTTGGCACCGAATTCGACTGCGCCCGGGGCGAGTGCGAACAGGGTGTCGTCGCCGCCACGGCCGACGTTGACGCCGGGGTGGAAGTGCGTGCCGCGCTGACGAACCAGGATCTCGCCTGCGCCTACGGTCTGGCCGCCGAAACGCTTGACGCCGAGGCGCTGAGCGTTCGAGTCGCGACCGTTACGGGAGCTTGATGCACCCTTCTTATGTGCCATGTTGCATACCCTCCTCGGGGTGAATCAGCTTGGGAGAACGCGGGTCTGGAGAGACCTGGTTACTTGATGCCGGTGACCTTGAGGACAGTGAGCTTCTGCCTGTGTCCCTGACGCTTGTGGTATCCGGTCTTGTTCTTGAACTTGTGGATGCGGATCTTCGGGCCCTTGGTGTGCTCGACGATCTCACCGGCGACCGAGATCTTCGCCAGCTTGTCTGCATCTGTGGTCAGGTCGGATCCGTCTACGACGAGGACCGGAGCAAGCGAGACAGCAGTGCCGGGCGCTCCCTCGATCTTCTCGACCTTGACGAGGTCACCAACAGCGACCTTGTACTGCTTTCCGCCGGTCTTGACGATCGCGTACGTTGCCATCGGAGGGCTACCCCTTGCTTCTTCGAACTTGCTCGCGTTGCGCATGGCAACACGACTGGTCTGGTAAAACGTGTTTGCTTGCTCCCTATCGGCCGGCCGGGATGATGATCATCTCGGCCCGCTCGAGAACCGTTGTTTCCTACCGGGCCACTACGGCACAGCAGAACGGTGTCACCGGGAGCGACTTATCAAGGTTACGGCAGGGAGACGGCCAGGGTCAAACTGCCCTGTTCTGCTAGGCATCGATGTCCACCGGAGGACCTGCAGGCCGCGCTGCTGCGCGCCGTCTGCGAGGACGTGCCGCGGGGACCTCGACCGGCTCCACGGACTGCTCGGCCGCCGCGGTGAGCGGTGTCGACGCCTCGTCGGGTGCCGTCCCGGCCTGGTCGGAGGACGTGGCGTCCACCGAGTCGTCCGTGGCGGGTACGACGATGACCATGCCCGCGTCGGGCGATGCGCCGGTCGGCGCGGCAGCCTTGCGGGCCACCCGCCGTCCGCGTCGAGCCTTCGGTGCCACCGGAACGGACGGCTCAGCAGAAGGCTCGTCGGCCGGAGCCTCGGTGGCCGAGTCGGCTGCCGTGACGTCGGTCTCCGCGTCGGCCACCGTAGCGGCCGCAACGTCCACGTCGTCGGCGGAGACCACGGTCACCACTGCGTCGCCGCCGGGGGCTTCGGCCGGTGCCTGCGGCTCGACGTCGGCGGGGCTGACGTCGGCCACCACGTCGTCGTGATGCGCCGCCATGGCCAGTGCCACCGGATGCGCCCGCTTGATCGACGGATCGACCACGGGGTGATCGTGACCGTCTGCCTGCGCGTTCGAGGAGGCCCGGTCGTTGCCGTCCGACCGATCGTTGCCCTCGGCCTTGTTGTCCTTGCCGCGTCGACGTCTGCTGCTCGTTCCCGAGTTGCCGGCTTCGGACCGCGACGAGTTCGAGCGACCGCCGTCGTTGTCCGGCTTGGCGTCGATGGGGAACGGGTGCACGACGATGCCGCGACCCTGGCAGTGCTCACAGGTGGTGGAGAACGCCTCGACGAGCCCGGTACCGAGCTTCTTGCGGGTCATCTGCACGAGTCCGAGCGAGGTCACCTCGGAGACCTGATGACGAGTCCGGTCGCGTCCGAGGGACTCGGTCAGACGCCGCAGTACGAGATCGCGATTGGACTCGAGCACCATGTCGATGAAGTCGACGACGATCATGCCGCCGATGTCACGCAGACGCATCTGGCGAACGACTTCCTCGGCAGCCTCGATGTTGTTGCGGGTGACCGTCTCTTCGAGGTTGCCACCCGAACCGGTGAACTTGCCGGTGTTGACGTCGACGACGGTCATCGCCTCGGTGCGATCGATCACCAGGGTGCCACCAGAAGGCAGCCAGACCTTGCGATCGAGGGCCTTGGCCAGCTGCTCGTCGATGCGGTGCGCGGCGAAGACGTCGACCGAACTGCTGTCGGCCTCGTATCGGTGCAACCGCTCCATCATGTCCGGGGCCACGGTCTCGACGTAGTTGGACGTCGTCGTCCACGCCTTGTCGCCCTCGATGACCAGCTTGGAGAAGTCCTCGTTGAACAGGTCACGGATGACCTTGACGAGCATGTCGGGCTCTTCGTACAGCGTCTGCGGCTGCACGCCCTTGCCGGTTTCGGCGTTGGCCGAGCGCTCTTCGATGCTGGCCCACTGCGCCTGCAGTCGAGTCACGTCCCGGGCGAGCTCTTCTTCGCTGACGCCCTCCGCTGCGGTGCGGATGATGACGCCCGCCTCGGGCGGCACGATGTCGCGGAGGATTTCCTTGAGCCGCTTGCGCTCGGTATCGGGCAGTTTGCGGCTGATGCCGGTGGAACTGCCGCCGGGCACGTAGACGAGGAAGCGACCCGCGAGCGACAGCTGCGTCGTCAGGCGGGCACCCTTGTGTCCGACCGGATCCTTGCTGACCTGGACCAGAACCTGATCGCCCGGCTTGAGAGCCTGCTCGATCTTGCGTGAGTTTCCGCCCAGTCCCGCAGCGTCCCAATTGACCTCGCCTGCATACAGCACACCGTTGCGGCCGCGGCCGATGTCGATGAAGGCTGCTTCCATGCTGGGCAGCACGTTCTGTACGCGGCCCAGGTAGACGTTGCCGACCATCGACGCGGTGGCACTGCTGGTGACGAAGTGCTCGACGAGCACACCGTCTTCGAGCACGGCAACCTGAGTGGTCAGCGGGTGATCCGGTGTCGCCTTCTCACGCACGACCATGACGCGGTCGACGGATTCGCGGCGCGCCAGGAACTCGGACTCGGTCAGGATCGGCGGACGACGACGGCCGGCATCGCGACCGTCGCGACGGCGCTGACGCTTGGCCTCGAGACGCGTCGAGCCCGTGATTCCCTGGACCTCGTCCCGGGGTGCTCGACTCTTGTTGCGCGGTTCACGCTCGTGCACGACCGTGTTGGGCGGATCGTCCTCGGACGACGCGCCTTCGGCAGCGGCCTCGGCTCCGGTCTTACGCCGGCGGCGGCGACGGCGACGGCGGCTCGAGCCGTCTCCGTCGGATCCGCCGTTGTCGGAGTCGTCGTAGTTGTCCTGGGCACCCGAATCGGACTCGTCGTCGCCGTCCTCGGCCGAGGAGTCCGCGGTGCGCGTGTCATCGGAGGAGTCGGTCGAATCGGAGTTCTGTCGGTCCGAGGTACGGCTGCGAGTGCGTGATCGACGCGAGCGTCGTCCCGAGTTCGACTGCTGGCCGTCACGTGCCGAGGACTCGTCCGAGTCGGCGTCGTCGGTCGACTCCGGGTCGGTCGAATCGGCGGTCTCGATGCCGTCGGTGTCGCCGTCGGAATCGTCGTCCGAGTTCTCGTCGTTCGACTCGTCCGAGGACTGCTCACCGCGACCACGACCGCGACCACGACGGCCGCGCCGACGGCGTCGAGGCTGAGACTGATCGTCGTCGCCGTCACCGTCGGTCGAGCTCTCGGCGGTGGCCGACTCGTCGGTCTCGGAAGACGCGGACCGGTCGGTCGAGCCAGCAGAGATCTCGGGTGCACCGGTCTCGGGCGCCACTGCGGACTCGGTGCTGTCGTGCTCAGCGCTGCTCTCGGTGTTCGCAACGTCGTCCTTGGGCGCTGCCTTGCGGCTGCGGCGACGCCGAGCCGGGGGCTCGGCCGGAGACTCGGTCGATTCGGTCGCCGGGGCATCGACGGCGGCGGGCTGCAGAAACAGAGGGGTGGCGAACGTCGTCGCTGTGGGCTGGTCGGCTGTTGCCGCGGGCTCGGCGACCTTCGGCTCCGGTGCAGGTGCACTGGTGAACAGCTGCGGCTCGGACCACGGAACCTCGCCTGCGGGCTCATCGGTAGCGGGCACCGGAGTCGGCTCGGCAGTCGACGAATCGAGTGTCGGCGCTGCGGGGGCGTTGACCGAATCGCGAACGGACTCCGCAACGTCACGGCTCAGGCTCGACTGAGCACTGCGCGCTTCGATGCCGAGCTCACCGAGGGTGACGAGCAGCTGCTTGCTGGTGACGCCCAGGATCTTGGCCAGTGCGTGAACGCGCAGCCTGGTCGGCAGCTCGATGGTGTCGGGTTGCGCCGACGACACCGCGTCGGTTTCCACAGGCGACACCGGGCCGGGGGGCTCCGTACGTCCTGCGTTTTCGTTCTGTACATCTTCGGGCGGGCTTTGATCGGCCACGTAGTCTCCTCGGGCCCCCGGGCGCGTCCATCCGACTTCGGGTGTGACGCGGCCACGCGAGGGCAATCCTTGTGTACTCACGTCGGGTTGGACGTCAGCTGTTCGGTCTCGCTCCGCACCCGAGCCGATGACCACCTCGTAGTTCTCGGTGGTCGACGACAGCGTGTGCAGTGCCTGGCTGGATGGTGGTGTACCGGCGATCCGAGCGCCTGATCATCAAGCAAGAACGCGAACGAGCCTGTCTCTCGTTCGAGCATCTGCGATGACGGGCAGCGGATAGACGACAAGTCATCCGATCGAATCCATCACACCGGTCTAGCGAACTTTCGTGAAGCCTGGGCTTCGGGTGGAGCGTGAAACCTGTACGTACTGATGCAGTGGAGTCGATCTGTCGTCGAGTATCCCACACGCTGTGATGCATACTCGACACGCCGCACCGATCGGGTTCCCCAGCGGATGCGGCGTGGCTACGCGAACGTTGCTTTTCGTGTCGAAGGCGGAACGGTCAGGCGAGACCGGGGAACCAGAGTGCGATCTCGCGCTCGGCCGATTCCACGGAATCCGATCCGTGCACCAGGTTCTGCTGACCGTCGAGGGCGAGGTCACCGCGAATGGTGCCGGGAACCGCCTTGGCCACGGGGTCGGTGCCGCCTGCGATCTGGCGGAAGGCAGCGATGGCGCGGGGGCCTTCGAGAACTGCGGCCACTACCGGTCCGGATGTGATGAACTCGAGGAGTTCGGGGAAGAACGGCTTGCTCTCGTGCTCCGCGTAGTGAGCCGAGGCCAATTCGCGGGAGACGGTCTTGAGCTCGAGTGCGACGATGCTCAGACCCTTCTTCTCCACGCGGCCGAGGATCTCTCCTACGTAACGCCGGGCAACTCCGTCGGGCTTGATCAGTACAAGGGTGCGGTCGGTCACGAAAGATGACAGTAGTGGAACACGGCGATGCGGCGCGCGCCGCATCGCCGAAACCGACGGGTTCCCCCGGTCAGTCACGCTGCCCCGGCAGCATTCCTCGTCGGATCCGCTCGGTGATATCACGGCGCAGATACAGCAGATACAACCAGACCGCAATGAAAATCAGGCCGACGATGCCGATGGACAGATGAAACACCGTTCCGAGCAGAACGAACACCTGCAGAATGAGATTGAACTTCATCGCCCAGGACTTACCCTGCTTGCCGGCACCTGCGATCATCGCGACCGCGAGCAGAACGATGTAGATGGTGGAAAACCACGTTGCCCCACCGCCCACGACGGCGACCACAGGCAGCGAGAGCAGAACCACGATGGCTTCGAGCACCAACGTTCCTGCACAGACACCGCGGAACCCCTTCCACGGGTCGTTCAACGGTGGTCTGAACTCTGTCTCGCTCACGCGGGGTCCTTTCCGAACAGAGTGCGAGCTGCGCCGACGGTCACCACGGATCCGGTCACCACGACTCCGGCACCGGACACGGCCTCCCCCGGCTCGGCGACTTCCTCGGCCAACCCGATCGCCGTTTCCAGGGCATCGGGCAGTGTCGACGCCACCACGACCCGTTCGTCACCGAACTTGGCCACCGCGATGTCGGCCAACGCGTCCACATCCATCGCCCGCGCCGACCCGTTGTGGGTGACGACGATGTCGTCGAACACCGGTTCCAGTGCGTCGAGAATTGCTCCGACGTCCTTGTCCGCCATGACGCTGACGACGCCGACGAGTTTACGGAAATCGAATTCGTCGGTAAGGGCGGCGGCGAGCGCGGCTGCCCCGTGCGGGTTGTGCGCGGCGTCGAGAAACACTGTGGGGGCGTTGCGCACCCGCTCGAGCCGACCCGGATTGACGATCGTTGCGAACGCGCCGCGCACGGTGTCCTGATCGAGTTGCCGATCCGGACCGGCACCGAAGAACGCCTCGACCGCCGCGAGCGCGAGCGAGGCATTGTGCGCCTGATGCTCGCCGTGCAGTGGAAGGAAGACGTCGGTGTACACCCCGCCGAGCCCCTGCAGTTCCAGCTGCTGGCCGCCCACGGCGATCTGCCTGCCGAGCACGGTGAATTCCGATCCTGCCCGCGCCACAGCAGCGTCCGCCTGCACTGCTGCCCGCAGCAGGACATCGGAGACCTCGGGCTGCTGCTTCGCCAGAATCGTGACGGTGTCGCGCGGCACGAGCGATTCCGGTGCCTTCTTGATGATCCCCGCCTTCTCTCCTGCGATCGTCGCGAGATCGTCGCCGAGGAACTCGACATGATCGAGGCCGATCGGGGTGATGACGGCGACCTCGCCATCGACGACGTTGGTGGCGTCCCAACGCCCACCGAGTCCGACCTCGACGACGGCAACCTCGACCGGGGCCTCGGCGAAGGCAGCGAACGCCATGGCCGTGACCACCTCGAACTTGCTCATTCGGGGTCCGCCCGCAGCCTCGGACTGCGCGTCGATCATGTCCACGAACGGAGCGATCTCGTTGTAGGTGTCGACGTAGAGCCGAGGCGAGATGGGCCGTCCGTCGATGCTGATCCGCTCGGTGGCCATCTGCAGGTGCGGGCTGGTGGTGCGGCCCGTGCGCCGATGGAATGCGGTGAGGAGCGCATCGATCATGCGGGTCACCGACGTCTTGCCGTTCGTGCCGGCGACGTGAATCGCCGGATACGCCTTCTGCGGCGAGCCGAGCAGATCCATCAGCGCCGAGATCCGGGCCGTCGACGGCTCGATCTTCGTTTCGGGCCAACGCTTGTCGAGCTCGGCTTCCACGAGAGCGAGCTCGGCCAGATCGACCGGGCTCGGCGGAGGTAGTGGCAGGGCGGCGTCGGGTTCGGTCACTTAGGTTCCCATCGATTCGAGCCGCGCCGAGATGCGTGCGATCTCTTCGCCCGCAATCGTCTGGCGTGTTCTGATCTTGTCCACCACCGCATCCGGTGCCTTCGCGAGAAACGCTTCGTTGCCGAGCTTGCCGGTGGTCTGCGCGAGTTCCTTCTCCGCAGCGGCGAGATCCTTCACCAGTCGGGCCCGCTCGGCGACGAGGTCGACCGTGCCCGAGGTGTCGAGTTCGACGACCACGGTGGCCTTGCTCAGGCGCACCTCCACCGAGGCCGTGGCGGCGAAGTCCTCGGCGTGCTCGGTCAGTCGAGCCAGCGCGGTGACCGCCGAAATCTGCCCGTCCAGATCGGATTTAGAGACTCCGACGATGCGGGCCGCCACCTTTTGAGACGGCTTGAGTCCTTGATCGCTGCGGAACCGGCGAATTTCGGTGATGAGTCGCTGCATGTCCTCGATGCGTTGTGCCGCAACAGGATCCAGCGACTCGGTGGTGGCAGCGGGCCACGCCGCGATCACCAGCGACTCGCCGCCGGTGAGCACCTTCCACAGCGTCTCGGTGACGAACGGAATCACCGGATGCAGCAGGCGCAGCAGAGCGTCGAGGACGTTACCGAGAACTCCGCGCGTGGTGGCGGCGATGGCGTCGTCGGCGAACTGCACCTTGGCGATCTCGAGGTACCAGTCGCAGACCTCGTCCCAGGCGAAGTGATAGAGCGCCTCACAGGCCTTGCTGAACTCGTACCGATCGAACGCCGAATCGACCTCTGCCCGAACCTGTTCGAGCCGGTCGAGGATCCATCGGTCGGCGTCGGTCAGCTCGCCGCGCCCAGGCAGCTCTGCCGGTGCCGCGCCGTTCATCAGGGCGAACTTGGTGGCGTTGAACAACTTGTTGGCGAAGTTGCGCGACGACTGGGCATGGTCTTCGCCGACGGACATGTCGGCACCGGGGTTCGCGCCGCGCGCGAGCGTGAAGCGCAGTGCGTCGGCACCGAAACGGTCGACCCAGTCGAGAGGATCGATGCCGTTGCCGCGCGACTTCGACATCTTCTTGCCGAACTGGTCCCGAATCAGGCCGTGCAGAAACACATCTCGGAACGGAACCTGCGGCCCCTGCTTGCCTGCGGTGATCGCGTCGTCCGCTCCCACGTAGGTGCCGAACATCATCATGCGGGCGACCCAGAAGAACAGGATGTCGTATCCGGTGACGAGAACACCGGTGGGATAGAACTTCTCGAGATCGGCTGTGGCGTCGGGCCACCCCATCGTCGAGAAGGGCCACAGCCCGGACGAGAACCAGGTGTCGAGGACGTCGGGATCCTGCTCCCAGCCCTCGGGCGGCGTCTCCCCCGGTCCGAGGCAGACGGTCTCGCCGTCGGGTCCGTACCAGATCGGAATCCGATGACCCCACCAGAGCTGACGCGAGATGCACCAGTCGTGCATGTTGTCGACCCAGGCGAACCAGCGCGGTTCCTGGCTCTTGGGGTGAATGACGGTATCGCCGTTACGCACTGCGTCACCGGCCGCCTTGGCCAGGGTGTCGACCTTGACCCACCACTGCAGCGACAGGCGCGGCTCGATCGGCTCACCGCTGCGCTCGGAGTGGCCGACACTGTGCAGGTAGGGGCGCTTCTCGGCGACGACGCGGCCCTGCTCGGCCAGTGCTTCCCGCACCTTCACGCGCGCCTCGAAACGGTCCATACCGTCGAATTGCGTTCCGGTATCGGCGATCCGGCCTGCCTTGTCCATGATGGAGGGCATCGGCAACGAGTGCCGCACACCCATCTCGAAGTCGTTGGGGTCGTGAGCCGGGGTGATCTTCACTGCGCCGGTGCCGAATTCGGGGTCGACGTAGTCGTCGGCGATGATCGGGATCTGCCGTCCGGTGAACGGGTGCTCGAGGGTGGTGCCGACGAGAGCCCTGTACCGCTCGTCATCGGGGTGGACCGCAACCGCGGTGTCGCCGAGCATCGTTTCGACTCGGGTGGTCGCCACGATGACATGTGGCTCGGAATCATCGAGCGAGCCGTAGCGCAGCGAGACGAGCTCACCCTCGACGTCCTCGAACTTGACCTCGATATCGGAGATGGCGGTCTGCAGTACCGGAGACCAGTTGACCAGTCGCTCGGCGCGGTAGATCAAACCGTCGTCGAACATCCGCTTGAACATGGTCTGCACGGCCTCCGACAGGCCGTCGTCCATGGTGAAACGCTCTCGGCTCCAGTCCACACCGTCGCCGATGCGTCGCATCTGCCCACCGATGGTCCCGCCCGATTCACGCTTCCAGTCCCAGACCTTGTCGATGAACAGCTCGCGGCCGAACTCTTCCTTGGTCTTTCCGTCCGCGGCGAGCTGCTTCTCCACGACGGTCTGCGTGGCGATACCCGCGTGGTCCATGCCCGGCAACCACAGCACCTCGTACCCGAGCATCCGCTTGCGACGGCTCAGCGCATCCATCAACGTGTGGTCGAGAGCGTGGCCCATGTGCAGGCTGCCCGTGACGTTGGGCGGGGGCAGCACTATGGAGTAGGGCGGCTTACCGCTGGTGGCGTCGGCCTCGAAGTACCCGGCGTCGACCCAGGACCGGTACAGCTCCGCCTCGATCGCACTGGGATCCCAGCTCTTGGGCAGGTCGATCGAATCGGCGGGGTTCTCTGAGTGCTCTGGCGCTGAACTGGTCACCGGTCGATTCTAGTGGCCGAGGATTCGGGGCATCGACACCCTCTCGCCCAGCACGTGCTGCGCCAGGAATGCCAGCACCACCTCGTACCAGACCTTGGCGTGCTGGGGACTCAGAATCCAGTGGTTCTCGGCCGGGAAGTAGAGGAAACGATGGTCGGTGTTGCCCTCGTCGTCGGCGGGCAGGCCGGATTCGCTGAGCAGTTCGTACCACAGCCGCAGGCCCTCGCCGATCGGCACTCGATAGTCCTTGTCGCCGTGGATGACCAGCATCGGCGTGGCGATGTCCGCGACGAACAGATGCGGGGAATTCTCCACCGCCATCTCCGGAGACATCTCGCGCGCCCAGTAGTACGGCGCGTCGGTGGTCGGCCCGAATTGATCGAGCGCCCACAGGCTCGCGTGGGTGACGATGGCGTCGAACCGGTCGGTGTGCCCGGCGATCCAGTTGGCCATGTAGCCGCCGAAGGACCCGCCCATCGCCGCGGTGCGGGTGTCGTCGATGTCGGGTAGCGCGGCCGCGACGTCCGTCAACGCCATCAGGTCGGTGAACGGGGCCTTGCCCCACGCTCCCCAGCCGCGCTGGACGAACTCCTGGCCGTACCCGGTGGACAGAGCCGGATCCGGCAGCAGCACCGCGTACCCGCGGGCCACCATCAGCCATGGATTCCACCGCCACGACCAGGTGTTCCACGAGCCCAGCGGCCCACCGTGCACCCACAGCAGCAGCGGAGCGGGTGCCGCGTCCGAGGCCCCCTCGGGCAGTGCCAGCCAACCGCGCACCCGGGAACCGTCGTCGACCACGGTGTCGATCTCGGTGAGAGTTCCGGGCAACGGACAGCGGTCGATGGACGTGTCGAGGTCGACAACGATGCCGTCGGACAGGTCGATCGACACCGGATGCGGGGCAGCCAGATAGGACGCTGCGAGTGCCAGCACCCTGGTTCCGTCCGAGGACACGTGAACATGGGTGTACGCGTCGTTCGTGTTCGTCAGCCGACGCGGCTCCGCGCCCTCGCGGACGACGAAGATCGGGGACCGGCCGTCGTCGTCCGCGGTCACCAATACCCCCGACCCGTCCGGCAGCCACACCGGCTCGATCGGCCACCGATCCCAGCCGGGCGCGACATCGACGACCGAAGAAGACCCGAAATCGTAGCGCTGCAGCGTGATTCGAGGCGCGTCCTCGGGAGTGGAGAGCGATTCACGTACGAACACCACGGACGCGCCGTCGGGCGAGATCGCCGGCGCACCCAGGTCTGCATCGACGTCGTCGACGATCGTGGTGCGCTCCCCCGTCACGGTGTCGATACGCACCAGCACCGTCCGCACCGTCGCCAGAGCGCCGGGGACGGCCCAGGTGGACACGACGAACGCACCGTCGGCGCTGACGTCGAACGCCGCCTCCTGCAGAGCTCCGGCCGCATCCGAGGTCAGATCACGCAGCCCCGTCGTGCCGTCGGTCGAACCGGCGAACAGATGCGGTGTCGCAGGCCCCAGGTCGTGATCCCAGAAGCGGACCGGAACCCCGGTGTGGAGAATTGCATCCACCTTGTTCGCCTTGCGCTCGGTGCGCAGGGCGTCGTCGTCCTCATCGGTGCTCGACGATCCGAACACCGGCGAGAACCCGACGAGCCCGTCACCGGAACGGGCGGTTCGGATCTCGCTCAGACCGGCGGACCGAGTCTCGAGTACTCGCGCCTCACCGCCCGAGGCAGGCAGAATCCACAGCCGGGCCGGATCGTCCTTGCTCGATCGGCGGGAGAACAACAGATCGCCCGCCGGGGTGAACACCGGAGCGCTCTCACCCCACTCGCCGTGGGTGAGGCGTCGCGCAGGCGAACCACCCTCGGCACCGATCTCCCACAACGACGTTCGATACTCGGTCCGCGAATCATCCAGTGCGGCAATCACGATCACCGCCCGCGAGAAATCGTGCGATACCGCCAGGCCCGTGACCCTGCGGACTCCGATGTACTCGTCGACGTCGTCGTAGATGCTCATCGATCGAGCCTAACGGCACCGGCCCAAGGGCGGCACGCTAGTCCTCGCCGAGGTCCTCGCGCAGTTGGGCAAGAGTACGAGCCAGGATTCGCGAGACGTGCATCTGCGAAATCCCCACCTTCTCCGCGATCTGTGTCTGGGTCATCGACCCGAAGAATCTGAGCACGACGATTCGACGCTCGCGCTCGGGCAGTTTCTCGAGTGCCGGGCGCACCGCCAGATAGCTCTCCATTTTCTCGAGTTCGGGATCGTCGGCACCGAGGGTGTCCATCAGCGGCAACCGATCCTCGCTGACCACCGAATCGACCGAGACGGTCTGATACGCGCTACGCGCAAGCAAGGCCTGCGAGGCTTCCTTGACGTCGATCCCGAGTTCGGCGGCGATCTCGCTTGCGGTCGGAGCTCGACCGAGCTTCTGTGACAACGATCCCACCGCCTGGGAGATCATCGAGTTCAGTTCCTTCATGCGCCGCGGCACTCGGACCGACCATCCCGCGTCGCGGAAGTAGCGGCGAGCCTCACCCATGATCGTGGGCACGGCGAACGATACGAAATCCGAGCCGCGTTCGATGTCGAATCTGTCGACTGCGTTCACCAAACCGAGACGTGAGACCTGCAAAAGGTCCTCGTGTGCTTCGCCGCGACCGCCGAAGCGGCGCGCGATGTGTTCTGCGAGAGGAAGGCAGCGGGTGATGATGCGATCGCGCAGCACTCGGCGCTGCGGTGAATTCTCGTCGAGCGCCTGCATCTGCTGGATCAGGGCGACAACGTCGCTGTAGTCGTCGGACTCTCGCCGTGTGCTTCGTTCGTGCGGCACAGGCACTAGACCTTGCTCCTCCGCTTGACCACGTCGATCGCGACCGTGCGACCTGCCTCGCCCTCGACCGCGTCGTCCGCGCGCAGTTCGATGGCGTCGGTCAACGTCTGCAACACGTGCCAGCCGAAGCTGTCCTTCTTCGGCACGGAGGTGGGTGCAAGCGTGGAGGTGACGACGATCCGGATTCCGGAGTCGCTCACCGAGAACGTGCACGAAAGCTCCGCATCGGTGACCGAGCCCTTGATCAGCTGCGAACACACCTCGTCCACGACCAACTTCACATCGGCGATGTCGTCGAGAGTGAAGTCGCTGAGCACTGCGAGAGTTTCGGCGACGGCCCGAACCACCGGAAGCTGGTCGGCCTCGGCGCGCACCCTCAACTCGACCGGTGCACCGGAACCTCGCTCCAGTTCTTCGATCTTGCTGACCCCAGCCATCCGCACTTCCCATCGTCGCCGAGCAGTCGTCTTACCGTTCGCCGAGCCAGACTACCCAGCGCCCGGCGTTTCAATCCTGGCAGCCGGGACGAACACCGGCCTCATGTGAGCGCTCGCAGCGCTGCCGTTGCCGGCCCCACGAGCCTGCCCGCGCTCATCGTCGCTCCGGCCGATTCCTGCTCGGACGCCACCACCGTGTGCACGAGCGTGGCCAACGTCTCCTCTGCAGCGGCGACGCGATCGACCACGTCCGCCTGCGTACGGCGTGCATCGCACCGACACTCGACGACGTCCGCCAGGGCACGGACGAACCCGGCACCGGCGACCCGGACGTCGTCCTCGAGCGCGTGGAACGGCGGAACGGGATCGAGTCCGACTGCGGCTGCCTCGACCAGTTCGCCGCACTCGGTCCAACTGGCGTCGATGGCACCGACCGTGGCTTTCCACCATCGATGGCTCACTCGGGTGGGTACCGCCGACCGGCGAAGGTTTCCGCGGGTGCTCTCCTCGGTCCACGTCAACGCGGCCTGTGCACGACGCACCTCGACTCGAACGGCATCGCTGCGCGCTCGCCACTGCGACGACCGCTGGTCGACGCCGGATCGGTCCGGCTCCAGGTCGAGACTGCGGGCGACGTCCCGCAGCAGAGATCCGGCGGCCGACGACACCGATTCCACCGCGTGTTGTGATTCCCGCCAGTACAGCGGCGGTGCTGCGAGTGCGTTCACCGCCACACCCACTGCGGCACCGACCGCGAGTTCGATGATCCTGTCCAGCAAGGCGACCGGATCGGATGCCGATCCGTAGGTGACCATCAGCAGTGCGGTCACCGGTATCCAGATTCCGCTCGTACCGAACTTCGACCAGCGGCCGACGAGGGCCCCGATGAACACGCTGACCGCGAGAGCCACACTCGGCTCGCCGACGACGCGAACCACGACTGCCGCGACGAGTACCCCGGCGGTCACCGTGGCGATCTGCTCGGCCGCCGATCGCAGGCTTCGGCTGATCGTGACGTCGATCAAGAACACCGCCGCGTAGGGAGCGAGGAAAGGCTGCGACATCGACAGCAGTTCGGTGGCCAGGATCCACGCCGCCGCCGCGGCACCCGCCATCTTCGCGGACACCACGAGGGTCTCGATCGTCCGATCGCGCGAGACCGACTGTCGTGTCCACCTCATCACCGCTCACCTACCCCACCCCGGTCGACTCGAAACCGCCCGGCCCGGGTGACGGGGGCGCGGCGAACTGGCACGATCATCGATGTGGACTACTCGCAGGCACTTCGCTCTCTGGCCCGACGTCTCGGCACATCGACCTCGTACCGAGGCTGGGACGACACCGTTCGCGAAGTGAGCGACGACACCCTGCGCCGGGTGCTCGCCGCGCGCGGCTACGCAACCGACTCGACCGAGGACGTCGACCGAGCTCTGGCCGACATCGAGAACGCGCCGTGGCGGCGCCTGCTTCCGCCGGTCGTGGTGGCCACCCAGGGCACCGACGCCGTGGTGTGGGTGCATGTGCCACACGGCAATCCGGTCGAGGTCTCGATGGTCTCCGAGGACGGTGAGACCATCGAGGTGGCCCAGGCCGACGTCTGGGTCGATCCCCGTGTGGTCGACGGCCGACTCATCGGTCGCGCCACGTTCGTCGTTCCGGGCAGTGCACCGCTCGGTTGGCACAGCCTCACCGCGACGACCATCAGCGAGGACAACACGGTCCGAACCTCGGACACGGTCGTCGTGGTCACCCCGAAGTCGTTGTCACCCAATGCAGAACTGGCAGACCGGCAGCGGACGGGTTTGCTCACCCAGTTGTATTCGGTGCGTTCGCGACGATCGTGGGGAATCGGTGATCTCGGTGATCTCGAGGACATGGCCGACATCGCCGGCCGCGAGCACGGGTTCGACTACCTCCTCGTCAATCCGCTGCACGCCGACCGACCCACCACACCGGTCGAGGCGTCGCCCTATCTGCCGACCACCCGCCGGTTCTTCAATTCGCTCTACATCCGAGTGGAGAACATTCGCGAAGCCGCGCTGCTCTCGCCGGAACAGTTCGGCAAGGTCCAGAAAGCAGCGAAGCGGTTCGACAAGGCCAACAAGCGAACCGGAAAGCTGAATCGAGACTCGACCTTCACGGCGAAACTTCGTGCCCTGGAACGTGTTCACAAGGTGGAACGGAGTCCGGCCCGCGAGTCCGCATTCCGCGCGTTCGTCGAACGCGAGGGTTCCGGACTGCGCGATTTCGCGGTGTGGAGCGCCCTGGCGGAGAAGTTCGGACCCGAGAACTCGGCGTGGACCGACAGAGCAGCACACCCGCGCACCGACTTCGTGCTCGAGCAACGCGCCAAACTCGCCGAGCGCATCGACTTCCACATGTGGCTGCAGTGGATCTGCGACGAGCAGTTGGCCGCCGCGCAGCGCTCGGCACTCGATGCGGGGATGGACATCGGCATCATGCACGACCTCGCCGTGGGCGTGGCGCGGGGCGGAGCCGATGCCTGGGCGCTCGGTGACGTGTTGGCGTCGGGAGTCACGGTGGGCGCGCCGCCGGACAACTTCAACCAGCAGGGCCAGAACTGGAACCAACCCCCGTGGGATCCCGACCGACTCCGCGAACTGGCGTACGTCCCGTACCGCGACATGCTGCGCACGATCCTGCGTCATGCCGGCGGCATCCGCGTCGACCACATCCTGGGCCTGTTCCGCCTGTGGTGGATTCCGCAGGAGGCCGAGAACGCAGGCGGCGGAACGTATGTCGAGTACGACCACGAGGCACTGATCGGCATCCTGGCCCTCGAGGCCGAGCGCGCCGGTGCGGTGGTGGTCGGTGAGGATCTCGGTGTCTTCGAGCCGATGGTGCAGGAGTACCTCACCGAACGCGGCATCTTCGGCACCTCGATCCTGTGGTTCGAGGCCGACGAATCAGGTCCGATCCCGCCGGAGAACTACCGCAGCCTGTGTCTGACGTCGGTGACCACGCACGATCTGCCGCCCACGGCCGGATACCTCGACGGCGAACACATCGACCTGCGCTCACGTCTCGGCCTGCTCGAACGCGATATCGACTCCGAGAAGGAGCTCGACGCGCGCAAACGCGAGGCAGTTCTCGACTTGGCGCGCGAGCGCGGATTGCTCGACGCCGACGCCGACAACCACGACACGGTGGAAGCTCTGCATCGCCTCGTCCAGCGCAGTCCGTCATTGCTGATCGGTGTCGCTCTCGTGGACGCCGTCGGAGAACATCGCATCCAGAACCAGCCCGGTACCGACGAAACCCAGTACGAGAACTGGAAGATCCCGTTGGCCGACGCGAAAGGCAAGCGAGTGCTCGTCGACGACCTCGTCGATCACCCGCGCATGGTCTCGTTGGTGAGCGCAATGGCCGACCGAGTCGACAGCCCGGTGACGCCGGGGTCCACAATCGAAGAATGAGTCACCGAAGTCACCGCGAATCCAGCCGATACTGATGGGCCGCATCACTACCCGCAGGCCCGTCGTCCGACTCAGGGGTGGGCACCGCGTCGAACGCCCGGACACCCTCGTGGTGGAGGAGCCGATGGAGTTGCGAGTCGACGGCGCGGCGCTCGCCGTCACCATGCGAACTCCCGGCCACGACGTCGAGCTCGCTCACGGCTTCCTGCTGACCGAAGGCGTGATCGCCTCGGGAGCCGACATCGCAGCGGCTCGCTACTGCGACGGGGTCGACGACGACGGCGCGAACACCTACAACGTCCTCGACGTCACCCTGGCCGAGGGTGTCGCTCCGCCGGAGACCGGCGTCGAACGAAACTTCTACACGACGTCCTCGTGTGGGGTGTGCGGCAAGGGATCGCTGGACGCAATTCGATTGCGCACCAAGCATTCCCCCGTGGCCGATTCCGTCGTCGTGACGTCCGATACTCTCTCCGGGCTGCCCGACACGTTGCGGGCCGCGCAGAAGGTCTTCGATGCGACCGGCGGTCTGCACGCCGCAGCCCTGTTCACCGCAGACGGCGAGATGCTCGTTCTACGTGAGGATGTCGGACGCCACAACGCCGTCGACAAGGTGATCGGCTGGGCGGTGACCAACGATCGAATCCCCTTGCAGGGCACGGTGCTGATGGTCAGCGGCCGCGCCTCGTTCGAGTTGGCCCAGAAGGCGGTGATGTCCGGAATACCGATTCTCGCAGCGGTTTCCGCCCCGTCCTCGCTGGCGGTCGACCTCGCGACCGAATCCGGCTTGACCGTCATCGGCTTCCTCCGCGGTCGGTCGATGAACATCTACTCCCACGCCGACCGCGTCGAAATATCAGACGAGATTGCCTGAGTCGTTCCGCAGGCTCCACTCCTGCCCAGCGTCGACCAGTAGTTCGGCGGCGGTCGCATTTCTGACCTCGTCGACGGACACACCGGGCGCGGTCTCGACGAGCCGTAGTCCGTGTTCGGTGACGTCGAGAACGGCCATGTCCGAGATGATTCGGTGCACGCAGCCCTTACCAGTGAGCGGCAGAGAGCAACGTTCGAGGATTTTCGGTTCACCCTTGCGGGAGACGTGTTCCATCATCACGATGACGCGTCGCGCTCCGTGCACCAGATCCATCGCGCCGCCCATGCCCTTGACCATGTGCCCGGGAATCATCCAGTTCGCCAGATCACCGGTGGCGCTCACCTGCATCGCCCCCAGTACGGCGACGTCGACCTGGCCGCCGCGGATCATTCCGAACGATTGCGCGGAATCGAAGTAGGACGCACCGGGAAGGACCGTGATGGTCTCCTTGCCCGCGTTGATGATCTCGGCGTCGAGTTCGTCCTCGGTGGGATACGGTCCGACGCCGAGCACTCCGTTCTCCGAATGCAGGATCACCGAGACGTCGGTGGGGATGTAATTGGGCACGAGAGTCGGCATGCCGATGCCGAGATTGACGTACTGACCGTCGAGGAGTTCCTGCGCTACCCGAGCCGCCATCTGTTCGCGGGTCATCTTCTCGCTCATGCTCGTACCGTCCTCTGCTCGATGCCGACCTCGACCGGTCCGACGTGGACCACCCGCTGCACGTGGATACCCGGGGTGTGGACCTCGTCCGGTCCGATCTCGCCCGGCTCGACGAGGTGCTCGACCTGCGCGACGGTGATGCGCCCCGACGCGGCGGCCGGCGGGTTGAAGTTTCGCGCACTGGCGTGGAACACGAGGTTGCCGTGGCGGTCGCCCTTCCATGCGTGCACGAGCGCGTAGTCGGCAACGATTCCGCGTTCCATCACGTAGGTGACACCGTCGAATTCGCGGGTCTCCTTGGGCGGACTGGCCAGTGCGATTCCGCCGCTGCCGTCGTAGCGCAGCGGCAATCCGCCGTCTGCCACCTGGGTTCCGACCCCTGCGGGCGTGAAGAACGCCGGTATTCCGGCACCGCCGGCTCGCAGTCGCTCGGCGAGGGTGCCCTGCGGGGTCAATTCGACTTCCAGTTCGCCGGAGAGATACTGCCGCGCGAACTCCTTGTTCGAGCCGACGTACGAGCTGATGGTCCGGCGAATGCGATGCTGCGCCAACAACACTCCCAAGCCGAAGCCATCCGTTCCGCAGTTGTTGCTGATGGTTTCCAGATCCGTCGCGCCCTGCGCGAGAACCGCGTCGATGAGGATCTCCGGTACGCCGACCAATCCGAATCCGCCGACGGCGATCGACGATCCGTCGGGAATGTCCGCTACGGCTTCGGTGGCGCTGGCCACGACTTTGTCCAACATGAGACGCACGCTACCGCATCTTGTGCGGAATATGAACAGATTGCCACAATGCGAACAAGTCGCTATTGTGGCTGTTGCGTAGATCACCACAATCGTGAGGAACCGTCGATGCTTCATCTCCCGCCCGAGTATCGAGATCAATCGGGGGTCCATGCCCCGCTCGACTTCCCCGAGTACCGGACCACCGCACTTCGGCATCCGGCACAGCCGCTGACCCTGCTCCCCCAGCGACTCACCGAGATCACCGGACCGGTACTGGGCGAGGGACGCGTGACCGCAGCCGACGCAGACCTCACTCTGGCGAACAACGGCGAGGCACAGGGGCAGCGGATCATCGTGCACGGCCGCGTGCTCGACAGCGACGGCAAGGCGATTCCGAACACCCTCGTCGAGGTGTGGCAGGCCAATGCGGGCGGTCGATACCGCCACACCGGTGATCGGTGGCCGGCACCGCTCGATCCGCACTTCAACGGCTCCGGTCGTGTGCTCACCGATGCCGAAGGCAGGTATCGATTCACCACGATCAAGCCGGGCGCGTATCCGTGGGGCAACCACCACAACGCGTGGCGACCCGCCCACATCCACTTCTCGTTGTTCGGCCAGGCGTTCACTCAGCGGCTGGTGACCCAGATGTACTTCCCGGACGACCCCATGTTCTTCCAGGATCCGATCTTCAACGCCACACCCGAAGACTCGCGTGCCCGAATGATCAGTACGTTCGATTACGACGCGACGCAAAACAACTGGGCTCTCGGATTTCGATTCGACATCGTGCTGCGCGGCCGGAACGCCACCCCCTTCGAGGAAGACGATCACGATGACCGAATCTGATTTCGCCCCCCGCTATCCGGTGGTCACCGGAGCCGACTTCACCACCGCACCGTTCGGTCAGACGCCCTCCCAGACGGTGGGTCCGTACGTTCACATCGGACTGCTGTGGCCCGACGGTGAGAGCGTGGTACCGCAGGGCACCGACGGCGAGATCACCGTGTCGTTCACACTGATCGACGGAGCCCGAAACCCCATGTCCGACGCCATGATCGAGACCTGGCAGGCCGACGCCGACGGCCGGTTCGATCATCCCGAGGATCCGCGCGGCGCGGTGCCGTCACACACCACGGGCTTTCGCGGTTTCGGACGAGCGTTCGCCGACGAGACCGGAACGATGTCGATCACGACGATCAAGCCCGGGCCGCTTCCCGCCGAGAACGGTGCCGTCGAGGCACCGCACATCGACGTCGCAATCTTTGCCCGTGGAATGCTCGATCGAGCCGTGACGCGGGTCTATTTTCCCGACGAAGCCGAGGCCAATGCGGTCGATCCGGTGTTGTCCGCCATGCCGGAGCACAAGCGTGCCAGACTCGTCGCAGCACCGGTGCACGGTGGATATCACCTCGACATCGTGCTGCAGAACACCGATCCGGACGGCGACGAGACTCCGTTCTTCGCGCTGTGACACACGATTGGCGAAAGGTGACGATGAAATCCGAGCGAGGGGCCTTGTTCGATCCGACGTTCGGTAGCGATGCCGTTGCGCCGCTCGTGGGCGACCGAGCCTGGGTGAGAGCGATGTTCGCCGTCGAGGCGGCACTCTCCCGGGCCGCAGCCACGGTCGGTCTCGTGGAGGCCGGTCACGCGGAGGTCGTCACCACTGCTGCGGCCGAACTCGGGGCGCAGCTGGACATCGCGAGGCTCGGAGTGGATGCGGCGGCCGGGGGCAATCCGGTGATCCCGTTGGTGAAGATCCTTCGCAGCGAGGTGACCGAGGCCGAGGTTCCTGCCACCGCAGTGCATCCAGGAGCCACCAGCCAGGACATCATGGACACCGCGCTCATGCTTGTCGCCCGCGATGCCCTCGGTGTGATCGAGGCCTCGCTCGACGCTGCGAGCGCGGCAGCGCGAGGTCTCGCCCTGACCCACCGGACCACCCCGATGGCGGCCCGCACTCTCGGCCAGCAGGCATTGCCCACCACCTTCGGGCTGGTGGCTGCGAACTGGTTTTCGGAGTTGCGCCGCGCGCAGACCCGAGTCGCCGCCGTTCGACGCGCATGCACCGTCCAGTACGGCGGGGCTGCAGGCACTCTCGCCGCCGTGTATCCACACGGACCGGCCATCGCCGCGGCGCTTGCCGTCGAACTGGGTTTGGCTCGACAGGACGCGCCCTGGCACACCGACCGCACCGCGATCGCCGATATCGCGTGCTCTTTGGGCATCGCGGCAGGAACGATCGGCAAGATCGCCCAGGACATCGTGTCGATGTCCGCCACGGAGTTGAATGAGGTCTCGGAGGACGCGCCGGGAGGATCATCGGCGATGCCGCACAAACGCAATCCCGTTGCCGCCGTCACGGCTCGCGCTGCGGCCCGGCGGGTCCCGGGTGCTGTGGCCACGGTGCTGTCGAACATGGACCACGAACATCAACGCGCCGCGGGAGCGTGGCATGCCGAATGGGAGACGATCACCGATCTGCTGCGCCTCACCGGCGGTGCAGCCCATCGACTCTCGCAGAGCCTGAGTGGATTGCACGTTCACGCCGATCAGATGGCCCGAAACCTCGACGCAACGGGCGGAGCTCTGCTCGCCGAACGTGTCACCGCGGCATTGGCAGCGCACACCGAGCAGGCCCGCGAGATAGTCACTGCGCGATGCGCAGCGGGAGCACCGCTGGACAGCGACCCTGCCATCACGGCATTCATCCCGCCGTCGACGGTGCGCGAACTACTCGACCCGGCCGCGTATCTCGGCCACGCACCCGAGCTGGTCGACGCGATCCTCGCCGAGCCTGCCCTCGACACCGAACACACCACAGAATCGAAGGATTCACGATGACCGTCGCACTTGCTCACGGACGCACCGAAGGGCCGAGCCCCGACGCGGCGACCGTCGTTCTGATCGGTTCGCTCGGCTCCGATCGATCGATGTGGAACCCGCAGATCGGAACGCTCTCCGCCTCCGTTCACGTTGTCGCCGTCGACCTTCGCGGGCACGGAGAGTCTGCGGTCCAACCCGGCCCCTGTTCGGTGGCCGAACTGGCCGAAGACGTTCTGACACTGCTGGATTCCCTCGATCTGACTCGCGTGCACCTCGTCGGCCTTTCTCTCGGCGGTGCGGTCTCGCAGTGGATCGCCATCCATCGCCCGGAGCGAGTGCGGACTCTGACATTGCTGTGCACCTCGGCGAAGTTCGGTGAGCCGGCGCAATGGCTCGAGCGGGCCGCAGCGGTCCGAGCGGCGGGAACCGCGTCGCTGGCCGACGCCGTGCTCGAACGCTGGTTCACCCCCGAACTCGCCGCTCGCGACGCCGATCTCGTCGACCGGCATCGCCGGATGATCGCCGACACCTCCGACGAGGGCTACGCCGCGTGCTGTGAGGCGTTGTCGGACTGGGATTCTCGTGCTGATCTGAACCGAATCACCGCTCCGACCCTGGTGATCGCGGGCCGGCAGGATCCCTCGACCACCCCCGAGGACCTGAAGATCATCGCCGACGGCGTCACGGGATCGACGTTCCGGGTTCTCGACCCGGCCGCCCATCTGGCCAACGTCGAGCAAGCCGGACCCGTCACCTCGGCAATCGCCGCACACGTCGGATCGGATGCGTATGCAGCCGGACGCGCAGCGGCCCACGATGCCGGAATGGCGGTGCGGCGCAGCGTCCTCGGCGATGCGCACGTCGACCGCAGCATCGCCGCGCGAACCGACTTCACCGCACCGTTCCAGGATTTCATCACCCGCACCGCATGGGGTGACATCTGGAATCGCCCAGGACTCGATCACCACACCCGCAGACTGCTTACTCTCGCGATCCTGACGGCCGTGGGCAACCAGCACGAACTCGACATGCACATCCGGGCCGCCCTGCGAGCAGGCACTGCGCCGGACACCCTCGCGGAGGTGTTCCTGCACACCGCCGTGTACGCGGGAGTTCCGAACAGCAACAGTGCATTCGGTCTCGCGAACGCGGCCATCGCCGAGACCTCGGCCGAGACCGAATCGGGTACCTCGTGAACTCCGCGGAATCACCGCCGCCGAGCTCGGACTACGTCCAGTCGCTCGGCCGTGGTCTCGCGGTGATCCGGGCCTTCGACGCCGAGCATCCGCGTCGAACACTCTCCGATGTCGCCCGAGCCACCGACCTCACCCGAGCCACGGCCCGGCGGTTCCTGCTCACCCTCGTCGAACTCGGCTACGTCCGTACCGACGGCTCGATGTTCTGGCTCACCCCACGAGTGCTCGAGCTGGGCTACAGCTACCTGTCGAGCCTCTCGCTCCCGGAAGTCTCGGGGCCACACCTCGAGGCCCTCGCCGAACGGGTGCGCGAGTCGTCCTCGGTCTCGATTCTCGACGGTGACGACGTGGTGTACGTCGCCCGTGTTCCGGTCAGCCGCATCATGACCGTCGGCATCAACATAGGCACCCGGTTCCCCGCGTTCGCAACATCGATGGGCCGCGTGCTGCTGGCCGGACTTCCTGCCGACGAACTTGCGGCATACCTGGACCGGGTCCGGTTGACTCCCCTGACGGGCAAGACGATCACCACCCCCGATGCGCTCGGTCGCGAACTCGATCGGGTCCGATCCGACGGTTTCTGCCTGGTGGATCAGGAACTCGAAGAGGGGTTGCGATCCATCGCAGCTCCCATCCACGACGGACACGGAGCAGTGGTCGCCGCGGCGAACGTCTCGACCCAGGCCGCGCGGCATTCCGCCGATGCGGTGCGCACCGAACTGCTACCGGCTCTGCTCGACGCCACCCGCGCCATCGAGATCGACCTGCTCCGGGTGAGCACCGGCCCCAACGACAAGCGAGGAACCACCCATGCCTGATGCCGTGATCTGCGAACCACTTCGGACCCCGGTCGGTCGCTTCGGCGGCCAGTTCCGAGATATCTCCGCCCAGACTCTTGCCGGTACGGTCATCGCCGAAATCGTGGCTCGCACCGGCATTTCGGGGGCCGACATCGACGATGTGATTCTCGGTCAGGCGTCCCCGAACGGTGATGCACCGGCCATCGGACGCATTGCGGCGCTCGATGCAGATCTGGGTATCGACGTCCCCGGAATGCAGGTCGACCGCCGCTGCGGCTCCGGTCTGCAAGCAGTACTGCAGGCGTGCATGCAGGTCCAGTCCGGCGGCAACGATCTGGTTCTGGCGGGCGGCGTCGAGAGCATGAGCCAGACCGAGTTCTACGCCACCGGCATGCGCTGGGGCGTCAAGGCCGAGGCCGTGGCCCTGTCCGACCGACTCGCCCGGGCGCGAGTGACCGCGGGCGGCAAGAACTTTCCGGTGCCCGGCGGCATGATCGAAACCGCAGAGAACCTGCGCGCGGAATTCTCCATCAGCCGCGCCGATCAGGACGCACTCGCAGTCCAGTCCCACCGACGTGCAGTCGCAGCGCAGAACAGCGGTGTGTTCGCCGAGGAGATCGTGGGAGTATCGGTCCCCCAACGTAAATCGGATCCGATGCTCGTCACCACCGACGAGCATCCGCGGGCCGATACCACCGTGGAGTCACTGGCGAAGCTGAAGGCGATCCGCGCGTCGCTGGACCCCGAGTCGACCGTCACCGCAGGAAACGCCAGTGGACAGAACGACGGTGCCGCGATCGCGATCGTCACCACCCCGGAAAGGGCTTCCGCGCTCGGCCTTCGGCCGCTGGCGCGATTGGCGGGCTGGGGCGTGGCCGGTGTTGCCCCACGCACGATGGGGATCGGGCCGGTCCCCGCGAGCGAGAAGGCACTCGGACGGCTGGGACTGAGTCTCGACGACATGGGCATCATCGAACTCAACGAAGCGTTCGCCGCTCAGGCCCTGGCCGTGACCCGGTCCTGGGGCATCGACCCCGACGACCCGCGGCTGAACCCACACGGTTCCGGCATCTCGCTCGGCCATCCCGTCGGCGCCACCGGAGCCCGCATTCTGGCAACGCTGTTGCGCGAGATGGACCGCCGAGAGGTCCGCTACGGACTCGAGACGATGTGCATCGGCGGCGGCCAGGGACTCGCTGCGGTGTTCGAGCGAATCGGGTGATCACCGGTCAGTACTGCAGTTGCGCCGCCAGTCGCACAGCCGAGTTGGTCTCCCCGTAGCCCTCGTAGCCACCCACTCGCTGGACCACCTCGAAGAACAGGTCGTCGCCCACGGTTTCGGTGAAGAAGTGGAAGAACTCACCGCCGGTCGCGTCCGCGTCGTACAGGATCCCCAAACGCTGCATCGCCTCCAGGGTCTCGGAGCCGAGTCCGAATCGCGCGTCGAGATCGCGATAGTAGTTGGGCGAGATCCGCAGCGGAGTGAGCCCGCGTTCGGTCGTTGCTCTCGCAGCGGCGTAGATGTCCTCACACCCGAACGCCACATGTCCGACGCCTCCGCGCCTGGCCGCGGGCAGCGGGTCCGAGTCGGACGGGCGGCCGGGAACCATGTTGAGCGAGAGTCGAATCGTGCCGTTGGCGGTGGCGAGGGTGAGGGCTCGGCTCCGAACCAGGCCTATCGCATCGACGACGTCCTGGCCCTCGTGGGGCACCATGCCGAACACCGAGCGCAGCAGCAGCATCACGCCGTCCCAGCTCTCGGCAGGCACGGCGAGTGCGATGTGATCCACGTGCGAGACGCACGCCTCGTTCTCTTCCACCACCCTGGGCACCAGATCGAATGCCGATTGCCAGGCACCCGCACTGTCCCGGGTGCGTAGGTCCAGAGACGTTGCACCGGTCACGGCCAGGCGCACCACGGCTTCGGTCGCGTCTGCCACACCGGGCATGGAGACGGTGGACGCGGTGACTCCGAGCGCGCGTGCCCGAGTCAGCCACTGATCCGGGCGGTCGCTACGAATCCCTATCTGGGCCAGGGCCGGTAGATGCGCCGGGACGCCCGGTGCGGTCCAGAGCGTGTCCACCGTGGTGTCGACGGCGACGGCCAGCGGACCCTGGGTGAACAGGCTGAGGCCGTGTTCGCTGTGTGCTGCGGTCAGATCGAAGCCCAGGTGCCGCAATGTGGTGCCCAGCTGCGCTGCCTTCGCAGGCCCTGCCGCGATCCGCAGGGAGACGACGTTCTCGATCGGACCCGGCGCTGGCGGCGCGAACAGATCGTTGCCGGCGGAGGGAGTTTCGACGCCGCGCACCTGTTCCTGGAGGTACAGCAGCGACCGATGCGCGTCGGATGCCGTACGACCGGTGTCGGAGTGCCGGAAGACGTCGTTGAAGATTTCGAGCGACCACGGGCCGGAATACCCGGAGGCAGCGACATCGGCTCCGAAGCTCGCCAGATCGAAGCTGCCCTGCCCGGGGAAGCATCGGTGGTGTCTGCTCCACTGCAGTACGTCCATCACCAGGTGCGGGGCGTCGGCCAACTGGAGAAAGAAGATCTTCTCGCCGGGGATCTCGCGGATGCCTGCGGAATCGTCACCACGAGAAAGAATGTGGAAGCTGTCCAGGCATGTTCCCAGTGCGGGATGATCGACCTGCCGGACGATGTCCCAGGCATGGCGGTAGGTGTTCACGTGCGCACCCCACGCCAACGCCTCGTACGCCAGTCGCATTCCGCGTCGATGCGCACGCTCGGCGAGGGTTGCCATCTGCTCGACCAGCAGGGCGTCGTCACGCACGGCACCGGCCAGCGGCGAGGAGCAGACGAGCAGCAGATCGCACCCCAGCTGTTCCATCACGTCGAATTTGTGTTCGGCGCGAACGAGATTGCGGGCGAACTGTTCCGGGTCGGCCGAATCTGCGTCGCGAAAGGGCTGATACAGATCGAGGGTCAAGCCGAGGTCTGCTGCCTTCTTCGCGATGTCCTCGGGAAGGTCAGGTGAGCTGATCAAGTCCGGCTCGAACACCTCGAAGCCGTCGAACCCGGCGTCTGCGATGGCGCGCATCTTCTCGTCCAGCGAACCACTGAGCGATACCGTGGCCACCGACGTGGCGATGTGCGTCATGCGGGAGCACCTGCGGTCGCGCGATCCTCCAGTGCGATCAGCGCACTCATGTGGTCGATCATCCGCTCGGCGTCGGCGGTGCGTCCGGTGAATATCTCGAAGGCGTCGGCTGCCTGGAAGACCGCCATTCCCGTTCCGCTGAGCGTTCGACACCCGGCTCGGGATGCAGCAGCGAGCAATTCGGTCTCTGCCGGTCGATACACGACCTCGGCGACCCACATCCTCGGATGCAGGAGGGACTCGGGCACAGCAGATCCGGGATGTTCGACCATTCCGATCGGAGTGGCGTGCACCAGGCCGGTTGCGGACTCGAGAACGGTGGCAAGCCGCTCGAGGCCTGCCGAGAGGATCTCGACATCGGGGAACATCGCCGCCAAGGATTCCCGGAGTTGTTGCGCTCGAAGTGGATCGGCGTCCACGAGAGTGAGCCTGCCTGCGCCGCGGCGGGCCATCGCATAGGCAACGGCTGCCCCTGCTCCCCCGGCACCGAGTTGCACCACATCACCGATGTCGGCACCGGGTAGGCCGCGGCCGAAGTTGCGATCGAATCCGGACCAGTCGGTGTTGTGTCCGACGGCTCGGCCGTCGGCGAAGACCACGGTGTTGACGGCTCCGAGTCGGGCGGCGTCCTCGGAGAGCGCATCGAGGCAGGAGATGACGCGTTGTTTGCACGGGTGCGTGATGTTGAGCCCTCGAAATCCGAGGTCCGCGGCGGTCGAGACGAGACGGGGCAGGTCCAGGGCGGTCAGTCCACGGCTGTCCAGGTCGATGATCCGGTACTGGTAGGTCAGCCCGTGCTCGGCACCCTCTCGTTCGTGCATCGCGGGCGTGAGCGACTTGCCGATGCCCGTCCCGATCAGTCCACAGAGCAGGGATTCCGGCATGTCGATCTCCTCGAACCTTAATGTACGAATTAGTGAATTAGCTCGACGGTACTACGCGTTCGCCTCGCGCCCAACCCTTTCGCCGTAATCGGCGCCGATAGAGTTGATCCATGGCTCCGCGCGCAACCGACACGTCCGACGACAGCAGCGGACCCACCGTCAAGCGTCGACGCAACAGCGACCTGACCCGGCACAACATCCTCGAGGTGGCCACCGAGGAGTTCGCGGACAAAGGCTTCGCAGGGGCGCGCATCGACGAGATCGCCGAGCGCACACACACCACCAAGCGGATGTTGTACTACTACTTCACCGACAAGGAAGGCCTGTACAAGGCCGTCCTCGAGCGGTCGTACCTGCGCATTCGCGAGCGCGAACGAGACGTGGACGTCGAGGGTCTCGGACCGGTCGAAGCCATTCGCGCCATCGCGTCGCTGACGTTCGACCATCACGAGGAGAATCCCGACTTCATTCGCCTGGTCTCCACCGAGAACATCCTGCGCGGCGAACACATCTCCACCTCCGAGGCGTTGAGCAACCTCGGCAATCCCGCCGCGGAACTGCTGTCGAGCATCCTGGCGCGAGGACAGGCGGACGGGGTGTTCCGCACGGACGTCGATGCACTCGACGTACACATGACGATCAGCAGCTTCTGCGTGTTCCGTCTGTCGAATCGGTACACCTTCGAGGCACTCTTCGGCCGCGACCTCACCGATCCCCAGCATCGAGACCGTCTCCGCTCGATGCTCGGCGACATGATCATCGCGTTCCTGACCTCGACTTCTCGCTGACATTCGCGTTTTCTCGGTAGGTCCCGTCACGTCAGGGGTTGACACGTGGCATGGATCACGTTCACTATTCAGAGGCACCCGGTGTTAACCATTTAGTACATTAGCGGTCCGATCGCCGAGAACGCGTCGTCGACCAGCGCCTACGCTCCCCCGCCTCACGAAGAGAGACACGAGAACGATGGAATCGCACACCCCTGGCACCCACCCGACGCCGCTTCGCCCCGGGGCGAACCCGCGCAAAGCGGCAACCGCCGCGTGGGTCGGAAGTGCCCTCGAGTACTACGACTTCTTCATCTACGGCACCGCAGCCGCACTGGTCTTCGGCCGCGTGTTCTTCCCGGGCTCCAACCCGGCGACCGGCACCCTGCTGGCCCTGGCCACCTTCGGCGTCGGATACCTCGCACGGCCGCTCGGCGCACTGGTCCTCGGCCACATCGGCGACCGCTACGGACGCAAGAAGGTCATGGTCGCCACCGTCCTGCTGATGGGTATCGCCACCCTCGGCGTCGGCGTCCTGCCCTCGTACGAATCCATCGGCATCGCCGCGCCCATCATCCTGGTGCTGCTTCGGTTGTGCCAGGGATTCTCCGCAGGCGGTGAGCAGGCCGGAGCGAACTCGATGACGCTCGAACACGCCCCGGACAACCGGCGCGCGTTCTTCACCAGTTTCACCCTCAGCGGCACCCAGGGCGGACAGATTCTTGCCACCGCGGTGTTCCTGCCCGTCGCCATGCTCCCCGAGGAAGCACTGCTCAGCTGGGGATGGCGAATCCCGTTCTTCCTCAGCGCTTTCGTCGTCGTCGCAGCCTTCGTCATCCGCCGCTCGCTCGACGAGACCCCGGTCTTCGAGGAAGCAGTGGCCTCCAACGAGCCGCAGCGCCTGCCCGTGGCCGAACTGCTCAGTGAGCATCGGCCGGCCGTGGTCCGCGTCATGTTGGCCGCAGTGATCGCCTCGGTCAGCACCATCTTCACCGTCTACGCCCTGTCCTACGCCGTGAACACCGTCGGCCTCGAACGCACCCCCATGCTCTGGGTCGGCGTTCTCGCCAACGTCGTCGCACTCTTCGCCTTGCCCTTCTTCGGTGCACTGTCGGATCGCATCGGCCGCAAGCCCGTGTTCCTGTTCGGCTCCATCGGTTGCGCGATCCTGATGTTCGGCTACCTGTGGTCCATCTCGAGCGGCAACTATGTCCTCATTTTCGTCTTCGGCATCGTGATGTTCGGGTTCGTGCACAGCGCCACGGGCGGCGTCTGGCCCTCGTTCTACGGTGAGATGTTCCCGGCCCGCGTTCGCCTGACCGGAACCGCCCTGGGAACCCAGATCGGTTTCGCCATCGCAGGGTTCGCGCCGACCATCGCAGGCGCAATCGCCGGAGCCGAGGTGGGCGCATGGCTGCCCGTCGCGATCGTCACCGCGGTCTTCTGCACCATCAACGTCGTCATCGTTGCTACCTCCAAGGAGACCTTCCGTACCCCCACCGACGAGCTCGGTGTTCCGACCCGCACCACCGACAGCGCGCGCGTCGCGTCGGTCTGACCGAGATCGTGATCGACGCACTTCGACCTGCAGCGGCGGGCACCTGGACGGTGCTCGCCCTGCAGTATGCCAGCCGAACGGCATTGCGCAGCAAACTCTTTCATCAGCGCGACGAGCGCAGTACCGAAAGCCAGACGGTGGCCTACTACGTGTGGCTCGCCCTCTCGAAGACCCGCACGGTGTTGATCGACGCCGGAATTTCCCCGGCCACAGCAGAATCGACCGACGGGCTCGACTACCACGGGTCACCCATCGTTCTGCTCGGCGAACTCGGCCTGACACCCGGCGAGATCGACACCTGCATCCTGACCCACCTGCACTGCGACCACACCGGGGTCGTCGCGGAGCTCCCGGCTGCGCGCTACGTGGTGCAGCGGACAGAATTCGAATACTGGACCGGGCCGTGGGCCGCCCGCATCACCCGAGAACAATGGTTGCACTCCCGAGCCGACACCGACCATATCCTCACCGCCGATCGCGGAACTCGGCTCGACCTCGTCGACGGCGATCTCGACCTGTTTCCGGGGCTGTCCGTCCACGCCGTCGGCGGACACACCGCAGGCATGCAGGTGGTCGGAGTGAACACCGACCGCGGCCCGGTGGTGCTGGCCTCCGACGCCAGTCATTTCTACGAGAACTTCGAGGACGACAGTCCGTTCGCGATCCTGCACGCGCTGCCGGACATGTACGGGGCCTTCGACCGAATCCGAGAGCTCGCCGGCGGCACCGGCACCGTCGTACCCGGCCACGACCCACTGGTGCGGCACCGATTTCCCGCCGTGACCGATGCTCCCGGCGCGCACGCCGTGATCATCGGCTAGGTACCACGACAACGACGAATCCCCGACCTCGCGATGAGGTCGGGGATTCGTCGTTGTACAGCAGGTCGATCGACGCCCGTCAGGCGGACTTGTCGCGGCGCTCCGGACGCTCGGGCTTGCGCGGCACGATGGTCGGCAGCACGTTGTCGTTCACGGTCTCGGCAGTCACGACGACCTTCTCGACGTCGTCACGACTCGGGATGTCGTACATCACCGGAAGCAGAACTTCTTCCATGATGGCGCGCAGTCCACGTGCACCGGTTCCGCGGAGAATGGCCTGGTCGGCGATTGCTTCGAGGGCCTCGGTGGTGAACTCGAGCTCGACGCCGTCCATGTCGAACAAGCGGCGGTACTGCTTGACCAACGCATTCTTCGGCTCGGACAGGATCGTCACGAGCGATTCCTTGTCCAGGTTCGTCACCGACGCGATCAT
Source organism: uncultured Rhodococcus sp. (assembly GCA_963517305.1). Taxonomy (GTDB): domain Bacteria; phylum Actinomycetota; class Actinomycetes; order Mycobacteriales; family Mycobacteriaceae; genus Rhodococcoides. Next base: position 73,476 of record CAUQEL010000026.1, read on the forward strand.
CGGCAGTCGACCGATGAACTCGGGAATCAGACCGAACTTGATCAGATCCTCCGGCATCACCTCGGCGAAGTGATCCTGCGTGTCGATCTCGGCCTTGGAGCGAACTTCGGCTCCGAATCCGAGCCCGCGCTTGCCGACCCGATCGGACACGATCTTCTCGAGTCCGGCGAAGGCACCGGCGACGATGAAGAGCACGTTGGTCGTGTCGATCTGGATGAACTCCTGATGCGGATGCTTGCGACCACCCTGCGGCGGCACGCTTGCCTGAGTTCCTTCGAGGATCTTGAGCAGTGCCTGCTGCACACCTTCACCGGACACGTCACGCGTGATCGACGGGTTCTCGCTCTTGCGAGCGATCTTGTCGACCTCGTCGATGTAGATGATGCCGGTCTCGGCGCGCTTGACGTCGTAGTCCGCAGCCTGGATCAGCTTGAGCAGGATGTTCTCGACATCCTCGCCCACGTAGCCGGCCTCGGTGAGGGCGGTGGCGTCGGCGATGGCGAAGGGCACGTTGAGCATCTTGGCCAGCGTCTGCGCGAGGTACGTCTTTCCGCATCCCGTCGGTCCGAGCATCAGGATGTTCGACTTCGCCAGTTCGACGGATTCGCCTCGCACGTCGCGCGCCTTGTCACCGGCCTGGATGCGCTTGTAGTGGTTGTAGACCGCCACGGCCAACGTGCGCTTGGCAGCGTCCTGACCGATCACGTAGTTCTCGAGAAAGTCCTTGATCTCGGAGGGCTTGGGAAGGTCGTCGAGCTTGACTTCGCTCGACTCGGCCAATTCCTCTTCGATGATCTCGTTGCACAGGTCGATGCACTCGTCGCAGATGTACACCCCTGGTCCAGCGATGAGCTTCTTGACCTGCTTCTGGCTCTTGCCGCAGAAGGAGCACTTCAGCAGATCGCCACCGTCACCGATGCGTGCCATTCGGAGGTTCCTACTTCCTTGTCCGCGTACGACCCACGCCGACCGGGTGTGGCCGAAAACCTTCGTGGGCTACTTCTCGGTCTGTCGTCATGCCGACTTCGGTCGACCGAGTTCTTGGATGCGACGGTACCCGTGTTCGCCGAACATGGGCGGGTTGTTTCCGGTGATTCGCCGCCCGATTTCACCGAATGGAGTATTCGGGTCGTCGATCGCGACCGCCGGGCGGAGTTTCACACTCACACCCGGCGTCGGAATCTTCTGCCGGACCTGTTCGGTCCGACCGGTGGTACTCGCTCTGCTACTTCTGGGCAGAGAGCTTGCGGTACTCGAACACGGTGTCGATGATCCCGTAGTCCTTGGCCTGTTCCGCGGTGAGGATCTTGTCGCGATCGGTGTCCTTGCGGATGACGTCGGGATCCTTGCCGGTGTGGCGGCCGAGGGTGGTCTCCATGAGGCGACGCATGCGCTCGATCTCGGCGGCCTGGATCTCCAGGTCGGACACCTGGCCCTGAATGCCACCGCTCGACGGCTGGTGAATCAGCACGCGAGCGTTGGGCAACGCCGCACGCTTACCGGGGGTGCCGGCAGCGAGCAGCACGGCTGCGGCCGACGCGGCCTGGCCCAGGCAAACGGTCGCAACATCGGCGCGGACGTACTGCATCGTGTCGTAGATCGCCATCAGCGAGGTGAACGAGCCACCGGGCGAGTTGATGTACATCGTGATGTCTCGATCGGGATCGAGACCCTCGAGTACCAGCAGCTGCGCCATGACGTCGTTGGCGGACGCGTCGTCGACCTGGACGCCGAGGAAGATGATGCGCTCCTCGAACAGCTTGTTGTACGGATTCGATTCCTTCACGCCGTAGCTGGAGTGCTCGACGAAGGAGGGCAGGATGTATCGGGAGGACGGCAGCTGATTGGGGTCGAACAGGTTTGTCATCGTTTCTCCAAGATGTAAGTGATCGAGGGTCGCCGGGAGCGGCCGAATTACTCGCCGATTCCGCCGGCCTGCCGCGCACGGCTGACGACGTGATCCACGAACCCGTATTCCTTGGCGGCCTGCGCAGTGAACCAGCGGTCACGATCGGAGTCTTCGGTGATCTGCTCGACGGTCTGACCCGTGTGCAGGGCGATCAGCTCCGCCATCTCGCGCTTGGTGTGCGCGAACTGCTCGGCCATGATGGCGATGTCGGAGGCGCTGCCGCCGATACCGGCCGAGGGCTGGTGCATCATGATGCGCGCGTGCGGCAGGGCGTAGCGCTTGCCCTTGGCACCGGCCGAGAGCAGGAACTGCCCCATCGAGGCAGCCAGGCCCATTCCGTAGGTCGCGATGTCGCACTCGGCGAATTCCATCGTGTCGAAAATGGCCATACCCGCGGTGACCGAGCCACCGGGCGAGTTGATGTACAGCGCGATGTCGCGAGTGGGGTCCTCGGCCGAGAGCAGGAGGATCTGAGCGCACAACTTGTTGGCGATGTCGTCGTCGACCTGGGTACCGAGGAAAATGATGCGGTTTTGAAGCAGACGCTCGTACACGGAGTCGCTGAGATTCAGCCCTGCTGCAGCCGAAGTCATGACGGGACTCTGCTCGTGCGAAGCCGCCGGATTCTGAACAGTCACGGTACCTGCCTTTTCCATAACAAATCGTTGGTTCCTGACACAGACACTAACGAAAGACGGCGGCTCCGGAGTCCCGGAACCGCCGTCGTTCGCTGTGAGCGTTACTTCTCTTGTTCGCCCTCGGAAGAATCTGCTGCTTCGACCTCGTCGGGAGCATCGGCGGGGCTGCCGAACAGCTCTGCGGTGTCGACGCTCGCGCCGGTGGTGTCGGTCACGGTGACGCGCTCGACGACCGAAGCCAGCGCCTTACCGCGCTTGACATCGGCGAACACGGCACCGAGCTGATTGGCCTGCTGCACCTGCTGAATGAACTGCTCGGGCGGCATGCCGTAGCGCTGCGCCTGGAAGATGATCCGCTCGGTGAGCTCTTCCTGCCCGACCTGCGTGTTCTCGGCTTCGGCGATCGCATCGAGAAGGAGCTGGGTACGCACCGACTTCTCGGCACCTTCCTTGACGTCCTTGTCGAATTCCTCGCGGCTCGAACCCTGCGACTCGAGCAGCTCGGCGAGTGCTTCCTCGTTGTGATCGAGGCCGTGGATGGCCTCGTGCACCTGGGAATCGACCTCGGCCTTGACGACGGCCTCTGGAGCCGGAATCTCGAGCGTCTCGAGCAACGTCTCGAGCACCTTGTCGCGGATCTGACCGGCCTGCTCGACCTTCGCGACTCGCTCGACGCGCGTCTTCAGATCGGCGAGCAGCTCGTCGAACGTGTCGAACTCACTGGCCAGCTGGGCGAACTCGTCGTCGGCCTCGGGCAGCTCGCGCTCCTTGACGGAGACGACCTTGACCGTGACGACCGCTTCCTTGCCTGCGTACTCACCGGCGACCAGAGTCGAGGTGAATTCCTTCGACTCGTCCGCGGAAACGCCGATGATCGCGTCGTCGAGTCCCTCGATGAGCTGGCCGGAGCCGACCTCGTGGGACAGTCCGCTCGCAGTTGCCTCTTCCACGTTCTCGCCGTCGACGGTGGCCGAGAGATCGATCGAGACGAAGTCGCCCGACTGGACGGGACGGTCGACCCCGGTCAGGGTGCCGAAACGCTGGCGCAGCGACTGCAGCTGCTCGTCGACTGCTTCGTCCTTGATCTCGAGTGGATCGACGACGACGCTGATGGTCGAGTAGTCGGGCAGGTCGATCTCGGGGCGAACGTCGACCTCAGCGGTGAACGTGAGCTCGGTGCCGTCCTCGATCTTGGTGATCTCGATCTCGGGCTGGCCGATGACCTTGACCTTCTCGTTGGTCACGGCCTCGGAGTAGCGGGCGGGAAGAGCGTCGTTGACGACCTGCTCGAGAACCGCACCACGGCCGACCCGAGCCTCCAGCAACTTGGCCGGAGCCTTGCCGGGACGGAAGCCTGGGAGGCGGATCTGCTGAGCCAAAGCCTTGTACGCGCGGTCGAAATCAGGCTTGAGCTCCTCGAAGGGCACCTCAACGTTGATACGGACTCGCGTCGGGCTCAGCTGCTCGACGGTGCTCTTCACGGGACATGCTCCTTCTGGTGGTTCTTGCTTGCTGGCGGTTCTGGCTTGCTGTCTGCTCTCGCTCGCCACGAGCACGGCGAGCCGTGCCTGCGGCTCTCTTTTGTCGGGGTGACAGGAATTGAACCTGCGACCCTCCGCTCCCAAAGCGGATGCGCTACCAAGCTGCGCCACACCCCGTCGTACGGACACCATTGAACAGCAACCGATAGTAGCCCCCCGTGGGCGCCCCACCGATGACGTTCGGGAGAACCGATCGCGGCGGGCCGGTTTGGAATCCGGCGGCGGCGTTGGGTACAGTCTTGAAACGCAGGCGACGGAACTGGCGATCCCACGACTGTTGTTTGCACGCCGATGTAGCTCAATGGTAGAGCCCCTGTCTTCCAAACAGGCTACGCGAGTTCGATTCTCGTCATCGGCTCCATCGAGAAGCCCCGCACTGTCAGTGCGGGGCTTTTTCGTGTCCGCGTACCCTGGACCGTGTCCGAATTGTCCGTACGAACCGGGCATGCACCGTCGGCGGAAGGTCCGCAGTGGAAATCGTCCTGATCGTCATCGTCATCGCCGCAGTGGCCCTGTTGGTGCTGCGAAGCAAGAAGAACTCGGCTGCGGCGGCCGAAACCGCGCTGGCAGACGCCAAGGCCGATGCCCGGCAGTCGATCGAACGCCTCGGCGGTCAGGTCTACAACCTGATCGGCACCGACACACCGTCCAAACAGGCCCTGGCCGACGCGTCCGAACGCAACATCGCCGCCGGTTCGCAGATCGATCAGGCCACTACCCCCGAACAGGCCCGGCTGGCCAAGCAGACGGCGCTCGAGGGGCTCTACTACATCCGTGCCGCTCGCCTGGCGATGGGCATGGACCCAGGCCCGGAGGTGCAGGGCATCGACGGCCAGCAGCAGGCGGGTCGAGTCACCGAGGATCGCAAGGTCGACTTCGAGGGCCGCGAGATCGCAGCGTCACCGGATCCGTCCGATCGCACCCCGAACTACTACCCGGGTGGCCGAGTCGCCGGCCGTCCGGTGCCCGCAGGCTGGTACTCCGAGCCGTGGTGGCGTCCGGCCCTGGTCGCAGGCGCATGGGGAATGGGGTCGATGTTCCTGTTCTCGGCCATGTTCTCCGGTATGGCCGGGGTTCCGGAAGAGACTGCGGCAGGCGGCGACACGGGAGCCGACGGCGGAGGCGATGGGTCCGGCGACGACTATTCCGGCGGCGACACGGAATACGGCGCCCTGGACGACGGCGGCGGGGGCATGTTCGACGGCGGAGGCGACTTCGGTGGTGGAGGCGACTTCGGCGGGTTCTAGGTCGCCTGACAGACCGGGCACCAGAACAGGTTTCGCGCCTGCATCACCGAGTGCAGGATGTCGGCTCCGCACACTCGGCAGGGATATCCCTGCCTGCGGTAGACGTACGAGCGTGGTCGGCGGGCACCGTAGGTGTCGCCGTGATCGTCCTCGGGTCGGATGGTGATGATGCGACCGCGTCGGACACCGATCTTCATCAGTTCGACGAGGTCGAACCAGATTGCGTCCCACTCGGATCGGTCGAGGTCTTTGCCCGGTCGCATGGGGTTGATCTCGTGCCGGAACAGAATCTCGGCGCGGTAGACGTTTCCGACGCCGGCGAGCACCTTCTGATCCATCAGCAACGTGCCGATTGCGGTGCGCGACTTGGCGATTCGTGCCCATGCCCCATCCGGGTCGGCGTCACTACGCAGCGGGTCCGGTCCCAGGCGCGCCACCAGGGCGTCGACCTGCTCCTCGGTGTAGATCTCGCAGGCCGTGGGGCCGCGCAGGTCGGTACCGTACTTCTCCCCCACCATGCGCAGCCGCACGGCACCCACCGGATCGTTCAGCGGCACAGCCTGTTCGGTGAACTTCCCATAGAGGCCGAGATGGATGTGCACGATCAGATCGGACTCGTATCGGTGCAGCAGATGCTTGCCCCAGGCCTCGGCCTTCTCCAGTACGAGACCGTCGATCAGCGCGGCACCGGAGGTGAAGCGCCCCTGCGGGCTGCTCACCTCGACCGGTGCCCCGCCGAACCGACGTTGATGCAACCGAGCGAGTCGGTGCAGGGTGTGCCCCTCGGGCACCTACTCGGGCTTTCCCGGCACGACGGGTGCCTCGCCGCTGCGCTCGTACTCGGACAGGATGTCGATGCGGCGCTGGTGCCGCTCCTCGCCCGAGAACGGAGTACCGAGGAAGGCGTCGACGATGGCGAGGGCTTCGGGGAGGGTGTGCATGCGGCCGCCGATGCCGATGAGCTGGGCGTCGTTGTGCTCGCGGGCCAACTTGGCGGTCTCGACGCTCCACGCCAGCGCGCAGCGAGCGCCCGGCACCTTGTTGGCTGCGATCTGCTCGCCGTTTCCGGAACCGCCGAGCACCAGGCCGCGGCTACCGGGGTCGGCGACGACGCGGCGTGCTGCGTCGATGCAGAATGCCGGGTAGTCGTCGACGGGGTCGTAGTCGAAGGCACCGCAGTCGACGGGCTCGTGCCCGGTTGCCGTCAGGTGTTCGATGATCTGATTCTTGAACTCGAGGCCGGCGTGGTCGGCACCCAGGTATACGCGCATGCCTAGAGTCTGACAGGTGAACTCCGAAGCCGAGAAATTCGCCGGTGTGGACGGCGCGAAAGGCGCGTGGGTGGTCGCGTTCTTCGCCGAGGCGACGTTGACGTGGATCGAATGCGCGTCGGTGACGGACGTGCTCGAGGCGACCCAGGACTGCGCACGGGTGGGCGTCGACATGCCGCTGTCGTTGCCCGAGCACGGCTATCGAGCCAGCGAACTGGAGGCGAAGACGTTTCTGGGTACGGCGCGGAGCTCCATCTTTCACACGCCGGTCGTCGACGTGCTCGCCGCCGAGTCGTATCCAGAAGCATGTGCGGTTTCTCGGCGCCTCACCGGCAAGGCGATCAGCAAGCAGACGTGGCACATCCTGCCGTCCGTGAAGGCATGGCGGGATGCGGACTTCGACCCGGACAGGTACGTCGAAGTACATCCCGAATGCTCGTTCCGGGCCATGTCGCCGACCACGACGTTCGCGTCGAAGAAGACCGGCCGAGGCGTCGGGCAGCGGTTGGCCGCCCTGATGGACTGGAGCGATCGCGTCGATCTGGCGGATCTACCGCCCGGACCCGCCGTCGACGACTTCCTCGACGCGGCCGCAGCGGCGTGGTCGGCGAGGCGATTCCACCTCGGCGAGCATCTGACGTTCGGTACCGCGGACGGCTCTGATCGGATCGTGGCCTAGCGCCCCTCGTGCGTGAAAGTTCGACTCATACGGGCTGTTGCGTTTTGGCGCGAGTGAGCGGGTGAACTGATCGGCTGTGAGGTCGGTCGGTGTGGCCGGGCCCGGTAGGGCCCGGCCACTGACTGTTCAG
>CAUQEL010000027.1:0-79106 GCA_963517305.1 uncultured Rhodococcus sp.
CAAATGGGGGGTGGACCCGGCTGCGCCGTGGGTCCGTTTCTAACCCATACTCCGACGTCGGGGGGTTTTTCGCCGCGCACTGGTTGGATCACCGCCCGTTTTCGTCGCGCCCCCCGAGTAGGGCCGACGACCTCACAACAGAATGGCCGACCCACCTGCGGCCGGGGCCTCGCGACCGACCGCCGAGAATGCGGCGACGAGCAGTGCCGGATCCGGACCCTCGAGCCGTCCGGGCTTGGCCAGACCGTCCAGAACCACGAACCGCAGCAGCCCGGCCCGGTTCTTCTTGTCCGTCTGCATGCCCTTGAGCAGATCCGAGAAGGCGTGCTCGTCGTAGGTGACCGGCAAGCCGACCGATTCGAGAATCGAACGGTGGCGGTCGGCAGTTGCGTCGTCCAGGCGTCCGGCCAGGCGTCCCAGCTCGGCGGCGAACACCAGACCGACCGACACGGCGGCACCGTGACGCCAGCGGTACTGCTCCCGCCGCTCGATGGCGTGCGCGAGCGTGTGACCGTAGTTCAGGATCTCGCGCAGGTTCGACTCGCGCAGATCGGCGGCCACGACCTTCGCCTTGACCTCGACCGAACGCCTGATCAACTCCGGCAGAACGTCGCCGGTCGGATCCAGCGCCGCGGCAGGATCGGCCTCGATGATGTCCAGAATCTTCGGATCGGCGATGAACCCGGTCTTGATCACCTCGGCCAGGCCCGAGACGATCTCGTTCTTCGGAACGGTCTCGAGCGTCGCCAGATCGATCAGCACGGCGGCCGGTTCGTGGAACGAGCCGACGAGGTTCTTGCCCGCATCGGTGTTGATGCCGGTCTTGCCGCCCACGGCCGCGTCGACCATGGCCAGCAGCGTGGTCGGGACGTGCACGATACGGACGCCGCGCATCCAGGTCGCTGCCACGAATCCGGCCAGGTCCGTTGCCGCTCCGCCGCCCAGACTGACGATCGCGTCGCTGCGAGTGAGACCGATTCGGCCGAGAACTTCCCAGCAGAACCCCGCCACAGCAAGGTCCTTGCCGTCCTCGGCATCCGGGATCTCGATGCGGTGAGCGTCGATTCCCTTGTCCGCCAACGCCGCTCGGACGGCCTCCGCGGTCTCTGCCAGCGGAGGCTGGTGGAAGATCGCCACGGTGGCCGTTCCGGCGAGCTCGTCGACGAGGTCCGTCAACAGACCTCGGCCGATGATCACCGGATACGGGTTGGCAGTCTCGACCTGGACGCGCACTGGCTCTGTCATCGAATCACCTTCATCTACTGGGGGTTTTTCTCGTTCGCATCGAGCCCGGGAACAGGGGCGATCGCCGTCAGCTTCGCCACCAACTGGCCTACGACCCGCGCGGGGCTGCGACTGTCGGTGCGCACTCGCACCGTGGCGACCGAACGATAGAGAGGCCGCCGATGACGCATCAGTTCCTGGTACTTCGCACGCGGGTCGGGTCCGGCGAGCAGCGGCCTGACCGTGTTCGCACCGGTACGCCGAAGCCCTTCGGCCACACTGATTTCCAGGTACACCACGGTGTGCCCGGACAGCAGGGCACGGGTTGCGGGCGACAGCACGGCACCACCGCCGAGGGAGACGATCCCGTCGTGCGAGGCCAGTGCACCGGCGACTATTCTCTCCTCGATCTGCCGAAAAGCCGGTTCGCCGTCGTGCGAGAAGATATCGGCGATCGTACGACCGGTGTCTCGCTCGATGGCCACATCGGTGTCGAACAGGTCCAGGTCGAGAGCCTGTGCCAGCCGTCGACCGATCGTCGACTTCCCGGCTCCCGGCGGTCCGACGAGGACCGCGTACGGGGTCATCGTGGAGGTCGGGCGGCGGTGCCCTTCACGTAGTGGTCGACGTTGCTCGTCGTCTCCGCCAGCGAGTCCCCACCGAACTTCTCCAACGCTGCCTGTGCGACCACCAGGGCGACCATGGTCTCGGCCACGACACCGGCGGCCGGAACAGCGCAGACGTCCGAGCGCTGATGAATGGCAACTGCCTCGTCTCCGGTCGTCATGTCGACCGTCGCCAGCGCACGCGGAACCGTCGAGATCGGCTTCATCGCCGCCCGCACTCGCAGTGCCTCACCGTTGGTCATACCGCCCTCGATGCCGCCTGCACGGTTGGTTGAGCGCAAAACACCGTCCGGGCCGGGCTTGATCTCGTCGTGGGCGACGCTTCCGCGTCGACGCGCGGTCTCGAAGCCGTCCCCGATCTCGACTCCCTTGATGGCCTGGATGCCCATCAGGGCGGCGGCGAGTCTGGCGTCGAGCTTGCGTTCTCCGGAGACGAACGATCCGAGGCCGACAGGGAGGCCGTGCACGACGACCTCGACGACGCCGCCGAGGGTGTCGCCGTCCTTCTTCGCGGCTTCGATCTCGGCGATCATCGATTCTTCCGCGGCCTTGTCGAAGGCGCGAACCGGAGAAGCGTCGATCGCGTCGAGATCGGCACCTGCGGGCGGCGGACCGACATAGGGGTCGGATGCCCCGATGGAGATCACATGGGACACGACATCGACGCCGAACGCCTGCTTCAGGAACAGCCGGGCCACGGTGCCGATGGCGACCCGGGCGGCGGTCTCACGCGCGCTGGCGCGTTCGAGCACCGGACGAGCGTCGTCGAATCCGTACTTGAGCATTCCGGAGAAATCGGCGTGGCCGGGCCGCGGCCGCGTCAAGGGAGAGTTGCGCGCGAGATCCGCGAGCACCGCATCGTCGACGGGGTCTGCCGACATCACCTGCTCCCATTTGGGCCACTCGGTGTTGCCGACCTCGATGGCGACCGGCCCGCCCATGGTGCGTCCGTGTCGGACACCGCCGGTGAGGGTCACTTTGTCGGCCTCGAACTTCATGCGGGCACCACGGCCGTAGCCGAGGCGACGGCGAGCGAGTTGAGAGGCAATGTCGTCCGAGGTCACCTCTACTCCCGCGACCATTCCTTCGAGAATGGCGACGAGAGCGGGTCCGTGGGATTCTCCGGCAGTTATCCAGCGCAGCACTCGAACATCTTTTCACGCCAGGGACGCCGTAGATGCCAGCAGGGTGGCCGCACACATGGACGGGCCGTGCGCGATGCGGGCTCGCCTGTGCCCGAACGCCGCGGCGACCGACCCCACCACGGCAGTTGCCACCGGTGCCGCCAGTGCCGCGGACACCCATCCTTCCCCGCCGCCCACGCATGCGATCGATCCGACCGACCAGGCGAGCTTGACGTCCCCCGCTCCGAACGCCGCAGGCGCGAGCAGATGAACGACGAGGTAGATCGCGAACAGCAGAGCGCCGCCGAGCACTGCGCCCGCCGAACCGGTGAGCACGAGCGCGACCGTCACCACGATCGCCCCGGGGACGGTCAAGACGTTCGGCAACCGACGTCGCTGCAGGTCGACAGCGCTGAGCGCGGCGAACCACCACGTCGTCAGGCACAACGGAACCGCGTACTCGGAACCGCCGAACCGCCACCAGACCCATCCGGTCCCGAGCGCACACAGCAGCGGCAGGAGCCGAGGCTCCCATCGGACCAGGCAGCAGCGCATCGTCATCCCCGCGGCGGCACCGACCACGACCGCGACACACAGACCCATCATGATCGAAGGGTTGCACTGCGGCAGCGATCGGTTGTGACGAAAGCCCAGGTGGCAGATTGCCCTGTGGACAAGTCACTGCCTGTGGACAACTCACGCCCTGCGGACTACCGGCGGTCCGAACTCACCGCATGGTGGTCAGCGCGTCCCGCATGATTGCCCGCGGCGCCGGCCTGCCGGTGAACTGTTCGACCTGCCCGTACGCCTGATTGAGCAGCATCGACAATCCGCTGATGACGGTTCCACCGGCCGCCTCCACGGCAGTGGCCAGGGGCGTCGGCCAGGGATCGTAGATGGCGTCGAGAACCAACGGCGCATGGGCGAGATCCGACGCGATGTCGGCGGCTCCGGCCGCGGGAACGGTGCTGACCAGGACAGCCGACTCCGCTGCGACAGTGGCGAGACGCGGGTCGGTCATGTCCATGAACTCCGCGCGCATCCCCGCGGCGACGGCGCAGTCCAGTGTGTCCCGGGCGCGGTCGGCCGACCGCGCGACCACGGTGACCGTAGTAGCCCCGAGCCCGGCCAGCGCCACGATCGCCGGCCTGGACGTTCCCCCGGCACCGACCACCGTCACGGTGCTACCGGACAGGTCCTCGACTCCGGCGTCGCGCAGTGCACCCACGATTCCGTCGACGTCGGTGCAGTCGGCGCGCCAGCCCGACGCGGTGCGCACCAGGGTGTTCGCCGAGCCGGCCAGAACTGCCCGCGCGGTGCGCTCGGTCGCGTACGCCAGCGCCGCAACCTTGCCCGGCATGGTGACCGACACACCGACCCATTCGGGACCGAAACCGTCGAGCAGACCGGGCAACTGCTCACCGGTGCAGTCGATGCGCTCGTAGGTCCAGTCGGCGAGACCGAGCGCGCGGTACGCAGCGCAGTGCAGCACCGGCGACTTCGAGTGTTCGACAGGGCTGCCCAACACGGCGGCGCGCATGTCAGCGACCGCTGTCGAGGAAGCCACCCTCGACCCTGGTGATGTTCGCCAGATGTTCCTCGTAGCTGCGGGTGAACAGGGTTTCGCCCGCCTGGTTGATGGTCACGAAGTACAACCAGTCACCGTCGGCAGGCATCTCGACCGCCTGCACCGCACCGATACTCGGCGAAGAGATCGGGGTTGCGGGCAGCCCCTCGCTGGCATAGGTGTTCCACGGGGTGACACGGGCTCGGTCGGCGTCGGTGGTGGCCACCTCGGTCGTGTCGAGCGAGTAGTTGACGGTCGAGTCGAACTCGAGCTTCTGCGGCACCGCGAGGCGATTGAGGATCACCCGGGCCACTTTGCTGAAGTCCTGGGGCAGGGACTCACGTTCGACGAGCGAGGCGGCGACGAGGGTGTCGTACGGAGTCAGCCCGGAGTTGGCACCGGCGGTGAGGATTCCGGTGTCCTCGTAGCGAGTCGCACTCTCGGACACCAACTGCTTCAGAATGTCGGTGGGTGCCGCGCTGGGGTCGAAATCCCAGGTTCCCGCGGCAATCAGGCCTTCGAGCTGCCGATCGCGGTCCGGGACTCCCTCGACGCGATCGGTGGCCCAGTCGGGCACGCCCAAGGCAGCCGGGTCGTCCACAGCCCCGGCCACGTTGAGATCGTCGTAGCTCACGCAGGTGGGGGTTCCACTGCCGGTTCGGTCCACGCAGCTGGCCTCGGAGATCAGGGTGTAGATGCCCTTCTTGACCGCACCGGTGTTCACGTCCTGCGCGTCGTGGAGCTGTCGGCCCTCCGAGATCACCATGTTGCCCACCCGGGACGCGGGGTCCACGAGTTCGGTCACGGCCTGCGATGCAGGCACGTTGCTGGCGAGCAGATAGAAGCCGGGTTGAACCGAAGTGATGGCGTTGTTCAGCAGCGCTGCCTCGAGGAACGCACCCGAGCTGGCCACGACACCCTTGTCCGCCGCCTGGGTACCGATCTGTTGTGCGGTGTCGTTGGGATGAACCTGAATCACCACGCCGTCACCCGGTGAGCCTGCGGCGAAGTCCGCGTTCGGTGTCGTGCGATTGCCGAATTTGTTCACCGCGAAATACCCTCCGCCCGCCACTGCCACGATCAGTACGAGCCCGAGCACCAGAGCCACCAGCCGGCCGCGACGCTTGCGGCTGGACGCAGCTCGGTCCTTGCGGCCCGCAGCACGGCTGCGGCCGACTTCCTGCGGCACCGCCCCGCGTCCGGCCTCGTGATCGGCGTCCCGATCTGGGTTGCGAAAGGCCCGGGGGTGCGGCTCCTGACTCTGCGGCTGCGGATGGCCCTGCATCCTGCGGTCGAAATCGCTGCCCTCGTCCACGGAATAGCCGATCGGGTCGGTGTGCGCCTCGTCCGAGCGCGCATCTCGCCGGTCCCGATCGGACCCTGGGTTGTTCACTCGTCGACCTCCGTCGATCCTGAATTGTTCGCTGCACGATCCGATACGGCACGGCGCTCGTCGAGCCAGCCCTGCAGTATCGCCACCGCCGCAGCCTGATCTATCACCGATCGTTGGTTCTTGGCTCGCACTCCACTGTCCCGTAACGCACGCGATGCGCTCACGGTAGTCAGTCGCTCGTCGGCCATCCGAATCGGCACATCACCCAACCGCCGGTACAGGGAGCGGCCGAATCTCTCGGCTGCCTCGACGGCGCTGCCGCGCTCTCCGCGCAGCGTCCGAGGAAGCCCGATCACGATCTCGACGGCCTCGTATTCGGCGACGATCTCCGCCACCCGCACCACGTCCGGCGCGTCGGGACCCTTGATCTTCGATCGCGGCACGGTCTCGACCGGAGTGGCGAGTAACCCGTCGGGATCGCTCGAGGCGATGCCGATGCGGACGCTACCGACGTCGATGCCGATACGACGGCCGCGTCCGGGATCGTCGACGCCTGGCCGATCGGGGCCGCGCCCCTGAGCTACCACGATCGTCAGTGGGTGGTGAGTTCGGTCAGCCGAGCCCGGGCGGCGTCTATACCGGCTGCGATTCCGGCGACGTCCGACCCCGACCCCTGAGCCAGCTCGGGCTTGCCGCCGCCTCGGCCACCGATGCTCGGACCGAAGGCCGCCACCAGATCGCCTGCCGCGACGCCTGCGTCCTGAGCTGCCTTGTTGGTCGAGACCACGAACGGGACCTTGCCGCTCACGGTGCCGAACAGCACCACCACGGCCGGATCGGTGCCCAGCTTTCCTCGAATATCGGTCACCAGGGTGCGCAGATCGTTGCCGCCGACACCCTCCGGTGCCCGAGCGACCACCGCTCGCACGTCACCGAATCGCTCGGCCTTGCCGACGAACTCACCTGCCGAGGCCAGCACCGCGGCGGCCTTGACGGCGTCGAGTTCCTTCTCCGCGACGCGCAGACGCTCGACCAGGGTCTCGATGCGAGCCGGTACCTCCTCGGACGGCACCTTCAGCGAGGATGCGATGCCGGCCAGCAGCGCGCGTTCCTTGGCGAGATAGCGGTACGAATCGAGGCCGACGAATGCTTCGACTCGGCGCACTCCCGAGCCGACGGACGATTCACCGAGAATGGTGACCGGGCCGATCTGCGACGAGTGCTGTACGTGCGTACCACCGCACAGTTCCATCGAGAACGGTCCGCCGATCTCGACCACCCGCACTTCGTCGCCGTAGTTCTCGCCGAACAAAGCCATCGCGCCCATCTTCTTGGCGCTGTCGAGGTCGGTGACCAGAGTGTTGACCGCGAAGTCCGAACCAACCGCGTCGTTGGCGACGTTCTCGATGTCGTCGCGCTGGGCCTCCGAGAGCGCGCCCTGCCAGGAGAAGTCGAACCGGAGGTAGCCGGGCTTGTTGAGCGATCCCGCCTGCGTCGCATTCGGCCCGAGGACCTGTCGCAGTGCCGCATGCACCATGTGGGTACCCGAGTGGCCCTGCGTTGCGCCCTTGCGCCAGGCGTGGTCGACGTCGACGTGGACGGTGTCACCCTCGGTGATCTGACCCGACTCGACCACGGACTTGTGCGTCCAGAGCTTCTTGGCGATCTTCTGCACGTCGTTGACCTTGACACCGAGGCCCGGGGCGGTGATCGTGCCGATGTCGGCGATCTGACCACCGGACTCGGCGTAGAGCGGACTGCGATCGAGAATGATCTCGATGCTGTCTCCCGCAACCGCGGTCGGAACGCGGACGCCGTTGGAGATCAACGCCAACACCGTTGCGTCGGAACCGAGTTCGTCGAATCCGGTGAACTCGGTCGGCGCACCGTCGACGAAATCCTTGTAGACCGTCAGGTCGGCGTGTGCGTGCTTGCGGGCGCGGGCGTCGTCCTTGGCCCGGTTGCGTTGCTCGGCCATCAGCGATCGGAATCCGTCCTCGTCGACCGACAGACCCGCCTCGGCGGCCATCTCGAGCGTCAGATCGATCGGGAACCCGTAGGTGTCGTGCAGCGCGAATGCTTCTGCGCCGCCGATCTTCTTCGCACCCGACGCCTTGACCGCCTCGGCGGCGCCCTCGAACAGTCGTGAGCCCGAGGTGAGGGTCTTGAGAAACGCCGTCTCCTCCCCCACCGCGACGGTGAGGATGCGATCGAAGTCGGTGACCAGGTTCGGGTAGGACTCGGCCATCGTGTCGCGCACGACGGTGATGAACTGCGCCATCGTCTCGTCGGGTGCTCCGAGCAGACGTGCCGAGCGCACGATACGGCGCAGCAACCGGCGCAGTACGTAGCCGCGACCGTCGTTGCCGGGGTTGACCCCGTCGGAGATGAGCAGCGCGGCGGTGCGCGCGTGATCGGCGATGACGCGGAAGCGGACGTCGTCGTCGTGATTCGCACCGTACGCGCGTCCCGAGAGCTCCTCGGCCTTGGCGATCACCGGGCGAACGAGGTCGGTCTCGTAGACGTTGTCCACGCCCTGCAGCAGGAATGCGACGCGCTCGACGCCCATGCCGGTGTCGATGTTCTGCTTCGGCAGCGGACCGAGGATCTCGAAGTCGTCCTTGCTGATCCCCTTGCCGCGTTCGTTCTGCATGAACACGAGGTTCCAGATCTCGATGTACCGATCCTCGTCGGCCTCCGGACCGCCCTCGGCACCGAACTCGGGTCCGCGGTCGTAATAGATTTCCGAGCACGGGCCACAGGGTCCGGGAATGCCCATGGACCAGTAGTTGTCGGCCATCCCGCGACGTTGAATTCGATCGTCGGGCAGCCCGGCGATCTCCTTCCAGAGCTCGATGGCCTCGTCGTCGTCGAGATACGCAGTGGCCCAGATGCGCTCGGGGTCGAACCCGTACCCACCGTCCTCGACACTGTCGGTCAACAGCGACCAGGCGTGCCGAATCGCGTCGCGCTTGAAGTAGTCGCCGAACGAGAAGTTGCCCGCCATCTGGAAGAAGGTGTTGTGGCGGGTGGTGATACCGACGTTCTCGATGTCGAGGGTGCGCACGCACTTCTGGACACTCGTCGCCGTCGTGTACGGCGGTGTCTGCTGACCGAGGAAGAACGGCACGAAGGGGACCATGCCCGCATTGACGAACAGCAGGTTCGGGTCGTCGAGGATCAACGACGCACTGGGTACTTCGGTGTGTCCCGCCTTCACGAAATGGTCGAGGAAACGCCTGCGGATCTCATGGGTCTGCACTGATACAGGTTAGCGTCCGAAACCCTGCGCCGACTCGAGGGCCTATCGGCCCCGGATGATGCGCCGTAGTTTCCCCACCCTCGTCGCGATTTCGCGCTCGGCACCGTGTTCGGTGGGCTCGTAATAGTTCACGCCCACCAGCTCGTCCGGCGGATACTGCTGCCCCAGCACGCCGCCCGGACTGCTGTGCGGGTATCGATACCCGACGGCGTTGCCCAGGCCTTGTGCCCCCTTGCAGTGGCCGTCGCGTAGGTGCGGCGGCACCGATCCCGACTTGCCTGCCGCGACGTCGGCCATCGCCGCACCGAGTGCGCCGATCACGGCCCCGGACTTGGGCGCCGTCGCCAGGTGGATCGTGGCCTGAGCCAGAGCCAACCGCGCCTCGGGCATCCCGATCATCTGCACCGCGCTGGCAGCGGCCGTCGCGGTCTGCAGCGCGGTGGGATCGGCCATCCCGATGTCCTCGCTGGCGTGCACCACCAGACGCCTCGCGATGAACCGCGCGTCCTCGCCTGCCGTGATCATCCGCGCCAGATAGTGCAAGGCTGCGTCGACGTCGGACCCTCTGATCGACTTGATGAACGCACTGATGACGTCGTAGTGCTGATCTCCGTCGCGGTCGTACCGCACGGCGGCCTTGTCGACACTGGCCTCGACCGTCGCGAGGTCCAGCGTCCCGTCGGTTGCGGCGCCCGCTGCCGCCTCGAGGGCCGTCAGCGCTCGGCGGGCGTCACCGGCCGCGAGACGCACCAGGTGATCCATTGCGTCCTCGGCGATGGTCACCGCACCGTCCAGGCCGCGCGGATCGTTGGCTGCGCGAGTGAGCAACAACTCGATGTCCTCGGACCCCAGCGGCTGCAACTGCAGAACCAACGATCGGGACAGCAGCGGAGACACCACCGAGAACGACGGGTTTTCGGTGGTCGCAGCCACCAACAGCACGATACGATTTTCGACTGCGGCGAGCAGTGCATCCTGTTGGGTCTTGGAGAACCGGTGCACCTCGTCGATGAACAGCACCGTCTGCTCCCCCGAGAGCAGTCGGCGTCGCGCCAGTTCGATGACGTTGCGCACTTCCTTGACACCGGCCGACAGGGCCGACAGCGCCTCGAACTTGCGTCCGGTCGCCCCCGAGATCAGCGACGCCAGCGTCGTCTTGCCGGTTCCCGGTGGACCGTAGAGCATCACCGAGGATGCGCCGGAGCCCTCGACGAGCCGGCGCAGAGGAGCGCCGGGAGCCAACAGGTGAGACTGCCCGACCACCTCGTCGAGGGTCGTCGGACGCATTCGCACCGCCAACGGTGCGTCGGGCCTGATGTAGGTGGACGTCGGACGGGACTCGGCGATCATCGCCTCCGGTGCCGCAGGCGTGTCGAAGAGTCCGTCGTCGCCGAACTCGTCGCTCCCCGAGATATCACTGTCGATGCCGCCGCTCACCGGTCGAACGCTACCGATCGAACCGCCGAAAGCGCGAACGACGTCTTACCTCAGCGCTCCCACTTCTTTCGCAGAGCGGTGCCCACCGATGTCGCGTACTCGGCAATACCTGTCTCACCGACGCGCGCAGCACTGTCCGCCAACACCGCCCACCGAGAGATCAGTGCCTGCGACCGCGGAACCGACAGATGGTGAGCACGCGCTGCTGCGATGCGAGTGTGGTCGTCGGGCAGAAACCAGTAGGTGCTGAGCCATACCCAGATCAGACGCGCGTCGAGGATCTTGCTCGCCAGCGTGGTGTCGTCGGCCAACGCGGGCCAGATGCCCACCACTTCCGCGCGCCACGCCTCGATCATGGCCTGCTCGCGATCGTGCGAGAGTTCGAAGCTGCACAGACAACCGGGGAACGACGCCAACGCGTAGGTGATGTCGAGGGTGGCGTCACGGAATCCGCCCCACTCGTAATCGAGGAACCGAACGCCTTCATCGTTGACGATGATGTTGTCGGGGCACAGGTCGGACGGGCTGAAGGCGCGAAAAGCTCCGTGCGCGAACAGTCGTCCGCTGCGAGAGACGCGATCGAGAATCGCATCCGGGGTCGTTCCGACGCCCAACAGATCGGTCAGCAGGCCGGGAACCTCGGCGAGCGCGTCGGGTATCTGGGCGGAGATCCCGTCGGTGGAGTCGGGTTGCCCCACCCGGCGCAACAGAGCGGCGAAGTCGTCCTCGCGGCCGACGGTGGCGGCATGCATGCGGCCGAGCGCCTGCGCCATGGCCATCAAGGAATTGGTCACCGCAGCTTCGTCCGAGTTGCGCAACAGAGTGGTGATGGGGCTGGCGTCGCCGAGATCGCTGAGCACCAGCAGCCGCGCATCGAGATCGTAGGCGTGCAGCTCGGGTCCGGGCCTGCTGTCGGTGGCCAGAGCGTTGGCGAACTGATACGACGCTGCCTCACGAAGGAAGGCGCTGGAACCGGGGATGTCGGCGAGCTCGGCATGCAGCTCGGATTCGGCGGGCAGGTCGCGAACCTGCTTGATCACCAGGGTGCGAGGCAGTTGGAACGGGTTCTCGGAGACTCGAACTCGCAGCACGACCGCTTGGCCGCTACCCCCCAGATTCACCGGGTCGATCAACGTCACCGGTGCTCCGGTGCGTTTGGTGAGGAGTCGCTGAGCTGCTGCTACTACCTCTGATACAGGGTCTGCCAGTGTTGCGGTCATCGATGTCCAAGCTACCCGTTCGCTGCGTTCTGCTGTGCTGTGTCGACGACTACGAATGAGACACGATTGTCCGTTTTGCGGCATTCGTCGGTCCACGTCCATAGATTCGACCAGGTGGTCGGTTACCCCCGAGCCACCGAATTATGCCCGGGTTCGCTACTGCGGTGCAACGTCCACCGATACGGCGATGGTGCTCTCCTCCGCTTCGGTGTAGATCACCCCTCGCAGTGGAGGTACGTCGGCGTAGTCGCGTCCCCACGCCACGGTCGCGTACCGCTCGTCGACCAGCTGATCGTTGGTGGGATCGAAGGCGAGCCACCGATCGTTCGGCATCCACACCGCAGCCCACGCGTGGGTCGCGTCGACACCGATCATCCGCTCCTTGCCGGGCGGAGGTTCGGTTGCGAGATAGCCCGACACGTACCGCGCCGCGAGACCCTGGGACCGCAGGCATGCGATGGCGAGTCGAGCGAAGTCCTGACACACTCCCGATCGCGCGGCGAGCACGTCGACCACAGTGGTCGAGACCGTCGTCGAGCCGGAGAGATAGCGAAAATCCGTGAAAATCCGATGCGTCAGATCGACGATGACGTCCGCGAGGGGACGCCCCGGCCAGAAGCTGGGTGCCGCGTAGGCGCGTACCTCGTCGGTGATCTCCGGGGTCGGCAGATCCAGAGCGAACTCCACCGCCGACGAGCGAGCCGGATCTGCAGGCACGTTCGCACCGAACAGCGCCATCCGCGCGGACTCCCAGGATTCCGTCGCCGGCCACGACGTGGTTTCGTCCGCCGGGCGCGGATACACCTCCACCAGCGAATCCGCCGTCACCACCAGCTTCTCGTGGTCGTGCGTCACGTGGAAGTACACATCCTCGTTGCCGTAGACGTCCACGCCGAAGGATTGATCGGTCGGTGCCGGCTCCACCGTGACCGACTTCTCCACGCAGTGCTGCCCGTCCATGTCGCGCGGTGCCAGGAATCCGCGCCCGTATGACGAGGTCACGCGGTCGGAATACGTGTAGGTGGTGATGTGCTTGATGCGGTACCGACGGCTCATCACCGCACCCCGTTCGTAGTTCGGATGTTCGCGCTGCCCCACAGCGGCTGCGTGCCGCCGGGCAACGACATGTGCGTGGCGAGGACGACGCGAGACAGTTCTTCGAGTGAGTCGTGGATGCCGTCCACCAACTCGAGCAACTCCACCCGTCGACCGTTCGCGTCGACCGATTCCAGATCGCCCGGGTCGACCCGACGCAACCGCACCCGCATCTGTTCGACGAGCTGCTCGGGCCGCGACGAACCCGAGGCATCGGGCAACGAACCCAGATCGTCCCGAAGCCGATCGAGCTGGTAGACCAACGCTCGCGGATTGCCCTCGTCGAACAACAACAGCTGCGCGACGGCCGCCGGACGCGCGCGCCCGCTGTTACGTCTGCGGTAGATAACCGAGGACTCGGCCGCGGACAACACCGAATCGATGACCGCTTGTTCGGTGGACGGAGTGAGAGCGTGGCTCAGTGTGGCCGAGAGCAGCGCAGTCAGCTGCAGACCACGTTCGATCCGTTTACCGGCGTCCATCAGGTACCAGCCTGCGTCTCGCACCATCGATTCCGACGCCAGGCCGGCCAGCGCGAGCAGACCGCGCAGCACACTCGACTGCGACGACGCCAGTTGCGCGCCGTTGTGAACCGGCGACTCGGCCAGCTCCTCGAGTGCGGTGTCGATGCGGTTCAGAACCGCCCAGGTGTCGTTCGAGAGCTGGTCGCGCACCGCGCGCGCCGCTTGCTGCATCCGGTCCACCGATTGCGCCAGCGAACCCATACGTCCGGTCGAGAGCATCAACGAGCGCATTTCCACGGTCGCGTCGCCGCGGTTCTTCTCGTCGAGGAATCCCGGCCAGGTACGCGAGACCTTCGTGACCGCTTCGAGAAGGATCGGCAGACTTTCGCTGCCTTCGAGCCACGGCATCGAGCGGTAATCCTGATTGCGTTCGCGCGCGGCGATGAGCAATCGAGTCATGTCCTCGGCACGTTCGCTGTAGCGGCCGAACCAGAACAGGTCGCCGAGCACACGCGGGGAGCTGACGACATCGACGTTGGACGCGGCGTACTGCGGCAACTCTTCCACCGTGGCGGGCGGGGTGTGCGGCGCAGAGTCGGCCGGGGTGACCCGCTCCACCGACTTGACCCACACGTCCTTCGACGCAACCGTGATCAGCGGATCGGTAACCGGAGCGGTGAGCACCACCTGCCCCAGTCCGCCGCGCATCGGTGTGTACCCGCCCCGCTGCGCAACTGTGAACAGCCGCATCCCCACTTGTGCGGGGGCTACCGACAACTGCGAACCCGTCCCGCCGTCGATCGACGAACCGACCGGAGCCAAGGAGAACTCGGGAACTTCCTGCCCGGTCCACTTCCACGGCTCGGCGACGATTCGATTCCACAGCTCCCTGGCTGCGACGTCGGTGAGATCGTGCCCCACCACTGTGCGACGCGAGGTGGTGGACCGCAGCACCAGCGAACGCATCCGGCTGCCGATGTACGAGAGCTGAGTGGAGTCACCACCCCAGTAGGTCCGTACCGAACCGAGAATCAGATCCTCGTCCAGCAGGGCACGGCTCAACGCCGGAAGCAACGGAAGCAGAGCCGGGTTCTCGAGCACACCGCTACCGAGGGTGTTCACCACGCTCACGGCCCCGCGCCGCAGCACTTCGACCAGACCGACCACACCCAGGTGCGAATCCGGGCGTAGATCGAGGGGGTCGGCGAACTCGGCGTCGACTCGGCGCAGCACCACATCCACCCGGCGCAGCTTGCCGAGCGACCGCATCCACAGACATCCGTCACGAACCACGAGATCGGCATTCTCCACGAGAGGAAAACCGAGAACCGTTGCGAGATAAGCCTGATCGAATGCCGTCTCGGAATGCGAACCGGGACTGAGCACCACCACGACCGGATTCTCGGCCGATGCGGGCGCCGCATCGCGAAGCGCCAACCGCACCGCGCGAGCGAACGTCGAGAGCGGCCTGGGATTGCTCGCCTGGAACAACTCGGGCATCGCGCGCGACATCACTCGCCGATCGGCGAGCGCATACCCCACTCCCGACGGTGCCTGCGTACGGTCGGCGATCACCCGGAATTGGCCGTCGGAACCCCTGGCGACATCGGCGGCATGCATGAACAGCTGATGCGGCCCCGGAATGGTGATCGCGTGCGCCGTCCGCAGATAACCCGGGTTGCCGAAGACCAGCTCCGGCGGAATCAACCCCCTCCGAACGGTTTCCTGGGCACCGTAGATGTCGGTGAGCACCGCATCGAGCAGCATCGACCGCTGAACCAAACCGGCTTCCAGACGATCCCACTCGTCGGCCGCGACAACCAACGGAACACTGTCCAACCCCCACCGAACAGCACTGGGCAACGCCTCGCTGCCACCCGACGGAATCGGGTTGTACGTGATGCCATGGTCGTCGACCAGACGGCTCACCCGCGACTGCAACGTCTGCATGGCACCGGAGCCGGCCTCACGCATCCCGTCGACCAACTCCGCCCAATGCGGACGGACGGCGTCGTCGGCATCGAGCATCTCGTCGAACCGATCGACGCGACCGGTCACGGCCTCGCGCCGACCGCGATACGCGAGCCACGGCAACCCGGCTCCACTCGAGACATCTTCGTTCCTGCCGGCTCCACTCAGGGTGGTATCCACGGGCACCATCGAGCCGTTGTTCCTTCCGTCGGTCGATCACACTCCGCCGCCGGGGGCTCCGCTGCCTGCGGAACCACCCGATACGCGTCGGACCGAGATCGCTACCGGTCGACTCGTTCTCCTGTGCAGTCGCGCGTCAGGACGTGATGACTCCGGTCCGGCGCAGGTCGAGCATGCCGGGCGCGGACACATCGATCGCTTGGCGCGCGTGCATCTCGAGCAATCTTGCTACGTCCACCTTCCCCGAGGTGAACCCGCCCTCCTCGAAGCGGCCGTTGCGGCGTGCTTCGGCTTCCACCGAGTTGACGGGAGGCCCCTCGTACGAACGCCCGCCCGGATGCACGACGTGGTACGAGCACCCGCCGACCGCGCGTCCGGTCTGCATTTCCACCAGATCGAAACGCAGTGGACTCTGTACCTCGATCGTCGGGTGCAGAGCGCTCGGCGGCTGCCAGGCGCGGTAGCGCACACCGGCGACCTGAACGTCCTGACGCTCGGTGCGCAACATCGGCACCGGTACCCCGTTGCACGTCACCATGTATCGGCCCGCGTCGGCTCCGGCGACCTGAACCTGGATTCGTTCCACCGAGGAGTCCACGTACCGTGCGGTGCCGGAGGACGTCGACTCCTCGCCGAGGGTGTTCCATGGCTCGATTGCACCCCGCAATTCGATCTCGGCGTCGCCGACCACGGTGGTGCCGATCCGCGGGAACCTGAATTCGGTGAACGGATCGAGCCAGCTGGTGTCGAAGTCGATGCCGTGCTCGCGGAGGTCCTCGACGACACGGCCGATATCGTTGATGACGAAGTGCGGCAACATGTACCGACCGTGCAGGTTGGCACCGTGCCGGATGAGAGGTGCTTTCAGCGGGGTGTCCCAGAACCGCGAGACCATCGATCGCACGAGCAGTGACTGCACCATCGCCATCTGATGGTGCGGCGGCATCTCGAACCCGCGCAGTTCGAGCAGTCCCAGTCGGCCGCGAGTGGAGTCGGGACTGTAGAGCTTGTCGATGCAGAACTCGGCGCGGTGCGTGTTGCCGGTGATGTCGGTGAGCAGGTGCCGCAGCGCTCGGTCGACTACCCAGGGCGACGCCGATCGGTCGGCCCCGGTCAGTCGCTCGATCTCGCTGAATGCGACCTCGAGTTCGTAGAGCGATTCCTCCCGGCCCTCGTCGGCGCGAGGTGCCTGCGACGTGGTGCCGATGAAGCGGCCCGAGAACAGGTACGACAACGACGGGTGCCGCTGCCAGTGAGTCAGCAGCGACACGAGCAGGTCCGGTCGACGCAGAACGGGTGAATCCACCGGCGTCACACCGCCGAGGGTGATGTGGTTTCCACCGCCCGTTCCACGAGTGGTGCCGTCGTTGTCGAATCCCTCTGTGCTCAAACGGGACTGACGCGCCTCGAGGTAGAGGCGCTCCATCAGGTCGTTCTGTTCGGCCCACGAGGAGGTCGGTTGCACGTTGACCTCGATCACACCGGGATCCGGTGTGACGGTGAGGGTTTGGATACGCGGATCCGACGGCGGGCCGTAGCCCTCGATCACGACGGGGGTGTCGATGGTCGACGCCGCCTGCTCGACGCGTGAGACGAGGTCGACGAAATCGTCCAACCGATCCATCGGCGGCATGAACACGTGCAGGACGCCGTCACGGACCTCGGCGACCAGCGCGGTGACAGCGGTGCCGCCCACCCCGGACGTCTCGTTCACCAGCTGCGCGTACCGCGACTCGGCCGGGTTCACCGCGCGCGGCGGTTGCTGCGTCAGCTGCGGTGTGGGCAGATCCGGCTTGGGTGCGGTGGGGTCGGCCGGGTTCTCGACCGGTCCGCCGTCCCACGAGATCGCTCGCAGCGGCAGCCGCAGACCAGCAGGAGAATCGCCTTCCAGCAACACTATTCGGCCACGGCGCAACTTCCAGTCCGAGCTCTCCCAACCGGACCCGTCCGCGGTGCGCGAGATGGGCAACACGAATGCGGCAGGCTCGTCGGTGCTGGCGTCGAGCCGTTCGAGCAGTTGTTTTCTGGCGGCCGCGGAATCGGCTCCCGGTTCGAGGTCCTCGTCGTCGGCGGGCGGGTCACCGTAGGGCTGGCGAACCAGGTCCAACAGTTTCACCAGCGGGTCCTCGTAGGCGGGACGCGCTTGTGAGGCAGGCAGTCCGAGCGCCTTGACCAACTCGTCGATCAGTTCCTGCGACGCCGAATTGTCGACCGGTTCCGGGCGCAGGTCCTCCGCCAACCAGGGATCGGCGATCAGGTCGGAGTCGTGCCACAGGGCTTGACCGTCGGTGCGCCAGAACAATCCCACCTGCCACCGCGGCAGCGGCTCGCCAGGATACCACTTGCCCTGGCTGCGCTGCACCAGACCGTCGGGTGCGTAGATGGTGCGAAGCCGTTCGGCGAGCACACTTGCCAGCTTGCGCTTGTGTGGGCCATCGGCCGTGGTGTTCCACTCGGGCGCTTCCTGATTCTCGATCGCGACGAAGGTGGGCTCGCCTCCGACGGTCAATCGAATGTCCTGATCGAGCATCCGCTTGTCGATCTTCTCGGCTGTCGCCTTGATCGACTCCCACTGTTCGGCGGTGTAGGGCAACGTGGTTCGCGGGTCCTCGTGGACGCGGACGACGGTGTTCGAGAAGTCGAGTTCGGCCTTGCACTTGCTCGTCGCACCGGAGATGGCGGCGGCAGTCGAGGGGTGTGGCGTCGCCGACAGTGGAATGTGGCCTTCGCCGGCGAACAGGCCCGAGGTCGGATCCATCCCGACCCAGCCCGCACCGGGGAGATACACCTCGGTCCAGGCGTGGAGATCGGTGAAATCCTCCACCGGCCCGGACGGGCCGTCCAACGACTTGACGTCGGAGGACAACTGGACCAGGTAACCCGAGACGAAGCGCGCTGCCAGACCCATCTGACGCAGAACCGACACCAGCAACCACGCCGAGTCGCGGCACGACCCCACGGCGGACGTCAGGGTCAGATCAGGGGTCTGCACTCCGGGTTCCATCCGCACCGAGTACCCGACGTCCCCCATGACGGCTTGGTTTGCCATCACGAGAAAATCGATGGTGCGCAACGACTCTCCGCGTTCGACGACGGCTGCCTGCAGCTTCTCCACCCAGGCCGAGACCACCGGGCCCGGCCCTGATCCGGCTTTGTCCTCGTCCACCGGGCGCAGGTACGGCTCGAGGTCGGGAAGGTCGTGCTCTTCGTACGCGAAACCGAAGTGCTCGGCCCATTCCTCCACGAAGAAATCGAGGGGGTTGATCGACGCCATGTCCGCGACGAGTCCGACGGTGATCGACAGGTGGTCGGTTCGCTCGGGGAAGACCACCCGAGCGAGGAAGTTTCCGAACACGTCCTGCTGCCAGTTGACGAAGTGCTCCGCCGGTTCGATCTTCAGCGAGTACGCCTCGATGGGGGTACGCGAATGTGGTGCCGGTCGCAGCCGAATTTCGTGCGGAAAGATCTTGACGGTGCGGTCGAATTTGTAGCTGGTGCGGTGTTCGAGTGCAACCTTGATGCCCACGGCGAGCCCCTCGTGATAGTCCCGGTATGGGTAGAACACCCAACCCTAGTAGGACCGGGCCCGCTGCGCTCGGCGAGGAATCGTGTCCGAAATGTGCTGACCGGGCAAGCGTGTAGTGCTTGACACCCCCTTCGTGGTGCGGTTCGCTCAGCGAGAATCGAGTATTCGTTCGACGCACGCCACACTTTGCAACCAAAGGGAATCTCGTGAGCGACAATCCACCCAACGGACCGCAGTACGGCTCCGATCCGAACCAACCCCAGTACCCCACGAATCCAGCGTCCGGCTACCCGCCGCCCGGTAATTACCCACCACCCGGCAACTACCCGCCTCCGGGTAACTATCCACCGCCGCCGGTCGGCGGTAACGCAGCATTCGGCATGGGTTCGCAGCTGCCCGGCGGCGCGCAGCCCGGCAGCCTCGGATCACGGTTCGCGGCCCGCTTCCTGGACGGGCTCTTTCTCGCTCTCGTCCAGATCATTCTGTTCTTGATCTTGCCCAGCGGGTTCTTCGGAACATTCCTGATGGGTCTCGCGTCCGCCCTCCTCGGCTTCGCGTATTTCACGCTGCTCGAGTCCTCTCGCGGCCAGACTCTGGGCAAGCAGCTCCTCGGCCTGCGCACCCTCGGCGCAGCGGGCGGACTGCCCACTCAGGCCGAGGCGGCCAAGCGCAATGCCTTCCTTCTACTCAACATCGTGCCGTTCATCGGCGCTTTCCTGGTGATCGTGGCGTACATCTTCGTTGCGGTGACCATCAACTCGAGCCCCACCAAGCAGGGGAAGCACGACGAGCTCGCCGGCGGAACCCAGGTCGTCAGCGTCTCGTAACAACCCGTCCACGCACGAGCGGACCTCCTTGATTTCAGGAGGCCCGCTCGTCTGCGTTCCGGTGTTCCAGGGCCTTCGGTGCCCTGAAGTACCCCACTCCTCCCGACCACAGACCAGGAGAACGACGTGAGCGACAATCCGAACGACGAACCGCGGCCCGTCGAGGGATCCGATCCCGACCGCCCCGAAACGCCGAACACTCCCCCGTCGAGCACGGGATACAACCCGCCGCCTCCAGAAGGTCAGTACCCACCCCCGCCCGGGAACTATCCGCCGCAGGGCGGCTACCCGCCTCCCGGTGGCTACCCACCCCAGGGCAACTACCCACCGCCCGGTGGCTACCCACCGCCCGGAAACTACCCACCCCAGGGCAACTACCCACCGCCGCCCGGGAACCACCCACCGCAGGGTGGCGCACCCGGCAGTTATCCACCGCCGCCCGGGGCGTACCCACCGCCGCCCGGCAGTTACGAAAACTACGGAAACCAGGGCTACGGGCAGACGCCGCTGGGTCCCAATCCTGGCCGTCTGGACGCCGGCGCAGCGTTGGGCTACGCGTTCGACAAGTTCAAGGCCAACGCCGGCCCGTGGCTCGCCATCACCGCTATCGTGTGGGTGGTCAGCGTCGTCGGTGTCGTCCTGATCTTTGCGTCGACGTTCACCGCAGCAATGGCAGCGGCCGACAGCGGTGACACGACATTCACGACGACGACATCCGGGGTGGCCCTCGTCATGACGGCCATCGCCACGTTTGCGTCGTATTTCGTCAACGCCGCCTACGTTCGGGGAGCGCTGGACGAGACCGGCGCGCCACAGAAGCCGTCGTTCGGGCGGTTCTTTCAGCTCTCCAACGTCGGTCAGATCGCGATCCTGGCGTTGATCTGGACCGTCGTCAGCGCGGTGTTCAGTTTCATCCCGTTCCTCGGAACGGTCCTTCTGATCGTGATCGGCTTCCTCGCCAACTTCGCACTGACGTTCCTGATCGATCGCAACCAGACGGCCATCGAATCCATCAAGTCCAGTGTCGACCTGACCGTGAAGAACTTCGGCCCCTTGCTGTTGCTCCTGCTGCTGCTGGCCGCGATCAACATCGTCGGTGCGCTGCTGTGCGGTCTGGGTCTGCTGGTGACCATCCCGATCTCGGTGATAGCCACCAACTACGCCTACCGCGTGCTGACCGGCGGTCCGCTGTCCCCCGCACGCTGACCTGCTCGCAACAGACGAATGTCCCCGTGGCGCACTGCGCCACGGGGACATTCGTGCTCGAACCTGTTACGCGTCGGCCGGTTCTTCCTTCTTCTCCGGCTTGAAGTCGACGCCCGATTCCTTACGCTGCTGCGGCGTGATCGGTGCGGGCGCGTCGGTCAACGGGTCGATGCCGCCACCGGACTTGGGGAACGCGATGACCTCGCGGATGGAATCGACTCCGGCGAGCAGCGCAGTGATGCGGTCCCAGCCGAACGCGATGCCGCCGTGCGGCGGCGCGCCGTAGGAGAAGGCATCGAGAAGGAAGCCGAACTTCTCCTGAGCTTCCTCCTTTCCGATACCCATGATCGCGAACACCCGTTCCTGAATGTCCTTGCGGTGGATACGAATACTGCCGCCGCCGATCTCGTTGCCGTTGCAGACGATGTCGTAGGCGTAGGCCAGCGCGGATCCGGGATCGGTGTCGAACGTGTCCATCGACTCCGGCTTCGGCGACGTGAAGGCGTGGTGCACGGCAGTCCACGCACCGGATCCGACTGCCACGTCACCACTGGCGGTGGCGTCGGACGTGGGCTCGAACAGCGGAGCGTCGACGACCCACACGAACGCCCATGCCTTCGGGTCGATCAGGTCGAGCTTGCGGGCGATCTCGCCGCGCACGGCACCGAGCAATCCACGTGACGCCTTGATCGGGCCCGCGGAGAAGAAGATCGCGTCGCCGTTGTTCGCACCGACGTGTGCGGCGAGGCCGTCGCGCTCGGCGTCGGTCAGGTTCTTGGCAACCGGGCCACCCAACGTGCCGTCCTCACCGACGAGAACGTACGCGAGACCCTTGTGGCCGCGCTGCTTCGCGAACTCCTGCCACCGGTCCAACTGCTTGCGGGGCTGGCTTGCGCCACCGGGCATCACGACCGCACCGACGTACGGTGCCTGGAACACACGGAACGTGGTCTCGGAGAAGAAGTCCGTGCATTCGACCAATTCGATGTCGAAGCGGAGATCGGGCTTGTCCGAACCGTAGCGACGCATCGCCTCGGCGTAGGTGATCCGCGGAATCGGAGCAGTGAAGTGGTGGCCGACGAGCTTCCACAGCGACGCCAGGATCTCCTCGGCCAGCAGGATGACGTCGTCCTGGGTGACGAAGCTCATCTCGACGTCGAGCTGAGTGAACTCCGGCTGACGGTCGGCGCGGAAATCCTCGTCTCGGTAGCACCGGGCAATCTGGTAGTACCGCTCGATACCGCCGACCATCAGCAGCTGCTTGAACAGCTGCGGGCTCTGCGGCAGCGCGTAGAAGCTACCCGGCTGCAACCTCGCCGGCACCAGGAAGTCGCGGGCACCCTCGGGAGTGGATCGCGTGAGCGTCGGGGTCTCGACCTCGACGAACTCGTGGTGTGCGAGCACCGAACGGGCCGCCGCGTTGACGTGCGAGCGCAGGCGAATGGCGCGACCCGGTCCCTCGCGACGAAGATCGAGATACCGGTACTTCAGACGCGCTTCTTCGCCCGGCTGATCGTCGAGCTGGAACGGCAGTGGCGCGGCCTCGGACAGGACCTCGATCTCGGATGCCTCGACCTCGATCGCACCGGTCGGGATCTCGTAGTTGGCATTGCCCTCGGGGCGGCTTTCGACCTTGCCGGTCACCTTCACGACGTATTCGGCGCGCAGGCGATGGGCCTGCTCGAGTGCTGCACCTTCGCGGAAGACGACCTGGGACACACCGGACGCGTCGCGCAGATCGATGAAGATGACGCCGCCGTGATCGCGTCGGCGGGCCACCCATCCCGTCAGCGTCACGGTTCGGTCGACGTGCTCGGGGCGTAATGAGCCGGCGAGGTGGGTGCGCAGCACGGGTGTCCTTTCGAGAAAAATCCGCTGATCGTGTTCTTCGCTCACCGATCCTACGGAGCACATCACCGTAGAAGGAAACGAGATCGCGACGCGGCATGCGAAGCTATGGCCGACAGCAGCGATTTGTGTTCTCGCCACAGGTGGGGGCTCGGCGGAGAGGAACTCGGGGATGACCTTCAGAGAAGGTTCGCAAACGACACCAGGTCGAGTCTCCGTCGGTGGCCGTGGAGGGGGCGGCGGACGCGGCAAGTTGGCGATCGGCGGCGGCGCGGGTGGCCTGGTCGTCATCGTCCTTGCTTTGTTGTTCGGCGGCGACCCAGGAGCAATCCTCAACCAGATCAGCGGTGGCGACAGCTCTGCGGGGCAGAACGACTCAGGGACGTCGGGAACGCTCGACTGTGACGTCGCGGACGCGAACAGCAACGTCGACTGCCGAATCGACTTCACCGTCGGAAGTCTGGACACCGTCTGGGAATCTCAGCTGCAAGCTCAGACCGGCGTCGCCTACGTTCAGCCCGGAGTGAATCTGTTCTCCGGCGCGACGAATACCGGTTGCGGCAACGCCACCAGTGCCGTCGGTCCGTTCTACTGCCCGGCTGATTCCACCGCGTATTTCGACACGAGCTTCTTCCAGGTTCTCGTCGATCAGTTCGGTTCCAGCGCCGGCCCATTGGCGCAGGAGTACGTGGTGGCGCACGAGTTCGGCCACCACCTGCAGAACCAACTGGGCGACATCGGCCGTGCGCAAGCCGATCCCCAGGGACCCGAGTCCGGTGGCGTCAAGGTGGAGTTGCAGGCCGACTGCTACGCGGGAATCTGGGCGCACTACGCAGCCGACACGGTCGATCCGGACACCGGGGTTCCGTTCCTCGAACCGCTGACCACGGCCGACATCGACGACGCGCTCTCCGCGGCGTCGTCGGTGGGCGACGACCGGATTCAGCAGGCATCCACCGGCAGCGTCAACCCCGAGGGCTGGACGCACGGGTCTTCTGCGCAGCGCCAGGCATGGTTCACCGCGGGCTACGAGACCGGACAGGTCGCGGCCTGCGACACGTTCTCGGCGCGCGACCTGAACAACCCCTGATCGCACCGTTCAGAACAGGGTGAGAGCCGGCCCCGAGGCCACCAGTTCTCGGGGTTCGGCAGGCTCGTTCGCGGGCAATGCGCGGGTCTGTTCTGCGGCGAACCCGTAGGAGTCGAGCAGCGGATCGATTCTCGCTTTCAGCCACTGCTTGTATTCCGGAGTCACGTACGCCCCGTGCCCGTACAGCTGACGGTATCGACGCACCAATGCGGGGTGTTCCTTCACCAGCCAGCTCATGTACCAGTCCTTGGTGCTCGAACGCAGATGCATCGGCAGCGCCGTCACGGTTGTCGCACCGGCCTCGGCCAATGCACCGATGAGGCCGTCGAGTTGTTTGGCCCCGTCGGTGAGAAACGGAATCACCGGTGCCACCAGAACGCCGCAGTTCAGGCCTGCGTCGCGGACCGCACGAACGAGATCCAATCGTGCTCGCGGACTGGGGGTCCCGGGCTCGAGCTGCTTCTGCAGGTCGGCATCGTGAATGGCCAGGCTGATGCTCACCTGCACCTCCACCTGTTGCGCAGCCAGCGTCAACAGGGGCAGATCACGCCGCAGCAGTGTGCCCTTGGTGAGAATCGAGAACGGCGTCCCGGATTCGGTCAACGCTCGAATGATCCCCGGCATCAACCGATATCGACCCTCCGCGCGTTGATAGGGGTCGGTGTTGGTGCCGAGCGCCACCGGCTCGCGCTTCCACGACCGGCGCGCGAGTTCCTTGCGCAGTACCGCAGCGACGTTGGTCTTGACGACGATCTGCGAGTCGAAGTCGTTGCCGGAGTCCAGGTCCAGATATTCGTGGGTCGGGCGAGCGAAGCAGTATCGACATGCGTGCGAGCACCCGCGCATCGGGTTGACGGTCCACGAGAAGGGCACCTGAGATTCGCTCGGCACTTCGTTCAGGGCGCTCTTGCACAGCACCTCATGGAAGGTGATGCCCTCGAACTCGGGCGTTTGCACGCTGCGGACCAGCCCCGATCGCTCGAGCCCCGGTAGCGCCCCGTCGTCCGCGGCGTCGAGAGTCTGACCGGCCCATCGCATGCACACAGTCGAACATTTGTTCTATGTCGTGTCAAGGCCGACTCGTCCCGGACGATCCCCGCTCGGATCTGGTCACCGGAAGGCGATAGCGTAGGCCCCCAGTCGATCCTAGGAGTGCACCGCCGTGACCGCCCCGAACACACCGACCCTCGAACCCATTCTGCGTCTCGGCCTCACACTCGGACCGGGAATCGACATCGGCTCGGTGCCCGCAGGTGAGCGGGTGGTCACCACCGTGCTCGGCGGCGCAGCTCCCGGACCCGACATCGAGGGAACCCTCGCAACCGGGTCGACCGTCGTCAGCGTGACGCGACCCGACGGATGCACCGAGTTCAGCAGCGACCTCGTTCTCGAATTGGCAACCGGCGGTTACCTCTCGCTCGACTATCGCGGAGTTCAGTTCGGACCGGCCGAGGTCATCGAAGCTCTCGACGACCCCGAGCGCGAGGTGGACCCCGCGACGTACTACTTCCGCGGCACCCTCCGGGTGTCGACAGCGGTCCCGAAGTTCACCTATCTCAACCGCGCACTCGTCGTCACGTCCGGATCTCGCTCGGCCGAAGCCGTGGTGCTCGACGCATTCCTGGTCACCTGATCGCCACTCAGTCGAGCAGCTGGGCGACCTCTCGGTCGGTCAGCGTCGCCTGCGGAGTTCGTCCCTTGCTGCGGACGAGTTCGACGGCGCGATAGAGCGGCCGTTCGCCGAGTCCGGCGTCTCGTGCCTCGGCGCGCAACTGGTCCACCAGCACCGATGCGATCGCCGCAGCGGGCACCAACTCTGTGGTCCACAGCGAGTCGGCGAGGGTTCGCAACGCAACGATCGGCAGTTCACGGCCCCCGTCCCTGGTGTAGAGCGCAAGCGGAACCACGATGTGCGTACGCCCGTCGTAGAGACGCAGCGAGATCTGATCGATTCCGGCCGTCCGAATCGTCAGTTCGGCCGTCACCACCTCCGGCATCTTCAGCCGACGAGTGCGCAATCCGCGCGCGCACAGTCGCGGTCCGTCGAGCCATATCCGTCGGCGCAGACCGAGCCAGCCCGACAGTACTGCGGGACCGCCGACGATCACCCCGACGAGAACTGCAACCCACACCGGCACGAACAGCGCCAGAACGACGGTGAGAACGATCCCGATCGCGGCCGACCCGACCATGATCTTGCGCAGGCGCGGTGCCAGGAACTCCACCGAGACCAGGTCCAGGGCTACCGGCCCCGCGTTTGGCCGAGAGTCACCGGGCCGGGACTCACTGGGCAAGGCGCGCTCCGAGGGCGTCGACCACGTCGGCCATCGGAACGGTGTCCTGCTCGCCGTTCGACAGGTCTTTCACCAGAACCGATTCCGCAGCCAGTTCCTGATCGCCGAGCATCAACGCGAACCGCGCTCCGGATCGGTCGGCGGCTTTCATGGCGCCCTTGATCCCGCGATTTCCGTAGGCCATGTCCACTGCTATTCCTCGTTCGCGTAGCTGAGCCGCGATGTCTACGACCGCCAGCTTGGCACCTGCACCCATCGGAACGCCGAAAACCTGGCATCGCGCCGTCGCGCCTGCGGTCTTACCCTCGGCGGCGAGTGCCAGCACCGTGCGATCGACGCCGAGGCCGAACCCGATTCCGGAGAGCGCCTGCCCGCCGAGCTGTTCCATCAATCCGTCGTAGCGTCCGCCGCCGCCGATGCCCGATTGTGCGCCGAGCCCGTCGTGCACGAACTCGAACGTCGTCTTGGTGTAGTAGTCGAGTCCGCGCACCATCCGCGGGTTCACCAGGTACGGAACGTTCATCACGTCCAGGTATGCCAGCACTTCGTCGAAGTGTTCCTTCGCCGAATCGGAGAGGTGATCGAGCATCAGCGGTGCGTCCGCGGTCATCGCTCGCACCTCGGGTCGCTTGTCGTCGAGCACACGCAGCGGGTTGATCTCGGCGCGTCGACGGGTGTCCTCGTCGAGGGGAAGCGCGAACAGGAACTGCTGCAACAGTTCTCGGTACTGCGGGCGGCAGGTGTCGTCGCCGAGCGAGGTGATCTCGAGCCGGAACCCGGTGAGCCCGAGGGCCCGGAAACCGGCGTCGGCCACGGCGATGACCTCGGCGTCCAGCGCCGGGTCGTCGACGCCGATCGCCTCGACACCCACCTGCTGCAGCTGCCGGTACCGACCGGCCTGCGGGCGTTCGTAGCGGAAGAACGGCCCGGCGTAGGCCAACTTGACCGGCAGCGCCCCCCGGTCCAACCCGTGCTCTATCACCGCGCGCATGACTCCGGCGGTGCCTTCGGGTCGCAGCGTCACCGATCGGTCTCCGCGATCGGAGAAGGTGTACATCTCCTTGCTCACCACATCGGTCGACTCCCCCACCCCGCGGGCGAACAGGCCGGTGTCCTCGAAGATCGGCAGTTCGATGTGGCCGTAGCCGGCGTTGCGGGCTGCGTCGAGCAACCCCTCGCGTACGGCGACGAACTCGGCCGAGTTCGGGGGGAAGTAATCGGGGACGCCCTTGGGCGCAGAAAAGGCGGTCGGCTTGCTCACGTTCACAGCTTCCCTTGCTCGGGGTCGGTGAGTCCAACGAGGAACGGGTTGGACTCGCGTTCCTGGCCGATCGAGCTCTGTCCGCCGTGCCCCGGGAGCACCACCGTGTCGTCACTGAGCGGTAGCAGCCGACTCGCGATCGATCGCAGCAGCTGATCATGATCGCCGCCGGGCAGGTCGCTGCGCCCGATCGATCCCGCGAAGAGGGTGTCCCCGGTCAGTGCCAACGGAACCGAGCCGTCGGGCCCGTCGGCGTGGGCGAGGAACACCACCGATCCCTGGGTGTGCCCGGGGGTGTGCACCACGGTGAATTCGATTCCGGCGAGTTCGAGCAGTCGACCGTCCGTGAGCTCGATCACCTCGGCCGGTTCGTGGAATTTGAGGTCTCCCAGTACCGCCGCCAACGTCGGGCCCGTCCCCTTGATCGGATCGGCCAGCATGTAGCGGTCCTCGGGTGCGATGTACGCCGGGATGCCGTACTTTGCGCAGATCGGCTCCACCGACCACGTGTGGTCCAGATGACCGTGTGTGAGAAGTACTGCGGTGGGGGTGAGCGAGGACTGCGTCAGGAAGTCGATCAGCGGATCCGCGGCGTCCTGACCGGGATCGACCACGACACACTCGGACGCGTCGTCCTGGGCCAGGATGTAACAGTTCGTCTGAAACATGCCTGCGGGGAATCCGGTGACGAGCAAGACAAACGCTCCTAAAGGCTGAGGCCGAAGTACCGAGCAAGCTTAGTGGGGCCGCTCCCGCCGGGTCCCCCCAGCATGCTCTCAGGCAGTGATGGCAAACTCGCGTTGGCCGATTCTCGGCCGGCTACCACACGATCGGTCCGTGCAGCGAGCGGGCGAGGTCGTTTTTCGACAAGCGGGAGGAACACGAATTGCCCAGCAACGAGCAACGGCGCGAGGCTGCCAAACGAAAGCTCGAACGCCAACTCGTACGCCGCGCCGAGCGAGCGCGGCGTCGTAAGCAATTGACGATCGCCGGTTCCGTTCTCGGCGTCGTCGCGGTCGTGGCCGTCGTCTCGGTCGTGTTCGTGGTGACCCGCGGTGACGACGACGCGAGTACCGCCCAGGAGTCGACGACGTCGGCGCCCGCCGATTCGATCATCGCAGCGGGACGCACCGAGCCGCTGCCCGAGACGGTGAACTGCTCCTACCCCGCCGCGGAGCAACCGGCGGCCAAGCCGAACACTCCCCCGCGCACCGACAACGTGCCCACCAGCGACGAGCCGCTGAGCTACAGCATGACCACGAGCGCGGGGAACATCGGGCTGACGCTGAACAACCCCGAGTCTCCGTGCACGGTCAACAGTTTCGTCTCGCTCGCCAATCAGGGCTACTTCGACGGCACCACCTGCCACCGCCTCACCACGGGCGCGGGCCTGCAGGTCCTGCAGTGCGGTGATCCCACCGGCACCGGCTCCGGTGGACCGGGCTACCAGTTCGCCGACGAATTCCCCACCGATACATTCGCCGAGGGTGACCCCGCTTCGCAGGCCCCGATCGCCTACCCACGCGGAACGTTGGCCATGGCCAACGCAGGCCCGGGTACCAACGGCAGCCAGTTCTTCCTCGTCTACGGCGATTCCGAACTGCCGCCCGCCTACACCGCGTTCGGCACCATCGACGAAACCGGACTCGCCACCCTCGACGCCATCGCGGCCAAGGGCGCGCAGGGCGGAGCGTCAGACGGAGCCCCCGCCGAACCGGTCGACATCACGTCCATGTTGAGCGATCTGTGAAACGCGCCTCGGC
Source organism: uncultured Rhodococcus sp. (assembly GCA_963517305.1). GTDB lineage: Bacteria > Actinomycetota > Actinomycetes > Mycobacteriales > Mycobacteriaceae > Rhodococcoides. The sequence continues at coordinate 29,319 of CAUQEL010000027.1, forward strand.
TCTGACGATCGCGGTCTCGGCCACCGCGCTGGTCCTCGCAGGGTGTTCCGGTTCGGCCGAACCGGCAGCTGCACCGGCCACTACACCCTCGTCGACGACTTCGACGACGACCGAAGCACCCGCGCCGCGGCCGGCACTCGATCTGTCTCGTTTCGGAGCGTTGCCGCCTGTGCCGCAGCCGACGACCGATACGGTGTCCTGCTCGTATCCGGAGGAGTCGCCGGCTGTCAAGGAGGTCGACCCTCCCGCGACCGACAACATCGACGTGTACGGAAACGTCGATGTGACGTTGTCCACCACTGCGGGTTCGATCGGCATCACACTCGACCGGACGCAGGCACCGTGCACCGTCAACAGCGTCCTCGGCCTCGTCCAGCAGGGATACCTCGACGGCTCGCCCTGTCACCGACTCACGACGTCGCCGGGCCTCGAGGTACTGCAGTGCGGTGACCCGTCCGGGTCCGGTCGAGGCGGCCCGGGATACACCTTCGCCAACGAGTACCCCACCACCGCGTACGCCGGCGATCCGGCGCAGGCCGAGAATCCGGTGGTGTACCCCCGCGGAACGCTGGCCATGGCCAATGCCGGCCCCGACACCAACGGCAGCCAGTTCTTCCTGGTGTACGCGGATTCGGTGCTCCCGCCGCAGTACACGGTGTTCGGCACCATCTCGGACGCCGGTCTGCAAACCCTCGACGCCATCGCAGCGGGCGGGGTCACCGGCGGCTCCGAGGACGGCGCACCGGCGACCCCGGTGATCGTGGAGTCCGCAGCCTGAGTTCGGATTCGAAAGCGAGAGGGTGAGCAGAAAATCTGCTCACCCTCTCGCGGTTCGAGGACTGGCGCTCAGGCTGCCGACGTCAGGCGGTACACGTCGTACACGCCCTCGACGTTGCGCACGACGTTCAGCACATGCCCGAGGTGCTTCGGGTCACCCATCTCGAACGTGAACTTGCTGATCGCAACCCGGTCCCCGGACGTGGCCACGGACGCCGAGAGAATGTTGACCTTCTCGTCGGCGAGCGCCTTGGTGACGTCGGAGAGCAGTCGGTGACGGTCGAGTGCCTCGATCTGGATGGCAACGAGGAACACCGAGGACGCAGACGGAGCCCACTGAACCTCGATGAACCGTTCGGACTGCTCCTCGAGCGACCGTGCGTTGGTGCAGTCGGTGCGGTGGACGCTCACCGAACCACCCCGGGTGACGAATCCGAGGATCTCGTCTCCCGGCACCGGAGTGCAGCACTTCGCGAGTTTCGCAACGACGCCCTCGGCACCGGTGACCAACACTCCTGCGTCGCCGACCTGACGGGGCCGAGTCGGGATGGTCGACGGCGTCGACCGCTCGGCGAGCTCTTCTTCGACATCGCCGACGCCACCGAGATGGGCGACCAACCGCTGCACCACGTGTCGAGCGGACACATGATTCTCGCCGACCGCGGTGTAGAGCGCGGAAACGTCGACATAACGTAGCTCGTGCGCGATCGTCGACATGGACTCGGCGTTCATCAAGCGCTGCAGGGGAAGTCCGCCTCGACGGACCTCCTTGGCGATACCGTCCTTGCCTGCCTCCAGGGCTTCCTCGCGGCGCTCCTTGGCGAACCACTGGCGAATCTTGGTCTTGGCACGCGGTGAGGCGACGAACCCCTGCCAGTCCCGACTGGGACCGGCGGTGGCAGCTTTCGAGGTGAACACCTCGACTACTTCACCGTTGTCCAGAGTCCGTTCCAGTGCGACGAGTCGACCGTTGACCCGCGCGCCGATGCAGCGATGCCCCACCTCGGTGTGCACCGCGTACGCGAAGTCGACCGGACACGATCCGGCGGGCAGGGTGACGACATCGCCCTTGGGAGTGAAGACGAAGATCTCCTTGACCGCGAGGTCGTAGCGCAGCGACTCGAGGAACTCACCCGGATCGGCGGCTTCTCGCTGCCAGTCGAGCAGCTGGCGCATCCACGCCATGTCGTCGACCTCGGCGTTGTCCTGCGAATGCTTGCCCTTGGTCTCCTTGTACCGCCAGTGCGCAGCGATACCGAACTCGGCTGTGCGGTGCATGTCCCGCGTACGGATCTGCACCTCGAGGGGCTTGCCCTCGGGACCGATCACCGTGGTGTGCAGAGACTGGTAGACGCCGTACCGCGGCTGCGCGATGTAGTCCTTGAAACGGCCCGCCATCGGCTGCCACAGCGAATGCACCACACCGACAGCGGCGTAGCAGTCACGAATCTCGTCGCACAGGATGCGAACGCCAACGAGGTCGTGGATGTCGTCGAAGTCGCGGCCCTTGACGATCATCTTCTGGTAGATCGACCAGTAGTGCTTCGGGCGACCCTCGACCACCGCACTGATTCTCGACGCGGCGAGTGTCGCATTGATCTCGGCCCGAACCTTCTCGAGGTAGGTGTCGCGGGACGGCGCACGATCGGCGACGAGCCGCACGATCTCGTCGTACTTCTTGGGATGAAGAATTGCGAACGCCAGGTCTTCGAGCTCCCACTTGACCGTGGCCATTCCGAGCCGATGGGCAAGCGGCGCAATGACTTCCAACGTCTCTTTGGCTTTGCGCGCCTGCTTCTCCGGGGGCAGGAACCGCATGGTGCGCATGTTGTGCAACCGGTCCGCGACCTTGATGACCAACACCCGCGGATCTCGCGCCATCGCGATGATCATCTTGCGAATCGTCTCGCCCTCGGCTGCAGTTCCGAGCACGACCTTGTCGAGCTTGGTCACGCCGTCCACGAGATGAGAGACCTCGTCGCCGAATTCCTCGGTCAGCTTGGCGAGCGAATATCCGGTGTCCTCGACGGTGTCGTGCAGCAGCGCCGCAACCAGCGTGGTCGTGTCCATTCCCAGCTCGGCCAGAATGTTGGCCACGGCGAGCGGATGCGTGATGTACGGATCGCCGGACTTGCGCATCTGGGAGGCATGCAGCTCGTCCGCAACGTCGTAGGCCCGCTGCAGCAACGTCAGATCGGCCTTGGGATAGAGCTCACGGTGCAGGCTGACGAGTGGCTCGAGCACCGGCTTGACCGCCGCGCTGCGCCCAGCGGTGATGCGGCGCGCCAGACGTGCACGCACCCGCCGCGATGCCGAGGTGGGGACAGGTGCCGAATTACGGGTTCCCGACGGAGCCTGCGAATCGGTCACCGCCGGATCGTGGGGAACCGGGTCGTGGGAAACCGGAGTGTCGATGGCCGGGCGGGCAGCACCGGACGCGGACTCGTCGGTCGTGACGATGTCGACTCCGGTCCGATCGGTAACTCCGGTCCGGTCGGCAACTCCGGTCCGGTCGGCAACTGCGGGCCGCTCGGGTACGGCAGGCCGTTCGGGCAAGGGCTGATCGATGTAACGGGTCACTCTCATCACCTCCTGCCACACGTTCTGCGCTGTCGTCGAAACGTCAACGCATTGTGAAAGAGACTTTAGTCCTCATACCCGAACCAGGCAGCCGAGCGGGTAGCCACTGCACTTGTCGCGCCCGCCCAGGACGGCGATCTCGAGAACGACAGCAGCACCGGCGATCACCGCTCCCTGCTCGGCCAACAACCGAGCCGTCGCGTCGACGGTACCGCCGGTCGCCAGCACGTCGTCGACCACGAGCACTCGTTTTCCGGCCACGTCGATCGCAGTCGGGATCTGCAGGGCGGCGGTTCCGTACTCGAGTTCGTACGACCGTGAATGCACCGGAGGCGGCAGCTTGCCCGCCTTGCGCACCGCGAGCACACCGCACCCGAGTTCGAGGGCAACCCCGGCCCCCAGCAGGAATCCCCGTGCGTCGATACCCGCCACCAGGTCGACGTCTTCGAAACCCAGAGCCAGTTCCGACACGACGCTGCGTAGCGCCGGTCCGTCCGCGAACACCGGTGTCAGATCACCGAAGCGCACACCGGGGACCGGGAAATCGTCGACCCACCGCGTCAGCCTGGTGACGGCAGCGGCAGCTCCCGCTCGATCGCCTGCGTCGTTCATCGAAGAAGCACCCACCGATCCATGTTCCATCCGGCACCAGCGGCCGTCGGGTTGGGCACCACGTCCTGCATGCCGTCACTGACGATGGTGGTACGCGGCTCGTTGTACAGGGGAAGCGACGGCATGTCGTTCCACAGGATGTTCTCGCCCTCGGTGGCCAGCGCCAGTATGCGCTCGGGATCGTCGGTCACCGCCAACTGATCGACGATGGCATCGATTCTGCCGTTGCTGTATCCGCCGACGTTCGTACCGATGCCCGTCCGCAGCGAATACCGTGCAGTGACCATGGCAGCCGAACCCGACGGTCCGGGAAGCGATCCGCTGCTACCGAGGACGGCATCGACCGCCCCGGCCCGCAGTGCGGACGGTGTGAAGTCCGGTGAGCTCGCGTCCTCGACGGTGATGCCCGCGGCGGCACAATCGGCAGCCATGCGACTCACCACCTGGGCGCGGCGCGCGTCCGGTCCCCGGTATCCGACACGAACGGTCAGAGCATTCTCGCCCGCCGCCTCCAGTTCTCGGCTCGCCTGGTCCAGGTCCGAGCGCTGGTATCGATCGCCCACCACCGTTGCGACCGATGGATACTCGAGCGTGTCGGGACGGACGAGACGCGAGTCGACGACGCCCGCTCCCAGACCCGCCGCTGCCGCCTCGAAACCGGGGTGGCCCAGTGTGTCGAACAGATCCGATCTCGGGATGCACGCGGCCACTGCTCGACGTGCACTCGCGTCGGCCAGCACCCCCTGGGTTGCGAACGTCAACTGCTCGACGCCTCGCGACGGTTCCTCGGTGGTCGTGAATCCCTCGGTGATCCCGAGATCGACGGCACCGGCACCGTGGTCGACCACGTCCAGCGAGCCGTCCGCAGACTTCGCCGCCAGGTCGGTGCCCTTGGGCCAGACGACGACCTGCTCGGTCTGGGGTGGGATTCCCCACCAGGCGTCGTTGGCGACGAGCACGAGACCGTCCTCGTCGGTGTAGGACTCGATGCGGTACGGGCCGGCCGAGGGCAGCAGCGAAAGGTCGATCGAGCCCGGTGTCAGGGTCCATCCGGTGTTCCAGAAGTCGGCGATGCGGCTCACCGCATCGTCGTCCTCGGCCAGGATGGGATCGACGACGTTCGGCACGCCCGCTGCCCGAGCTGCGACATGTGCCGGTAGCAGGTCGGTGGCTCCGAACAGGGCACGCCAGTTCTGGTAGCTGCGGCCGGAGGCGAAGACGACCGTGGCTTCCTTGGCCCCCGGAACGCAGTCGATGCGCTCGATGTCGGAGTACCCGGCCGTCGACGCCGCGTCGAACAGGGGACGGTCGGTGGCGAAGCTTCCGCTGTTCGCCGCCCAGGCCAACACCAGGTCATCGCAGGCCATCGGCGCACCGTCCGAGTACGTCGCGGCGGCGGCGATGGAATACTGCACGGTCAAGGTGTCGCCGGGAACCACGGACACGGTTCCGATGTCGTTGTCCGACAATGCGTCTCCCTCGGGTCCGAGGTAGCTGAAGCCCACCTGCACCCGAGTGAAGGCCAGCCGGGCTCCCGACGCCGCGCCGTCGACGGTTCTCGCGTTGTAGGTGTTCACCACGTTGTCGAACGAGTAACCGATCGAGGGCACCTTGTCCTCGGGCGACGAACACGCGGTGATGGACACCGCGCCGACACTCGCTGCCACCAGTGCCGCGCTCCACCTGCGTTTCACGTGCACTCTCCGTCCCTGTCGAGGGTGGTTCTACCGACGCTTCTTGTTTCGCTTACCGGTGGGGCGGTTGCCCGGCTGCGGAGCCGACGCCGTCGGGGCGGCCACACCGACGGCCACCGGCTCCGGAGCGAGACCGGCTGCGCGAGCTGCTGCTTCGGCGCGCTTGGCGTGCACCTTGCGCGTGTGCGCTGCGACGGGGCCCCACTTCTCCTTGAGCGTCACCAGCAACGGAGTGGCGAAGAAGATCGACGAGTAGGCACCGACGATCATGCCGACGAGCTGCACCAGCGCCAGATCCTTCAGCGTTCCGACTCCGAGCAGCCAGACCGCCACGACCATCAACGCGAGCACCGGCAGCACGCCGATCACGGTCGTGTTGATCGAGCGCATCAGAGTCTGGTTGACCGCCAGGTTGGCCTGCTCCGCGAACGTCTTGCGATGCAGGTTGAGGATGCCGCGGGTGTTCTCCTCGACCTTGTCGAACACCACCACCGAGTCGTACAGGGAGAAACCGAGAATCGTCAGCAGACCGATGACCGTCGCCGGGGTCACCTCGAAGCCGACGAGCGAGTACACGCCTGCGGTGACGATGAGGTCGAAGGCCAGGGCGGCCAGGGACGCGAAGGCCATGTCCCGTTCGTATCGAACGGCGATGTAGATGCTGACGACGACCAGGAAGACCGCGAGCGCGATCAGCGCCTTCTGGGTGATCTGGCCTCCCCAGGTTTCGCTGACGTCGGACACACTGATGGCGTTGGGTGTGGCGGTACCCGAGTTGTCCTGCGGCTGGAATGCCTCGAACAGAGCCTGACGCAGGCTGTCCACTTCGGCGGGGTCGAGTGCCTCGGAACGGATCTGCACCGTTGCCGCTGCCCCGGATCCGACGGTCTGCACCGACACCGGTGCCATCCCGAGCGAGTCGTTGTAGACGGTCTCGACCTGCTCGGTGGAGATGTTGTCGGCGGCGGGCAGCGCGATGCGTGTTCCGCCCTCGAAGTCGATGCCGAGGGTGAAGCCACGCACCAGGAAGCTCAGCAGGCACACCAGGACGATGACGCCGGTGAGGATGTAGTAGAACCGGCGACGACCGATGATGTCGAAGGCCCCGGTGCCGGTGTACAGCCGGGACAGCCAGCTGTGCCTGGGCTGGGTGGATTGATCGACTCCCGAATCGTCGAGGGGCGATGGGGTCGACGTGGTCGTGTCCGACATGTCATGCCTCCTTCGACGGCGCAGTGCCGGTCTTGACGGCGAGGGCCTTGTTGGCCGCGCGCTTGCGCTCCGCAGCGATCTGCTGGACGGCACCGAGCCCGTTGACGGACGGCTTGGACCAGAACTTGGATTTCGACGCGAGGTACACCAGCGGCCAGGTCACCAGCACCACGACGATGATGTCCAGGATCGTCGTCAGACCGAGGGTGAACGCGAAGCCGCGGACCTGACCGATGGCCAGCACGTAGAGCACCGCGGCCGCGATGAAGCTGACCGCGTTGCCGGACAGGATCGTCTTGCGTGCGCGTGCCCAACCGCGAGGAACCGCCGACCGGAAGCTGCGGCCCTCCCGGATCTCGTCCTTGATGCGCTCGAAGAACACGACGAACGAGTCCGCGGTCATACCGATACCGATGATCAGTCCGGCGATGCCGGCGAGGTCGAGCGTGAAGTTGATCCATCTGCCCAGCAGAACGATGATTCCGTAGACGACCAGACCGGCCAGTACCAACGACAGCGCCGTGAGCAGGCCGAGGGCGCGGTAGTACAGCAGGCAGTACACCAGCACGAGCGCCAGACCGATTGCACCGGCGATCAGGCCGGCGTCGAGCGAGGCCAATCCCAGCGTTGCCGAAACCGTTTCGGCCTCCGAGGACACGAAGGACAGCGGCAGGGAGCCGTACTTGAGGGTGTTGGCGAGCTCGGACGCGGTCTGGTTGTTGAAGTTGCCGGTGATCGAGGTGGCGCTGCCCGCGGGGGTGGCCCCCTGGATGACCGGCGCGCTGATCACCTTCGAGTCCAGTACGAACGCGGCCTGTTTCTGCAGGTTGGCTGCGGTGAACTGAGCCCAGGTCTCGGATCCCTCCGAGTCGAACGTCAGGCTCACCTGAAACTGGGCCTGCTGGCTGTCGAAACCGGAGGTCGCGTCGGAAATCTGCTGTCCGTCGATGATCGTGGGACCCAGCAGGTAGACGGCTGTTCCGTCGGTCGAGCACGCCACGAGGGGCAGCGCCGGATCGTCGTTGCCGGCGAGCGGGTCGGCGGCGTTGCAGTCGAGGGACTGCATGGCCAGCTGTTGGATCTGCGGATCCTCGCTCTGCCGGAGTGCTCTGGCGTCGGCGATCTCCTGGGCCGCACGCTCTGCGTCGGACAGCGACGCGTCGGTGGCGGGGTCGTCGGCCGCCGGTGCCTCGGTGGCAGGCGCATCGGTGGCGGGAGCATCGGTGGCGGGGGTGGGCGTCGGATCGACCGCAGACGGATCCTGCGCCGGGAACACCCGACTCTGAGGCGCGGCCGGTGCCGCGGGGTCCACGGACGCAGCGGGGTCTGCCGGTGCCGCAGGATCGACCGGCGCGGCCGGGTCGACCGGGGTCTGCTGCGTACCTGCACCCTCGCCCGCGGACGGAGCAACGGATCCCACCACGGGCCGGATGAACAGTCGCGCGGTCTGCCCGAGGGTTCGCGCCTGGGAGCTGTCGTCACCGGGCACCGTGATGACCAGGTTGTCGCCGTCGACGACCACCTCGGACCCGGTCACACCGAGACCGTTCACCCGAGTCTCGATGATCTGCTGCGCCTGCTGCAGGCTGTCCTGCGTCGGCGCATTGCCGTCGGGGGTCCGCGCGGTGAGTGTCACGCGCGTGCCGCCCTGCAGGTCGATACCCAACTTCGGCGAGGGATCTTTGTCTCCGGTGAAGAAGACCATGGCGTACACCGCTGCCATCAGCACCGCGAAAACGGCGAGATAGCGGGCGGGCTGCACCGGTCCGCTGGAAGGTGCCACGGTGTGTGTTTCTCCTCTGAGGCGATGGAAAGTATCGGTTCCTGCAAGGCCTTGCGGCCCGGTGTTTCAGCAGTGAGCGGTGCGATTGTGCACCACATCGGTCACCGCAGAGAAAACCGCTGCCGGATACTGTCTCCGACAGCGGTTTTCGATCACATCCTGCTCACTCTTTTTCAAGCCTCTTCGACGTCTGCTCGACGGTCTCGTCCGGTCGGCTCGCGTTTGCCTTGTTCAGGGACGGTCCCGCGGTGTCGTTCGAGCCGAGGGCCGCGATGTCCGCTTCGGCGGTGGCGTCGAGGTCGGTGTCGTCGAACTCGGAATCGTCGGGCAGCACCTCACGGACGACTGCACGCGACCAGGTGGTGATGACGCCGTCGGCGATCTCCAGGTCGATCGTGTCGTCCTCGACCAGGACGACGCGGGCGTACAGGCCGGCGGTGGTGACGACCTCGTCGCCGATCTTCAGTGAGTCCTGCATTTCCGTGGTCTTGGCCAACACCTTCTTCTGTCGACGCGCGTTGAGAAACAGCGGTACCAGAAGGGCCACGATCAGCAGCGGAAACAGCAAATCCATCGGAAGGTCAGTCCTCGAAGTCGGGTTCGAAATACGTCATTGTCTCGTGCGAGAACGTCGCCGGTGCGGGCCTCGCAGCTACCCAGTGTGCCATTACCTGCGACCGGTTCGGTCCGTTCGTGTCCTGTTGTGCCCGATTCACTCGAATAATCCCTGCTGAACCTCCGAGGATCGGACCGAAATTCCACCCACTGCGAGGTCCGGTGGCGGCGTCAGGCCGAGGTGTTGCCACGCAGCAGCGGTCGCAACGCGCCCTCGGGGGGTGCGGGCGATCATTCCGGCACGCACCAGGAACGGCTCGCACACTTCCTCGACCGTCGAGGGTTCCTCGCCGACGGCGACGGCCAGTGTGGACACTCCCACCGGCCCTCCGCCGAAGCTACGGATGAGCGCGCTGAGTACTGCGCGGTCGAGTCGGTCGAGCCCGAGTTTGTCGACGTCGTAGACCACCAGGGCGGCCTTCGCGGTGTCCTGGGTGACGGTGCCGTCGCCGCGCACGTCCGCGTAGTCGCGGACTCGCCGGAGCAGTCGGTTCGCAATTCGGGGGGTGCCGCGCGAGCGCCCGGCGATTTCCGCGCAGCCGTCCCGGTCGATCGGCACGCCCAGGATTCCCGCCGACCGCATGAGGATGCGCTCGAGTTCGCTCGGCTCGTAGAAATCCATGTGCGCGACGAATCCGAACCGATCTCGCAGTGGGCCGGTGAGCGCACCCGACCTGGTGGTGGCACCGACGAGAGTGAACGGTGCGACCTCGAGGGGAATCGACGTCGCGCCCGGTCCCTTGCCGACGATGACGTCCACGCGGAAGTCCTCCATCGCCAGGTACAGCATCTCCTCGGCCGGACGGGCGATGCGATGGATCTCGTCGATGAACAGCACGTCGCCTTCGACCAGGTTGCTGAGCATCGCCGCGAGATCGCCTGCTCGCTCGAGCGCCGGACCCGACGTGAGTCGAAGCGAGGTTCCCAGCTCGGCGGCGATGATCATCGCCATACTGGTCTTGCCGAGGCCCGGCGGCCCCGACATGAGGATGTGATCGGGGGTGCCGCCGCGCATCTTGGCCCCCGACAACACGAGCTGGAGCTGCTCCCGCACGCGAGGTTGCCCGATGAAATCGGTGAGGTTCTTCGGACGCAGACTCGTCTCTACATCCAGATCGTCGGACATCGCGTCCGCACCGACCTGAGATTCGGCGAACTGGTCTTCCTCGGCCACCCGGGCCTACCTGGACTTTCCGAGATACGCCAGTGCCGCCCTCAACGCGGTCGACGTGGTGGCCTCGGGCTGCTGAGCGAGTACCGCATCGGTGGCTTCCTCGGCCTGCTTGGTGGGGAATCCGAGACCGATCAGCGCTTCGACGATCTGGTCTCGCATCGAATTGCCCGCACCGGATCCCGGCACGGCCGCGCTTCCGGCGCGTCCGACCACCGCGTCGACCTTGTCGCGCAACTCGACGACCATTCTCTCCGCGCCGCGCTTGCCGATACCGGGAACTCGGGTCAGAGCTCCGATATCACTGTCCGCCAACGCCGTTCGCAGCGCGTCGGGCTCGTGCACGGCAAGGGTTGCCATGGCGATTCGCGGGCCGACGCCGGTCACGGTGAGGAGCAACTCGAACAGCTCACGCGACTCCTTGTCGGGGAACCCGTACAGAGTCTGCGAATCCTCGCGCACGATCATGGTCGTCACGAGGGTCGCTTCACTCCCCCGATGCAGCGTGGCCAACGTCGCCGGAGTGGCGTTGACGCGGTACCCGACGCCCGCGGCCTCGAGCACGGTGTGATCGAGCGCGATGTCGACCACCGAACCCCTGATCGACGCGATCATCGTGCGCCCGCCTCCTTCTTGGCCAATTTCTCGATCCTGCGTGCCACCACGGCGCGAGCCTTGCGCTCCTCGGCCAGACGCGCGTCGTACTTGCGTTTCTGTTCGGCGGCCATGGCCTCGGCCTTCGCCATGCGGGCGATCATGGGAGCCCGCCAGCAATGACAGATCCCGAGGGCCAGTGCATCGGCCGCGTCGGCAGGAGTCGGCGCCGTCTGCAGACCCAGAATGCGCATGACCATCGCGGTCACCTGAGCCTTGTCGGCCGAGCCGTTGCCCGTGACGGCGGCCTTGACCTCACTGGGAGTGTGGAAGCAGACGTCGACTCCGCGCCTGGCCGCGGCGAGGGCGATGACGCCACCGGCCTGGGCCGTGCCCATGGCCGTACGCACGTTGTGTTGGGCGAAGACTCGCTCGATCGCCACCACCGAGGGCTTGTGGGTATCGAGCCAGTACTCCGCGGCCTCGGAAATCCGCAGCAAACGCTGCGCGAGATCCATGTCCGCGGGCGTTCGCACCACATCGACATCGAGCGCGACCACCGTTCGGCCCACGCCACCCTCGATCAGACTGAGCCCACACCTGGTGAGACCGGGGTCGACACCCATCACCCGCACGCCACCACACCTTCCGCTTACGAACTGTTGTTCGATAGCGTAGCGGAGCCCACCGTCGGATCAGGGATACGACACCCGGTCGATCACGTCGTCGGATGCCAGAGGCGTCAGTCCTCCTCGTCGAGCTCCGCCATGACCTCGTCGGAGAGGTCGACGTTGGACCACACGTTCTGGACGTCGTCACTGTCTTCGAGTGCGTCGATGAGCTTGAACACCTTGCGTGCACCGTCCGCGTCGACCGGGACGTTGACCGATGCCTGGAAGCTCGCCTCGGCCGAGTCGTAGTCGATTCCGGCCTCCTGGAGGGCGGTGCGCACGGCGACCAGGTCGGTCGGCTCGCTGACGACCTCGAACGTGTCGCCGTTGTCGTTGACTTCCTCGGCACCGGCTTCGAGAACGGCCATCAGAACGTCGTCCTCGCTCTGACCGTTCTTCTCCAGGGTCACCACACCCTTGCGCGAGAACAGGTACGACACCGAACCCGGATCGGCCATGTTTCCGCCGTTGCGGGTCATCGCGACGCGCACCTCGCCTGCGGCGCGATTGCGGTTGTCGGTGAGACATTCGATCAGGATGGCGACACCGTTGGGTCCGTAGCCCTCGTACATGATGGTCTGCCAATCGGCACCACCGGTCTCTTCGCCTGCACCTCGCTTGCGCGCCCGCTCGATGTTGTCGATGGGCACCGAGGTCTTCTTCGCCTTCTGAATGGCGTCGAAGAGCGTCGGATTTCCGGTGGGGTCACCGCCACCCGTGCGGGCCGCCACCTCGATATTCTTGATGAGCTTGGCGAAAGACTTGCCACGTCGGGCGTCGATCACCGCCTTCTTGTGCTTGGTGGTGGCCCATTTTGAGTGGCCGCTCATGCGATAGGGCCCCTTCCTGCTCGAAATCAGTGTTGTCGACTTTACTCGCCCGGTACCTCGCTCGGCACCGACCGACCATCGAAGGTTCTAGCGGCCTCGCACCATGTCTACGAAGAGGGCGTGCACTCGATCGTCGCCGGTGACCTCGGGATGAAAGCTCGTCGCGAGAACGGAGTTCTGACGAACGGCCACCACACGTCCGGCGGCCGGTCCGTGCGGCACGGTGGCGAGCACCTCGACATGCTCGCCCACCCGCTCGACCCACGGCGCGCGGATGAACACCGCGCGCACCGGTCCACCGTCGATGCCGGTGACGTCGAGATCGGTTTCGAAGGAATCGACCTGACGCCCGAAAGCGTTGCGCCGCACCGTGATGTCGAGAGAATCGAGATGCCGGGCGTCGGGCCGGGTGTCGAGGATCTCGGACGCCAGCAGAATCATGCCCGCGCACGAACCGTAGGCGGGCAGTCCCTCGGCCAGCCGAGCACGCAGCGGATCGAGAAGGTCGAAAACGCCGAGCAGAGTGCTCATGGTCGTCGATTCCCCGCCGGGGATGATCAGTCCGTCGATCTGCGCGAGTTCGGCGGGCCGACGCACCGTGACACCGTGCGCACCGCTCGACTCGAGCGCGGCCAGGTGTTCGCGAACGTCTCCCTGCAGTGCGAGAACTCCGACGGTCGGAGTGCTCACTTGCGCCCGAAGGGATCGACATGGGGCGCGTCGGGGTCCCGCTCGAATCGCATGAGCCCCTCCTGCACCACCGCGGCAACCAGCCGGCCGGACGTGTCGAAGATTCGTCCCTGCGTCAGTGCCCGCCCGAAATCTGCCGATGGCGAGGTCTGGTCGTAGAGCAACCATTCGTCGGCCCGGAAGGGCCGCAGGAACCACAGCGCGTGATCGAGCGAGGCCGTCTGTGTGACGGCGTCCGGGTGTGGCACCTTGGCCGATCCGAGCAGCGTCATGTCGCTCATGTAGGCGAGTGCGCAGACGTGGAACACCTGATCGTCGGGCAACGTGTCCCGGTAGCGGAACCACACACGTTGCTGCGCAGCGAAACTGGGATGCTTGACGGTCTGGTCGTCGGGAATGAGACGGATGTCCCATTCCGACCACTCCTTGTAGTAGGAGTGGTCGTACTCGGCGAGGGTGGTGGGATCGGGCAGGCTGTCCGGCCCCACGACCTCGGGCATGACGTCCTGATGCGAAATGCCGTCGTCGTCGCCGTGGAACGAGGCGGACATCGTGAAGATCGCCTTGCCGTGCTGAATTCCGGTGACGCGGCGGGTACAGAACGACCGTCCGTCGCGAATCCGATCGACCATGAACACGGCCGGTTCGTTCGGATTGCCCGGACGCAGGAAGTAGCCGTGCAGCGAATGCACGCGAAACTCGGGTGCCACTGTGCGCACCGCCGCGACGAGCGCCTGGCCCGCCACCTGACCGCCGAACGTACGGGGCAGCCGAGAAGGGAAAGTCCGTCCCCGATAGATGTCGTTCTCGATGCGTTCCAATTCGAGAATGTCCTCGATGCTGGCCATGGCTGGTGTCCACCTTTCTGTGACAACGGCTCAGGCTAACAACGGAAGGACCAGGCAAGATGGTCGGTGTGGGTCAACCGGTGCCGATATTTCCCGATCTTCTCGTGGAGTCGATCGTCGATTCGTGCCCGGACGGGACCCGATCGATCGTCGTGATCGACGGCGCGGATGCCGCGCGGCCGGTCGACTTCGCCACGCGCGCAGCCGAACACGCCCGCTCTCGGGGCCGTCCGGCTGCCGTCGTCGACCTGCACGACTACGTCCGACCTGCGTCCATTCGATTCGAGTACTCGCGCACCGACGAATTGAGCTATCGCACACTGTGGTTCGACTACGAAGCCCTCGTTCGAGAGGTCATCGCCCCGCTACGCCCCGGTGGCGAAGGTCACTTTCTACCGCGACTGTGGGATGAGGCCACCGATCGTTCGGCTCGGGCCCGCAGCGCCTCGGCGGCAGCGAATCAGATCGTCCTGATCGCCGGACCCATGTTGCTCGGACGGGAATTGAACGTCGATCTGTCGGTGCATCTACGCCTGTCCGCGAGCGCATTACGCCGCAGAACCAGCGCCGACGATCAGTGGACCTGCGCCCCACTGCTCGCGTACTACGACGGCCTCGACCGTTCGGCCGGGCGGCCGGATTTTCTGGTCCGCTGGGACCATCCGGACCGCCCGGCACTCGAACGCAACTGACGGACGACCGTCACCAACCGCGCTCGGCGAGACGGTGACCGACGGGAAGGTCGTCGACGTTGATTCCGACCATCGCCTCGCCGAGACCGCGCGAGACCTTGGCGAGCACATCGGGGTCGTCGAAGAACGTGGTGGCCTTGACGATCGCCTCGGCGCGCTCCTTGGGGTTGCCGGACTTGAAGATTCCCGATCCGACGAACACGCCCTCGGCACCGAGCTGCATCATCATCGCCGCGTCTGCGGGAGTGGCGATGCCGCCCGCGGTGAACAGTGTGACGGGCAGCTTGCCGGCCCGGGCGACCTCGACGACGAGGTCGTACGGGGCCTGCAGTTCTTTTGCCGCCACGTACAGCTCGTCCTCGGGGAGCGAGGTGAGGCGACGAATCTCGTCGCGAATCTTGCGCATGTGCGTCGTCGCGTTCGAGACATCGCCGGTGCCGGCCTCTCCCTTGGAGCGAATCATGGCCGCGCCCTCGGTGATTCGGCGCATTGCCTCACCCAGGTTGGTGGCGCCACAGACGAAGGGAACGGTGAAGTTCCACTTGTCGATGTGGTTGGCGTAGTCGGCCGGGGTGAGTACCTCGGACTCGTCGATGTAGTCGACGCCGAGGCTCTGCAGGATCTGCGCTTCGACGAAGTGGCCGATGCGCGCCTTCGCCATCACCGGGATGCTGACCGAGGAGATGATGCTGTCGATCATGTCGGGATCGCTCATTCGCGACACCCCACCCTGGGCGCGAATGTCGGCGGGGACGCGCTCGAGTGCCATGACGGCCACTGCTCCGGCGTCCTCGGCGATCTTGGCCTGATCGGCGGTGACCACGTCCATGATGACGCCGCCCTTGAGCATCTCGGCCATGCCCCGCTTGACGCGCGCGGTGCCGATTCCGTTCTCGCTCGATCCGCCTTCGGTGGCAGCGGACGTGTTCGATGCGTGTGGGGTACTCAAGGGAAACTCCTGTGTTCGTCGATGCCGTTGTCCTTGCACGCCACCTCGGCGCACACCAGCGCACCGAACCCTAGGCCTTCGATGTATCGATTCCCATAACCACTTGGCAATTGCTGGACTGCTTGAAAAGGGTCCAGATTGCTACCGAATAGCGCGCACGTCCGGGTCGCCGCGTCGAGCGAGAGCCACGTTGACCTCGTCGAGCAGCTCCGCCAGGTCCTGGGGATAGACGTTCTCGCCGACTGCGCTCAGCGCGCGAATGTCGGCCTCGGTGCACCACTGGTGGCCGGTCACGGTCCGACGCTCGAAGTCGGTCAATCCAGCGCTGTGCGGCTCGAACTCCTGCGTTCGGATCGCGAAGAACAGCTCTTCCGAGCGGATCAGGGTTCCGTTGAACGGGAATGTCGCAACCCGACGCCACAGTGGTCCGCGCAGATCGGCAGGAGCGATCGTCAGGCCGGTCTCCTCGCGCACCTCGCGCACCGCTGCCTCGCGGAGCGACTCGCCCTTCTCCACTGCTCCCCCGATGGTGAACCAGAAGAAGGTGTCGGGAACCGTCGGATCGTGTCCGCGCAGCAGCAGTACGCGGCCACGCTCGTCGAGCAGCACCACCCGCGCGGACGTTCTCGGGGTGGCGCGGTTCTCGCTGCCGAACGCCGCGGCAGCAGACCGCTCGGCGATCTCGAAGTACGACGGCAGGGCCGCGGTTCCGCCGAGGTGCAACCAGCGGACCGGACGTCTGACGCGCAGTGCCAGGGTGTCGCGAACGGCATCGTTGTGAAACCGTCGTGCGATCAACACGCGGGCCTCGGCGTCGGCCAGTTCGGCAACCAGTTGCGGGGGCAAGGCGTTCGGTTCGACGACGGCCAGAGCCATGGATACCGCGTTCTCGGCCTCTTCACGCTGAGAGCGGTCGACACGTTCGGCCCGATCCGCCAGTGCGGCAAGTTCTCTGCTCGACGGGGCTGCGTCCCGGGTGGCCGCGGACACCGCGCGTGCGACGACGGCACGGCGAGCGAGTGCGGCGTCGAGCGCCTGCCAGGCGAGGTCGGTGCGCACGTGTAGGCGGTCGAGGCGGTTCGCCGTTCCGTAGGCCCACAGGCCGACGACGAGGATCAATACTGCGACCAGCCCCAGTACCAGGATGGTCAGTGCCGAGAGGGTCATCAGTTCGCCGCCCGCACTTTCTGGCCTCCGAGGGTAACGGTTTCGTAGACCCGCAGAATCTGCTCGGCGACGACGGGCCAGTCGTAGGTGGCCACGGCTACCGAGGCGGCGTCGACCAGGCGCGCACGAACGGCGTCGTCGGACAGGATCGAGGTCACTGCGGCGGCGATGGCATCGGAATCGTCGATCGGGACCAGCAGCCCGCAGGTGCCGTCCCGCAGAACTCGCCGGAATGCGTCGAGTTCGCTTGCTACCACGGGCGTTCCGGCGGCCATGGCCTCGACGAGAACGATGCCGAAGCTCTCACCGCCGAGGTTGGGTGCGCAGTAGACGTCGGCGCTGCGCATCGCGGAGGCCTTGGTCGCGTCGTCCACCTGCCCCAGGAAAGTCAGGTGCGATGCGAGAGCGCCGGCGTCCTTGCGGAGCTTGTCCTCGTCGCCGCGGCCGACGATGAGGATCTCGATGTCGGGATGGGATTCGACGAGGGTGGAAAGAGCGCCGAGCAGGACGGCCATTCCTTTGCGCGGTTCGTCGAATCGGCCGAGAAACAGCACTGTGCGACCGGCGCGCGGATAGCCCTGTAGCACAGGGGCATCGGCGAATGCGGGCACGTCGACTCCGTTGGGGATCTCGACGGCGTCGGATCCGAGGGCCTCGACCTGCCAGCGCCGGGCGAGTTCGGACACGGCGATACGGCCGCTGATCTTCTCGTGATACGGACGCAGCACACCCTGAAAGGTGCTGAGCACCAACGACTTCGTCGTCGAGGTGTGGAAGGTTGCCACGATCGGGCCGTCCGCGGCCTTGAGCGCCAACATCGACAGGCTGGGCGCATTGGGTTCGTGGATGTGCAGCACGTCGAAATCGTTGTCGGAGATCCACTTACGGATTCGAGAGTAGGTGACCGGTCCGAATCGCAGCCGCGCCACGGATCCGTTGTAGGGAATAGCGAGTGCTTCGCCCGCCGACACCACGAAGTCCGGTAGCTCGACGTCGTCGGACGCCGGAGCGAGAACGCTGACGCGATGTCCGCGTTCGATGAACACTTCGGCCAACTGCTGAACGTGTGCTTGCACTCCACCGGGAACATCGAATGAGTACGGGCACACCATGCCGATCTTCACGCGCCCTCGATTCGGGCGCGTCGCTCGGCCGACCAGTCGCTCATCCACAGCGGTTGCAGCATGTGCCAGTCCGCCGGATGGGCTCGGATTCCGGCAGCGAAATGATCGGCCAACGTCTGGGTGGCAGGCCCGACTCCGGCCGAGACGTCCACTGCGGGCGAGATGTCGAATCCCCAGCCGTCGCCGTCGAAGTAGCCGTGCACCGGCAGCAGCGTCGCTCCGGTGTCGATCGCGAGTTTCGCGGCGCCCGCGGGCATCCGGGTCGGTTCGCCGAAGAAGGTGACCGGCACTCCGTGCTTGGCGAGGTCGCGCTCGCCGAGCAGGCAGACGACCTTGTTCTGGCGCAGCCTCTCGGACAGTGCGAGCAGGGGCGGTTGCTCACCGCCGCTGAGGGGAAAGATCTCGAAGCCCAGGCTCTCCCGATAGGCGACGAATCGCTGGTACAGAGATTCCGGCTTCAGCCGTTCGGCAACGGTCGAGAGCCCACCGTGCGTGCGCACCAGCCACATTCCGGCCATGTCCCAATTGCCGCTGTGCGGCAGCGCCAGCACCACTCCCTTGCCGGCCGCGAGGGCACCTTCGAGATGTTCCTTGCCGTTCACACACCGATCGATGACGGCGGCCTGCGCAGCCAGATCCATCGACGGCAAGCGAAACGCCTCACGCCAGTAACGGGCGTAGGAGCGAACGCTGTCGCGTATCAGCTCGTCGGGTACCTCGGCGGGAGCGGTCCCCAGGACGCGAGCGAGATTGCGACGCAGCTGATCCGGTCCACCATTGCGTGTGGAGGCGAAGTCGGCTCCGCGATCGAACAGGCGTCGTGCCACTGGCTCGGGCAGAGACCGGACCAGTCGCCAACCGGCCGCGTAGCCCGCGTCGCTCGCCTTGTCGGAGAGATTCACGACGCGGCCACGTCGCCGTCGTCGGGTGCCGGTGCCACCGGAGGAACGATGATGTCGCGTGCACCCTCGGATCCACGGACCGCGAGAACGCGCTGAAACACGGTGACGATGCTCAGGGCGGCCAGAATCCACATGGCCGGGTAGATCACGCTGTCCAGCCACGGAATGTCGAAATGCCGTCCGACGCCGGTCGATCCGGCACCGAATAGAACGATGACCAGGCGATCGGGGCGTTCGATCCAACCACCGTCGGCCGAGAGTCCGCTGGCCTCGGCGCGCGCCTTGGCGTAGGAGATCACCTGGGAGGTGACCAGGCAGATCAGCGTGGCCACCAGCAGGGGCTTGTCCTGCTCGGAATACACCGCCCACCAGGCCAGTCCGCCGAAGATCGCACCGTCGGCCACTCGATCGCACGTCGCGTCGAGGACCGCACCGTACTTGGTGCCACCGCCCCGAGCCCGCGCCATGGCACCGTCGAGCATGTCGAACAACACGAACAGGGTGATGACGACCGAACCCCACCACAGGTAGCCGGCCGGGTACATCGTGACCGCGGCCGTGACGGTCACAACGGTGCCGATGATCGTCACCGAGTTGGGAGTCAGTCCGGTGCTGTTGAGGGCGCGCCCGAGCGGGGCGGTCACCTTCGAGACCGGCGCACGGCCGAAAATGCTCAGCACGGCGCGTGCTCCTCTCGCCTGTGGTTCATTCGTTCCAGGCCGACGCGAGCAGGGCCCGTGTGTCGCGAAGCAACTGCGGCATGACTTTTGCGCCGCTGATCACGGTGATGAAGTTCGCGTCGCCGCCCCATCGAGGCACGATGTGCTGGTGCAGGTGCTCGGCCAGCGACCCGCCTGCGGCAGCACCGAGGTTGAGTCCGACGTTGAATCCGTGCGGCCGCGACACGCGCTTGATGACGCGGATCATCTGCTGCGTGAACGCCATCAACTCGGCGCTCTCCGCGGGCGTGAGATCTTCGAGCGCCGCAACGCGGCGGTACGGCACGATCATCGCGTGGCCGGGGTTGTAGGGGTACAGGTTGAGCACCGCGTACACCGATTCGCCGCGAGCGACGACCAGGCCGTCCTCGTCGCTCATCTTGGGAATGTCGGAGAAGGGCTCGTTCGACTTCGCCGAGCCCTGGGGAGCCTCGGCGATGTAGGACATCCGGTGCGGCGTCCACAGTCGCTGCAACCGATCGGGCTCACCGGCCCCGGTGGCGACGATCGACTCGTCCTGTTCCGACATGATCAGCTCACTCCTGCGGGTTCGGTCTGCACGAGCTCGGCGGTCGGTGATGCGTTGTTGCGCTGCGAGATCCAGTCGGTGACGACAGCGATGGCCTGTGCCACGGGAACGCCGTTGACCTGAGTGCCGTCCCGGAATCGGAAGCTCACGGCACCGGCTTCGACGTCGCGTTCGCCGGCGAGAAGCATGAAGGGAATCTTCTGCGCCGTCTGGTTGAAGATCTTCTTCTGCATCCGGTCGTCGCTGGCATCGACCTCGGCGCGCACGCCACGCTTCTTCAGCTCGTTCACCACCGCGAACAAGTGGTCCTGGTACACCTCGGCAACCGGGATGCCGACGACCTGCACCGGCGACAGCCAGGCCGGGAACGCCCCGGCATAGTGCTCGGTGAGCACCCCGAAGAAACGCTCGATGGAACCGAACAGCGCGCGGTGAATCATCACCGGTCGCTCCTTGGTTCCGCCCGAGCCGGTGTACTCGAGCTCGAAGCGTTCGGGCAGGTTGAAGTCGAGCTGAATGGTCGACATCTGCCAGGTACGCCCCAGCGCATCCTTGGCCTGCACCGAGATCTTCGGTCCGTAGAACGCGGCACCGCCCGGATCGGGCGCTAGGTTCAGGCCCGACGCCGCCGCCACCTCGGCGAGGGTGTTGGTCGCCTCTTCCCAGACCTCGTCGCTGCCGACCGACTTCTCCGGGTTGCGAGTGGAGAGTTCGAGGTAGAAGTCGTCGAGGCCGTAGTCCTTGAGCAGCCCGAGAACGAATTCGAGGGTGCTGGTGAGCTCGCCGCGCATCTGCTCGCGGGTGCAGAAGATGTGCGCGTCGTCCTGGGTCATCCCGCGCACGCGGGTCAGACCGTGGATGACGCCGGACTTCTCATAGCGGTAGACCGAGCCGAACTCGAACAGGCGCAGCGGCAGTTCGCGGTACGAGCGGCCGCGGGAACGGAAGATCAGGTTGTGCATCGGGCAGTTCATCGGCTTGAGGTAGTAGTCCTGGCCGGGCTTGCGCACGTCGCCGTTCTCGTCGAGTTCGGCGTCCAGGTGCATTGCCGGGAACATGCCGTCGCGGTACCAATCCAGGTGACCCGAGACCTCGTAGAGATGGCCCTTGGTGATGTGCGGGGTGTTGACGAACTCGTAGCCCTCTTCGATGTGCCGCTGCCGCGAGTAGTTCTCCAGTTCGTTGCGGATCACACCGCCCTTCGGGTGGAACACCGGCAGACCGGAGCCGAGCTCGTCGGGGAAGCTGAACAGGTCCAGCTCGGATCCGAGCTTGCGGTGATCGCGACGCTCGGCCTCGGCCAGCAGTTCGAGATGCGCGTCGAGCGCTTCGGCGGACTCCCATGCAGTTCCGTAGATGCGCTGCAGGCCGGCGTTGTCCTGGTTGCCGCGCCAATACGCAGCCGAACTGCGGGTGAGCTTGAACGCGGGCACGTACTTGGTGGTGGGGATGTGCGGTCCGCGGCACAGATCGCCCCAGATGCGCTCACCGGTCCGGGGATTGAGGTTGTCGTAGGCGGTGAGCTCTCCCCCACCGACCTCCATGACCTCGGGATCGTCGATGCCGGACTTGTCGTCGATCAGCTCGAGCTTGTACGGCTCGTTCGCCAACTCCTCGCGGGCTTGCTCCACCGACTCGTACACCCGACGCGAGAAACGCTGTCCGGCCTTGACGATCTGCTTCATCTTCTTCTCGAGTGCCGTCAGATCCTCGGGAGTGAACGGCTGCTGCACATCGAAGTCGTAGTAGAAGCCGTCCTTGATGAACGGTCCGATGCCCAGCTTGGCGTCGGGAAAGAGCTCCTGAACGGCCTGAGCCAACACGTGTGCAGCCGAGTGCCTGATGACGCTTCGTCCGTCCTCGGTGTTCGCCGGAACGGGCTCGACCTCGGTGTCGCCCTCCGGTGCCCACGACAGGTCACGGAGCTTGCCCTCGGGATCGCGTACCACGACGACGGCGTCGGGTCCCTTGTTCGGCAGGCCGGTGTCGCGGAGCGCCGTACCTGCCGTCGTTCCGGCCGGCACCATGATGCGGGCGGGCGAAACGGCGGCGACAACGGGCATGCTCACAGCGATGTACTCCTCGATCGATTCTTCTGGCCAGGAAGGCCTCCGACAGCCTATCGGCAACGGTCCACTCGATTGGCCTCAGCGCGACACGTGAAGTCAGATCGGGCTTTCGAGCCACGTCCAGTCGAGTCCGATCCAGCCCCCGACCAAAGCGAACGTGCCCAGCAGCCACAGCGTTGCCAGCACGACGACCGTGGTGAACAGAACGCCGAGACCCTTGACGAACATCGATTGCGTCGAGAACCACGCCATGAATGCGTCGTATCTCTTGCGGACGAATCGCAGCGCACTCTTGGCCCAGGCGAATTCCGAGGCCAGGATGCCCAGGCCTGCGAACACGATCAACCAGCCGGGCCCCGGGTACGGAATGGCGAGGACACCCAGCACCAACACGACTGTTCCGACGACACCGACCGTTATTCGGTACCCGAGATCGAGGGATTTGTTCTCGGCGATGCGCGCTCGGAAGCGCCGGTGCTTCACCTTGGCTGCGTCCATCGGACCCTGGTCGGCGACGGCCTGGGGCTTCGACTGTTCGGTGCTCACCGGCTCAGGCTACCGGCCTCGAACACAAGAAGGCCCACACCGACGAGCGGTGTGGGCCTTCTTTGCTGTGGTCCCGGCTGGGATCGAACCAGCGACCTTCCGCGTGTGAAGCGGACGCTCTCCCACTGAGCCACGGGACCGAACGAGGCAAAACATTAACACGAGGTGCCGCGGCGAACCGAATCGCCTGCCCGATCACCGAATACGTTGCCGGGCTGCCTCCACAGGGCTGCTTCCGTCTCTGCTTTCACATCTTTCACAGGCGCTGATCAACCGAATTCCCTAGCTGACCACGAGATTTGTGAGTTTCACTCCCGTTGGGTTAATGTTTTCCCCGCACCACGGAGACAGCAACTGCCCAGCAGTGAACGCCTCCGGGGTATGCGGATGTGGCGCAGTGGTAGCGCATCACCTTGCCAAGGTGAGGGTCGCGGGTTCGAATCCCGTCATCCGCTCGAGGGTCTCGACCCATGGTGGAGTGGCCGAGTGGTGAGGCAACGGCCTGCAAAGCCGTGCACACGGGTTCGATTCCCGTCTCCACCTCGCTAGTGCATCGGTTGCAAGACCGATGCGAGGACACGCGCGATTAGCTCAGCGGGAGAGCGCTTCCCTGACACGGAAGAGGTCACTGGTTCAATCCCAGTATCGCGCACCATAATCAAGACCAGGTCAGGCCCCCTTTCGAGGGGGCCTGACCTGTTTGTGCCGGAGTCGCCTCCAATTCGTGCTGCCCGACGTCAGGACGAGACCTGTGTGCGGGTCCGTCCGGTGACCAAATAGCCGAATGCCGTGGCCAATACGTACATGAGGAACGAGTAGACAGCGGCCGGTATCGCCACCTCGGTGCTTTCGAGCACGCTCAACGCGACCGTGAGGGCAACGGTGGTGTTGTGGATTCCGATTTCCATCGAGATCGCGATGGACTGCGGCTCACCCATCCTCAGCAGTCGCGCAGCGCCGTAGCCGATGGCAAGGCTTGCCAAGCAGAACAACCCCGTCACCAGTCCGACCTGTTCGAGGTAACCGACAACGTTGGATCGCTCGCCGACAAGAGCGCCGACCGCCACCAACACCAAGATGACGATCGAGAAGATCCTCACTGGTCGATCCGCGCGTTCGGCGAACGCCAGGGAGCGACTGCGCACCAGCATTCCGAGTGCCACCGGAATCAGCACGATAGCTATGACCTGCACTATTTTGCCGAACTGCAGGCCCAATTCACCGTCTGCATCGAAGTAAGCGATGGCGAAGTTGGTGATGACGGGAATGGTCACGGCCGCCAGAACCGAATTGACCGCTGTCAATGTGATGTTGAGTGCGACGTCCCCGCGGAAGAGGTGCGAGAACAGGTTCGCGGTGGTCCCGCCCGGCGAGGCGGCCAGCAGCATCACTCCGACAGCCAGCAATGGCGGCAGATCGAACAGCAGAATCAGTCCGAATGCGACAACAGGAAGAACCAAGATCTGGAAAGCCAGGGCGATCACAACGGCCCGCGGCGTGCGCGCGGTGCGTCGGAAATCCTCGACGGTCAGCGACAGTCCGAGTCCGAACATGATGATCGCGAGTGCGATGGGCAGAAACGTCGAGATCAATACCGAGTCGTCCATGGATTCTTTCTGGTGCGGGAAACGTGAGATGAGTGTGCGGCATTCGTCCGTTTCTGGCGCGAGTTCGGCGAAGAGAACGGAAATGAGTTGTTCGGGTTGCGCGGTCGATTCGACCGTCACGACGGGTCATCGGCGCGCATCCCGAAATCGAGTGTGGTGATTCACGCCATAAAAAGGCACAGTGGAGACGACGCACACATTCGATGGAAGGACACTGACGTGTCGGACGATGCTCAGAGCGAACCCACAGTCGACGACGCCACCCTGGAGGAGGCGAAGAAGTCCGTGGAGGGCCTCGACGACCGGTATCGACCCGGTGCCCGGCCCACCGTGGCGCTACCGGGAACCAACGGCACCGTCGCCGGGACCGCCTTCGCGGACATGGTCGACGACAACGGTGAGATGGTGGACGCCGATCACCAGGACTCCGACGGCTCTGCTGACGACGCCGACGCGGATCACGCCGACACCCAGGAAAAGGTATCGTCCTCGAACGATGCCTGAACTCGATGGTCCCGACGCCCCCGCCGATATCGACCTCGGCGGGGGCGTCGCCTTTCTGCACACGCCCTCGATACCGTCGCGGGGAGGCCTCGCTCTCACCCACGGGGCGGGCGGCAACTGCGAGTCGCTGCTACTGCAGCGCATCGCCGCAGTATGGACAGCAGCCGGGTTCACGGTGCTGCGGTTCGACCTTCCCTTTCGAGTACGCAAGCCCAAGGGACCGCCGCACCCGTCCCGGTCGGCCGAGGACCGGCTGGGCATCGCCGCGGCCGTCGAACGACTTCGCACCGAGACCGACGGATTCGTCGCATTCGGTGGGCATTCCTACGGTGGCAGGCAAGGATCGATGATCGCGGCAGAACAACCGGGTCTCGTCGACGGACTCGTTCTGACGTCCTATCCCCTGCACCCGCCGGGCAAGCCGGACAAGGCTCGTACCCAGCACCTCCCCGAACTGCGCACACCGACGGTGGTGGTGCACGGCACGAAGGATCCTTTCGGGACCACTGCCGAACTCAGCGCCGCGCTCGCCCTCGTCCCGGCTCCCACACTGCTCACCGACATCGAGGGTGCAGGCCACGACCTCGCTCCGACGAAGTACGACGCAGCGACGAAAACCCTTGCCGGTGCCGCCTCGTTGTTCGGTGCCCCGGCGTCCGATTCGTCCATTGTCGTCCCGCTCTTCGACCCGTCGCGCTGAAGTGGTCTACTAAGGCATGCCGACCTGGGGATGGTTCATCGTGGCGTTGGTCCTCGTCGACGCCGCGGTGCTCGCGGCGTGGCTGTTGGCCCGCAAGAAGCCCGGCTCGTCCCCGGAGACCTCGCGCAACATCGGGCTCGTCGGTCTCGACGAGAGTGCCCGCGCAAACATTCATGGGCTGCTTGCTGCGAACAAGAAGATCCAGGCCATCAAGGTCTTTCGTGAACGAACAGGTGCCGGGCTCCTCGATGCGAAGAACGCGATCGAAAGCGTCCAGCGCGGCGAGCCTTTTCCGTCCTCGGCCACCATCGTCGACGCCGCGCAATCCGGTCCGACCCCCTGGGACGATCTGATCCCGCGCTTGCAGTCGCTGAAGTCGGAGGGTAAAGCGATCTCGGCCATCAAACTGCTGCGTGACCGAACCGGGCTGTCGTTGCGCGATGCCAAGAACGCGGTGGATCTGCTGTGACCGTGCGCGTGGCAACACTCGCCGATGCACATCGCGTCGCCGAGGTGGCCGCGTCGACCTTTCCGCTCGCCTGCCCGCCGGGAACCCGGCCCGAGGACATCGAACAGTTCGTAGCGAACGTGTTGTCGACGCGGCATTTCGAGAACTACATCGCCGACGCGACCAGGACGGTCCTCGTCGACGAGACAGCAGGCGCAGACGTGGTGGGTTACGCGATGCTCGTGTCGGGGACGCCTACGGACCCGGACATTCGCGCGTCCCTCTCGCACCGGCCGACCATGGAGATCAGCAAACTCTATGTGCAACCGACCCAGCACGGCAGCGGAGCCGCGGGGCTATTGATGTCGTCATCGTTGTCTCACGCACGCGATTGCGGTTGTGCAGGAGCATGGTTGGGCGTCAATCAGCAGAACGTGCGGGCGCAGAAGTTCTACGCCAAACACGGATTCGAGATCGTGGGCACCAAGACGTTCGTCGTCGGAGTCCAGACGCACGACGACTACGTCATGCAGGTGACGCTGTGACGATCGCTCAGCCGACTGCGGCGAAACGAGACAACGCGAGCAGACGCGAGGTGGCGCGCAGGTACTTCTTGCGGTAGCCGCCGGCCAACATCTCCTCGGTGAATATCTCGTCGAGCTTGCCGCCCGAGGCCGTCACCGGAATGCCCGCGTCGTACAGCCGATCTGCGAGCACGACCAGGCGCAGAGCGATGGCTTGATCCGACGCCGGGTGCACGTTCTTCAGGAACACCGCAGGGATGCCGTCGAGCAATTTGCCGTAACGCGAGGGGTGCAGCGTGCTCAGATGCGCCAGCAACTCGTCGAAATCGTCCAGGGTTGCGCCCTCGACGGTGTCGGCGCGCTCGATCAACTCGGACTCGGACGTGGGCTCGGGTGCGGGAGGCAGATCACGGTGGCGGTAGTCGGGCCCGTCGACGCGGATGGACTCGAAGATCGAGCCGAGTTTCTTGATCTCCCGCATGAAGTCCTCGGCGGCGAAGCGACCCTCACCGAGCTGCCCGGGCAGAGTGTTCGACGTCGCGACGATGGATACTCCGCGCTGCGAGAGCTCGGAGAGCAACCGCGAGACCAACATCGTGTCGCCGGGATCGTCGAGCTCGAACTCGTCGATGCACAGCACGCTGTGGTTCGAGAGTTCTTCGAGCGCCTTGTTGAAGCCGAGAGCACCGACCACGTGGGTGAGTTCGACGAACGTGCCGAACGCCTTGGGCTCGGGAACGCTGTGGTAGATCGAGGCGAGCAGGTGAGTCTTGCCGACACCGAACCCGCCGTCGAGGTAGAGGCCTGCACCGATGGCCGGGGTCTTCTTGCCGAAGAGACCGCGTTTGCCCTTGCCGCGAATCTTCTGCACCTTGCTCGCGAACTCCTCGGCCTTCCCGACCGCAGCAGCCTGCGTCGGCTCCTTGGGGTCGGGAATGTACGAGGAGAAGCTGACGTCGTCGAACATCGCCGGCGGGACCATCTGCGCGATCAACTGATCGGAGGGGACCACGGGATTTCGGTCGACAAGGCGTGCGGGCATTCGACGAGCGTAACGACGTGGTCTGATCTCTCTCATGCAGCTTCTCCATATTGGGACCTACTTCACATCGGAACAGGCAACCGAGCCAGTGCCCGCCGTCGGATCGACACTGGACGACGATGCCGTCCGGGCCCTGCACGCGTACCCGCCCGACCTGGACCGACCGTGGATCCGCACGAACTTCGTCGCCAGCATCGACGGATCGGTCACCGCGAACGGAAGGTCGGCGGGCCTGGGAACCCCCGCGGACGCCCGACTGTTCGGCATTCTGCGAGAACTGTGCGACGCAGTTCTGGTCGGTGCCGGAACCGCGCGCGCCGAGAACTACGGCGGGGTCTCGCTGTCCGCCGAAGCGAAGGCACGACGGGTGGCCGGCGGACTCGAACCGGTTCCGACGATCGTGGTGGTCACCGCCTCCGGTTCGATCGACGCAGATTCTCGATTGGTCACCGACACCGACGTGCAGCCGGTGGTGCTGACCTCGGCGGCGGCGGACGGCTCGAAGGTGGCGGCGCTTCGGTCGGCGGGTGCGACGGTGATCGAGGTCTCCGGCGAATCGGTGTCGACGGGAGACATCGTTGCGACGCTGACCGGCCTCGGATTCCGCCGCATCCTGTGCGAGGGCGGACCGGGACTGTTCGGGCAACTCGTCTCCGACGGGGCGGCGGACGACCTGTGTCTGACGATCTCGCCCATGCTCGTCGCCGGAGAGGCGGGCCGTATCGCCCATGCCGACGACGCGTCCGACACATCCATGCACCGGGCACATGTTCTGGGCGATGCGGACGGAACGCTGCTCACGCGCTGGGTGCGTCGGCCATGAGCAGCGCGCCGTCCGGCATGAATCGAAAAGTCGATAGCCTCGCACGGTGACGCAGAAACGAACGTTGCTCGCCGCGGTCCTCGTCCTCGCCACGATGTGCGCAGCCTGTGGTGCCGGCCCGTCGATGCGACCCGACGTCGCGGTCGAACAACGCTCCCCCGGTCAGCCTGCCGAGCCCTCGACGGACGCGCCACCGGAACCGGTCGCCCTTGCCGTTCCGACCACCGATCTCGCCTGGGCCGACTGCACCGCGGCCACACTCGGCACGTTCGGGCTCACCTCCACCACTCCCGGCCTGACACTCGAATGCGCAGAGTACGAAGCCGACGTGGATGCGAGCGGGCAGATGTTCGGCACCTTCGCCGTCGGCGCGCTGCGAGCCCGACTCGACAGAACACCCACCGATGCAGGACCGCTGGTGTTCACCTCCGGTTCGGATCGGTCGTCGATTGCCACATTGGCCACCATGGCCGCCGGCCCGCTCGCAACACTGCTCGAGGCTCATCCCGTCGTCGCAGTGGATCGACGCGGCATCGGTCGATCCACCGCCGTGGACTGCATCGACGACACCCCCCAGGTTCCCACCAAGTCCGCCGTCGATGCCCTGGGGCAGTTCACCAGATCCGATGCCGACACAGTCGACCGCGCTGTCGACGCCGGTCGTGACGCCACGATCGAGTGCACCGACACACTGCAACCGCAGGAGCTCGCGTTCGGAACCACCTACGCCGCCGACGATCTGGACCGCCTACGGCAACTCTGGGGTGTGGAACGGATAGGCCTGATGGGCTCGGGCAACGGCGCGCTCACCGCGTTGGCCTACGCAGCGAAGTTTCCGGCCAACATCTCGCGCCTGATCCTCGATTCACCCACCGGGGTGGGTGCCGATCAGATCACGTTGGCAGAGCAGCGGACACAGGGCAAGGAAGCGGCCTTCCGGGCCTTCGCGCAACGTTGCGTCGCGCTGAACTGCTCCCTCGGCAGCGATCCGACGGCCGCCGTCGCCGAGCTGCTCCGACGCGCCGCCGGCGGCGAATTCTCGCCGCTGTCCACCCACGAAATTCTGGACGGCATCACCTTCGCCCTCGCATCGACAGCAGGCGACGCGTCATCTCGGGCCACCGGGCTGTCCACTGCCCTGTCCTCGGCCGCCGGGTCCGACACCACCGCGCTGTCGGACCTCGCCGAACGGGGTCGGAACGCGTACGGCACCGACGGGCAATTCGTCTCTCGATGCACGGACGGGCAGCAGTGGCCGTCTCCACAGGGCGTTCGCGACCTGTCTTCGCAGTGGAACGACCGCTACCCGATCTACGGCACCGACGCCGCTCTGACGGCGCTGCTGTGCTCGTCCTGGCCGACGGCTCCGACCACTCCGCTGCCCACCTCTCTGGACGTTCCGGTGTTGGTCCTGTCCAACGCAGGCGACCCGATCGTCGGCAACGGCGGTTTGTCCTCGGTCACCGGGCTGGTCGGAGCAACCGGTGCAGGGGTCGCCTCGGCCGCGTGGCAGGGCAGCGGGCATCCGAGCCTCGGCGGATCGCAGTGTCTGCAGAGCGCTGCGGTGAACTACGCACGCGACACCGCGCTTCCGACCGACGGCACCGTCTGTCCCGCCTGAACCGGGTACCCATGGCGGGGTGTCCTTCGCCGTTACGGTCACCGCCTCGGGTACCGTTCCCGGGTGTCACTTAGCTTTCTGGAGCCGCGATCAGGGCGGACGACCGCCGAGGTAATCAAGTACGCCCTGTGGCCGATCGCCATCATGACCGTCATCCAGCGCGTGGTGATCAAGGCGGTCAACGGAGACGTCACCAACGATTTCAACCCGGTGTACAGCGCCGCCCTGGCATTCCTCAACCGCCAGCCGGTGTACACGGCGAACTTCGACTCGGTCGATCCGCACTATCTCTACCAACCGAGCGCAACGATGCTGCTCTCCCCCATTGCATTCATCGACCCCGAGCGATCTCGCTGGCTGTTCATCATCGCCAGCACCGTCGCGATTCTGCTGGCGCTGTACATTCTGTTGCGCATCTTCGGATTCCGGCTCGATTCGGTAGCTGCCCCCGCTCTCCTGTTGGCCGCGTTCGTCAGCGAAACAGTGACCAATACGTTGGTGTTCACCAACTTCAACGGCTTCGTGCTTCTCGGTGAGGTGGCCTTCCTCGGGTTCCTCCTCCAGCGCAAGGACCTGTCGGCGGGCGTAGCCATGGGTCTGACTTTGGCGATCAAGCCGATGCTCGCGCCGCTGCTATTGCTTCCGCTGATGACGCGTCAGTGGAAGGTCTTCATCACCTCGATCGCGATCCCCGTGGTGATGATGGCCATCGCCTGGCCGCTGTCGGTGGATCCGATGAACTTCATCGACCGGACGCTGCCGTACCTGCTGCAGACTCGCGATTACTTCAACAGCGCCGTCGTCGGTAACGGCCGCTACTACGGTGTTCCCGAACTGCTCACCCTCGGAATCCGAGCGGTCCTGGGAATCATGGTTCTGATCTCGCTGTGGCTGCTCTACCGGTATTGCCGGGAGGACCGTCTGTTCTTCTTCGCGACCACCTCGGGCTTGATCCTCACCGCGCACTGGTTGTTGGGCTCCCTCGGCCAGATGTACTACTCCATGATGCTGTTCCCGCTGCTGATGACCGTCGTGCTGAAGAACTCGCTGCTGCGCAACTGGCCCGCCTGGCTCGCGATCTACGGATTCATGAACTACGACCGATGGCTCTCGGGCCGCTGGATCGAAACCGGCCGCGCCTTGGATTACCTGCGCACCACCTTCGGCTGGGCGCTGCTGATCGTCGTCATCTTCGGCGTCCTCGTCGGACGCTATTTCGCCGCTCGAAGCGAGGGACGACTCGACGACGGAATCGAACCCAGCTACCTGTTGCCGAGCGCTCCACCAGCCAAAACGGCATAGCCCGACAAATCGTATTAGCGTGAGAGCATGAGTTCAGCTACCGACAACAATTCCGCCCCGGCCGTCCAGCTCACCGATGCACAGTGGCGCGAGAAGCTGACCCCCGAGGAGTACGCAGTGCTGCGGCAGGCAGGCACCGAACGCCCCGGCGTCGGTGAATACACCGACACCACCACCGAAGGCATCTACGAATGCCGCGCCTGCGGTGCCGAACTGTTCCGAAGCACCGAGAAGTTCGAATCGCACTGTGGCTGGCCGTCCTTCTTCGACCCGGCCGACAGCGACGCCGTCATCCTCAAAGAGGACACCACGCTCGGAATGCGCCGCGTCGAGGTCATCTGCCGCACCTGCCACAGCCACCTCGGCCACGTCTTCGAGGGCGAGGGCTACCCCACCCCGACCGACCAGCGCTACTGCATCAACTCGATTTCGTTGACGCTCAAGCCTGCATCCTGATCGGCGCTGCTCGAGCCATACTGTGAGCATGCGCACTTTCACCTCACCAGAGCAGATCAAAGCGGCCGTCGGCGAAGACCTGGGCACCAGCGATTGGCTGCAGATCACCCAGGAACGGGTGAACACCTTCGCCGACGCCACCGGCGATCATCAGTGGATCCACGTCGACGTCGAGCGGGCGAAGAAGGAAAGCCCGTTCGGCGCGCCCATCGCCCACGGATTTCTGAGCCTGTCCCTGGTCTCGATGCTCAACTGGCAGATCTACACCATCGAGAACACCAAGCTCGGAATCAACTACGGCTCCAACAAGGTTCGCTTCATCAACCCGGTGAAGGTCGGAGCCCACGTGCGACTGCAGAGCACGCTGACCTCCGTCGAGGATGCGTCCGGCGGCGCGTTGCAGATCGTGACGACGGGAACGTTGGAGATCGAAGGCGAGGACAAGCCTGCGCTGGTCGCCGAGATCATCTCTCGGGTCGTGTTCTGACCCTGGTTCGAACCGGTGGATCGAACGCGGTGATCGGCGGCAACGGCTCGTCGTAGCGTTCGATCTCCACCAACACATGCTGACCGGTGCATCCGCGCGCGAGCGCAGACGATCCCTCGTCAGCGGTGAGCACATTCACGCTACCGTGCACGCACATCGAATCGGGATCGGCCGGATCTTCAGGGTCGTACCAGGCCCCGGTGGACAACTGAACGACCGACTCCAGCATCGCGTCGTCGACGACCACACCGGCCAGACACGATCCGCGGTCGTTGAACACTCGCACGACGTCCCCGTCGCACACTCCCCTCGCCGCCGCCGCCGACGAGTGCATTCGTATCGGCTCCCTACCCTGAATCTTCGAGTTACGGCTCACCGCACCGTGATCGAGCTGACTGTGCAGCCTCGTGCGCGGCTGGTTGGCGATCAGGTGCAACGGAAACTGCTCGGCCCGCGGTCCGCCGAGCCACTCGGTCGGCTCGAACCACATCGGATGCCCACGGCAGTCCTCGTAGTCGAACCCCGCCACCGTCGCCGAGAAAATCTCGATCTTCCCGCTCGGCGTGCGCAACGCGTTGCCCACCGGGTCGCGTCGGAAATCCTCGAAGAACGTCAGATCGTCCTCGGTCTTCATCCGAAACGAACCCTCGCGCCGGAAGTTGTCATATTCCGGCGTGTCGACGCCCCCGGCGCGTAGATATCCGCGCCACTGCTCGTACAGATGCTCTAGCCACTGCTGCGAGCTACGTCCCTCGGTGAACTGCTCGCCCACACCGAGTTTCGTCGCCAACTCGGCGAATGTGTCGTAGTCGTCGCGGGAATCGGCGAACCGCGCGGCGGCCGGGGCCATCGCGACGAGCAAGGGATCGTTGCGCGTGCAGCTCAGATCCGATCGCTCCAACGACGTGGTCGACGGGACGACGATGTCGGCGTGCTTGGCCATCGGTGTCCAGTACGGGTCGTGTACCACGACGGTGTCGGTTCTGCCGAGTGCGCGACGTAGCCGCCCCAGATCCTGGTGATGGTGGAACGGATTTCCGCCGGCCCAGTAGACGATCTTGATATCGGGGTAGGTCAATCGTCTACCGTCGTAGTCGAATTCACCACCGGGATTCAGCAGCATGTCCGAGACCGCAGCGACCGGAATCAGGTCGGGAACGGGATTGATGCCCTGCGGCAGGGTCGGCAACGGATACGGCACCGGGGCCAGGCCGGGCTCGTTCATCGACCCGTACCCGTGACCGAATCCTGCACCCGGAACGCCGATTCCACCGAGCATCGCCGCCAAGGTGACACCCATCCACGGTGCCTGTTCGCCGTGCCGCGTCCGCTGCAGCGACCAGGTGACCGTCACCATCGTGCGTTTCGACGCCATCTCCCGAGCGAGATCCGCGATCACCGCGGCCTCGATGCCGCAGATCGCCGACGCCCACTGCGGGGTCTTGGGTGTGCCGTCTGTGCTGCCGAGCAGATATCGCTCGAATTCCGGGTATCCCTCGCAGTACTTCTCCAGAAACGCTGTGTCGTGCAGGTTCTCGTCGGCGAGAACGAATGCGAGAGCCAGCATCATCGCCACGTCGGTACCGGGCCGCGGCGCGATCCATCGAGCGTCGCCGCTCATGTCGTTGCGGAGCGGACTCACGGTGACGATCTGACCACCGCGGGCGCGCATCGCGTCGAGCGAATCGACGGTCGGATGATCCGATGTACCACCGTGATTGATGCCGGTGTTCTTCACCGGAACCCCACCGAACGCCACCAGCAATTCGGTATGTGCGGCAATCACGCTCCAGGATGTGGAGCGCGAGAACATCTTCCAATGCGCACCGAGAACGTGCGGCATGATGACGCCGGTCGCACCCAGGGAGTAACTGTGCACCGATCGCGTGTAGCCGCCGATGCAATTCAGGAAGCGATGCACCTGGCTCTGCGCGTGGTGGAAGCGTCCGGCACTCGCCCAACCGTACGACCCACCGTAGATCGCGCTGTTACCGAATGTGCCCACGACTCTGCGCAATTCGGCCGCCAGCAGATCGGTGAGCTCGTCCCGGGACACGTCGACGAACTCGTCGCTGCCACGGTCGTCGGTCGGACCAGGACCGTTCTCCAACCAACCTCTGCGCACCGCCGGTGAGGTGACACGGGAACGGTGGGTCACCGAACCGACGATGTTCCCCAGTACCGGGGAGGGATTTCTGTCGGTCACCTGGGGATGGACCGCAGTGACATCGCGTCCGTCCGACTCGGCCCTGAACATGCCCCAGTGGCCCATGTGCTGAACGCCGGCCACTCCGGTCATCGAACCACCCCGGTCATCGAACCACCCCGGTCATCGAATCCCGAAGGCGCTCAACGCTGCCAGCAGGGCATCGGGCCGCTGCGCCGTCGGCACCGGATCCACGAGCGCGAAGCTGCATCCGATCTCCTGCGCGGCACCGTCGGCCTCGGCACTGTCGCCCACCATCAACGTCCGAGACGGATCTACCCCCAGGGCCGCGACCGCGTGGCGAAAGAT
The DNA here is from genome assembly GCA_963517305.1 of uncultured Rhodococcus sp. Classification (GTDB taxonomy): domain Bacteria; phylum Actinomycetota; class Actinomycetes; order Mycobacteriales; family Mycobacteriaceae; genus Rhodococcoides. The sequence goes on from CAUQEL010000027.1 coordinate 64,122, forward strand.
CTCCGGTTGCGGTTTGACGTGACCGACCTCGAACGAGAGCACGAAGTGATCGACGTACCGATCGAGATCGCGATCGACGAAGGCAGGACGGATATCGAACGCGATGTTGCTGAGCACTCCGACTCGAACCGACTCGCGCTCGAGCCTTTTCAGCACCGACTCGGTGTCCGGATACGGCGTCCAGGAGTCTGCGTCGATCACGCGTCCGTACACCGATTCGGCCTGCTGTGGGTCGGTGACACCGGACTGCGCCAGCACATGCAGATACGCCTGCCGGTGCAGCGCCGGGTCGAGATCGCGGTTCCGCCAGGCATGACGCGTCGCGTCGTCGAACTCGACCGTCTCCCCCACCGGCGCGGTCATCCGGCGCATCAGTTCCGCGGCTCCCGCACCGTCGACGGGGGTGCCGTCGGCATCGTGGACGCCGTCGAACCAGGAGGGGTGCTCCTCGAGCCTGAACAAGGTGCCGGAGAAGTCGAACAGGACGGCCTCGATCGCGGGCGTGCCCGTCGTCGTCACGGCAGGGATTCGACGAGCGCGTCCACCTCGACGCGAGGGCCGGTGAAGAACGGGGTCTCCTCGCGCACGTGTCGCCTCGCCTCGGTGGCCCGCAGGTCACGCATCAGGTCCACGATGCGATCGAGTTCGGGGGCCTCGAAGGCCAGGATCCACTCGTAGTCGCCGAGCGCGAACGACGGCACCGTGTTCGCCCGCACGTCCTTGTAGCCACGCGCAGCCATGCCGTGATCGGCGAGCATCGTCCGACGCTCCTCGTCGGGCAGCAGGTACCAATCGATCGAGCGGACGAACGGGTAGACGCAGATGTATGCGCCCGGATCCTCACCGGCGATGAAGGCCGGGACGTGACTCTTGTTGAATTCGGCCGGGCGGTGCAGCGCGGTGTTGCTCCACACCGGAGTGCTCGCCTTGCCCAGCGCAGTGGTGCGACGGAAATCGGAATACGTCGCCTGCAGGTCCTCGATGCGCTCGGCGTGCGTCCACACCATGAAGTCGGCGTCGGCGCGCATACCGGCGATGTCGTAGACCCCCCGCACCGCGACACCCTTGTCTTCACGACCTTCGAAGAACACCTTCGCTTCCTTGGCGGCCGCAGCCCGATCCTCGCCCAGCACGCCGGGCGTGACCTTGTAGACCGAGAACATCAAGTAGCGAAGAGTCGAATTGAGCGCTGAGTAATCGAGGCGTGCCATGGCCCTATCGTGCCACTTCGATCAGGCGGGCGGCAGCGGTGGTGGCGGACGCAATACACGCGGGCACCCCGACGCCGCGCTGCCAGGCGCCGGTGACCTCGAGGCCGGGGAGGTCGGCAACTCCGGCCTCGATGGCGGCGACGCGATCGAGGTGCCCCGGCGCGTACTGCGGCAGGCCTCCCGGCCAGCGCTGCACCGTCGCGGCGAGCGGCTGCGCATCGATGTTCGCCACCGCCGCGAGGTCTTTCAGCGCAGTCTCGATTGACTCGGCGTCGGATCGGTCCGACGCCGTGGTGTCCCCGAATCGGCCGAGCGAGGCCCGCAGCAGAACCGCGTCACGCTCGCCCAGGTGCGGCCACTTGCGGCTCGACAGGGTGAATGCCTTGACGTTCAAGCCCGCGTCCGTGGCCACCAGGATTCCCGAATTCTGCGGCAGCTCCGTCGTCTTGGGGAAAGCGAGCGCGACGACGACCGAGGACGCAAGTTCGATATCCCGCGCGGCCTGCGACGCTGCAGGTGCCACCTCGGCGATGAGCCGACCGAGAACAGGCGCAGGGACCGCCAGCACCACTGCGTCGACGAGTCCGACGCCATCGACGAACCAGCCGCCGGCCTCGCGGCGAATCTCCTCGACGCCTGTTCCGACGACCGTCCTGGCACCGGTCGCAGCGACGAGAGCATCGAGCAACACCGCGTAACCGTCGCGCAGCCCGCCGAACACCGGTCCCGGCGACGGCGTGGGCAGTGCTGCCAGCACTGCCTCGGTCAGGTTCGCCGCTCCGCCGTCCAATGCGGCAGCCAACGTCGGCAGCGCCGCGCGGACGCCGATGGAACTCGACGAACCGGAGTACACGCCGCCGAGCAGCGGATCGACCGAACGGCTGACCACCTGGGGGCCGAACCTGGTGCCCACGAGCTCGGCCACACTCACGTCCGAACCCGCGGTCCATGCGAAGGGCCGCGCGGTCTCGGTCTCGATGAGGTGCAGGTCTTCGGGGTCCACCAGAGTGCGTACCGAATCGGCGGACGACGGAATACCCATCAGAGTGCCGAGCGGAAGAGCGTGCGTTCGACCGCCGGAGTAAACGAGCGGACGCACCGGTGCCGGGTAGACCAGTTGATCCGACAGACCGAGCTCGGCGAGCAGAGCAGGCACCTCCGGACGCCGACCGATGAAGGCCTCCGCACCGACGTCGAGCGAGTCCGTGCCGACCGTGGTGGTGCGCAGCGTGCCGCCGATGCGGGACGAGGCCTCGACGAGAGTGATCTCGGCATCCGGCCCGCCGGACTGCCGAAGGCGATACGCCGCGACGAGGCCGGAGATTCCGCCGCCGACCACGGCATATCGCCGCACCGTCACAACGAATGCACCAGCGACACCACGCGCGTCAGAATGTCGGGATCGGTATCGGGAAGCACTCCGTGACCGAGGTTGAACACGTGCCCGCGTGCACCGGCCTCCACAGCGCGGTCCGCTTCGGCGGCGATACGTCGAACTTCCGTCTCCACGGCATCCCAGCCCGCGAACAGCACCGCAGGATCGAGATTGCCCTGGAGCGCTTTGCCGTTGCCCACTCGATGCACGGCGTCGTCGAGTGGGATCCGCCAGTCGACGCCCACCACATCGGCACCGGCCTCACCCATCGCCCCGAGCAACTCTCCGGTCCCGACTCCGAAGTGGATCTTCGGCACTCCGGCCGAGGACACCGCGTCGAACACTCGCTGCGAGTGCGGCAAGACGTACTCGCGGTAGTCGGCGAGGGACAGCGCCCCCGCCCAGGAGTCGAACACCTGCACTGCGTCGACGCCTGCGGTCAGCTGAGCCTGTAAGAAGGTGATCGTCGTGGAGGCCAGTGCGTCGAGCAGAGCGTGCCAGGTCGCCGGATCGGACCGCATGAGCGCCTTGGTCTTCTCGTGATTGCGACTCGGGCCGCCCTCGACCAGATACGACGCGAGGGTGAACGGTGCGCCCGCGAAACCGATGAGCGGCGTGCCTGCGAGTTCGCGGGTGAGGATCCGCACCGCATCGGCCACCGGCTCCACCTGATCGGCAGTCAGGACCGGTAGTGCGGCGACGTCGGCAGCCGACCGCACCGGCTGCGCGACGACCGGTCCGGTGCCCGCGACGATGTCGAGATCGATACCGGCGGCCTTGAGCGGAACAACGATGTCCGAGAACAGGATTGCCGCGTCCACGTCGTGCCGACGAACAGGCTGAAGGGTGATCTCGGCGACGAGGTCGGGTCGGAAGCACGAATCCAGCATGCCGATGCCGGCGCGAATCTTGCGGTACTCGGGCAGCGACCTACCGGCCTGGCGCATGAACCACACCGGCCGACGCGAGGGGGCTCGACCGGCAATTGCGGCCAGGAACGGCGCGTCCGGGAGTTCTCGACGGGCGGGGGCTGTGGTGTGCGCTTCGGCGTTCATCGTCTTCCATGCTGCCACGCGTCGGGAAAGCTCCCGCCACCAAGGGCGACACACCCACTTCGGTTGGATCACGGTTCGGCGCGCCTCCGCCTGAGCGCAACGTGACGCGTCTAACGTCCGGTGACGTGACCGAATCCCAATCCACCGCCGAACCTGCGCCGTTCCGCGCCGCCATCGACGCGATGCATCGGGCTCAGGTACACCCGGCGATCGAAATCGGTCCGATCCGGCCGCCGCAGCGTCTCGCCCCCTACAGCTACGCGATCGGGGCCGAGGTCAAGCATCCCGACTCCGACCAGGTCGACGAACAGAGTGACGGCGACGCCTTCGGCCGCCTGATCCTGCTGTACGACCCGGACGGTGCCGAGGCCTGGAACGGCACCCTTCGACTGGTCGCATACATCCAGGCGGACGTCGACGAATCCCTCGCCGACGACCCCCTGCTCCCCGAGGTCGGGTGGAGTTGGCTGGTCGACGCACTGGAATCACGGTCGGAGCCGCTCAACGCACTCGGCGGCACGGTCACCTCGACCAGCTCGGTGCGCTACGGCGACATCGCCGGCCCACCGAAGGCCCACCAGCTCGAACTGCGCGCCTCGTGGACGGCCACATCCGAGGACCTCTCGACGCACGTCGAAGCGTTCTGCGAGGTGCTCGCCTACGCGGCCGGTTTGCCGCCTGCGGGCATCACCACCCTCGGCCAGCGCAGTTCCAGTCGGACATAGTGGGCGGTCCATCCACCCGCAGGGCTTAGAGTCACATCTCATGTCAGCCGAGAGTTCTCCCGAGACCACGCCGGACGACGAGGCGAACGAGCCTGTCGCCGTCCCGCTACTGGCCCCGGCTGACGGCGTACCCGAGGTAGTCGACACGCCGGACGCGGTGCGCGTTGCTGCCGCTCTGCTCGCCGCAGGTCACGGCCCCCTCGCCGTCGACGCCGAACGCGCCTCCGGCTTCCGCTACTCGCAGCGCGCCTACCTGCTGCAGTTCCGTCGCCGCGGCGCAGGCACGGTCCTGCTCGATCCGATTCCGGTCACCGGCGACCTCGCTCCGCTCGCCGAGGTGATCAACCCACTCGAATGGGTACTGCACTCCGCCGATCAGGACCTACCGGGACTCGCCGAACTCGGCCTGGTACCCGACACGCTCTACGACACCGAACTGGCAGGACGCCTCGCCGGATTCGATCGAGTCGGACTCGGCGCCATCGTCGAACGCACCCTCGGACTGGCCCTGCAGAAAGGCCACGGGGCCGCCGACTGGTCCACCCGGCCGCTACCCGACACCTGGCTGAACTACGCCGCGCTCGACGTCGAGGTTCTGCTCGAACTGCGCGACGCGATGGCCGAGGAGCTCGAACGGCAGGGCAAGACGGAATGGGCAGCACAGGAATTCGCCCACATCCTCACTCTCGGGCCGCCCAAACCCAAGACCGACAGATGGCGTCGGACATCGGGGATCCATGCGATCAAGTCTCCCCGCACCCTTGCTGCCGTTCGCGAATTGTGGACAACACGAGACGAATTGGCGGCCAAGCGTGATGTGGCGCCGAGCCGGGTGTTGCCCGACTCGGCCATCGTGGCGGCGGCGACAGCGGACCCTAAATCGTCGCGAGAGCTCGAGCAACTGCCGGTATTCGGCGGTCCCCGTCAGCGCAGATCGTCTCGATTGTGGGCCTCGGCCCTGACCCGGGCGCGGGCGCTCCCGACCTCCGAATTGCCGTCGATGGCAGCGTCTTTCGACGGTCCACCGCCGGTCAATCGGTGGGCTCGCCGCGATCCCGATGCGGCAGCGCGACTCGCCGACGTACGAGCCGCGATGACCGAGCTCAGCGAATCGGTGGCGGTACCGGTCGAGAATCTGCTGATGCCGGATCTGTTGCGCCGCCTGGTGTGGGATTGGCAGATTCCGACCGATCCCGACGTCGACGCGGCCGAGCTGATCGACGCCCGACTGGCCGACGGCGCGGCCCGGCCATGGCAGCGGACGCTGGTGGTGCCGGTCCTGTCGAAGGCACTACACCCTTCCCAAGTTACCGACGGGTAATCCCGCTACAGTAGGGGACGCGTCCGGGCACCCGGGCGAGTCGTCCGCATCTGTCGGGAGGATCCAAAAGCGTGTCTGTACCCGCGTCCACCAGCTCACAGAGGAATGTTGTCTTCGTCGACGGCATCCGTACCCCGTTCGGCAAAGCAGGCCCCAAGGGCATGTACGCCGACACTCGCGCAGACGACCTCGTCGTCAAGGCAATCCGCGAACTTCTTCGCAAGAACCCCAACCTCCCTCCAGAGCGCATCGACGAGGTCGCGATTGCCGCGACCACGCAGACCGGTGACCAGGGCCTGACCATCGGCCGTACATCCGCACTGCTCGCCGGTCTCCCCCGCAGCGTCCCCGGATTCGCGATCGACCGCATGTGCGCAGGCGCGATGACCTCGGTGACCACCACCGGATCGGGCATCGGGTTCGGCCAGTACGACGTCGTCATCGCCGGCGGCGTCGAGCACATGGGCCGCCACCCGATGGGTGAAGGCGTCGATCCCAACCCGCGTTTCCTCGCCGACAAGCTCGTCGATCCCAGCGCACTGGTGATGGGAAATACCGCCGAGAACCTGCACGACCGGTTCCCGAGCATCACCAAGGACCGCACCGACGCGTACGCCGTCGCCAGCCAGAACAAGTACGACGCCGCCAAGAAGGCCGGCTTCCTCGCCGACACTCTCGTGCCCGTCGCCACCAAGTCCGCCGCAGGGTGGGGCCTGGCCACCGAGGACGAGCCGCCTCGCCCCGGCACCACCGTCGACGATCTCGCGAAACTCAAGACGCCGTTCCGGCCCGCAGGTCGTGTCACCGCAGGCAACGCCGCGGGACTCAACGACGGAGCCACCGCCGCCATCCTGGCCGGTGAGGACACCGCACACGAACTCGGCCTGAACATCGGTATGCGGATGGTCGGCTTCAGCTTCGCAGGCGTCGACCCGGCCGTCATGGGCATCGGCCCGGTCCCCGCGACCGAGAAACTGCTCGGCCGAACGGGATTGAGCATCGAAGACATCGGCCTGTTCGAGATCAACGAGGCCTTCGCCATCCAGGTACTCGCCTTCCTCGAGCACTACGGCATCGCCGACGACGACCCCCGCGTCAACCAGTGGGGCGGGGCCATCGCGTGCGGCCACCCCCTCGCGTCCTCGGGCGTTCGCCTGATGACGCAGCTCAGCCGCCAGTTCGCCCAACGTCCCGACGTGCGCTACGGCCTGACGACCATGTGCATCGGTCTCGGCATGGGCGGCACCGTCATCTGGGAGAACCCCAACCACGCTGACTACTCAGGAGCGAAGGCATGAGCGACATCACCACAGCGTTCACCGACGAGGTAGTCACGAACGCGTTCACCAAGATCGTCTCCGTACCGGGTCTCGACGGCTCCATCGCCCTCGTGACGCTCGACAACGGTTTCGATCACACCAAGCCGTCGACCTTCGGTCCCGGCGGACTGGCCAAGTTCGACGCGGCACTCGACGAAGCATTCGCAGCGAACCCGGTGGCCATCGCCGTCACCGGCAAGCCGTTCATCTTCGCCGTCGGTGCCGACCTCAACGGTGTGCCGAACATCAAGACCAAGGAGGAGGCGCTGCAAATCGGGCAGCTCGGCCACAAGGTCTTCCGCCGCCTTCGCGAGTCGACGATTCCGACGTTCGCCTTCATCAACGGCGCCGCACTCGGCGGCGGCCTCGAAGTGGGACTGCACTCGCACTACCGCACCGTCGCGGAGAATGCCGCAGCCCTCGGCCTGCCCGAGGCATTCCTCGGCCTGGTACCGGGATGGGGCGGAACTCAGTTGCTGCCCAACATCATCGGAGCCTCGAACGCCGTCACCGTCGTCATCGAGAACGCGCTGAACCAGAACCGCGTCCTCAAGCCGCAACAGGCACTCGACCTCGGTATCGCCGACGCCCTCTTCGGCGGAGCCGACTTCCTCGAGCAGTCCCTCGCGTGGGCTGCGCAGGTCATCAAGGGTGAGATCGTCCCCAACCGTCCCGAGATCGACCGCGGTCAGGCCTGGGACGACGCCATCGCGCGGGCCAAGGGAATCGTCGCCGGCAAGACCAACAACTTCGCCCCCGGCCCCGTCGCCGCGGTCGAGCTGCTCGAGCTCGCCAAGAGCACCGACATCACCGACTCGGCCTCGCTCGCCAAGGCCTTCGCGGCCGAGGACGAGGCCCTGTCCACGTTGCTGGTCAAGGACGAGCTCCGCGCAGGGCTGTACGCCTTCGATCTGGTGCAGAAGCGCGCGAAGCGTCCCGCCGGTGCGCCCGACAAGTCGTTGGCGCGCAAGATCTCCGGTGTCGGCATCGTCGGTGCGGGCCTGATGGCCAGCCAGCTCGCCCTGCTGTTCGTGCGGCAGATGAAGGTGCCGGTGATCCTCACCGACATCGATCAGGAGCGCATCGACAAGGGCGTCGGCTACGTCCACGGGGAGATCGACAAGCTGCTCGGCAAGAAGCGCCTGTCCCCCGATGCCGCGAATCGGTTGAAGGCGTTGGTGTCCGGCTCGATCGACAAGTCCGCCTTCGCCAAGACCGACTTCGTCATCGAGGCCGTGTTCGAGAACCTCGACGTCAAGAAGAAGGTGTTCGCCGAGGTCGAGGAATTCGTCTCTGCCGAAACGATCCTGGCGACCAACACGTCCTCGCTGTCGATCACCAAGATGGCTGCAGATCTGAAGCACCCCGAGCGCGTCGTGGGCTTCCACTTCTTCAACCCCGTCGCGGTCCTGCCACTGCTCGAGGTCGTCAAGGGTGAGAAGACCGACGATGCCACCCTCGCAACGGCATTCGCGACGGCAAAGACCCTCAAGAAGTCGGCCGTGTTGTCGGCGGATCTCCCCGGATTCGTCTTCAACCGTCTCGTCACCCGCGCGTCGAACGAGATCATCAGCGCGATCGACGAGGGCACCCCGTTCGATGTCGCCGACGGCGCAGTGGGCGAACTCGGTATGCCGATGAGCCCGCTGACCCTGCTGGCACTCGTCGGACCTGCCGTCGCCCTGCACACCGCCGAAACGCTGGCCGAGGCGTACCCCGACCGGTTCAAGGACTCCCCCGGATTCCGTGCGCTCGTCGAGGCGAAGAAGCCGGGTGTGTGGACCTATGGACCCGAGGGCCAGGTGGTCGATCCCGAGGTCGCCGCACTGTGGCCGCAGGGTGACTCGCCGTCGACCGCCGAGCAGGTGCTCGAACGTACCCGCAACGCGATCGCCGACGAGATCAAGATCATGCTCGACGAAGGCGTCGTGGCAGCAGCCGAGGACATCGACCTCTGCCTGCTCCTCGGCGGCGGATTCGGCTTCTGGAACGGCGGCATCACGCCGTACCTGGACCGCAGCGGGGCCTCCGAGGCCGCAACCGGTCAGCGCTTCCTCGCCCCGGGTGTAGCCAGCGTCTAGCATTGCCCGCCGAGTTCGAGGTCATGGACGAATCTCTCCGGATTTCCCTCCATGACCTCGAACTCGATTACGGTCCAAGAACGACAACAGCTCGTCCTCGCGCTTTCGGTCGTAGGACTCTGCCGAGGATCGTGCGACCACCCGACGATCCACGTAGTCGCCGGATCGGGTCGCACGTTGCCCCAGTGCGATCTCGGCCAGAGAACGACCTGCCTGCTCGGCCGTCGTAGCGATCGGCGTCACCGTCAGCAGCGGCATCAGCCGTGCCATCGCGAAGCGCGACAAGAACCCTGCGTCCCGCGCCAAGTCGGTGCCGGGAACGAAACCCGGATTGAACGAGACGACGTCCACACCCGCGGGCAGATCACGCGACAGCGCGTGCACGAGGTAGATGGCCGCCAATTTGCTGGTCGAGTAAGCGGTGCGGCCCGCGCGAACTGTCTCGGGGTCGGGGAAGGCGCGCGCCACCGCCAGCCGGCCCGGGGGTAGCCAGCGAGGCCCGGGAACCAAGCCGAGATTGTGCCGAAGATCGCCGAAGTGCGTGTCGCTGACCGTCAATACGATTCGAGCGGGCCGGTCGAAGAGATCGCCGAGACCCCTAACCATGTGATGATTGGCCAGTACGTTGATCCCGAACGTCGCCTCGTACCCGTCCTCGGTCTCACGGCAGTCGGTCGTGAACTGCACGCCGGCATTCCCCACGAATACGTCGAGCGGCGGAAGTTCTTTCGCCTCGATTCTCCGCGCGACGAAGTCCACCGCCGCTTCGATCTGCGCCAGGGAACCGAGGTCGGCGGTCACGTGCGTCGTTCGTGGGTGAGCCGGACCCGGGTTGCGCCCGATGGTCACCAGGTGAACCATCGAATCGCGTTGCAGAATCCACCTCGCCGCCGCCAGTCCGATTCCCCGATTCGCCCCCGTCATGACGATGGTGTGCCACGTGCCGTTCGGTGTCATCGCCCGACCCTGTCATTCCCCCACCGTTACCAGCCAGTGTCTGTGCAACGGTAGGTCTGCCGATACCAGGCTCGACGAGCCATACTGGGATGGTGACGACAGCATCCTCGGAACTGGGCGCGTTGCTTCGCATGTGGCGAGACAGACTGTCACCGATCGACGTCGGTATCGGCGCGACCTCGTCTCGTCGTTCGCCCGGGCTCCGCCGTGAGGAGGTCGCGCTTGCAGCGGGCGTATCAGTGGACTACCTCGTGCGTCTGGAGCAAGGGCGTGCCACCCATCCCTCGGCTCAGGTGATCGATTCGCTCGCGCGTGCACTGCACCTCGACTCGGCCGAGCGCGAACACCTGCATCGCACAGCCGGCCTGCTGCCCCTGACCGAGCGGCCGGTCGACACGGACGTCACGCCCGAACTCGCCAGGCTCATCGCGCGACTGGACGACCATCCCATTGCAGTATTCGGTGCGGAGTGGCAACTTCGGACCTGGAACCCGATGTGGTGCGCTCTGCACGGTGACCCCGCTGCGGTTCCGACCAAGTATCGCAACATGATTCGGGCCGTGTTCGGCTCCGACGACCGAGCGCGATCATGGATGCGGCCGGTCTCGATGTCGCACGGACTCGAACACTTCGCCACAGCGCTCGTCGCCGACCTGCGTATCGCTACCGGGCTGTACCCGGACAACGCCGACCTTCGTGGACTCGTCGACGAAATGCGTTGTGAGAATGCATATTTCGAGAATCTCTGGATGTCAGGGGTCGCGGCCCTTCACGTCACCGACCGCAAGACGATCATGCACTCGCACGTCGGTGAGATCACGCTCGACTGCGATGTCCTGACCGCTCCTGGATCCGACGTCAGGCTGGTGGTGTACTCCGCTGCCGAGCACTCCTCGGACGCGGACAAGCTCGACAGTCTCCGGGCCGACAGCGGTGCGGCCCGATGACTTTCTACGACAGCTCGACTCGGCCACCCTCGTCGTGACCGAACGCGGTCGGCTGATCGGCATCGGCTATCGCATGCTGGGTTCCTACAGCGACGCCGAAGACGCCGCATCCGAGGCTCTCGTTCGCTGGTACCGACTCACCGACGCCGAGCGTGACGCCGTCGACGTGCCTGCTGCGTGGCTCACCCGGGTGGTGGGCCGCATCTGCCTCGACATGCTCGGATCGGCTCGCGTTCGCCGCGAGAACTACGTCGGGCAGTGGCTGCCGGAACCCGTCCGCGGCCTCGACTCCGAGACTTCTGCCGCCGCCGACCCCGCCGACCGAGTTGCGCACCAGGAATCGGTGACGCTGGCGCTGCTCGTCGTGCTCGAGTCACTCGGGCCGGCGCAGCGAGTCGCCTTCGTGTTGCACGACGCGTTCGCCGTGCCGTTCGACGAGATCGCGACCGTTCTCGATCGCTCCCCTGCTGCATGCCGCCAACTCGCCTCTGCGGCGCGGTCTCACGTTCGCTCTCGTCACCGCTCCGTCGTCGACCCCATCGAGCACGACCGCGTCGTGCGGGCTTTCGCCTCGGCCTCGGCAGGCGGGGACATCACATCCCTGGTCGGTCTCCTCGCACCCGACGTCACCTTGGTCAGCGACGGCGGAGGCCACGTATCCGCGGCCCGCAATGCCGTCCTCGGATCCGATCGAGTCGCTCGCTTCGTCCGCGGCATCACTGCCAAGTCCACCGAACTCCGCTGGTCGATCGAACCCGTCAACGCCCTGTCGGGGATCGTGATCCGACGCGATGGCGCGGTGTTCGGCGTCATCGGGTTCGACACCGCCGACAGCGTCGTCTCCAGCGTGTGGATCGTGCTCAATCCGGACAAACTCCGGCACTGGGTCTGACCACCCGCCATACATTCGTCACGGCTGCGTCGTCAGAGAGTGGAGGGCCGCGCAGTGCGGTCCGCATCATCTCTCGAGAATCAGGTGGATACGCGATGAAGCTGGCCGTAGCAGGCGGAACCGGAACCGTCGGAGTACACGTAGTCGAGGTTGCGCGAGAACGCGGACACGAGGTGGTCGTTCTGTCGCGATCTGCCGGTATGGATCTCGTCACCGGGTCCGGACTGTCCGACGCCCTGTCCGGGGTCGACGCGGTGGTCGACGTCGCGTCGACGCAGACGATCTCGGCGAAAGAATCGACGGCGTTCTTCACGGCCGTCACCCGCAATTTGCTGACGGCGGAGAGCACAGCCGGAGTCGGTCATCACCTGGCGTTGTCGATCGTGGGGATAGACAAGGCCCCGCACAGCTACTACGCCGGAAAGGTGAAGCAGGAGAATATCGTTCGCTCGGGAGCTGTGCCGTGGACGATCCTGCGAGCCACCCAGTTCCACGAGTTCGCCGCGCAGATCCGCTCGCGGACCTCGTTCGGTCCGGTGACCTTCATCCCCAGGATGGTCTCGCAGCCGATCGCCGCCCGCGAGGTCGCCGAGCGACTGATCGATCTGGCGGAGCGTCCGCCGGCAGGCCGAGTCGGCGATCTCGGTGGACCACGTGAAGAGCGCATGGCCGAGATGGTGCGGCGCTATGCACGAGCAATCGGTGCCCGCGGCCTGGTACTCGAGGTCCCCGTTCCCGGCGCATACGGTCGCGCGATGCGAGACGGAACGCTGGTGACCACGAACGATTCGGATCACGGTCTGCAGACCTTCGATCAGTGGTCGGACGCCCAGGCGCGATAGCCACCTGCCGCGGAATATGTGACGATTTCGCTCCCATTCCGTCGGCGTGAGGACGATGATGGCGGACGACCACCAAGGATGTTGGTTCACCTCGAAAGCCGGGTCACGTGATGACGCAATCCACCGATCGGCACACCGCCGAGGTCGTCGGAGTCACGATTGCCGCCGCTGTCGGCGGCTTCCTGTTCGAGTTCGATTCGTCCGTCGTCAACGGCGTGGTGGACTCCATCCAGAAGACCAAGGGAATGAAGCTCGAGGATATGGAGATCTGACATGCCGATGTTCGTCGTCGAATACACCTACACACCCGAAACATCCGCGGGCCGTGACGATCACCGCACCGATCATCGCGCGTGGCTGCGCGAACTCGAGCGCCGCAAGATCCTCCGATCGTCGAGCCCTCTCGCCGATCACAGTGGTGCCACGATGATCGTCGAAGGCACCGACAAGGCAAGTGTTGAGCGGATGTTCGCACACGATCCCTTCGCCCTGGCGCATCTGATCGATCGCGTTCAGATCGAACAGCGGGTGGCCGGGACGTAGCGGGGCGTCGAGTCCTTGCGCAGCGCTGTGGCCGCTACCGCCAGAACAATCACGTAGACAACGCAATACGCGTTCCGCAGTACTTCGTCGACGATCGGCGATACGGACTGCATGAACGTGCCGATCACCACAACATCTGCCTGTGTGCGATACCACGCCACGAAAGGTGCAGTGGCGGCGACCAGTCCGAGGACACGCAGCGTGCGGCCACGCACGCTCGTTCGCGAGCTCGCACACGCATCGAGTCCGATCGCCAGCAGAGGAACGCACCACACCCAATGGTGGCCCCAGGAGAACGGCGACACCATCGGGGCCGTGAGACCGCACACCGTCATCGCCAGCAATGTTCTACCCGCACGGTGAGCTCGATACGACACCCACATCCCCGCAGCCAGGACCACCACCGCTGCCGGCAACCACACGATCGCAGGCGGATGCTCGGTTCCCCACGCCCGCGCCACCATCCCCCGAACCGACTGATTCGCGGGAGACGTGGTCGACCCCACTCGGTCCGAGGTGAGGATCGCCGAGGTCCAATAGCGCCACGCGTCGGAGGACACGACCACGAACCCGATCACCACCGTGACCAGACCGGTGACGGCCGCAGTCCATGCCGCTCGCCATTGCCTGTGCACGATCGACATGACGACGAACAGGCCGGGTGTGAGCTTCAGACCTGCCGCGATTCCGACGCCGACCCCGCGAAGCCGACTGCCCTCGGGCCGTCCGAGATCCCACAGCACCAACACGAGCAACAGCAGGTTGATCTGGCCCAACCACAGCGACATGCGCACCGGCTCGAGCCACGAGCAGCCCAGTGCCAGAGCCACACTCACCACCTTGGTCCGCGTGCAGTTCTCGTACCCGAGCCGTCGCCAACTCAGCTGGACGACGGCGTAGAGCAATACGACATTGGATATGTTCACCAGCAATCCGGTCGCGGTATCGGACAGCAAGCCCAGCGGCGAGAAAAGCACAGCAGCGAACGGCGGATACGTGAACGGAAGCGTGCCGAACAACGAAAACGAGTACAGCTCTTCGCTACTGAGCACGGTTCCGCCGCCGTGTCGGTAGACAAGAGCGTCGACACCGTTGCCGAACAGTCCGTACAACGAGTCGAACGACAGCAGCCGATCGTGTGCGGCGAATGCCACCACACCGATCACTGCCGACATCGCCACGAACCACCGCGAATGCCGTCGCTCGGTCCCGTCGTTCCGGGAATCCGGCGCCGGTGTGCCATCGACGGATTCGACGGCCGCCCAGCCGGAGTCACGGTCGCCGATAGCCGGATCGATTCGGCTGTCCGAGACGTCGGTTCTACCGTCGAAGACGAGGGTCATGAACGAAACATGCCAGTCGTCACGGTTTGGGCAGCATCGACACACCAGTCACACAGGTCACATATCTGCAAAGAAAACAATCAACACCCGGCACGAATCGACTCGAACTCACGACACGATCGATTCCGACACCGTCGATGCACTCTTCGACCACGATTTCGTGACACCGACCGGTAGTGCATTGTGAGGGAGAGAAACGATCCGACGCCGAAAGCAGGCCATGAATTCCCGAACCGTGTTCGCTGTGGTCACCGTCGTGTTGTTCGGTCTCGGACTGCGTCTGCTGTTCGGCAGCACCTCGGCTCTCACCTCGGATATCTGACGAGGCTCAGCGAAATTCCCCAACCGCGCTCACCGAAATTCCCCACTCGTGA
>CAUQEL010000028.1:0-75728 GCA_963517305.1 uncultured Rhodococcus sp.
GCGGAACGACCCTTCGGCAGCGTGGAGCCTGCGGAACGACCCTTCGGCAGCGTGGTATCCATGCGGGGTGGACATCCTCGCTTCCAGGACGATTCTCCGCCCGGCCGACTACGAGAAGACTCTTGCGTTCTATCGTGACGGTCTCTCGCTCGCGGTGTGCCGGGAGTATCCCGGCGGCACGGTGTTCTTCGCGGGCCAGGGTCTGCTGGAGGTCGCGGCGCACCATCGCGGCGACGGGCCGGGTTCGTTCTCCGGTGCACTGTGGTTGCAGGTGCGCGACATCGATTCTGCTACCGAGGAATTGACGGCCGCCGGCATCGGAATCGTGCGCGAGGCCAGGACGGAGCCGTGGGGTCTGATCGAGATGTGGATCGAGGATCCGGATTCGATTCCGATCGTGCTGGTGCAGATCCCGCAGGATCATCCGCTGCGACGGGACAACCGCTAGCTGTCAGCGATCGTGCGTAGCACCGCTGTCGCCGACTGAGGACGCGACCACAGGTAGCCCTGTGCAAGGGTGCAGCCCAGCTCGAGCGCAGCGTCGGCTTGTTCGCGGTTCTCGATGCCTTCGACGATCATCGTCAGATCGAGGTCCTTCGCCACTCCGGCCAACGACCTGATCATCGCTCGTCCGGCGACGGTGTCGATGAACCGGGTCAGATGCCCGTCGATCTTGATGCCGTCGGGCTGCAGTGTCACCAGTCGTTCGAGTGAGGACCAGCCCGAACCGAAGTCGTCCAGCAAGACCCGAAAGCCCAGCCGGTGCACGTCGTCGATGTGCCGACGCAACAGCGGACCCGGCGTCACAGCAGTGGTTTCGGTGAGCTCCAGCGAGATCGACGACGGCGACACCCCGGACGATGCGAGGGCACGCTGGAGCTGACTGACACCGTCGGGATGCGCGAGGTGGCGTCCCGAAATGTTGACGGTCAGCCGCAGCTCCGGACGATGGATGTGCCACTTCTTCATTTCGGCCGCGGCCTGCGCGAGCACACTGAGGTCGACGTCGATGATCAGTTCGCTGGCTTCGGCGAACGGGACGAAGTCCGCCGGCACCACCATCCCGCGGGTGGGGTGGTGCCAACGCGCCAGTGCCTCGAAGCCGACGATCTCCTCGGTCCGCAGATCCACGATGGACTGGAACCAGGGCACGATGTGACCGTCGGCGATGGAGTCGGCGATGTCGTTGTCGCTGCCCAGCCTGGTGACGCCAGATCCGACGCGGCGATGCAGGTCGAGTTGCTCCTCGAGAACGGACGCGAACTGTTCGAGTTCCTGCATCTGCTCGCCCGAGAGTGGGCGGGGCGTGCGATCGAGTAGGCACAGGGTGCCGATGACCAGCCCCTCTCGCCCGCGCAGAGGAACCGACGCGTACGACGCGATGCCGTTGTCGTCGAGCATGGCACGCTGCCGAGTGGTGGCGCGGATGCGGCCGTGCGCCACAACCGCGGGCTCACCGGAGCGCACCACGTCGTCGCACAGGGTGTCGGCTCGCACGACGGTGGACACCGGCGGCCCACCGACGTTGACCAGCGTGTACTGGGTGTCCTCGTCGAGCACGTTGAGTTGGGCGATGGCGAATCCGACGCTGCGGGCGGCGAATTCGACCGTGGAGCGCAGGGCAGGCGTGGTCGCCTCGACATCGAGGTATCGACGAGCGGAGTCACTCTGACGGCGAGACTGGGAGCGCGCGGTGTCCACGACCTCACCGTCCACCTGTATCTCCTCGCCACGAACGGCCGGGCCCGTACTGGAACCGGTTCCAGGTGAGCTTAACCGTGCCGGATCCTCGGTTTCGACCGATAGCACGTCTCGGCGCGGTCATACCGACGGATAGCGAGTGTGCAGAAGCCGATGCCGCAGCACCGCAGCGGCGAGCCGCTTGCCCTCCTCGGTCGCAACGGCACCGGACACCTCCGTCGCCGACGCGCGGTTCGGTTCCGACTCGAACGCTCCGAGCGCGCTCAGCTCGGCCACCAGCGTCCGGGCCAACGGCTCGGCGTGCTCGGGCGCAGGCTCCTCTCCGGCATGGGTCCATCCTTCGGCCCGCAGCAGCCGCGCCAGGTCGCCGGCCGTCGATTCCACGTCGGCGACATCGTGACCGACGATCATGCGGGCCAGAACCACCTCCGCCGCAATCGTGTCGGGGTGATATTCGGTGCCGACGATGCTTCCGGTGAGCACCCGCCAGAGCCCGTCGGAGCTGAGTTGCCGAGTTCGGGTGGTCGGCACCAACCGCCCGGCGGAACGGCGCAGCAGACGCACTCTCATCAGGAGGCGTCGGACAGTCAGTATCTTCTCGGTGTCGAGTTCGCGACCGACATACGAGGGACGCTCGGCCGGGGGAAAGACGGTGTTGGCGATACTCGCCACCAGCTCGTCCGGTAGGTACCCGGCATCGGTCAACGTGACACCGTCCCCGATGCATCCGATGAAGCTCTCGAGTCTGCGCACGCAGCCGTACACGGGATTCACGGCCTCGTGCAACGCCTCGCGTAATCCCAGGTAGAGCTCGGCCCGCGGACTGCTGTAGCTGCTCCACAATTCGATGCGGTGGTCGAGAAGCTGTTCGAGCAGCACTGCTTCCGAGTCGTCCCTGCCTCGATCGGATGTCAGTACCGCGTCGGTGACGCCGCGTCGACGCATGGCCTGCGCGTTGACACCGAGCGGGCGACCACCGGGCTTCGTCGGCTCGAACTCGCCGGCGATGGTCGCCACTTCCAGTGTCTCGCCGATCTTTTCGACGATGGCGCGCTCGACCCCGGTCGGGGCGTCCTGCCAGGTGACGAGCTCGGTGTCGACGGCACCGATGCCCGATTCTTCGGTGGCGGCGCGATAGTGCTGCAGCCACGCGGCGTCGTCCGGTATCCGTACGAGTTCCGCGGTGACGGCGCTTCGAGCGATCTCCGCGTATCCGACGCGTCCGAGCCGTTCGAGAAGTTCGCCGAGTGCACGGGCGATGTCGACCGCGCGATCGGGCCCCTCGGCGACGTGGCGCAGATGGACCCAGAGGTAGGTCTGCACGGAATGTTGGGTCGGGCCCGCGGGCGGAGATACCTCGACCAGACCGTCCCATCCCAGTCGCGCGTCGGCGGCGAGCGCGGGATCGACGGAATCGAAGTACGACAGAGCTGCCCACACCGCGTCGTCCATTCCCGATCCCTTCACGATGTTCCACTGTTCCACAGTGACTCGATGTCGGGTGACGACCGCGGGCGCAGTAGGTCCACCGGTCCGCGATCGAGCCCGGGGACTAGCCTCGAGTCCGTGCTCGAGAGCGTATCCATTCCACCGGGACCCGCCGCGGCAGACATCATGCCGCGGCTGAGCCGCATGCTCGCCGGCGACGGCCCGGCTCTGCTGCCCGTGCCCGCGAACGATCCGCGCGAGACCGAGCGCCTGCACGACGCCTTGGCACCGGGAACCCCGATCGACGACGGCATCGCCCTGGTGGTCGCGACCTCCGGGACGACGGGTGTCCCCAAAGGTGCCATGCTCTCCGCGCCTGCGCTGGTGGCGTCTGCGACGGGCACCGAGGAGCGACTCGGTGGACCCGGGTCGTGGCTGCTGGCGTTGCCCGCGCACCACATCGCCGGGATGCAGGTGCTGCTGCGCAGTGTGCTCGCCGGAACTTCGCCCGTCGTCATGGACGTGTCCGACGGCTTCGACCCCATCGCTCTGATCGACGCGGTGGGCACGATGTCCGGCCCCCTGCGCTACACGTCATTGGTACCTGGGCAGTTGGTGAAGGCATTCGAGATCCCCGAGGCGGTCGCCGCCCTGGCCTCACTGGACGCAGTGTTGCTCGGCGGGGCCGCGACGCCGATTCCGTTGCGAGAGAAGGCACGTGACGCGGGAATTCGGTTGGTGCGAACGTACGGGATGAGCGAAACGGCCGGCGGCTGCGTGTACGACGGAGTTCCACTGCGCGACACGGTAATTCGCATCGACGACGGCCGGGTCGTGTTGGGCGGCAGAACCCTGGCCTCGGGATACCGCGGGCTGCCCGACCACCCGGCATTCGCCGAGCCGGGCTGGTTCCGCACCGACGACGCCGGAGCCGTCGTCGACGGGGTGCTGAGCATTTCGGGACGACTCGACGAGGCCATCTCGACCGGCGGACTGACCGTCGTACCGCAGGTTGTCGAAGCTGCGCTGGCAACGCACCCCGCAGTCCGTGAGTGCGCCGTCGTGGGATTGCCCGACGAGCGACTGGGGCAGAAGGTGGTGGTCGCCGTTGTCGCCTCGACTCCGGTGACGTTGGCGGAGTTGCGCACCCACGTTGCGGCCTCGCTGGACATCACGGCGGCACCCCGAGAGCTGTTCCTACTCGACTCCCTGCCCACCCGAGGTCCGGGAAAACTTGATCGAGCGCAATTGCGGGCGATACTGGGGAAGCGCTGAGCGGTGCCCGTTCGGCGCTGCGGACCTGGTTCGGCGCTGCGGTCCCCGTCGGTTCGGCGCAAACGCGCGCGCATTCGTCAGACGCGAGCGGAATAGATAGCGAGGTCGCGCCTCTTTGGCAAACGCGCGCGCGTTTGCGGACGGTCACCTCAGCGGCGTGCCTTGATGGTGCACCAATTCCCATCCGGCATTCGAGCTTCGCCACAGTGAGGTTCGACGAGCCAGGATGTCCACAGTTCTCGAAATCCACTGCACCAGAACAAACTCCGAGCTGAGCCGTCGTCCATCGAGCTCTAGTACCTCGATCTCCATGGATTTTTCGCGGCCGAGCAGGTCGAGTATCGACGACTTGTCCCACACTGTGCCCGAGGCTCCGACTTCGGCGAAGTCGTCGGCGAGCAATCCTGCGAGTCGCTCGTTGTCGCGTCGACAATCCGACGTTTGCATTTCCCGCTCGAGCTCGAGAACAGTTGCCAGATCACTGTCTTCTTCGAGTCGACGACCGGCCGAGGAAGTTCCCATAGCTCACCGTCTCACGAACAAACGCGCGCGCATTCGTCAGACACGAGCGGAATAGGTGGCGAGGTCGCGCCGCTTTGGCAAACGCGCGCGCGTTTGCGGCAGATCGGGATCGCCTCAGCCCGCCATCTTCTCGTACAACCGTTCCACGTCCGCGTCTGTCCAGTCCGGTGGCTCGAGGATGTCGGCCCACATGTTCACCGCGTCGGCTCCGTAGCTGTGGCCGTGGCCGTCGTCGACGTTCGTGGAGAAGACCTGATCGAACGTCAACTGCCAGAAGGTCACGAACGGGAACCACTGCACTCCTGGATCGACGTCGGCCCCTCGAGGTTCACGTAGCCAGTCGGGGCGATTGAGCACCAGGTCCGGTGACCACCACACGATCGGGTCGGATGCGTGCTGCCAGTACACGATCCGCGGCGCTTCCCATGGCCCGCCGATGTCGAGGTCGCCGGACGAACTCGCGAAGCGAACGTGCTCTCCGCCGTCGACCACGGGCAGGATCTCGCGAGAACCGGAGTCGCGTCCGGCAGTGATGCGCGCCCACTGAGGCGTGAAATTCGGGTTGCCGACCCACAGGGCACCGTCGATGCGCGCGATCATGTCCTGCGCTCCGCTGAACGCGTCCTGCCCGCCGTAGGCTCCGAGACTTTCGCCGAACAACACCAGCTTCGGCCGGGAGTCCTCCGGGAGTTCGCTCCACACCTCGTACACCGCCTCGAACAGGGCCCGCCCGGCATCCTGCGGAGTCTGACGGTCGGCCAGAAATGCCATCGGGCTCGGCAGGAACGAGTACTGCATCGACGCGATGGCCGAATTCCCGTCGTACAGATATTCCAGAGGGCGAGCGACGTTCTCGTTCACCCACCCCCGTCCGGTGGTGGTCGCGACGCCGAGTACCGCGCGGGAGAATGCGCCGGTGCGGTCGAGTTCGGCCACCACCCGCTCGGCCACACCCTCGACGGTCTCCGCGGACTCGACGCCGGCGTACGCGCGGATCGGTTGCACCGCTGGCCTTCCCGTGAAGTCACTGATCTCGTCGGGCGATGCTCCGGAGACGACGAAGCGTCGACCCTCCTGCCCCAGCGATTCCCATTCCTCGTTCGAGGCGTCCGAACCCGAGAGCTCTGCGGCGGTGGGCTTCTCGACGCCCTCGTGATTGCCACGGTCGGCGGTCGAGGCCGACGTCTCCGCGACCGCCACGATGCCGCGAATCAGAGCGCCGTTGACGGCGAACACCACCAGGAGGGCTACGACGATCACGCTGGCGATCCGTGCGACCGGTCGGGGAACGTACTGCTTGCCCCATCTCGTCAATGCCCGAGTCGCCTTCCGCAGCAGACGGGCCAGTGCGAGGACGGCCACCGCAACCACGATCGAGACCACCAACACAGCGACGTAGAGGGGTCGACCCGAATCCTCGACGCCGACGAGTTTGCGCACGATCTGCTGCCACCACGATCCCAGGATCAGAAACAGCGGAATCACCACTGCCGCCACAACGGCCAACGCCCACCATCCGCGTCGACGCCACGGCTCGGACCAGTTCGGCGACACCCCGCAGAGTCGGATCACCCACGCAACGAGACATCCGACGCCGTATCCGATCGCAACGCTGATTCCCGTGGCGACCGCCTGCAGATACCAGACGC
The DNA here is from genome assembly GCA_963517305.1 of uncultured Rhodococcus sp. Classification (GTDB taxonomy): domain Bacteria; phylum Actinomycetota; class Actinomycetes; order Mycobacteriales; family Mycobacteriaceae; genus Rhodococcoides. Next base: position 6,576 of record CAUQEL010000028.1, read on the forward strand.
GGGGCAACAGGGACGGGGTCATCGACAGTGCGAAGAACACCACGGCGAACAACAGCCCGACCGGATGCAATGCGTGGCAGTACCGATCCGCTCGTGAACCCTGCCAATACGAACGAACCGAGGCCGACCGCTGTGTGGTCACTCGCAGATCGTATTGGCCCGCCGACTGCGCCGCACCCACTTCGACGTGCAAGCATTCAACGCATGAGTGTTCTGGTCTGCTTCCACGCACATCCCGACGACGAAGTGTTCGGCACCGGCGGAGTGATGCGCCTCGCCGCAGATGCCGGCCATCGCGTCGTCCTGGTCACCGCCACCGACGGCGCTCTCGGCGAGTACCCCGACGGAATTCTCACCGACGACGAATCGTTGGCCCAGCGCCGACGCGTCGAGCTGGATCGTTCGGCCGCCGCTCTCGGGGTCTCCCGCATCGTTCGGTTGCACTACGCCGATTCCGGCATGGCGGGCACTCCGGAGAACTCCAACCCGGACGCGTTCTGCAACGTCGACGTCGACACCGCAGCGCAACGCCTGGCCGACGTGTTGCTCGAGGAGCGGGCCGATGTCGTGACCATCTACGACCCGAACGGTGGCTACGGGCATCCGGACCACATCCAGGTCCACGTCGTCGGCAAGCGCGCCACCGAGATCGCCGAGACTCGTTTCGTGTACGAGACCACAACCAATCGCGATCACATGCGCCGACTGATGGAGGCAAACCCCCACTGGGGCGAAGAGGCATCACCGCCGGACATGGAGACGTTCGGACTGCCGGAAACCGAGATCACGACGGTGGTCGACGTGTCGAGCGTCATCGCTGCGAAGCGGGCGGCGATGGAAGCGCACGAAACTCAGGTCGGCGATTTCGGACCGTTTCTGAAGATGCCCATCGATCAACTCACCACCGCCTTCGGAACCGAATGGTTCAGGAAGTTGCGCGGTACCGGTGGCGTCGGCCTGACGGAGACTTCGCTCCCACTCTGACCTGGTACGACAGCGGACGCACGCGTCGTGCACGCGGTCGGAGCGGGATGGCTGTCGATTCGATTCATCGAACTGACCATCAGATTGTTTTGAGCCTCTAACCAAACCATGAGACGGTACAGTGATCACGTCGCCCGTCCTGCAGGGCGTGTTCCGTGGACCTGAACACCGTCACCGACATGGAGAGGCCGGAGAAGCGATGCGTTCGTCAGTGGGTCTGTCTCTGGGTACGTGCGGCATTCGCACGGCGCGGACCACCGAAGACGGAGCATGGACCGACGGGCCCCGGTTCGACGACTGGCAACTCTCCCCCACCGCGCAGGACGTCGCGCGGGTCGTTCGGGGCATCGTCGACACTCCGGACGCACCCGAGTCACTCGGCGTCGCCTGCCGTTCCCCCGAAGAACGTACCGAAATCTCCGACGCGCTCGCCGAGGAGTACGTCTCCGACGTCCACCTCATCGACGAGACCGGCGCGGCACTGGCATATCTCCGCCCTGGGCTGCCGTCACACCTCAGGACGATCGCAGTGTTCGACGCAGGCGATTCCGGAGTGGACGTGAACATCGTGGACGTCGAATCCGGTCGCTCCTACGGTTCGACGCGGACCACCGCCATGAGCGGTGCCGCGTTCGACGTGGTGGTCCGCGAGCACATACTCGGTCTCGGCATCGTGCGAGCGCCTCAATCACGGGACGAAGACTCTGCGCTCACCGCCTTCTGCCGCGGAATAAAGGAAGCGCTCTCCTCGCACCTGACCACCAGCACACCCGATGGCGAGCACATCCTCCTCGAGCGACACATCTTCGAGTTGTCCATCGCTCGCTCCACGGAGGAAGCAGCCGAGACGGTGCGCCGACTGGGCCTGGAGGCCGAGTTCTATCCCGACGCGGTCGTCGCCATCGGAGGCACGTCCAACGTCCCGTTGGTCCGGTCCACCCTCGAACGCTTCCTTCAACTGCCGGTCATCGTCCCGGACAAACCCGAACTCGTCGTCGCCGGTGGTGCCGCGGTGCATGCCACTCACATCGATGCGACGCGCGTGCCGCCTCTCGTGTCGCACCGTCCGGCGTTGGCGCGGTTGGGCATGATCGCGCTGCCGATCGCAGGGGTCATCGCTGCCATCGGGCTGTTCACCGCCCTCGGATCCAGCGACGCGAACCAGCCCTCCAGCACCCCTGCCAACGTCGGTGAGGCTGCGCCGTCGACCATGACACCGGCCACCACCAGCACCACGACTGCGACGGTGTCACCGTTACCCGATATCCCACCGCCCCCGCCGACGACCACCGCGCCTCCACCCGCTGTCGCCGATTCGGCGCCCTATGTGCAATACCAGCAGCCGCACTACTACCCGCCGCCCCCTCCACCGCCGCCCACCGTGCCACTGCCACAGATTCCCGGTGTCCAGATGCCCGTCATACCGTTGCCGGTGTTGCCGCGCCTGCCGTTCTGACCGGCCGCGTTCTCACCCGTCGGACAGATACGGAAAGATCGTCGCTCATGGCCACCACTGCGCAATGGATCGAAGGTGCGCGACCGCGCACGCTCCCGAATGCGATCGCCCCCGTCCTCGTCGGCACCGGTGCGGCCGTGTCCCTGGACGCAGGCGTGTGGTGGAAGGCACTGCTGGCGTTGATCGTCTCGTTGGCCCTGATCATCGGCGTGAATTTCGCCAACGACTACTCCGACGGAATCCGCGGCACGGACGACGATCGAGTCGGACCCCTGAGACTGGTCGGCTCCAAGGCCGCCTCCGCCGGTGCAGTCAAGAAGGCAGCCATCGCATGCTTTGCCGTCGGTGCCGTGGCCGGGCTGGTACTGGCCGCAACCAGCGCCTGGTGGTTGGTCGTCGTCGGACTCGTGTGCATCGCCGGTGCGTGGTACTACACCGGCGGCTCGAAGCCGTACGGGTACAGCGGTTTCGGCGAGATCGCCGTGTTCGTGTTCTTCGGTCTCGTGGCAGTTCTCGGCACTCAGTTCGTGCAGGCCGGGGAGATCGACTGGGCAGGCGTGCTGGCAGCGATAGCCGTCGGATCGTTCTCCAGCGCGGTTCTGGTCGCCAACAATCTGCGCGACATCCCCACCGACACCGAATCCGGAAAGCTCACGCTCGCAGTGCGATTGGGCGATACCCGCACGCGCTACCTGCATCTCGCGCTACTGGTGGTGCCGTTCGCGATGACCGTCGTTCTGATCGCTCGTACCCCGTGGGCGCTCGTCGGACTGCTCGCCCTCCCCTTCGCCGCCCGCGCGAACTCCCCGGTACGCAAGGGAGCCCACGGCTTCGAACTGATTCCCGCACTGCGCGATTCGGGCTTGGCGATGCTCGTCTGGGGAGCGAGTACCGGACTGGCGTTGGCCTTCGCCTAGCGCTTGTCGGGAACGAACGCTCCGAGCAGAAAGTTCACGATCGAGATGATGATCGCGCCCCAGAATGCGGCGGCGAACCCCACGATCTCGAGGCCGTAGCCGGTCTGCGACGACAGCCAGCCCGTCAACAAGAGCATCAACGCATTGATCACGAGAGTGAACAAGCCGAGAGTCAGAATCAACAACGGCAGCGACAGCAGCTTCACCATCGGCTTGATGAACGCATTGACGATCGTCAACACCGCCGCGATACCGAGCAGAACCACGATGTCCCAGCCGTCGCCGCGCCCCGAGCTGGTGACGGTGATGCCATCGACGAATTCCTTGGCGACCCAGATGGCAACGGCGTTGATCACGAGCCGAATCAAAAAGTTCATGGCGCCATCGTAGGGTCGTGGACGGCTGAGGGCTACGACGTCCGAACGAGGGAGACCATCGATCGCAACTGCTGCAGCGAACAATGCTGCTGCACGAGTTCGGTGAACGTCGGATCGGCACCGCGGACGAGACCGAGAAGAACATGCTCGACGCCTATCTCGCGGTCCCGTCGTTCGACGGCTTCCTTCAGAGACAGCTTCAGCACTTCCTTGGCCGATGCGGCGAACGGGCCGAGCGCGGAGTCGATCGTCGACACGATGGTGTCCAGATCGATTCCGAGTAACTTCAGTGCACGCTCGTCTTGTGATCGGACGTCCGCAAGAACCCCGTCGACGGTGAATCCGGCTGCCCTTTTGTCAACACGGGTTGACATGATGCGTGTTCAACGGGTCAAAACAATGTCCACGGTGACCCGCCCACGGTCGTCACGAGTGGCCACGGCGTGCCCGGCGTGGTGGACGCCGCCGAGATCGAGGTCGACTCGACCACCGTCGTTCTCGAAATTTCTCCACCAGCTCTTCTTGTCCGGCACAGCCACAGCAACTTTCACGTGATTGCCCGTTCGCCTGTATGCCACCGGAAGAGAGAACTCCTTGCCGGACTTTCGTCCGGTGTAGGTCACGATTCCCATCGACCGCCCGAGCGCACGGTCTAGCACCGGTGCCTTCATGACGACCATGAAAACCTTGTTGAACGCCGCCGCCGATTTCTGGAAGGTGTTCACTGTGCCGCCTCCGGGGTTGCCCTGCACGTGATGCCGAGCCTAGCGCCGTTGCCGCTCGCCGGAGTCGTCACTGCGATGACACACCGTCCTCCATCGACTCGGCCAGTACGTCCAGGGCTTCGAGGACTCGCTCCCGTCGCGCACCCAATGAGTCGAACAATCGGCCGTGAGCCGCAAGCTCGCGAGGAAAGACCTCGTCCACCACGCGTTTTCCCTTATCGGTCAACGTGATCGAGGCAGACCGTCGATCCTCGGCATTCTGCACTCTCTCCACGAAGCTGCGGCGTTCGAGCTTGCCGAGCGCCTTGCTGACTCCGGCACGAGTCATGCCGAGTAGTTCCGCCAACCGAACAGCGGTCACCGGGTCGGTGGCGTAGCGCAGCGGAACCATCAATTCGACCTCGGCCACCGTGACGTCGGCATCGGCGTAGAGAGGCTCGACGGCCAGCTCGAGCAGCGCGACGATGCGCTTGATCTGGGCAACCACCTGCATCGGCGAGGTGTCCAGCTCAGGATTGAACTCGGCCCACCGTGCACAGGTCAGCTCTCGCAACGAGGCGTCGGTCATCGTCACCACCACTATTGTTAACCAGTTGACAGTTCTGCTACCTTTCAGCCTATCCCATCGACCTCAGGAGCCCTCTTGACCTTCGACACCATAGTGATCGGCGGCGGTCCCGCCGGGCTCAGTGCCGCAACACTTTTGGCCCGGGCATTGCGGCGTGTGGTTGTGGTCGACGCCGGAAATCCACGCAATACGCCTGCCGATCACGTGCACGGCTACATGTCGCGTGATGGCGCATCTCCCCACGAGCTAGGCGACAGCGGACGCAGCGAGGTCATTCGATACGGCGGAGAGATTATGCAAGGCAACGTCACTCGTATCGATGACGGTTTCGCGGTGCACCTCGAGAGTGGCGCTGTCCTGGATTCGCGATCGGTACTGGTCGCCACCGGCCTCCGCGACGAACTGCCCGACATTCCGGGCGTACGCGAGCACTGGGGCTCAGGGGTCTTGCATTGCCCGTACTGCCACGGCTACGAGGTGCGAGATCAACCCATTGCTGTGATCGGCGGATCGAATCGACCGTTCACCGTCCATCAAGCCTCGCTGATTCGCCAATGGTCCTCGAACGTCATCTTCTTCACCAACGGGATCGAGCTGACCGAGAACGAACGGACCGGACTCGACGCCCGGTCCGTCGAAATCGTGGACGTGCCGGTGTCTCGGCTCGTCGCGGAAGACGACATCGTCGCAGGCGTGGAACTTGTCGACGGCACCGTCGTTCCCAGAGCGGTCGTCTTCGTCGGCCCGACGTTCGTCCCCAACGACGGTCTGCTCACCCGGATCGGCTGCGCGCGACTGGAGAACGGATGGGTGGCAACCGACCCGACCGGCGGTACCAGCGTGGACGGGCTGTGGGCAGCGGGCAACGTCTCGGATTCGCCGGCACAATTGATCAATTCGGCGGCAGCAGGCTCTCGGGCAGCGATCGACATCAATCACTACCTACTGGCTCTCGATGTCGCCTTGGCTGTTCGCTCGCGCTGAGTGCCTCGACCAACGCGGCAAAACTTGTCGGTGGTCGGTTCTACACTTCTCGGCAATGGGTCGAATACGTGTTCGACCCTTCGTCGCTGGGGGGTGACATGGGACTACGCGAGTCGACGTGGATGGCCGACGATCACTCTGCACTCGCCGAGGTTCTCGGCGCGCGCCGCAGGATCAACGCCGCTGTCGCATCGGAGCTGGCGCTCATGGACGACTACGTTCGCGGGCGAACGGCGTGCGCGTCGCCGTGGGACACGGGAGTGACCGAGAAAGACCTCTACAGCTCGGCGATCTGCGAGCTGGCGGCGGCAATGTCGTCCACCTTCGCCGCTGTTCACAGCAGGCTTCAGATGTGGCGTCAGCTGCGGCCCCTCGTACGGAACAGTTTCATCAACGGCTCGCTCGACAAAGAGCGGGTCAAGACGATCCACGACCATCTGCTTCATGCGCGTCTGGAAACAGTCGTCGCCATCGAGGCCGAGGTTCTCAAAGCCGCTGGAGAAATGGCTCCGCGCGCTCTAGGTCGCGAAATCGATCGACTGCTCTTCGAAGCCGATCCGGATTGGGACCGGAACGTGCGCGACCGTGCCGCGCGCACAGAAAAGCGAATCCGGTTGCGGAGACGAGCACGGGGACTGTCCAGCCTCACCACGGTGATGACCGACAACGAAGCCGACGAACAGCTTTCACGGATCGACGCCGAGACAGCGCGCCTGCATCCCGAGGATCCACGTTCGGACGATCAACGACGGGGCGACGCACAGACTGCACTGATGCGCGGGGAGACCCTGCTGTGCGATTGCTCGACTTGCCTGATCTCTCGGGGTGACGTCGTGATTCTCGAGGCCGAGGAGCCGCAGCCACGTGCAGAGACCGACCCGTCGACTGGTGGTGCAGCCGCCACCGACGAGACATCCACCGCGAGTTCGGAATCCGAGCCGCAGGGGCCGGCTCGGCCGACCAGGCAACCGCCACCGGCCACGGAACCACCCGAGGACACACCACCACCCGACGTGCCACCGGCGCGATCGCGACCGGGAGGAGGGACGCTGATCGCGCGCTGGCGGGCCATCGTCGAGCGCAATCCTCTCGGTGTGCACGCCCTACACCCCGACGGACACGGAGGCACGACGCTCCCGCCGCCGGGGGCGCTGTCCTACAAACCCAGTAGGTCACTCGCGGCACGAGTGCGCGCCGACCATCCGTATTGCCTCCATCCTGGATGCGACGTGCCATCGGACCGGTGCGACCTCGACCACATCGTCGAGTTCGATCGACAGAATCCGGAGCGAGGGGGCTGGACGATCCCGACGAACATCGGCCCGCGCTGTCGGCTCCACCACAACCTCAAAACGCGCAAACTCTGGCGCACCGAACTGCTACCCGATGGGGTGATGCACACCGTCGATCCACTCGGACGCCACTACTTCACTGCGCCGACCCTGTGACGTCTCGATCGCATAGGGTTGGTTCGGTGAGCACCGCAAATCTGACCCGTACCGAAACTCGCCGGAGGTCGCGCCACATCGCCGGCGTGAGCTATCGCGTCCACCTGGATCTTCTGCACGCAGAGGACTCCGACGTGGACACTTTCGAGACGGTCACGACCATCGAATTCGATGCGAGCACGGCTGCGACGTGGGTGGACTTCATCGGTGCCGCAGTCCACGAGGTCACCGTCAACGGTGTTGACACACCGATCGACTACGACGGCTCACGCATTCAATTGGTCGGACTCACCGAGCACAACATCGTCCGGATTCGCGCACACGGAAAGTACAGCCGGTCGGGTGAAGGACTACATCGGTTCGTCGATCCCGTCGATGACAACGTCTATCTCTACACGCAGTACGAACCGGCCGATGCACGACGGGTATTCGCGAATTTCGAGCAACCGGATCTCAAGGCCCCCTTCACTCTGACGGTCACAGCTCCGCCGACGTGGACCGTGTTGTCCAACCGTGAGGGTGTCACCGACGACACGGTCACCACCTTCGCGCCGACTCTGCCGATCTCGACCTACATCACCGCGGTTGCGGCCGGTCCCTATCACCGCGTCCAATCATCCTGGACGCGAGGAGAACTCACCGTCCCCCTCGGCGCATACTGCCGAGCCTCCCTTGCCGAGTACTTCGATGCCGAGGACATCTTCGACACCACGAAGCGGGGCTTGGACTTCTTTCACGACAAGTTCGACTACCCGTACCCGTTCGGGAAGTACGACCAGATCTTCGTTCCCGAATACAACCTCGGTGCGATGGAGAATCCGGGCCTCGTCACATTCACGGAATCGTACGTATTCCGTTCTGCAGCAACCGAAGCCCAGTACGAGGCCCGCGCCAATACGATTCTGCACGAGATGGCGCACATGTGGTTCGGCGACCTCGTCACGATGCAGTGGTGGGATGACCTGTGGCTCAAGGAATCGTTCGCCGACTTCATGGGCGCGTACGCGTCGGCCGAGGCGACCCGATTCACCGATGCCTGGGTCAGCTTCGCCAACCGACGTAAAGCGTGGGCATATCTGCAGGATCAGCTTCCGACCACCCACCCGATCGTCGCCGACATCACCGACCTCGAGGCCGCCAAGCTCAACTTCGACGGCATCACCTACGCCAAAGGGGCGAGCGTCCTCAAACAACTCGGCGCGTTCGTGGGTGCCGACGCCTTCTTCGCAGCGTCCCGCAACTACTTTCGCACCCATGCATTCGGCAACACCACACTGACGGACCTGCTGAGCGAGATGTCCACCGCGAGCGGACGCGACCTCGACACCTGGGCCGCAGCCTGGCTCCAGACCACCGGCGTCTCGACGCTCAGCTACTCCGGCGATGCCGTCGAGCAGACAGATCCGAAACCGCACCGCATTGCCATTGGACTCTACGATCTCGACGAGGCGGGGAATCTAACGAGAACCCACCGCCGCGAACTCGACATCACCGACGCACGAACTCCGGTAGACCTTCCCGATGCCGCGCTGGTTCTGCTCAACGACGACGACCTGACGTACGCCAAGATCCGATTCGACGAGCGCTCGAAGACCACCGTGCAGGCTTACCTCGATCGCATCGTGGATCCCCTCGCCCGGGGCCTGGTGTGGTCCGCACTGTGGAACTCCACCCGCGACGCCGAAATGTCGGCACTCGAATACATCGACATCGCAACCAGATTCGCACCGAACGAGCCCAAGATCGGCCTACTCTCGGCAGTGACGGCCAACGTGGGGTACGCCCTCGAGCACTACCTGCCGGAGGACCGACGGGGAGAACCCAGCCGGCGGTGGCTCGAGGTCGCGTGGACGCAACTGAACTCGAGCGAACCGGGGAGCGATACCCAGCTGGTGTGGGCGCGCGCCACCGCGGCTGCGGCCCAACTCGACGGGTCGCGCGCAGCCGACCTGCGCGCACTTCTCGACGGCACGGCGACCGTGACGGGCCTACGTCTCGATCCCGATCAGCGGTGGTCGTTCTGGTTGGCTCTCGCCGCCACCGGACACGCGACCGCGGTCGACCTCGATGCAGAACTGGCCTCCGACGACACCTCGTCGGGGCGCACCGCGCACACCGCGGCGTCGACGGCGATACCGGATGCCGAGGTCAAGGCGAGGGCGTGGACTGCCATCACCGAACGCGACGACGCATCGAACGACGTCCTCGACGCGTTCATCACCGGCTTCGGGGCCGGGCACCGACCGGAGCTGACTCAGCCGTACGACAATCGGTATTTCGAAGCCATCTCCTCGCTGTGGACCTCCCGCAGCATCGAGATCGCCAGGCGAATCGTGGTCCGACTATTTCCGCAGCAGTCGTCGACGGAGTCCGCGGACAGCTGGCTCGCCGAGCACGAGTGGGCACCGGCTGCCTTGCGGCGCTTGGTTATCGAGCAACGAGACCACCTGGCGAGGGGCCTGCGGGTTCAGGCGCGGCTAGGGTGACGATCATGCCCACCACCGATTCTCGTCACGCGCTCGCCACCTCCGCACTCGCTGCCGGCGGTCTGCTCGGGGGCTTCGCCGTTGCCCGGCAGTCACATAATCGTCAGCTCGGCGGGGCGGTACTCGCAGCTGTCGGCGTGGCATGCACTACGCGGTGGCAGAAGTCTTCCGGTTCGGCCCGCGCCGGTGTACTGCTGGGAACGTACCTCTTCGCGTTCGGTGCCTCGCACCCGCTCGCCAAGAAGATCGGTGCCTGGCCGGCGGTCGCCGCGGTGTCCGCTGCAACTGCAGCGGCATCGATGGCGGTGGCCACGTAGGCCTCAGAGCACCCCGGTACGGATGAACCCGTCGAGAGCGGCTGTCGGTTCCTCGAGATCCATCCCCTGGCTCGCGACCCAGGCGTCGTCGAAGTAGGTCTGCGAGTACCGATCTCCGCCGTCGCACAGCAGTGTGACCACGCTCCCGCTCCGGCCTGCGGCGATCATCTCCGCGATCAATCCGAAGGCTCCCCAGATGTTGGTGCCGGTCGATCCGCCCACCCGTTTTCCGAGTGCCTCCGAGGTGAATCGGGCGGCAGCAACCGAGGCTGCGTCGGGCACCGCGATCATGCGGTCGATCACCTGGCCGACGAACGACGGTTCCACTCGCGGTCGGCCGATGCCCTCGATGCGAGACGACAGGCCAGTTTCGAAGCCGGCATCTCCGGTCTCGTAACCGCCGATGAACGCCGAATTCTCGGGGTCCACAACAGCCAATTGCGTTGCATGCCTGCGGTATCGGATATAGCGACCGATGGTGGCGCTGGTTCCTCCGGTGCCTGCACCCACCACCACCCAGTCGGGAATGGGGCATTCTTCGAGCCGAAGCTGGTCGAAGATGGACTCGGCGATGTTGTTGTTTCCGCGCCAGTCGGTGGCTCGCTCGGCGTGCGTGAACTGATCCATGTAGTGGCAGTCGGGCTCGGCCGCCAGTCGATGTGCTTCGGTGTACATCTCCCCGGGCTGATCGACGAAGTGACATCTCCCGCCGTGGGACTCGATGAGTGCGACCTTGGCCGAGCTGGTACTCCGGGGCATCACCGCGACGAACTTCAATCCGAGCAGTCCGGCGAAATACGCTTCACTGACGGCGGTGGAGCCCGACGAGGCCTCGATGACCGTCGTACGCTCGGTGACCCAGCCGTTGCAGATTGCGTACAGAAACAACGACCGAGCCAGCCGGTGCTTGAGGCTGCCGGTGATGTGAGTGGACTCGTCTTTCAGGTACAGCGAAATACCCCAGGCCGCGGGGAGCGGGTACCGCAGCAAGTGCGTGTCGGCGCTGCGCTGGGAATCCGCCTCGATCAAGCGAACGGCGTTGTCGACCCATGCCCGCGATCCGGAGTGGTCGACCGACCTGGTCATTTCTTGCCGTCTTCACCGCGCAGCTTCGACTGCAGGTCCGCGCGAGCGGCGCGTCTACCCTCGTCGACTGCCGCGATGGACTCGTTGACGCGGATGCGCATGTTCTTGAACAGGAGCAGCGACAGCGGTAGCGAGATCAGCACCGAGAAGATCGCCGCCACGAGCACCGGGACCTCGACACCGAACAGTAAACCGACGCCGACGATGACGGCCGCGATCACGACGACGAGCGCAAGTCTGGCGAAGGTGTAGACGCCGAGGTTGACGGCGAGGGACTTCTTCGCCGACCTGCCTGTCGCGGCATTTTCGCTGGTCGGATCGTTGCTGTCGGCGTTCGTCGCGTCACTCACGGGTCCCAATCTACCGGGCGCGCCGAGCGTCCCGACCCACCCCCGGCGTGACCGATTTGTCCATTACCTCCCCTTTACCAACCTTGTATCAGTCGAGTACCTAGGGGTTCGAGTGCAACCATGGGGTCCGAACGCAGCAGACCGATATCTCCGATTCGACGCACATGCGCCGAACCGCATCGTAGGAGGACACGACAGATGAGCGCACCCACTTTCCACAAGGCTCAGGACTCACTTCTCACTCCGGGTCAGGTAGCCGCGCTTTTTCACGTCGATCCCAAGACAGTGACACGCTGGGCACATGCCGGACGTCTCGGATCGCTCCGCACTCCGGGCGGCCACCGTCGATTCCGTGAGACCGAGGTCATGCAGTTGCTGACCTCTCTGACGACGGAAGCCGGCGCACACCACTGATTCGGGAGTCCCGAACAACGATTCATCGGCGGAATCCGCGCCCCATACGAACTCATCGAACATTCTCAGGAATCTTCGACGCTCGACGGGTGCGGAGGCCATTGCATCGCGGCTACCCTCGTAGTAGGAGGTGCGTCGTGATTTATCTATTGGCGTTGATCGGCTTGGTGGCAGTGATCGTTCTGTTCTGGAAGGCATTCGGACCCAGCGCGCAAGCTGCACCCACCCGCACTGTCGGACCCGATGACGATCCGGATTTCCTGTGGCGACTCAACCGTGAAGCTCGCCGCGGCGGAAAAGACGGAACCGAGGCCGGCACCGAACCCAGCGAATAGGGTCCGGGAGTTCTCAGTCGCGGCGGTGAGCGGTGGGCGCATCAGGGAAGCCTGCCGCCACCGTCGCCGCTACTTCCAACAGCGCCTTTCGCGTGCGACCACGAAGACGATCCAGTTCGATTTCCGCACCTTCTTCGAGATGCGGATCGAATGGAATCGTGCGGACGTGAGCGCACCGCTGCTCGAAATGCTCGACGACTTTCTGCAGGTCGACTTTCCCCGCCCTCGGCCGTACCCCGTTGACCACCGCCACCGACCTTGCCACCAGCTCTCGGTAGCCGTGTGCATCGAGCCAATCCAACGTCGCCGACGCGCTCCGTACGCCATCCACCGAGCTCGAGCTGACGACGACGAGAGTGTCGGCCCCCTCGAGGATGCTTTCCATGGCCGAGTGCATCAGTCCGGTGCCGCAGTCGGTGATGACGATGCTGTAGAACTTCTCCAACAGTGCGACCGCGCGGTCGTAATCCTCGCCGCTGAATGCCTCGGACGTCGCCGGATCCGAATCCGACGCCAACACCTCCAGTCGGTGGGCGTTCTGCGACGTGTAGGCCCGGACATCGCTGTAGCGGTCCAGAGAATGCATGTCGCGCAACAGGTTTCGGACAGTGGCAGTGGTTTCGGAGGGAACCTTCTGCCCCAGGGTTCCACGATCGGGGTTGGCGTCGATCGCGATCACCCGGTCACCTCGAAGCTCGGCGAAGGTCGAGCCGAGCGTCGCAGTCGTCGTCGTCTTACCCACACCCCCCTTCAAGGAGAGCACCGCGACGCGATAGCACCCGACGAGAGGCCGACCCACCTGCGCGGTCAGCGCCAGACGCCGCTGCTGGGCTGCACTGTTGCCCACATCGATGCGACCGCCTGACATCAGGTACAGCGCCCGACGCCACCCGCTCATCGGCGGCACACTCCCCGACCGTACGAGTAACGAACTACCGAGATCGAACGGCACCGGCGGTGGGCCGGGTTGAAGACCCGGCCCACCCGGGCCGTCGGCCGGCACCGCTCCGGGCGCGACAGGTGCATCGCCGGGGCCCTGCCCGATCATCGGTGGCCGATTCGGATGCATCTGGTTCTGCTGCGGCGGCTGAGGCCACTGGCCGGGCTGCGGTGCCCATTGACTCTGCGGTACCCACTGGTTCTGCGGTCCCCAGTTTTGCGGTCCCCAGTTCTGCGGTGCCGAGCTCTGCGGTCCCCAGTTCTGCGGTGCCCAGTTTTGAACCGGCCGTGGTCCAGCTCCGACAGGGGTGCCCTGAGTCGGTTTCGCCTCGAGCGGCGGAGGACCTGGACTGCGTTCTACCGTCGACACCGCAGGATTCGTTGCGGTGTCGAGCACCCCCGCAGCGGTCGGGACGGCCGTGCCATCGTTGTCTTCACCGTCGGCAGGTACGGACCCTGTATTCGACGGGGACTCTGCGGCTCGCGCCGCGGGAGCCGCGGCCTCGGGCGGCAATACCGTCGGGATGTCGACGCTCTCGGGCGGCATCGTGATGGGGGTCGAGCGAAAGGGCTCCCGCGGCGGTTCCGGCTCGGCCACCACCGCCGTTGCGACGACGACCGGCTCGGGCCCGTCGGGCGAAGCGACATGTTCTTCCGGCACATCGTCGTCCAAGGGCCGGACGGGTTGCCAGTTGTTCTCGTGCCGATCGGCCATGACCGATTCCCCCCAGTTTGCGTCCCACATCGAAGATCCGAGCTCGGATGTCTCCCCCATCGAGCCGGATCGGACGCTACCAGCTGGCAGTCCCGTGCGGAGCCTGCGCAGCTGCCGAAAACTAGTTCAGACCCGCGTAGCTGTGCAGTCCCGAGACCACCATGTTGATGATGAAGAGGTTGAAGAGCATGGCGGTGAATCCGGCGATGTTGATCCAGGCCGCGCGAGTGTTGCGCCATCCCGAGGTGGCCCGGGCGTGCAGGTAAGCGGCGTAGATGATCCAGGTGATGAACGACATCGTCTCTTTGGGGTCCCAGCCCCAGAAACGTCCCCATGCGGCTTCGGCCCAGATCGCGCCGAGAATGACGCCGGCCCCGAAGAGCGGGAAGGCGACGATGGTCGTCTTGTAGGCAAGCCGGTCGAGGGCCTGGGCGTCGGGCAGCTTCGAGGCGAATTTGCCCCAGAATCCCAGGCTTTCCTCGCCGAGGGGCTGCTTGATGCGCAGCAGGAACAGCAGGCTTGCCACGCCGGAGACGAGGAGGATGCCGCTGCCGACGCTGACGATGGTGACGTGGATGGGCAGCCAGTACGAGCGCAACGCGGGGACGACCGGAGCGGCGTCGGCGTAGAGCTTGGTGGCGGCGAAGAACATGAGCACGATGATCGGAGCCAGGACGAACACCAGCATCGGGCGCATCGTCTTCTTGCGCAGCGCGATCACCGAGGTCAGAGCCGCGGCTGCGGTGGCCATGGTCACGAACTCGTACATGTTGCCGAGTGGGAATCGGTGGGTGGCGAATCCGCGGAGGACGACCGAGGCGATATGCAGCGCGAGGGCCGGGGCGAGCAACGCGAAACCCATGCCTGCGAGTCGATCGGAGAGCGGTCGCTTCGGCGTTTCGACGACGCGGCCCGGCCGGCTGTCGGCAACCGGGGCTCCGGCGCCGACGAGTTCCTTGGCCTGGACGGCCGTCGCCTTGGCGGAGGCGTACTGGGCGATGAGCAGGACGAATGCGAGCACGTAGATGGTGAACGCTGATTCGAAGGACCAGTCACTGTACTGCGAGAGGGTCTCGTTGATCGGCATCGGTCAGTTCTCCTGTTTCGAGGTGTCGCCGAGCAGGCGGGTGCACAGGCGGTCGAACTCTTCGCCCCACCCCGCCTGATCGGTGCGTGCAAGTCCGCCGAGGTCTACTACAGTACGTCGTGACTGCGCGTCGGCGGTGAGCCGGACCCAGATTCTGCGACGCTTGATCACCAGTGAGACGAGCAGTCCGCCCATCATCGTCAGCGCGAACACCAGGACCCAGGTCTGGGCCGGGTCGTGCGAGACCTGCAGGTTGACGAATTCTTCCGCTCCGTCGAACGTGACGACGGTTCCATCGCTGAGCGTCGCGGATTCTCCTGGCATCAGGTTGACGCGGTCCTGCTTCACGAGCCTGCCCTGGGCGATCATTTCCTGATCGAGCGAGAAGATCGACTGCGGCAGTCCGGTGTCGAGGCCGGTGTCTCCCTTGTAGATGTCGATGGCGACGGCGGGGTCGTTCATCGCCGGGAAGCTCGATGACAGCAGGCTGCCGTGGAACGACGCGGTCGGCGCGAACAGTCCCTCGATGGCGATCTGATTCTTCCGCCGGTCCAGCGGGTCGGGATAGAGGCCGCCGGGCGGATCGACGCGCAGCACTCCGCTGGAGAGGAATGTCGTCGCGTCGGTCGGCTGCCACTGGATGGTGTCGGTACGGGTCTCACCGTTCGGGAACGTCACGGTGAAGGTGGGCGCATAGCCGTGGCCCTGCAGGTAGACGCGATCGCCTGCGACGCGTAGCGGGTGGTTGACCTGCAGCTGATCGTCGCGCCAGACGTTGTTGGTCAGGTCGTCGCCTGCCTGGTATTCGATGTTGGAGGTGAACATCTCGGCCTGGCCGTTCTCGAGGTAGTCGGCCGTGAAGTCCTCGACGCGCACGCACAGTGGTTCGAGGTCGGTGCCGTCGACGAGGTTGCCCGCGCGGAAGGAGTCGTAGTTGGCGGGGGTAGAGGTGCAGAATCCGGGTCCGTCGTCGGCGATGACGATCCGGTTGCCCTCGTAGCCGAGCAGCTTGCCCATGGCGATCGCGGCGAGCAGTCCGACGAGCGAGAGGTGGAACACGAGATTTCCGAGTTCGCGAACGTAGCCCTTCTCCGCCGACAGCGTCACTGCTCCGCCGTCCTCGGACCGCTGCGCGACGCGCCAGCCACGCAACTGGGTGCGTACCTGCGCCGCCGTCTCCTCCGGCGTTCCGTCGACCTCGTAGCGGCCGTGATGCGGCAGGCGGGAGAGGTTGCGGGGCGCGCGAACGGGCTTGGTACGCAATTGCTTCGCGTGCTCGATGCAGCGCGGCAGGATGCAGCCGATCAGCGAGACGAACAGCAGGGCGTAGATCGCGGTGAACCAGAAGCTGCCGAACACGTCGAACAGTTCCAGCTTGTCCATGATGGGGCCGAGGGTCGGGCGGTTCGCGATGTACTCGTCGACCTTGCCCGCGTTGAGGCTGCGCTGCGGCACCAGGGCACCGGGTACCGCGGCAAAGGCCAGCAGGAACAGCAGCACCAGCGCGGTCCGCATACTGGTCAGACCACGCCAGGTGTTGCGGATCAGAGCCACTCCCCGACCGAGCGGAGACTGCTTGCGGGGAGCCCCGGTGCGCTCCTCGAGGTCGGCGGTCATATCGGCAACACCACATCGGAGACGAAGGCGTCGCGCACCCAGCCGACGAACTGATCCCAGGCACCGGTGACCAGTGCAATTCCTACTGCTATCAACATGATTCCGCCGAACACCTGTATCTGTCGTGCATGTGTACGTAGCCAGCCGACGCCTCGCAGCGCGCTGACCGAACCGAACGCGAGGATCACGAACGGCAAGCCGAGGCCGAGGCAGTACGCCACGATCAGGACGACGCCGCGCGCTGCCGTCGTGCCGTCGGTACCTGCGGCCAGTGAGATGACACCTGCGAGGGTCGGCCCGAGACACGGGGTCCACCCGAGTGCGAACACGCCGCCGAGCAGCGGCGCTCCGGCCAGTGAGCCGATCTGCTTCGGCTCGAAGCGCACGTCGCGTTGTAGGGCCGGGATCAGTCCCACGAACACCAGGCCCATGGCGATGGTGACGACGCCGCCGATCCGCATGAGCAGTTCGCGGTTGATCGCCAGGACGGAGATCGCTCCGAACACCGATGCGGTGGCGAGAACGAACACGACGGTGAAGCCGAGGACGAACAGTCCTGCCGCCCCGGCGACCCGCAATCGGCCACTGCGGACCTTGGTCTTGACTGCTGCTTCGTCGGCGCTGACGGCCGGGGCGTCCGCTCCGACTACGCCGGCGAGGTACGAGAGATATCCGGGTACCAGGGGCACCACGCACGGCGACGCGAAGGAGACGAGCCCGGCCAGGACGCAGGCTCCGAGGGCCAGGATCAGCGGCCCGGAGGCCGCAGCTTCCTGGAAACTCGCGCCGACCCCGGCTAGGTACATCTCGCTCACGGCTGCACTGGCTCCTCGGCTGCGACGCGTTCGACGACGGGCTGCAGGTCCTCGGCGAGCAGCTCACGCAGGAACACTGCAGCGACGCGGTGCTGTCGGTCGAGCACGATGGTCGTCGGGATGACGGAGGTGGGGACGCCACCGAGCGCGTTGAGGGTGCGCATCGGCGGGTCGTAGATCGAGGAGTAGCTCACGTTGTTGCTGACGACGAAGTCCTGGGCGGCGGTCTGCGACTCGTCGCGCACGTTGATCCCGAGGAACTCGACGCCGAGGGACTTGGTGGCCTCGTAGACCTCTTCGAGGTCGTCGGCTTCACCGCGGCACGGTCCGCACCACTGACCCCAGACGTTGAGAACTACGACGTCACCGTCGTAATCCGACAGGGAGGTCGTCTTGCCCTCGGTCATCAGGTCGGGCCCGGACAGCTCGCCGATGGTGCCGCGCTCGTCGGGCTCGTAGAAGATGTCGGTCTTGCCACCGGGCGAGACGAACTGGAAGGTGCCACCCTGAGCAACCGCGTCGGTGCCGGTCGAACATCCCGCGACCAGGGCCACTGCGAAGAGCGCGAGCAGAAGCCTACGCACCGGAGATCCTCGGATCGGACGCTCCCGCGGGCTCGGAGTAGACGAGGTCTACGAGCTGGTCCCCCTCGTAGACCAACGAGGTCAGCGACGCGAGACCGCATTGACGATTGCGCGGGTCGTGCCAGAGCCGGTCGCCCTGCAGGAAACGGCGCAGGGTCCACACGGGGAGTTGGTGGCTGACGCAGACGGCCTCGTGCCCGACGGCTTCGACGCGGGCAGCGTTGACGGCGGCGAGCATGCGGTGCGCGATCTGCAGGTACGGCTCGCCCCACGACGGGGTGAAGGGATCGCGAAGCTTCCACCAGTGCCTGGGCCTGCGAAGCGCTCCGTCACCGACGGCGACGCGCAGCCCCTCGAATTCGTTGCCCGCTTCGATGAGGTTCTCGTCCTCGGCGATGGTCAGGCCGTGAGCCGCGGCGATGGGTCCGGCGGTCTCCTGGGCGCGCAGGAGCGGCGATGCAACGACGTGGGTGATGTCGTGGCCGGCGAGAGCGTCCGCGACCGACCTGGCCTGAGCCTGGCCGGTCACCGACAGCTTGAAGCCCGGCAACCGCCCGTAGAGGATGCCCTTGGGGTTGTGCACCTCGCCGTGCCGGAGGACGTGCACGATGGTGCGCGTCGTCGAGTGCGGATGTGCTGCGGGGGCCTCGGTCACGTCGGGGTCCTGTTTCTCGGTAGTCGGGTGGTGAACCAGTTCTGGGTGGACGTCACTGGGGAGCCGTGGCGGCTGCCGCAGCCTTCGCGGCGGCGGGGGCGGCGTCGGCGATGATCTCGAAGGCGCGGTCGTCGAGGGCCGCGGAGACGAACCAGGCCTCGAATGCGCTCGGCGGCGGGTACACGCCGCGGGAGAGGAAGGCGTGGAAGAACGCCGGGTATCGCCACGTCTGCGCGGCCTTGGCCTGCGCGTAGTCGGTGACGGGTCCATCGGCGAAGAACACACTCACCATAGTGCCCGCGAACTGGACGTGATGGGTGACGCCTTCGGCGGTGAGGGCGTCGCCGAGCATTGTTCCGAGTCGCTGCGAGTTGTTCTGCAGCTTCTCGTAGACGGCTGCGTCGGCCAGTTGCAGGCTCGTCAAACCGGCGGCGACGGCGACGGGGTTACCGCTGAGCGTGCCCGCCTGGTACACCGGTCCGGCCGGCGCGAGGTAGGCCATCACGTCCGCACGTCCGCCGAAGGCTGCGGCGGGAAGGCCGCCGGACATGACTTTGCCGAACGTGTAGAGGTCGCCTGCGACGCCGTCGATGCCGTACCAACCGGCTGCGCTGACGCGGAATCCGGTCATCACCTCGTCCATGATCAGCAGTGCGCCCTGCTCGGTCGCGAGGCGGCGCAGGCCCTCGTTGAACCCGGTGACCGGCGGAATTGCGCCCATGTTGCCCGCGGCTGCCTCGGTGATGATGCATGCGACCTGGCCGGGGTTGGCCGCGAAGGCAGCAGTCACGGCATCGAGGTCGTTGTAGGGAACGACGATGGTGTCCGACGCCTGAGCGCCGGTCACTCCGGGTGAGGTCGGCAACCCGAGCGTCGCGAGCCCGGAGCCTGCGTCGGCGAGGAGGGCGTCGACGTGGCCGTGGTAGCAGCCGGAGAATTTGAGGATTTTCGTGCGGCCGGTGAACCCGCGGGCCAGGCGCACTGCGCTCATGGTCGCCTCTGTGCCCGAATTCACAAGGCGAACCTGGTCGACGGGGCCGACTCGACGCACAATTTCCTCGGCCAGTTCGATTTCGCGCTCGGTGGGCGCACCGAACGACAGACCGGTCGATGCCGCTTTCTGGACGGCCTCGACGATGGCCGGGTGGGCGTGTCCGTGGATCATCGGGCCCCAGGACGAGATGAGGTCTACGTAGGACTTCCCGTCGGCGTCGGTCATCGTGTATCCGCTGGCGCGGGTGATGAATCGAGGCGTTCCGCCGACCGACGCGAATGCACGCACCGGGGAGTTCACGCCGCCGGGGATCACCTCGCTTGCACGGGCGAACAGCTGGGCCGATACGGGGGCGTCGTCGCCGGGAGAAACAGTCACATCGTCCAGTGTCCCAGGTTCGGCGAAATCACCAACTACAGGGCGTAATAATGGGCTCGCCCGACGGCATCAGTCCTCGTCGGTTTTCTTGTCCTCGGGCATGAACACCATCGCGATCAGGATGACGCCCCAGATGCCGAGCGGCCACAGAGGCCAGTAATGGGTCGGCTCGCCATCGGAGATCCACTGAACGGCCCAGATTCCGTTCATGATGACGGCACCACCGAACCACCAGCGCCATTCGTCGAGGTACTCGCGCCACTCGCTCGTCGTCTGGGAGACGTCCGTTGCTGTCGATTTCTCGGCGGCAGGCAAGTCGCGAACGACCTCGGCCAAGTCACCGCGAGTCCTGGACGCCCACACCGCGTCGAGGCGTTGTTCGTACTCGACCAACGTCAGGCGGCCCTCGCCCATCGCCAGTCCGAGTGTGTCCACGACGACCTCACGTTCGTCGTTACTCACACGCAGGTCCAGCCGGTTGTCCTTGTCGAGATTCTTCGCCATCCGCAGGCTCCTCACCACGAAGTCCGTTTTGCCAGTTTATAGGTTCGGCAGTCAGAACACCGGGTAGTCGGTTTGGATGACAAATACAGACCATGGCGCCGACGGCGTCACCAAAGTCGCCGAATTGATGTCCGAAGCCGGACTCTGCATGTTCACCACCGTCGGCCGAGACGGCCATCTCATCTCGCGTCCGATGGCGCTGCAGGAGGCCGAGTTCGACGGCGATCTGTGGTTCTTCGCCGCCCATGACTCCCGCAAGGTGCGCGATATCGCGGCGAACCCGACGGTCAACGTCTCGTTTCAATCCGGTGAGGGTTGGGTGTCGTTGTCCGGCACAGCGGCCGTGGTCGAGAACGACACCAAGGCCGAAGAACTCTGGAACACCCGAGCGGCCGCGTGGTTCGAGAAGAACCCCGATTCGCGCGAGGTCGCCTTGATCCACGTGGCCGCCAAGGGAGCCGAGTACTGGTCCACCCCTGGGTCGAAGGTGTCGAACCTGTTGGCCTATGCCAAGGCAAAGATCACCAACGAGCGGCCGGACCTCGGCGAGCACGAGGTCGTCGAACTCGAGTTGCCGCACACTTCGACCGACTAGTTCTGCTGGTGCCGGGCTGCCGTCGGGGGCACGTCCGGATTGCCGGTCACGGCCGGTTCACCTGCTTCGGTCCGGTCGACATTCGAACTCCGGGCCATCTCCGACGGCAGCAGCGTCTCGCTGTCAGTTCGTGCGGTGGTGTCCGTTGTCCCTGCGTGGGTCGACGGTGTCGCGAACCTTTTCCCCGGTGCTACGCGGGTCGGTGCTCGTGTGCGCGTCAGCATCATGAGCAGCGGTGTTTCGTGCCCCGGCGTTGTGCTGGCCGGGGTAGGTCTCGTTGATGTCTGCCCCGCTGTGGTGCGCCTGCCCGTGATCGTCGAGCCGGCCGGTGTTGTCCGTGTGTGCGGCCTTGGCACCCGATCGATGATCGACGTCCGGATCGAGTTCGTTCGCGCGAGCGAATTCGGCGTCCAGCTCATCGCGCGACTGCGCCGCAACACCCTGATGAGAGTGAGCCTGCTGCGCGAGCTTGTCGGCCTCGGCCGCTTTGACATCTGCTTCGGCCTGGGCCCGGCGCGCCTTGGCCTCGCTCTCCCTGGCCAGCAGCTCACGTTCCTCGACGAGTGCTGCCTCGTCGGCTGCCTTCTCGCGAATCTCGTTCGCTTCCAACCTCTTACGTTCCTTGCCCTTACGCGCCACGACGACGGCGAGGGCAACAACCACAAGTACGACGACTACTGCAACGATGATCCATACGGTGGTGCTCATTGGCGTACTCCCATGTTCTCGACTGCCGGACCGGCAGTAGATCTATGCCGGGTACCCGAGTAAAGAGTCGACAAACTCACCGAGAGCTCCGCAGGCGAGGTCCGCGAACTCGCTCGACGCCAGTTCACCCGCCCCCTCCGGAATGCAGGCCACGAGCTCGAGTCCCGTCACGAGCGGCAACTCGTCGAGGTTGACGTGTGCCGCCAGGCTCGGTTCGGCGGGCCACGAGCCGACCACCAGACCTGCGCACTCGATGCCCGCCGCCCGTACTGCGGACACCGTCAGAGCGCTGTGGTTGAGCGTCCCCAGCTCCGCGCCGGTCACGATCAGAACCTGTGCCTCGACCGCGCCCGCTGTGTCGAGCACGGTGAACCCGTCGGCGCCCAGGCGCACCGCAACCCCGCCCGCACCTTCGACCAGAACGAGGTCGTGGTCTGTCTCGAGGTCGCGCACCGCGTCGGCGACGGTGCCGAGTTCGAGCATCGGCAGTCCCGATCGGCGGGCCGCGACGTCCGGAGCCAGCGGTTCCGGGTACCGCGCCAGCTCGACTCCGACCACCCCCGAAAGGCGGCGCACCACATCGATATCGGCTTCGTCCGGGTAGTCACCTCCGACGCCGGTCTGCGCCGGCTTGCACACCGCCACCGTCCACCCGCCTGCCCGCGCGGCCGCTGCAATCCCCGCCGTCACCACGGTCTTGCCGACGCCGGTGGACGTTCCGGTCACGACCAGAACCGTCATCGCAGCACCTGCGCCAGGACCGACGCGGCACGGTCGATGTCGGAGTCGGTGAGATCGGCGCGCGCGGTCAGTCGCAGTCGAGACCCGTCGGCCGGAACCGACGGCGGCCGAAAGCACCCGACGCGGATGCCGAGGCCGAGGCAGTCACCGGCCGCACGTACCGCCCGCTGCGCATCGCCCAGAATCACCGGAACCACCGCCGATGTCGTCGGTTCGACGCCCGCTGCGGCGGCCAGTTGCGTTGCTCGCACGCCGATCGACTGCACCCGGTCGGGTTCGCCGCGCAGGACGGTCAGCGCGGCCGCCGCTGCGCCGACGGAGGCGGGCGCGAGGCCGGTGTCGAACACGAAGGTGCGCGCACCGTGCAGTACCTGATCGCGAACTGCTGCCGACCCGAGAACGACGCCACCCTGCGATCCGAGGGCCTTGGACAACGTTGCGGTGATCACCAGGTCGGGTGCTCCGGCGAGACCTGCCTCGTGGACGGCTCCCCGGCCGCCGTTCCCGCGAACGCCCAATCCGTGCGCTTCGTCGACGACGAGCACGGCGTTGCGTCTCCGACACACCGCGTACAGCTCGGCCAGTGGCGCGAGATCGCCGTCGGCGCTGAACACCGAATCTGTCACCATCAGGGCCCGCTGTTCGGGACGCTCCCGCAACAGCTCGTCGACATGGTCGGTATCGCAGTGCCGAGCGACGGCCACTCGTGCCCGGGACAGGCGACAGGCGTCGATCAACGAGGCGTGCGACGCGGCGTCGGAGATCACCAGCGAATCTCGGCCCGCCAGCGCCGTCACGGTTCCGAGATTCGCGGTGTAGCCGGAGGAGAACACCAGCCCGGCCTCGGCTCCGACGAACTCCGCGAGGTCGCCCTCGAGGCGTTCGTGCGCCGTCGTGGTGCCGGTCACCAGCCGCGATCCCGTGGATCCGCCGCCCCACCGGCGCACCGCGGCGCAGGCTCCGTCGATGACGGCCGGATGCCGGGACAGGCCGAGGTAGTCGTTCGATGCCAGATCGAGGATCGACTCGTCGGCGGCACGGGCGACGACGACCCGCTCGAGGCCGGCCTGGCGCCGGGCGTGTGCGGTGGCGTCGAGCCAATCGAGAGCGGTCATGGCAGCGACCATACTTGAACACTGTTCAAGTATGGTCGCGCGCCACCGCCACCATGGCGTCGGCGATGGTCGCCACCTCGGCATCGGTGCAGATGAACGGCGGCATCGCGTACACCAGCCGCCCGAACGGCCGCAGCCACACTCCCGCATCGACCGCCGTAGCCGTGGCCCGTGCCATGTCGACCGGACGATGCATCTCGATGACGCCGATGCCGCCGAGAACGCGAACATCAGCGACTCCCGGCAGAGACCGAGCCGGCGCGAGGCCGTCGACCAGGCCCGATTCCAGCCCGGAGACCTCACCGCGCCAGTCCCGCGAGAGCAGCAGTTCCACCGACGCCACCGCGATCGCGCACGCCAGTGGATTACCCATGAACGTCGGCCCGTGCATCAGGCCTCCGGCCTCGCCGCCCGAGACCGTTTCGGCGACCTCGGTGGTGCACAGCGTTGCCGCCAACGTCAGATATCCACCGGTCAGCGCCTTGCCGACGCACATGATGTCGGGTGCGACACCGGCGTGATCGGCCGCGAACAACTCCCCGGTTCGACCGAATCCGGTCGCGATCTCGTCGAAGATCAACAGCACGCCGTACTCGTCGGCCAAGCGGCGCAGTTCCCGCAGACAGCGCGCGTCGTGGAAGCGCATCCCGCCGGCACCCTGCACGATCGGCTCGACGACGATCGCCGCCAGTTCGCTCGCGTGCGCGCTCAGTATCCGCTCGAATTCGGCGATGTAGCCGGCATCGAACTCCGCGGGCGGCGCCGGAGCGAACACCTGTTTCGCCAGTACATCGGTCCACAGCGCGTGCATCCCGCCGTCCGGATCGCACACGCTCATCGGGGCGAACGTGTCGCCGTGATAGCCGCCGCGCCAGGTCAGCAGCCGAGTGCGACCGTTCTCGCCGCGCCCACGCCAGTACTGCAACGCCATCTTCACCGCGACCTCCACCGAGACCGATCCCGAATCGGCGAGGAACACCTTGTCGAGGCCCGCGGGGGTGATCTCGACCAACAGCTCGGCCAACCTGGCCGCCGGAGCGTGCGTCAAGCCGCCGAACATGACGTGACTCATTCGGCCCAGCTGATCGTGCGCGGCGGCGTCGAGCACCGGATGCGCGTAGCCGTGCACCGCCGCCCACCACGAGCTCATGCCGTCTATCAGTTCCCGGCCGTCGGCCAAGGTCAGCCGCACCCCGGATGCACGCTCGACCACCAGTGGCGTCGTGGTCGCCGGAAATCGGCTGTACGGGTGCCACAGATGATCGGAGTCGATTCGGCGAACGTCTTCGGAAGTCAGCACGCCACAGCACACTGCCACAGCGCCCGACAGCCGATCCCGACACTGGACCAGAGGCGAAATGTCCGAATCCATTAGCATCGCAACATGACGACGCGCACCATGACGAGACTCGTAGGGGCAGCCGCGGCGGCAACCCTGACCCTCGCCGCCTGCGGAGGCACGTCCGCAGCGCCCGTGTCCACCACGACCGCTCCGGCGTTCGTCGTGGACACCTCGACTCCCGTCGGGGCGCTCAACGACCGCATCCTGCAGTGGATCAACGCCGAGGGTGCGCCCGACCCTGCCGAGGTGGAGGCCGTCACCGGCCCCGAGCTCGCCGAGGCTGTTGCACCGCTGGGCGGACTCGTCACACCACTCGAACAGTTGCGCGCCGGTGCACCGAATGTCGCCACGGGTTTCGAGGCCGGTCCGGATTCCGGCGTCCTGCACTTCACCACCGCCGGCATACCGGCCACGATCACGACGTCGATCGATGCCGACGGCAAACTCGGCGGCTTCCTGGCCCGGCCGGACACCCCCACGATCTCGTCGTTCGACGATCTAGATGCTGCGCTGTCCGAGGTGGCTCCGAACTACTCCTACAGCGCATCCCGGCTCAACGGCGGTGACTGCGAATCGATCTATTCCACCAACGCGGACTCGATGCTCCCCCTCGGGTCGGTGTTCAAGCTGTACGTCCTCGGCGCGCTCACCGACGAGATCGAGGCAGGCACCGTCCGATGGGACGAACAGCTCACCGTGCGTGATGCCACCAAGAGTGCGCCCTCCGGCGAGCTGCAGAATCTGCCCGACGGCACGACGGTGTCGGTCCGCGACGCGGCCGAGAAGATGATCTCGTTGTCCGACAACACCGCGACCGATCTGTTGATGGATCACCTCGGCCGCGAACGCGTCGAGCGTCAGCTCTCCGTCATGGGTCATCACGATCCGTCGGTGATGACCCCGATGATGGACACTCGACAGTTCTTCGTCATCGGTTTCGGCGATCCGAATCTTCGATCCGAATGGGCCGATGCGGACCCCGACGGACGCGAGAAGCTCCTCGAGCAAGCCGATTCCCGGCAGCTGGACATCGACCTCGAGAATTTCCTCGACAATCCGGCGTCGGCCGACGGCGTGGAGTGGTTCGCCAACGCGCAGGACGTCTGTGCCGCGATGGGTTACCTGGCCACCGGCCCGGCAGCGGAGGAAAACCGTCGCATCCTGGCGATGAACCCGGGCGTGCAGCTCGACGCGGCGCTGTGGCCGTATTCGGGGTTCAAGGGTGGCAGTGCGCCCGGCGATCTGGCCGGCGCGTTCCTCGCCACCGACGCCTCCGGTCAGGACTGGATCGTCACCGAGCAGTTCCGCGCCGACGGTGCCATCGATCTGATTCCGTCGAGCTATGCATTTCTCATCGCCCAGGAAGCCTTCGCACTGCTGAAGTGAGTGGGATTTGTAACATCGGTGTTACTGCTGCATTACACTCGCGGTCGTGGAAGCACAACACGAACCAGCCCACTACGCGTGGCCGGCGGGCTTCAAAGAGTTCCTGGTCGGTGAGTTCACCGACTTCAGCCCCCTGGTGAACAGGGCTCTGGAGGACAACTGCGCGTCGCTGTTCCACGACGGTCCGTACGCGAAATCGGGCTTCTGGCGGTCCTGCCGGGCAGTGTTCCGAGAATTCGTCTGGCCGGTCTGACCTTCCGGCCTTCACCAGCGGCCGCAAAAGGTTACCGTCGAGTATGGCAACCACAACGGATCACCTTCGGAACACTCTGGACGGCCGCTGGCGAGATGTGAAGAACGAGGCGCGTCGGCAACTGGCCCGCGACGAATTCCGCCCGCACTACACGCCGAACACCGTCATCGCTCGCACCAAGGCGATGGAGCAGCTCAAGTTGCTCGCTGCCGCCGGTGCCGCCGACAACGGCTTCAAGAAGGAACACGGCGGAACCGGTGACGTCGGTGCCGCGGTGACGATGATCGAGATGCTCGCGATGAGCGATCTGTCTCTCATGGTCAAGGCAGGCGTTCAGTGGGGACTGTTCGGCGGTGCCATCGAGAATCTCGGCACCGAACGTCACCACGAGGCCTACGTCCCCAAGATCATCAGTCTCGACCTGCTCGGGTGTTTCGCCATGACCGAGACCGGACACGGCAGCGACGTGCAGTCGCTCGAGACCACCGCCACCTACGACCCGAAGACGGACGAGTTCGTCATCAACTCCCCCACGCCGTCCTCGCGCAAGGACTACATCGGCGGCGCCGCCGAAACCGCGACCGTCGCCGCCGTGTTCGCCCAGCTCATCACTGCGGGCCCGGGCGAGGAGCCAGAGGGCCACGGCGTGCACTGCTTCTTCGTTCCGCTCCGCGACGAGAACGGTGACGATCTACCCGGTGTCACCACCTCGGACTGTCAGTACAAGGGCGGTCTACCCGGAGTCGACAACGGCCGCCTGATGTTCGATCACGTTCGCATCCCGCGAGACAATCTGCTCAACAAGTACGCCGACGTGTCCGACGACGGCACGTACTCCTCCCCCATCGAGAACAAGTCTCGACGGTTCTTCACGATGCTCGGCACGTTGATTCGCGGTCGTGTCACGGTGGGCGGCAGCGCCGCCGCGGCCGCCCGCGTCGCCCTCGACATCGCCACGCGATACGCGTTGCAGCGCAGGCAGTTCGCCGCACCCGATTCCGATCAGGAGGTCCTGATCATGGACTACCTGGTGCATCAGCGTCGACTGTTCCCGCTCATCGCCAAGTCGTACGCCCTGCAGTTCGCACAGAACGAGCTCGTGTCGAAGATGCACGAGCTGCAGACCGCGGACAACCCGGACGCCGAGGAGCAGCGCGAGCTCGAGTCCAGGGCGGCGGGTCTCAAGGCCGCGAACACCTGGCAGGCCACCGCGGCCATCCAGGAGGCTCGCGAAGCATGCGGCGGCGCAGGCTATCTCGCCGAAAACCGGCTGATCTCACTCAAGGCCGACACGGATGTGTTCACCACGTTCGAGGGTGACAACCATGTGCTGACGCAGCTGGTCGCCAAGGAGCTACTCACCGCGTACGCCGATGACGTCAAGTCCATGAGCCCGGTCGAATGGGTCAAGTTCGCCGCCGACATGGTGGGCGACCGCGTCGTCAAACGCACTGCGGCCCAAGCGATCATGCAGACCATCCTCGACCGGCGCCAGGACAACGAGGAGGAGGGCTCACTGTTCAACCGCGGTACCCAGGTCAAGATGTTCGAGGATCGCGAAGAGTACCTGCTCTCCACCGTCGCACGCCGGCTGCAGTCCAAGTCCAAGGAGACCAGCCCGTTCGAGGCGTTCAACGCGGTGCAGGATCACGTGCTCCATGCCGCGAGCGCGCACATCGACCGCATCATCTTCGAGGCGTTCATCGCCGGCATCGAATCGTGCGAGGACCCCGCCACCAAGGACCTGCTCGACGAGGTCTGCGACCTGTACGCGCTGTCGGTGATCGAGGCGGACAAGGCCTGGTTCATCGAGCACCGCTACCTGTCCACCGAACGATCCAAGGCCGTCACCCGCGCCATCAACGAGCGGTGCCGCACGCTGCGTCCGCACGCCGAACTACTCGTCGACGGTTTCGGAATACCCGACGCGTTGGTCGGTGCCGCGATGCTCGGTGAGCCCGGTGCGGGAACCGAGGAGGAGCCGGCCGCGAACCCCAGTCACGCGCACTGACGCACTGCCGGGTTCAGCGGGAACTATCGCGAGGACCCGGCGGGGACCGCCGGTCGCGTCCGCGTGCTTCGGTGCGCCGACGACGACCGTCGCCCCTGCCGGGGCACCGCATCGGAGATCGGCCAGCTCGTCGACGCCGAACCGACCGGCTCCGATTCCGACGATGGTGCTCTCGCGACCACCTCGGTTACGCACTCAGTCGGCAGCTGGGGTGACGAGCAGAACCTTGTCGTTCGATCCGTTGTCGGTGGTCAGCAGGAATGCGCCGTCGTCGCCGAAGCTGGTGAGCGAGCGCAGGCGACCGTACGTACCCACCAGGGCGTCGGCCTCGTCGACGAATTCCGTGCCGTCTTCCGACAACTCGAGAAACACGAGCTTCTCGTCCTGCTGACTCGATATCACCGCGGCCCCGTTCCAGGGACCCCATCCCGCGCCGTTCGCGAAGGTCAGACCGGGCGTTGCGATGGCGGGGCTACCCGAGCTCCACACCGCAGCGAGTGCTCCGGGCACGCGGGTGGGATCGGTCATCGGTACCGACTCGTCGTAGATGAACGGAAGTCGATCGGGGCGGTATCCGTAGTTGCCGCCGGGCACCAGCAGGTTCAGCTCGTCGTCTCGGGAGGTGCCCTGCTCCACCTCGTAGATCTGACCGGTGCCGGGACGAATCGCCAAGCCCTGCACGTTCCGATGCCCCAGGGTGAAGATGCGATCCGGCGAACCCGCCGCCGGAGAACCATCGGCGTTGATGTGCAGAACCTTGCCGCCCAACGAGTTCCGATCCTGCGGAACCGTCGGCGACGCAGTGTCTCCGGTGCCGACGTACAAGGTGCCGTCGGGATGGGCCAGAATTCGGCAGCCGCCGTGGCGACCGCCGTCGGCGACGGGAATGTCGTCGACGAGGGTGCCGGTGCGCGTCAGAGCGGTCCACTCCGGATCGACGGTCCACGAGAGGACCGCGATGTGGTTGTCGCTGCCACCACCCGCGCTGCCGGTTCCGGCGCTACCGGTGCCGCCTGCTGAGCCCTGTACGCCCTGGCACGTGTAGATGGTTCTGGACTCATCGAAATCCGTCGCGAGGGCGATGCCCATCAGACCGGTCTCGCCCGACGCATACAGATCGTCGAGGTCAGCGGCGAGCTCGCGCGTGGCACCGCCGACGTCGCGGATCACGAACCGCCCGGCGCGCTCACCGGTCAGCACCGTCCTATCCGGCGCGACCACCGCATCCCACGGTCTTGCGAGTCCGTCGAGGACCGTGGTGACCGTCAGATCGGGAAGCGGATCGTCCTGCGCCGACGCGGTAGGCGTACCGGCAAGCGTCAGCAAGACGCTGGCGGCGATTACTCCGGAACTGGACACCAGCTTGTTCATCCCACTCCTGACGACGATCCGCGACCAGTCCGATATGACCGATATCACACGATCTTAATCACACTCCGGACGATGTCGCGCGTAGTCGCGGCAACCTCGGTTCAGCCGACCTCAGGCCTGACGAGCAGTACCTGATCGTCGGATCCGTTGTCGGTGGTGAGCAGGAAGCCGCCGTCGCTTCCGAAGGGGGTGAGCGAACGCAGCCTGCCGTAGGTGCCGTCCAGTGCCTCCGCCTCGGCGACGTACTCGGTTCCGTCCTCGGACAGTGCCAGGAACACGAGCTTCTCGCCCTGCTGACTCGAGATCACCGCGGCACCGTTCCAGGAGCCCCACTGCTCACCGTCGGTGAACGTGACATCGGGGGTGGCAATGGTCGGATCACCCGAACTCCACACTGCGGGCAGGGCACCGGGAACCCGATCGGGGTCGGTCATGGGGACCGATTCGTCGTAGACCGACGACCGTCGATCGGGGCGATAACCGTAGTTGCCGCCCGGCACCAACAGGTTCAGCTCGTCGTCGCGGCTCGTCCCCTGCTCGACCTCGAAGATCTGGTCGGTTCCGGGGCGGATCGCCAGTCCCTGCACATTGCGATGCCCGAGAGTGAAGATGCGATCCGGCGCGTCGGCTGCGGCGGTACCGTCTGCGTTGACGTGTAATACCTTGCCGCCCAGCGAGTTCCGATCCTGCGGAACCGTCGGCGACGCAGTGTCCCCGGTGCCGATGTACAGCGTGCCGTCGGGATGAGCCAGGATGCGGCAGCCGCCGTGACGCCCGCCGTCGGCGACGGGAATGTCGTCGACGAGGGTTCCGGTTCGCGTGAGCCGAGTCCACTCCGGGTCCACGGTCCACGACATCACGCCGATGTTGTTGCCTGCGTCGCCGCGCACGCCCTGGCACGTGTAGATCGTTCGCGACGCGGCGAAATCGGTAGCCAGTGCGATTCCCATGAGGCCGGTCTCACCGGCGGCGTAGAGATCGCCGAGGTCCGCGTCGAGTTCACGCTGGACTCCCGCGGAGTCGCGGATGACGAACCGGCCGGAGCGTTCCCCCGTCAGCACCGTTCCATCGGGAGCAACCGCCACGTCCCACGGTTTGTCGAGGCCGTCGAGCACGGTGGTGACCGACAGGTTCGGCAGCGGCCCGGCAGGCGCGGCCGGCGAGGGAGCAGCTTCGGACGAGCTCTGCGACGACGTGGTCGCGGACGACTCGGCCGACTCTGCACTACCGCCCTGTTCGGTGGTGTCCGCCGAACAGGCCGCTACCAGAGCCGCGCTGATGGCGATGACCGCTGCGCCGGTGAACGATTTCTTCACGAGCGCTCCTGACGAATTTCGGTGAGTCCCATTTTTCCGTTATTACCGTTTTCGCGACTTCCGAACCACCGACCGAGCGCGGTCGTGTCAGGACACCAGTCGATACCCGGCTTCGGCGACCGCGGCGTCCACCGTTGCGGTATCAAGCGTCGAATCGCTGCTCACCACGACCGCACCGGAATCCACATCGACGTCGACGCCGGTGACTCCAGCGATCTCCGATACTTCCTCTCGCACCGACGCTGCGCAATGCGCGCACGTCATGCCTTCGACCGAATACGTCGTCTGCACGTCGATCACCTCATCTTTCGTCGGGAACGCGCTGGGTTCTCTCGTCAGGAACGCACGAGGCGCGCGATGGCCTCGGAGGCCTCTTTCACTTTCGCGTCCGCCTCGGGCCCGCCCTGCCTCGCGGCCTCCACAACGCAGCCGGCGAGGTGAGCATCGAGCAGCTTCAACGAGACCGACTGCAGCGCTTTGGTCGCGGCCGAGACCTGGGTGAGAACGTCGATGCAGTAGCGGTCGTCTGCGACCATTCTCGATATCCCGGCCACTTGGCCCTCGATACGACGCAATCGCTTCAGCAGATCGTCCTGCTCCGCGCTGTAGCTGCTCATACCGCCCACCATACCCCTACCCGGTAGGGGGTGCACCTCTCGACAGGAGTCGACGGACGCCGTCGACCATCAGCAGTGCGGCCACGGTGGCGGCCAGAGCGGCCAGTGCGATCCAGGACCCCGAGTAGAACGTCCCCGAATACGCCGGGGACGAATCGGGAACCGCGGGAAACTCGGTGGTGCGCACGCCTGCGTTCCAGCACGCCACCGCTCCGATCACCGCGAGCAGAGCCAGCACCAGCTCCGCCCACCCGAGAGACTTCCTCACAGGTACTCCCGCTTCGCCGTTTCGAGCGCCGCACGCAACCCGTCGTCGTCTTTCGCCCACGCCTGCACCAGTCCGCCGCCCACCAGACGCAGCCCGATGCCGTGACGCTTGCGCGGCACACCCGACAGCTCCCCGAGCACCCGCGCGGTCTCCCACCTCTTCGGCTCGTAGTCACCGTCGGCGTACTCGGCCGGCGGCAGTATGTCGTCTATCTCGACCAGATCGACGGTCTCGGTTCCCTGACGCAGCCGTCGCGTGGTGAGTTCGACGCTGACGTGCATCCGCGCAGCGCGGAGCTGGACGTACGTCAGACCGACGAGTATCAGCGAGAACAGTGCGAGGGCGAACCAGTGGATCACCGGACCGGATGCGAGTTCGACTGCGAGCACCACGAGGCAGAACACCGGCCCCCAGGCCAGCATGCGCCACCGCCCACCGGGCTCGTGGAAGAGCACGGGCTCGTCGACGGGGGTCTCACTGTTCATCTCACTGCTCACGGATGAACCACTCCCGCGCCGACGGCCGGTAGACCAGAACTGCTGCAACCACCAACGCGACGGTGATCACCAGCAAGACGAACGGAAACACCAGCGCGGCGAAGGTCAGCAGCAGTGCGACGGCTCCGGACAGCGCTACCAGGGCGCGTCGGAACCTGCGGTCGCCGCCGCGAACAGGGCCGGACATCAGACCGACGGCCAGCCCGACCACGCCGAAGATCACGCCGAGTCCACGAAAGACCGTCAGGAAGGAATCGATCTGTTCGTCCGTCGCACCGCCGGTGGTGAACGATGCGCGGATCTGGTCGGCGGGGAGCGTCAGGGCGATCATGCACACGACGATCAGCAGCACCGCCGAGGTCAACCACAGCCAGTAGGCAGCGGAAACCACTCGGGGCCGGGCGATCGGTGCGTCGGTGTCTGCGCTCACGCCAGACATCCTGCCACCGTGGGCGGGCCGTGCGTTCGGCCGGCAGAGATTCTTCCGCCGACGCGGCGCGCTCAGCCTGCAGAAATCCCCAGCGCCATGATCGCGATGGCGGCCGATACGGCGAGCATCAGCCCGAGCAGGGCCCAGCCGGGTCGACCGCTCTCGGCGGGACAGGCCTCGCGATCGACAGCCGGCGCAGCGGCCGGCTGCGTGATACTCGCTGCTGCAGGGGTGTGCTCTGCCATGTCGGTTCCGATCACTCGAGACGATATCGAGAGTGATGCTAGTCACACAGCAGGGCTGCAGCCGAGAACACGCCCGAAACTATCGAGTTCTGAAAACTACCGCTGTCCCGAAGCGACGAAGTACTCGTTGGATTCCCGACGGTGCATCAAATAGATCGCTCCGGCGGCCAACACTCCCTGGCCGATGCCGAGCACACTCATCACGATGTTCATCGCGCCTGCGCTCGACCCGATGGCGAACAGTTCGAGAATCATGGTGAAGACGGTGAACGATCCGATGATGGTGAGCAGCATCCGCGCCCACATCTTGCCCGCACGCATTCGCTTGACCCAGAACAGGAACAACGCCCCGAAACCGAGTACGACGAACACCGTGACGACGAGCATCACCGTCACCATCGACTGCGTGGACTCCACCGTCATGTCGGCGGCCGCGTCCTGCGCTGCGAGGTCATCGAGCAGGGACTGCGCGAATTCCTCACGCGCCCCGAACAGCGTCCACACCGAGAACAGCGCCGAGAGCGCCCCGATCAGCGCCACTCCCCACCACAGGTGGCGTGCGGTCTCGACGTCGACGGGGGCCGGACGCGGGGTCGGCGAGGGCTCCGGTCCTGACTGCGGGAACCCGTGCTCCATCTCCCAGCGCTGCCAATCCGGCTGCGGCGGTGGGTTGCCCGGTGTGTTGCTGTCGGGGTTGTTGCCGTCCGGGTTGTTGTTCGGAGGAAATTCGTTCACAACCAGCCCGCCACTTCGGTAGCCCAATAGGTCAGTACGACATCGGCACCGGCGCGCCGGATTCCGACGAGCGATTCCAGTATCGCTGCGTCGCGGTCGATCCACCCGTTCTGAGCGGCGGCGGTGATCATGGCATACTCCCCGGAGATCTGATACGCCGCAACCGGAACCGGTGACATCTCGGCGACGTCGCGAAGAATATCGAGATACGACATCGCCGGCTTGACCATCACCATGTCGGCACCCTCGGCGAGATCGAGCTCCACCTCGTGGGTGGCCTCACGGCGGTTCGAACTGTCCTGTTGATACGTCCGGCGATCGCCCTGCAACGAGGACCCCACTGCTTCACGGAACGGTCCGTAGAAGGCCGAGGCGTATTTCGCGGAGTACGCCAGCTGACCGACCTCGACGTGGCCGGCAGCGTCGAGTCCGGCACGAATGGCACCGACCTGACCGTCCATCATGCCGCTCGGTCCGAGCAGGTGCGCACCCGATTCTGCCTGCGCGACGGCCATGTCCACGTAGCGCAGCAGGGTGGCGTCGTTGTCGATGGAACCGTTCTCGCCCAGGACTCCGCAGTGCCCGTGCGAGGTGAACTCGTCCAGGCAGGTATCGGCCATGATGACCGTCGAATCCCCGAGGTCGGCCTTCAGCCGCGCCAGACCCCGATTGAGAATTCCGTCCGGGTCGGTTGCCCCCGAGCCGGTCTCGTCCTTGTCCTCGGGCCTCGGTACCCCGAACAGCATGACGCCGCCGACGCCCGCCGCAACGGCCTCGGCGGCCGCAGCGCTCAGCGAATCCAGCGTGTGCTGGTACACCCCGGGCATCGAGCTGATCGCCCGAGGCTCGGTGATGCCGTCGGCCACGAACATCGGCAGCACCAGATGCCGTGCCTCGAGCGAGGTCTCGGCCACGAGTCGACGCAGTGCCGGAGTACGGCGCAGGCGTCGGGGACGGTCGGTGGGGAACAAGCGAACTCCTTACGGACCGGGTGTGTCGATCGTGAGATCCGCGGCCGAGTTACCGGCGGCGCGACTTCTTTCGCGGCGGGGGCAGTGCACCCTCGGCCCGCAGGCGAGCCGCGTGCTCGGCGAGAGCCTCGACCAGCGGTCCGACC
Organism: uncultured Rhodococcus sp.; assembly: GCA_963517305.1. GTDB lineage: Bacteria > Actinomycetota > Actinomycetes > Mycobacteriales > Mycobacteriaceae > Rhodococcoides. The sequence continues at coordinate 42,058 of CAUQEL010000028.1, forward strand.
TGTGCCGACTCGGGCTGCACGTCCACGCGCAGACCGAATTCGACGGCCGTCTCGGCGGTTTTGGGGCCGATGCACGCCACCAGGGTGCGAGCGTGCGGCTTGCCGGCGATGCCGACCAGGTTGCGCACGGTGGAGCTCGACGTGAAGCACACTGCGTCGAAGCCGCCGGTCTTGATCATCTCGCGGGTCTCGGCGGGGGGCGGTGCTGCCCGGACGGTGCGGTACGCGGTGACGTCGTCGATCTCCCAGCCCCGCTCGCGCAGGCCCTCGGCGAGCGTTTCGGTGGCGATGTCGGCGCGCGGCAGGAGAACTCGGTTGACCGGGTCGAAGACCTCGTCGTACGGCGGGAAGTCCTCGAGCAGTCCGAGCGAGCTCTGCTCACCCGACGGAACGAGTTCAGGGTTGATGCCGAACGAGCGCACCTTCGCCGCGGTTGCCTCGCCGACACAGGCGATCTTGACGCCGGAGAACGCGCGAGCGTCCAGACCGAACTCCTCGAACTTCTCCCACACGGCGCGAACGGCGTTGGTGGAGGTGAAGACGACCCACTGGTAGCGGCCGTCGACCAGGCCCTTGACGGAGCGTTCCATCTGGGCCGGGCTGCGCGGGGGCTCGACGGCGATGGTCGGGACCTCGATGGGGATGGCTCCGTGGGTGACGAGTCGATCGCTCATCTCCCCGGCCTGATCCTTGGTGCGCGGCACCAGCACGGTCCAGCCGTACAGTGCGCGAGATTCCCACCAGGACATCTTGTTTCGGCCCGAGACGACCTTGCCGACGGTGACGACGAGAGATCCGACGAGCTCGGATCCGGCGTCGTTGAGGGTGGCGAGAGTGGCCTCGACGGTGCGCTGCTGACGGGTGGTGCCGCGGACGGTGATGGCCGCGGGCGTCTGCGGCGCGAGACCGTGTTCGACGAGGGCACTGGCGGTTTCGGCCAGATGACCCGCGGTTGCGTGCAGTACCAGCGGGCCCGGAGCAGCAGCGAGTGCGGCCCAGTCGACCTCGCCCCGCACGTCGGCCTCGGTGTGACCCGAGCCGAGTGCCATTCCGGCATAGCTGGGGACGGCCGATCCTGCGGGCAGACCGGGCAGCACCTCGAACGGCACGTGAGTGCGAGCGACGGCGCTGACCTCGGCGATCACCGAATCGGTCGTGAGCGGATCACCGGAGACCAGGCGAACCACGTCGTGGCCGTTCTTGGCTTCGGCGAGAAGGGTTTTGGCGACCTCGGCCGGCTCGCCGAGTGCCGGACGAACCTCGACACCGTTCTCGCCCGTCTCCGGGTCACGCGCAACGTCGGCACCGACCAGGGCGGTGACGCCCTTGTCGACGTCGGGATCGGTGAACGCGAGCTCGGCCGCTCCGAGCACTTCCCGTGCCCGGACCGTGAGCAGAGCCGGGTCACCCGGCCCGGATCCCACGAACAGGATCCGTCCGTTGGTGTTCTTGCGGACTGGGCTCATCGGTTGTTCTCCAGTGCTGTCTTGTGTGGGTACTGCAGTTCTATCGGGGTTGCGGTGCCCCGTTTCGGAATCAGTCGAGCGGTGGCGATCGACTCTCTTCGCACCACCGGACGAGTCTCCTTGCGTTTGGCGCGTCCGCGGACGGGTGCCGTTATGGCCCTAGACATGAGATCCACCCTGTACCTGAGAACCGGCCTGTGCTGGTTCGGTGACTGAAACGAGTTCGCGCGCACCGAGATCGAGCAGTTCGCGGGCCAATTCCCGGCCCAGCTCCTCGGCTCGCTCGGGTGATCCGACGATCGACGCGCGGATGGTGTCGCTGCCGTCGATGGCGGCGACGCAGCCCCGCAAGGACAGTTCGTCGAAGATGCGGCCGTCCTCGTCGATGGATTCGACGACCTCCGCGATCGCACCGACCGGAGCGGTGCAGCCGGCTTCGAGTTCGGCGAGCAGCCCGCGTTCGGCTGCCACTGCGGCGCGTGCGTGTGCGTCGTCGAGGGTGGCGATGGCCGCCGCGAGATCGGTGTCCTCGACGCGACACTCGACGGCCAGTGCACCCTGGGCGGGTGCCGGGAGCAACTGAACCGGGTCGAGTGCTTCGGTGACGACGTCGAGTCGGCCGATGCGGGACAGTCCGGCGCGGGCGACGATGACGGCGTCGAGCTCACCCGACGCCACCTTCCCGATCCGGGTGTCGAGGTTGCCGCGCAGCGGACGGACGTCCAATCCCTGTCCCAGAGCCCGCAATTGAGCGATACGGCGCGGGGCGGACGTGCCGACCTTCGCGTCGGCAGGCAACTCACCGAGTACCAGTCCGTCACGGGCCACCAGGGCGTCGCGCGGGTCCTCGCGAGCCGGGATGGCGGCGATGATGAACCGCTCGTCGGCGGCAGTCGGCAGATCCTTGTACGAGTGCACCGCGATGTCGACGGTGCCGTCGGCCAGCGCCTCACGTAGCGCGGCGGTGAAGACACCGACGCCGATCGTCTGCACGGGAGCCGCGGACAGGTCGCCGGCAGTCTTGACGATCACCAGTTCCGCTTCGACTCCGGCAGCCGCGAGGGCCACCCGAACCGTGTCGGCCTGGGTGGTCGCGAGAAGGCTTCCGCGAGTACCGATCTTGACGATGCCGGTCATTCGGCACGCTCCTGACCGGTGGTTCCGCCGGGGTACGAGTCCGAGCGCAGATCGGTGCGGCTGGCGGTGAAATCGTCCACCAGTTCCAACGAGCCGATCTCCATCGGTGTGGCAACCGCGTCGACCGAGCCGGGGCTCAGCTCGAACAACTCGCGCAGCGCAGCGGCGTAGGAATCCCCGCCCGGCGTGCTGGCGAGCTGCTTGACGCGCACGGTGGGCGAATGCAGCAGCTTGTCCACGACGCGGCGCACGGTGCGCGCCACCTCGTCGCGCTGCGGCGAGTCGAGTCCGGGCAGCCGCGATTCGAGACGCAGCAGCTCTCCCTCGACCACCTCGGCAGCGCGCTGACGCAGTGCCGTGACAGTGGGGGTGACCTCGGCAAGTCGTTGTCCGGCAAGGTAACCCGAGAGTTCACTCGAGACGATCTCGCGGGCCGCCGACGCGTCGTTCGCCGCGGCACCGGCAGCAGGATCGCGCTGCAGGGACTCCATGTCGAAGACGGTGATGCCCGGCAGACCCGATACAGCGGCGTCGACGTCGCGCGGCAGACCGAGGTCGCAGATCACCAACGGTCGATCCGAGCCGCGGCGGGCGAGCGCGAGGTGGGCGTCGGCGATGGAGACCACGGCCCCCACCGCTCCGGTACAGGTGAGGAGGATGTCGGCCTCGGCGACCGCGTCGGCCAGGTCTTCGAGGGCGACCGAGGTTGCCGTGATGCCGTTGGAGACGGCGTTCTCGGCCAGGTGGTCGGCTCGCTCGCGGGTGCGGTTGACGACGGTCAGCGCGCCGATGCCTGCGCGGCCGAGGTGGGCGACGGCCAGGCCGCCCATCGCTCCGGCTCCGAGGACAACGGCTTTGCGGCCGGCGAGGGAACCGTCGAACAGCTCGGCGGCGCGGTCGAGTGCGACCGAGACCACCGAGGCTCCGGCGGCGTCGATTCCGGTTTCGCTGTGCACGCGCTTGCCCACGCGCAGGGCCTGCTGAGCAAGTTCGTGCATGACGCGGCCCGATGCCTGCTGCCCGTCCGAGGCGGCGTAGGCCGAACGGATCTGGCCGAGGATCTGCTGTTCGCCGATGACCATCGAGTCCAGGCCACTGGCCACGGCGAACAGATGCTCGACGGCGGCCTCGCTGTAGCGGACGTAGGCGTGCTTGGTCAGGTCTGCGATCTCGAGCCCGGAGTGCTCACCGAGAACCTCGCCGACGGCGGTCAGCGCGCCGTGGAAGGCGTCGACGACGGCGTAGATTTCGACGCGGTTGCACGTGGACACCACCATGACCTCGGAAATGCTTCCGCTGGCCATCAGTTTGTCGGTCAGTTTCGGGCGGTCGGTGTCCGTGATGGCGACACGCTCGAGGACTGCGACGGGAGCGCTACGGTGCGAAATCCCGACGAGAAGGACACTCACGGTGCAATCACCGATCCGTTTCTTGTCGAACTGTTGACTGGGCTTGGATTGCCGGCGATGCGCGGGCCGTGACTGCGGCCGAGGCGTGCCGTGGACGTGAGAGGGGGCGGCGATACCGGCTGCGGGCGGGGCGTGGCGACGATGGCCGGACCGGCGATATCGGTCTGTCCGGAAACGTTGCGAGAGCTGTTGAAGGAGAGCACCTGCATCTCCACCGCCAGGTCCACGCGCCGCACCTCGACGTGTTCGGGGACGTCGAGAACCATCGGCGAGAAGCTCAGGATGCTGTCGACGCCACCGGCGACGAGCTTCTCGGCGACGCTGTGCACGGCCTCGTCGGGGGTGGCGATGACGCCGATGGTGGCTTCGAGTTCACGGCAGGCGACGACGAGTTCGTCGACGTGCCGGACGGCGAGGCCGTCGATGTCGGTGCCCACCCGCGCCGGGTCGCTGTCGAACAGTCCGACCATCGTGAAGCCGCGTCGAGCGAACCCGCCGTAGCCGGCCAGTGCCTGCCCGAGGTTGCCGACTCCGGCCATGACGACGCGGTGGCCGCGATCGAGTCCGAGTGCGCTGTCGATCTTGGCGCGGAGGCGGGCCACGTCGTAGCCGACTCCGCGAACGCCGTTGGGGCCGAGAAAGGAGAGATCCTTGCGCAGTTTGGCCGATCCGACGCCTGCCGCGGTGGCCAGTTCTTCACTGGAGACGATGAGAACACCCTCGTCCGCGAGGATCGAGAGGACCCGCAGATACGTCGCCAGACGGGTGACCGTAGCCTGAGGGATGACCCGCTCTACGCCGCTGGGCGACGGGCGCTCTTCGGTCACGTCTGGGGCTCCTCGTCCGAACGGCGTCGATGCCGGTCTTCACGCTGATCCTGCGTTCGTGTCTATTTCACGGACGCTGTTCACACCACGGTAACTGCTTGTGAACGAATGAACAAAGTTGCGCACACCGGCCCTCACCTGCACACGCGAGAGCAATCACACGTTCTTAGGGTGCCCTTCCCGGGTGAGATCGGCCCGCAACCGCGGCACGTCTACCTCCCAGTAACTGTGTTCGATGCCGTCGAGGAGCACCACGGGCACTCGGTCCCCGTACTCCGCACGCAGGTCAGGCGATTCCGCCGCAGCTTCGTCGACGTCGACGACGGTGACCGGCACGTCGAATTCGCGGCACACCTCGCTCAACACCTCGAACGCGTGCGTACAGGAATGGCAGCCTGCGCGGGTGAGAAGAACCACGCCGGTTTCGATCGTCTGCATGCGTCCACTGTGACACGGCCGCAACGGAGACGAAGGTCACAGTCCCTGGTCCGATCGGGGGCCGAACCACAGGCGTGCAGTGCTGCCCTTCGCCTGCCGTCCTGACAACCCCGACTAGGCTTGCGGCGAGCGACTCGACTGGGAGGAGGACGGACGTGAGTGACGGGGGAACAGACCTGCCGATCGAGGACACGCCCGATATCGACATGGTCGATACGAACGATCCGCGTGAAGACAAGCAGTTCAAGCGCCGCATCCGCAGGATTCGCAATCCGTTCGGTCCGACGGACGCCGAGGTCCGCGCCAACGTTGCAGGCCAGGCCAGTGCCGATGCCGCTCTGGCGTTGCAGATCGAGTCCGAGGGTGCCGTTCCGCGGGATCTGACCGCTGCTGCCTTCTTCGACGTGGACAACACCATGGTGCAGGGCGCGTCGATCATCCACTTCGCTCGCGGGTTGGCCGCTCGTAAGTACTTCACCAGCGGTGATCTGGCCCAATTCGCTTGGCAGCAGGTCAAATTCAGGGTCAGCGGGAAAGAGAACAGCGAGGACGTGGCGAGCGGCCGCGAGAAGGCGCTCTCGTTCATCACCGGCCGACCCACCTCGGAGCTGACCCGGCTCGGCGAGGAGATCTACGACGAGATGATCGCCGACAAGATCTGGGCCGGTACCCGAGCTCTCGCTCAGATGCATCTCGACGCCGGTCAGCAGGTCTGGCTGGTGACGGCCACTCCCCTCGAACTGGCCCAGATCATCGCCAAGCGCCTGGGCTTGACCGGGGCTCTGGGAACCGTCGCCGAGAGCAAGGACGGGGTGTTCACCGGCCGTCTGGTCGGCGACATCCTGCACGGCATCGGCAAGGCACATGCGGTGCGCTCACTGGCGGTGCGTGAAGGACTCAACCTCAAGCGCTGCACCGCATATTCGGACAGCCACAACGACGTGCCGATGCTCTCGCTGGTCGGCACCGCCGTGGCGATCAATCCCGATACCGACCTGCGTGAGCTGGCCAAGAACCGGGGCTGGGAGATCCGCGACTACCGCACCGGACGCAAGGCCGCCAAGATCGGTGTGCCCACGGCGTTGGCCTTGGGTGCGGTGGGCGGCGGGCTGGCTGCGGTGATCGGCCGTCGCAAGGCCTGATCGATCCGGGTGGCGACGATCAGAGCGTGAGCTGCATCAGCGTCAGGTCCAGCCACCGACCGAACTTGACGCCCACCTGCGGCATCTGTCCGACGGTGACGAACCCGAACTTCTCGTGCAGAGCGATCGACGTGGTGTTCTCGGATTCGATGAACCCCACCAACACGTGTATCTCGCGTGCTTTCGCTCGCTCGATCAACTCGCCCAGTAGCGCACTGGCCAGCCCCCGACGGTAGAAATCTCGGTGGATGTACACCGAGTGTTCCACCGAGTGCCGATAGCCGCTCTTGACTCGCCACTGCCCGTACGACGCGTATCCGGCCACCCGTCCGTCGACCTCTGCGGTGAGTACCGGGTATCCGGCGGCGATCCGGCCCTCGAACCAGGCTGAGCGATCGGCGAGATCCACCTGTTCCTCGTCCCAGATGGCAGTGGTGTTGGCGACCGCATCGTTGTGAATGTCGAGAATCTCGGGTAGGTCGGCAGCGGTGGTGTCGCGAATATGCACTGCCACACGATAACCCGAGTGCCTAGCCCAGGAAGACGTTGCGCCTCTTGGCAAGGAGTCGATACAGCGTGTGCTGAATGGTCTCGCGGACGTGGTCGGTCAACTCGAACAGCACCATCGGATCCTCGAACGCGGTGGAGTCGTACCCATCGGTGGGGATCGGTTTGCCGAACTCGATGTACCACTTGGACGGCATCGGGATCAGACCCAGCGGGCCGAGGTGCGGGAAGAACGGCGTGACCGGAAAGTACGGCATGCCCATCAGCCGGGCCAGTGGTGCGATGTCGCCGATCTTGGGGTAGATCTCCTCCGAGCCGACGATGGAGCACGGGATGATCGGCACACCCGTCCGCAGAGCAGCCGAGACGAATCCGCCGCGACCGAATCGCTGCAGTTTGTAGCGCTCACTGAACGGTTTGCCGATGCCCTTGAACCCCTCGGGGAACACGGCGGCGACCTCGCCGGTGCGCAGCAGGCGCTCGGCGTCGGGATTGCAGGCCAGAGTGTGCCCGGCCTTGCGCGCGATCGTGCCGACGCCGGGCATCTCGAATGCCATGTCGGCAGCCAACATTCGCAGAGGACGGTGCGCCGGGTGGTGATCGCGCACGGCGACCGACGCCATCAACGCATCGACGGGCACCACGCCCGCATGGTTGGCGACGACGAGCGCGCCACCGTCGGATGGAATGTTCTCGATGCCCTTGACCTCGACGCGGAACCACTTGTCGAACAGTGGCCGCAGCAACGGAAGCCAGACCGCGTCGGCGAAGTGTGGGTCGTAGCCGAACTCGTCGACGCTGTAGTCACCGGCCAGCCGCCTGCGAACGAACTCGGCGACCGAGGAGATCTGGTCGACGATCGTGGACTTGGTGTCGTCGATCATCGACAGCAGCGGAGTCGGGATGGACGGCGTCACAGCCGACGCGTCGGCGGGTGTCGGGTCCAACAACGGCGTCGGCTCCCGAGGATCGGCGTAGGCGGAGGGGTGCCGTTCCCGTGAGCCCGCAGCCGCTCGGGCCGAGCGTCCGGCCGAGCCGCCGTGCAATGGAATCACTTTGGCCACTTCGCTCACCCGTCCCCTCCCGAACTGCGCACCGCTTCCGAACTGCGCACCGCTTCCGAACTACGTAGTGCTCCCAGTGCACGCGCCGTGGACGCGCCTGTTTCGACGGCCGAAACCAGTCGATCTTCGACGCTGTCCACCCATTCGGTTCTGACGACCGGCCGCAGCGCTGCGCCTCGAACGAAGTCGTCGAATGCCTGAACCGTAGTCCACCGCGGCTCGAAGCCAAGGACGGACCGCATGCGGGTGGTGTCGAGTCCGCAGCCGAAGTGGAAGTAGTCGAGTTGCTCGGTGGTGAACTCGCGCATCATGCCGCCCATCAGGGCGCGGCCGACGCTTTTGAACAGCGGAAACGGTACCGGCACCTGAACGCGGCCGGCTCGGCGAATTGCCTGGGACAGCATGATCGTGCCGTCGGCTCCGATGTTGAACGTGCCTGCCGACCCGCCGAGAGTGGCGCGCTCGAGCGCAGCCAGGGCATCTTCCTCGTGCAGCAACTGCATGCGTGCGTCGCGACCGACGATGCTGGGGATCAGCGGCGAGGTCAGGTACCGCGAGATCGTGCCGTTCAGTCGTGGACCGATCAGCGGTGCCATGCGCAGGATCGACACCGCGATGTCCGGTCGTCGACGGCCGAGGCCGCGCGCGTATCCCTCGATGTCGATCGAGTCCCGGGCGTATGCACCGCTCGGGGGGCGTCGGGCACTCATTTCCTCGGTGAATTTCGCCGGGTCCTTCGCACTGCAGCCGTACACCGAGGACGACGAACGCAGGACGACCCGCTCGACGGTCGGTGACTTCTGGCAGACCGCGAACAACTGCATCGCGCCGATGACGTTGAGGTCTTTCATCGTCGCGCGACCACCGGATTTCGGGGGCTTGGCGACGGTGGCTGCGTGCACGACGGTGTCGACGCCGGCGTTGCGAATCACTTTGCCGATCAGCGGATTACGGATGTCGGCGCGGACGAATTCCGCGCGACCCATGCGGCGCAGCAGATCCTTGCTGGGAGACACCGCATCCACGGCGATGACACGCTCGATGTTCGGATTCTGGGTCAGCCTGGTGACGAGGTAGCCGCCGAGGAATCGGCTCGCTCCGGTCACGAGGACCACTCGGGGCGCGGCTGATCCACGATCGCTCGGACTCACTGCGCACCCCCAACGTCGGTTCCGCTGCAAAGCCTACTGGATCGGCAGGTGTCCGCGTGGGCGAGAAGCAAAGCCCGTTCTTCGAACGGAAGAAGCCCGCCACCGACGGTGACGGGCTTCTTCGTGAAGCAGATGACGGCAGGCTTATTTGCCGAGTTTCCTGCGCTGCACGCGGGTACGACGAAGCAGCTTGCGGTGCTTCTTCTTCGACATGCGCTTGCGACGCTTCTTGATCACTGAACCCATGCGGGTGTCCTCACGTTCTTCTCTAGCGTTTTCGCGCACGCCGTTGGCGTACGCCTACCTGACAACCTAGCCCTGAGGCTGCGGTCACCGAGCTGGCGCTGGGGCCACGTACTCGCCCACGGCTACACACCGGCTGGCTGGCACGACGAGCGCCAATCCTACCGGTGTGAACCAGGACTTACGAAACCGGCCCCACGTGCACTACTAGCCTGCGTCGAAGTACGAGGTCTCGAGATAGTCGTGGACAGCCTTGGCGTGCACACGAAAAGATCGACCCACTCGTACGGCGGGCAATTCTCCGCCGTGCACCAGCCGGTACACGGTCATTTTCGAAACCCTCATCAGAGTCGCCACTTCGGCGACCGTGAGGAACTGCGTTCCGGCCAGAGCCGGTTGACCGTCCGGGGACGAACCCTTGGACGGCTTGTTTATAGACGCCATCAATCCACATACCTCCGGCACGTCTCATGCGGCAGGCTTCCCCTCCTGCCGAACAGACACGCACGTGCTGCCCCCGAGCCTATAGGGACGGATGGGGTTACTGCGACGGGTGTGGGGAAAAGATTTTTTATTCTGCTGTGATGCCCATCTCAATGGATCGGGCATTTGCGGCACCGAGAGCATCGAAAAACGCTGCTCGGAGGCCCTTTCTCTCCAATTCACGCACCGCAGCGGCGGTAGTTCCGCCCGGCGAAGTCACGGCATATCGGAGCTCGCTCGCGCTCTCGTCGGAGCGATCGAGCATCGCCCCCGACCCCACCATCGTCTGAGCCACGAGCGCCGACGCCACGTCGCGGCTCAATCCCAGGCCCACTCCGGCGTCGATCATGGCCTCTGCCACCAGGAAGAAATACGCCGGACCTGACCCGGACACGGCCGTCACGGCGTCGAGCTGATTCTCCTTGACGACGACCACCTTGCCGACGGCCGAGAGGATCGAGCGCACGAGTTCGAGGTGCTCGGCGCGGGCGTACTTGCCCGGTGCCAGCACGCTGACGCCCTCCCCCACCAGCATCGGGGTGTTCGGCATGACCCGAACGACCGGGAAACCGGCGGGGAGCTTGGGCTCGAATTTGGAGGTGGGGACGCCTGCGGCCAGCGAGACGATGAGTTGTTCGCGATCGCCGTCGAGTTCGATCTTCGTGATTTCGGTCAGTGCCGCTTCGACGTCGGCCGGCTTGACCGCCAGCACGATCACGTCGGCACCCTCGGATGCGTCGCCGACGGTGGTGGTCAGTACACCGAAGTCCCGGGCGATCTCCTTGGCGCGGGCCTCGGACTTCTCGGCGACCACCAGATCGCGTACTGCGTGGCCGGACTCGAGGAGTCCCGCAATCAACGCTTCACCGATCCGTCCGCCGCCGATCACTGCAATTCTCGTCATGGACGCCAAGCCTGCCATGTCAGTTCGAGCGCGGCACCATCGCCAACTGTCTGCTCTGCACCACGACGGCACCGGTCGAATCCAGCACCACGTGGTCCTCCTCGAACCAGGTGCTGCCGATGACGGTGCTGGTCGCCGCCACGCGCAGCCATCCCGGTGCCGGACGGCGTCGCAGGTAGGTCGTCAACTGCACGGTCGGAGCCCACCCGAACATTCCGCGGTTCATGGTCACCGGAGCCGAGATGTCTCCGGTCATCAGTGCGAACAGCACTGCGGTGTCGACGTCGGCCTCGTCACCCGCGAAGGGACGCACCCACAGTCGGATCTCCGCCTCGCCCTGCTGACCGGTCAGGAACGACGCCGACGACGGATCGATACGCATCTCGCATCCCTTGGCGACGTGCACGATGGCCGCCATCGGATGATCGCCTGCCACCGCGAGGGTCTCGGCGGGAGGTTCGACGGCCATCGACGCCAGCGATGTCGGTGTCTGAAGGTGGAGTTCTTCGGAATCGGGACGACCGAGGGTCACCACCGCACGGACGGCGACGCGTCCGGCCTGGGTGAGTTCGACGTCGACGTGCGAGACCTGGCGACCGCGCTTGCGCACCACCGTCGTCAGGGCAACCTCGCCGGGATCGGGGGCGGCGAGGTAGCTGACGCTCACCGCGAGCGGCTGGATGTCGGCCTGGTCCGGGTCGGTCGCGACGATGTGCTGACGCGCTGCTGCCGCGCAGACGGCGAGCATCGCGCCGCCGTGCACCTTCGGACCGATGGTCCAGGTGGAGTCGATCGCGCCCGCGAACGACGCGGTGTCGGCGGCGATCTCGAGCGCGGTCAGGGTGGTGGCGGCCTTGAAGGGGCTGGCTGAACTCATTGACGACAACTTACCGGCGGCCTCAGGATAGGTGTGCGCGGGCGAACTGCAGTGCTTGCCCGAGCATCGAGGATCGCTCGGGTACCGTCCGCGCGTTCTGCGTGTTGATCTCGATCACCGCCTGACCCTCGAAGCCGCGGCGCACCAGTTCGGTGCACACCTCCACGCACGGTTGGCTGCCGTGGCCGGGGATCAGATGCTCGTCCACCGATGCGCCCCGGCCGTCGGCCAGATGCAGGTGCGCGATGCCCTCGCCCATCCGGTCGAGCATCTCGAGTGCGTCCGAGCCTGCGGTGGCCGTGTGCGAGAGGTCGAGCGTGTAGTGACCGTGGCCGACGTCCGTCGGGTCGTACGACGGCGAGAACGCCGACAGTGCTGCGCCCGGCCCGCCGCGTCGTTCGAGTCGCTGTGCGGATTTCTCCTTGCGCCCGAAGAACCGGTCGGCGCGCATCGGGAACATGTTCTCGACGGCGACCACGACGTGCGAGTTCGATTCGAGTTCGGCGACCTGATCGGCGAAGCCGTCGCTGTATTTGCGCTGCCACCGGAACGGCGGGTGCACGACGACCGTCGCCGAGTCCAGCTTCTCGGCTGCCTCGACCGACCGGGCGAGTTTGGCGACCGGATCCGATCCCCACACTCGCTGCGAGATCAGCAGACACGGCGCATGGATGGCCTGCACCGGCATCGAGTACTCCCGCGAGAGCGCGGCCACCGCGTCGACGTCCTGGCTGACGGACTCGGCCCACACCATCAGTTCGATGCCGTCGTACCCGAGCTCCGCCGCGTAGCGGAACGCCGCCTCGGTGTTCTGCGGATAGACCGAGGCCGTGGACAGTCCCACCTGAATTCGCTTCGCACCCATCGGTGTGCCGGCTCAGCCGGTACTGAGCTGGAAGGCGAGTGGACCGAGCGTGACGAAGACACCGACGGCGATCGCGATGACGATCGATATCAGATCGTCGGTGCGCCGCAGAATCCTCACCACCGCGACGAGCCCGACGATGACCAGCACCGACAGCACCAGTGCGACCCACGGCAACACGTCCCACAGTTGCTCGAAGCCCTTGAACAGCAGCGCGCCGATTGCGATGGACACCACGGCCTGACCGATCAGCACCAGCCATTGCCGGACGGCACCGCCCTTGCCCTTGACGGCCGCGGCCCGGCGGTCGGTGCGCGAGGCCGCAGTCGCGCTGTCGGCCTCCGAGTCCGGTGCGTCGTCGGTTGCCGCGTCGGCCCCGACGTCCGTCGCGGTCTTCGGCTCGTCGTCGATGTCCGGCTTCACGAGATCGACGACCTCGGTGGCGGCGGACGTCTCGACCTCCGCCGGATCGGCTGTCGCGTCGTCGGTGCGTGCGATGCGCGGCGACACTGCGGTCTTGGCCACGTCGTCGACGTCGACGATCGCGGCTCGCGGAGCGACGTCGGTGTTCGGCTCGGACACCTCGACCTGTCTCGATGCCCGGAAACCCGCAGGCTTGCGGGTCCGACCCTGCTCGGCCACGGTGGATCCGTACGGAAGCCGATCCGAGGTCGGTGTCGTGGGCGCAGCCGGGCGCTTGGCGCGTTCGGTGTCGTCGTGCGAGCGATTGAGCAGGTCACCGGCCACCGTGGTGGAGCCGGACAGCAATTCCGGCTCGGGCTGTTGCTTCTCGCGCTTGCCTGCCTGCTGGAACGGGGTGGAGCGCGTGGTCTGCGACCGGGCCGGTTGCGGCCGCGAGGAGACGGCGGCTGGTGCGTCGTCCGAGGCCGCATCGCTGCTGTGCGGCGCCACGTCGGGTGCCTCGGGCTCGGGCGCGCCGGAAGCCGGGGTCTCGACCACCGGGGCGCTGCGGTTGCCGGGCTCGTCGCGCACGACGGGGATCTCACCGGTCAGCTCGGCGACGGAGATGCCGCCCTTGACGCCGCGGCGACGGCGACCGCCTGCGCTCAGGTTCGTCTTCTGACCGTTTCGGGCCAGTAGCTCGGCAACCGAGATCTGTCCGGTGTCGTCCGGGTTGGCGTCGCTCATCTCGAGCTCCCCACCAGATCGCCGTCGGCTTCGGGGTCAAGCTTCCTCAACATCAAACCTTCCTTCAGCGCCCACGGGCATACCTCGAATGACTCCGCTGTCGATGCCCGCATGCTCGCCTCCGCTATCAGAGCCCCGGCCACCTGTTGTGGCGACCTGTCGGCGCTGACACCTTCCAATTCTGCACGGTCGGTCGCCATGAACCGCGATACGAACGCTACGAGTTGCCCCGAGTCGCGTCCGTATCGACGTCGAGCACCCCCTATTCGCACATGCCCACGGTACTGGGTCTACCGTCGTCGTTTGTGACAGCAGGTCGTGAGCAGCAGTCGTTCGCTGCAGAGGTCGAAATGGATTTCCCTCGAGAATGGGTCGAGTTCCCCGACCCCGACAATGCGGAACACGTCATCGCTGCGGACCTGACGTGGCTGTTGTCCAACTGGACCTGTGTGTTCGGCACCCCGGCCTGCCAGGGAACCGTCGAGGGCCGCCCCGACGACGGGTGCTGCTCCCACGGCGCGTTCCTGTCCGACGAGGACGACAAACGCAAGCTCGACGAGTCGGTGAAGTTGCTCACGGCGCAGGACTGGCAGCTCATGGACAAGGGTCTGGGCAAGAAGGGGTACGTCGAATACGACGATCTCGACGACGAGCAGTCACTGCGCACGCGGCGCTACAAGGGTGCCTGCATCTTCCAGAACCGCCCCGGGTTCGAGGGCGGCATCGGGTGTGCGCTGCATTCGATGGCGCTGCGCAAGGGCATCGAACCGCTCGAGGTCAAGCCCGACGTGTGCTGGCAGCTGCCGATCAGGCGCACCCAGGACTGGGTGACGCGGCCGGACGGCTCCGAGATTCTCAAGACCACGATCGGCGAGTACGACCGACGCGGCTGGGGCGAGGGTGGCCTCGATCTGCACTGGTACTGCTCGGGCTCGCCCGATGCGCACGTCGGATCGAAGCAGGTGTTCGAGTCCTACAAGCCGGAATTGACCGAGCTGCTCGGCAAGGCCGCCTACGAGGAATTGGCATCGCTGTGCAAGCGTCGCCGCGGTCTGGGTCTGATCGCGGTGCATCCCGCCACTCGTGAGGCGGAGCGGCTGCGCCGCATGTGAGCGAAACTTCGTAGCCCACTACGAGTTTCCGCTCACATGCCGCAGGCTCTATCCCTCGAGTTTGTAGCCCAGTCCGCGCACGGTCACGAGGTGTTCCGGCTTGGCCGGATCGGCCTCGATCTTCGAGCGCAGTCGCTTGACGTGCACGTCGAGTGTCTTGGTGTCGCCCACGTAGTCGGCTCCCCACACGCGGTCGATCAACTGTCCGCGGGTCAGCACTCGACCGGAGTTGCGGAGCAGATATTCGAGCAGGTCGAACTCCTTGAGCGGCAACGTGATCTGATCGGATCCGACCATCACCACGTGGCGTTCGACGTCCATCCGCACCGGGCCGGCTTCGAGTACTCCGGTGTCGACGCCACCGTCGACCTCGGCATCGGAGCCGCGCCGCAGAACTGCGCGGATGCGGGCGATGAGTTCGCGCGCCGAGTACGGCTTGGTGACGTAGTCGTCGGCACCGAGTTCGAGCCCGACGACCTTGTCGATCTCACTGTCGCGCGCGGTCACCATGATCACGGGAACGCCTGAGCGCGAGCGCAATTGCTTGCACACGTCGGTTCCGCTCATGCCGGGGAGCATGAGGTCGAGCAATACGATGTCGGCTCCTGCGCGATCGAATTCCGCGAGCGCCGACGGTCCGTCTCCGACGACGGTGGCCTCGAAACCTTCCTTGCGGAGCAGGAAGGCCAAGGGATCGGCCAACGACTCTTCGTCTTCCACGATCAGAACGTTGGTCACTGATTCTCTCTTTCTGTAACCGAAGCGTCGTCTTCTTCTTCGAAGTACGCAGGGATCTGGAGGGTGAAGGTGGATCCGGTGCCCAGCTTGCTCCACAGCGAAATGCTGCCGTTGTGGTTGGCTGCGACGTGTTTGGCGATGGCCAGGCCCAGGCCTGTGCCACCGGTTGCCCGCGACCGAGCCTTGTCGACGCGGAAGAATCTCTCGAAGACGCGTTCCTGGTCTCCCTTGGCGATGCCGATGCCGCGGTCGGTGACGGCGAACGCCACGTTGTCTCCGCGCAGGGCTCGGCTCACCGACACCGGCGCTCCGTCAGAGGAGTAGGCGATGGCGTTCTGGATGAGGTTGGCCAGGGCCGTCACCAGCAGCGCTTGGTCGCCCAGGACTTCGAGGCCGCTCGGGTGGTCGGTGGTGACGGAGATCCCGGCGTTCTCGGCGGCGAGCTTGGATCGATCCATCGCCTCGTTGACGACGGTGTCCACGTCGACGACCTCGAGGTCGGGTAGCTTTTCGGCACCCTGCAGTCGCGAGAGTGCGATCAGTTCGGTGACCATGTTGCCGAGGCGCTTGGACTCGGCGACGACCTTGCCGCCGAAGTGCCTCACGGAGTCCGGATCGTCGGCCGATTCGAGCAGCGCTTCGGCCAGCAGGCTCATCGCGCCGACGGGTGTCTTGAGTTCGTGGCTGACGTTCGCCACGAAGTCCCGACGCGTCGCCTCCATCCTGACCTGTTCGGAATCGTCGTCGGCGAACAGCACCACGAACCGCTTGTCTTCTTTGCTCAGTAGGCGCGCGACGCAGCGGACGGCGATCTTGTCTCGGCCGGTTCTCGGGTTCTTCGAGCTGAGGTCGACTTCGACGGGATTGCCGTCGGCGAGGACCTTGAGCGCGGCATCCCAGGCGCGGTCGTCGATCAGACGGTTACGCACCAGGCCCAGCTCCTCGGCGCGCGGGTTGAACAGCACCACGTCGTGAAATTGGTCGACGACGGCGATGCCGCTCTCGGATGCGAGGACGATCAGGTCCAGTACCTGCGACATCGTCAGGCCGGAGGTGGCTCGGCGACGCTCCGAGTGTCGGGTGTTGAGGTACGGGATCAGAACACCGCCGACGAGGTATCCCACGAAGGCCGTGGCGATTGCCAGTAGTACGGCCGATGCAACACTCACACCGGAATCGTACGTTCGATGGACAGCTCACATACGCAGGGTGCAGGCATTTCCCTGGTCGTCATAGTCCCCGTCGGCAGTGTTCTTCGATCGTTCACCTGCAGTTACGACAAAACGTCGTTTCGTGCGAGGAGGAGCTACTTGCCGCCCTGGTTGGCCACGGCAGCTGCACCTGCGGCCGCGGCTTCCGGGTCGAGGTAGGTGCCGCCCGGATTGGTGGGCTTCAGCTTTCCGCCCGACTCGGTGAGCTCGTACTTCAGCGGAATGCCGGTGGGGATGTTGAGTTCGGCGATGTCCGCGTCGGAGATCTCGTCGAGGTACTTCACGAGAGCGCGCAGCGAGTTGCCGTGCGCGGCGACGAGGACGTTCTTGCCGGCCTTCAGATCGGCGACGATCGTCTCCTCGAAGTACGGAATCAGGCGCTCGACGACATCCGCCAGGCATTCGGTCAGCGGAACGCTGTCCAGGTCGGCGTAGCGCGGGTCGGCGTCCTGGCTGTGCTCGCTGCCGATCTCGATGGGCGGCGGCGGGGTGTCGTAGCTACGACGCCACAGCATGAACTGCTCGTTGCCGTACTTGTCCTTGGTCTCGGCCTTGTTCAGTCCCTGCAGCGCACCGTAGTGCCGTTCGTTCAGACGCCAGTCGCGGACGACGGGAATCCAGTGCCGGTCGGCCGCGTCGAGTGCGAGGTTGGCGGTGCTGATCGCGCGACGCAGCAGCGAGGTGTACAGCAGGTCGGGCAGGATGCCCGCCTCGGCGAGGAGCTGGCCGGCGCGCTTGCCCTCGGCCTCACCCTTCTCGGTCAGTCGCACGTCCACCCAACCGGTGAACTGGTTGGACGCATTCCATTCGCTCTCGCCGTGACGAAGCAGAATCAAGGTTCCGATACTCATGTGGTCAGTTTCTCATGCTCCACGTCTCTTGGCCTGCGTGCGACCAGGACCGCCACGACGACGATCATGACCACTGCCGTGAGGGTGATCGGGATGGGGATGACGGGATCGAACAGTACGAGCACGGCACCGGCGGGAACCACGACGTTCACGACGCGATCCGCGTTGGCGCGAATCGCGATCAGCCAGACACCGAGCACGAACACCGCGATCGGGATCGTGACCGTGAACGACGCAGCGACGTCGCCGAGCTTGCTGTGCTCGGTCAGCACGTCGATCTCGACCTCGATGCCGGCCGAGAAAGCGCCTGCAGCCGCGAAGATGAAGTAGTGGGCGTAGCCGTAGAACAGCGAATTGCCGAGTCTGCCGATCGCGCGGTGATGCGGGGGCCAGAAATAGATCCACCACAGGCTCGCGGTGACGACGACGGTGAGAATCGAGATCGAGATCAGCGGTGCCAGAGCCGTCTCGTCGTGCAGCGCCTCGATGATGGCGTTGGCGGAGGCGAGCAGAGATTCACCGAGCAGGATCAGCGTGAACAGTCCGTAGCGCTCGGTGATGTGATGCGGATGCCAGGGTGTTGCGCCCTTGCGCTCGGCGATGATCGGTACCGACATCTCGACCGCTGCGAGGACGACGAACCCGACGATCGCGGCGGTGCCGTCGAGCAGCAGCACCCAGAGAATCCATAGAACCTGAACTCCCGCAATGCCTATCGCGTAGGTCAGCGCAGTCTGTCGATGTTCGGGATTTCTCGATGCCCGCAGCCATTGAGTCACCATCGCCACGCGCATCACCACGTACCCGATCACCACGATGGTGAAATTCTCGTCGACGACGGACTGTTCGATTCCGGCGGCCAGTGTCAGGACTCCGGCCATCTGCACGACGGTGAGCACGCGATACAGCCAGTCGTCGGTGTCGAAGGACGTGGCGAACCACGTGAAGTTCATCCACGCCCACCAGATGGCGAAGAACACGAGTGCGTAGCCGAGCAGGCCGTCGGCGATGTGGTTCTCGGTGAGGTCGTGATGGAGTTGCACGGCCGCGATGCTGACGGCCACCACGAACACCAGGTCGAAGAACAACTCGAGCGGGCTCGCCGAGCGATGCGGCTCCTTCGGATCGCGCGGTCGCATCGGCACCAGACGGGCTGCGGAGAGATTCACGATCGCAGACTAAATCATCCGATTCGCGAGTGTTGTCTCGATTACGTTGCGAGAGTTGCGATTACGGACATTTCGGACAATGTTCGACGCTTCGCCGCGGGGGCGGTCGACACCTCACACCCTTGTTGGCGACCGCGCGTACGCATTCACGTCGGAATCAGGGTGTGAGGTGTGCAGAAAGGGTGTGAGGTTGCGGACTCACTCCCCCAAGCCCGCCCCGATACCGCCGATCCGAGCTGCCACGCTCTGATCGAGCTCCTCGGTGTCGACGAAATAGCGTCGAAACACCGACCGCATCAATTGAATGACCTCGATGTGCTGTCCGAGAACAACTCGAAGCGACCGGTCACCGCTGTAGGTGATTCTCTCGAACTTCTCACCCAGCTTTCTGGAGGAATCGAAATCACCGAACGCCCCGACATCGATGACGTATTGCAGGCCGTCGATCATATCTTCGAGATGGTCGATGTACTTGGCGCAAGCAGCGTCGCATTGTGCGGCGACACCTTCAGGGATTTCGAGCTGCCCCACTTCCGCCTGCGCGGACATATTCCGCCAGTACTGCATCGACGCGTAAAGCTGGTTCGAGTCGAGCCCCATGCCGTTCTCCTCCGCTGCTAATCGACTACAGGCGGCATCGATGATCGAAGTGCCATCGCCGTCCGCCCGACTTCTGTACACGGGTCCCTAAGGGCATCACGAACAACCCGTTTGTCGAGGACGAAATAGACGACGCCGCCATCGACTTCGTATGCCAACCCGCAACTTTCACTTCCGTCCTGTCCTGATCGAAGGAATCGCTCCCCTCCGAGCGCAGGATCTTCGGTGAACTGTTGAAAACGTTCGTTCTGACGGACGTCTTCGATCGAGGAGGTCGATGACGAGAAGATGCCCAGCAGGTACCACGAATTCGGCTCCGGATTGTTCCAACTGCAGACTTTCCAGTTCGCTATTTCGGTGATCCCACGCGCTCCCGACTCTTTGCTGTCCACATCCAATCCCGCGGCCTCGACGGCACTGTCCGGGATGGTGCAGGGATCCCATGGCTCGTCTGCCACGGGCGTTGCAACCACCGAGCTCGTCGGCGCTGCAATCGGCGCACTCTCCGTCGCTCCGCCACATCCAGCGACCGACACCATCACGCAGACCAGACCGGCCGACCACCACCGCGTCACGCTCACACCGCTCCTATTCGTCGAACCCACCCACCGGCTTGGACGCAGCGAACGCCGACCCGGTTCCACGCAAGCTCACACCCTTACTGCCGACCGCGCGCCCCCGATCGACTCGGAACAACGGCGCGCGGTCCGGAAAAAGGGTGTGAGGTTCCACCGAATACGTTGGCCCACACACGAACAGCACCCCGCCCCACACAGTGTGGGACGGGGTGTTGTCGGGAAACGCCGGTCTTACTTTCCGGCCTCCGCGGCGCGCAGGTCCTTGCGAAGAATCTTGCCGGCCGCAGACTTCGGGACGATGTCGATGAACTCGACGCGTCGTACCTTCTTGTGCGGCGACACCCGCTCGGCGACGAAGGCGATGATGCCCTCCTCGTCGATGGTGGCACCCTGCTGGCGGACGACGAATGCCTTCGGGATTTCCTCGCCCTCGTCGTCGAGCACACCGATGACGGCGGCGTCGGCGATCTCTTCGTGCGTGAGGAGCAGGGCCTCGAGCTCGGCCGGGGGCACCTGGTAGCCCTTGTACTTGATCAGTTCCTTGAGGCGGTCGACGATGTACACGACACCCTCGGGATCGACGACGGCGATGTCGCCGGTGTGCAGGTAACCGTCGGAGTCGAGAGTTTCTGCGGTGGCGGTGGGGTTGTTGAGGTACCCGACCATCACGTTCGGTCCCTTGACCCACAGCTCGCCGGGCTTGCTCAATCCCTCTGTGGGCAGCTCGATCTCCTCGAGCGTGCCCGGGTCGACGAGCTTGTTCTCGGTGTTCGCCAGCGGCTGACCCACCGAGCTGAGCGGCATGTCGTCGCGATCGAACGGGATGGCGTGGCTGACGGGGCTGAGCTCGCTCATGCCGTAGCCCTGACGCACCCGCGTGTTCAGACGCTTCGCGACGGCCTTGCCGAGTTCCTCGTCCAGCGGTGCCGCGCCCGAGAAGACGGTGTGCACGCTGGAGAGGTCGTACTGATCGATCAGCGGGTGCTTGGCGAGCGCGACGGCCACCGGTGGTGCGATGAACAGGTACGTCAGCTTCTGATCCTGAATGATCCGCAGGAATTCGACGAGGTCGAACTTCGGCATCGTCACCAGGTGCGCGCGCAGCTTCAGCGCGATGTTGAGCAGCACCGTCAGGCCGTAGATGTGGAAGAACGGCAGCAGCGCCAGGATCGCGTCGTCGCTGTCGATTCCGACGCGCGGTTCCATCTGTGCCACGTTCGCGACGAGGTTGCGGTGGGTGAGGATGACGCCCTTCGGCACACCCGTCGTACCGGAGGAGTACGGCAGCACTGCGACGTGCGTGGCGGGATCGAACGAGACCTCGGGGGCAGGTGCGCCCTGGGTGAGCAGGTCGCGCAGGTTCGGGTGGCCCTCTGCGCCGTCGAGCACGATCACGTGATCGGCGTCGATCCCGACCTTGTCCGCAGCGGCCTTGGCCTGCGGGTACAGCGGGGAGACGGTGAAGAGGAACTTCGCGCCCGAGCCGGTGAGCTGCTTGGCGATGTCCTCGGCCGTGTACAGCGCGTTAATGGTCGTTGCGGTTCCGCCTGCACGCAGGATGCCGTGCAGCACCGACGCGAACGCGGGCACGTTCGGCGAGTGGAGTCCGACGACGTCGCCGAGCTCGAGTCCGCGTGCGGCCAGTGCGCCTGCGATGGCGTCGATCTGACCGATCAGCGACTTGTAGGTGGTGACCGCACCCGACGTTCCGTCGATCAGTGCAGGCTTGTCGAGGTCGGACTCGGCGATGGATCCGAACAGGAAGTCGTAGACGCTGAGTTCGGGAATCTCGACATCGGGAAAGGGACTGCGGAAGCTCATGGCTCTCCTTCGAAAAACTGCGGCAACAATGACCGAACCCTACAGTGAAAGCGGTCACAACGGACAGCGACCCTACCGCCGAGTCAGGTAGTGCGGGCGCTAACTTCGCGACGCATACGGTTTGCCGGCTGCGGCGGGTCCTCGGACGTGGCCCACCAGGCCCGCGACGGCGAAAATGGTCACCACGTACGGCAGCATCAGCATGAACTCACTGGGTACCGGCGAGCCGATGATGCCCAGCACGTTCTGCAGGTTCGACGCGAATCCGAAGAGCAGTGCGGCCAGCGTCGCGCGTACCGGATCCCAGCGGCCGAAGATCACGGCGGCGAGAGCGATGTAGCCGGCACCGGCCGTCATCTCCTTGCCGAACGCTCCGACGGAGCCGAGCGTGAAGTACGCGCCACCGAGTCCGGCGATGGCACCGGCGAGGCAGACGTTCCAGAATCGGGTGCGAGCGACGTTGATTCCGACGGTGTCGGCAGCTTGCGGATGCTCACCCACGGCACGCAGTCGCAGTCCCCATTTGGTGTGGAACAGCCCGAAGAACACGAGCGCGACGGCGATGTACATCAGGTACACGATCAGTGTCTGACGGAACAGCACCGGGCCGAGAATCGGAATCTGGGAGAGCACCGGAATGTCGATGCGCGCGAAACGCGGTGGTGAGTTGAGTGTCTCGGTGTTCTTGGTGAGCACCACCGAGTACAAGAAGCTGGTCAGTCCGACGACCAGCACGTTGAGCACCACACCCACGATGACCTGGTTGACGAAGTAGCGAATCGAGAACACGGCCAACAGGGACGCGGTCAATGCGCCGGCAATCAGTGCAGCGAGTAGCGCGACGTACGTGGAGCCGGTGATCGACGCGACGACGGCGCTGACGAAAGCACCTGCGAGCAGCTGACCTTCGATGGCGATGTTGATGACGCCGACGCGTTCGGAGATCACGCCGCCCATCGCGCCGAAGATCAATGGGGTGCTCAGAGCGACTGCGCCGATGAGCAATCCGGGAACGGGGATGGTTTCACCGTCCGCGGCCCAGGCCAGGAATCCGAAGACGAACAGCACGGCGAACACCGCGAGCAGCCACAATGGCGTCGAGCGATACTGCGAGGCGAGGAACGCCGCGTACGCGGTGATGACGGCCAGCAGAACGACCACGACGAGACCGGTGCCGAACGACGGCACACCCACGGCCGGCAGTGCGAAGAAGTCGTCCTCCGACGCCAACGCGAATGTGCTTGTCCCCGAGCCCTTCTTGACGACGAACAGCACCAGTGCGAGCAGTGTCACGACCCCGAGGATCGACGGCACCTTCCAGCTGCGCCCCAGTACCGCCCCGGCGGGGGCACCGACGGCGTCGGTAGAGGTGGTCACAGTGCACCCACCTTCGCGGTCTCGGCTTTCGCGAGTTTCTCCTCACCTGGTTTGGGCAATCGGAACACCGCTCGGACCAGTGGCGGCGCGGCGATGAACAGCACGATCACCGACTGCACGACGAGCACGATGTCGATGGGTACGCCCTCGGCTGCCTGCATGGCGAACCCGCCGGCCTTGAACGCGCCGAACAGGATTCCCGCGAAGAACACGCCCCAGGGTTTCGATCGGCCGAGCAGTGCGACGGTGATGGCGTCGAATCCGATTCCGGCGTCGATGTCTGCGCTGAAGCCGGTGGTGACGGTGCCGAGCACCTGCGCCACTCCGGCCAAGCCGACCAGCGCGCCCGACAGGATCATCGCGTACAGGTAGATCCGGTTGACGTTCATACCGGCGACGCGCGAGGCGTGGGGATTCTCGCCGACGGCGCGGAAGCGGAATCCGAGACTCGATCGCTCGAGCAGCCACCACACCGCGATCGTCACGATGATCACCAGCACGAATCCGAGGTGCAGGCTGTAGCGGTCGCCGAAGAGCTCGGGGAACACCGCAGTCGACGCGATGGGCGCGGTCTTGGGATTGTTCGATCCCGGAGCCTGCAGAGCACCGGGAGTACGCAGCAGGTACGCGACGAGGTAGAACGCGATGTAGTTGAGCATGATGGTGACGATCACCTCGTGAGCGCCGGTGCGCGCCTTGAGGAATCCGGCGATGCCGCCCCACACTGCGCCGCCCAGAACTCCGGCGACGACGGCGACCAGCAGGTGGATTCCCGCGGGCAGGTTCACTCCGAATCCCACCCAGCCTGCGCACGCCGCGGCGATGAGCATCTGGCCTCGGCCACCGATGTTGAACATTCCGACGCGGAAGGCCAGTGCCACACCGAGTCCCGCGACGATCAGCGGGGTCGCGAACGTCAGCGTCTCCATCAGCGGCCGGATGCCGTTCTCGAATCCGGGCCGCCGGAAGTTGTACACCGAACCCTGGAACAGCGAGGAGTACGCTCCGGCAACGGAATCCCAGATCGCCGTCAGCATGTCCGAGGGACGGGAGAAGAAGTAGCCGGCCGATTCCTGCACGCCCGAGTTGGTGGCGGCGATGAGCACCGCACCGACGATCAGCGCGAGCAGTACCGCGAGAACCGAGATGATGGCACTGCCGGTGAAGATCTGCCGCAGCACGACATGAGACTTCGACGGCTGCTCGGCCTCACTCACTGCGCTCACCGCCCATCATCAATCCGAGTGTTTCGCGGGACGTATCCCCGGGGACGATTCCCACGATTGCTCCTCGATACATGACGGCGATGCGGTCGGCCAGTGCGGCGACCTCGTCCAGTTCGCTCGACACCACGATGACCGGGATCCCCGAATCCCGGGTGGCGACGATGCGTTTGTGCACGAATTCGATGGATCCGACGTCGATTCCGCGAGTCGGCTGCGCTGCGACGAACAGTCGCAGATCGCGGCTCAGTTCTCGCGCCAGCACCACCTTCTGTTGATTACCACCGGAGAGGCGTCCGACGGCCGTGCCGATTCCCGGTGCCCGCACATCGAATTCGCTGAGCTTGTCCGCCGCGAACTTCTGCAGGTACTCGCGCTGCACTGCTCCGCGCCGCACGAACGGCTCGCTGTTGGAGCGATCGAGCATCAGGTTTTCGGCGATGGAGAATTCACCCACCAGTCCGTCGACGGTGCGGTCCTCGGGTACGAAGCCGACACCCGCGTCGAGCACGTCCTGCACCGTCGCCCCCACCAGTGACCGACCGTCGAGGCTGATCTTGCCGGATACGTTGTCCTGCAACCCGAGTAGGGCTTCGACGAATTCAGTCTGACCGTTGCCCTGCACGCCGGCGATGGCGAGGATCTCCCCTGCCGCCACTGCGACGCTGACGTCGTCGACGGTCTTGTTGCCCTGGGCGTCGAACACCGACAGGTTCTCGATCACCAGTGCCGCGTCCCCGGGCGTGGCCGGGTCCTTCGAGACCGTCAGCTGCACATCGCGTCCCACCATCAGTGCCGCGAGCTCGGTGTTGCTGGCGGTCGGCTTCGCTTCGCCGACGACCTTGCCGAGCCGGATGACGGTGATCTTGTCGGCGACTTCGCGTACTTCGCGCAGCTTGTGGGTGATGAAGACGATCGTGGTGCCCGACGCCGCGAGTTCCCGCATGATCCGCATCAGATCGTCGGTTTCCTGCGGCGTCAGGACGGCTGTCGGCTCGTCGAACACGAGCACCTTCGCCTCACGAGAGAGTGCTTTGACGATCTCGACCCGCTGCTGCACGCCGACGGGGAGGTCGTCGACGAGAGCATCGGGATCGAGGTCGAAGCCGAACCTCGCGGATATCTCTCGCACCAGCTTCCGAGCTGCCACGAGGTCGAGTCGTCCACCGAGCGAGGTGGTTTCGTTGCCGAGCACGATGTTCTCGGCAACGGTGAACACCGGAATCAGCATGAAGTGCTGATGCACCATGCCGATTCCGGCGGCCATGGCCTCGCCCGGTCCGGCGAAGTTCTGCTCGACGTCGTCGAGCAGAATCTGACCCTCCTCGGCGCGATACAGGCCACTGAGCACGTTCATCAACGTGGACTTGCCTGCACCGTTCTCGCCGAGGAGGCAGTGGATCTCGCCGGATTCGACGCTCAGATCGATGTGGTCGTTGGCGATCAACGAGCCGAATCGTTTGGTGATTCCGCGAAGTTCGAGCTTCATGAACTAGTTGGGTGCAGACGGCGACTCGACGGTGATGGATCCGTCGATGATGCCGGCCTCGATGGTGTCCAGCTCGCCCTGCAGTGCGGGGTCTACCTCGGACTCGAAGTCGTGGAACGGTGCGATACCGACTCCGTCGTTCTCGAGCGTGCCCACGTACGGGGTGTTGTCGAACGCATCGGCACCGGAGTTCGCGACGACCTCGTCGACGCTGGTCTTGAGTCCCTTGGTCACCGAGGTGAGCAACAGGTCGCCGACCGAGGGGTCGGACTCGAAGACGTCGGCGTCGGCACCGATGAGGGCGACGGGACGCGAGGAGTCGCGAATGGCCTGTGCCGCACTCTGATAAATGGGACCGCCGACCGGGAAGATGACGTCCGCGTTCTGGTCGATCAGACCCTGGGCGGTGTTCTTCGCGACCTCGTTGGCGGTGAATCCGCCGGTGAACGAACCGTTCTGGGAGGGCACGTCCCAGCCGATGACGCGGACTGCCTCGCCCTTCTGCTCGTTGAAGTAGTTCACGCCGTCGGCGAACCCGTCCATGAAGATGGTGACGGTCGGCAGCTGGGAGCCACCGAACGTACCGACCACTCCGGTGGTGCTGTAGCTCGCGGCCGCGTAGCCGGCGAGGAATGCGGACTGCGATGCGTCGTAGGTCAGCGGCTTGACGTTCGGCAAATCGATCGTGGAGTCGTCGATGATCGCGAAGTCGATGTCGGAGTTGGCCTCGGCTGCCACCTTGGTGGCGTCGGCGAGATCGAATCCGACGGTGACGATGAGGTTGCAGCCCTGATCGACGAGGTTGTTGATGTTGGGGCCGTAGTCGGTGGGCGATGCGGACTCGACGGTGCGTGGCTCGACGCCGAGCTCTTCGGATGCTTCGGTCAAGCCCTCGAACCCGAGCTGGTTGAACGACTTGTCGTCGAATCCGCCACTGTCGGAGACCATGCAGGGCAGGAAGTCACTCGATCCGCCTCCGCCCGATCCTTCGTCTTCGGGGGCAGATCCACAGCCTGCGATCAGGGCGATGGCACCGAGCGACGCGACGCCGCCGAGTGCTGCCTTCCGCGTGCTCGTGCGGGTGACGAATGACAAGATGTCCTCCAATTTAGATGTGTTTCTTCTGGTCCGGGACGGTACTCGTGCGGGCGGGGGCGCGCAGGATTTCACTCAGGCGTCTCTATCGGGCACAGCCTTGTCGGGCACAGCCTTGTCGGGCAAGCTTCCGCCTTCGCCGAGCACCTTCGCTTCGTCCTCACGCACCATCACTGCGGGGCCCGCTGCCACCACCGACGGGTTCGGTGGCGTACCGGGCTTGAATACGTTGAAGAATACGTTGAGCACCACTGCGACGATGCTGGCGGCACTGATTCCGGAGTGGAAGATCGTGACGAACCAGTCCGGGAATTCGTCCCAGAAGTCGCTCGCGACAACAGGTATGAGGCCGAACGCCAAGGTCACCGCCACAATGACGACGTTGCTGTTGTTGTCGTAGTCCACCTTGCCGAGGGTGCGGATACCGCTGGCGGCGACGGTTCCGAACAGGGCAATTCCCGCACCGCCGAGAACTGGAAGCGGGACGACCCCCACGACGGCGGCCAGTACCGGCGAAAGGCCCAGCAGCGCAAGCACGCCGCCGCCCATCGCGACGACGAAGCGGCTCTTGATGCCGGTCATCGCGACCAGGCCAACGTTCTGCGCGAATGCCGTGGCCGGGAAGGTGTTGAAGATCGGGGCGACGGCGGAGGACACCATGTCGGCGCGCAGCCCGTCACCGACGCGCTTGGAGTCGACGTCGGTTCCGACGACTTCGCCGACGGCGAGGATGTCGGCGGTGGTCTCGACCATGATCACCAGGATCACGATGGTCATCGACACGATCGCGCCGACCGCGAATATCGGTGAGCCGAAGGCGAAGGGTGTCGGAACGGCCACCACGGACGCGTCGGCGACGCCGCCGAAGTCGGTCTTGCCGACGATCAGTGCCGCGACGGTGCCGACGACGAGTCCGAGCAGGATCGACAGCCGCGACAGTCCGGGGATCTTGGTCATCACCAGCACGGCCAGGAGGGTGAACATCGCCAGCCCGATGTTGCCGGGGTCCAGATAGTTCGGGTTCGGCGCACCGCCCACCATCTCTTGGCCGGTGATCCAGCGTGCCGCCACCGGCATCAGCGACAGTCCGATGACGGTGATGATCGATCCGGTCACCAGCGGCGGGAAGAACCGAACGATCTTGGAGAAGAACGGAGCGATCGCCAAACCGATCAGCGCGGCCACCAGAACAGCGCCGAGCACCGTGCGCAGTCCGGTTCGCCCGTCCTCCGCGCTGCCGATGATCGTGAGGACCGTCGAGACCGACGCGAACGAAATGCCCTGCACCAGTGGCAGTTGCGAGCCGAAGAACGGGATGCCGATCGTTTGCAGCACCGTTGCCACGCCACTGACGAACAGCGCGCAGGAGATCAACAGTGCCTGATCGGCCCCCGAGAGTCCGGCCGCGCCACCGACGATGATCGGAACGGCGATGACGCCGCCGAACATCGAGAGAATGTGTTGCAGACCGTAACCGAACATCTGCAGTACCGGCGGGCGCGCGTCCTCTGGCCTGGTCATGGCTTCAGGCTAGGAACCGGACGTTACCGGCAGCGACTCCGACTCATTTCGAGCGAGTTACGCTTCCCGCTTGTCCACCAGGTGCTCGAATGCCTTCAGGTTCGCCAACGATTCGCCGCGCGAGACGCGCCACGCCCATTCGCGTTTGATGGACTCGGCGAATCCCAGCTCGAGCAGCACGTTGAAGTCGCCGTCGGCGGCCTCGAGGGTCTGGCCGAGAATGCGATCGAGTTCGTCACCGTTGACGGCGTGCAACGACATTCGGCCCACGAGGTAGATGTCGCCGACCTTGTCGATCGTGTAGTGAACCCCGTACAGGCGGCGATTGCGTCGCAGCAGGTACTTGTAGACGCCCTCGAAGTTCTCGTCGGGTTTGCGGCAGACGAACGCCTCGATGCGCACCCCGTGATGCCCGACGGTCAGCATCGTCGTCGTCTTGAGTTTGCGTTCCCCTGGCAGTTCGACGGTGAACGCCTCGCCCCGCCGGGTGTAGTCCAGCTCGCGATCCTTCAGTGCCCGGTCGATCAGTTCGGCAGTCTCGCTCATGCAGTCACAGCTCCTGATCTGCGTAGTTTCGACAATCCTCGGACGCGTCGCGGCGAGAACTCGCTCGGTCCCTCGCCTCGGTCGAAGTGGAACTTGGCCTGCCGGTAGCTCTCGATGAGTCCGTCGGCGGTGTGCTCCCACGAGAAGTTGCGGGCGTGCCGCGGTGCTGCGGTCGCCATGTCGGCCAAGGCAACTGGGTTCGCCAGCATGGAGGAGAGCGCATCCGCCCAATCCTCGGTGCGGTGGCCCTGCACCAGGCGTCCGGTCTCGCCCGATCGCACCGCCACGCCGAGCCCGCCGACGTCCGCGGCCAGGACCGGAGTTCCACAGGCCTGCGCTTCGATCGCGACCAGGCCGAACGATTCGTTGTAGCTCGGCACGGCGACGATGTCCGCCGCCCGGTAGACCTGGGCCAGGCGCGCCGACGGTTGCGGCGGCATGAACGTCACTCGGGCAGTTATCCCGAGGTTCTCGGCCAGATCGATGAGGCTGTCGGGTCGATCCAGTCCGCTGCCGGACGGGCCGCCGACGATGAGGACGCGCAGTGGTGTTGTCGGATTGCGCTGCAGCACTTCGGCAGCCGCGGCGATCAGCACGTCGGGGGCCTTGAGCGGTTGGATGCGTCCGACGAATGCGACGATCGACTCGTCGGGATTCAATCCGAGTTCGGCGCGCGCCGCGAGCTTGTCACCCGGATTGTATTGCGCCAGATCGGCTCCCGGTGCAACCACATCGATCGAACCCTGCTGCGCCCCGTAGATCTCGACGAGAGACTTCGCTTCCTCGGTGGTGTTGGCGATCAGCCGGTCCGCCTCGGCCACCACTTGCTGCTCACCGATCTGACGCGCGGCGGGCTCGGGCGAGTCGCCCTGCGCCAGAGACGCGTTCTTGACGGCGGCGAGCGTGTGCGCGGTGTGCACCAGCGGCACTCCCCAGCGATCTCGCGCCAGCCAGCCGACCTGACCCGAGAGCCAGTAGTGCGAATGCACCAGGTCGTAGTAGCCGGGTTCGTGGCGAGCTTCCTCGCGCAGCACTCCGGCCGCGAATGCGCACAGCTGAGTGGGCAGATCGTGCTTGTCCAACCCCTCGAACGGGCCCGCGACGATGTTGCGCACCAGCACACCGGGAGCTGCCTCGACGACGGGAGCGTCGGTCGACGCCGTCGCGCGGGTGAAGATCTCGACCTCCACGCCCCGCTTGGCCAGCTCTTTCGCGCTCTGCAGCACGTAGACGTTCATGCCGCCCGCATCACCCGTTCCGGGCTGCGCCAGCGGGGAGGTATGCAAGGACAACACAGCGACCCTGTTCAGCTGGCGTCCCATCACTTCTTCAGTGTGCACGCCTCCACATTACGTCTCGATAACTACCCCTTCTCACGGCTGGGCAGACTCAGACCGTCCACGAACTCGGTGACCTCGGTGAGGAAGCGCTGCGGATCGGCTACGAACGGACCGTGGTCGACACCCTCCCAGTACGACGCGACCGCCGTGGGGATCAGCTCCGCAGCGTGCCGTCCGGCAGAGACGTCGACGACGGTGTCCTGCGTTCCGTGCAGCACGAGCGCCGGGATGTCGAGGCTGCGCAGCAGGTCGTCGCTGCCGACCGCTCGATCGAACAGGGCGGCGCGAACCCGTGGCCTCGTGGACAGCGTCAAACCGAACAGCGCCTGCGCTTCCGTTCCCTTACCTTCGGTCGGCCCGGTGAGCGCATGACCGAAACTTCCCAGAGCCTTGATCGCGACGCGAGGCTCCTCGGCCATCGCACCGGGGATCGCCGCGCGCATGGCTGTCCCGACGCGGCCGCCTGCCTCTCCCCTGCCGATGCTGGTGATCGCGCCGACGAGCACGATGCCCGCCACCGCTCCCGCGCCGTGTTCGGCGAGGTAATCGCAGATCACCAGTCCGCCGTACGACCACCCCAGCAGCACCGCGTCGGCGGTGATGTTCTCGGCGGCCAGCACGGCAGCCACGTCTCCTGCCCAGTTCTTCGGGTCGTCGTAACCGGTCGACGGGGCGTCGGAGTAGCCGTGTCCGCGCAGATCGACGGCGAGAACGAGGTAGCGCTCCGCCAGGTCGGCCAGCAGTCCCTCGCCCCAGCAGGCCGAGCTCTGTGCCCACCCGTGCAACAGGATCAGTGGCCGCGCCGCGGGGTCACCGCTGACGCGGTAGACGATGTTGGCTCCGTCGATGCCGGTGGCCTGACGAACCGGTCCTGCTGCAGGGGTGCTCATGTGGGGTCAACTTACGCGGCTGCTCGGCGCATCGAGGCGAGCGGATCGGAGTACAGGGAACTGAGGGAGACCACGGTTGCGGCGTGTTCCTGCACCTTGTCACCGAAGCCGGTCACCCGAATATCTCGGCGCGCCAACGTCGAATGCGTCGCGAAGGCCTCACCCACGTGCGGAATTCCGGCCGGGTACGCGGTGAACGCCTGGCCTCCGAGTACAACGCGGTCCGGATTGAACATGTCGCGCAGCAGCGCCACCGTCCGCCCCAGAATCTGTGCCCGCTCGACGAGCAGCTCCCGCGCGGCCTCCGAGCCTGACTGCGCCGCCCGGTACACCGCGGCGATGTTCGGCAGGGCTGCGCTTTCAACGATTTTGCGATCGACGGCAGCGGCGACCACCGCTCGATCGCTGACCGAGGCCTCGAGGCATCCCCGGTGGCCGCAGCCGCACAGCGCCGACGATCCGGTGGGTAGGTGCGCGATGGAACCCGGACCGCTCGACGGGGTGTGGACACGGCCGTCGATGGTCAGCGCCATGCCTGCGGTCTCGCGCGCGTAGAAGTACAGCGAAGTTCCGCTGTTGCTCTGCGCCGCAACACTGTCCGACAGACGCGGCGCGAGGAGCAGCTCCGCAGCCGCCATGGCCTCGACGTGCCCGGCGACCGAGATCGGAAGGCCGAGTCCACCGCCGATGATGCCGGCGACGCGGCCGTTTTCCCATCCCAGCCGTGGATGGTCGACGGTTCCGCTCGCGGTGTCGACGCGTCCACCGATCGCCACCCCGACCCACAGCGGGGTGCGGCGGTGCCAGCGTCCGGCAAAGGCACCGGCACTGCGGGTGACGGAGGCCAGCGCTGCCTCCGAAGAACCAGCGGGCGTGGGTATTTCGACGGCACCGAGGATGCGACCCCGCAGATCACTGACGGTGATGCCGGTGACGACGGCTCCGATGTGGATGCCGATGGTCGAGAATGGCTCGTGGTTGACCTCGAACGGCACCCGCGGGCGTCCGATCGCGCCCGGTGCCGCCAGGTCTGCGCGCTCACGGAGCAGCCCGACGGCGAGCAGGGCCGAGACCTGACGGTTGACCGTGGCGATACTCGAACCCGTTGCGCGAGCGGCACGCTCGCGCGAAATAGGACCTTCGACGCAGGCGACCCGAAGTACCGACGCGGCGGGACTGTCGGCGATCCGCAGATCGGGTGGGACGAGTTGGACGCGCGATCGCGGCGCGGCGGAGCGGGTGTGGTGCAGCGTGGTGACAGACATCCGTCGAAGATCCTCAGCAGTTGCATTCCTCTCATCGCGAACGAACAGCGAAGAAAGGGAGAAGTGGTGCAGGTCAAGGGCGAGTGCGGCGGCCACGAAGGGACCACGGCACGCGAATGGACTGTCCGAAGCTCGAAGAGGCTAGAGACAGATTCCTTGGCCGGGACAACACAGTTCCCGAGGAAGTGGCAAGCGAGAACCCAGGGACGCGGTCACATAGGTGACCCGCATCGCGGTGGTCTCACTGGCGGACATGAGTCCAAAATTAGCACCCTCGCGTCCGATGTCCAATCGGGCATCGAAAGGCATGGAGTGCGTCGGGCATAGAATTTCGCCATGACCTCGTCCGAACAGATTTCCCCCGATGCCAAAATCGCCGTCGTCACCGGAGCGAGCTCCGGCATCGGCGCGGCCACCGCCCGCCAACTCGCCGCCGACGGATTCCACGTCGTGATCGGTGCCCGCCGACTCGACCGGCTCGAGGAGTTGGCGTCGGAGATCGGTGGCACTGCCCTGGAACTCGATGTGACGGACGAGGATTCGGTCGCCGCGTTCACCGCGGTCATTCCCCGCGTCGATGTGTTGATCAACAATGCCGGTGGCGCGAAGGGCTTGGCCCCGGTGATCGACGCCGACCTCGACGACTGGCGCTGGATGTGGGAGACCAACGTGCTCGGTACATTGCGGGTGACGAAGTCGTTGCTGCCCAAGCTGATCGACTCCGGTGACGGCCTCATCGTCACCATCACGTCCGTGGCGGCATTCGAGGCCTACGACAACGGATCGGGCTACACCTCGGCCAAACACGCTCAGGCAGTACTGCATCGGACGTTGCGCGGCGAGCTGCTCGGCAAGCCGGTGCGGTTGACCGAGGTGGCACCTGGTGCTGTGGAAACCGAGTTCTCGCTCGTCCGGTTCGACGGCGACGCGGCCAAGGCCGACGCGGTCTACCAGGGCATCACACCCCTGGTGGCGAGCGATATCGCCGAAGTCATCGGCTTCGTCGCGTCTCGCCCGGCGCACGTCAACCTGGACCAGATCATCATCAAGCCACGTGATCAGGCCGGTCCGGGGCGCTTCTCCCGCAAGTAGCGGCTTCGCCGCATGTGAGCGGAACTTCGTAGTGGACGGGCTGTTGCGTTTTGGCGCGAGTGAGCGGGTGAACTGATCGGCTGTGTGAGGT
>CAUQEL010000029.1:0-61897 GCA_963517305.1 uncultured Rhodococcus sp.
GTGCCGGACCGTTCGGAGCACCTGGTGCCGGCCGCATCGGAGGGCGAGCACCCCCCTGCGGGGCCGGGCCACGGCCCGCGGCGGGTGCGGGACGGGTGGCCGGCTGCGGGCGGTTACCCGGGCGAGCTCCCTCGGGCGGCGCGGAGTCCCGGCTGTCCGGTCCACCGCTGGGTCCGGGCCTGCTACCAGGCCGGTTGGGAGTGCTCACTTACGACTCCTTCGCTGCATCGTCATCGGTGCCCAGAGCATCCGGTTCGATCTCGTCGGCGTTGCGCGCGATCGCGAGCAGTGTGTCGCCTTCACCGAGATTCATCAACCGCACGCCCTTGGTCTGTCGGCCGGCTTTCCGAACCTGCTTGGCAGCGGTCCGGATCACGCCACCACTGGACGTGATGGCGTACAGCTCGTCCTCGTCGTCGACGATGAGAGCTCCCACCAGCGTGCCACGCTTCGGGTCGTACTGAATTGTCAGCACTCCCTTTCCGCCGCGGCCCTGCTGGGGGTAGTCCTCCATCGCGGTGCGCTTGGAGTACCCACCCGAGGTGGCGACCAGCAAGAACTTGTTCTCGCTCACGACGTTGAGCGAGAGCAACGCGTCCTCGCCGTTGAAGCGCATGCCCTGCACACCCGAGGTGGCGCGGCCCATCGGACGCAGCACCTCGTCGGTGGCCGAGAATCGGATGGACTGCCCCTGCGCCGAGACCAGAAGCAGATCGTCGTCCGAGGACGCGAGAACGGCCCCGACCAACTCGTCGTCGCCGCGCAGGTTGACCGCGACGATGCCGCCGCTGCGGTTGGAGTCGAAATCTGTCAGACGTGACTTCTTGACCAGACCGCCCTTGGTGGCGAGCACCAGATACGGCGCATCCTCGTAGGTCTTGATCTGAATGACCTGAGCGATGCGCTCGTCCGGCTGGAAGGCGAGCAGGTTCGCAACGTGCTGACCGCGGGCGGTTCGATTCGCCTCGGGCAGCTCGTAGGCCTTGGCCCGGTAGACGCGGCCCTTGGTGGTGAAGAACAGGATCCAGTCGTGCGTCGAGCAGACGAAGAACTTGCTGACGATGTCGTCCTGCTTGAGCCCCGCTCCCATCACTCCCTTGCCGCCGCGTTTCTGCGAACGGTAGAGGTCGGTCCTGGTGCGCTTGGCGTATCCGGTCTCGGTGATCGTGACGACCACGTTCTCCCGGGCGATCAGATCCTCGTCGTTGACGTCCCCGTCGGCGGCGATGATGCGGGTTCGACGGTCGTCGCCGAACTTCTCGACGATCTCGGCGAGCTCGTCTCGCACGATCTGTCGCTGCCGCTCCGGCTTGGCCAGAATGTCCTGCAGGTCGGCAATGGTGCGTTCGAGTTCTGCCAACTCGTCGATGATCTTCTGACGCTCGAGGGCTGCGAGGCGTCGCAGCTGCATGTCGAGGATCGCCTGGGCCTGGATCTCGTCGATGTCGAGCAGGTCGATCAAGCCCTGCTTGGCCAGATCCACCGTCTGTGACGCCCGGATCAGCGCGATGACCTCGTCGAGCGCATCGAGAGCCTTCACCAGTCCCCGCAGAATGTGGGCCCGTTCCTCGGCCTTGCGCAGGCGATACCGCGTACGACGAACGATCACGTCGAGTTGGTGGGTGACGTAGAAGCGGATCATCTGGTCCAGGCGCAGCGTGCGCGGAACGCCGTCGACGATCGAGAGCATGTTCGCGCCGAAGCTCGTCTGCAGCTGCGAATGCTTGTAGAGGTTGTTGAGCACCACCTTCGCGACCGCGTCACGCTTGATCGTGACGACGATGCGCATACCGACACGGTCGGAGGACTCGTCGTCGATCTTGGAGATGCCCGAGAGCTTGCCGTCCCGAACCTGCTCGGCGATCGAGGTGATCAGGTTGTCCGGGTTGACCTGGTAGGGCAGCTCGGTGATGACGATCGTGGTGCGACCGTTGGCATCCTCTTCGATCTCGACGACGCCGCGCATGCGGATCGAGCCGCGGCCGGTGGAGTACGCATCCTGGATACCCTGGCCACCGACGATGAGTCCGTGCGTCGGGAAGTCGGGGCCCTTGACGCGTTCCATGCAGGCCGCGAGCGTGGCTTCTTCGTCGGCCTCGAAGTTGTCCAGGGCCCAGAACACCGCGTCGCCCAGTTCGCGCAGGTTGTGCGGCGGGATGTTGGTGGCCATACCGACGGCGATGCCGTTGGAGCCGTTCATCAACAGGTTCGGCACCCGCGACGGAAGTACCGTCGGCTCCTGGGTCTTACCGTCGTAGTTGGGGATGAAGTCGACGGTTTCCTCGTCGATGTCGCGCAACATCTCCATCGCGAGCGGGGTCAGGCGCGCCTCGGTGTAACGCATGGCTGCGGCGCCGTCGTTGCCACGCGAGCCGAAGTTGCCCTGGCCGTCGACCAGCGGGTACCGCATCGACCACGGCTGGGCCAGACGCACCAGTGCGTCGTAGATCGAGGTGTCGCCGTGGGGGTGGTAGTTACCCATCGTCTCGGCAACGGGGCGTGCGGATTTTACGTAGCTGCGGTCGGGGCGGAAGCCCGAGTCGTACATCGCGTACAGCACGCGGCGGTGCACCGGCTTGAGTCCGTCACGCACCTCGGGCAGTGCACGCCCGACGATGACGCTCATCGCGTAATCGATGTAGCTGCGCTGCATTTCCTGCTGGATGTCGACCGGATCGATCCGGTCTCCGCCCTCGGCGTTGGTGGTCGAACCCGGCGGGGGTCCTACCGGCGGTTCGGTGATGTCAGACATACAAATCTCCTCGAGAAACGGTCACCTCCACGCACCGAGAGAAATCATCGGTGCGTGAAGGGAAGTGACTAAACGTCAAGAAAGCGAACATCTTTCGCGTTGCGGGCGATGAAGCTACGACGCGCGGAGACGTCCTCGCCCATGAGCACGCTGAACAGTTCGTCGGCGGCCGCCGCGTCGTCCAGCGTCACCAGACGCAGAACGCGGACCGACGGATCCATCGTGGTCTCCCACAGTTCCTTGGCGTTCATCTCGCCGAGGCCCTTGTAGCGCTGGACGCCGTCCTCGACGTTGATCTTGCGCTTGTTGGCGATGCCGGCCTCGAGCAGGCCGTCGCGCTCGCGGTCGGAGTAGGCGAAGTCGGGTTCGCCGCGGCTCCACTTCAGCTTGTACAGCGGAGGCATGGCGAGGTAGACGTGGCCGTGCTCGATCAGCGGGCGCATGAAGCGGAACAGCAGCGTCATCAGCA
This sequence comes from uncultured Rhodococcus sp., assembly GCA_963517305.1. GTDB lineage: Bacteria > Actinomycetota > Actinomycetes > Mycobacteriales > Mycobacteriaceae > Rhodococcoides. The sequence goes on from CAUQEL010000029.1 coordinate 3,222, forward strand.
GGGTGGAGATGTGCTGGCCGTCGACGTCGGCGTCGGCCATCAGCACGATCTTGTGATAGCGGAGCTTGGTGATGTCGAACTCGTCGTGGATACCGGTGCCGAACGCGGTGATGATCGACTGGACCTCGTTGTTCTTGAGGACGCGGTCGATGCGAGCCTTCTCGACGTTGATGATCTTTCCGCGCAGCGGCAGGATCGCCTGGAACATCGAATCTCGTCCGGACTTGGCCGAGCCGCCTGCGGAGTCGCCCTCCACGATGTAGATCTCGGACTTGCTCGGGTCGTTCGAGCGGCAGTCGGCGAGCTTGCCGGGAAGGCCACCGATATCGGTTGCGCTCTTGCGGCGCACCAACTCTCGGGCCTTACGTGCAGCCATTCGGGCCTGCGCGGAGGAGACCGCCTTGTTGATGATGGTCTTGGCGTCGGCCGGGTTCGATTCGAACCAGTGCGCCAGGTGCTCGTTGCACGCCTTCTGCACGAACGACCGAATCTCGGTGTTGCCCAGCTTGGTCTTGGTCTGCCCCTCGAACTGCGGCTCCCCGACCCGCACCGAGATGACCGCGGCAAGGCCCTCGCGAATGTCGTCGCCGGTGAGTTTGACGTCCTTTTCCTTGACCAACTTCTTCTCGATCGCGTACTTGTTCACCGTCGAGGTCAACGCGGTGCGGAAGCCCTCTTCGTGCGTACCGCCCTCGTGCGTGTTGATGGTGTTGGCGAAGGTGTGCACCGACTCGGAGTACCCGGCGTTCCACTGCATGGCGATCTCGACCTCGTGGCCCTCGCCCTTGCCGGTGAAGCCGACGACCGAGTTGTGGATCGCGGTCTTGGTCCTGTTGATGTGCTTGACGAAGTCGACCAGGCCGTCCGGGTAGTGATAGGTCCGCTTGCGCACCTTGGCCGGCTTCGCGTTGGCCGCGTCGGCCTGCTCTTCCTCGGCGGTCTTGGGTGCCTCGGCCGTCTCACCGAGTTCTTCCTCGGTCGCGTCCGTCGCCGCTACCCGCTCGTCGGTGAAGTTGATGGTCAGTCCCTTGTTCAGGAACGCCATCTCCTGCAGGCGGCGGTGCACGGTCTCGAAGCTGTAGTCGAGGGTCTCGAAGATCTTGCCGTCGGCCCAGAAACGGACGGTGGTGCCGGTCTCGTCGGTGTCACCGACCGTTTCGAGGGGGCTCGGCTTGGCGTAGTCGTAGGTCTGCTTGTAGCGATGGCCGTCGCGCGCGATCTGCAGTTCGACCTTGGTGGACAGGGCGTTCACCACCGAGATGCCGACGCCGTGCAGTCCACCGGACACCGCATAGGAGTCGGAGTCGAACTTGCCGCCTGCGTGCAGCTGCGTCATCACGACCTCGACGGTGGGAACACCGGAGGAGTGCATGGCGACGGGAATTCCTCGACCGTCGTCCTTGACCTCGACGCTGCCGTCCTCGTGGATGGTGACGTCGACGGTGGAGGCATAGCCGGCCATGGCCTCGTCGACGGAGTTGTCGACGACCTCCCAGATCAGGTGATGCAGGCCTCGTTCACCGGTGGAACCGATGTACATACCGGGCCTCTTACGAACCGCTTCCAGGCCCTCGAGGACCGTGATGGACGAAGCGCCGTAATCCTTGCTGTTCTCGTTGTTACCTGACTTCTGGGCAGCCACGGTTAGCTGGTTCTCCTTCTACGCGTCCACTACCCCGCTCACACCCCGCTGGGTGCTACCGCAGGGACGAGCGCAGTCGATTCCGGCCGCGCCCGGGTCCATGCGTTGTTCCGGGCTTGATGTCGTACCGGTCCATAGTACTGGTTGCCTACGACAGCATGGGCACGATGACACCCCTAAAAGGCCTCTGATTGCGCCGCAGGCGCATTTTCTCGGTCCCGGACGACAAATATGAAGGGTGAAACGAGCGGCTTCGCTAGAGATCGAGCACAATCCGTTCGCCATCGGAACGAGAGACGCAGATCAACATCTCGTGCTGCTGCTCTTCGACCGTGAGCCGATTCTCCCGATGCTGCGGTGTACCGCTCAGCACTCGTACGCGACACGTCCCGCAGAAACCCTGCTGGCACGAATACGCCACATCCGGGCGCAGACGCCGAATGGCATGCAGCGCAGTCTCGTCCGAACCCACGGCGATGATCTGCCCGGAATCGACGAGCTGCACCTCGAACTCGGCACCGTTCTTCACCGGCGGAGGCGAGAACCGCTCGAAGTGCAGATGCGTCGCGGGCAACGAGTCGAACGAGGCCCGAACCAGATCGATCATCGGCGGAGGTCCGCACACGTAGACCGAACCGCCGGGTGCCGCCGCACCGAGCAGATCCATGCTCGACGGCATGCCGTCCACATCGTCGGTCCGCACCGTCACGCGATCGGCGTCCCAGCCGGCGATCTCGTCGAGGAACGGCATCGATTCACGGGAGCGGCCGCAGTAGACGAGGTGCCAGTCCATGCCCGTCTCCCGAGCCCGGCGTACCATAGAGATGATGGCGGTGATCCCGATTCCTCCGGCCACGAACACTGCATGCCGAGACTGTACGAACGGAAAACCGTTGCGCGGCCCACGAATTGCGACCTCGGTATCGACCGGGAGAGCGTGCATCTCGCGCGACCCGCCGCCGCCGTCGGGTACCAGGCGCACCGCGATGGAGTACGAGTCGGCAGCCGGCAACCCACACAACGAGTACTGCCGGCGGCGTCCGGACGGGAGATAGAAGTCCAGATGCATTCCCGGTGCCCACGCAGGCAGCGCCGCGCCGTCAGCGGCCGAGAACGTCAGAAGGACCACCTGCTCGTCGACGCACAGCACCTCGCGCGAGACCAACGTCAGCATCCGGGTGCGGGCGACGGGCGGTGCCGCGAACGACGCGTCGTAGTCGTCACCGTCGAGCAGAGCGAACCATTTGTCGAGCGCATCGGTCACCAGAGACACGGTCTGATCGGGCTCGTCGCGACCGTAGAGATTCTTCGGAATGGTGCGTCCCATTCGGAACGAATCCACCATCTGTGCCATTGCGCCGAGCTTGCTCCGCAACGTGCGTTTGGTCATCGATCGGCGGACCGAGCTGCCGGTGAGGTGGCCAGATACTGCACTGCCTGCGCCGTCGACCCTTCCTGAGAAGGATGGTACGTGCGCTTGAAGTAGCGCAGCGACGCCTTCACCATCGACATCGGGGTCGGGAACAGACCGGACTGGGTCACTCGGCGAAATTCTCGGAACGACGGTGTGCGCTGCTTGGCCGGAAGGTGCGCCAGCGTCGGGTCCTGGCTCATCAGATAACGAACACCGCGGGTCCAGAACCACACGAGGGTGGGTGCGATGACGACGTACGTCCGAATCCGGCGGGCCGGGCGGACGTCGAAGTATCGCATCACCTCGTAGGCCACCGATCGATGCTCGACCTCCTCGGCTCCGTGCCACCGCAACAGATCCAACATGATCGGATCGATGTCGGCCTCGTCCAACTTCGTGGCATTGAGAACCCAATCGCCGAGGAAAGCGGTCAGGTGCTCTGCGGCAGCGATGAGGGCGAGACGTTCGACCAGACTGTTCTGGCCGTGACCGGACCTGTTGCCGAGGGAGCGGCCGAACAGGAATTTCATCTGATCGACGTACGGATCGACATCGATGCCGTGCGCCCGGAGCTGATCGTGGACTTCGGTGTGCGCCTGCGCGTGCATGGCTTCCTGACCGATGAATCCGATCACGTCGTCGCGCAGCTGATCGTCGTGGATGAGCGGCAGCGCTTCCTTGAACGTGCGCACGAACCATTCCTCACCCTCGGGCAGGAGCAGGTGCATCACGTTGATCAGGTGAGTCGCGAGCGGGTTGCCGTCCATGTAGTGCAGCGGCAGCGTATTCCAGTCGAACTCGACATTTCGGGCATGCAGGACGACGCGGTCTTCGGGAGTCCCGTCCACATCGACGGCCGCTGTCGATGCCTTCTTCGTTGGTGCAGACACAACTTCTCCTCGTCCGATGGCCGCGTAGAACATCTTCATCGATCCCCCGACCGCTGAGTGTCGCGAATCACGCTACGCACATCGACCATGTCACAGCAACACTGGCCGCAACATCTGTTGAGGATCACCTGGACCAGGCTGTTCGGGACGCCGTCGTTGGGACCTCTCACTATCCGTACGTGTCGCGTGGGCCCCGTCCACGTACGTGACGTTCTCCCTTTCGCCAACTCTGTGTCGTCGGACCGGTGATGCGCAGCGACGTCACCACCCCGTGACCGACGGCGGCTGCGATCTTGGCCAGAATCTGCGACTGCATCAGCCTCAACTGCGTCGCCCACGCCGTGGACTCCGCCGAGATGCTCAACACTCCGTCCTTGAGACCGGTGGGGTCCGCATGAGCCGAGATGTCCTCGCCGACCACACTGGGCCACCGGCCCAGCACCGAGCCCTCGGACACCTTGGCCGACCAGCCACGCTTGGACGCGATGGAGTTCGCCAACGCCCCGAAGGCCTGAGGATCGCGATCGTCCGGCCCGGCTCCCGACCAACCGCGTCTACGACGCCCCCGCAGTGCTCGAACTCCGCCGGTGGGCGACGACCTTCCCTGTCCCACCGATTTGCCACTCGCCTTGGCTGCCGCCCTGGCATCCTCGAGTGCTCGACGCGCCAGGTCGACGCCTTTCAGTTCCGGCACCTCACCGTTGCCTGTGGGAGTCGCCTCGTCGTCGGTCATCGATCCTCACCTTCCGAACGTGCGATCCCGGTATCGTCGGACAGGTCCGAGATGCGCGAGATACGTCCTGCTGCACCGGAATCGGAGTTCTGTGTTGCTTCGACGCCGTAGCGCCTGGCATCGAGTTCGGGAGGTACGTCCTCCGGTACCGCCGCCGTGATGAGGACCTGCTCTGCGCCGGCGGCCACCGTGGCCAATGCCGCGCGCCTCTTGCGGTCGAGCTCGGCGAACACGTCGTCGAGCATCAGAACCGGGTCCGTACCGTCCTCCCGCAACAATGCGAAGGAGCCGAGCCGCAACGACAGTGCGTACGACCACGATTCACCGTGACTGGCAAAGCCTTTGGTCGGCTGATCACCGAGCATCAATTCCAGATCGTCGCGATGCGGTCCCACCAGACACACCCCACGTTCGATTTCGCGCTGTCTCATCACCGAAAGTTGGTGAAGGAAGGCAGCTTCGAGCACCTCGGTGTCATCGGGTTCGGGTGCGCGATCGGCATCGGAGAATTCCGGCGGCAGCGCATCGGCCAGACTGCAGCGATAGGCAACAGCAGCCAACCGCGATTCCGGCGCGATCGAGCTGTAGGCCTGTTGTACGAAGGGCATCAGCTCGTGCACCAAAGCTATTCTGGCAGCGAGCAATCGAGCTCCGTGCGCCGCGAGATGGCCATCCCAGACGTCCAGCGTAGCCAGGGCACTCGCGCCGTCGCCAGACGACGATCCGCGGCGCAACGATCCACTCGCCGTCTTGAGCAGAGCCGACCGTTGCCGCAGCACCTTGTCGTAATCGGCACGGACAGTGGCCATTCGAGGAATGCGAGTGGTGAGCAGCTCGTCGAGATAGCGTCGACGCTCACCGGGATCGCCGCGGACGAGCGAGAGGTCCTCGGGAGCGAACAGCACACTCTGCAACACACCGAGGATCTCGCGTGGACGCCGCAGCGGCGACCTGTTCATTCGAGCCTTGTTGGCCCTGCCTTCGAGAAGCTCCACATCGATGATCAGTTCGCGACCGTGATTGACCACGGCACTGCCCACGAACGCCTTGGCGGCGCCTGCCCGAATCATGGGAGCGTCCGAGGACACACGATGGGAGGACAACGTCGACAGATAATTGAGCGACTCGAGCAGATTGGTCTTGCCGTGTCCGTTCGGGCCTACGAACACGGTCGAGCCCGGTCCGAGGTCGACGGTGAGGTCGTCCCAGGATCGGAAATCGTGGAGCTGCAGAGACCGGACGAACACTTACTCGGTGTTCTTCGGCGCCGGGGCGCGCAGCGTCTCGTCGGCATCGGCCTTCTTGACCGCATGCCCGCCGAACTGGTTCCGCAGTGCAGAGACAGCCTTCATCGCAGGCGAATCCTCTTGCCGCGACGCAAATCTCGCGAACAACGCCGCGGAGATCACCGGCGCGGGGACAGCGTGACGGATGGCTTCCTCGACGGTCCAGCGTCCCTCACCCGAATCCTCGGTGTACCCGGAGATCTCACTGAACTCCGGATCCTGACCGAGCGCTTCGACCAACAGATCGAGCAGCCAGGACCGCACGACCGTGCCCTTGCTCCAGGCCCGCAGCACACCTTGCACGTCCTGCACGAGCTCTTCCGCCTCGAGGATCTCGTAACCCTCGGCATAGGCCTGCATCAACCCGTACTCGATGCCGTTGTGCACCATCTTCGAGTAGTGCCCGGCACCGACCGGGCCTGCGTGCACGAAACCGTCCGCGCGCTCGCCCTCGGGACGCAATGCGTCGAAGATCGGCATCGCCCGGGCGACATGCTCGTCCTGTCCGCCGACCATCAGGCCGTAGCCGTTCTTCAGGCCCCAGACGCCACCGGATACGCCGGCATCGATGTAACCGATTCCCTTGGCGTCCAACAGCTCTGCGTTGGGTTTGTCGTCGGTGAAGCGAGAATTTCCGCCGTCGATCACCAGATCGCCCGGCTCGAGCACCTCTGCCAGACCGGTGACGGTGTCGCGGGTTATCTGGCCCGACGGAACCATCACCCACACCACACGAGGCGCCGTCAACGACTCCGCCAGACCGGCCAGTGACGGCGTATCGGTCACCTCGGGTCGTGGGTCGTAACCGATGACCTCGTGACCGTGCTCACGCAGTCTCTCGCGCATGTTGAAGCCCATTTTTCCGAGACCGACCAAGCCCAGCTGCATGATGAGGCGTCCTTGTCTGTGTCAGGTGCAAAGGTTCCCGCGGGTTCAACAGTAACCAGAGCGGATCAGCCCGGCAGCCTGACCGGCATCAGCAGGTACGTGTACTCCGACTGCGGCGCCGCGAACTTGCCGGCATCGTCGGGCACGAGTTCCTCGTCCGAGGTCGGCCGCAACACAGCGGGCCGGCTCGGCGTCGTGAATCCGAACGTGACCTTCTCGCTGTGCAGCGACGACAGGCCGTCGATGAGGTAGCCGGGGTTGAAGGCGATGGTCAGGGCCTCACCCTGGAAATCGGCCGGCAGTGCCTCCTCGGCGCGACCTGCATCGTCGCCGCCTGCGGACAGCAACACACCTTCCGCGTTGAATTCGAGGCGAACCTGCGCGCCACGCTCGGCAACGAGAGCCACACGCTTGATGGCCTCGATCAGCGACGCGATCTCGAGGGTCGCCACCGCCGTGTGTTCGGCAGGCAGCAACTGACGGAACTTCGGGAATTCGGCGTCGAGCAGTCGTGTCGTGGTGCGGCGCCCGTCGCTGACGATGCCGAGCAGGCCATCGCTACCGATGGACGAGCCGGAACCCAGAGCGAGTTCGACGGGAGAGCCGGCGTTGCCGCCGAGCGTCTTCGCAGATTCGGAGAGGGTCTTGGCCGGAATGAGAACCGCAGTGGTGGTATCGGCGCCGGCGGGAGTCCACTCCACCTCTCGAACCGCCAACCGGAAACGGTCGGTGGCCGCTAGAACGACGTTGGTGCCGTCGATCTCCACGCGAATACCGGTGAGCATCGGAAGCGTGTCGTCCTTGCCCGCCGCAATGGCGACCTGGGCGATGGCCTCGGAGAAGACGTCACCGGCCAGCGACCCGGTGTTGGTGGGCAGCTCGGGGAGCTGCGGGTAGTCCTCCACCGGCATCGTGGGCAGCGAGAACTTGGCGCTGCCGCAGTTGACCAGAACGCGGGTTCCGTCGACCGTGACGTCGACCGGCTTGTTCGGCAACGACTTCGTGATGTCGGCAAGTAGCTTGCCCGACACCAGAACTCGGCCGGCAGTGGCAACTTCGGCCGACACCTTGACCTGAGCGGAGACCTCGTAGTCGAACCCGGAGACCGTCAGACCCTGCTCGTCGGCGGCAAGAAGAACTCCACCGAGGACGGGAACGGGCGGCCGGGACGGCAGGCTACGGGCCACCCACGCGACGGAATCGGAAAAATCTTCACGAGCAACGCGAAACTTCAAACTTCCAAGCTCCATCGCTCGGCATTTCCTCTCGTTCGGTGGCGTTCGGTGTCACGGCCGGAGCGATGCAACCACGATGGTTGCGGCTCGAACCGATGCAACGACGAGTGTGGCACATCCAGCGCAAGCACACCGTATGCCCTCCGAACCGAAGACGGAAGCGCGAGGGTCTCGCCGAACATGGGATTCGGGTGATCTCGAGGGGCCTGTGAACGGATCGTTCCCCAACACCTGTTTTCAAAGAAGTTCTTTCAAGGAGAAAACAGAAGTATTAATAGGTCCTGTGGAATCTGTGCACGGACCGTTCGATCCGCTGGTGGCCGAGCGTGGTGTCGTGGGGATGAACTCGGGACCAATGCATGGTTGACGAACCGCTGCCTGTGGACGAATCACATCGGTGCACAGGCGCCCACACTCCATCCCCAGAACTTCGATGTTGTCCACATGGTTATCCACAGGTGTGAATCAATGGTCGACGCCTCGAAAACTCACCGAATCCGCGTCGAGAATCGGTCCGAAGAACGACGAGAAACGGAAGACGGCACCGAACCCGCGATGGGATTCGATGCCGTCCTCTGCGTTCGTCCGCGCCCGGTCGGCTACCGCTTCGAGCGCTGCTTGATCCGCGCGGTCAGCTCCTGAACCTGGTCGTACACCTTGCGACGCTCGGTCATTTCCTTGCGAATCTTCTTGTCCGCGTACATCACCGTCGTGTGGTCGCGACCGAACGTCTGGCCGATCTTGGGCAACGACAGATCGGTGAGCTCACGGCACAGATACATCGCGATCTGCCTGGCCATGGCCAGAGCTCTGGCCTTGCCCGGCCCGCACAGGTCCTCGATGGAGGTGTTGAAGTACTCCGCTGTGACGGCCATGATCGTCGCCGCATTGATCTCCAGACTCGACGAATCGGGGATCAGATCGCGCAGAACCACCTCGGCCAGAGTGAGGTCGAGTGCTTGTCCGTTGAGCGATGCGAAGGCTGTCACTCGAATGAGGGCGCCTTCGAGCTCACGAATGTTGCGTTCGATTCGGCTGGCGATGAGTTCGAGCACGTCGTGCGGTACATCGAGCCGGTCCATCCGAGCCTTCTTGCTCAGAATGGCGATCCGCGTCTCGAGCTCGGGCGGCTGCACATCGGTGATCAGGCCCCACTCGAAGCGGGTACGAAGCCGCTCCTCGAGCGTGGCCAATTGCTTCGGTGGTCGGTCGGAGGAGACGACGATCTGTTTGTTCGCGTTGTGCAAGGTGTTGAAGGTGTGGAAGAACTCCTCCTGGATGCCTTCCTTGCCCTCGATGAACTGGATGTCGTCGACGAGCAGCACGTCGGTCTCCCGGTAGCGGCGCTTGAACGCCACTTTGCGGTCGTCACGAAGACTGTTGATGAAGTCGTTGGTGAATTCCTCGGTCGAGACGTACTTGACGCGCATGCCCGGGAACAGTCGCTGCGCGTAGTGGCCGGCCGCGTGCAGCAGGTGAGTCTTGCCCAGACCCGACGCCCCCCATACGAACAGTGGGTTGTAGGCGCGAGCAGGTGCTTCGGCAATCGCCACCGCGGCTGCGTGGGCAAACCGATTGGAGGCGCCGATGACGAACGTGTCGAAGGTGTACTTCGAGTTGAGGCTGTTGGCACCCGAGGACGGCGGCGTCGAGTCGGGAGGCTTGGTGAAATACGTCGGCCATGAATTCTGCACGCTGGCAAGAGCCTCGCGTTCGTCGTCGACTTCTTCGTAGTCGGCCGTCTCGGAGTCCGAAGGCTCATCGTCTCTGCTGGTCAGGATGCGGCGACGGTAGGTCGGAGAGCTGGCGGCATCGGGGTACGTCGATCGCTCGGAGTCGATCTTCTCGTCCTCGGGAGCCGAGATACGCACTCCGAGTCCCTCGACACCCTGTCCCAGATGACGCCCGAGCGCACCGAGGATCGGTTCGCGAAGATCTCGTTCGATCGCTTCCTGCGCGAAGGTCGACGGGACTGCGAGCAGCGCGAACCCCTGCGTCAAGGTCAGCGGTTTGACCAGAGCGAGCCAGGCCTTCTGGCCCTTGGTCAGCGGCGACCCACTGTGTCGGTCGGATGTGAGCTCCGCGACCACCTCGGGCCAGATGCGCGCGAGCGCATCCGGATCGTCGTTCACGTTGGGCCCTCCGTCGTCGAGCATTGGTCTCGGGCGGTGTTCGACGCATGGATCCGCGCGCCGTTTCGTACCCGCGCGGCAAGGACGTATAGCGTCGTCGTTCGTGCGTCGCTGCGGCCGAGACCAGGGTCCGTTGGTGGACCCCGCAAGGTACGAATATGCCACCTGAACTGTGTTTCCACACAATTATCCACAGGTGTGGATAAACGACACCGATGTGACCCCAGAACGGGTTGCGGCTCGTGCTATGGCAATTACGCCAGTCTGACCTGCACCGATGTCGATTGTCTGTAGTGCGATCGGTGGACTTGTGTCGTAGCGCGCGGTCGTTCGGTGGCGATTTAAGCGAACATCACACCGTCGGTGGCCGGAAACCGGCACTGCCTGTGTATGAACGACGGCATTGACCGCTCGAGCGCGAGTTTGACCGGCGGTGACTCGATCAGTACTCTCGAACAGTCACCCAATAGCGAGGTGGCCGATGCTTGCTGGCTGCTTACAGTCTGTCTTCACTCGGATTTCTCGCTCGGGAGGCAAGCAAGTCCATCCGGACTCGCTAGGAACCTTTCCAGCAGGCGCCGACAGATCGGCGTCTTTTCAATCTCGAGGAGTGTTGACCGTGGCCAAGGGCAAGCGGACGTTCCAGCCGAACAATCGCCGCCGCGCGCGCGTTCATGGCTTCCGTCTTCGTATGCGTACCCGTGCGGGTCGTGCAATCGTTTCCGCACGTCGCGGCAAGGGCCGTAAAGAACTCACAGCCTGATATCTGTTCGTCCGAAGCTTGGAGCTCGGGATGCTTCCTGAGCCGAATCGACTACACCGAGCACGTGATTTCTCCGTAGCGGTGCGTCGAGGACGCCGAATGGGTAGATCGGATCTTGTGGTTCACGCCGTCGCGCGTGACGAGCAGGACATCGCATCGACCGTTCGCGGGCCACGATTCGGATTGATAGTCAGCAAGGCAGTCGGGCCGGCCGTAACTCGTCATCGAGTTGCGCGCCGGCTTCGGCATATCTGTAGTGACGTCATCGGTGAGCTCCCCGAGACCACCGACGTGGTGATCCGCGCACTGCCCGGAGCCGCGAGCGCGTCCTCGGCAGATCTACTGGTTCAACTGCGTTCAGGATTGAAGAAGCTCGGTCTTCTCGAAGCTCCGAAGGGTCCGCCGTCATGACATTCATGGGCAACCTTCGTTCCATTCCTGCTCGAACACTCGTCTACATCATCGGGTTGTACCGGACCTACGTGTCCCCGATGAGACCTCCCACCTGTCGCTTCTCCCCCACCTGTAGTGAGTACGCCATCGAGGCGCTCCAGGTGCACGGGATGACGAAGGGCTCGTTGCTGGCGGTCGTCCGCCTCCTCAAATGTGCTCCCTGGCACTCTGGAGGTTGGGACCCGGTACCCGAACCCGGTAGGTGGCGCGCGATCGTCACCGAACCGACCGAAACCGAAGAACACCACGATCTCGCGCGAGTGGAAGAACAGAGGAGTACATAGAGCCGTGCTCGACTTCATTTACTACCCGGTTGCCTGGATTCTCTGGGTGTGGCACAAGGTGTTCGGCTTTGTGTTCCAGGATCCCAGCAATGGGTTCGCCTGGGCACTGTCCGTCGTCTTCCTGGTCTTCACCCTCCGCCTGATTCTGTACAAGCCCTTCGTCAAGCAGGTCCGCACCACGCGGCAGATGCAGGAGCTACAGCCGCAGATCAAGGCTCTGCAGAAGAAGTACGGCAAAGACAAGCAGAAGATGGCCGTCGAGATGCAGAAGCTCCAGAAGGAGCACGGCTTCAATCCGCTGATGGGCTGCCTACCGGTGCTCGCGCAGGCACCGGTGTTCATCGGTCTGTTCCACGTGCTGCGCTCGTTCAACCGCACCGGTACCGGCTTCGGTCAGCTCGGGTTGACCCCCGAGGAGAACCGCGAGCTGTCGAACTACGCGTTCAATGTGGCCGATGTGCAGTCCTTCCTTGATGCTCGACTGTTCGGTGCCCCGATCTCGGCGTGGATCACGATGCCGCAGGATCAGCTCAACGCATTCGCGGTGGGCCCCGACGCGACCATTCCGTCCACGTGGGTCATCGCAGCCGTCTCCATCCCGCTGATGATCATCGCGGCGATCATGACGCACCTGAACTCGCGTGCATCGGTTGCGCGTCAGAGTGAGGCGGCAGCGGCGAATCCGCAGTCCGCGATCATGAACAAGCTCGCCCTCTATGTCTTCCCGCTCGGCGTTCTGGTGTTCGGCGCCCTGCTGCCTGTCGCGATCCTGCTGTACTGGGTCAGCAACAACACCTGGACCTACGCGCAGCAGCACCTGGTGTTCGGAAAGATCGACAAGGAAGAAGCGGCGAAGGCCGCAGCCGCGGTGGAGAAGCGTTCCGAGAATGCGCCGAAGCCCGGTGTGAAGCCCGTCTCGACCACCAAGCCGAAGCCCGGTGCTCGCCCCAAGCTCTCGAAGATGACGCCGACGAGTGATCCGTCCACGGCGGAGACCGGCGAGGGCACTTCCGGTTCGACGACCGGTGCCGCAACGCCGGCCAAGCCGAGACCGCAGGCGAACCGGAACAAGTCGACCAAGCGCAAGCGGCGCTGACCGACACGTCGAGAGAAGGACGAACATGGCAGCGGACGTAGACGAAGCTCAGAACGACGAAGTACAGACAGCCGGTGCGGTATCCGGAGATGGAGCAAGTGACGTGGTGGTCGAGGCCGATCAGGTGAGTGCAGTCGACGTGGAGGCAGACGAGATTCCTGTGGTCGAGGAATCCCAGGAATCGGGCGTCGTCGAGGACAAGACCGACGATGACGGCGACGAGGACGACGAGGACTATTTGGTCGAGGAAGGCGAGATCGCCGGCGACTACCTCGAGCAACTGCTCGACGTCCTGGACTTCGACGGCGACATCGATCTCGACGTGGAGGGTGACCGCGCCATCGTCAGCATCGACGGCGGCGACGATCTGGCCAAGCTCGTCGGCCGCAAGGGTGAAGTTCTCGATGCGCTGCAAGAGCTGACTCGGCTGGCTGTTCAGCAGTCGACGGGTGAGCGCAGCAAGCTGATGCTCGACGTCGCCGGCTGGCGTGCGAACCGGCGCACCGAACTCGGCAACCTCGGCGCCGAAGCAGCGCGTCGCGTACTCGAATCCGGTGAGCGCGAGGAGCTGACCCCGATGACGCCGTTCGAGCGAAAGATCGTGCACGACGCGGTCGCCAAGATCGACGGCGTCGCGAGCGAAAGCACCGGCGTCGAGCCGGCTCGACGAGTAGTCGTCGTCAAGGCATAGGAGAGCGTCGCAGTCGATGGCCCCCACTTCGGTGGGGGCCATTGTCGTATCCGGATGTAGTCACATCCTCGAATGAATCTCATCGATGTAATTTGGTGGGCGCGCACTGGTGTGAATCGCCGCGGGTTCAATTGTGTCGCCGAATTCGCGAGATACAGCCATGCACTGCGCTTTCGTCACTGTGACGGCAAAGATGGCGGTGACGCGTGACCATCGAGTGCACGTTGTTCGAATTTGTTTCACGTGAAACGAGGGGGTTCGTTCCAGCCTTGGGGACTTTCGATCAGCGCGATGTTCGATGCCCCGGGTGCCAGGAACGGAGATTTGGTGGCCATTCGATACGGATCGCAAGACCACCGGTTTCACGTGAAACATTGCGATGCTGCTTGGGTGCGGATCGCATTGCGTCCATCACCTGAAAACAAAATCGAAATGATCCTGCGAATGATCGGTGAACGCAGCGATCGCGAAGTCGGTGCCGTCGACCCGACAGGGGCAACGCCAGTCAGATCCTCCCCGGCGTTCACTGCCGAGTCGGACACTGGTCCAGATCAGCTCTACCGGATTCGGTGATCAGCACGCCACAGAGGTCCACGACACCAGGCTCGACCGCTGATGCAGCCACCGCCGATAGGTCTCGACGGTGGCGAAGGACGGGCGCCCGGTCGAAGAGACATAGTCGGCGACTGGAGACACAGGAACGGTCCGAGTGTAGGGATGACGCCCACATGCCAACCTCTCGAGATGTATACCTCTCGGCGAGGCAACCACGTGTGCGTGTCGAATCGATCGCACTGCTTGCCAGTTGGAATGTCGGCGGTTGCTGTGCGGGGCGGCGAGTCGGCCTGATGATGTGTGGCCCGGGAGTTGCACTCGTAGCGACCGCTTGTCGGTCAAGTGTGGAAGACCGTCGAGCCGGTGGGCCGAGCCAGACGAGACGTCGATGCGGATGGGGTTCGGATCGAGCGTTATTCGAGTCGATCAGAGTGCGATCGAGAACGGACTCGTGTTGGTCCTCTCCCCCTACCTTGTTCGGGATGGAGATCGATGGTGCGCGGAACGGTCTCCGCGGTCGAGCATGACCGACCGTTTATTCAGGCGACTGTGTGTTCCACCGGGAGCCCGGAGATGTCATCGAGGCCGAGAGCAACTTCTGCGGGTGTTCACCGGTTGCCCGTTGGCGATTCGACGCCGCCCGGACAACGCTCGGGGCTGATCCGACGCTGAGTGAGTTTGACGTGAAACATCGTCATCGATGGCCAGTCGTGCCGAGGTAGCCAGCCATGGACATGGATGCGCTCGGCGGGGGTGAACCCTCACGGGGGCCGGGCCCGAGGTGATGGTGAGGGATCCGCCGATAGCTGCTCGTCGACTTCTGCCGCCTTGCGCCGAGGACGGTTCAACCGATCGACTTCGTCTGCTCCTCTCGTATCGACTTGTCAGTGGACTACCGCGTGACCTATCGCCGTCGGACGAGAAGTTTCACGTGAAACATGGCGTGGGGGCGGGAGACCTCGAGTCGCCGACGGGACCGGAATCTCGATCGGCTTGGACCGACGCGGTCGAACATCGGGGTGGCTCCCCAATCGTGCATCGCTACGCCTTCGTCCGAAAGTGGCTCGCATGGTGTCCGCCTCGTCGCTGATCGAGGTGTGGATGTTGCAATCCACCGGCTTACAGCAGTGTCGTTTGGCGTTCTGTGCCCGGGCACGGGAAGATGTTTCACGTGGAACAAGAAGGCTCGGATAGCACCCAGTTGATGGCCGTGGCGGAGCAGATCTTCGGTGATCGGCTGGAGTTGGCACGGAGGTATCACGACTCGTTGGCGACGGCCGGCGTGGAACGTGGTCTCATCGGGCCGCGCGAAGTTCCACGGCTGTGGGAGCGACACATCCTCAACTGTGCAGCGATCGGTGAGCTCATCGGCGAAGGCGAGACCGTCGTGGATATCGGCAGTGGTGCCGGGCTGCCGGGGATCCCGTTGGCGATCGCGCGACCCGATCTGCGCGTGACGCTCGTCGAGCCACTTCTCCGGCGAACGGTGTATCTCGCCGAGTTCATCGAGGAACATGATCTGAATATCTTGGTCGTGCGCGGCCGCGCAGAACAGCCCGGCGTCAAGAAGGAAGCCGGCGGTGCCGATGTGGTCACCTCGAGAGCGGTGGCACCACTGGAGAAGTTGGCCAAGTGGTCGCTGCCTCTGGTTCACGAGCGCGGTCGGATGTTGGCTCTGAAGGGTTCGAGCGCCGGAGAAGAGATCGAACGCGACCGGACTTCCCTCACTCGTATGGGTGCTGGCAAGCTGGAGGTAGTGGAGTGCGGAGTGGGATTGTTGCCCACTCCCACCATTGTCGTCAGAGCGGTGCGTGAGCCGCGGAGACTGAGTCGTCACTGATTCCGAACGTGGGCTCACGCGTCCCGCGCTCGATCCGATCGATCGTATTGAACACAGTCAGTTCCGCACTAAGGAGCACATATGTCGGGTGGGTCCGATCCCGCTGTTTCACGTGAAACAGCGTCCAAGAAGAACGCGTCCAGCAACTCCCAGAACAAGTCGCGGGTGGCGGCCAACTCCGGGTTCGAGTACACCAACGCGATCTCACCGAACGACACCCCCATCGGCGCTGCGGCACACCGAGCGAGCCAGGTTCTGCATCCTGGATCGGTGTCGTTGCCGAAGCCGGCGAAGCGCCGCATGCTGACGATTGCCAATCAGAAGGGCGGTGTCGGGAAGACGACAACCGCTGTGAACCTGGCTGCTGCGCTCGCGCTCCAAGGCCTCACCGTTCTGGTGGTCGATCTGGACCCCCAGGGCAACGCCAGCACCGCGTTGGGCGTCGAGCACCACTCGGGTGTGCCGTCGAGCTACGAGGTCCTCATCGGCGAGGTGAGCGCCAAGGACGCAGTGCAGAAGAGTCCGCACAGTGACAGGTTGTTCTGCATCCCGGCAACCATCGATCTCGCCGGAGCCGAGATCGAGTTGGTGTCGATGGTCGCCCGCGAAGGACGACTCAAGACGGCGCTGTCGGTGGAGGAGCTCGCCGGCATCGACGCGGACTTCATCCTGATCGACTGCCCCCCGTCGCTCGGTCTGTTGACGGTCAACGCTCTTGTCGCAGCAACCGAGGTACTGATCCCCATTCAGTGCGAGTACTACGCGCTCGAAGGTGTGGGTCAACTCCTCCGGAACATCGAGCTGGTGCAGTCGCATCTGAACCCCGAACTCCACGTCTCCACCGTCATCCTGACGATGTACGACGGGCGCACCAAGTTGGCAGACCAGGTTGCGGAAGAGGTGCGCAAGCACTTCGGGGACGCCGTCCTGCGCGCCGTCATTCCTCGCAGCGTGAAGGTGTCCGAGGCTCCCGGGTACGGCATGACGGTGCTGGACTACGACCCCGGTTCACGAGGTGCGATGAGCTACCTGGACGCCGGACGCGAGCTCGCCGCCCGATCGGCCGGCATCGACGAAGCACGGAAGAAGTGAGCAGATGAGTTCGACACGTAAGGGTGGTCTGGGCCGCGGCCTGGCCTCACTCATCCCCACCGGACCTGATGCCGGACCACGCCTGGGCAACGCTGCGGCAGACGTGATCATCGGCGCGGATCGCAACGCCAAGGACCGCCCGGACACGTCCACCAAGCCGAAACGAACCGCACCGGCAGACGAACTCACCGAGACTGCCACGGCGCCAACACCGACGCCTCCGGTGCTCAGTGGAGACGACCTCTCCCCCGTCGGTGCCGTCTATCGCGAGATCGCACCGGATCGAATCGAAGCCAATCCGAAGCAGCCGAGGCACGTCTTCGACGACGAATCGTTGGCCGAACTGGTCCACTCGATCCGTGAATTCGGGCTCATGCAGCCCATCGTGGTTCGTCTCGTATCGGGTTCCGCGGCCGCCGGAGACGCAAAATACCAACTCGTCATGGGCGAGCGTCGGTGGCGCGCGAGCCAGGAAGCCGGCCTCGAGTCCATCCCCGCGATCGTTCGGGAGACCGCGGACGACGCGATGTTGCGCGATGCCTTGCTCGAGAACATCCATCGGGTGCAGCTCAATCCGCTCGAAGAAGCAGCCGCGTACCAACAGCTGCTCGAAGAATTCGACGTCACCCACGAGGAACTGGCCGCGAAAATCGGTCGCTCACGTCCGGTCGTCACCAACATGATTCGTCTGTTGAAGCTGCCGATTCCCGTGCAACGACGAGTGGCGGCCGGAGTTCTGTCGGCCGGACACGCCCGCGCGTTATTGTCGCTGGACGCTGGGTCGGATGCGCAGGAGTCGTTGGCGGCGCGAATCGTCGCCGAGGGTCTCTCCGTTCGCGCGACCGAAGAGGCCGTCACCCTCGCCAATCGGGAGGATGGAAAGAGCCCGGAACCGGTGCCCCGGCGCAAGCCCATCCAGATGCCGGGCCTCCAGGACGTCGCCGATCGCCTCTCGGATTCGTTCGATACTCGGGTGACGGTCAGTCTCGGCAAGCGAAAAGGCAAGATCGTGGTCGAATTCGGGTCGGTAGACGACCTTCAGAGGATCGTCGAGATGATGGAAGCGCAGAAGAAAAAGTAGCCGCGATTTTTCAGGACCAGTCATACGCGGTCGAAACGTCACTGTGACGTAGCTCGGTGGAAGACGGTCTCGAAAGTTCGCAACGTGCTCGAAAAGTACTGTTGAACAACAGATTTGAGTGATGTGCTCTACTCGACGGGTCAGGTGATCAAGTCGCAGGAGTGAAGACTGCGGAACGACCAGTGTGACATCCTGGTTGAGGAGCAAATCGGCTCCGATGGACAATTCTCGCGTAGAACGAGTGCACGAAGGCTGAGGTAAGCGGTGTCGGCGATGGTGACCGGAGTGACGCTCGGTTCGTTCGAGCACTTGCCGACGCATTCGCGGCGATGCAGCTTCTGGGTACTCGATCCCGCGTCGGAGAGTTCCTCGGTCGATCTCGAATTCGAGAACGAAGTATGGCTGTCGACCATCATGCTCGAGTGGGGTTCGTGTGGGCAGTTGTTGTCCGTCGGCGGTAGGACGATCGGATGCGCGCTCTACTGCCCACCCAGCGCAGTTCCACGCGCGGCCACGTTCCCGACTTCGCCCGTCAGTCACGACGCAGTTCTACTGACTCAACTTCGCATCGATTCGCCGGACGACGCCGATATGCATTCGGCAACGTTGATCCAGGCGGTCGTGGGCGATCTCGTCAATCGTGGAGTTCGCGCGCTGGAGGCGTTCGGTATTCGGCGCAACGCCGACGATGCGGCACCGGTGGTTCCGAACGCCACGGCACATCTGATGTGTTCGGCGTCGACGTGCATGATCGAAGCGGATTTCCTCGAGAAGGTCGGGTTCGAGGTCATTGCTCCCCACCACAGGTTCCCGAGACTCCGGCTCGAGCTCGATCGCGATCACGGGTGGAAGCAGGACGTCGAATCTGCACTCGAGCAGCTACTGATCGCGGCCAGCATCTCCGTCGTCGACATCGAGCAGAAGTCGACGGTCGGGGCGCGCTGACCACTCACGGACCGACGCGTTCGCGCGCGGTAGGTGTCAGGGGTGATCGGCGGCAGCGAGTTCTTCGGCGAGCAATTCGGCGAAGGTGAACGTTCCGGTCGGCTGATCGTCCTGACCGAGCAGATACAGACGCTTGACCGCGATCAGAATTGCCTCGGCGATGGTGTCGCGGAACCGCGGGTCGCTGAGGACCTCGACGTCGGAATCGTTGGTGAGGTAGCCGAGGTCTATCTGGATGGTCGGCATGTTGGTCAGGCGCAACAGATCCCACGTGCGGCCATGGCTGCGGCAGTCCAGAAGCGGTGTGCGAGCGACGATTTCACGCTGCACGTAGCTGGTCAGTACTTGGCCGATCATCGAGGTGGATCCGTGCGAGTTACCGAAGTGGAAGCTTGCGACGCCGTTGGCCACGGGGCTGGTGCTCGATGCGCAGCGCAACGAGATCATCAGATCGGCACCCCAGGCATTGGCGGTTTCGGCGCGGTCGGCGACCGAAGGATTGGTTCCGCGCGC
The DNA here is from genome assembly GCA_963517305.1 of uncultured Rhodococcus sp. Lineage (GTDB taxonomy): Bacteria > Actinomycetota > Actinomycetes > Mycobacteriales > Mycobacteriaceae > Rhodococcoides. The sequence continues at coordinate 22,755 of CAUQEL010000029.1, forward strand.
ACGGGAGAGGAACGTCTCCATGCCGGTTGCGGCCATGCGACCCTCGAGTCGACTTGCCAGATCCCACAGAATTTCGGATTCGGAGACGCGGCCGAAGGCGCCCTCGACGATGCGTCCGGTGTCTGCTCCGCCGAGATCGGGATCGATGACGATGCGCTTGCCGGTCAACTGCGGTCCGGACTTACGAACGAGCTCTTCTTCGCTCATCGCGTGCGGGGATCCACCGGTGACACGAGTGCCGAGAAGGTCGAGAGAGCGCAGAGTCGCGGGCCCACAGATGCCGTCCGGAGAGAGTCCGATCTCGCGCTGGAACGAAGACAGACCCTCGTGTGTGCGGGGACCGAAGAAGCCGTCGACGCGTTCGTTGTAGAAGCCGAGATCCTGGAGTCTCGTTTGCAACGAGGCGACGTCGTCGCCGTACAGCGGAGCGGACAGCTGGTAGATGAGGGTTCGAGCGCCGAGGTGGTACGACGCCTCTTTCAATGCGCGATACGTGGCCGGGCCGACCACACCGTCGACCAGCAGGCCGCGGTGTTGTTGGAAGGCGCGCACGGCACCTCCGAGGGCACCGTCGAACACGGAACCGGGAGCCGTCCAATGCCCGTCGTCCATCGGACCGGGGGGAATAACCGCCTCGTGCAGAAAGCCGAGAGCCGACAGCGTGCCGCGGACCTCGGCGACGGCGGGTCCGGAATCGCCGTGACTGAGTTCCTGCATCCTCGACAAAGCCTCTCGATCGTTCCGACGGCACGCACACCTTGCGGCTGATGTGCCGATGCCGAAGCATCGGCACATCAGATGATTGTCGCAGAAAGACTGGCTTCCGCTGCAATCCACACTGTGTGCAGGTGAGTCAGATAACGCCTTCGAGGTCCTTGAGCAGTGCGGCCTTGCCCTTTGCGCCGACAATTTGCTTGACCGGCTTGCCGCCCTGGAACAGGATCAGCGTCGGAATCGACATGACTTTGAAGTCGCGAGCCGCCTGCGGGTTGGCGTCGATGTCGAGCTTGGCGATGGTGAGCTTGTCCTTGTGCTCGGCCGCGATCTCCTCGAGAACCGGTGCGACCATCTTGCACGGGCCGCACCAGGTGGCCCAGAAGTCGACCAGAACGGGCTTCTCGCTGGTCAGAACATCGTCGACGAACGACGCGTCGGTGATGGTGACAGTGCTCTTGTCGTCGGACATTATCTATCTCCTCGGTGTAGGAAGCTCGGTGCCTGTCAGGCGTTGACGGCGTCGACCGGCTGGTCGGCGTGTTCGAGCGTGTTGGTGGTGATGTCGCCCTGCTCGGCCAACCAACGCTCGGCGTCGATCGATGCGGTGCAGCCCGTACCCGCAGCGGTGATGGCCTGCTGGTACACGTGGTCGACGAGGTCTCCGGCCGCGAACACGCCTTCGACGGAGGTGGCCGACGTGGGCGACGCGACCTTGACGTAGCCGGCGTCGTCGAGCTCGATTTGACCCTTGACCAGTTCGTTGCGGGGATCGTGGCCGATCGCCACGAACATTCCGGTCACGTCCAGGGTGGTCTTCTCGCCGGTGTCGGCGTGCTCGAGCGAAAGCCCGGTGACGCTGGTGTCGCCGAGGACCTCGAGCACCTTGGTATCGGTGACGAAGCGAATCTTGTCGTTGTTCTTGGCGCGCTCGAGCATGATGCGTGATGCCCGGAACTCGCTGCGGCGGTGCACGATCGTGACACTGCGTGCGAAGCGAGTGAGGAAGGTTGCTTCCTCCATGGCCGAGTCGCCACCACCGATGACGGCGATGTCCTGATCGCGGAAGAAGAAGCCGTCACAGGTGGCACAGGCGCTGACGCCGCGTCCGAGCAACTTCTCCTCACCCGGGATGGACAGGTAGCGAGCTGCCGCGCCCATCGCGAGGATGATCGCGCGAGCCCGGTAGGTCTCGCCGCCGGCGGAGACCGTCTTGATCGGGCCCGTCAGGTCGAGCTCCTCGACGTCCTCGGTTCGGATGTCGGCACCGAATCGTTGCGCTTGCTCGCGCATCTGTTCCATCAGATCGGGGCCCATGATGCCCTCGCGGAACCCGGGGAAATTCTCGACCTCGGTCGTGGTCATCAGCGCACCGCCGAACTGCGTTCCCTCGAACAGGATCGGTTCCAGTTCCGCCCGTGCGGCGTAGACGCCGGCGGTGTAACCGGCCGGTCCCGAGCCGACGATGATGAGATCGTGAACCTTGGGGGTACTCAATGCAGACCTTCCGATCATGTGCGGCGTGTACGTGCCGTCGACAACCGAGTGCTCAGGGCACACGCCGGTCGACGTACATCTGGTCAACACCACCCTAGAGGCAGTTGTTCCCCGGTGAGAGATCTGTCAGCCGATATCACGACGAGTCAGCACATCCGGGTTGGCGGTGCCGCAGTCGTTGCCCACCGCGAGGGCGATGAACTGTGCGGGTTGTGCTCCGGCGAGGACGAGCAGGGTCCCGTCTCGGCCGTCGACGCGCACTCGACTGGATCCGAGAACGGTGGTGGCCGGATCCACATCGTTGGACTGCAGACAGGCAGCGAGGTCCGCCGGATCGGCCAGTGCTCCGGGATCTCGCTTGCCGATGATGCTGAACGCGAAACCGGAATCGAGGTCGGCGGAATCGAGCACCAGAGACGGATCCGGAGCCTGCGACGGGTCGGCAGCAATTGATTCGGGTTCGTTCGGGGTGTACAGGACTGCCACGACGGACACCGATCCGGCCGCCAGAAGTGCTGCGGCAGCGGCTGTTCCGAGAACGATTCGGCGTTTTCGCGGGCGAAGCGGAACCACGACGCCTATCGGGGACGCCGATTGTTCGACCGTGTGGATCGTGCGATCGATCTGCCTGGCGACGTCGGGCGGAATCGACAACGTGCCGGTGGGATCCTCGCCCATCTCGTGCAGTCGAGCCGAGACGGCGTCGAGACCGGCGAGTATCCGCATCGAATCCTCGTCGAGACGAACCAGTGGCCACAGTCGTCTACTGACGTCCTCGGGAAGCGCATCCGCATGCAGATCGGCGAGCAGTTCCGGCGAGAACGGGGCTTGTGGAGCGTCGGTGCTCGACGGCACGTTCCTGCCTCCCTTCGCCGAGTCTGCTTTCCCTCTCACACGGTATAGACGCGAGGGGGTCAGATTCGGTTCCCTGCATCTTTCAAGTATGCGAGCTGCGTCGAGAGTTTCAGTCGACCGCGGGCGCATCGACTCTTGACGGTACCGGTGGGAACGCCGAGCAATGCGGCAGCGTCGGCCACCGAGTAGCCCTCCATGTCGACGATGACGACGGCCGCGCGTTGGTCGGGTGGCAACGTCATCAGAGCCTGTCGGACGAGAATGCTCGTCTCCGTCTCGGAGATCCGGTCCCTGGGCGAGACGGGCTCGTGACTTTCGTTCTCGCTCAACGGAACCGAAGGACGTGCTTTGTTTCGTCGGATGCGGTCGAGGCAGGCGTTGACGACGATCTTGTGCAACCAGCTTCGGACGGCGGCGTCGGCGCGAAACGACCCGGCAGTGCGATGGGCGGAGAGCAGCGCCTCCTGCAGAGCGTCGGAGGCGTCCTCGGGCGTGTAGCTGGTGCGTCGAGCCGTCAGCCACAGATGTTCGTGGTGCCGGTAGATCAGCGTGGCGAAGGCGTTCGGCTCCCCGGCCGCATGGGCGGCCAGAAGCTCCGCATCCGTGCGCTCCCCTGGCGCCGAATCGAAACGTTCGGTCATACGAAAACGGCTCCCCCCGTGTTAACGCATTGGGGGGAGCCTAGGCCATCGAGACCGTGAAGTACGAAACGAGCCCGTATTGGTTACTCGATGCCCGATTCAGGAGTCGAAACCGACTCCGGAGATCGAGGTGGCGATGCGGCCGCCCTGTTCGCCGAGACTGGTGATCCAGACGAGCACGTTCCCGGTCGGTTCCGCGTCGGTGAGGGCGATGTCGGTTCGGCCGTTCTGCAACGTGGCTTCACCGAGCAGCGTGGTGTCGCTCAGGCTGGGTGAGTCGTTCGGGGCCGACCGGATCTCGACGACGGTTCCCGGAGACGTCGATTCGATCCATGCGTTCTGCAGCGTCGAGGACGGAATGGACACGAGCAGCCCGACGCCGTTCTTGAGAGCCGGGAACTGCTGGAAGTACGAGTCGGTCGTCCACGCGGTGCTGGGGTCGTTGTCGATCGCGTTGGAGGCGGTACTCGGGTTGTCGGCGGAACCCTGGGGCGAGAACACGCTGACGTCGTCGAGCGCCACCGGTCCTCCGGTCGGAGCCGGGGGTGCTTCGGGATCGGCTGCGGGCGGAGCCTCGGCCGGAGTGGTGAGACCGAAGTCCTGGGTGTCGAGCGGAGTGTCGGTGTCGTTGCCGGCGATCGAGGTGAACAGCCAGAAGCCGGCGAATGCGAGAACCACCACCGTCAGAGCACCGAGTACCGCGATGGCGATGTTGGTGCGCATCGACTTGGCCTTCTCGGCGGCGATCTCCTCGGGATCGGCGAGCGAGTGCCCACTGGCCCCGGGCGCGCGCTGGCCCAGTCGTAGCGCCGGCATCAGATCCGTCTTGTCGTTGACCACAGCCGCTTGATCGAGGACGTGCTGCACGGTGGCAGCGGTGCGGATCCCGCTGTTCTGTTCCAGTGCCCGCACCGCGACGGCGGAGATCTCGAACGGAACGTCCGGACGGACCTGCCTCGGCTCGAGCGGGGCACCCTTGTCGTCACGATCGGCCGGTCGCATGCCACCGACGCTGCGCGCCGCAGCTGCATCTCCGGATACGACGGCACCGCCGGTGGTATCGGAGAGCGGCCATCTGGCGGTGATCAGGGCGTAGAGCATCGCGCCGAGACCGCGCACGTCCGAGCTCGGATCGGCGTCGGCCAGTGTGGCGGGAAAGGCGAGGACGGCATTGCCGTTGGAGCTGATGCGCACGCGATCGGGGTGATCGATCGACAGGGCACCTCCGCTGCGGTGTGCTGCCTCGGCCGCTGCGGCCAGGACCTTGATCGCACGAGCGGCGCCGGTGGGTGCAGGCACGGTGTCGGCCATCTCGCGCAGCGACCGGCCGGGAGTCCACTCCGCGACGACGATGCCGCCGGAGCTACCGCGCACCACGTCGAGCACGCGGGCGAGGCCGGGCGAATTGATCCGACCCAGGCGCAGCGTGCGCGAGAGAATCGCCTGCGGTCCCTGGGTGCGGTCGTCGGTCGAGGCGGTGGACTGCTGATCGGCGTCGACGAACGTCAATGCGACCTCGCGATCGAGTTTGACGTCGTGAGCTTGCCAGAACTTGAGTCCACGAGCGCCGCCGTGCGGTGCCAGCAGTCGGTACCGTCCACCGGCAACGGAGGCACCGGGAATGAGCGTCGGGCCGCGGAGCGTGCGCCCGGGAGCGCTCGCCGGCGTTGTTGCAGCTGCGGCATCGTCCGTGGTGGTCGACTCGGCAGTACCGGATGTGGCCGGTGCCGCTGCGGTCTTTTCCGAATCCTTGTCCGCCGCGGGCTTCGACCTCTTCTCGCTGGGGGTCTCGACCGGGAGATCCGCCTTGGAGATGGAGATCGTCTTGTCGGTCGGACGCGCTGCGAGAGCGGCCTTGGAGATCGAGACGGTCTTGTCGGCCGGCTTCTGAGCAGGCTTGTCGGCAGCAGGCTTATCGGTGGCTGCCTCGTCGGCGGGCTTCTCGACGTCCTTCTCGCCAGCCGCGGCCGGCTTCTTCGATTCGGGCGCAGCCTCCGGTTCGGCCGGTGTCTCGGCGGACTTCGGCGTCTTGGCGGACTTGGCGGACTCGGCCTTCACGGGCTCGGTGCGGTCCTGGGTGTCGACCTCGACGCCGCCGCTCGTTCGGTCGGCTTCGCTTGCTGGAGATTGTGCCGGCCCCCCAGCAACTTCGTCGTCGGTCACTGTCACTCCTTCAGGCGAGTACGCCCCGTGTCGTTCTGCAAAAGGTCGACCTGCGTTGGCTTCTGCCCCCGGGTGCCGATGACCAGGGTACGGGAGCCGATCCCGCGCAGTGTCCCATGTGGGCTCGGTTCGAATAACCGGAATCACGCCCGTTTCTGCGGCGGCGGGATCGGCGTCCGTCCGATCGGCTGTGCCGCGGAATTTTCGAACCACCCGGCTCAGGGCCACGGTGACCGCCAGGACTTCGGGAATCTTGCCGAACCAGAGTATCGAGAACGTGATGCCGAGCATGATGACGGCGTCGATCGCGACGCGGGCGAAGTTGCCGACCCAGCCGTTCATCATGGCGTCGAGACCGAGGATCCGGTCGATCGCGAGCATGGCCGCACCGCCGGCCAGCGAGGAGATGAGGACCAGCCAGAGCGTCTTGCCGACGTTGGCCATCCGCAGGCTGCCCAGGCTCTTGTGCAGCAGATATCCGCCGATGATCGCGCCGACGGTGTAGCCCAGGCCGGTCGCTGCGCCGAGGAGCAGCACCACCTGATCCGGCTCGGACGCGACGATCGGGGCGAGCAGAGACAGCCCGATCTTGACGGCGGTGATGCCGAGGATGATCCACGTCGGCGTCCAGGCCTTCTCGCGGGCGTAGAAGACCCGCAGGTGGATCAGGACGAGGGCGTACGGGATGAGGGAGAAGGCCGACCAGCTCACGGCCTCGCCGAGTCTGGGTGCGACATCGGCGAACCGGCCGAAGCCGTACAGCGCCTCGCCCACCCACGGCCCCGCGAATGTCAGGAACACGACGATCGGCACCAGCGCGACCATCGTCAGGCGCGTGGCGACCGAGAGGTCGTCGACGACGGACGGGGTGTCACCGTTGGCGGCGTTGCGGCTGAGTCTGGGCATGATGGCCGTCAGAACCGTCACGCCGAGGATGCCGTAGGGCAGCTGCAGCACGATCCAGGCCTGCGAGTAGATCACGTTGCTCGCATCGTCGGTGCCCGACGCGATCCTGGTGGCCACGATCAGCCCGATCTGGCTGATGACGACGTAGAGCACGATCGCCGCGGCCATCGCGCCGAACTTCTTGAGCCGCTCGTCGAATCCCCAGAGTGGGCGCAGGTCGATGCGTTCGCGGCGCAGCGCCGGGATCAGCGCAACGACCTGGGTGATGACACCGGCGGTGACGCCGAGGCCGAGAACGAGGATTTTGGGGTTGCTCATCTCGATCGTGTTCAGGGTGATCTCGCCCGGGACGAAGGGGTACAGCGCGAAGACGCCGAGCACGATCAGATTGTTGTACACCGGTGCCCAGGCCCCGGGCTTGAAGTTCTGCCGAGTGTTGAGCACCGCCGTGAGCAGCCCGGACAATCCGTAGAACATCAGCGCGGGCAGCACCAGATAGGTGAACGCGATGGTCAGGTCCTCGTTGACCTTCGGATCGCCGTCGAGCATCAGCCGCGCCAGCAGCGGGGCTGCGATCGTGGCCGCGAGCGCCACGGTTCCGAGCAGCGCCACCGCGATGGTGAAGAGGCGTCGAACGAACGCCCGACCGCCGTCGGCGTCCTCCTGCTCGGCGCGGACCAATACCGGAACGACGATGGCTCCGAGGACGGCGCCGAGGACGAGCTCGGAAATCATGTTCGGCAGGATCGTCGAGACGGTGAACGCGCTGGCCAGCGCAGCGCCGAGGGTGGCCGTCATGGCGACCTGCTTGGCGAATCCGGTGATCCGGCTGACCAGGGTCGCTACCGCGATCGAACCCGACGCGGCCAGCAACGACTTCTGCGGCCTCGGTTCGGGCTGCGGTGCCGGGTCGAACCCGCCCGGCGGAATCTTCGTCGGCGGAACCGTTCCGGACGGCGCTGTGCTCGACGAAGGATAGGGGTAGTCCTCGTCCCGGAATCGCGGGATCATCTGCGTGACGGTGTCGTCGGCGGCCGGCTGACCGTCGAGCGGTGGCGGCGCGGGGTAGGAGCGCAGCTCCGGCCGCGACTGCCGCTCCCACGGTGCGGACCGCGGTGGCGTCGCGCGTCGGAACACCTGCGATGCGGGCAGGCGTGACCGCGGCAGGTCGCCGTCGTACGGGACGTTCCCTGTCATGGTCTCTCGTACCCTTCGTCGGCCGGGTCGGGTTGACCTCTGAAGCGGTGCCAGAGGCGTCGACCTGCAAGTAACAGTAGGAGAGCACCGGCGCAGGCGGTAATTATCGCCAGTGCCTGGCCGTATGCGTTCGATCGCACGGACACTGTCGACACCTCGCCGAGCCGGGAGCCGTCGAGCGTGGTGACGGAGAAGTCGACGGACAGATTGCGAGTGTCGTCCACCTCGGCCGGGACGGTGATGGTCCGTGATCCACGGGCCGGAAGTTGATTCACACCGACGTCGCTGATCGTCATCTCCGGCGGCGCGTCGACCCGGAGCAGCACGTTGACCGGGACGGGAAGGTCGTTGCGGGCGACGAGCAGCAGCGGGCTCTGTTCCGAGGCGAGGGTGTAGACGCCGCCCGGGGCCAGCACGGTCACCGATCCGTAGATGGTGTCGAGTCCGATGCGGATGGCGGCGAGTCGGTCGCGCGCCATGGTTCCGGTTTCTTCACGGGCGGCGCTCGCGCGACCCGCCGTCGACAGCGCCCGGAGCATGTCCTCACGCAGGGGGGCGGTGTAGAGGCGCGGGGTCAGCTCGGACTGAGGATCCTCGACGAGCGATTGCATCAGGGTGTCGACTCGGGCGCTCTGCGATCGCACCAGGTCGATGGTGCCGGCATCGAGTTCGGTGGCCGCGTCGATGCTGGTCACCGGAGGTTCGGACGTGGGCTCGGCGAGCAACTCCGCCAGTGGTCGCGGCGTCGCCAGCCCGGAACGCAGCAGCGAGGACACCGTCGACAGTATCGCCGGCGGCTCGTCTCCCCCCGCGGTCCAGTACTGCGGGGGCGCCACGGTGACGGTGCGCCCGGGCCGATCGGTGCCGACGAGCGCGTGGAAGTTCACGGCCCCCAGTGCGTCCTGCAGGCGTGCGGTCCGGGAGTCGGTGGCGAGGTCGAAGCGCTGCTCGGTGGGGGTGAGTGCGGGGGTGGACGGGGTGTCTCCGACGGCGGCCAGTGCCGCTGCGGTGGCGGCGTCGTAGTGGGTGGCAGCCAGCGGTTGGGTCTGTTCGGTGTCGCTCGGTGCACTGTCGGTCGAGACCAGCTGGGAGGTGGGGGCCGAGGTCGGCGGGCTGATGCTGTTGTCGGCGACCAGCACGGTATCGGTACCCGCCGATCGCAGGGCGTCCGCAGTGTCCGGGTCCACCCCACCGGTGGTGCTCCAGGTGAAGCCGCGCGTCGAGGTGGTGCCGAGGATGCCGTCGACGATGTCTGCCGGGGCGCTGACGGCACTGCTGAGCAACGTGGGATTGCCGATGTCGGCCACTGCCCCCAGATCGGTCTGGGCGAACGGCATCGCCGTCACGCAGGTGCTCGACGCGATCGTTTCGAGTCGGGACAGCCACTGGGCTGCGGCTGCGCTTCCGGTGCCCTCGCGGGTTGTACTGGCGGGATCGGCCGGGTTGTCGACGACGAGGTAGCCGCGGGTCATGTTCGAGACGGTGACGAGCAGGTCGGGATCGAGGCCGATACACAGGCTCGACGCCAGTTTGCCGTCGGGATCCAGGCCGGGTTGCGTCGCGAATTCGACGGCTTTGAGCAGGGTGTCGAGTCGCCCGCCGCCGGCGAGTTCGCCGGCGAGTTCGTCGTCGATCAGCCGAACGCGCTCGTCGACGGAACCGGGGATTCCGGCAGCGAGGCGAGGAATGTCGGCCAGCGGCCACAGGACCGTCATCGCGACGGGATTGCGGGTGTTGGGGGGCAGCGGCATCGCGCCCGGAGCGGTGGGGTCCATCTCACCGGGATCGCGGGGCAGTCCGACGACCGGGAGCAGGAAGCGGGCGTCGTCGAGTCGTGCGGTTCCGCCGTATTCGGGGGTGCCGTTGACGTTGAGCAGCAGCGGGTAGACGCCCGGTGCCTCGATTCCCAGCGAGGGCTCGGTGGTGCTGCGCAGCTGCATCGACATGTCGAACTGGCGGCTCTCGTCCTTCTCCAGTGAGTCGGCGACCGTGACGAACTCGCCGACCCGCTCGAATCGGTCCTGGTCGAGAGTCAGTGAGGTCCGCAGGCCGGCCGTGGTGTCGACGGCGGCAGCGGCCTGCATCCGGACGCTGACGTCGTCCACGCGGCGGTCCCCGGTATTGGTCACCGTTGCGCGCACGGTCACGAACGGGTCGCTGCTGGTGGTGACGGTGGAGGGGGCAACGGTCTCGATGCTCAGCGTCAGGAAGGGGTTGCCGTCCTGCGTCATCGGAGTGTCCGGAACGGCGCTGGTGGTGCTGCTGCTGTCGCCGACGGAGGAGTCGGGCTGGGCGGCGGCGCCGGGAAGCTGCGTGGGGACCAGTGCTGCGGTGCCGACCGACGGTGCCACCGCAAGAACGAACGTGGTCAATGCGGCGGCAGCGACCTTCCGGGCCCGCACGATCACTTCCCGCCGGGGATGGGTGCGCCCGAGTTGCCGCTGCTCATGTCGTCGATCAGGCGGGTGGCGATGGCGGCGAGTTTGCGTTCGTCGGCGTAGGCGAGCCGGGACGGCAGTTCGGTCAGCGGAACCCACGCGACCTCGGTCACTTCGAGATCCTCGTCCGAGAGTTCGCCGCCCAGGAATCGGAGCAGGTAGTGGTGGACGGTCTTGTGGACGCGTCGTCCTTCGGTGACGAACCAGTAGTCGATGCTGCCCAGGGAGGCCAGGACGGTACCGCGGATACCGGTTTCCTCGGCGACCTCGCGCATGGCCGTCTGCTCGGCCGTTTCGCCCTGCTCGATGTGACCCTTGGGCAGGGACCAGAGGAGGCGTCCGCGGCGGTCGGTGCGGCCGATCAGGGCGGCGCAACGCTTGGCGGGCGGCCCGTCGAGGCCGTCGACCACCAGGCCTCCTGCCGAGGTTTCGCGGACTGTCCGCAGCTTGGGTGCTTCGGTGTCGGCGCGTGCCTGACGCCGCCGCGGGTTGCGGCGGCTCCTGTTCGCACGTTCGGCAGCAGACACCCGATCCATACTAGTTGCCTGTGCGCACTCTTCTACCGTGCCGCACCGCGGGGTGAAGGCCGGGACAATCGATCGGCTCGGCGCAAGTAGGCTCTCCCACCGTGGCCGATCAGTCCCTGTCCTCCGTTTCCGCCGAGCACACCGATGCCCGCCGGGAGAGGTTGCTGGCGGGAGCGGCAGTGACGCTGCGCGAACTCGCTCCGTTGTTGACCCCGCTCGGTGCCCTGTTCGCCGCGGCCGGGCACGAGCTCTTTCTCGTCGGCGGCACGGTGCGCGACGCAGTTCTCGGTCGACTCGGTACCGATCTGGATTTCACCACCGACGCCAGGCCCGAGGAGGTTCAGTCGTTGCTTTCGGGCTGGGCTGACCATCAGTGGGACACCGGCATCGCGTTCGGCACCATCAGTGCGGCCAAGGACGGCCAGACGATCGAGATCACCACCTATCGCACCGACTCCTACGATCAGGTCTCCCGCAATCCCGAGGTGCAGTACGGCAACAGCCTCGAAGAGGATCTCGTTCGCCGCGACTTCACCGTCAACGCCATGGCGGTACGTCTCGGAGCCGACGGCACCCAGGAGTTCGTCGATCCGCTCGGCGGTATGGACGCGCTGCTCGAGGGTGTTCTCGACACCCCGTCGGCACCGGAGGTGTCGTTCGGAGACGATCCCCTGCGCATGCTGCGGGCCGCGCGGTTCGTCTCTCAGCTCGGATTTTCGCTGATGCCTCGGGTGCACCGGGCCATCGAGGACATGGCCGATCAGATCGACCGCATCACCGCCGAGCGGGTCCAGGTGGAGCTGGACAAGCTGATCCTCGGTGCGCACCCGATCGACGGCATCGACGTGATGTGCGAGACGGGTCTGGCGCAGCGCATCATTCCCGAGGTGCCCAACATGAAGCTCGAGATCGACGAGCATCACCAGCACAAGGACGTGTACACGCACTCGTTGACGGTGCTCAAGCAGGCGATCGATCTCGAGGACGGCGATCCGGACCTCGTATTGCGTTGGGCCGCACTGCTGCACGACATCGGCAAGCCCGATACCAAACGAAACGAGCCGGGCGGCGGAGTCAGCTTCCATCACCACGAGGTCGTCGGTGCCAAGCTGGTGCGAAAGCGTATGCGCGCCTTGAAGTATTCGAAGAAGATGATCGAGGACGTCTCGCATCTGGTGTTTCTGCATCTGCGTTTCCACGGCTACGGCAAGGGCCAGTGGACCGACTCTGCCGTCCGCCGCTACGCCACCGATGCCGGCGAGCTACTTCCCAAGCTGCACAAGCTGGTTCGCGCCGACTCGACCACGAGGAACAAGCGTCGAGCTGCGGCGCTGCAGGCCACCTACGACGACCTGGAAGAACGCATCGCTCGTATTGCCGAGCAGGAGGACCTGGCTCGGGTGCGGCCCGACCTCGACGGCAACGCGATCATGGAGTTGCTGAACATCCCGGCCGGACCCGACGTGGGCAAGGCGTGGAAGTTCCTGAAGGAACTTCGCCTCGATCGGGGCCCGTTGTCCCGAGAGGACGCCGAGGCCGCACTGCTCGAGTGGTGGCCCACGCACTAGGCGCGTCCCCCGCACGTGCACGGAAGTTCGTAGCCCACTACGAGTTTCCGCTCACGACGAGCGAAGCTCGGCCTTCACCAGATAGACGTTGTAGCTGTCCCACTCCGAGACGGTGAAGTACAGCTCGTTCGCCGTCGACCATGGGTGGATGAAGCCGCCGTACGTCTTGGGGTATTCGGCGGTGTCGATCAGCGTGCTCGGCGCTGTCCACTGTCCCTGCGGCGAAGTGGACTCGCGCAGAACGATATCGCCGCGAAACGGATCGAGATACGTCATCCGCCACAGGCCACGGGCCTCGTCGTGCTGGACCGACAGCTCCCCGGCCATACCGTCGGCGATGGGGGTGGCCTCGTTCGACTCGACGGGAGCCCAGGTGCCGTTCACCCAGTACTGGTAGGCAGTCTTGTTCAGCACGTCCGCTTTCGGGACGCGCGCGAGCCCCACCTGTCCGGCGCGACCGTTGACGGTGCCGAACATGTAGACGTACTCCCCCGCCGGCACCATCGTCGAGACCTGGAACTTGGAGAAACCGAAGACGTTGTCCCACTTGGCATGCTCGTCCTTGACCCAGGTGGACCCGTTGTCGTCGGAGTAGGCGATCCCGCCGTGGTTGGTCCACCACATGCCGGGAATCGTGCTCCAGCGCCGAATGGACATGTACGACATGTACTGCCGGTCGTCGATGGCGAACCCGGAGGTGGGGATGACCGTGGTCTCCCAGTTCTTGATCTTGCGCGACGGCAGCAGTTCGGCTGCGTGACAACGCGAATCCTGGACCATCGAGTCGAGGGTCATACCGTCGGAGAGGTCGGTGTCGGTGCTGTGTCCCAGTGCGTTGGAACGCCAGTCGTCGCCGCCGACGACGCCGAATTCCCAACCCTTGCCGAACGAGTCGCCGAAGGCCACGGCGACCTCGCCGGGCTTGCTCTCCCACATGATGCCGAGGTCGGTGCCGTCGACCTGCCAACGCTTGTCGGTGCGGTTCTCCGATCCCGGCCCCGTCAGCTGCGAGACGACCTCGACGCTTCCGACGGTAGGTGCCCCGGGCGGCATCGTCGTCGGCCCGGGCTCTGCCTCGGTGACGGCGGGAGCGGGCGGCGCGGTTTCCGGAGTGCCGCCCGGGCCGGGGATCGGGATGGGGATGGTCTCGGGCTGCGGGTCGATCTCGATGCGTGGGAACGGCAGATGACCTGCAGAACCTGTGGCCGGCGAATCGGCGTCGTCGGTGAGATCGGGGCACGGGTCCGCACACGGGTCGGTGAGCGGTTCGGCCTGCACGCGGGTGTGGTTCGGGGGCGGATCGGGAACCGGCACGAGTTCGATCGACGGATACGGCACGGGGATCACCACGCGGTCCGGCAAGGGTGGCAGCTGCGGCGGATTGCCCGGCCCGATGGGCTCGGGTGGGTAGTGCTTGGGGTCGAATCCTGTTTCGCCACAAGAGTTCACCGGCGGCGGCGGGGCTGCGAACGCGGGAGGCGCTGCAAGGACGGCCGTACCTGCGGCAACCGCGAGTATGCAGCCGAGTGACGTCGTACGGCCGTGCATGCGGTGCCCCCGTGTTCTCCGACGACGAAACCTATCGGTCCGATACGGAAAGATACACCACGTCAGCGGCCTGCGCGCCTGGTGTCGATCACCGCCGCAGCCAAGCCGAGGGCGTAGATACCTGCTCCGATGAACACCAGGATGTGCGCGGTGGGGTCCTGGCTCAGATCGGTCGTATCGGGGCCGACGGCGAAGGCCGCAGCGGCGAGGGCAGCGACGAACGCCACGTTGAACACCGTGTCCTGCAACGCGAAGACGCGTCCACGATGGGCGTCGTCGATTTCGATCTGCATGGCAGCGTCACCACTGAGTTTGACGGTCTGCCCGGCGATGCCCAGCAGGAAGGCTCCGATCAGCAAGCTGGTCTGCGTCAGGCCCAAGACGGCACCGAGTTGCGCCAGGATGGCGAGCACGAGAGCGGCGGCGATCGTGCGGGTGCGCCCGAACCGGGGAACGGCGAAGGGCGTGATCAGGGCGGCGAGGAACATGCCGACCGCGGTGGCGCCGACGGCGATGCCGAAGCCGGCGAGGCCGCCGGGAAGCGTGCTGCCGGCTCCGCTCCCGCGAAGAATCAACACCATGATCAGGGTGTTGATGCCGAACACGATGCGGTGTGCGCCGATGCCGAGCATCGCGGTCGTGACACCGGCGGAGCGCCAGACGGCCTGTGCGCCCGATTTCAAGCCTGCAGCAACGTCTTTCAGTGGACTGTCGGTGCGGCTTTCGACGCCAGGTCCGAGAGATCGCGGACGGAACCGCGCCGCGGCGAGAGCCCCGACGACCGATCCGGTGGCGGACAGACCGACGGCGACCCCCGAGCCGAGATCGCCTGCGCCGACGACACCGATCACCGCGACGGCGATGCCCGCACCTGCCGCCGCGAAACCGGATCCGACGGTGGCCAGCACCGAGTTCATCGGTACCAGCCACGACTGTCGAACCACGTGGGGCAGCGATGCGGACGCCCCCGCGAGCACGAACCGACTGAGTCCCACGGTGGCCAAGGCCAACAGCAACAACGGTGTGGCGTCCACCCCGGCGCACAGCAGAACCGCGGTGGTGACGATCAGCACGATGCGAACGATGTTGGCCCACAGCAGGACCGAGCGGCGATCCCAGCGGTCGAGCAGCGCCCCGGCGAACGGCCCCACCAACGAGTACGGGACGAGCAACACCGCGAATCCGGCCGCGATCTCGGCCGGATTCGTCGCGCGCTCCGGATTGAACAGAATGGCACCGCTGAGCGCAGCCTGGAACAACCCGTCGCCGAACTGACCGGCGAACCGAATGGTCGTCAGCTTGCCGACCCCCGGGGATTCGCGCAGTCGGGTACGGAAGGAAGCGTCGCTCACCGACGGGACTTTAGCCCCCGCTCGTCACACGGAGACGGCGGGAGTCGCCGCCCACCACGCCATCGTGGCGGCCGTGCCGTCGACGAGTGAGGTGGGCTGCTGTCCGAGGATCGCCTCGCTGCGGCTCGAGTCGAGGACGTAGGGGTAGCGGAACTGGTACAGCGTGTCGCCGAGTTCTTTCATCGGACCGGGCATCGTACTCAGCACTCGCATTGCCCAGGTCGGAATGACGCCGACCTTCGGTGTGGTGAGTCCAGCTGCAGCCGAGAACATCTCGATCATCGCCCGCTGCGAGACGGCAGGAGCGGTGGGTGCATGCAGGACGGTGTTCCACAGCGACGGTGACGCCGCGGCGGTGATCATTGCGGCTGCCAGATCCGGGACGTAGGTGAACGAGTGGGGCAGATCTGCGGTGGCGATGACGCGGATCGGCTTGCCGGCCAGAATGGGCGCAATCACCCGCTCACCCATGTGGGAGGTCAGCACGCGCGGTCCGTAGAAATCCGAGGCGGCGACGCTGACGGTGGGGGTTGCGTGTGCATCACGCGCAGCGAGCAGTTCGGTGCGTACCCCCAATTTCCGGAACGTCGCGTCTCGGGGCGAGTCCTCGCGGATCGGGCCGTCGACCCGGCCGTAGGCGTAGAGACTTTCGGGGAACGCGACGATGGTGCCGGCGGCCGCGTCGAGCACGCGGTTCTCCATGGCGACGAGCTTGCTCCGCCACACCTTGTTCTCGTAGGCGACGTGGGTGCAGTGGTAGACGGCGGTGGCACCGTCGAGGTGGGTTCGAAGATCGTCGGATTCGATGTCGACGGCGCGGCGTTCGATCATCGGGTGCTCGGGCCCACTGCCGGATCGGGTGAGGACGCGCACCGAATGGCCCTGCGCAGCAAGCTGTTCGGTCACAGTCCAGCCGACGGGTCCGGCTCCGGTGACGACGTGAAGTTCGGTCATGATCGCTCCATTCGAGGAAAGTGAGAGCGGTGCTCTCCGATGTACCGAGTGTGCACCCGTGGTGGCGATAAAGCAAGAGCAGTGCTCTCTCGAAAGAGCGGCAGTTACTGTGTTGGCCATGGCGAGCACTCCCCGCACCCGAGCCCGCGCGCAGACCCTGGCCGACATCACGCGCATCGGACGCGAACACCTGGCCGCCGACGGCGCGGCCGCCCTGTCGTTGCGCGCTGTCGCGCGGGACCTCGGGGTCGTGTCCTCCGCCGTCTACCGGTACGTCGCCAGCCGCGACGAACTGCTGACCCTGCTGGTCGTCGACGGATACACCGAGCTCGGGGACACCGTCGACGCAGCGGTGGACGCGGCCGACGGACCCAGGGAGAAGTTCCTCGCGCTCGGCCGGACTGTGCGGCAGTGGGGATTGCAGGAGCCGGCGCGCTACGCATTGCTGTTCGGCAGCCCGGTGCCCGGCTATCACGCTCCTGCGGAGCAGACCACCGGTCCGGGCACCCGGGTCATCACCACGTTGGTGGCCGTCCTCCATTCGGCGTGGCAGACCCGTCGACCGGACGTCGAGGCCGATCCGCCCGAGTTGGCGTCACTGCACGGCAGCTTCGAGGACATCCGTGCGGAGATGGAGATGGATCTGCCCGACGGGCTGATCGCACTGGGAGTCATGGTGTGGGCGTCGCTGTTCGGGGCCATCAGCTTCGATGTGTTCGATCAGTACGGTGCTACGACGTTCGCCAGCAGGGACGACCTGTTCGAGTACCAGTTGGGATTGTTGACGAAGATCGCTGGGCTCGAGTAGGTAACGAGGACTGGCCGCATCGCTTGCGCCACATCCGCGGGTGCGCGGTGCCACAATGACTAGCGTGGCAGCGCATGCGGAGGAACCCGAGGACCAGACGGCATCGGCCTTGCGCGATGTTCGTCCCGGCAGTCTGTTGGTCTCGTCCATCGAACTCGTGGAGCCCACGTTTCGGCGCACTGTCATCTACATCATCGAACACAACGACGCGGGCAGCCTCGGTGTCGTGATCAACCGTCCCAGCGAGACAGCGGTGCAGAACGTATTGCCCAACTGGTCCGAGCTGGCAGCCAAGCCCCAGGCGCTGTACGTCGGCGGCCCGGTCAAGCGCGATTCGGCCCTGTGCCTGGCGACGCTGCGGACCGGCGTGGCGATCGACGGGGTTCCCGGTCTACGACGCGTCGACGGCCGAGTGGTGATGGTCGATCTCGATTCCGATCCGGCCGATATCGCCCCACTCGTCGAGGGTGTGCGCATCTTCGCCGGCTACTCGGGCTGGACGTTCGGACAGCTCGAAGGCGAACTCGACCGCGACGACTGGATGGTGTTGTCTGCCTTGCCATCCGACGTGATCGGTCCACCACGCATCGACCTGTGGGCGCACGTACTGCGTCGCCAGCCGATGCCGATGGCGCTGCTGGCATCTCATCCGATCGACGTCGACCGGAACTAGAGCGGCTGCGCCGCACGTGAGCGGAAATTCGTAGCAGGGGTCGAAGTTTCGCTCACATGCGCGCAGCGCTCAGTGAGCGAAGGGGCGAGCCTGGGAGTGCCCGCCCGATTTGAGTCCGGCGATCACTTCGTCGATGGCGATGCACAGCATTCGGCCCAGGTCGGCGCTGAAACCTTCTCGGACGACGATTCGGAGTACGGCGACGTCGGTTGCGTTGTCGGGCATCGTGTATGCCGGTACCTGCCATCCGCGGGCACGTAGTTCGTGGGAGACGTCGAAGACGGTGAAACCGCAATGGTCCTTCAACATGAACGACAGCACCGGGATGGCCGATCCGTCGGTGATCACTTCGATGTCGGGATGGTTGTCGAGGTGTCGGCTGACGCGAACGGCGGTGTCGCGCAGTGCTTTCATGATCTCGGTGTAGCCGGATCTACCGAGGCGCAGGAAGTTGTAATACTGCCCGATCACCTGATTGCCCGGCCTGGAGAAGTTCAACGTGAAGGTGGGCATGTCTCCACCGAGGTAGTTGACGCGGAACACGAGGTCCTCGGGCAGGTCCTCCTTGGTTCGCCAGACGGCGAATCCTATTCCTGGATAGGTCAATCCGTACTTGTGGCCGCTGGCGTTGATGGACTTGACGCGAGGCAGCCGGAAGTCCCATTCGAGTTCCGGGTACAGGAACGGTACGACGAATCCGCCACTGGCCGCGTCGACGTGCACCGGTACGTCGGGCCCGCCACCTCCGGCGATCTCGTCCAGCACGGCGCAGATCTCCTGCACCGGTTCGAGTTCTCCGGTGAACGTGGTGCCGAGGATGGCGACGACGCCGATGGTGTTCTCGTCCACTGCATCCCGAACCTGTTCCGGGGTGATGACGTAGCGGCCGCGTTCGACGGGCAGGTATTTGGGTTCTACGTCGAAGTAGCGGCAGAACTTCTCCCACACCACCTGAACATTGCTGCCCAGCACCAGGTTCGGAGTGCCGGTACCCGTTCCTTTGGCCCGCCAGCGCCATTTGAGTGCCAATCCGGCCAGCATGACGGCTTCACTGGATCCGATGGTCGACACGCCCGTGGCCGACGACGGGTCCTCCCGATCGAGTCCGGGCGCATGGAACAGGTCGGCGACGATGTTGACGCAGCGTTCCTCGATGGCGGCGGTGGACGGGTATTCGTCCTTGTCGATCATGTTCTTGTCGAACGTCTCCGCCATGAGCTTCTCGGCCTGTGGATCCATCCACGTGGTGACGAACGTCGCCAGATTCAGGCGCGAGCTGCCGTCGAGCATCAGTTCGTCGTGGATGTAGCGGTAGGCGGCGTCGGGATCGAGCTGCTCCTCGGGAAGTCTCAGTGCGGGTACGGGATTGGTGGCGAACCGGCCGGTGTAGACCGCAGAGACGATACCGTCGGCATGGATTTTCCTGGTCATCGTCGTCTCCCGTGATCGGCTCGAGTGACACCCAATCTAGTCCGCGACGCTGCCCACCGGGCTCTGTTCCGATTCCGGTCGTCGAGCGAAATGCTGAGCGATCACGGTGCACACCATCAGCTGGATCTGGTGGAAGATCAACAGCGGCAGCACGATCAGTCCGACGGGTTGGCCGACGAACAGCACCGCGGCCATCGGCAGCCCACTGGCCAGGCTCTTCTTGGATCCGCAGAACAGCAGCACCACCCGATCCTCGAAGGCGAAGCCCAACCATTTGCCTCCGTACCAGGTGATCGTCAGCACCAGGGCGAGCAGCGCAGCGCTCACTGCCACGACGACGCCGATGCGCCACACCGCCACCGAGGACCACACGTTCTGGTTCATCGATTCGCTGAAGGCGGCGAAGACGACCAGCAGGATCGAACCGCGGTCGACGAGCTTCGTCGGCGCGCTGTGTCGGGTGAGCCAGCCTGTCACCCAGGGCCGGATCAGCTGACCGACGGCGAACGGGAGCAACAGTTGGACCACGATGTCGAGGATCGAGCTGGGGTCGATGCTCACGGAACCGGTGGTGGTCATCAGGGCGATCACGAGCAGTGGGGTGACGAACACGCCGATGATGTTGGAGAACGAGGCACTCACCACGGCACCGGCGACGTTGCCGCGGGCGATGGAGGTGAAGGCGATCGAGGACTGCACGGTCGAGGGGACCAGGCACAGGAACAGTATTCCGGTGTAGAGGTCGTCACTGATCACGCCGGGGACGAGAATCCGCAGCGCAAGTCCGAGCGCGGGGAACAGCAGGTACGTGCACGCCAGGATCACCGAGTGCAGCCGCCAGTGCTTGACTCCGTTCCAGGCGTCGCGCGGCGAGAGGCGCGCGCCGTAGATGAGGAACAGCAGTGCGATGGCGATCCGCGTCACCCAGCCCAGGACGTCCTCCGCTGTGCCGGTGGCCGGGAACAGACTCGCCAGCGCTGCGACCGCGAAAATGCCCAACAGGAATGGATCCAGCACGGTATCCCGCAACAACTTCACTCGGCCAACTCAATCCACCGTGGCGCTGCGAGTGCGGGCGGTCAAGGTGTTGAGCGTGCCTGCGATCTTCTCTGCGTCGGCAGAGCCGATGGTGAGCCGGTCTCCGTTGGCGAACGTGACGAAGGCCGCGGGCCCGGCGTCGGTGGCAACGGCGTAGTTGCCGCGTCCCTTGGCCCGCAGACCCCACCCGCCGAACTCCTTCGAGGGGTCGACCGCTCTGACCGATGCGCCGGTGATCTCGTCGATGTCGTAGTCGAAGGCCGCCATGCCGAGGCTCGAGACGAACAGACCGTCGCTGTCGATGTGCACGGTGAAGCGCAGCAGCGACAGAATCAGAATCGTCAGGGGGGCGAACAGGAAGATCGGCCACAGTGAGCTGGACAGATAGCACGTCAGCGCGGCTCCGGCCACGGACACTGCCACGACGGTGATGCCGGCGACGCGACTGGCACCGACGGGGACCACCAGGGGTAATTCGGGGCTGCACCGTGGCAGATCGGAGTGCGGCGGCGACGTGGCGAGAACGCGTTCGCGGTGATCGCGCAGCCTCGATGCGCCGAACAGCCCGGCCGCGAAGCCGACGACGGTCCCCACCGCCATGGCCCAACCAGGGATGGTGACGCTCTGCTCGGTCGCCAAGTCCAGTTCACGAACCAGGGTCGCGATCTGCAGAACACCGATCGTCCCGACGACGGTCAGCCCGATGATCAACATCGTGCGACGCATGATCAGCAGCACCCGAGCCAACGATGCGACGGCACTGCACCCGCCGCCCACCAGCACGATCACGATCGCGAGGGTCCAGGCGTTGGAGAGGGGGTTGGAGAAGTCGTCCGGTTCGGTGCCGCTGAAGTGGGTGGCGACCTGCTCGGGCAGACGGCCTTGCCACAGGTACGCAAGGACGAGTCCGAGTGTGGCTACGACAAGGGGGACGACGACGCCGAAGACGACCCCGGCCGGGTCGAACGTGCGTAGTGCCTTCGCCTTCATCAGCTCAGCTCGGCTGGCAGGCGTCCTTGAGGCTGCACGAGATGCAGGAGCTTCCGCATCCGTCCGCCTCGGCGGGTGGCGGGACGGCCGCTGCTGCGCGGGCCCCGATGGATCCGCCGGCTGCGGCGATGAACAGCGCGGCCACGAGGGCTACGACGACGCCGACGACGGCGGCGATGCCGCTCAACGCGAGGGCGGCCACTGCGCCGATGGCCAGCACCAGGGCCGATGCGGCGGTGGTGGGCCCGGCGACGCGATTGGCGAGAGTGAACGTCTCGTCGTCGCGCATGGCCTCGGCGGTGCGGACACCGGCGAAACGGTTGCGTGGGAGCCGACCCAGCAGTGACGCGACAGCGACAGCGCCGACGACGAGGGCGAGCACGAACAACACAATCGAGACGATGACCACCTCGCCAGGATACGGCGCAGCGAGGTCCTGGTACCAGGCGGGCCGCGTCACACTTTAGGCTGGTAGGTGTGACCGATTCCGTTGAAGCACCCACCGAGTCCGCCCCCGAGTACCGCTACACAGCCGAACTCGCCGGGCACATCGAGGAGCAGTGGCAGGACCTGTGGGAGACGCAGGGCACGTTCGACGCTCCCAACCCGGTCGGAACCCTCGCCGGAGACGTCCCGAAGGACAAGCTGTTCGTCCAGGACATGTTCCCGTACCCGTCGGGCAGCGGCCTGCACGTCGGTCACCCCCTCGGCTACATCGCCACCGATGTCTTCGCGCGGTATCACCGCATGCAGGGTCGCAACGTGCTGCACGCACTGGGCTACGACGCGTTCGGTCTGCCGGCCGAGCAGTACGCCGTGCAGACGGGCACGCACCCGCGCAGCACCACCGAGGACAACATCACCAACATGCGACGCCAACTGCGTCGGCTGGGTCTCGGGCACGATCGTCGACGGTCCCTGGCGACGACGGACGTCGACTTCTATCACTGGACGCAGTGGATATTCCTGCAGATCTTCAACTCGTGGTTCGACGCGGACCTCGACAAGGCGCGGCCCATCGCGGAACTGGAGGCGGCCTTCGCTTCCGGTGAGCGGACCCTGGACGACGGCCGCTCCTGGGAATCGCTGACGGTAGGTGAACGCCGCGAGGTGATCGACGGCTTCCGTCTGGTGTACGAGTCCAACTCGATGGTCAACTGGTGCCCCGGCCTGGGCACGGTGTTGGCCAACGAGGAGGTCACCGCCGACGGACGCAGTGACCGCGGAAACTTTCCGGTGTTCCGAAAGAACCTGCGGCAGTGGATGATGCGGATCACCGCGTACTCCGACCGCCTGGTCGACGACCTCGAGTACCTGGATTGGCCCGAGAAGGTCAAGACGATGCAGCGCAACTGGATCGGACGCTCTCGCGGTGCGCAGGTCTCGTTCTCGAACATCGAGGTGTTCACCACTCGCCCGGACACACTGTTCGGTGCCACCTACGTGGTGCTCGCCCCCGAGCACCGACTGGTCGACGGGTTGGTTGCTCCCGAGTGGCCGGCGAATGTCCCCGACAAGTGGACCGGCGGGGCCGCCACTCCCGCGGAAGCGGTTGCTGCATACCGCGCTTCGATCGCCGCCAAGTCCGATCTGGAGCGGCAGGAGAACAAGGAGAAGACCGGCGTCTTCATCGGTGCCTACGTGAAGAACCCGGTCAACGGTGAGCAGGTGCCGGTGTTCATCGCAGACTACGTGCTGACCGGCTACGGCACCGGCGCGATCATGGCCGTACCCGGACACGACGCTCGCGACTGGGAGTTCGCCACCGCGTTCGATCTGCCTGTGCGCGAGGTCATTTCGGGCGGAGATGTCACCGGGGCGGCATACGTCGGCGACGGTGAGCTGGTGAACTCCGACTTCCTGGACGGTCTGCCGGTGGACGAGGCCAAGGCCGCCGTCATCGCGCGACTGGAAGCCGACGGCACCGGCCGCGGCACCATTCAGTACAAGCTGCGCGACTGGCTGTTCGCTCGCCAGCGCTACTGGGGTGAGCCGTTCCCGATCGTCTGGGACTCCGAGGGCAACCCGCACGGCCTGCCGGATTCTGCTCTGCCGGTGGAACTTCCGGAGGTCGAGAACTACGCGCCGGTCTCGTTCGATCCCGACGACGCCGGCTCCGAGCCGTCCCCGCCGCTGGCCAAGGCCAGCGACTGGGTCGAGGTCGAACTCGATCTGGGCGACGGGCTGCAGACCTACACCCGCGACACCAACGTCATGCCGCAGTGGGCCGGTAGCTCCTGGTACCAGCTGCGCTACATCGACCCCACCAACTCCGAGGCCTTCGCAGACCCGGAGAACGAGAAGTACTGGGTCGGACCGCGTCCGGAGATCCACGGACCCCACGATCCCGGCGGAGTCGATCTCTACGTCGGTGGCGTCGAGCATGCGGTGCTGCACCTGCTGTACTCGCGCTTCTGGCACAAGGTGCTGTTCGATCTGGGGCACGTCAGCTCCAGCGAGCCGTACCGTCGCCTCTACAACCAGGGCTACATCCAGGCCTACGCCTTCACCGATGCTCGCGGGGTCTACGTGCCCGCGGCCGAGGTGATCGAGCGCGACGGTGGCTACTTCTATCAGGACCAGCCCGTCAACCGTGAATACGGGAAAATGGGCAAGTCGCTGAAGAACTCGGTCTCCCCCGACGAGATCTTCGCCGAGTACGGTGCCGACACCCTGCGCTTCTACGAGATGTCGATGGGCCCGCTGGACACCTCCCGGCCCTGGGCCACCAAGGACGTCGTCGGCGCGCAGCGGTTCCTGCAGCGGGTGTGGCGACTGGTGCTCGACGAGGTGACCGGTGAAGTGCGCGTCACCGACGACAAGCCGACCGAGGACACGTTGCGGGTGCTCAACCGGGTGATCGACGGCGTGCACGCGGATTACGCTGCGCTGCGCGACAATACGGCCGGTGCCAAGCTGATCGAGCTGACCAACCACATCACCAAGGCGTACCCCGACGGTGCTCCGCGTGGGGTCGTCGAGCCGCTGATCCTGATGCTCGCTCCGCTGGCACCGCATCTGTCCGAGGAACTGTGGAGCAAGCTGGGGCACGAGAAGTCGTTGGCGCACGGGCCTTTCCCGCGCGTGGAGAAGAAGTGGCTGGTCGCCGATACCGTCGACTACCCCATCCAGGTCAACGGCAAGGTCCGCAGCCGCATCACCGTGCCCGCCGACGCGACGAAGGACGACGTCGAGAAAACTGCCTTGGCCGAGGAGAAAATCGTGGCCCTGCTCGACGGCAAGGCCCCGACCAAGATCATCGTGATCCCGGGTCGAATGGTGAACATCGTCCTGAAGTAACCCAGCCTCCGCCGAACTCGAAGTCATGGATGAAAATCTGGCGATTTCCGTCCATAACTTCGAGTTCGCGGGGGTTTAATTGTTCCATGTCACAGGCTGGTAGAGGGTTCGTAGTGAGGCTGATGGCCTCGGTCGTTCTACTTCTGGGGTCCGTAATACTCGTGAGTGTGCCTGTTGCACAGGCAGATCCCGGACCCGGCTCACCGATACCGGCCGACGATCCGTTCTACGATTGGGACGGCGGCTTGGACGTCTCCCCAGGGACGGTGCTTCGGTCGAGGCCCATGACGTTCCGCACCCCGACCCAGCCGACGCCGATCACGGGTAGCCAGGTTCTGTACAGAACGACCGACCAGCAGGGCGACGGCGTCGTCACGGTCGCCACCGTGCTGCGGCCCTTGGTCCCCGGGCCGACGCGGATCGTCTCGTACCACATGGCCTACGACGCCCTCGGCTCTCAGTGCAATCCCTCGTACACCCTCAGCGGCGGGTCCACGAGTCCCATTGCCGGCGCGGAACAGGCGGTCATCGCCGGCTACCTCGCAGCCGGCTACACCGTCGTCGTGCCGGATTACGAGGGTGAGGAGCTCGAGTGGACGATCGGGCGGCAGTCGGGCTACGCAGCGCTGGACGGCATTCGTGCGGCTCAGTCCTTCCTGCAGCTTCCGTCGAGCACGCCCGTCGGGATGGTCGGGTACTCCGGGGGATCCGTGCCGACGCAGTGGGGTGCCGAAATTGCCCCCGCGTACGCACCCGAGCTGAATCTCGTCGGGGTGGCGGCCGGCGGGCTGCCGGTCGATCTGGCCCACAACCTGCCGTACGTCAGCGGTAACAGGCAGTGGGCGGGTGTCATCCCGGCACTGATCGTCGCCTACGAACGTGCATACGGTCTCGACCTGAACAGTTTCATCTCCGACTACGGCCTCGAGGTGATCGATCAGGTCGATCAGGAGTGCATCGCCCAATTCGCCGACGACTACCCGACACTCACCGACGCGTCGATGGTCAAGGCCCCGTACAACTCGCTGCTGGACGTACCCGAGGTGGTGGCGGCGATCGACGACAACATCATGGGCAGTCAGGGGACTCCGCGGACGCCGATGTTCCTGGCTGTCGGGCACGCCGATCCGATCGGCGACACCGTCATGATCACCGGCGACGTGCAGGGACT
Organism: uncultured Rhodococcus sp.; assembly: GCA_963517305.1. Classification (GTDB taxonomy): domain Bacteria; phylum Actinomycetota; class Actinomycetes; order Mycobacteriales; family Mycobacteriaceae; genus Rhodococcoides. The sequence continues at coordinate 48,526 of CAUQEL010000029.1, forward strand.
GGCGTACGCCTACTGCGGCCGCGGCGTCGATGTGCAGTACGCACAGTACGACGGCTTGACGCACAGCGAAGCCTTCCCAGTATTCGAGGCGCAGAGTCTGCAGTTCCTGACCGAGCGGTTCGCCGGTGGGCCGACGCACAGCAACTGTGTGACCATCCCGCCCGGAAACAGCCTGGCACCCACTCCATAACGCAGTTCTCTCGAATCGCGATTTCTCTCAGATGGCGCCCAGATCGGCCGACAGCCAATGCTCCGGTTGCAGGTAGAACACCACGTTCTCTTCGTGGTCGCTGTTGGCCATCTCGAGGTAGCCGTCGACCTTCTCCGGGGGCAGGTAGCGCGCTGCCATGGCGCGCAGTAGATCCGCGGTGCTCGGCTCTTCGCGCGCGACCGGCCCGTCGACGGACACGTATTTGATCGTCGGATTCGACTGCTCGACCACGAGGGTGAATCGACCTGCAGCCCTGATCAATTGGGCCTTCTTGGACGTCCTGCCGGTGAGGACCCACGCGTCACCGCCCGGGGTGTAGTCGTACCAGATGGGGACGGTGAGCGGCCCCCGATCCGGACCCGCAGCGACGGACAAGGCGGCGATCCGAGATTCGGCCAAAAATTCTTCGCGTTCTGCCTTCGACAGTGCCATGTTTCCAAAGTAGGACTTCCGGCGGCGAACTTCCAGACTTCGAGCATCGCCAGGTGACGGATCGTCGTCGAGCGTGGACAGTGGAGGGATGCCGATCGACGAACGAGAGATTCCGGGCAGGCCCGTGGGTCGCCGAGTCGTGCTCGGCCTGGTGGCAGCCGGTGCCGCGGGCATCGTGGGCGGCGGGGCACTGCAGAAGGGGTTGGCGTCCGTTCTCGGCCCACTCGGCAATCACGATCCGACGGGATTGATAGGGCTGATTCCCGTCGGGAACAATTTTCGGTTCTACTCGGTGACGCAGGGCGCGCCGCGCAAGGACGAGGGTTCTTACGCCTTGACGGTGGGCGGTTCCGTCGACGCACCGCGCACGTTCACTCTGCAGGACCTACGTTCGATGCCGCAGACGTCGCTGGTGCGTGACTTTCAGTGCGTCACGGGATGGCGAGTGCCCGAAGTTGCCTGGAGCGGAGTGCGATTGGCCGATATTCTCGATGCCGTCGTGCCCACCGCGTCAGCGAACTCGCTTCGCTTCACCTCGTTCGACGGGACCTATACGGAGAGTCTGACGCTCGAGCAGGCGCGTCAGGACGACGTCCTGGTTGCGCTGACAATGCTGGACGGTCCGGTGACCCACGACCACGGTGGGCCCGTTCGACTGTTCGTCGCCTCGATGTACGGCTACAAGAGCATCAAGTGGCTCGGCGGCATCGAGCTCACCGACAACGTGGTGCCGGGCTATTGGGAGAATCGCGGATACGACATCGACGCATACGTGGGCGAATCGAACGGGCGTCGCGATGACCCCACGGGCTGAGGTCGCTCGCTTCGGACGGGTCGAACGACATGTGCACTGGGCTGTCGGCGTCCTGGTGATCGTCTGCATCGTGACTGCCGCCATCCTCTACATCGGGTCGCTCGCAGTGCTGGTGGGACACCGCCCGATCGTGGAGTTCGTGCACGTGTGGTCGGGTTTCCTCCTTCCGGTTCCGTTGCTCGCCGGTGCGGTATCGAGGGGTTACCGACGGGACATGGAGCATCTCAACAGATTCGTCGACGACGACTGGAAGTGGTTGCGTTCCAAGGCCCGTCGCCTCGGGGCGGTGGGGGTGGGTAAGTTCAACGCCGGTCAGAAGCTGAACGGTGCGCTCAGCGGCGGATCGATTCTCGTGCTGTTGCTGACCGGTGCGGTGATGTATTTCCAGAACTGGAGCCCGCTGAACTGGCGGATCGGTGCGACCTTCGTTCACGATTGGTTCGCACTCGGATTCGGCCTTCTGGTGGTCGGCCACATCACCTACGCATGGCGAGACACCGAGGCCATGCGCGGAATGACGGCGGGTGTCGTCACGCGAGAGTGGGCCCAGCGGGAGCATCCGGAATGGGTTGACGATCCCCGACGTGGCTGAAATGTCGACGACAGTTGCGGTTGCCAGTCCGGCGATGCACAGCCGCCGGAGCTGTTCGGCAGTACCGAGACCGGATTCCAGTGTGGGCCGAAGCTCGGCGTCTCCAGGTCCTTATGGGGTCCTTGTTGCGATGCCGGGCATGAGTAGTCGGAGAACGCCGTCGACAACGTCGATCGCCGTTTCGGTCGGCCGCGTCAAGCATCGAAACAGAACGTTGTTGGTCAGCATGATCGCAGCCTCGATCGTCGGTGCTTCATCGCTGAACACGCCCGCTTCGCGTCCCCGTTCGAGGATCGGGACAACGGCAGACGGAAGGAAGAGGTTTTCCAGAACTGTGGTGACGGTGTTGGGTTGCTGAAACTGCTCGAAGCTCAAAGCGAGCAGCATCCCGGAGCTCATGGCTCGGTTGTCGATCACGAATTCACCAACCTCGATCAGCGTGCGGCGCAATGCGATAGCGGGTTCGATGCCGAGACGCTCGTCGGCTCGACGCAATCGCAGGACGCGATCGAACTTCGGTTTGAGCGCGGCGACGATGATGTCGACTTTGCTCGGGAACAGCCGGCGAAGGTCGTCGGTCCGGAGGCGGGCGGCTGCCGCGATATCAGCGAGTGTGACGAGAAAGTATCCGTTATCGACGAACAGAGCTTCCGTTGCGGTGATCACGTCGGCCTCGAGGTCTGGCCGCAGAGCGTCGGAGACGTCGGAAGGATCTGCCGGGTCCGGGTCGGGTGCTTGTCGATCGGAATGCAGTGGATCGATCGCCCACCGCAGGATCGAGGTGGTCGTTGCAGCGATGTCGTTCCCGGAGAAGGAACCGGGAGTCAGCATTTCTCGTAGTGCGAGTCCGTCGAGCAACGCTCCGAGGACAGTAGAGAGGGAGGTCAGTGACATCGGTTGGCGGACAGACCCGCCCTGAGCTTGGATTGCTTCGCCCACCTTGGTGCGCAGGTCTGCATCCAGTCGCTCGAATTCAGGGGTGACCGCTTTGCGGGCCCCGTCGTGGTCGGTAGCCATCAAAATGGCGATCAAGCGCCGACGCATCAGGCCGGATGTCAGGTCCTCGAACAGGGCAGACACCGGCGCGGCCGCATCTCGCAGTCCGGCCGGCGGGTCGGTCGGTGCGGTGCCGCTGTAATTTACAGTGAGGTTCTCGAGCAGATCCGCGACGAACGCCTCTTTGCCGCCGGAACCTCCGCTGCGGGAGTTGCCGGGGTAGGTGTTGTGGAACGTTTGATGCGACAGCCCAGCACCGTCGACTACCGCCGAGATAGACAGCGACCGGGCGAGATCGGTCATGTCCACTTCGCTCAGGAGTCGGTATCCGGCGTGCAGAAATTGTTCACGCGGGACAGGCCTAGGGTTCAACGTCGACCGCCTTCTCTGGACTGCACCGCACCTGAATGGATCACGAACTATAGCAATTTGGCGACCGTCCTCGCTAAGTTTAGTTTCAACCACAGCATTGTGTAGATGGACCATCCGAATCGATGTTTTTCTCGAATTGGTTTGTGTTGCAGGGGGTTCAAGGGCCGTGGTCCGATACATGTCGGCCTCAAGGCCGGTATCTCGAGGAGGATCAGATGGTGTTAGTCGATCATCGACCCCAAGTCCGGACCCGCGTCGCGCTGCCCGGGACTGTGCGCACCGCCCTCGACGCGAGCCCGTCCGTCACCCGCCCCACTCTCGGGCCTGGACGAGTCCATAGCCAACGACCAGCGCCGGTCTACGCGTCACCCGGGCTGACCGAGCGCGAGGTCGTAGTCCTGAAGGTGTGGTTGGGCTGCGACTCCAAAGTCGAAGTCGGCGCGCGCCTCCACATCGCGCTGGGAACCGTCAATACCCACCTGACCCGAATTCGGGACAAATACTCCCGCGTCGGTCGGGCTGCACCGACCAAAGCTGCACTCGTCGCCAGGGCTCTGCAAGACGGCATCGTGAAACTCGACGACCTCTGAGCGTCGAGGTTCAGCCGGGGTGGTTGCGCAACTTCTAGGCCAACTCTCACGTCAGTACCGTGCCCAGTTACGGTCAGGCTGCCCGTCGGTGAGTGTGCTTGGAATTTAACCGATCTGGCGGGCCATTGCGGCTATTTCAATAGACATCAGGGGAATGGGTGCGGAATGTCGCGTACGCAAGTCCCGGCTGCCAGCGCCATCGACTCGATCCTGTCGCGGTAGCAAGATGACCATACGGCGCGCTGCCGTGACCATCCGAAGTCGATAGGAACCAAACCCGGCGCCACGATTTTGACGGTGCGGAGTCCCAATTCGCAGCATCGGCCATCTGTGGTGTCAACAACAACGGTGTTACTGCGAGGCAACAGCAACTCGAGGAACGCGCCCAGGTCGGTGGCAGCGTCTCGCCTGACGTCCGTGTGGTGAACTTCGTGCGGTGACGACAAGTATTCTGCAACGTGCGCGCGGCCTATGTTTGTAATCAGCAACAATGTGTGATCGCGAAGCGCATCGACTAGTTTAGGCTCGTCTTCGAGTAGAAGAATTTTGTCGCTTTCGGAGCGCGCAAGGCGCGGTAGGTCGGACAATACGGATGCGGCCTCTCCGAGGGCGGTTCGCGCGGCGGCGTGAGTGCTCATCGCGCATGAGCTGCCCATACCTACGTTGCCTTGTCTGTCCTGAAGTGCACAGAGGACAACGGCTCCCACAGTCGTGGGGCCGAGGTCGTAGAACTTGGCTGTGAATCCAGTTACGCGGCAGCGCTCCAATGCACCGTCCAAGATGTGGTCTCCGGCATCCTCTAAGCCGACAATTACCGGCGGACGTACGCCGGAGTACCACGAGGTGATCAATGCGTCTCGTTCGATCAGCTCGCACAGCGCCGCGACGGTAGCCTCCTCGAGCGTCGCTCCGAGCGCAGCACCGTTGGAGGTCTCGGGAAAAGTTGTCCGGAGCGAGGCGTCGAGGTAGAACACGCATCTTGCGGGCACGTGGACGACATTGTTCGTGAGGGGATCGACCCCAGGGACCCACTCGTATACGGCTGTATCGGTGTTGTGCCCCAGTTCGGTGGGTGTGATCCGCAGCTCAGAGTCTTTCAGGGAGGTTCGGAACGAATGCGCCGTTATTGAGGCACCCCGTTCTAAGCATTCCAGGACCGCAGCGTTTTGCGAGAAAGCAGCGGTGTAACCGTGGCCAGACCATCCGACATGGCCCTCATTTCGCGCGGTGAATCCGTAGGCTCCCACGTTGAGTCGATCGGAATCACCGAGGCGCGGGCGGACTGAAATTGCACCGAGGAGGTCGTGGCTGATGACGCCGTTCGCAAATACCGGCAATGTAGCGATGTCAATTCGACGGCCATCGAGTGGTGCGGCGAAATCAAATGTCAAGTCATCAGTTGGTGCGTAGGTCGAAGTGAGGAGTTCTACGAGCTGGATCCAAGAGATTACCTCAACTCTGGGCCATGGATTGAGCTCGATTGCGTAGATAGCTGAGCCTGTTGAGTCCTGCAGCTGCTGAACTGCGTCCCGCGCCAATTCTTCGAGGATAGGGTCGCGCTCTGCCCCCCTTACGATCTCCGTCGGGTCGAACGTCCGCCCCCAAGCGCCGAGCACGCTCTCTATCCAGCGCGTGTCGATGATTTCTACAAGGTCAACTTCGAGGCGATATACGACGGCGCGGTTCTCAGCGAAGACAATCACGATGTCGTCGGCACTGGTGCAGGGAAACGGAGGGTCAAGCAGATCGACTTCGACGATGCGTGGCACCACTATTCCTTCCACCATGGCTCCGTTTCGTTAGGTCCGTCAAAGTAGTGGTAGCGGTGGGGATCTTCGGTGGGATCTGCTCCCCGGCGTCCAACAACAAATTCGCCCACCGGAAGCATTGTCTCCTCCAACCGGTACAAGCGGGAAACCATAGGACTGTCGCCGCCGCCGACTGCAGTTGTTGCGAGTCCGAGGGCTTCGCCCACGAGGTACATGGAGCCGTACGCCACGCCAACATTTTTCAACGTCGTCGCGTAGGAGATCGACTCGTATTTCCAGGTGAGGCGGTCGAACCGTGATACGAGATTCACGATCGCCCCAGGACGACCGCGGATCCCGGTTGCTTCGACAATGTCGTCGAGTAGTGACCGCCGCGCACCAACATCATCCTTCAGGGCGACAAGCGAATGCTGTTCTGGAACATACTTATAACAACCAGATTCGAGGCCGCGTACCGACTCCACGGTCAGATAAGTCTCAAGTTCGTACATCCCGCCGCCGCTCGGATTCACGCGTCTAGCAACGTGGTACCTGGTTGCCGCATCTGGCCCGAAAGTCGCAATCGTGCGTGCAGTACGGAACAGAAAGGTCGAAAGCTCACTCAGATCCATCGGATCGCCAAATTCGCGCCGGGAGCGTCTTCGCTCCATAGCCGAGACCAAAGGAGGGTCAGTGGTGATCATGACCGTCTGATCGGGGACCGGAAGTTCGATCAGCGGACCGTGCGGCACCGGCGCGAGAACCGGCGGCTCATCAACGTGGCCGTGTGGAAAAGTCCCACCGTATCGGAGGTCAGTACCGGACCTCGACCTTCGGTGGAAGAGAAGATCATGCAGTTCGCCCCGGCGCCGTGCGAGTGTCGCATCCGGCTCAGAAAGGAGATAGCCCAGCAGCCGACCCACCCGTGTGGTCGTCTCGTTGGCGGCCCCGCCATGCAAGAGTGCGAGGAGCGGAGCGGGATCCTGGGTGATTATCCGCGCGAATGCCTCGACGTGCTCGAGGACGTACCCATCAGCGCTAGACGACAGCAACTGATGTGGATGAGGGATCGCGGCAATGATGCCAGTATCTCGCACCGTTACCTCACGGACAGCCTGTCGAAGAATCAACGTGCCCGCGTCGTCTGCATCTATTCGTACTTCCACAAGCCGCCATACTCGCCGCAGGAATCCGACGGCAGCCGTGCCGCCGATCAGGTCCGAGCGGATTCCGGCATCGCGGATAGCCTCAACCACGTTGTCGACACCGCGGACCGTCACACCGTCGGATTCACCGAGGAGCTGAATTCCATCGTCACCGTGGACGATTCGCGTCGAAGGGCGCCAGTGGACCGTAGCTCGAACAGCGAGGTCTGCAACAGCCGCTACGGCTTCGACCAGAGATATCTCAGCACTCCGCATTATGAGCTCCCGACTGATCAGTGGTGGGCTGGAAGTAAACCAGCATGAATTCGCCCATGCTTCCTAAACGTTGTACCGCCGGATTCGTGAAAGCATCGTCGGCAGAGGGTGATTCGTCCCAACCGGGAATGCGTTCCGCGTCGACGATGCAGACCGAGGCGGACAGTCGCGCATGAAGATCCAGGGCAGCGGATTCTGAATCCGGGGCGGCTGAGACCTCATTTCCGCTCCGCGCCACAGACCAGGCTCCCCATGGCGTAGGAATGGTTGTGATCTTGATGCCGCCGATGCCCAATCCCGGGTGCCCTCCCCACGACGACCACTTCTTCCCCGAAGAAGTTGCCAGCCGAACGCACCGTCGGCGGATTGCTCGTCCAAGCGCCGATTCGATGGTGCTGCCCAACCCGAAATCGGTTCCCTGGACACGCCGAGCCGCCGCAACCTCGTACACGGTGCAAAATGCATCGCGCTGCGCAGCGCCGATGCTGTCGTACGAAGCTCTCCACACAGCGTCACCAAGTGCGCGCCCCGACGTATCCCTACCCTGTACATGCGCGACGCGAACAGGGAGTTGCACGGCCGCGTTGGTCAGATCGTCCAAGTCATGTTCCACATACGCTGACAGGTCGAATTTATCGGCCAGTGAGGGAATCGTGGACGGTGGAACGGGGGTCGGAACTCCGGCGAACGTACCGTCAGGTGGGGCTGCAGCGGGGACGCACTCACCAGTGGTCGAGTCGAATCTCACACCCCAACCACCTGGTGACGCCACTCTCGCCGATACATTCTCGACGATGCTCGACCACCGCGCGACATTGGGGGCTTCAGGTGAGACTGTTTGTAGGTCAGCTTGATTGACGCGAATGCCTGGCGCGATTGGTACTATTGCGGTGCCGCGCAGGTGTGTGAATGCCACTATCCCAGAAATGGCTTTTTTCGCCGAGGAAACCCGTTTCTCGAAGAGTCCCGCGGTATCGAGTGCTGCGAATAGTCTCCGGGCCGCCGCTTCCTCCATTCCCAGCTCTGCTTGTAACGCGCCTACGATGCCTTCATCTGGGACGTGTTCCCCCTCTTGAGCGATGACGCGGCAGATGTCATGGGCGCGATCGGTGCGGATGGACCGCGAGACCCCTTGGTTTCGTACCAGGATTCCCATGGGGGTGGGTAGCGCTATCGCACCAGTTGCTATTTGCATGAGAAAAGTCCCGTCATCGCGCCCGACCACGCCCGTACGCTGGCAGCGATCACGATCGAGCGCGCCATCCACTGCACCGAGGTTCCGGCATGGAGACCAAGCAGCGCTAGTACTTTATGGCCGTCGGTTCCCTTCCGCGTGGGCAACAGATTTGCGAGCGCGAGCGAGGCGCTCACGCGTGCGCCCATCCGTGCACCCGCCAGCCGATCTCCAAACAATCCCGCCACAGCGATAGCGAAAGCTGCTTGGACACCCGGCCCCACCATTAGGACAGCGGAATACATTGCAGTGCTGGAGAGAAACTCCGCTCCTGGGGTTGTGATACCGACTGCAGGTCGGCGCGGCTCGAATGAGAACCCTGGACGAATTCTCACGTCGACCATGTAGACCGCCGCGTGGCCGATCTCGTGTGTCAGTACACCCCCAGCCACGACGAGTCCTGCTGCGAGCGCCGTCGATTTAGTTCCTTGCCGCCGGAGGTCAGTGCTGGTTCGCCACCGAGCGCCGCAAGACACTGAGCTGACCAACACCGCGGCAATCGACATTGAGACGACTACGAGGGCTGCAGCCCTGCGAGAACTTGACAGCGGTCGTGGGACGTCGACAGGTGGTAGATCGTCGACCAGGGAAAGGCTTCCCGCGCCGCGCTGAGCTAGGGAGGTGACGAAGCTGGACGCTGCCGGATCAGTCAGATCGAGTTGGCCTCGTACCGCAGCCTTGAGGGCATGAGACGGTACCCGAATGACGCTTCCGTCTGGTAGATAGAGGGAGACTTTATCGGGAGCATCGAGCAACGCTCGACTGACACGGGTGCCGGCAGCGAACCGAAAGGCCGTTGTCATCGCGCTTCCGCCGGTGAAGTGACTGTGAAAACGTGCTCCCGCACTTCAGGGCTGTCGTCGGCACAGTCGAAGAACAGGACGTGGCTATGTCTGTTGCGGGACAGCCAGTGTTGAAACAGGCGAATTGAAGGCTCGCTGTCGAGGTCGAGAGCGTGCATCTCTGACAATGCCCGCCATTTCGACGCAGGATCGGCTGGTGCCTCGGTGTCGTAACGCACGACATTGGGCATCCCTACCTCCATAACTATTTGGTCAAGTGCTTCGAGTAACTCGCCAAACCCGCTCGCCGGCAACAATTCCTGCGGCACCGAGAAGCTGCGCGGATGCACGGTCAGCGCGCCGAAGGTAATCGCGGGCCGGATACCTATTCCCAGAGGCCCAGCCTCGGTGAGCTTCACCGCAACTTCGCTGAAGCTCGCCCATGATTGTTCCGGCGTTGCGCCGAACAGGAGCAGGGTGCGAGTCATCGGCGGCAAGAAGCGTCGTCCGAGATACCCCGGGTAGGTTGGCAACAGCACGCGACCAGAAGCACGCTCACGAAGTATCGGCCGGCCGGAGCATATCTCTATTCGCGTGTCTGCCAAGCCGATCGTGCCGCCTTTTAGTAGAGCCTGTGTGGGGTGGTCGCCGCCGGCTGAGAGTGTACGAAGCCCTGCCAAAGCGGATCTACGCTGAATGTTGAGCACGTTCGGTCCGCCGACCAGCTGAACGAACTCGAAGTCGCCGAGCGCTCCTTGAACGTCACCGGTGTCTACGAGCTCGACGAACCTCGAGTCCGAGAACCCGCGGCCGCCGTAGCAGTGGTCCCACAGCGTGCCGCCATTCGGAAGCTCGCGACAAAAGTGGTTTCCAACCACAGGCATGTCCCTGAGTCCGTGACTCGCTGCTTGCAATACCGCTACGCCGCCCCGGCGACCGCGGTACTGCTGGAACGACTGCACTGAGAATGGCCCGCCGTCCCCCACCAGGTCACCGCCGTCTACCCGAGCGAGTAGTCCTGGCAGCTGATCAGTTGCGAACTCAAGGAGGGCCTCCTCCGGATTCGACTCCAAACTTGTTCGTGCGGTGAGGAAATCGTGCAGCGCATCCTGGATAGGCGCGGAAATCCCATGAGTTACAAAGAGGCGATTCAGTATCGCAAGTTCTTTGAGTGGAGGGGCCGCAGCGGAATGGGCTGTGGGACCGGCAGCGGGAACGACGCGGTCGCGGTACAGCGGTGCAGTGGCACCGTGAAGAGGCCAATCGAGTCCGTCCGCTGCACGACAGACTTCGGCGGTGACCTCGGAAAGGGAATTATCGCTCGTAGCCCGGAGTCGATTCTCGACCTCAATCAGTGCGCTCACGGCTTGCACTGTTGGCGAAGACGGGTCCAGCGTCGTCAGTACTGCACCGATTGCCGCGCCGGGGTCGTCGGCACGCGAGTAGTCGAGAAGACCCGGAATCACAAGGAAACCGTTAGAGAGGAAGCGACGCGCGACCATTTCTGGTTGTGCGCAGTGTGATCCAAGGAGCGCGACGAGATCTTCTAGTCGGATGAGTGCAGAGTCCGCTAGCAGGTCTTCGATTGCAGAGACTGGGCCATGGTGCAGTGGAAGGGAGGCGGGTTCCCCAGCTACGACGCCTCCGCGAAGATTGGTGCGCCAGTAATAGGCGAATCCAGTTCGTGACGATAGTCGAGCGGCGCGCGAAACCAGGGTGCTCGGACCCGCTGCCGCGGCGAGCTTGGAATAGTTCGCTGCAATCAATCCTAAGTTGATTCGGGTCGTGCTGGTCCTGTCGATGAATTCGGCCTCGATCACGGAGAACTCACCGAATGGCACGGTTCCGTAGACAGCCCGCTGCAGATATCCGGCGACGGTCCGCGCGAGCTTACGGCCGCGGTTGGAGTTCACCATGGTGTTTTCACTCATCAGGCGGTCGTGCATGTCTTGCGATGCCAGAAGTAGGCCGTCACGAAATGCATAGTCCTGCTGCAGCGCGGGGATCAACCGGCCTAGCCTCACCGGAAAGTCTGCATCGAGCTGACTAACCCTCAGTTTGGCGCAAGCCAAACGCTCTCGCGCGGCGTGCAATTCATCGAAGTGCACGAGCAGCGCATCGGAAAAGCCTTTACGGATTGCCTCGACCTGTGCGGCATCGAGGGGCTCCTCGTCGCGTCGGAGCCGACGGCGAAGTTTTAGAAGTCGCTGGCGGGCGTCCCGCTCGGCATTCGGCACCTCGGCTTCTATCGCGGCGAAGAAGGCGGTGTCGAGGTCTCTGACACACTCGCGAAGGCCTCGGACTTCCTTCCATGGGACAGTCGACATCTCCCCGCTCACCCACGAACGAGGAATCCTGGACTTACGGACGGAAGTGCGATCGAGGGTAGCTGTCGCCTCAGTCATCATTTAACCGCGATTCGGGTACGTCGAACAGCGAGCCGGCGCATCGCTGCCGCCGCGTGGGCGGCGGCGTAAGACTCGGCGAACGGATCGACCCCGAGTCGATTATTTGTCATGTGGACGAGTGAGCCAATCGTTCGCTGCATATCGACCACGCCGATTCGGGATAACTTGGCCGTTACAGTCCTATGCGACTCGATGGTGGCCTGGCACCAGTCCGGCAGACCATGGGAATGGCCTGAGACCGCAGAGGCTAGTTCGGTGAGTTCACTTACGGCCGTGTCCTCGATGGTCGGTGGGTTGTCGCTGGGACCGCCGTAGCGAGCCCAGAACGCGGCGTGGCTCTCCAAGCCATCTGCGGCATTCGCCACGGTCGAATAACTCCCGATGTAGCTCAAAATCAGCAGCTGTGCAGCACGCCCGATACGCTGCGCACGCGACGTCACGAGTCCCGATCCAAGCAGGTCGAGGACAATATCCGATGACGCTTGGAAATGTCGCTCGCACGCAGCAAGGGCCAACGGGCCACCGTAGCGATCGATCTCGGGAATGTACTGAGCTTCAACTACTGCATCGTTACCCTCCATGCGCGGCCGCCCGGAGCCGTCGAAATATGGACCGGTTTCGGGTGTGCCGTATTCCCTTTCGTACAAGGCGACATAGCGGTCGATGTCACGACGATTCTCGAACGAATGGGGTTCGGACGGGTGCCGTCGGAGCCAGTCGTTCGCGCTCTTGCGCAACGTCTGTGTGGCAGTCTCCGACATGGTCCCCCGTAAGCGGACTCGCAGGTGATTACCACCAAGCCAGTACCTCACAAAAAAGTAGTCGATGTTGCCCTTCAGACGGTTGGACTTTATTTCGGGTTCGATAACGTCTACCAACAACCGGTCAAGAGATCCGGTGCGGTGTATGTGCAGCGCAGTCCACGAATCGCCGGCTATTTTGGTCACGATTTGGCATCCGTGGCCACCGAAGCGTCGACACGTCGACGTAGGAGCCCGATCGCGGGGATCACAGTGATGATGTACATGACGATTTGTACGATTCGTAACCCGCGCAACCAGTACGGATATTCATCGGTGAAGACGGGCTGGAGTAAGCCTATTGAGGTCGCGATACCGATGATCACGAGGCTACGGACCCAACGACGATTGACCGGCACTGCCGACAGACCACCGCTAAGCAGGGGATAAAGAACAACGCCCAGTGCACTGAGTGCAGTGGTGACCGCCGTGATCGCAGTCGCTGCGGACCTATCAAGCGGCGAGTGGCTGATCAGGTGGTCGATGACGGACGACCAGTTCACGAGAATCAGAATCACGGTGATCGTGGAGATCACGACGCATACGCGGTAGCGCCGGGCTGCTGTCCGGGCGAGCGCGACTGAATAGGAGGAAGTAGTCATGGAACTTGGTCTCCTTACCTGGGCTGATGTTTGACCGAGCTTTCGTGGAAGGAGGCGCTGCAATCCGGCCTCCTTCCACGAAGAGCCTTACGAGGAGCTCGTGGTCGAGCTGCTGCTGCAGAGATCGAAGTACATGGTGGACTTCGAGTCGAAGTCTTCGATCTCGAACGAATCAATCAGTACTGCATCCATGGTTCTTCCTTCTGTTGTGGTTTGTCGCTTGAAATCTCGGTTCGTGAGCTATGAGGCCCCACGAAAAGCGTCTAACTCGAGCTCGTTGTGGAGCTGCTGGCAAAGCAGAGAACGGCGTACATAGTGGATTTCGAGTCGAAGTCTTCGATCTCGAAGGAGTCGATCAGTACTGCGTCCA
>CAUQEL010000030.1:0-59320 GCA_963517305.1 uncultured Rhodococcus sp.
CCCGTCGAGCGTCGGAATCAACGACAACCGACTCCAGACAGCTTGACAATGAGCGCGCGCGCGGGATAGGCCCGGATCGGTGGCGAAACCGCACGCGTCTGACGAATGCGCGCGCGTTTGTCGAAGCACAGCCGCATCAGTCGACGTCGATTCGACTGCGCGGCGGCCCGGTGTGCGCGCTTCTTCCACCCTCGCGCAGTGCGACTACAGTCCACCCTGCGCCGACGATGGATAGGACCAATGCAGCTCCAATTGCGATCATGGGCCAACAATGGACTGCTTTTGGTCGGAATAGGCCAGTCCAGTGCGCAAGAGTGGCATGCATGGATGTGTTCGACGCCACCGCGATCTCGGCTCCGGATCTGGCCGCACGCATAGACCCATCGATGCTGCGCAACAGATCCGACGGTCCGCTCTACCTCGGGATCGCCGACGAGTTGCGTCGGCTCATCGAGAACGGCGAGGTCTCGGCCCAGACGCGACTGCCTGCGGAGCGCGCGCTGTCGGTCAGCTTGGACGTCAGTCGGGTCACGGTCGCGTCGGCGTACCGGCATCTGCGCGAGGGTGGGTGGATCAGCGCCCAGCGAGGCTCGGGTACCTATGTTTCCCCGACAGGTTCGATGCCGTCGTGGGGTTCGCTGGCCGGCGACCGGGAGACTGCGAATCTCGAATTCGTCAACGCGTCGCCCTCCGCCTCACCCCTGTTGTCCGACGCGTACGGTGTTGCGGCAGAGAAGATTCGAGACCGCTTCACGTTGGGAGGATATGCCCCGTCCGGACTGTTCGAGCTCCGCGAAGCCATTGCCGTGTACTACCGAGGGCGTGGAGTACCGACCGCTGCCGACAACATCCTCGTCACCTCTGGTGCGACCGACGCCATCCACGCGGTGTTGGCAACGTTCACCGAGCCCGGTGCCCGCGTGCTGGTGGAGCACCCCACGTATCCGGGTGTCGTCGAACTCGTTCACTCTCTCGGTGGTCGTTGTATACCGGTGCCGATCGATCCCGACAACACCGACGAGTTCGTGGCTGCCGCAGACAGGTCCGCACGCCAGAGTGCACCTACGCTCGCGTATTTCATGCCCGACTTCTCCAATCCGTCGGGTGCGCGGCTCCTCCTGGGCACACGGCGCCAACTGTCCGCGACGATGCATCGCCACGCGGTTCTCACCATCGTCGACGAGGTGGCAGCAGATCTATCCCTTGACGGCTCACCGGATACAGAACCGTTCGGAGCCGCTACTCCGGACGTTGCGACGGTGACGATCGGATCGACGAGCAAAACTGTGTGGGGAGGGCTGCGCGTCGGCTGGGTTCGTGCCGAAGCAGGCCTGTTGGCGAGAATCGCCGCAACCTATGCGCGACGCCAACTTTCGGTATCGATTCTCGACCAACTTGCCGCGACCGAGTTGCTGGGTCAATACGACGAGGTGCGTCGGGTACGCGCTGAAGCGTCGAGAATTGCCCGTGACCACACTGTCGCGTTGATGCGTGATCATCTGCCGAACTGGCACTTTCGAGTACCGGACGGCGGTCTGGCGTTGTGGTGTTCCCTGCCCGACGGCATTCGATCCAGTGATCTCGTCGCCGACGCCCAGACACAGGGACTGCTGCTGGCACCCGGACTCCGATTCGGAACGGGCTACGCCTTCGACGATCGCCAGCGCATACCCTTCACGCGCTCGCTTCCCGACATCACGTCTGCGGTCGAGATCCTCGCTCGCCTGAGATCAGGGGTCACCTCTACGCCCCATGTTGCGGCCGGTAACCCTACGGCTGTGGTGTGAGCCTCGACGCCTGATCATGTGTAAAAAAACAGCCCGGATTTTTACACGTTTCCGCCATCTGCAAAGTTTCTTGCCACTCAGCTCTGAACTGCCGGACCTTCTGCCCTGACCAGCAATCGAAGGAACTCTCGGTTGATGAACAGTCGATCCCGCCCAA
Organism: uncultured Rhodococcus sp.; assembly: GCA_963517305.1. Lineage (GTDB taxonomy): Bacteria > Actinomycetota > Actinomycetes > Mycobacteriales > Mycobacteriaceae > Rhodococcoides. The sequence goes on from CAUQEL010000030.1 coordinate 1,945, forward strand.
CCTTGCTCTCCTGCAGCAAACCGGCTTCTACCAGTGCGTTCAACCAACCAGTTGCAGTCGGCCGCGAGACACCGCATCTCGAGATGACGGTGTTGATTCGGCAGTAGGGTTGCTCGAACAGCACCGACTGGAACTCGGAATCAGCCCCGCCCCTGGTGACTGCACGTGCGCGCACACTGAAGTCGTCCTGTAGCGCACGGATCGCTTCGATCTTGCGGAGTGTGTCGTTCGACGTGCGTTCGATGCCTGCGAGGACATACAGCACCCATGCTTCCCACGCCGCCTCGGACGTCACAGCCAGTAGCAAGCGGTAGTAGTCGTTCTTGGTGTCGATGATGTAGCGCGAAAGGTAGAGCACAGGCATTCTGAGCAAACCTGCCTCGATCAGGAGCATCACATTGAGAATTCGCCCGGTCCGGCCGTTGCCATCGGCGAACGGGTGGATTGCCTCGAACTGGTAGTGCGCGACGGCCATCCGCACCAGTGGGTCCATCCCGTCGTCGGCATGTACGAAGCGTTCCCACTCGCTGAGTTTCGCCTCGGCCAGGTCACGACCTTCAGGAGGGCTGTATGTCACCTCACCGGTAACCGGGTTGCCGATGCGGGTACCGGGAATGGCCCGAATTTGCATCTCACGCCCCTTGATCGTGCTGCAGACGTCGATCGCCGTGGCCGCCGTCAGCCCGCGCTCCATTGTTCGATCGAAGCCGACTTTGAGCGCAGTTCGGTATCGAAGCGTCTCGCGGGTGGCCGGATCGGCTCCCGCGTCATCGTCGAGGTGCCTGAAGAGCTCATCTGTCGTAGTCACGATATTTTCGATCTCCGAACTCGCCTGTGCTTCCAGCAACGGGATCGAGTTGATGAGCACCGTAGGGTTCGGTATCGACACAACTGCCTGGTCGAGCTTTGCAAGCGCCGTGTTTGCCGCGATGGCAGATTTCAATACCGCGCGAGTCTCCAACACGTCGGCGCCTGGGGGCGGCGGAAGCTCGTTGAACGGAGAGTCGGGTTGCCACGCGATCATGGGTGGACGATGCCACGCCGCAGGGGATATGTAAAGAAAGAGCCCGAATTTTTACATATTTTCGCTATCTGCAAAGTTTCTTGCTCGATCCCGCCTCGAACGCCGTGAGCAAGTTCCGGCCCTCGGCCCACCCTCCGATGTCGCTCGCCGTGTTGAGGTGGCCGCGAGCTCCGACGTCGATTGTCGGGACGCCCCAGGTGGATTGAGCACCCATGCGATTATCAGGCTGCGAACCACACACGGCCAGATCACTGCCGCACTCGAACTCTTCGCCTCCTTGCCTGCGATCAACCACATCTACCGGATCACCGTGAGGACTGCTTCGTTCTCGATGTGCACACCGCTACGCCCGAAGATCTCGAGACGGTGATCGACGCCGTCGGTCGCTTAGGTCCGGTGAGTACTTCGCTGGTACTTCGCGAGTATCCAGCGCACCCCATCGTGCCGGCGCACGATCGGTAATTCTCAGCGAACCGACTTCTTCTCGTAGATTGTCATCGACCAGGCATACCCGATCACTGTGATCACCGCGCACCAAGCAAGTGCCAGTGGCAGATTCGAGCCCAGCGGCTCCCCGGTCAACAGTCCTCGCAGGGTTTCGACGAACGGCGTGAACGGTTGGTAGTCGGCGAACTATCGCAGTCCCGAGGGCATCGTGTCGGTCGGCACGAACCCGCTGCCGAGGAACGGCAACAGCAACAGCATCGGCAGATTGCTCGCGGTTTCGACCGACTTCGACGCCATTCCCATCGCCACGGCCAGCCAACTGATGGCGAAGGCGATCAGGATCACCATTGCCGACACCGAAATCCATTGCACAGGGCTCGCGTTCGGCCGAAAGCCCACAGCTATTCCCACTGCCAGTACGACCACCACTCCGAGAACGTGGCCTGCCTGCCAGAACCGCTGCCCGCGAGATCGCCATCGTTCGGAACCGTGCGGTGATGCCTTTGGTCATATCCATTGCGACGGTGGTCGCATCCCACCGGTGGTGGTCACGGATGCACTCAGCGTCCACAATTCGCTTCGAGAGGCCGAATTTTCGTCATCGAACTCGAATAGTGGACAGCCGCTGCACCTGGCTCAGGCAGCAATCACGCCCCGGCCTGCACAATTCGCTTGATTGCCGCCAGGGTGCGCGGGATGCCGTCGAGTGCCGCCCGGCTGCGAGTGTCTATTTCCTGTTGCGCATCGTCACCGAACTTGCGGTGGAAGTAGGCGATGCCGTCGGGCAGGAAGTTCCAGTTCTCCGTCAGGCGTGTGCCGCCGTCCACCGACTCGAGGGTGTAGCCCCAGCGGACGAAGTTGTCGCCCACCACCCACGCGAACTCACGGCCGGGTTCGGCTGCAGTCACTGTCGATACGGTCTCCCACGTGCGACCCGGCACAACGTTGCGGCCGGTGAACGTCGATCCGACGCCACCGCCATCGGGTTCGTTCCACCAGCACTCCTGGCAGATCGGGCTCCATTCGCCCGTTCGGGTGACGTCGGAGACAACGGCGTACACGTCGTCGACCGACGCAGCGACGACGACGGATTCGGAGAACTCGAGTGCAGTCATCTCACCATTGTCCCTCTGGGGTCAACGAAGCTGTGAGCAGACTCGCTGCCCACAGCAGAACCCCTGGTGTGCAGTCGAATTCGGATCCACACTCGCATCATGAGCGAATCACCTCGAATGTTCCCGCCCGAACTCCGCAACCAACTTCTCCGTCATCGGGTCCTCGTGCTCGACGGCGCACTCGACGACGACAACGGCACCGTCCTCACCACTCACCTGCTGACGTTGGCGGCCGAGAATCCCTCCGCCGACATTGCACTGTGGATTCACTCCCCGGGAGGCTCGGTTCCCGCGATGCTCGCCATCCGGGACGTGATGCACCTCGTACCCTGCGATGTCTCGACGCTGGCACTCGGATTAGCCTGCAGCGCTGGTCAATTCCTGCTTTCGTCAGGTACCCGCGGAAAGCGATACGCCCTGCCGCACTCACGGATCTTGATGCATCAGGGCTCCGCCGGCATCGGAGGGTCGGCGGTCGAAGTGGAGGTACAGGCCAACGATCTGCGTCATACCCGAGATACGGTGCTCGGCCTCATCGCCGACGACACCGGCCAGACACGCGAGCAGATCTTCGACGACTCCCTGCACGATCGCTGGTTCACCGCAGAGGCGGCCCGCGAGTACGGATTCGTCGATGCGATCGTCGACTCGTTCGATCAAGTCATGCCTGCACGGCGAGTGTCGTTCGGAATGGAGTTGGCGCGATGAGCACGTACACGATTCCCAATGTCATCACCCGAGATTCGCGCGGCGAACGCGTCGTCGACGTCTATTCGCACTTGCTCAGCGAGCGCATCGTCTACCTCGGTACCGGCATCGACGCGGGGGTGGCCAACGCGATGATCGCGCAGCTGCTGCACTTGGAGGCCGACTCCCCCGACCAGGAAATCTCGATGTACATCAACTGCGAGGGCGGAGACACCGCTGCCATGCTCGCCGTCTACGACACGATGCAATTCATCGGATCACCCGTCGCCACAACATGTGTGGGGCAAGCCGTTGCGGCAGGAGCTGTGCTGCTCGCGGCGGGAGCACCGGGGCGGCGTTCAGCACTGCCCCACAGCCGGGTGGTGTTGCATCAACCAGCCGCACAGGGTCGCGGCACTATCCCGGACCTCATTCTTGCCGCCGACGAGGTTGTTCGAGTACGGGCCGAGATGGAATCCATCCTTGCCAGACACACAGGACGTGACGCGGCGAAACTTCGACACGACACCGACCGCGATCTGGTGTTGACGGCGTCCGCTGCCTGCGAATACGGCGTCGTCGATCAGGTTCTCGAGGGACGTCACGCAGCCATCAGCGACGCGTTGGCCCGAGACAGGTCGTGATGCGCGAGGCGTGAAATCTCCGCCATGGACGTACCCAGTGCACCGACGACGGCCGCGAGGATTTCGCTCGACGGATCCTTGCGGCCACGTTCGACCTCCGAAAGATACTGCGGTGCAATACCTGCACGCGCTGCCGTCTCGGCAAGGGTGTCGCCGCGGGCGTGTCTGCGCTCGCGCAACCGTCGACCGACCACCTCACGCCACAGCGGTTCCACTACGCGCGCTGCTCGATGTTCATCGATTCGTATGACCTCGCCCATGACCGGAGCCTAGGCCTCGATTCCATGACGGGTCGGCGATTCTGCTCAGAGCAGAGAGTCCGGTCTCACGAACGTCCTCGCGAAGCGTTTCTGCCAGGGCGTCTCCATGGCTCGATGCGAGTAATTACGGCGAACGTAGTCGACGGCGGCGCTCCCGGGCATACCGTCGAGCGCTACGAGACACGCCAGCGCTGTACCCGTTCGCCCCACCCCGCCCGTACACGCAATCTCGACCCTCTCGGTTGCACAGCGCCGCAACGCCTCTCGTAGCACACCCTCGAGCCCAGCCGAGTTGGACGGGAGCCAGAAGTCCGGCCATCGAACCCACCGGCTGTCCCAGTCGAACCCGCCGGGATCCTTGCCCTGCAGGTAGACCCCGAGATCTGGCGAAGGTCCGTCAGGCATCGGGTCACGCAAGGCGCGTCCACGAACTACGCTGCCCGACGGCAACTGCAGTGCGCCCGGGCTGTGTTCGTCCCACATTCGGTGCCGAGGATCGAGAGTCACCTGCGTGCACCAGGCTTCGTCCACTCGATGGTGTGTCGAAAACCTATGCGGTGTCGCATCATTGCACCCGGTAGCCGCTTGTCGACCATGTCCTCGATCTCGTCGAAACTCACCACGGGGTCCTTGACCGGGAACGGTGGAGTCGGTGCTGTCACCGGGCTCGGCCATGGGTGGTGCAGAAATCCGATCAGGGGATTGGTCACGATGGAGACCGAATCCCACAGCAAATCGCGTGCGCTTCGCGGTGGTGCAAGCCCGACGATGAGCGCACGCCCGCCCGGCGCAAGAATGCGTTCGACGTGACGCAGTGCGTCGTCGATATCGAGGTGGTGCAGCACTGCCACCATGGTCACGAGATCGATCGAATCGTCTGCCCAGGAGTCGAGTTGGCGATCGGTGATGGACACGTTGTCCACAGCGGCAGACGTTGCCTCTGAGATTCGGCGCATCTCCCCATCGGCATCGGTCCCGGCAACGTGCTCGAAATGCGGTGCCAACGCACGCACCAAACCACCTCGTCCACAACCGAATTCGACCGCGCTGCGGCGCATCCGGGGCAGATTGGCCAGAAGCCAGCTGTGGAAGTAGTCGTTGTGACTCCATGGGTGTCGCTCGTTCAGCTCACGAACCCACTGGGCCCCTCTGCCTCCGATGAGGGACGTTCCCATTCGTCTCAGCACCACGGGATCCAGTATCCACGAGGTACGCCTGCGATGGCTCGATGAACGTCAACCGGGAAGCTTCACGATCAGATTTCCCCGATGGACACCTGCCAGGAGTTCGTCCAACGCAGTCATCGTTCGAGTCAACGGCCCCTCCAGCACGGTGTGCGGAAAGGTGATCGTGCCCTGCGAGAACGAGGGGATGAAGTGGCCGACCCAAGCCTGGATCTGCTCGGGGGTATGCATGGTCGTGAACGGCCGGATCTGAATTTCCTTGACGATCGCGGTCATGATGTCCAGACGCGGATGTCCGCCGTGACCGCCGCCGATCTGTCCGGCGAGAGCCCCGCACAGCGCGAATCGCGCGCCGTGGGCTGCGTGTCGGACGGCCGTCTCGAACTGCGTGCCGCCGATGGTGTCGAAGAAGACGGTGATGCCCTGCGGTGCGAGTTCACCGAGGAGAACGTCGAGATCCTCGTTCTTGTGGTCGATCGCCGCATCGAAGCCGAGCTGGTCGGTGAGGTAAGCGCATTTGTCCGGGCCACCCGCGATCCCGATCACCAGCGCAGCTCCTCGCGCCCTGGCGATCTGCCCCGCGATCGACCCCACTCCACCTGCCGCCCCGCTGACCAGAACCACGTCGCCCGCACCCACTCGAGCGATGTCGACCATGCCATGGAAAGACGTGACCCCTTGATTGAGCATGTACTCGGGGCCGGGAAACACTCCGTCTGGAACGGGAAATACTGCGTTCGACGCGATCGCGGTCAGGTCCCTCCACCCCTGGTTGTGCTGCACGACGGTTCCGATCGCCATATCCGAACGGGACTCGACCACCCGCCCGATCGCCGGCCCGTACAGAGGCGCACCGACCTCGAAGGCCGGCAGTGGGAGACCCGGGTTCTCGAACATCAGGTCGGCATTCACAGCAACGATCTGTTGAAAGACGTTCTTTACCAGGATTTCTCCGTCCTCGATCGGCCTCATTCGGGCAACCCGGACGTCCAGTAGCTCCGACGGCCGCTGACCGACATCCGTGCGGTGCGCACGCAGCACTATCTCTGCGGTTTCGGTTGAGTTCATCTTTGTCCCTCTCGACGGCGTGCGAGACCCGGTATTCCAGGTGCGATGCCGACGGTAGGAACAGATGCGGACAGCTTCGGTCCTCAGCTTCGAGGCGGACTCGGAGACGGCACCGTATCGAATCCAGAAGGACTGTAAGGCCACCTCATTCAGGCGCGGGCGAGTGCAGCGAGTTCACGAAGGTACGCGCCCGGCGTAGTCCCGGCGACGCCGCGGAAGTCGTTGATCAGATGGGCCTGATCGACGTAGCCGAGGTCCGCGGCAATGTGGGCAGCGTCGGCATCGGGAAGCGAGAGTCGTTGCACCACTTCCTGTAGCCGAACTCGCCGGGCGACTGCTTTGGGGCCCATCCCGAGTGTCGATCGCAGTGCCCTCTGCACGGCACGTTCACTGACCCCGAGTACTACTGCCACGGATTGCCCGGACTTCCTGCCGGCCCCCTGTGCCAGTACGTCGACTGCGGCGTTCGCGAGACGATGTTCGTGAGTGGGCGGTCGTTTCGCCAGCATCTCGGTGATCACCGAATCTGCCCGTAGAGCATGGTCGGCAGCAGAGTCGTGCCCGGAGACGGCACCGAGCATGCCGAAGAGGAGGTCATCGAGTTCTCTGGTGATCGGTTGCGCTGCGGGAAGTCTCGTGGGATCGAGGCTGGACACGACAGCCAGTCCAGCTGGACGCAGTCGGACGGCGAACACGAAGCCTCGACCTTCGATCGTCCTGGACCACGCCCTGCGTTGAACATTGGTGAGCATGAACGGCGCAGGCACTGCACCGGCCTCCACACTGACCGTGACTGCCGGAAACTCGAGCACTCGCTGCTCGATGGTTTCGTCCGGGGACAGTTCCCATCGCACACTCCAGTACGCGTCGACAACGTCTCGTACTTCTGCAGCCGGTTCGTGCCAGGTTGCGTCGAAGCGACGAAGAAGAGAAGGAGCCATGACGCCGGATCGTTCGTGAGCATCGATGGGCTTGGACACGACCCGCCTGTCTTCCATGTCGCAATTCTGCAATACAACAGGCCTCCAGTCTCGAGACGATCACGTCATGACCACCAATTCTTTGAGCGTTGCCGGCCGAGCGCCCCTGGGCCGAAGGGCCGTGTCGTGAACTGGCTGGGAACAGCCGCGGCGGCGGTTGTGTACTACGCCCTCGGCGCGCTGTGGTTCGGCCCTCTGTTCGGGCGCGCATGGGATCGTTCGATCGGGCATGATCGGGCGCAGACGGGAGGCAGATTCCCGTTGTCCTACTACGTGGTTCCGCTCTGCTGCTCGGCGGTGACAACCATCGTGATCGCTCTCGCTATCGATGTCATCGACTCGGACTCTGCGGTAGCGGCCGTACTCGTCGGGCTGGGCGTTGGATTGGCCTCCGCCGCAGCATCATTGACCAATGCCCTGACGCCCCATACTCCGCAACCATTCGTCTTCGGAGCTGTCACCGCGAGCTACCACCTCACGGCAGCGACAGTAGCGGGCGCGATCCTCGGAGTGGTTTCGTGACGTTCGGTCCGTCCCATATCGATTCGTCGCTTTCCCGTCAGGCAAACAACCTTGCACCTGCTCGGATCGTCTGATGCAGTGACGTGGTGACCGAACCCGAACCACTCTCGGCAGCGGGTCCGTCTACTCGTGCATGGGTGAGTCGACACCTGAACGCCGGTGAACGAATCATCGAATCCGAAACACTGTCCGGCGGCATCACCGCAGAGATGCGAAAGCTAACCATCTGGACCGCCGATGGATTCAGCCGGAACCTCGTATTGCGTACCTATACAGATCCAGCCAATCTGCAGCACGCAGAGGACTCCTTGGAGCGGGAAAGCCCCTCTATGACAACGCTTTCGGGGTCAGCCGAACCGGTCCCCGAACTAGTGGCATTCGATTCCACAGCCACTCATTGCGAGTATCCCTCGCTCCTGATGACCCATCTCCCAGGTTCGACGGTTCTCGCCGACGCGGGCGTGGACGATCGGGTCCCCCTCCTAGCTCGGCAACTCGTCGAGATTCATGCCGTGAAGGCCGAACCCAGACCTCGTGAGTATCAGGCGATGACGACTGCCGATACCGTCGTGGTGCCCGCACGAGCCGACGCGGAAGTATGGGCCGCAGCGATCGACGTACTTCGCAGTCCTGTACCGACATACGACGGGCGAGTTCTGCATCGCGACTTCCAACCCGGCAACGTTCTGTTCGAGGTATCGCAGAACGGCGCGCCCAGGATCACCGGAGTTGTCGACCGGGCAGGGGCATCGTGGGGGCCGACGGACATCGACGTGGCGCACTGCTCGACCAATCTGGCTCTGCTGCACGGACCGCAGTGGGGACCGCGGTTCGCCTCTGCATACGAGGAGGCCGGCGGCGTACTCTCCGAAAGCACTCGGACGCGGCAGTATTGGCAAGCCCGCGATGCTCTGGCCTGCTCGGAGGAGGTGCAGTTGTGGGCTGCCCCGTGGCGCAAAGCGGGCCGTATCGACTTGACGCCGCGCGTTGTGGAGGATCGATTGGACGCGTACGTCTCGATGTTGATGGACGCCAGTGGTCAGTGAGCTTCCAACACGTCTTTGAGTCGTCTCAGGTCTTCGGCCACCATACCGAGGTCGCGCTCGAATTCTTCGTCGCTGAGCTCGATCTGGCGGACCGTGAACAGAATTTCCGCGCCATTCGGATGCCTCAGCACCCGTACGGGATTGTTCACAACCGTCCCTGAAGGCAGCGTGACGTCATGATCGAGGACGCCGAGGTCGTTGTGTGGCACGAAACGTACTGTCACCTGCCCCATCGGCGATTCAGCGAGAAGTCTGTCGCCGTCGATGGTCACTGGACTGTTCGCCAGCCCTGCAGCCCATTTGGGTAAGTTCGCAGGATTCGCTGCGAACTCGTAGACCTGATCCGCAGAGCGCCCGATAACTTGACTGACGTGCCGACTTGCCACGACGGATTCTCGATTCATACCGGGGACCATACCTATGCCGCGCCGTAGCCGGCCGCGTCGACGAACCTGTCGGACACCGGTCGAATCCACACACGTGCCCCTCGGAAACAGGCACTTGAACATGTTCAAATTTAGGTCTACGGTCAATTTTGAACACGTTCAGAATCGAGGTGAATCGATGGCTCGCACGTCCGAGACTCGCGACAAGGTGGTCGAGGTAGCTCTACGTCTCTTTCGCGACGAAGGGTTTCAAGCAACCACGATGCGGCGCATCGCCGACGAAGCGGGCATCTCTCTGGGCAATGCGTACTACTACTTCGCCGGCAAGGACGAACTGGTCAACGAGTTGTACATCGTGATTCAGCGCGACCATCGCGAGCGTGCACTCCATGTCCTCGTCGACGGTGGTTCGCTGTCCAAAAACCTTGCTGCCGTACTGCATTCCGGCTTGGACGTGATGGAGCCGTATCACGCCTTCGGTGGATCCTTTCTGCAGTTGGCGTTGCCCACCCGGTCCAGTTCCAGTCCGTTCTCGGAGGAATCGTCCGACGCCAGATCCATGGCCATCGACCTCATGAGAATCACCCTGGAGACATCGAAGCAGAAGGTCCCGGGATCTCTGAAAGATGTTCTTCCGCAGCTGCTGTGGATGATCTACATGGGTGTCACCCTCCATTGGGTCACCGATTCTTCGGACAACCAGGCGCGCACCCGCACCTTGGTCGACGGGCTCGTGCCGGTGGTGGCCAAAGCCGTACGCCTCGCTCGCCTCCCGGTGGCGCGGGGGTTGGTCACCGACGTGGCCGGCCTGTTGAAACGTATGACGTCCCCAGAAGGGCTCGAACAATGAGTGATTCACCATCGACCGTCGTCCTGTGCGGCGCCTCCGGCTACATCGGCCGGTACCTGCGTCGCTCCTACGAAGATCGCGGCATTCGCGTCAGGACCGTCGGCCGCGGAACATCCAGCGATGCAACGTGGTCCGATCATCGCGGCCTCGTCGATGTGCTCGACGGTTCCGATCTGGTCGTCAATCTCGCGGGCCGCTCGATGAGCTGTCGCTACAACAAGACGAACGCGGACGAGATCATGTCATCGCGCATCCAGACGACGGCCCAACTCGGCCGTGCCATCGCCGACGTAGAGAACGCACCTCGATTGTGGGTCAACGCCAGCACCGGCACCATCTATCGCGATTCGCGTGATCGCCCGATGGACGAGCACTCCGGTGACATGGGTTCTGGCTTCTCGGTCGAGGTCGCCCGTGCTTGGGAGCGCGAACTGTTCGACGCAGATGTGGCCGTTCGCAGAGTGGCGCTTCGTATGTCGATCGTGTTGGGCGCAGGCGGTGGGGCCATCAATCCGATCATCGATCTGGCACGAGTCGGTCTCGGCGGCAGGATGGGAGACGGCGGGCAGATGTTCAGCTGGGTCCACGTCGCGGACGTGGCTCGCTCGCTCGCCTCTACGACCACACTGATATCTCCGGCCCGGTCAACGTCGCCACTCCGTTCCCGGTGGCCAACGAGGAGCTGATGCAACAGGTCAGGAACACCTTGGGCCGCAGTCACGGTCTACCGACACCGGCATGGCTGCTCCAGTTCGGTGCACGGGTGATTCGCACCGAGGCCGAATTGGTCTTGAAAAGCCGCTGGGTGGATCCACAAGTGTTGACGGGCAGTGGTTTCGACTTCCGGTATCCGAAGCTGAGCAGTGCACTGGCAAACATCGCATCCGAGACGCCTCGAGGGTTGCTCCCCGTCGCCCTGGGATGACGTCGGGCCCTTCGAACGTGGACGACCGCGCGCGGAAAGGACGCGGACCATGACTCAGACCGCGACAAGGCCTCCGCCTACATCATTCTCGACGGTATCTTTCAGCGCGCTCTATTGCATCACCTCGCCGGCAACACAGCCGAGCGTCGCCAACTGCTCGCAGCGTTCGCATTACTGGATTGCTCGACGCCTCAGTAGGTTCCCGGCCGGGTTCCCGTGTAGATGCCGGGAACCCGAAAGCGAAGGGGCGCTTCGTCGTATTCCTCGAGGGCGTGTGCCGTCCACCCGGCGATGCGGGCGAGGGCGAACACCGTTTCCGGCGTATCCGCCCTGAGCCCGTAGGCGAGAGTGAATGTCGCAAGAGCGAAATCCGAGTTGGGAAAGGTATCGAATCTGTTGCTCACCTCCTCGATGATCACGTCCGCTGCAGCGACCACTACGGGGTCCGCACCGTGGTTGGGGTCTCGGAGCAACCGAAGCAGTTCCTCGGCACGCGGGTCCCGGTCGGTGTAGATGACGTGCCCGAACCCGGGCACCCGCTCCCCCGACCTCAAATGTGTTGCGAGCGCGCCTATCGGATCGTCGATTGCCGTCGTCAGGAACCGATGCACGGGATCGGCGGCAGAACCGTGCAGAGGGCCGTCGATACAGCCGAGTCCCGCCGAGACTATCGAGTAGAGATTGGCTCGAGTGCTCGCAGCAACCCGAACTCCGAGCGTGGACGCGGCCAGACCGTGATCGGCCATCAGGACGAGCGCGGCCTGCAGCACCATCAGCCCCTCCGGATCGGACTCGTCGGACGTGATTGCATCCCAGACCGATTCGGCGATCGGTAGCTCCGTGGAGCCAGAACCGAGGGCTGCTGCGACCGTCACCAGCAGCTGCCCTGCCTCGCGGACAACGGATGTGACCCCGGTGTCGAATCGCATCGGTCGGTAGGTGGAGGCGATGTCGACGGCGATACGGATCCGATCGATGGACCTGCAGTTCGGCGCCATCAGCCCCAGTGCGTCTCGGCATCGTTGTACCGCAACGGGATCAGCGACGAACTGCGTTCCGTCCAGCAGCTCACCCGTCCACAAAAAATGTGCAACCGATTCGAGACTGCGTGAGCTGAGCTCGACGGCGTCACGCCCTCGGTAGTAGAGATGCCCGTTTTCGATCAGCGTGATCCGAGTCCGGATTCGTTCCACGGCACCGATGTCGGTGCGTCGAGCGGTGTCGCGTCCGGCGAGAGATTCCACCTCGTCGACGTCGAACACGCTCCCTCGCACTCCGGGAAGTCGCGAACTGGTCAACAGTCCGCGGCTGACGTAGGCGTACACCGTTTCCGGCTTGACGCCCAACCGTGCGGCAGCCTGCGCGGTGGTGAGCATGTTCCGACCGTCGGCGTGCGTCATGTCCACCTTTCACATTGACTCGATCAACATTGACAGGAATCAACATTAGCGCGGATCGTAGGGGTTGACCAGCGCAAAGGAGTGCAGCCATGACCGTTCTCGACGCCCCACGGGGGCTCCACAACGTCGTCGTCACCACCACATCGATCGGAGATGTACGAGGCGACGAGGGTTTCTATCACTACCGCCAGTACTCGGCGATCGACATCGCGCTACACCTGACCTTCGAGGACGCGTGGTTCCTCATGGTCGAGGGCCGGTTGCCGAACGACTCCGAGCGCGCCGAGTTCTTGCGTACGGTGGCACCGCTGCGCGTCCTGCCGAATGACGTCGCAGCGGCCGTGCAGACCGTGGCACTATCGGGTCCCGAGCAACCGCTGTTCGCGTTGCGGACGGTGTTGTCGGGCGTCGCAGGTGCTGTGCCGCTGTACGAGTCGTCGGAGTCGGACAAGCGTGCGACCGCGCTGCGTCTGTGCGCGATGACGCCGACCATTCTCGCTGCCGTACACAGGATTCGAGCCGGCGAGGAACCCATCGATCCACGTGATGATCTGACGACGGCTCAGAACTGGTTGTTCATGATCTCCGGGCAGGTGCCCGAGAACGACCACGCCCGAGCGATCGACCGATACCTCACCGCCACGATCGATCACGGATTCAACGCCTCGACCTTCACCGCGCGAGTCGTGGCGTCGACGGGTTCGGACATCGCATCCGCAGTGTGCGCCGCGATCGGTGCGTTTGCCGGACCTCTGCACGGAGGCGCCCCGGATCGCGCCCTCGACGGGCTGGACGAGATTGCCGACATCGGCTCGGCCGATACGTGGGCGCGAGCGAAAATTGCTGCAGGCGAGCGCATCATGGGATTCGGGCATCCGGTGTACCGAACCGACGATCCCCGGTCGGTGATGCTCCGTGACACGGCGCAGGAGTTGGGCGGCGATCTGATCGACAAGGCCGTGCAGGTGGAGAAGGTCATCGCTGCTGCGCTCGCGGATCTCAAGCCCGACCGCAAGCTGTACGCCAACGTGGAGTACTACGCCGGCGTCGTGATGGAGCTGTGCGGGATTCCTCGGTCCATGTTCACGCCGACCTTCGCGTGCAGTCGGATGGTCGGGTGGTGCGCCAACGTCGTCGAGCAGTCACACGACAGCAAGATCATCCGGCCGATCGCGCGATACGACGGCCCAGTGCCGTCAGCACTGGAACCAATCGGGCCTGTCGTGCGTCCAAGCTAGGAGTGTTCGAGAACGAGGGGGTACCGGTGTCGGGGGAATCGCTGACCGTCGACCCGTCGGCGTTGGTCGAGTTGGCCGGCACCGCCGCGCGCCGGTCGTCGAACGTTCGTGGACTTGCGCGACAGGAGCCACTCGCGCCAGTGGCCAACGGTGTTCCGTCGTCGGCGACGTCGGTGTCCGCGGCGTCGGCCGCCCCGATGGTGTCATCGGCACTGCAGGCGCTTGCGGATCGCGTCGACCAGCTCGCGGTTGACACCCTGACCAGCGCCGACGCGTACGCCGCAGCGGACGACGATACGTCGGCTGCCATCACGTCGGTCCCGCGGCCGTGACGGGATTGACGGTCTCTCTCGTCCGTAGCTGGCGTCCGGAGGCCCTCGGTGACGCAGCGACGGCCCTCGCTACAGCGGCGGACACTCTCGACACCGAGATCGACGGGCTTGTGCGTGACGTCGATGGAGTCATGGATACCTGGCGGGGCCCGGCCGCCTCCGCCGCCTGGGACACGGCTGTCGACATCGAGGGAGCCGGCAACAAGCTCGCCTTCACGCTGACCGAAGCCGCAGCATCGTTGCGGCGGTCCGCGTCCGAGATCGGATACGCCTGCGAGCACGCTCTGTCGACGGTGTCCGCTGCGATCGGTGAGGGCTTCATCGTCGAAGACACCGGCGCAGTACTCTCACCGCCGACGACGGATTCCAGCAAGATCGAGCGGGCAACGGTCCTGGCGGACGACATCCGTCGGGCACTCGATGCCGTGGCTCTCGCGGACTCCGATGCGGCAGTGGAGTTCGAGCGAATTCTGGCCGATCTCGACGCGCCCGACGCGCCGATGAGCGCTGCAGTCGCCGGTATCGTCGGCGGAGCTTCCCTACTGCCCTCTGATCCGAAGGAACTCAACGAGTTCTGGAAGACGCTGTCGCAGAACGACAAGGATGCCCTGTACGACAGCGACCGGTTCGTCGGCAATCGTGACGGTATTCCGGCAGCGGACCGGGATCACTACAACCGGATGAACCTCGAAGCACTGATGGTCGACGCCGATTCTGCATTGGCGAAACATGATTCGGCGCATCCGGATTGGGCGGTGGGTGAGAACATACCGTCGCGACCCGCTGGGTATTCGGGCAGCGTGGACGAGTGGACTCGATGGGCGGACTATCAGAAGTGGTCCGATGCTCGACCCGAATTACAGACGAAGGCAGCAGAACTCGATCACATGGCGACACAGGTCGCTCCTAGTGCCGGCCCCGACCGGTTGCTGTTGCACATCGACAACGACGGCCTCGGCGCGATTGCGCTCAACAATCCGGACACGGCACGCAATGTCCTGACGTATGTGCCCGGTACCGGTGAGAACTTGTTGTCGATGAAACGTGGTATCGATCGGTCGATGATCATGCTCAACGACGCTGCCGACCCGGCCAATGCCGGTGAGACCTCGGTCGTTGCCTGGTACGGCTACCACACTCCGCCCGATTTTCCGTATGCGGGGCTGGACCGGTACGCCGAGGACGGAGCTGCTGCTCTCGAAAGCTTCCAGAACGGTCTCGACGCCAGCAACGAGTCGGGAAGATTGAACAGCACTGTTCTCGGCCACAGTTACGGCAGCACGATGATCGGTGCCGCCGCCCAGGACGGTCATACTCTCAACGCCGACAACGTAATTTTCGTCGGCAGTCCGGGAGTGAATGCGGACAACGCATCCGATCTGTCGCTCACCGGAATCGAATCGTCGGCTACCGGGCGGCACGTCTACTCGGCCCTCGCCGAGAACGACATCATCAACATCGCGATCGAGACGGTGCACGGCCCATCCCCGACGTCGGGTAGCTTCGGCGGACAGCAGATCGAAGCCGGCCCCGGCCCCGCAGGACCGTGGGGATTCTCGTTCAGCACCGAAGCTCACAGCAGTTACTGGGACCCTGGAAATCCGGCCCGCTACGAGATCACGAGGATCGTCACTGGAGGCGGAGCATGAAAATACCAAAGATGTTGAGCATCATCACGATCTGCGGCACCGCAGTACTCATGTCGACCGGATGCGGCGACACCACCGACGGAGCATTGATGACATCGAACGAACTCACCGAACAAAGCGCCCGCGAGGTGCTGCAGGGCTATCTGCAGGAGACACTGTCCGTCCTGCCCGCCGGAACCACGCTGAAGGAGTACAACGTCTCGCCGTCCCTGGACTGCGACGACAACGCGGTCTCCCAGGACGGGCCCAAGTTCGCCAGCTACGTCACCGTCGCAGAAGGAATGCCTGCGGGACAGGAAGTTCGATTCGTCGACACGGTGGCAAATCACTGGCAAGAACTCGGATGGACTCTGCGAACCGACTATCGAGAGAGGTACCCGGACGAACCCTTCGTCAGCGCCGATATCCCCGACGGATACGGGGTGTCCGTGACCGTCTCCCGCAATGTCGGCCTGCAGGTCAAGGGTTCGACCCCATGCTTCGCGGCCGCAACCGAACTCGACCACGTCAGTCCGGTGACCATCCGACAACGGTGACGCGGGTGTCGCTGGAATCGAGACCCCCTAGCAGCTGTCAGCGGCCGTTGCTGATTGCGTATGCCAAGCCCAGCTGGATGCATACGCAGGGTTGCCGCTGTCGCGTTGTCACAGACTGTTGATTTTCGCGAACGGGTACCCGCCGATCACCACAGCGATGAACGCATAGGCTGCCAGCCCGGCCAACTCCCACGTTGTTCTTTCGCGCTGGAAGTCGGCGAATATCCAGAACAAAGGAGCCAGAAGCATAGTGGCGGCAGCGCTGCCACAGACCACGAATATCCTGTCGACCCGTGCACGCAGGTGCGGCGTGGTCTTCACCCGGTCCGGCACGTCGCGGCCGTAGTAGTCGACGTCGAGTGCCTTTCCTCGAAAGCCAACTGCAGCGCCGTACGCGAACGCGCCGAGTCCTACCATCAGCAAGAGCGCAAGTGCCGTGTTCACCGATCACTGCGCCCTTGCAGCTCGGCCGGACTTGGATAGCGATCTGCAGTTTCGAATTATGTTGACGCACAACCATGCAGCAACGATGGGGGTGAGGAACCCGAGTGCCAGGCCCTCGCCCATCAGCGAGATCACGACGACTGCGAACCCGATCAGAGTGACACCCACCGAATCGATCTTTCGGCCGATGGACGAGCTCGAGGTCACCACGATTGCTGGAAATCGTAGAGAGTCAACGAGCATCCGTATCGCAACCACGCATGCAACAAGTCCTGCACCGACCATGAATGCGAGCACAATCGTTCCACCCCAGCCGATCTCAGCCCAGTTCGGCTTCTGCCCGAACAGCCCGCGAACGATTGCGTCGAGCGTGGGGATCGAAGCGAAGTAGCCCAGGTACAGCAACACGACGGGTCCCGCCAGACCCGCAGCCGTCCGCCGATTCGCCATACCGAACGGTATCAAACTGCTGAGATATCGGCAGGCGTTGACAACGTGGGCTGTAATTTCGCCGCTGAGACCATACCGCCGGGCGGCCCCTTACCCACCCTCGTTCCTGTTCGATCAGCACACGGTGGTGCGTTGTGCACTGTGCGCCTTCCTGTATGAATCGTACTGGGCTGCAGTGTGAACGGGTGAATGCCCGCAACGTTGCCCACCACGCAGGAGAGAGGCCGGAAGACCGCCGACCCGCGGTACGTGCTCGCCTCGAACGGAAACTACCTACTACCCGGCGTCCAGCTCATTCCTCGATCAAATCGAATTCCCAATTCACGCGCTGGATCTCCAAGTCCACGAGCCTAATTTGCTTGGCGATATCGTCAGCAGTCGAGCGTAATTCGGCAACCGGAAGAGCTGCGACGTACACCAACTCCGAGCGCAATTGACGCTGCCCGTATCGATGCTCCTGATCGCGCCCCGACGCCGCGTCCGCTGCGGCGGTGATGGCCTTGTGGCGCATGCGTAGCACGTCACGCGATGCGAGCGCGTCGGTGATGGTCCCATCCCGTACCGTCGCAGAGCTGTTCGTCCGGTTTATCCGGCGGATGAGAACCTCGAGGCGGGCCAGAGCGATTCCGAACTCCGACAACAGAATAGATGCATTCTCGGCCGGTGATTCGCCATCCTGATGGCGAGCGTTCGCCAGAATTCGAGCTTTCAAATGCTCGCTGCGCTTGATCAGTTCGCCTCGTTCTGCGAGGGCCTCGGCAAGCTTCATGATGTGCACCTCGGCCGAGTGGAACCGGAGGCGGAGTAACTACGGGCGCTCATGCGCCTTTCGACGTGTCGAATCTGTTCATGGATCAACAAGTACCACAGTTCGTCGGGATGCGGAAGGGCCTGTACAAGAACTTGATCGCCGTACCTCTACCGAAGATCCAGAAGAAGTCGTTTCAACCGGTTCGTGTCGGCTCCGGATGTGACCATCGCACTGTCGAGCAACTTTCCAACGGTGAGGCGATAGGGCTCCGGTACGTCGAAGCGTAGCGATCAAATCGAATTCACCCTCAGTCCGCTCACCGCGACCGCACTCGGTTGAATCATGTAGGGACAGAACATGACAGGACTGCAGTGCGCAGGTTTCGCCATCGGTTCGATAGCCGGACAGTTCGTGCCCTGAGATACGCCGTGACGGTTGGCGGCATCCATACCGGAGCGGATTTTCGATCGAATCGGGTGCAGGCGACCGCGCTGAGCGCGGTCAGCTGCACCCGATATTCGTGTTTCTCGTGAAACAGCGCGAACTGTACGGATCGTCGAACAGACGGTGGGTAGCCTGAGGCATGCGCAGATCAGTTCGGGCAACCCTGGTTGTTGCATCGTGCGGTCTGTTGACGGCCTGCGGTTACATCCTGCCCTTCTCCGCGCTGGACACCGAGTCGTATCGACCACCCACAGCGAGCACAACGCGCACCCCGAACTGCCTGGCCGAGAACATCTTCACCCCGTTGACCGGAGTCGGACCGTGGGACCCCGAGATCACCGCAGACGCTCCGACACCGGGCTATCCCCCGCGGTATTTCGAGCCGGTGGAGGTACTGCGGTGCGAGAGAGCACTCAGTGACGACAACGTGTTGACACTGGATTCGGTACGTCTCCGCGGGGACGTCGGCGCGGCAATGGATGCATTCGCAGTTTCCTCGGAGCGCTATGCGAGTCACATGACCGTCAGCTGTGCATTCTCGGGCGAAGCACCTGTCGGACTGTGGTTCGTCGACGAGGCCGGCCGCGCGTTTCGGCCGGCTTGGCCTGTTGCTCTCTGCGGACGACTTCAGGACGAACCGCTGCGCGCGCTGAGCGAACTCGCAGAATCCTCCCGAACCGTGCATCCCACCGGGTACGACTACGACTACGCCACCACATGCACGGGACCAGCTGCCGGCGAGTTCTTCGACACCACAGCCGAATACGTCGGTCAAACACTCGAGGCCGAGACCCGTGGAAACGCTTCGCTTCCACCGACCTTGTTTCTTCCTACGGACGACGTCGGATTTCTGCAGATCTGTACGTATCCAGTCGTCGACAGTGCGTCCGCGCTGCCTGTCGAGATCGGGACGGTGCCCGGAAGCTCAGCCACCCTCGACCGACCGAGCAGCATCGAACTGGTCGGCGACCTCACCGCCGCTCCCATCGCACAGCCTTGCTCCACTCCAGCGACGCGGTTCGCCCACGCCGACTTACGCCGCCCGGACGGTTCCGGAACTGCCCGCATCACAGTCGAATTGGACGGCTGTAGACGCATCGCGGGAATGGGATCCTTTCGAGAACTGCCTGCCGACGCGTACGCAGTTCTCACTCGGGATCGATGACAACATGACGAATTCGTGGAGAACACTCTTCACGCTGGTGTTCCTCGCCAGTTTCACTGCTTCGGGCAGTTCGGCGAGCCTGGCGAACGCAGGTCCGTGGACCAAACAGACGTATCGACAAGTCTGTAAGACATAGTTTTCGACGTCCCCAGCGACCGAGTGAGCGGGGCGACGACGTGGCGTTGTCGGCAACCCTTCTATCCGCCACTGCAAGCCGAATCGGGTGCATCTGACCGCGCTCACCGCGGTCAGATGCACCCGATTTCGCCAGTCTGAGGGCTCCACGGCGTCTACTTCAGGTGTCGATCGAGAACTGGCTCGGCTCGTGGTCCTCGAAAGCCGGGACACCGTGTTGGCGTGCAACGAAACTCCCGTCATACGGAATGGCAGCGGCGGGCCACCCCTCTTCGCCAACGGATTGGCCTCGGAGCTACGTCTGTTGAATTCGCGACAACCCCGCTACGATGCTCGGTACATCAGACCGAACGGTCTTGAACATGGAGGATCACATGCCGTATCTGGGTCTGCTGGTGATGTTGCTGTGGGTGTTCTGTCTGATCGACGTGATCACGGCCGACGACGGTGGAGTGCGATTCCTCCCGAAGATCGTGTGGCTGCTGTTGGTGGTGTTTCTCCCGTTGGCCGGCTCGTTGGCATGGTTGTTCGCGGGACGTCCGATAGGTGGCGGAATCTGGGGAGGTTCCGGCGGCGGCAACCGGCTCGCGAGCAATTCTGCGTTTCCGGAGTACGAAACGCGCCCTGGTCGCCAGGCCGCCCAGAATCCCGATGCCGATGCGGAATTTCTTCGGCAATGCCGCGAGCGCGCAGAGGAGCAACGTCGACTCGAGCGCGAACGTCGCAAACGAGATCTCGGATTTTGATCAGGGTTGCTGAATCGACGGCGACTCGATTGTGCCCAATCGGGACGGCGGCAGCACGATCAGGCGCGCTTTGCCGATGACTTCTCCGACGGGGACCGTGCCGCCCAGTTCGTCTGTGCGGTGAGCTCTGGAATCGGCTGAGCCGCTGCGGTTGTCACCCATCATCCAGAGATTGCCGGTGGGCACCGTCACGGGCGCGAAGCAGCGGCGGGATTGGGGCACGGTCTCGCAGGTGAGTGTGTTCTCGACGAACGGGAAGTCCATGACGACGTATGGCTCGTCGAGTGGCCGATCATCGACCTCGACGCGACCTTGCACATCGCAGCACTGCACGGTGTGCCCACCGGTGGCGATGACGCGTTTGACGAGGTCGTTCTCGTCGGGTGCAACCAGTCCCGCCCATGACCCGGCGTCTTGTAGCGCTTTCGCCATCGGGTTGCTCGACCGCGCGGAGCTGTACCCCACGTTCCACGAGGAGGTCGGCGCACGGAACACCACCACGTCACCTGGCTTCGGGTCACCGAATCGAAAGGTCATCTTGTCCACGACAATCCGATCGCCTGTGCATCCCGCACACCCGTGCAGCGTCGGCTCCATGGACTGGGACGGTATGAGATACACGCGGCCGACGAACGTCTGCAGAGAAACGCTCAACACCAGCGCGACGGCGACGAGGACGGCGATCTCGCGAAGCCAGGACGGGATTCTGCGTCGCTGCGGATCGCGAGCCTTTGTCATCCTGGCAGCCTAGAGCCCGGCAGTTGCGTAACGTACTGAGCATGTTGTTTCTGGGCTTTGTGGTCGCTGTCCTCGCTGCGGTGATGATGACCTTCGCGACTAGGCAACTGTCGCGCGTCAACGAAGGCCACTATCTACCAGTGGTCATCGGGAGGTTCGCGGTCCGTTCCCCGTCCACATCCACAGCGCTTCGAGTAGGAGCTCAGACAGCAACTCTCATCGCCACGCTGATCGTATTGAACGCGACGTGGGATTACACAGCACCCTGGCCTTCGCTCATTCTCGCCGCTACAACGCTCGTTGCACCGGTTGCAATTCCAGTGATGGCTATAACCTGGCGCACAATCGACGCCTGCCTGCCCCTGGTAGGTGACCATCCGGGACATCAACCGCACTCGAGGTCAAGAGTTTCCCAGGATTTTGTGTCTCGCAGCATCTGTCGATCGTGTGTGGACACCACCACTGCCGCGTCGGTCGCGTCGAGTGCCTGGGTCAATTCGTCCACCAATGCTATGGATAGGTGATTCGTCGGCTCGTCGAGCAGCAGAACGCTCGGCCGGCGGGCGAGAGCCAAGGCGAGGTCGAGACGGCGATGTTGACCCATCGACAGTTCACCGATCCGCTTGTTCAGCTCTCGCGACCGCAGCAGGCCGAGCGAAGACAACGAGACCGTCCACTCGAATCGCGATCGAAAGTACTCTCCTGCTCGGCATTCCGGCGGTAGTACCGATTCCTGACGCAGCAGAACGACCCGCACCCCGGGCGCTTTACGTACCTGTCCGGTCGTCGGGTTCTCGTGTCCCGCGAGCACGGACAGGAGTGTGGACTTCCCGGATCCGTTGGGCCCCGTCACCACCTGCTTGACGCCTGCCGACAGGGTCAGCGATACAGGCACACCCAGTCGTCCCGTCACCGTCACATGTTCGGCAACCAGCAACGTTCCCTGCCGTGCAACGATCGACGGAAACCGTAGTTGCTGAGGCGGTTCCGGAACAAGGAGCAGCTGAGATTCCAGGTCCTCCTGCCTGCGGTGCACGTTTCGCACGAGACCGCCTGCACGCGTAGCTCGTTGATGCTTGTTCGTACCTTTGCTCGGCCTCCAGCTGCTGACCAGCCTGTTCTGCGCTTTGCTCAGATCCTCGCGGAGCTTGACGGTCATCGCCAACTGCTGTTCGTAGTCCTGCTCCCACTTGATTCGCTCGGCAGCGCGACCGACCCGATAGCTGGCGTAGCCGTCACCGTAGACGCGTGGACGACCGTCCGGAGTCGGATCGAGATCCAAAATCTGTTGCGCTACATCGGACACGAGAGCTCGGTCGTGACTGACCACTACGACGCCACCGGCCCGATCTCGAAGCCGTCCGGTCAAGTAGTCCAGGCCTGCCCGGTCGAGGTGATTGGTCGGTTCGTCGAGGAGCAGAAAGTCGTGATCTCCGCCGAGCAGACAGGCGAGTCGTACTCGGTATCGTTGTCCAACAGACAGTGTGGAAAGAACTCGGCATCTGTCGGTCACTGCTCCGAGTCCGTCGAGCGCAATGTCCAGTCGCCGCTCGGCGTCCCATGCGTCGAGAGCCTCGACCCGCTCCAACGCTGATGTGTATCCCTGCTCGGCTTCTGCTCCGCCAGAGGCCAATTCGTTCGCCGCAGAGTCGAGGCTCGCCAACGCCGATATCGACTCGACGATGGATTCGCGAAGGACCTCTCCGACAGTGCGTTGGTCCGTGGTGACCATCTCTTGCTCGGCAACACCGAGGGTCCCGACGCGTGACACGGTTCCCGAGTCGGGTTTCAGTCGTCCGGCCAGGATGTGAAGGAGGGTGGACTTTCCGCGCCCGTTCTCGCCTACGATTGCCCACCGAGATGCGGGTGTCACAGCGATGTCGACACCGGTCAATACCGGTGAGCCACCGAGAGCGACCGCAATGTCGGAGGCGATGAGTTGCGCGTCGGCACGCGCAGGGATAGTTGCAGAATATGCCATGAGATCTCCGAAGAATAAGCGCAGCAACATAACTGCGCGCGAATGACGGACGGACCGGAAAGGTCCGGAATCGACGGCACGGTCGAACACGGGTCGTGCCCACGTTCGACCGGCCGATGTAGACCGTCACTCGAAGATCAAATGCATGCCGGCACGGTAGCAAGCCGAGTCGGCGGTCCGCCATCGGTTTTCGTCAGCTGCTGGCGGCCTCGGCAAGCATCGGCTCATACTGCTCCGGCGAGAAGAGCCGGATGTGGAGCGATCACCCTCGTAACCACCGTCCGATCGACCACAAGCGACTCACAGTCACTCAGCTGGATTCCCAGGCGCCAGAACGTACGCGAATGCATAGCTCACCGATGTCAGCGTTGCGAGCATTATCAACGACTCCGGGTACGGAACAGGATTTCCCGATGCCGCCTCGGTCCATGCAAGCAGTCCGCCCACCGACAACATCACGGCCGCTGCCGTACACAGCGCGAAGCGATGTCTCCATCGGTTGCGAGTCCGTGGTGGCCAGAACGCTGCAGTCCGCGCTGCGTAATGCCCACCTGCGACCGCGACCAGCCCAACGATCAGGCCGACCACTGCTCCGATCACGACGGGGAGGGTCAGGTCCCACCACCGACCGTCGACGACCGGCCAGATCAGCACCGCAGCCGTGCACGCACCACTGGCCGTTGCCACGCATAGCTCCTTGGCGACCCAATCCATGCAGATGACTCAAACACACAGAATCCGGTGCAGCCAGCCGCGCTGAGCGCGGTCCAGTGCACCCGATTCGCTCCGCGGAACCGCTCCGGCGCAGTGAACGTCCAACTGGACATGCTCGATGAATGGTTGGCGCAGCACGACGGCGTGATCACTCGCGCGCAAGCGGCGTTCTGCGGCCTGAGCGGCGATGCTGTGGACCGCTTGGTGCGCGCGGGTGCGTGGCGAACGATTCACCGCGCGGTGTACTTCGTCGTCGACCGCCCGTTCACTGCGGACGCGCGCATTCGGTGCGCGGTGTGGGGTGCGGGACCGAACGCTGCGCTCAGCGGGGAAGCTGCCGCCTTCTGGCATCGGGTGATAACCGAGATGCCGAACATCATCGAAGTCACCACCCCGCGCAAGGGGCGTAGCCGCGCCGAGGGATGCCGACTCCGTCGCCGCGATATCCACAGCAAGGACATCGTCGAGCGCCGCGGACTTCGCGTCACGTCTCTGGAACTCACCGTTCTCGAAGCCTCGATCGGCAAGGCGCACATTATGGATCGGGCACTTCAGCGACACACCGACCTCGGGCGATTGCACCAAGCCCATGCGCGAAACCCCGGTCGCATCGGCGCTCCCGAAGCGAAGCGGCTGCTGAAAGTCGCAGCGAACGGTGCCCGCTCGGAGGGAGAACGTCTCTTGATCGGAGAGTTCCGGGCCCGCAAGATCAGCGGCTGGGTGGTCAACTATCGATGGGGCGACTACGAACTCGACGTCGCGTTCCTCGCCGAGATGGTCGCCATCGAAATCGACGGCTGGGCATTTCACTCCGATCACGATGCATTCCAACGGGATCGGACCAGGCAGAACGGAATGATTCAGAGCTGGACGATCCTTCGCTACACCTGGATCGACCTGACCGAAGACATGGATCGTGTGATCGTCGAAATTGTCGCCACTCTCGATCGAATCCGGTGCAGCCAGCCGCGCTGAGCGCGGTCAGCTGCACCCGATTTCACCGTCGCGGGGGCCGTGGCGGAATGTACGACCCATCGAGTCGACCCCTGATGCGTCGGATCGCTTTCCATCCCGCGGGCGTCACCGCGGTGCTGATTATCGCGCCGAACATGATGCCCTGCAGCAGTGCCGACCACTGGCCGGGACTGTCTCCGAACAGAGGCCACTTGTACAGAATTGCGAGGACCGCGAGGAACACCAGAGCACGCATACCTGCACCCTCCCACGACATCGTCAGCGCCGCGAACTATCCGGTACCGTGGAGAAAACGGGCAAAGTGGACCACACCAGGCCGGAGGCCGAGATGCAGAAGCCGTTTCGCAAGTGGGTCATGACCGGGGCTCTGAGCAAGAAGTGCGGCGCCACCCGAGCCGATTACATCAATGCTCTGGCTCTCGCCCCCGCAGTCGGTATCGGCTTCCTGCTGATCCAGTTGATAGTCGATTCGGGTTCGACGGCTCTCGACACTGCGGCAGGGTGCTTGGGCGGTGCCATCACCGGCTTCCTGTATCTCTACATCGCGTATCGGGTCGATTCACGTAAGAATCGCGGGCCTATCCCTACGCCGCCACTGGGTGCTCGGCCGACACGTCTCTGAGATGCGCATTCTGAGCGACTGAAACCCACATTGATCCCGACCTCAGGCGCGCTTCGACGAATACATTCGTTCGTCTGCGATGCGCAGCAGGTTGTCGGGGCTGGTGGTCGGCTCCCAGCTCCATCCGACGCTCACTGTCACCGGGATTGCGGTGTCGGCGATGTCGTACGGTCCGGCGAGTAGACCGACGACTCGTTCGGCCAGTAGTTCGACCACTTCGAGTGAGCGGGCACTGCGCAGCAGGACGACGAATTCGTCTCCTCCGATGCGGCAGGCGACGTCGTCCGAGCGGACGTTGTCGAGGATGCGCCGACCGATTGCCTGCAGCACGGTGTCACCGACGGCATGGCCGAATCGGTCGTTGATGGACTTGAAGCCGTCGACGTCCACGAAGAGGATTCCGACGGGTCGGTCGCCTGCCGACTCTCTGAGCGAGTGCAGTTCGGCCATCAATCGTCGACGATTCGCCAGGCCGGTCAAGTCGTCGATCAGCACTTGTCGTTCGAGATCGGCTTCGGCTGTTTTTCGTGCGGTGATGTCCTGGATCTGCGCGATGATCACGTCGCCGGCTTCACTGTCCCGTACCAGCGTGGCGTTGCGCTGCACCCAGATGGTGGCACCGTCCTTGCGGAGATATCGTTTCTCGGACGCGATGGTCGTCAGGGTTCCTTCTGCCAATGCGCGTAGGTGTTCGTCCGCGGCGGGGATGTCGTCGGGATGAGTGAGGTCGCGAAAGGTCCTCTGCTGCAACTCTTCCGCGGAGTATCCCAGTAGTTCGCAGAGGGCCTTGTTCACCTGCAGCCAGCGTCCGTCCACTGTCAGGACTGCTTTGCCGATCGGGGCGTTCTCCATCGCGATCTGGAACAGCCGGATCGCTCGGTCTCGTTGCCGTTCCACCTCGGCGCGGGCGCTGATGTCGACAACCAATTCGGTGAATCCGACGACGGTTCCGTCGACGATGTCGGGAACGTAGGTGGCCTGGGTGACGCGCACCGCGCCGCGGACATCGATGAGTGTGCGGTCGAACTGTTGCTGTTCACCGGCGAGTGCACCGGTGATGTAGGCCGAGTTCAATCCGTACAGCGTCTCGCCGAACACATCGCTGATGCGCATGCCGAGCATTCGCGACGGCTCGATGCCGTAGTAGTCGGCGTAGACCCGATTGGCGAAGACGTTCTGCTGCGAGCGATCCCAGTATCCGATCATCGAGGGCAACTGATCGATGGCTCGGCACGCACTCGACATTGCTGCTTCGGCCATGAACCACCCCCGGTTGCTCGATCGATTCCCGAATGTACCGAAAAATGCCGGTTCACGTGCGGTTGGGCGAATGAAACGGGCACAGCGACCAACCGATATGAGTGCGCACTTGCGCACACGTGTGTATGTTGAAGCCATGCTGCTCGACATTCCCGCTTTCCGACGCCTCTTCACCGCCCAGGTCGTTGCGTTGCTGGGCACTGGACTGTTGACGGTGGCCCTGGGGTTGCTCGCCTACGACATCGCCGGCAGTGCCGCCGGCGCCGTGCTCGGCACCGCTCTCGCGATCAAGATGATCGCGTATGTCTTTGTCGCTCCGCTTGTTTCGTCATTGACCAGCACACTCCCGCGCAAACTCGTACTCGTCACCGCCGATGCCGTCAGGGCACTCACCGCGCTGGCCCTGCCCTTCGTCGATCAGGTGTGGCAGGTCTACGTGCTGATCTTCGTTCTGCAGGCGGCGTCGGCCACCTTCACACCCACCTTTCAAGCCGTCATTCCGTCCGTGGTGCCCGACGCGCAGCAGTACACCCGCGCGTTGACGCTCTCGCGACTCGCCTACGACCTCGAATCGCTGGTCAGCCCACTGATCGCCGCTGCATTGTTGACGGTCATCAGCTTCCACACGCTGTTCGTCGGCACGGCTCTGGGGTTCGTCGTCTCCGCAGCGATGGTGCTCGGCACCGAACTACCGAAAACCCGGCGACCCGAACCGGAACGACCGACGACAGGCATCGCGACGTTCGTCAGGAATCCCGAGTTGCAGGGACTGCTCGCGTTGAACACGGTGGTCGCTGCAGCGACGGCTCTCGTGGTGGTCAACTCCGTGGTCTACGTGCGCGATCTGTTCGGCGGATCGAGCAGCCAGCTGGCCATCGCTCTCGGCTTCTACGGTGCCGGGTCGATGGTGGCAGCACTGTGCATTCCGCGTGCCGTCAGATCCATCAGCGATCACACCCTCATGCTCGCCGGAGCCACAGTAGCCGTGACCGGAACTGCCGCAGCGACACTGGTGGCGACTCTGCACGGCGGGTCGGCCGCCTGGGTTGCGCTGGCCACGACGTGGACGATCCTGGGCGTCGGGACGTCGATGATCAATACGCCGTCGGCGAGGATTCTGCGTCGTGAATCCGACGAGAGCACCCGAACGTCCATCTTCACGGCGCAGTTCTCGCTGTCGCACGCGGCGTTTCTGCTCACCTATCCGATAGCGGGATGGGTCGGGGCCCAGTTCGGACTGTTCGCCGCGGCGATGGTGCTCACGGGCTTGGCTACACTTGCTGCACTGTCCGCAGCACGCCTGTGGAGTCGCTCCCGAATGTCGGTGGTCGCCTCCGGTAGGGAGACGACGTCCGATGCCACCGAAGAAGGAACCGCGCATCAGTCTCGACCATGCCGTCGAACCGGACTCCGCACGCCTGGCCACGGCCAGCGACACCTTTCGGATGCTCTCCGACCCCACCCGACTGCACATCCTCTGGCTACTCGACCGGGGACCCGCGGACGTCAGCGCACTGACCACGGCCACCGGAACCTCCCGCACCGCCGTCAGCCAGCATCTGGCCAAGCTCCGATTCACCGGACTCGTCGAGACCCGACGCGATGGCCGCAACGTCATCTACCGCCTGGCCGACGGTCACCTCGCCCGTCTCGTGCGGGAGGGCCTCAACTTCGCCGATCACAAGGTCACCGGCGAGCCCCCACACGAATAACCCTGCACCACAACAAGAAAGCATCCGATGAAACGCCTGGCCGTGATCGCAGCCGCCATTCTCACCGCGACGGCACTGTCGATCGCTCCCGCAGCTGCGCATGCAACTCTGCAGTCCAGCAACCCTGCCGAGAACTCCGTGCTCGACGCCGCGCCGGACGAGGTGACCCTGACGTTCAATCAGTCCGTGCAGTCGAACTTCGCCACCGTCACCGTCGTCGGATCCGATGGAATGGATTGGGCCGCATCGGATCCCGTCATCGACGGCAGCACGGTGACCGTAGATCTGGACGGGCTCGGTGCCGGTGGCGAGTTCACGATCGGCTACCGAGTGGTCTCCGCCGACGGGCATCCGATCACCGGCAGCATTCCGTTCCAAGTCACCTCATCGTCCCCGACGTCGGCAGCACCCGCAGCGCCGGCCACAACCGAAACAACCCCAACCGCCGTGGAAGAGACCGACAACGGATTCCCACTCTGGCCCATCGGGGCAGCGGTGGCCGTGGTCGGCGCAGCGGGTGTTCTGTTCGCGCTTCGCAAACGCAGCAACTGACGCCCTCGCCCGATGTGGACGTGAGACCATGCAGCATGAGTGACGGTGGCCAACGCCCGAAGTCCGATGGCCGTAAGCGGCGTTGGGAACAGCACAACACCGATCGTCGACGCCATATCATCGACGCGGCCATGACGGTTCTGGCACGCGATATCGCTCCCGGTGAGCGGCTCACCACCGCTCAGATCTCCGCCGAGGCCGGGGTGCATCGCACCGGTCTGTACCGGCACTTCCGTGATCGCACCGACTTGGACACGGCCATCCAACGAGCCATCTGCTCGGAGTTGACGGGCACGTTGGTCACGTCGTTCGCGTTGACCGGAACTCCTCGCGACGTGGTGCATCGAGTGGTGAGCACCTACGTGCGCTGGGTGGCCGAGCATCCCGCGTGGACGCGTTTCGTCGAGCAAGATGTCAGCGCCGAGTCGCCCACTCCGCTCGAGGAGACCAACGCTCTGCTGG
Organism: uncultured Rhodococcus sp.; assembly: GCA_963517305.1. Taxonomy (GTDB): domain Bacteria; phylum Actinomycetota; class Actinomycetes; order Mycobacteriales; family Mycobacteriaceae; genus Rhodococcoides. Next base: position 31,389 of record CAUQEL010000030.1, read on the forward strand.
CCGAGCAGCTGGAAATCAGTGTCGCGGCGTTTCTCTCACTCGTGCACGCGGACTTGACCACCGACGACTGGTCGCTGGTGCGGCCGTGGGTTGCGGGCCTCGTCTCCGGTTGCATGGGTGCGGTGCGCAGTTGGAGCGGGCAGACCGAATCACGTACCGGGCTCGATCATTTCGCGACGTTCCTGGCCGACACCATCTGGCTGCAGGTCAAGGGACTCGGGGCATCCCGCGGGATCGCGATCCCGCAGGTGCCCCTCGAAAGCGTCGTCGACGAGATTCAGCCGAACGACGGTTCGCTGCGGTAGCGCGAGGGGCGTCCGTCGATACCGAGGGCGCGCCAGACGCGTCGGGACACGCGGTTCATCAGTCCCAGCTCGCCGGCCAGCATTCGGACGTCACCGAATGTGTCGCGCAATGCCTTTCGCGACGGTTCGCTGTTCCACCACACGGCGTCGACCAACTCGTCGGGGATGTCGAGGTAGCGTCGCATCTGCTTGCTCGGTTTCATGATCACGTCGCACAGCAGTCGCATGATGACGGGCATGAGAATCGAGATCGACGCCTTCTCGAAGCGTCCGAGCCTCGGGGCCTTGTGCTCGAGATACTGATGCGCGAAGCCGATGTGTCGGGCTTCCTCGGCGATGTGAATCTGCATCACGCGCTGGACCAGTGGGTGTCCGACGCTACCGGCGCGCAGGACGCCCTTCTGCATGTGGTCGATCGGCTCTTCTCCCGCGAGGACGCCGACGAAGAATCCGAACGGTGCCGATCGAGCGGCGAACACCGTGAGTACGGGCACGATCTTGCGGAACCACGCGGGCCCACCCGGCACGTCGATGCCGATGCGGTTGACCAGTTCCTGGAACATCTGGGTGTGGTGGCACTCTTCGGTGGCCTCGTGCGTCGAGTACCGGAATTCGGGTGAATCGTTCGGCAGCGTGAGGGCGTACTGCATGAGTCCGCTGATGAGGATCTGCTCGAACTGCAGGCCGACCTTGACCATGCTGGCCTGGCGATACATCCCGATGTGAATCTGCCGGTCCAGGGGAAGTGACTTGTACCAGTCGGTGTGGCCGAGCGGGTCCGCGTCCGGGAGCACCCAGCGTGGATCGTTGGGAACGATCGCGTATTCGGGCTCGTCCCAGGGAATGTCCAGGAAGGCGTCGAAGTGCTGGTGCACCGATGCCGTCGAGAGCGCATGCAGCCTGTCTCGGTAGAGCGTTCGTGCGTCGTCGACTGCAGTCATGGTGGTCCTTCCGCCTGCGTCCGAACAATGTGTACGCAACACAGCGTCACACATAAACCGGGTTGGTGCAACGCTCCGTCGCAGATACATGAGAAATGTTCCTCGAAACGACGAAACCGGCCGACCGCAGTGCGGTCGACCGGCGTCGAGGTAGGCGCTCCGGTCGTGAACGAAAGCTCGTAGTGGGCTACGAAGTTCCGTTCACATGCGACGAAGTCGCTCCATCACCAGTACGGCAGCACCATCGCGACAAAGCCGAGGCCGATGACAATTCCGAGTATTCCGGTGCCGATGGCCAGCGCAGTGTCGCTGCGATCGGCGGGCGGGCCGGTGAGGTCAGGGCTGCGATCGGCCCAGAGCGCAGAGGCGACGGCAATCAGTCCTGCCGCGATGCCGAGGCCCGCAGCCCAGAACGAGACAATCGACAGCGCGCCGAACATCACGGCGTACTCGGTCACCTGTGCGCGGGTACGAATGCGCCGATTCCACCACTTCGGTGGCATGTCGTCGTCCGAATCACGTGTATCGAAGTGGGGAGAGGTGACGGTCACTGCGGACTCCTTTCGAATGAGAATGTGCCTCCATTTTGGCACTCGACGATTGAGAGTGCCAATCCCCTGGGTGGGGCCGATGGGCGCGCGAGCCCCGGGTGTCGCAAACGCGCGCGCACTTGTCAGACGCGTCCGGATTCGCCACCGATCCCGGCAGATTTCACGCGCACCTGGCGAACGCGCGCGCGTTTGCGGGGGAGATCACCCCCACAGAAGCCGTTGCCCCAACGCGGCTTTCGTCGGACCCAGATCGAAGGTCGTGGCGTCGGGCATCAGGTACGGGACGAGTATCCGCATCGCGTATTCGCGGTGTTCGAGCAGAACCTCGAGATATGTGCCCGACGCCTCCTCGTCGGTCACGTCGGAGACGATGGCGTACGACCGCAGATCCCCGGCGACGGCGCGCAGATCGTGGACGAGTTGCTCGTGCATCACGGTGTTCGATGCCCCGTCTCCCTCCGACTGCAGCGGCGCGAGCACCCGCTGCCCGCCGGAGATGGCGTTGACGACGGCCACCGGGTGCAGTCCCCAGTTCTCACTGATCCGTTCGGCGGCGATGTCGATACAGACGTCGAGCAGATCGTCGAAATCCTGCTGACACTCGATGCTCGTCACTTCTCGCCACTTCGTCGCCATCAAGACCCCATCGTCGACCGACTACCCCACCCCCTTGGACGGCGAGCGAGCGCAAACGGTTCCCGGAAGTCGTACATTCGTACCTATTTGCCGAAACGGCAAGATAGATTGCCATGTACCAGAAGGGCTGCCACTCTCGATTCAAAGACATCGAACCGACAGGACTCTGCAATGACGCATGCATTCGACAAGGACTACTGGCAGCACCACTGGGATGACAGAACGTCCCATACCGTCGCCGCGAATCCGTATCTCGTGGAGGAAACAGCCGGATCGACGCCCGGCACCGTGTTGGACGCAGGATGTGGTGCCGGAGCAGAAGCGATCTGGCTCGCCGAGCAGGGCTGGCGAGTCACCGGTGCCGACATCTCCTCCACTGCCCTCGACGCCGCCGCGAAGCAGGCCGAGTCGGCACGTGTCGACGTCACCTGGATCGAAGCCGACCTGACGACCTGGAACCCGACCGAGCGATGGGATCTGGTGATGACCCACTACGCGCATCCGTCGATTCCGCAGTTGGACTTCTATCGACACATCGCGCAGTGGGTTGCGCCGGGCGGTTCGCTGCTCATCGTCGGGCATCTGCACGATGGCGCACAACATCATTCACACGACGGCGCACCGCCGCACGAGGCCACCGTCACCACGAAAGACATCACCGCCCTGTTCGACGCCTCCTCCTGGCGCATCGACACCGCAATCGAGCGTTCCAGGGCCGTCGGCGGTATCGGTGTGCACTCGAAGACGTTGCGCGACGCGGTGGTTCGGGTCACGCGCACATCCACCACTCGCTAGACCATGACGACCTCGACGCCGACGTCTTCGAACGAACCGATCCGACCCGGCGTCGCGGCGGCGTCGGTCACCAACGTGACCCCGTCGGGCAACGAAGCCCAGGCATGGAAGGGACGCTCATCCGAAACAATCGATGTCCCCAAGACGCTCAGGTGAAACCCGTTCCGTCGTTTGAATGATTTCGGATCGACAGGCGGTTCTTGGCTCGCCCGACGGCACCGACTCGTGCTGAAATCACCCCGTTCGGGAAAAAAGGGGTGGTTTCGTGTCCAAACATTCGTTGGTCCGTGTCGGTAAAGCGCGCCGCTATGCCGCGGCCGTGGGACTGTCTGCCATCGCCTGGGCTCTGGGCTCGCCTGGTGTGGCCGCCGCTGACGTTCCCGACTCGGAAACGTCAGAAGTACAGCCGGAACCGCAGCCGGAGATCTCGTCGCTGCCCATCGAGCCGACCGAAAACATCGAAATACCAGAGCCCACCGTGCCGACCGAATCCGATATCGACGGCTCTCCTGTCGCCGAGAATTCGGACGCTGCGCACGCGGACCCGCCCATTGACGAGCTCCCCCGGGCCGGTGAACCACCGGAGGACACAAATCACCCCGTCGAAGCTTTCCAGCCGGCACCCCAGACGGAGGCTGTCGACACCGAGATCGACAACACGTACGGTCGGCATGCTCTTCGCGTCGATGAGGATGAACAGCACGAGAAGCTCGATCACACTGGAGAATTCGACGAGCCGGCGGCGACGCCGACAGATGCGGCAGAACCACCGGTGACGGCACCGACGGATGCGGCCGAACCACCGCCGCCCACCGAGTCGACGGTCGACGCCGAATCCACTCCGATCGAGGATATTTCCAGTATCGAGACAACTATCGGGCCTGCTCCCGATTCCGCCGTCAGCGGCACCTCACAGCCCACCCCCATCGAGACTGCACTGGTGGCCGGAACTGTAGGAGCCACAGCTCTGTCCGCTCGACGTGCCGGGGGAGCAGACGACACCAGCACTTTCGCGGTGAATACGGCCGCCACGGATCCGGACAATCGCTTCGTCGATCCCGAGGATTCCGATTGGTACACGGCCATTGTCGGTGCCGACCCGCCTCCCGGCGTCACCTACAGCGTCCCTGACGACGCCACAGGCATCGTCGCCGTTCACAACGACAGCGATGTCGACATCGCGATCATCGACATGTACGACCTCGATGAGTCCAGCCAGGGGCTCGTCGTCGTCGCTCCCGGCCAGAGCCACACCATCGCAGCCGAGTCTCCCTTCGCTGCGTTCTGGGTACAGAGCGAACGCCGAGGCGGAGTGGGCCAGACGATCGGACGGATCGTCATCATCGACTCGGAAGCCGGACCAACCGTGTTGGTCACCCCCGCGGGTGATGACCGAAGTGTGTTCATCCCGTTGCAGGGCAGCGTGACTCCTGATTTCGCGGCGGAGGATCCCGACAACCGATTCCTCGATGCAGGCGACGGCGAGAGTGGCACCAACGTGGTGCTCGCCGACCCCGAAGCTACCGGCGTCACCTACTCGGTACTCGACGAAGACCATGTGACGATCCACAACGACGGACTCGACGACATCGCCGTCACTCGGGCAACCCCGGGTGGGCAGCCACTGACCTTCGAGGTACTGCAACCGGGAGAATCCGGCACGTATGCAGCGGTTCCAGGAAGCGCGATGGTTCTTTCCGTTCAAGCGCCACGGGCGGCGGACGGCTCCCCCGTCGTAGTGGGATCGGTCGTTCGTAGCGGCATCGACGGATCACCGGTGTCGGTGTCTCCAGGCGACGGCCTGCCGGCGATCCCGCTTCGAGACGTTCCTCTTCCCGGCAATCACTCTCCCGCAGGCGAACTCGTACTTCAGCCGAAGGCTCCGGACGTCCGGACCGCAACCTATGTTCCCGACGTGACCGATATCGATGGAGACACTCTGGGTTTCGCCGTCTACCAGCAGGCTCGGCGGGGAGTCGTGACCATCGGTGACGACAACACGGTCACCTACACCCCCACCGACCCAGTGGTCCTCCACGATGGCTTCGTCACCGACTCGTTCATCGTCGAGGTCTCCGACGGACGTGGTGGAACTGCGCTCCTGGCGGCAAACGTGGCGTATGCATTCACCGATGTCGACAACGCCTTGCCTGCGGTGACGAGCGTCGGACAGCAAGACTCGATCGGAGCGGGCACGTGGACGGTGACAGTGACCGACGCCGACAACGATCGGGTGACCCTCGGTATCGCAACGCAACCGGAGTACGGAGACGTTCGGGTCACCGACAACGAAGACGGAACCTACACCGTCACCTACAGTCCTGATCTTGCGCAAGCGCATCGCACCGCCCACCAGATCCAGTTCGTACTTCGAGCCGACGACGGGCACGACGGAAGCGTCGACACACCCATCAGTGTCGACGTGCCCTACTACAACGTCGATCCCGGCGCTTCGATACACCTGGCCGAAGGCGCGAGCGGACACTTTCTCGACCGAGCTGTATTCGACGTAGTCACCGTGGACGGCGACGGCGACGAGGTCGAGGTCGTCTCGGTATCCACATCGAATGGCGGTACGGCGTCACTCGCCGACGGTGTGCTCGTCTACACACCCAAGCAAGCCGACGAGAACGGCTACTACCCGGCAGGTGGCAACTACTACGAGTCGTACTCGGACACGATCACGATCGTCGTCGACGACGGTCACGGTGGACGAACTACAGTGACTCGAAATGTGACCGTTGCCGATACCACCTCGATCCCGTGGGTGGACGAAGGCCAGGGCCGCGTGCTCATCTTCGCCGGGTACAGCAGTACCGATTTGTCCTCGGCCACATCGCGTCTGCTTCATCAGCCCACCAGCGTTGTGCGCGCCCGCGAATTCGTCAGCGTGGTGGGCCGATCCGACCTCGCATCCGGTTTCGTCTCGTATGTAGACATGCTGTCCCGCTACGAACGGTCCCTCGAGCCGCAGCAGCGCCAGGACCCGTGGAATTGGGCGAACTTCGATCGACCGTCGGTACCGAACAACGCGCAGACGACGCCCAAGCACGCGAAGAAGCAATCCCAAGAGGATCAGCTCCTCGACTACATCGACTCCGAGTACGCCGGCGATACCGATGATTTCGCCGGGGACCTGGCCTCGTGGTTCCTCGATCCCGCCAAGGCACCCGACCGGATCCTCAACGTAGCGAGCGCTTTCGAAATCACCAAAGACCTTGCCGGAGCATTCGAAATGCTTCAAATATTCAATGCAATCGCGCAGAATGACCCAGGTGGGGCAATCTACGAATCGATGGACGTCCTGGCCAACGCACTCACGTTGTCGAAATCTCCGCTTGCACATGCAATCGCAGCGAATATCACGGTCTGGAAGTACGTGTTCGAACAGGCATCCGAGATCGATGGCAGCTACATCGAGGAAACTTTTGCCTACGCTGCCGCCAACCCCGGAGTGGTGTTCGACGAATTCAACAAAGCTCGGGTGAAGGTGGGCGTCGATCTGAGCATGGCCCTCGGTCTGCAGTATCTCGAACTGAAGCTACCGAAGGTCGAGGACGTGCCGATCCTCAAGAACCTGAGGGAACTCGAGTTGTGGCCGTAGCTCATTGAACCCACCGGAATTCCCACCTCGGCACACGAACGCCTTCAGAGCGAGCACGCGTCCATCACCAGGATGCCCTCGTAGCTGTCGAAGGCGATGCGCGCCGATCTGGATGTGCTCGAACCCAGCGCCGACGCGACACTGATCTGCACGACGACTGGTCGAAGCCGAATTGCACGGAATCGGTCTAGAACCACGGCGTGAATGCGAAAGCCGGAATCAAGAGTAGGTTGACAATTCCGATCAGTGCGATTCCCCTCTTCCAGACGGAAACACTACGACGTCTCACCAACCACGTGCTGGGCGGTTCGACCACTTGGGATGGCCAGCCGTAGACGGAGATACTCGACAAGCCGATACGGCTTTCGAGGTGGCGCAGCATTGCTGTATCGAGCTGATGAAAGTGGCGGTGCTTCGACATCAGCTGGTACGACATCCATGCGATGAGCGCACCCATTCCGGCTCCGACGATGTGGGCACCCATTTTGAAATCCGCACTGAGCGTGATGGTCAGCAAGAACGCTTGAGCGGTCATGGTCAGACCCGGCACCTGCCACATCTTGGCGTCGGCTTCGTTGATTCTCGCAGAGATGATCTGATACTCGAAGAGTTCCCGCTCGTACAGCTTCGTCCACGGAACCTGCGCGTCGGAGTTCGAAACAGATGTCGGAAAAACGGCCGGACCGTCCTGCGGCAGGTTCACGAACGAATCCTAGGTCCAATCATCTCGATTCGCGAAAGATAGCTGACCCGAAGCTTCGCACCCAAATCTCGAGTCGTCCCGAGCTGTCAGCTGCCCATCGGCCGGAAGCCCGCCCCCGGAGCCCCCGACTCACTCAGCAGGCGCACCGATTCCGACGCGGACGCGTAGGCGGTGGGACTGAGCAACGGAGTGCCCGAGGCATGGCTGGCGATTCCGACGAGCGTGGTGCCCGATACCAGTGGAGCGCCGGAGTCGGCCCAGACGGTGACTGCATCGGACATCAGGTCGCTGCCACGCTCGTCGACAATGGTGCCGCAGGTCAGTCCGCTGCCGAACCCGCTCTTGCAGACCGGCTGACCCACCGATCCAGTGCCGATGTCCGTCACAGTGATTCCGCCCAGGCTCGACACCGGTGTGACCTTGGTGGGATCGAGGACGATGACGCCGTAATCGGGTCCCCAATGCCCGACGGCCGTAGTGCCCACCGGGGCCGCGGGCGATCCGACGAGGGTGACGGGCAGACCCGTGCGCAGAATGCAGTGGCCTGCGGTCAGGGCGACGAGTCGGCCGGCGTCGTCGTAGCCGACGGCCGCGATGGAGCAGGCGGTGAGATCGTCGATGCCTCCGGTGGTGACGAAACCACTACCGGGTCCGACGACCGGAAGAGGCGCTGCAGCAGCGGTTCCGGGGGCCATCGCACTGACCGCCAGGACCGCTGCGGCGAACAGTCCACTGACACAACCGAGTCGGATCTTCTTCATGTTGGGCATCCTTGTCACTTCACAGGTATGTCTGTTGCGTCCAGCGTGAACTGCACGACGTCGATGCGTGAACTCTTGAATCGCGCCGACGAGCCGGTGAGGTATTGCACGTACTTGTCGTACGTTGCCTCCGAGGACACGGCAATGGCTTCGTCGCGAGATGCGATCAACTTCTCGGCCCAGGTATCGAGTGTCCTCGCGTAGTGCAACCTCAGTGCATGCTCCCGCAGCAACTCGAAGCCTGCCTCGGCCGCCTTGGACTTGACCACCTTGACGAGGGTCAACTGTCCGCCGGGAAAGATGTCGCGCAGGATGAAGCGGGAGAAGTGCGCATCCTCGCGGGTGAGGCCGCCCGCACCGGAGGCCGGATCGGGTGGCGTGATGACGATGGTGTGCAACAACATTCGCCCATCGGCGGGCAGTACCGAGCGGCACTTCGCGAAGAATGCGGAGTATCGGTTGCGCCGAAAGTGCTCGAAGGCACCGATATTGACGATCCGGTCGACGGGCTCGTCGAATTCCTCCCACCCCTGCAACCGGATGTCGACGGTGCGGTCGCTCGAGAGGTCGGCCACGACAGTGCGGCCGTGCTCGTACTGATTTCGGCTCAACGTCAGACCGATGACGTTGACGTCGTACTTCTCGACGGCTCGTTTGGCGAGAGCTCCCCAACCGCAGCCGATGTCGAGCAGCGTCATGCCCGGCTTCAGGTCGAGCTTGCCGAGGGCGAGGTCGATCTTGGCCGTCTGCGCCTCCTCCAGCGTCATGTCCTCACGCTCGAAGTAGGCGCAGCTGTAGGTCATACTCGGATCGAGGAACAGAGCGAAGAACTCGTCCGACAGGTCGTAGTGCGCTCGCACGTCATCGACGTACGGCTCCAGTTGTTCGCTCATCACGCCACACCTTTCCCCACCGCATCGGTGCCGATCACTCGGCCCAGTGCACGGGCACCGAGCTCGCCCAGCATGTCTTCGTGTTCCACATCGACCCGGTGAACCGAAATACGCCCGCCCACGAATTCCGTCCACTGCTCCGCACCGTGCGAACCGCGAGCGGCGAAATAGTGCACCGGCCCGGCGAACACAACCGGCGTGTACGACGCCACCCAGGTGGGAGCCATCGCGACGGGTCGATACATTCGCCGCAGATGATCGACGGTGAGAAACGCCAGTTCGCTTCTGCTCTCGTGCAATCGATCCACGATGGTCTCGAACGAGTCACCCTCGACCCCGAGCTGACGAGCGAGATCGTCGATGCCGAACTCTGCGGCCCCCTCCGGTGCCGAGAGCTGCGCGTCGACGAGCGCCAGCAGCGCGACATCCTCACCTTCCGACTGCAGTTGTGTGGCAACAGCATGCGCGATCACGCCGCCGAGCGACCATCCGAGCAGGTGATAGGGGCCGTGCGCCTGAACACCTCGGATCTCGCGCACATATATCTTCGCGAACTCCTCGATCGACATCGGTGCAGCGTCACCGTTGGCGATACCGGGCACCTGAAGGCCGTACAGCGGACGTTCGGTCTCCCCCAGCAGCGAGAAGTAGCTCCACGCGATTCCGATGGCCGGGTGCACACAGAACAGCGGTGCGCCGACGCCCTCGGTTCGGAGCGGAAACACCACCTCGAAGGCTCTGTCGGCAACATGCTCGCCCACGTCGAGTTGCGCCGCCATTGCCGAGATCGTCGGATGTACCAGCAGCAGGCTGATGGGAAGCCGACGGCCCAGCCGGTCCCCCAGTGCATCCATCACCTGCACCGCCGAGAGGGAGTGCCCACCGAGATCGAAGAAGTTGTCGTCCACACCGATGTCCTCGGCGGCCACCTGCAGTACCTCGGAGAACACGGCGTGCACCAACACCTCGTTCGCCGAGACCGGGGCACGGCGTTCGGTCGACATGACCGAGGGCTCGGGCAATCTGCTCGCATCGACCTTGCCGGACAACGTCATCGGCAACGCGTCGACGACGGTCACGGTACTGGGCACCATGTACGCCGGCAGTGTTCTGGCCAGGAAATCGCGAGCCTCCCGCGGATCGACGCCGCCCACCACGTAGGCAGCGAGCGACTGCGCACGCCCGATCACGCTGGCCTGAAGCACATCTCGGTGACGCAGCAGCGCCGCTTCCACCTCGGACAGCTCGACGCGATGGCCGCGAACCTTGACCTGCGAATCGACCCGGCCCAGATATTCGAGCTCTCGGTCGCTGCCCCGAACCACGCTGCTCTGAACCACCCAGCGCACGAGATCGCCCGTTCGGTAGAGCCGACCGTCACCGAACGGATTGGCCACGAAGCTGTTCGCCGTTGTTCCGCTCTGCCCCAGATATCCTTCGGCAAGACCGGTCCCGCCGAGGTAGAGCTCGCCGACGACGTTGTTGCCCACCGGGCGTAGCCGGGCATCGAGGACCACGGCGTCGAAGCCGCGAATCGGTCCGCCGATGGTCACCGGCACCGCCGGGCCCCATCCACGCTGGTCCGTGGTGCAGGTGCTCATGACGGTTCCCTCGGTGGGGCCGTAGGCGTTGAACACCGAACGTTTACGCGACCATCGTTGCAGCAGAGCAGAATTGGCGGCCTCGCCTGCCATGACGATCACGCGAAGCGACGGCACGACCTCGGCGTCGGTCACCTGGAGAACGGTCGGCGTGAGGCACGCATGAGTCACCTTGTGTTGCTCGATGAGCGCTTCGAGTTCGCGCCCTCCGTGCACCTCCGGCGGAACGATCACCACGGAGGCTCCCGCACCCACGGCCATCAGTGTCTCGAAGATCGACGCATCAAAGCTCGGCGACGCGAACTGGAGCACCCGCGATTCCGGCTCCACTCCGAAGAGATCTCGTTGACTCTGCACCAGATTCGCGATGCCGCGGTGCGTCACCCGTACGCCCTTGGGCACCCCGGTGGAACCGGAGGTGTAGACGACGTAGGCAACGCTGTCCAGCGGCGCTTCACGAACATCGACACGGTCGAGCTCGTCGCCGGTGACGCTCATCCACTCACCACCGACCGAAGGGAAGTCGGCAGCCGAGATTCCCGTGACCGGGGCTGCGGACAAGAGAATCTCCTGCACCCGCGCCACCGGTTGAGACGGGTCGATGGACAGGAAGCCCGCACCGGTCTTGGCCACGGCCCAGATCGCGACGAGGTACTCGACGGATCTTTCATAGGCGATCGCCACCAGTACACCTGGCCGAGCCCCGGCACGTATCAGCTTGTCTGCCAGTGCATTCGACTGTCGGTCCATCTCGCGGTAGGTCAGCGATCGCAGCCCGTCGATCACTGCGACATTGTCGGGCCAGCTCTGCACTGCCTGCTGAAACACTGCCGCCAGCGTGTATCGCTCGGGTGCGCTGTCACGGCGTGAGGGGACACTCGACGCCACGTGCCCGAAGTCTGCGCTGCCGAGCCGAATGTTCGGCTGCGCCCCGACCATGGTCAACACCTCGGTCAGGCGCTCCGCGAGTCCGAGGATCACCGATCGCGAGAATCGTGCGGGCGAGTACCCGAGATGGCCGGTCAGTCCGGACTCGGACTCCTCGACCAGGACCTCCAGGTCGAACTGGGTGTCCGTGATGTCCACGCGGCGCGGGCTGATCGGTGACGAGTCCAGTTCGATTGTCGGCGTTGCCGTATCGCCGAAGGCCAGGAGCACCTGGAACAGTGGATGGGTATCGATCGCGCGAGTGGGTTGCACCGCGTCCACCACCCACTCGAACGGTACGTCCGAGTTCGCGAAAGCATCGAGATCCCGGTCGCGTACCACGGTGACGAAGTCCTCGAACGTCGTCGACGGATCGACCTCCGTCCGGAGTACGACGGTCCCGACGAACATGCCGACGAGATGGTCGAGCGCCGGATCGGATCGGCCCGCCACCGGGGTCCCGATGGCGATGTCCTGGGTACCACTGGCTTCGGCCAGCACGGCGGCCAATGCCGCGTGGACCACGACGAACACCGTCGCGCCCAACCGATGCGCGAGCGAACGCAGACGAGTCAGGCTCTCCGGGCCGACGGAGAACTCCACGGCCGTCGCATCGGCCGAGGCATCGGGGGTTCCGGTCGGCAGGTCGAGGAACTCCGGCACTCCGGCCAGGGTGCGTCGCCAGAACGCGAGCTGATCCGACGCGACCGTGTCCATAACATTCCGCTGCCACAGTCGATAATCCGAGTAGTCGACTGCGAGAGAGCCGAATTCCGGTTCAGATCCGGACAATCGGGCCAGCAGAGCGATCTCGACGTCTCGCGCCAGTGGACGGAGCGAGAGGCCGTCGACTGCGATGTGATGCGCAACGACAGACAGCACGCGCTCGCCACCTCGATGCAGCAAACCCAGTCGCAGCGGCGCTTCGAGGGTCAGGTCGAAGCCGTGCAGGGCAACATCGGCTCCTGCATGAGCGTCGTCCAACGTCGACAGCACGATCTGCGGGTCGAGAACTACGGTGACGGGACCGTCACCGGTCGACGGGTACATCGTGCGCAGCGGTGTATGCCGTTCCAGCACATCCGCTATCGCGGCGCGCAGCACATCGAGATCGAGGTCTGCCGGAAGCGGTACCTCGAACGCGATGTTGTACGCGGCCGAGGTGGGGTCGTATCGATTCTGCAGCCAGATTCGGCGCTCGGCCGGGGCAAGACCGGGGTACGACCGCCCGTCGGGATCGTGGACCAGAGCGGGTAGTGGGGTGTAGTTGTCGGACAGCAACGCGATTGCGGACGACAGCGCTGCCGTGGTCGGCGATTCGAAGAGGGTTCGTACCGGCACGTGGGTACCGAGCGCAGCGCTGATTCGGGTGGCAGCACGCGTCGCGACGAGAGAGTCCCCGCCGAGGACGAAGAAATTGTCGTCGACGGCCGGATCGTCGATTCCCAGCAAGTCGGCGAAGATTCCGAGAATCACCTCCTGTGCGAGGGTGCGCGCGGCGGCCGAATCGGCGTCCGGCAGTGTCTCCGAGTGCAGGGCGGCGAGATCCACTTTGCCGTTGCCGGTCAGCGGAATACCGTCGATCTCGGTGATGGCGGCGGGTTGCATCGACAACGGCAGCCTGTCCAGCAGCCACTGGGCGGCGTCGTGCTCGCCGACGCCGACCACCCAGGCGTGAATCCTGTTCTCACGCATCGTCGCCACTGCAGCACTGACGTCGGGGTGCCCGGTCAGTGCACTCTCGATCTCCCCCAGTTCGATGCGCACACCGTTGATCTGGACCTGATCGTCGCGGCGTCCGCGGTAGTCGAGCAAACCCGAGAGTTGCTGCCGGACGAGGTCACCGGTCCGGTACATCCGCGTACCGCCGGGTGCTGCGACGAAGCGCGCGGCGGTCGACGCCGGGTCTGCGTGGTAGCCGCGAGCCACGCCCGCCCCTGCGAGGTACAGGTCGCCGACGCCCCCCATTGGCACCGAGTGCAGCCGGTCGTCGAGCACTAGGGCTCCCACATGCGCCAACGGCCGACCGATGGTGACCGGCTCACCGGCGCGAAGCGAGTCGGCCAGCGTGGCCACCACCGTTGCCTCACTGGGACCGTAGGCGTTCAGCATCGATCGCCCTGCCGACCAGTCGTCGACGACACCGCTGCCCAGCACGTCTCCACCGACGGCGACGGTCTCGATGCCGGGGGTCGGCGGCACGGTGGCGAGCACCGCGGGCGTGGAGAGGTAGTGGGTGACGCGATGTGCAGTGAGGAAGGCCGACATCTCGTCGCCGCCGAGTAGATCGGGCGGCGCGATCACCATGGTCGCCCCGGCCCCGAAGGCGAGGACGAGTTCGAGAACAGCGGCATCGAAGTTCACCGAGTAGCCATGCAGCACCCGCGAATCCGATGACACTCCGTAACGGGGAATCACCTGCTGCGCGAGCGCATACACACCCTGATGCGTCACCACCACGGGCTTGGGTGTTCCCGTCGAACCCGACGTGTGGATCACGTAGGCGGGGTGCGCAGGTGTCAGCGCTGCCGATCGGTCCGCAGAGGTCAGGGGCAGGTCGCTGAAGTCCTCGGCCTGATTCTCCTCGAGCCAGTGCACTGTCGGCTCGGATCCGCCGAAACCGATCTCGATGTGCTCCAGCATCTGTTCCCGGCGAACGGCCGGGTAGCGGGGGTCGACGGGCACGAACGCGCCGCCTGCCTTCACCACGGCCCACAGTGCGACGATGTACTCGGCGGAGCGTTCGAGGGACAGAGCGACAAGAGTTTCCGGCCCGACGCCGTGTGCGATGAGCAGCCGCGCGATCCGGTTCGATCGACGATCGAGCTCGGCGTACGTGACCGATTCCAGACCGTCGAGAGCGAGAGCATCACCGGAAATAGCTGCGCCACCGCACAATACGTCGAGCAGTATTCCGCCGGGCGTCGAGGACGGCAGTGCCGGAGTGTCGGCGAGGGCGAGGTCGCCGACGACAACAGTCGGGTTCGCGACCGCCGCATTCAGGATGGCCAGAATCACCGAGGCGAACTGTTCGACGGTGGCCCGCTGGTACAGGTCGATCGAGTACTCGATCTGGCCGGTCGACGAAGCCGAATCACCCTGTTCGTCCTCGAGCACGAGAGTGAGATCGAATTCCGAGGTGCGGGTGGCTATCTCCAGCACCGAGACGGGCAGGTCCTCGACCGATCGGTGCGGTGCATTGTCGAATGCCAGCATCACCTGGAACAGCGGATGCCGGTCGAGGGATCGATCGGTCGCCAGGGCGTCGACGATGCGCTCGAACGGGACGTCGGAATGCGAGAAGGCATCGAGGTCTGCAGTGCGGACTGCATCGAGCAAGGACGCGAAACTCTCCGACGGGTCCACAGTGACTGCGAGAGGCAGAGTTCCGACGAACATCCCCACCATCTCGTCGAGCGCTTCGTGTCCTCGCCCTGCAGTGGGGGATCCGACCAGCACGCGGTTCGAGTTACCGAATCGACTCAGGGCGGCGGCCACGGCGGCATGGACGACCATGAACGTGGTCGAGTTGGTCGATCGGGCCAGTTCACGAATACCTGCGTGCAGGTGTGACCCGATCTCGAAGGGAACTGCGTTCGTGGTCATCGATTGCACTGCAGGCCTGGGGAAGTCCGTCGGCAGCTCCGCCTGCGCAGTGCCGAGATCACCGAGAACCGAAGCCCAGAACGAGAGCTGTTCGTCGGCAACCGAATCCACCATCGCCCGGTTCCACACCGCGTACTGGCTGTACTGCGCACGCAGGCGTGGCCAGGTGGGCGCGTGACCTGCTCCGCGAGAGGCGTGGGCGAAAGCGAAGTCGCGTACCAGTGGGTCGACCGACCACCCGTCCATCGAGATGTGGTGCACCACCATGACGACGACGGTCTCGCCGGATTCCGGCACACTCAGAAGTGTTGCGCGGATGGGCACTTCGGCCGACACATCGAAACCCTCGGCCGCGGCCGCTGCGACGGCAGAGTCGAGGTCACGCTCGGAGACAGTGCGCTCGGATACCTCCACGAGGACGGTATCGGTGGGCCGCACCACCTGCCGAGGCCCGTCGCCATCGGCCGGGTAGTAGGTGCGCAGGGCTTCGTGTCGCTCGATGACGTCGCGGAGAGCCGTCAGAACCATCGAGGGATCGTCTCCGGCTCCGACTCGCACGGCGACCGGCATGTTGTACGCGGGCGATGCGGGATCGAACTGGTTGAGGAACCACAGCCGCTGCTGGGCATACGACAGCGAAATACGCGCCGGCACAACGGTATCGAGTAGCTCGAGCGACACCTCCCGCGTCGCGGACGCGTCGATGGCCGCAGCGACTGCGCGGACGGTGGGGTCGGCGAACAATACGGTCAACGAGATTGCGGAACCGAGGCGAGCGAGAACGCGGGTAGCGCTGAGCGAGTCACCGCCGAGCTCGAAGAACGAGTGCTCGCGCCCCACATCATCGACACCGAGGACGTCGGCGAAGGCTTTCGCCACGGTATGTTCCGTATCGGTCTGTGGCGCAACGTATTCGGTATCGACGAATGCGGTGGGGGCCGGCAGCGCACGACGGTCGACCTTGCCGCTCGCCGTGATGGGTAGGACGTCCAGAACGACGACGGTGCTGGGAACCATCCAGGCGGGCAGGCGGTTCCGGAGATGCCCGTCCAGCTCCGCCGAGACTCCGGTGACGTACAGGACGAGTCGGTCGTCGCGAACGACGGCCACTGCCGCGGTCACGCCCGCGCACGTCGTTGCCGCGGACTCCACCTCGCCCAGTTCGAGACGACGCCCGTGCAGTTGGATCTGCCGATCACTGCGGCCGAGGTACTCCATCGACGATCCGTCGAACGACCGGCGGACGATGTCTCCGGTGCGGTACAACCGAGCCCCGGCCACCGCGGGGTCTGCGACGAACCGCGTCGCTGTCACGCCCGGCTGCCCGCTGTACCCGCGGGCGAGTCCGTCGCCGCCGAGATAGAGCTCGCCGACGCCTCCGCACGGAGAGGGCCTCAGGTGCGCGTCGAGCACCAGGGCGCGGACGCCGGGCAACGGCGCGCCGATGGTCACCCGTTCGGCAGCGTGCATCGGGTCGGACAGTGTGGCCAGCACCGTGGCCTCGGTTGGCCCGTAGGCGTTGCGCATCGTTCGATCGGCAGAGACGAACCGGTCGCGCAACGTGGGTGGGCACTCCTCTCCCCCGACGTCGAAGACGTCGATGGAGCTGAGGTCGTCCGGGTCCAGAGTGGCCAGCACCGTCGGCGAGGTGATCAGATGCGTGATCTTCTCGCGGTCCAGCACGCCGGCGAGGGCGGGACCGGCGTAGACGTCGGCCGGGGCGATCACCAGGGTGGCACCCGCAGCGAACGCGGCAAGTATCTCCTGGATGGACGCGTCGAAGACCGGTGACGCCGCGTGCAGTACGCGCGAGTCGGGGGTGACGGCATACCGGTCTACGACGTTGGCCGCGAGTTGCGCGAGTCCGCGGTGAGTGACGCTGACGGCCTTGGGTCTACCCGTCGACCCCGAGGTGTGGATGACGTAGGCCTCGTTGTCGACGTGCAGGGTCGGCGGCCTGAACGGCCGCGCGTCCGCGTCGAGCAGGTCTTCGATGTCGAACCATTCGATCGTGCTCGGAAGTTGTTCCAGCACATCCCCGGTGGTGACACCGAAGGCGACGTTCGCGTCGCCGAGCACTGCGGCCAGCCGCTCGGCCGGTTCGGTGGGGTCCAGAGGAACGAACGATGCGCCGGCAGTGGAGACCGACCACGATGCGAGCACGGACTCGTAGGAGCGTTCGATGGCCACGGCGATGCGCGTCTCGCTTGCCGCACCCAGCGAGACGAGTTGCGCAGCAATATGTTCCACGACCAGGACGAAGTCTTCACTGGACTGATCGACTCCCGTAGCGCGCACCACCGCGCCGCTTCTCAGTAGCGAGGGCAGCAGCGCAGGGGCTGCGGTCGCCGTGGAACGTGCGTCGAGCAGCGCTGTGGCCTGGTCGACGTGGAGCACCTCGAGCTCGGACACCGCGAGTCCCTCGGGAGCATCGACCACCTCGCGGAGGAGAGCCAGGAAGCGGCGATGGTGGGCTGCGAGCTCGTCGGTGCTGTAGAGGGCGGGGTTGCCGAGGAAGTCGACGCGGGTGCTGGTGCCTGCGACACCGGGGTAGACGTTGACCATCATGTCGTCGATGGGTCCGCTGGAGAGCACGCGGTATTCGCCGATGACGTCGCCGAGCCGAATTGTGCTGTTGTACATCATGATGTTGACCGTGGGACCGAATACTCCGCGTCCGGCTGCGGCACTGCCGGTGCCGTCGCCGGTCGCCCGCTGCATGTCCTCGACGCGGAACCGCTGATGGCGAAGTGCGCCGGTGAGTTCCACCTGAATCCGTCGAAGGAGTTCCTCGACGGTGACCCCGGGTTCGACGCCGATGCGCAGAGGCACGACGTTGGACATCATGCCGGACGATTCGCGCAGTTTGGTGGTCGCTCGGCCCGATACCGGCAAGCTGAGCATGACGTCTTCGGTGTTAGTCATGCGCGCGAGATAGAGCGCGAACGTGGCGAGCACGACGGGGACGTCGGAGGAGTTGTACCGATGCGCCACTGCGCCAACGGCTTCGGTGAGGTCTGCGTCCAAGACAGCCCCGACACTGACCGTCGCTCCGCTGGGGGCGGCAGGTTCGCGTGGGTTACCGGCCAGCCGGGGGGCCTCGTGGTGGCCGTCGAGTCGACCGAGCCAGTACTGGCGATCGGTCTCGTAGCGGGAGGAGTTGGGGTACGCGGCCTCGTAGTCGTAGATCTCCCGCACTCCGATGGCGCGGGTCTTCGGGATCTCGGTGCCCTCGATCAACGCGGTGTACACCGCAGCGGTGCGCTCCTGCACCGAGATTGCGCCGAGTCCGTCCATCACGATGTGGTGAGCCCGGCTGTACCAGTAGTAGTGGCACGTGCCCACCTGGATGATCTCGGAGGCGATCAGTTGGTCGCGAACCAGATCCACGGGTTGCCGGTACTGCTCGTCCATGTAGCGCTGGGCATCCTCGATGGGATGGTCACGGTCGGTGAAGTCGCGGTAGATCATGGCGTACGGCACCCGAAGGTCCGACCACTGGTACGGGTGACCGTCGTCCACACCGATCCGCACGGCAGGCGATTCGAGCTGCCTGCAGGCGATGTCCGTCGCGCGAATCAACACTGACGGATCGATCTCGCCGCGGATCTCGACGTATTGCGCGATGGTGAACGGCACTTCCGGTGCCAGTTGCTGAGCGAGGTAGATATTCATCTGAGCAGCCGACAAAGGAAAGCGGCCATCCTCGAACCGCTGATCCGCCTCTGGCGACACTCCCCGACCTCCCCAACGCACGCGCCCTGACGGCTTCGATTCGGCCGGCGCGCCGCTCATCGACGTCGATCTTTCATCGCCCACTACAAACTAGTCGACACACTGTGAATGCTCTACCTGGATCGAAGACAGGTACGCCAGATCGACTCCTCCCCTTTAGGCTGTGCACTCGAATACATTTCCTCGACCGAGAGGCCACCGACGATGGCAACCAGTTCCACCGATACCCGGGGCCGGAAATCGGACAGAAAGCGGCCGATTCTCATCTCGGTGGGGGTATTTCTGGTCATTGTCATAGCTTTTGTGGTGTGGCTTGGTTACGAAGCCTATTCCGCGCAGTCGAGTTTGACCGCAACCCGCGACTCGGCCACACAGGCCAAGGACGCATTGCTCGACGGCGACTCGGCCGGAGCCGAGGCCGCAGCGGCTCGCGCCTCCGAATCCGCGGACGACGCTGTATCGGCAACGACGTCCATCCCGTTCTCCATCGCCAAAGCCGTTCCCTATCTCGGTAGTCCCCTGAAATCGGTAGCGCAGATCAGCGACGTGGTGCAGGGACTGGCCGTGGACGTGCTCGCCCCCGCGTCGGCCGCGGGTGCGAGCTTGAATCCGAGCAGCCTCGTCGAGGGCGGCGGCAAGGTGGACACAGCAGCACTGCGGGACGCGCAGCCGGTACTGCAGCAGACCTCAGCCGCAGCCGACGAGCTCAGCGAGCGGGCCCAGCAGGTGGATGAGCCCGCCTTCCTGGGCGTGGTGGACGAGGCTCGTACGTCGCTGATCGATCAGACTCACGAACTCGCGACTCTGCTCACCAACACCCGGATCGCCAGTGAGCTGCTGCCGTCGATGCTCGGCGACAACGGCCCGCGCAGCTACTTTCTCGCGTTCCAGACCAACGCGGAGGCTCGGGGCACCGGCGGGTTGCTCGGTGGCTACGGCATCATTCGCGCCGAGAACGGCACGGCTCGCGTCGATACGCTCGGTGCCAACAACGAACTCGAATTCGCGGAGCAGCCCATCGATCTGGGGCCAGAATACAACGCGCTGTGGGCTCCGCGAAACACCACCACCGATTTCCGGAACTCGAATGCGAGCCCGCACTTTCCGTATGCCGGCCAGATCTGGTCGTCGATGTGGACGGAGCAGACGGGTGAGGTGCTCAACGGCGCTATTGCCACCGACCCGATCGCGCTGAGCTACATCCTCGGTGCCACCGGCCCGGTCACGTTGGCCGACGGTGAGCAGATCACCGCCGACAATGTCGTCGAAATAACTCTCAGCACGGCGTATGCCAGGTTCGGCGACGACCAGCTGGCTCGCAAGGCGTATCTGCAAGAGATCGCCGCGGCAGTGGTGTCCAAGATGACCACGGGCGCGGCACCCACACGATCTCTGCTCAACGCGGTGGGCCGCGCCGGCAGTGAGGGCCGCATCTCGGTGTGGAGCGCCGACTCGGCCGAGCAGGCAACTCTGGCCGGCACGAAGGTGGGTCACGTGTTGCCGGACAGCCCGGCCCCGTACGCCAATGTGGTGGTCAACAACGCCGGCGGCAACAAGCTCGATTACTACCTGACTCGCGACATCACGTATTCGGCTGAATCCTGCACGGCGGGTACGCGCAAGTCGACCGTGACGGCCACACTCACCAACAACGTGAGTCCGAACGGCCTCACGCCCTACGTGGCGAGCACGTTCCAGCCCACGGCGGAGTACGGCACCAATGAATCGATCGTCTATCTGTACGGCACTCAGGGCGCGAGGATCACGTCCATGAAGGTCAATGGCATCACCGGATTCTCCATTCAGGCCGGCACCGAGCTCGGCCGGCCGGTGCAGGCTGCGTACCTCACCATTCCGCCGGGCAAGTCGCAGACGGTGACGTGGGAGCTGGAAGAGCCTTCCGCCCCGGGCGAGGCGACCGTGCCCGTGCAGCCTCTGGTGGATCAGCCCACAGTGAGCATCGACGTTCCGCAGTGCTGATCGCACTGTAAGTCGCCCAGACACTCTCGCTGGCCGTTCCATTGGACTACCGAAAGTGGCCGTTGGGTCATGCTTGTGAATGAACTATTCGGCGACCACGGCCTCGATACCGTGCGCCGATAAAACCACAATTGCTGTTTTACCCATTTTGAGGCAGAAACCGCAGAGAATCAGGACGATCGCGACGTGTCAATGTCGATCCGTCGACCGACCCAGAAAAGGGCCGGAACCTGCCTAGTACCGCAGTGTCACTCATCGAACCGTCGAGCTTTGGTACGGGTGCAAACTCGCGTTATCACCCAAACTGACGCTGTCGTTCTTACGTATGAGTGGCACTGCGGCATGCGGACCCGTGCGGCAGTATGTCCACCATGAACGATGAGCTCACATGAACGACTCGTCCGTCGCGACAATCGCGACGAGGTTCGATCCTCGCCACAACAGCTTGAATGCGCTAAGGCTCGTGATGGCCTCGCTCGTGATCGTCTCCCATTCCTGGCTCCTCGGCGGATTCGGCAACGAACCCAGCCTGGGTGGGAACACCCTTGGAACCTGGGCGGTAATCGGCTTCTTCTCACTATCGGGGTTTCTGATCACCCGTAGCCGCCTGTCACCGAAATCGACGGCCGATTTCTATCGGGACAGGTTCCTTCGCATATATCCCGGATTCCTTGTATGTCTGCTCGTGGTTGCATTCGTGCTGGCACCGATCGCGGCGAATATACAGTCCACCGCTTATCGTGTGCGGGAATCGATTACTTACGTGATTCGGGACCTTCCGCTGTACACTCCGAAAATTTGGCAACGTGACATCGGAGCGACCCTCACCGGCAACCCGTACCCGGACATCTGGAACGGGCCACTGTGGACGCTGTTCTGGGAAGCGATCTGCTACGTCATGATCGGAGTGTTGGTGAGTGTGGTCAGCCGACGATTCGTCCCCTACGTGATGGTCGCAATCTTCCTGGTGGCCACAGTCGCCCAGCTCGCCGCTGTCAGCGGGGTTGTGCACTGGCCCGATCGGTTCGATGCCGCCATACCGCTGTTCACAGCGTTCTCTGCTGGCGCACTGATGTTCCTGTTCGCCTACCGCATTCCAGTCGGCGTCATCCCGACCGTCATTGCCGTGGCCGTGCTCGCCAGCGTGATCTTAGCTGGGGCAGCCTCCGCACTGGCCGCATTCCCAGTAAGCTTCCTGCTCTTGCAGCTCGGTCGCCACCTGCCATTAAGTAAGGTCGGCAGCGTTAATGACATCTCGTACGGGATCTACATCTACGGGTGGCCGGTGCAACAGATGCTGATCGTCCTGTTGCCCGGTCTGCCTGTCGCCGCGTTTGCGCTCCTGAGCCTTACCGCCACGACCCCCTTGGCTATCGCAAGCTGGTTCTTCGTGGAGAAAAACGCTCTGCGGTTCAAGTCCCGACCGCCCGGCAAATCAATGGGTGCTACCTCGGCGTGATTGCACCAACCACCA
Organism: uncultured Rhodococcus sp.; assembly: GCA_963517305.1. GTDB lineage: Bacteria > Actinomycetota > Actinomycetes > Mycobacteriales > Mycobacteriaceae > Rhodococcoides. The sequence goes on from CAUQEL010000030.1 coordinate 53,901, forward strand.
GGGCCACCGTGAGGTCGTGAGCTTTGTCTGCGTGGAGTATGTGGTCAGAATACACGCCAAGAACATCTCCTGCGGGCGGCGGAATCCGGAGCGAATAGCCGAAGTCGGTCACCGGCAAATCGTGGTCGGCGAACCTCCACGCACGCGTCGATGTGTGACTGCTTCGGCAGGATATCCGGCGGTGTTCGGGCCAGCCTGAATGATCAGGCTAACTGAGAACGTGCGACCTATGCTGGTGCAGCTGCTCGTTAGGGCCGCGTTCCATCAGGTTCAAAGGTGGGTTCGACAGTTTGGCAGTAAATAGTAGCCCGACAGTGTCATCGAGTTAATCCATATCAATGTGCTATTGCCATACCGGCCCGCATTCCAGAAGTGAACGCTGGAGTCATCGTCTCCGTTTGGATCTTGAAGCCACAGTGTCGCTTGCCAGGGTGATGACGGCGCTCAGTGAAAGCGCCCAGATCTGATCTCTGAAAGTGCTCACCCGTGTGGGTGCCGACGCCGGTCGTGAGGCGAGTTCAGAGAGTCTGTACGGCCAACCCTGCCAGCGCGAACGGATCGATGCGTTGCGCTGTCCCACCGTCCCTGCTCATGACAGGACAACCCCGGAATCACCAGCGTCGCCGCGGACGCGGTCCCCGCGAGCGCGGTCCCCCGAGCGCTGAGATGAAGTCGTCGGCTACGAGGAAGTGGCCCTCCAGCTCGGAGAGCACACGGAGTCCCGGCCGCCCGTGAGTGTCCAGCGATCATGGTTCGCCGCACCCGCCGTACCGCTCAACTTCGCGACAGACAGCGAAACTGCCACGGCCGACGGGGTGCTGTTCGCAAAGGTGGCCTTAACGGATCTTCACCGCCGAGGACGGCGGTCTGGTCAGCTGGGTCGTCTAGGTCAATTCGATCTGCGATGCGACGAGCGCTTGGGACGGGCCGACGTTTCGGCCTTGACGTTCTGTTTCATGTCAGGCTCTAGTTCGGTGAGGGAGAACGTGATGGATTGTCCGGTCGCGGCGGCGACAGTTTGTCCGAGAGAGTGCATACCGTGCCCACGGTTACCGAGATCGGGGGCTACCTGAAGGACGGCTAATGACACATCAGGAGCTACCCATGAGCAAGCAGGAGAAAATTGAACCGTGCATCAGCGACAAGCTCACGGCCGTCGTTCAGGTCTTGTTCGCCGTCGCTGTCACAGCGCAGATTCCCAACGTCTCGAAGCCGGTGATTCTTGCGTCGATGACCCTCGCGGGATTTGTCATCGAGTAGGCGAACGGACGAAGCCGGACTCCTCACGATCGAAATGAGTCCGGCCCTCCGTCAACTACTTCCGCAGTCGCGGGTTGTCGGAGCCGTTTCTGGGCGGAGTCTCCGGCCGACGGGTTCGCGCGTACGACTCAAGCTCCTGAGTTGCCTCCGCTGTTCGCGGGCCGGCAGCAGGCGACGCGGAAGCGGAGCGAGGGGCGGACTGTCGCGTCGGCGGAGCATGAACCGGTGCGGGGGTAGGTGGGGACACCGGCGTCGTCGGGGCAACCGGCGCGTGAGGTGCCGGTGCGGGAACCGGCGGTGTCACCTGCTTGGGCAGATTGGTATCGGCGGTGTAGTTGTACGAGTAGCTGTACATGTCACCCTTCTTCGAAGGCGTCAATGCCAGCACGACACCGAGGACGTGCGCTCCGATCGTTTCCAAATTGCCGATGGACCTGGACAATTCGTTGCTCTTGGTATGCCCGAAGCGGGTGACCAAGAGGGCTCCGTCGGCGTGGGTGGTCAGGACGGCCGAGTCGGTCACGGGCAACAGGGGAGCGCCGTCGACGATGACGTAGTCGAATTTGGAGCGAAGTTCAACGAGCATGGCGCGCGACGCTTCCGAACCCAGCAGCTCGGACGGGTTGGGCGGTATCGGACCCGACGCCATGGCTTGCAGGCCCTCGTATTTGGTGGGTTGCAGCACATCGTCCACTTTCGCCTGCCCCGCGAGGACGGTGCTCAGGCCGACCGAACCGATGAGGCCCATGTACCTCGAGACGCGGGGGCGGCGAAGATCGCCTTCGACGAGAACGACGTGGTGGCCGGCTTCGGCGAGCGAGATCGCCAGATTCAGCGCGGTGGTGGTCTTACCCTCGCTCGGAATCGCACTGGTGACGACGATGACGCGCGGAGGATGATCGACTTCGAGGAACTGCAGGTTGGTGCGGAGCTCACGGAAAGCCTCGGCGCTGGCCGATTGGGTGAGGTCCTGAAAGTCGACGGCCGGATGCACCTTCCTTTCCTTGTCGAACGGAATGGTGCCGACCAAAGCCTTGCCAGAAATTAATTCGATCTCGCGACGATTCTTGATCGTGTTGTCCAAGCGGTCTCGCAGTACTGCCAGCGCAATGCCGAGCAGCAGACCGACCGCGGCACCCAGGGCGAGATTGCGCTCGGTCCTGGGGCTGACCGGGGCTGCGGACGCGTCGGCCTGTTGGAAGGTCTTCACTCCGGCCGATGGAATTCCCCCTTCTTCGGGAGTTTCGAGCTCGCGCACCTGGTTGGTCAGCTCAGTTGCCATCGCATTGGCGATGTCACGAGCCTGCGCCGGCGACGCATCGGTGACTGTGATGTCGAACAGAACGGTATCGGGAGTCGACGATGCATTGACTTTCGCGGACAGCTGCGACGGAGTCAGACCCAGGGGGAGAACGTCGAGCACCCGGGCCGCCAAGGCCTCGCTGGTCACCAGTTCCGAGTACGAGGCCACACGTTGCTGCGAGAACAAGTTGCCCTGGTAGGTCTCACTCACCGAAGTTCCACCGGAGGTGGAGACGAACATCCGTGCGCTGGATTCGTAGAGCGGCGTCGCCAACAAGGACGCGCCCAGGGCCCCAAGGATCGCGACGACCACGGTGACGGCGATGATGATCCACCTCGCCTTCAGGATTCTCAGATAATCCTGTATCTCCATGCTTCGCGCTCCTCGTTCGTTTCGTACAACCCGCAACGTGTCACTGCGTGGCTCAATCGTTACATAGCTAGTTGCTTTCCGTGCACCGGATGCGAAGTCGCCAAGCGTTCGGCAATTCATTCGTTTGATTTACGAGCACTATCCAGCAGATATCCCGTTGTGAGGTTTCACCGGCATGGACGGCCCGGTTTTAGGGCCTGGAGGAACCGGTCGCCCGAGACCCTCGTCCACTCTCTATCCCAGTACGCGGCGACAATAGACTCAAAACGAGCGCCAGCGAAAGCCGGGGTGATTCTCCACACTGATCGGTCACAGCGACTCGTACGGGGCGCGAGCGTCTGACTCCGATTTGGTGGACATTTCACCGATCAAGCGTCAGCCTCGCGGTGAGCATGATTGCCATGGCCAGACCGCTCCCGCCAGAGCGCCGGGCCGACACCGACCAGGCGCAGGCACTCCAACACGGCTGTGTACCCCGCTCCGTTGGCGCGCCGGGCGACGCGCCCGCGTGCGCAATGCCTTGGTGCAGTGGCGATCATCGGCCGGGTGGCGTTCCTCCAGGAAGTCGCGGGCTTCACCGCGCTGGTTCTGGCGACGCGCTTAGTAGCGATCACTTCGATCAATTGACCGCCGACTTCGGGGTAGCGGAGCTGGAAGCCGGGCGTGGGCAGCGCGTGCTGCGGGTCAGCACCGATGAAGCCGCTCCTTCAAACACTGCCGCGCGGTTCCGATTTAGGCCGGGCACTTCCACAACATCAACGTTGTGAAAACTCCAGTGGCGGGTAAAGCCGCCGTGGGATTCAGCGCCTTCAACGCCGGCGACTCCAGGTCCGTCAACCCAATGAATCACCGAAGCTCAATAGGGTTTCCGAGGCGTCAGAGGACCCTCCCGACAACAATCGTCTGCCAGCAATCACCGAGGACAAATCACGTCAGGTTTCGTTGAGATAAAATCAGCTATACTCAAACCTTACACTGGATCACACGTCAAGAATCGACTAGCGTCAATATTCTTTAAATCAGTTGCCACCTGTTCCGCGAGCAACTTATGACCCGACATGTTTAGAAAAACCGTTGCCGAAACATAATTCTCCGGATCGTATGCCCAGGAATACGAAAGCAAGTCTACAAAATGAGCATCATTTCTGACAGAGGCATCGCGAATCAAGTCATTAGCTCTACGCAATACAGCGATATCTACGGAGGGGGCAGGCGCTGGCCCAATCACGAGCAAAAAGGCATCGCCTGCTTCAGCCCGGAGCAATGCCATTGACTCGAACGCGGCCGCCGCCAAATTGGGTGAATCCAAGTCATTAAGGCCGCCTTGAACAAAGACTAAGTCGGGAGTTGTGGCTGTGATCGAACCAATTCGCGAAGCGTAATCGCCACGATCGCCTGCGCCCGAATTCGTGTAACCAGTTCCACGCTGTCCCGATACGTTACCGGCCCAGCAGAACATCCTCGAAAGCAAAGCTTCAAACCCAGCGGGGCGGCCGGCCCCAACGCCCGCAGTATCTGAATCACCCAAAAACGATACGTCCAGATAATCAAACTTCAGATCTTCGGGAACACTGTACCCACGATCGTTTAGAATCTCCACACTTGACCGCTGACGGTCGTAGATGAGGCCAAGAACAATCACAATGACAATCACCAGGCTGGAAACACCTACCAATGCAAAATGCTTACGCGCGGTAGTCAAAACAACGCCTCCGTCCATCGATGACATTAACGCGACCGCGGATAAAATCCAAGCTTCCCATAGCCCACGACTTCGACCGAGAAATTCGAAAGCGAATTCAACCGGGATCAAAACGATACAACCCGACATTGAGCCGAAAAATTACTTCAGACCTGAGGCACTACCTTCCAGTTGGAACCACGCTTATTCTCGATCGCCGCTACCAACGACTCCGCATACGAATTGCAAACCGACTCCCAAGTGTAGAATCCGCGCGCACGCTCAGCAGCAGCGATGCCCAACCCCTTCTGCCGACCACTATCGCGCAACAGCCTCAACACCTCTTGACCGATCGCGCCTGGATCGGGCGCAACAAAGGCTCCAGCTTCACCAAGAACTTCACGGTTAAACGCAGTATCGCGGGCAACAGTCGGAGCACCGCACCACATTGCCTGCACTAAAGCTGGATTAGTTCCGCCTACGCTGTGACCGTGAAAATAAGCACCACAATTCTGCCACAAAGAATTAAGAATCCTGTCATCACTCACGTGACCCATCCAGGTAATATTGTCATTCCCCGAGAGCATCCTTACACTTTCCTCGATTGCTCCACCATATCCAGATGAGCCGACAATAACCACCGGGTACTCCTGCGAAATCCGAACCGCGGCCTCAACAAACTCAGAAATCGAATTCTCCGGCACAAAACGTGCGACAATAAGCGCGTAGCGACCCGCTTCTAGGCCAGCTAGCCCCGCTGATTCACGGGCCGGTGTAACTGCTGATGTCGGGTGACGGCGGGCT
>CAUQEL010000031.1:0-54522 GCA_963517305.1 uncultured Rhodococcus sp.
CACGGGTGGGGAATTTCAGTGAGCGTCAGTGGGGAATTTCGATGAGCGCCGTCACCGGTAGGCAAGGACCGTTGCCACCTGGGCTGGGCGGTTCCGACCGGTCGCTGCAGCGACAAGTACGTATGTCCGACCATGGAGCAGGTGACTGCACAGATCCTCACCTTTTTCGACATGTGAACACGACGGCCTCTGGCACGCCAGAGGCATAAACCTCAGTTACCGCACCGTCAACGCATCTTGACCTACGCAAGCGATCGTGACGGCGCCCCGTCGGTCGAGCAGGTCTACTACAGTCAAGAATCGACCCTCTACCCGGAGATGTCGCAAGCGTGGAAGCGGCAAGAAAACTCGGGGCAATTCAGAGTGTCGAGTGTCTCACGGGTCGAACTTTTTTTGCACGGCTCCGCCGAAGTCTCCTTTAGTCAGGACAGGGGAAGATCGGCCAGCGATTGGCGGTCCTTCTTTCGGTCGACGTAGGTCAGGTCCATATCTCCGACCGTAAAGCGGTCGGTCCAATACGTGCCGGTGATGTACTTGGGGAGTCTTCCGACCACAGTGAACTCACATGCCCCTCGGTGCGGAGCGCTCCGCGGGCGGTGTTCCGCCCGCGGCTCGTTTCGGTACGTGTAGGTCAGCAGCGTTTGCTCTTTGCTTTCGCCGTGGTTGCGCAATGATGCGATCTCCGACATCGAAGAACTCTCGGCCGTCAGCAGTCGCACGCTGATCGTCCAGAACGTCTGCTCAACGACCACAGCGCTTGTGATCGGCCCCCAGTTCCCACCCTTCGGAATTCGACTCTTCTGGTGCGGCCGGATGGTCGTGCGCCAGGTTCCGTCCATACGTGGTCGCCCTACCAATATATGAACCCCTGGCCACTTCCAGATCCAGAGGTCGAAAGCGACAGCGAGTAACACGGAGGCGGACGGAATGTAGGCGAGAAGTCGTCGCATCGAGTCATCGATATCGACGCCGCTGAGGTAAAGCCCAGCGCCCCAAACCGCGCTGACTGCAACGGCGACGATCCGGACAAGCCGAGCTTGGTCCTTAGACATTAGTAGTCCAGGTACTGCCAGGTCGCGAGCACGAGTTCACGTGCATCGCCCGGAGTCCATTTGGCTCCGGGGTGGAAGAGATACTTCAACCCGTTCGGTTCTTCCCAGTCTGTCCGCACGTAGTTCTCTTCCTTCAATCCGTTCCACAGCCACACGAGCACGGACTTGAACCCGGCGCTGAGATCCGACCCACCCGTGAGTATCTCGTCCTGCACATTCCAGATAAGACACTCCATGAAGTAGGACGGCAGGTCGCTGATGGTGCCGTCTGCGACCAATTGGTTCTCTGCACTCTTCAGAGCACGTGCGAATCTCTTGTATCGGCCGTTGGTCCGTCCGTTCTTGGCCGTGCCGCGGTCGAGTTGCTGTTGCGGGTAGTTGACAATGGGCGATCCAGTTTTCGGGAACACCTTGCTGCCTCTATGCTGCCGGGTTTGGTCGGACGAGTCGTAGCGGACGTAGTCAAAACTTGGGACCACGTCTATGTCGGGGCGGGTGCCGTCGTGCTCGTCGATGGTGATGGCGACGACTCCGGACCCGGAAACCTCGCCTGGGAATTTTGCATCTAGCGCCGCCAAGATTTCGGCGCGCCAGAGTGGCGGTGTCCAATCGCCGTCATATGTAGGGGTCCCTTCACTCGACGGTTGCTCGCAGCCGTTGTACTCGTAGTAAAGGCACTCTCGGTTTTGCACCGCGATGTCGACATCACTGTCGAGGCGGACGTTCGTGTTGTTGGCGTAGGAGCCTTTCGCGTAGATGTGGTACGCCACGCCATTGAAGGCCGGCCACGCGTCAATGGCGCTCTTGACCATCCGTAGAGCGCGGTCCTGCTTGTCCTTCTCGTAATCGCTCGACGGCATCACCCAACGACGAAGAATCGCTTGGCGTTCTACAAGGTTCATATCTGCTCCCGGTTTCTCACCAGGAGGCTACAGCTGGGCACCGACAGTTCTAACTATGCGATGGAGCCCGTGACTCCAAAAGCCTCTGACAGGCGACAACGAAATTGCGAGCACGTACGTGATGCGAATCAACGAGGGCGACCCGGCGGCTCTAGGGTCGCGAGACCGTCACCTCCAGGCAGACTGGCTATAAGCCGATGTCGTTGACGGCATTCCCAACGAGTGGGGTGTGCTCGCGGCGGTACACCTCGACCGAGTCGAGGCTGGCGTGGCCGGTTTGGCGGGCGATGGCGGATCCGTCGGCACCGTTGCGGGTGCCCTGTGTGACAAACCCAGCGCGCAGGGAATGACCTCCGAGCTTGGCGAGAGCGGTTGGGTCGAAGCCCGCGTGGTCAGCACGGCGACGGATGGTCTGGTGGATTGCTGCTCCGGACAACGCAGTGTCCCCCAGGTTTCCGTTCTTGGCGATGGCGCGAAACAGCGGCGCGCGAGCGGCGGTGCGAGGTACTCCCCCACGGCACACGTGCGCGTCGAACAACTCCCGTTTACGGAGCAGCCTAATCACCGACGGCCTGCCGCCGACGTCGAATGCGCCGACGATCTGGACCCAGCGAACGTACGCGCATGGCGGGCAGGTCTCGTGAGAGTCGGTGTACGGCAGCGCTTTCACCGCTCCTCTGCCCTCTTGGTCGGTCTTCGACTTCCGCAACCGGATGTGGAGGCCGTCGTACCGATGCACAGTGACGTCCCCACACGCCATCTCTGACAACTCGCTCCGGCGGTATGCGCCGGCGAAGCCGAGGAGCAGAATTGCCGAGTCACGGCGTTCGAGGACCTCGTCGGCCCACCCGCGACACCGCTTCCGGGCCGTCTCGACAAGGAGTTTCATGTCATCGACAAGCAACGGGTCTCGCGGGGTGCGGGCGCGGTCCCCCGCGGCGGCGTACTCCCGGCGTATCCCGGACAGGGTGGCGGTGACGAGTTCGTGTGCGGACGGGGAGAGGTGTCCGGTGGTGCGGTGCTGGTGGTTGATCGCGGCGATCCAGGTCCCGAAGGTAGAGACGGCGTAGGACCGCTCCCCCGCTTCGGTGCGGGTATCTGCGGCGTCGACGAGATACGCGGCAACGGTGACCGGGTGCGCCGGCAATGCGGCATGTCCCTCGCGTTCGCACCAGCGGGCGAAGCGTCGCCACCCGGCGGCGTAGGTGCGCCGCGTCCCCTCCGACCGCGAAGATTCCACCGCTCTCGCGATCCGCTTCGCGACGGCCGGTGGGATCTCCGGCTCCACGGCCGCAGTTGCAAGTTCCACACGGCCGACCGATGTGCTCACCGCGGGTGTTCTGCCTGGCCGGAAGTCGATAACGGCAGCCTAGCGCAGGTCACCGACAGAGCTGCGGAGCGAAAACTGTGCTGAACTGGCGTTTCAGCCAAAACGGTGCGGAAAATGCAACTTACCGCGGGGACATCCGATGTACTTATAGACGTTGCTCGATACTGACCGTCGTGCAATGCGGTGGCGAGACTTCCGGCCCGAAGTCATTTTCACGCCGACGTTTCATCGTATCTTCGAGCATCTCCGTACGAACGCATCCAACCACTGGGTACAAACCGGAATACAGACCAGCTGGTTGCTAGCGCGACCTTCAGTCATTCGTTACTGTGCCTAGTTACCAAGGGCAGCGAGGTGCGGGAGGCGGCGTTAGATGCCAGGGGAATGGAGAGCAGTGGTCACCGGCGCAGGTTCTGGGGTCGGCCGCGAAATTGCGTTGCAGCTAGCAAGCCAGAAATGGTCACTTGCTCTCGCGGACAACAACTACGACGCACTGCTGGACACGCAGTCCCGATGTGCTGCTATGACCACCGTCGCACGCGCGACCCAAGTCGACGTCGCCAACCGGACCGAGATCAACTCGTGGGCCGAGTCATCACGTAGAGCGCTTGGCGGTCTCGATGCGATCTTCAACGTCGCGGGCGTTCTCTACAGGGGTGACGTCATCGACACTCCCACAGCTGACTTCGATCTCGTGATGGCAACCAACTTCGAGAGTGTGGTGAATAGCTCTCGCGCCTTCCTTCCAGACATCCTGAATTCACGTCGAGGTCGAATCGTCAACGTGTCGTCTGCATTTGGGGTTATGTCCGCACCAGGCTACTCGGCGTACAACTCGTCGAAATTTGCCGTACGAGGTTTCACCGAGGCCCTCAACCAAGAGCTGCGGCTCGCATCACGAACTGCGCGTGCGACGTGCGTTATCCCTGGTGGACTCAAAACGCCGATCGCACGGACGGCACGGGCGGCACCCGGCGTTGATCGCGCGCGAACGGCGAATTTTTTCGACACCCGCGTAGCCAGAACCGCCCCTAAAGTGGCAGCCCAGAAGATCATTGCGGGCGCATGGAAGGGTAAGTCGCAGGTGACAATCGGAAATGACGCCCGCCTCATCGACGTAACCACGCGCCTACTCGGCTCTCATTATCAACATCTGCTGCCTGCGCTCCAAGCACTGCGGCGGCGCTGAGAAGCCGTCACCAATTAACATTTCACTCACCAGACCTGCGGGGGTCGGTCAACCATGTCGAATAGCTGGATCCTGATTGAGACGTTCGGAGACGGGGAGCCGTCGGTCATCGGGGTTGGGTCTTCGCCCAAATCCTTTGTTCCACCTCGTAAAGTTCTCCGTAGCTCCACCAGCCGCGAAGAGGCAGTCGCCGCGGTAGCGGAGGCGCTTTCTACAGGAGCCGTAGTGGATCGGCTATCCAAAGACCGAGTCAGGCGAGTAGTGGCCGAACCACTACAAACGTTTGCTGCCCGTACGCATGGCGCGTGGGTATGGCTTGGCCAGCGTGACGAGACTCCACCTCCACGCCACGCCGCGGGGGCGTGGCAGTTCAACCTCACGAATAGCACGGCAAGCGGTAGCGACGATCTACTCGACCTGTATCGCGTTCCGCAAGACGAGCGCGAGACCCAGCGCGCACTCGCGGGCGCGTTCACCCGACTGGTCACCAACCGTGACGAGAGCGAAGCAATGGCGAAGATCGTGCAATCAGCGCCGGGCACCACTCACCAAGCGGTCTGGACAGTGAGGCGGGACGACGGTGAACTTCGGGCCGCGCACTTCTCGTGCCGGATGATTGCCGAAGACGGGGTTTCGGGAACCGAAGTCATCCTGAGGGGTATCACCCACGACATCGGCCCCGCAGGGGAAATCAATATCGCTCCCCCACCTACGATTCTCGAGCATCGCGTTCTGGAGGCTTCCACCAAAGAAGGCGAGTACCGCGCACTGGTGAACCTCAGAACACTCAACTTGTTGCGCTGGTACAACTCTGAACCCGCACCGGATATCTGCTGGGAAAACCTTCCTGGCGAACCGGTACCTGCGATTCATCCGGACGACGTACCAATTGCGAAGCAAATGTCGAACGCACTCGCACGCGAACGCGCCAACGGCGTGCTTCGCTTCAGAACTCTTGACGGAAATTGGAAGCCGATGACAATCGACGCGGTTTTAGTTTCACTCGATCAGCACACCACGGCCGCACTCGTCACTCTGACCGAATTGTGCAAGTAGTAAATAATTTCGCGGATTCATATGGATCCACAGAGACCGCTGCGGACCGAGAAAGATGGGAACCATTGGGACCCAGATCAGTTTTATAGTTGCGTGATTTACAATACCTGCGCGCGTGTCGTGCGAGCATCGCGCGTTCGACTCCATGCAGCTGCCACCGTACGCGTCGACACCCCATACGTTTCGGCAAACGACTCGATGCGCTCCTCGGTTTCGGGCTTACGCCCACGCTCGATGTCGGCGAGAACGGTGTTCGACATCCCGAGCAGCTGCGCAGCGTCGCCCTGAGACAGCGCGGCGTGCACCCTAAGGTCGGACAATTTCAGCTGAGACTCCGGGATCGGAACAAGCGCTGCGACCGACGTGTGCAGTGCGTTCGCAATTCGGCCAAGCGTCGCAGGCGGTGGCGTCGAGCGCCCCGTTTCCCAGGTCGACACTGCTTGCCTGGTCGCGCCCACCTTGGCCGCAAGGTCGTCAGCACTGAACCCCGCACGTACCCGCAGCTCACGCAACCGGTCGGCGCGAAACCCACGAACTCCGCTTCGCGGCACTGTCCCCAACTCCCTGTCGAACCTACAAGACAGTCCCATCTTGCTCGATCCACCGCAGCCTCGAACTCTTGTGCGTTTTATAGTTGCGCGTTACTGTTGCATCCATGCACCTATTCGATTTGAGTTCCACGAAGCAGAACGGATTGCGCGGTGCACCTAACCTGTTCTACAGTCCTGATGCGCGCCCAAAAGGGATTCCTCGGTGCTTGTCGTTCTCAGCACTGCTTGTAGCGCGGGACATCAGGTCGGTCTGTTCGCAGGTTCCGTCCGATCTTTCCTGTCGGGAGTTCCACATGTTCGCGTCTTTCGCCCTTGCCGCATCGCAATTGCCATCGACGGCTGAGATCAGCAATTGCCGTCGTCGAAGTTCAGCGTTGGGCCGTTACGGACAAAGTGCGACGGCAGGTGCATTCGCCCGACATCGCCGCTTTCGCCGGGGTTACGGGGGCGAATCAAGGTGAGTGCCGCACGGGATGCGATGGTGCCAAATTTCCTCCCGCAGAAACAGTTCTGCGCGTCAATCGTCGTAAATCGGACACATGGCGACTTGATTGCCTGCTCGCTCGACCACGGGCATTCCGGTCGCCACCAATACATCGGTGACGACGGAGCCCTGCTAGCCGAGTGGAGTCCATCCACATCGTGCAAGGAGCGGTCCATTCCTACCCGTAAGCCCTAGACCTGACAGTCCGGACTGCAACCCGACTCGGGTGGGCTTTCGCTGATAGTCCCACTCGTGAGCTACAGGAGCTCCCCCGCGCCCTGTAGCTCGACCGGTGGACCGGCGCGAGGGTCGCGCAGTGAGCGCATTCATCATGTTCAGCGCTGCGCGACCCCGCCGGGACATCACTCCTCGAGATCACACCCGTCCGCACAGAAAGGATTCCGATACCCGATGTGGATTTTTCAGCAGCCTTGGTTCTGGTCGGTGGTGTTCGGCTAGATCTAAATGAGTAAGTGAGGCAATCGGATCGACATCCACACATGCCGATGCGATTGCCCCACATAGCCTCCCTGCTGGTCAATAGCTGAATTGCTCGACCGATCTGAGATCCAAATTTGTTGTAGGTCAACAAATCTCAAAGGAGATATATCACCATGCCGACTCGCTCTTCAACTAAAGCACGCCACCGTGCGATCCCTCGCCCTGTCGCAGCGTCAGCGACAGCAGCGCTCACTTTGACGGTGGCCGCGATGTTCACCGGCGCTGGATTCGCCGTTGCCGCGACAGGGCAGCCCGGGTAACCACAGAAGTTCCCGGCGGCCAGCCGAGCGTCACTGCACCGTCCCCGTCGGTATCGCAGCAAGATTCAGGCACGACGGCGGACTGGCAGTACGTCGGCCCCTACGTGCCACCGGCGGAGTACCGCAACGCACCGACCCGTTCGGTTCCCAACTACAACGCGCCGATCTACTACAGCGAACCCAAAGTCGAGCAGACGCCGCCGACGCCTGCCCCACAGCCCTCGACCGACGCTGTACCCGAACCTTCCAAGGACGAGACGGTCGTAGCACCGGGTACGCCGGTTGCTCCGATTCAGGCCCCGGACAACACCGTTCGTTTCGGTGCTATCTCCGGCGAGAAGCCAGGTTGGTTGAGCCAGGACGACGCGGACCGTGTCAACAACACCGCCGCTGTGCTCGAAGCCCAAGGCGCGACGTACTTCAACAACCTCGGTATCCCGACGACACGCTCGGACCGGATGGCTGCCGGCACCTCGGCAGGCGTCCTCATCGGAGGAACGACCTCCGCTGTCACGACCTACGCAGTCGTAGCACCAGCGGCGATCTTGGCCGGCGGCCTGATCGGCGGCACCATCGGCGGCATCACCGGCGCAGGAGTCGGGTCGGTTCTGATCCCCGGTGTCGGAGCTGTCCCGGTGGGTGTCGCCGCCACAGCCGGTGGTGCAGCGATCGGTGCAGCGGTCGGCGCTGCTGCAGCGCTGATTCCAGCGGCCGGTGTCGGCGCAGCCGGAGCGGTCATCGGCGGTGTCGTCGGCGGCGCATACGGTGCGGGCGAAAACCTCGGTGAAGCACCTTCGCCCGCCCCAGCACCTGCACCTGCACCTGCCCCGGCACCCACGCCAGTCGCGGCCCCGGTATGGACTCCTCCGGAGGCAGCGAGCATCGCACCCGCGCATCCGTTGGAGGTGCGGGAGATCGTCGCTGCGCAGCCGGGCGGTGCCGATGCACTCGCCGCTGCCGACAACGTTGCAGCGCAGGCGGGATCGTTCCTGGATTCGGTTGCCCCTGCTGGATGGCACCTGTGACCTCGCGTCCTCGACTCCGCGTTGCTCGCGTGGCGTTGGCTGCGGCCGCCACTGTGGCGGTCGTGGTCAATGCCACGTCGCCGGCGTTGGCTGCTCCGAGCGAATCGGGCACGGACCTCATCACAGGTCCGTGCCCGGCGCTGTTCGCCCTCGGCGTGCAAGGGACCGGGGAGTCCGCCCCCGATGCCGCGCCGACGACCGACACCGGGATGCTCTCGCAGGTCTTCATGCCTCTGCTCGCCAAAGCCGTATCCGGTGGTACCGAGCTCGCTGGGCGGGCGTACGTGCCGTACGACGCCGGGTTCGGCGGCGCGGTGCCCGGCGGCAACGTCCCCTACACACAGTCGGTCGAGCGTGCGGAGACCAGCATCGACGCCATGGCTGCGGAGGTCGCTGCCGCATGCCCGGAAACGAAATTCACCGCCGCCGGCTACAGCCAGGGCGCTCACGCGGTCTCGACGTGGGCACAGAAAGTCGGAGCCGGTCAGGGGTCGATTCCGGCCGCCAAGCTCGTCGGGGTCGCCACCTTCGGCGACCCGACTCGGGCCGTGGGTGCACCGCTGTTTCCCGGTGCACCAGGGCAGACGACCCCAAAGCCTGCACCGGGCACCGCAGGGACAGAGGTCTCGAAGATCGAGGCCCTCGACCAGAACGCGCCGACCGGTGGAGGTATCGCGCCCACGTCGGACACGGTGAGCAACTACGGCGCGTTGACCGGCCGGGTCGCGAGCTTCTGCCAGTCCGGAGATCTCGCGTGTGACGCACCGTCGGATTCGCCGATCCTGCGGGTGGTGACCAACATCGCCGGTCAGTCCGAGCTCTCGGCCGGTGACCCGGTTCGGTCCCTGTCCTCGGTCGCGGAAGCGTTGGCGATGACCTCGATCAAGACGGCAGTGACGGTGGTCAACGAGGACATCAAGGGAACGACGCTGGCGAACCTGTCGATCGCTCCGAAGAAGTCCCTGTCCGAGCGTCTCGCGGTGGCATCGGATCCCAATACCCCGCTACCGACTGCCGACCAGGCGATCTCGGCTCTGCTCAAGGTGGGGACGATCGGGTTCAACGCCGTGAAAACGGTCGCGAAAGAGATCCTGACGCCGGCGAATATCGCCGAACTCGCCACAGTCGGGATGTCCAACCCCGTCGCCGCGGTCGGGTTGCTCGGAACCAAGCTCCTCGGCGCGGCCGCCAAGCTCGTTCCCCCGGCCACGACATCGCGGTTGACCAACCAGGCCTTCACCGCTGTCAAAGACAACATCACCGACAACAAGGACCTGTTGAACCTGGCGACCCTGACGAAGTACTCGTCGACCATCGCTCAACACGGCTCCTACGGGTCGACACCGACCACCCCGACAGGTGAATCGGCGACGGCGTTCGTGACCGACTGGTTCGTCGCGCTTGCCAAGGACCTGGCTAACGGTTCGACCGATACGGGCGGCATCGACGCCGACCCCAGCTCCCCACTCCCGAGCACTGCGATCACCACCACCGCCGTCGTCACACCACCGGCCAGCAGCAGGCCGACCACGACGACCCCGGCCGCTCTGCCGAATTGAGAAAGCCCCTGGCGCACACCTGCTGTGCGCCAGGGACTCTCGAAGACAGGAACCAAAGATGATGACATACAACAACGAAGCATCGACCTCCCTCGACTCTTGGTTTCCACCCTTCGATCCCCTCGACGCCACCCCGGTGGCTGATCCCACACCGCCACAGGACGTTCCAGCAGACAAGACCGATGACACCCGCTCCGCCGACGACGGGTCGCACTGGCTTCTCGCGCCCCCACAGCCCGTCTCGACCGATACCCCACGCCCCGCTCGACGCCGCTCCGTCAACGCCCGCGGGCTCGGCATCACCGCGGCGGCCGTCGCGATGACGATCGGTGTCGGAGCACTTGCGGTTTCTGCCTTCACCTCCGACCCGGACACCACGCCCGAGATCGAGGCCGTGTCGACCCCAGCCCCGACATCCGAGCTGCCCGCACCCACGACCACCACCGCTGCGCTCGCCCACTCCTGGTGCCCCGAATCGGTGACCGACGGCGTGGTGACCGGCGCGGGCCCAGGCGGTACCACCTCGGGAAGCGCAGCAATCCTGGCGTTCGAGCACGCTTACTACGTCGAACGCAGCGGCGCGGCCGCCCGCGAGATCCTTGCCCCGAACGCGCAGTTGAAGTCTGCAACCGCCGACGAGCTCCAACGCGGCATCGACACCATCCCCGCCGGTACCGAGCACTGCGTGAACATCCGGGCCGCCGCCCCGAACACCTACGCCGTGACCCTCGAGCAGCGGTACAGCGACGGCACTCGCACCACGGACAAACAGACCATCAGCACCACCGACGCCGGTGGCCGCACCTTCATCACCTCGATCGGAGCAGCACAGTGACCGAAGAGCGCGCCGAATGGATGAGCGAATGGCTCACCCCGCCCCCAGAGAGCCCGTTACCCGACCCCGCGGACCAGGGCGCACGGGTCCTTCCCCTACGTGCTCACCCCGAACCGGTGCCCGCCCCCGAACCGATACCACCGATGACTCTGGTCCTCGGTGCCTGCGGGGGCGCAGGAGCGAGCACGACAGCACTCGGACTGGGCAACGCATGGTCTGCCCGCGGCCACGACGTGGTCGTCGTCGATGCCACACCTGCAGGCGGTGATCTGGTCGAACGCGGCGCAGATTCCATGGTCAGCGACACCGTCATCGAAACCGCCTTCGATAGCTCCGACCCCGACAACGTGCCGGCCTCGGTCGCCGACTGCACCTCCGCGACCTCGGCAGGAGCACACATACTCGGGCGCGCCTGGCTGCAGTCGGTCGAGCCGGCATACCGGGGCATCGATCGCTACCTACGCAGCCAAGTCGACACCTCGATCTACGACCTCGGACACCGCGGGTTCGGCCGCGCCGCAGCCGATCCACTGCGGTCCGAGCCCTGGGCGGCGATAGTCCTGGCCGTCCATGCCCGCGCCGATGCCGTCAATCGGATGCGCGCGGCACTGGAAACCATCCGCTACACCGCCACGGATGCAGGCCCACTGCGCACCATCGTCGCGATATCCCACCAGCTCCCGGGAACACCGGGAATCGACCTCAACGAACTCCGAAACCACCTGCACGGCAAAGTGTTCGCCGTCCTCGACATCCCCTACGACCCTCACCTGGCCACCGGGCTGCCGATTACGGCCGACGAGCTGAACCCAGCGACGTCCGCCGCCTACGAGCAGCTGCGGGCAAACACCGTCCGCGCTGCCGCCGGAGGGCAGGACCGGTGAGCATTCCCCACCTCGCGACCTCCAGCGACCAGACACCCCGCAAGTCGGGAGATCTCTCGATGCGCCTACCCGAACGCGAGCTCCCGATCTGGGACAGGCCGATACCACTACCGGATCGTTGCCCGTCCCCGATGCTCTGGCTGCTCGGTGCACACGGCGGCGCGGGCGTGAGCACCCTCGCCCACGTCCTTGCTCCCGCCGGCGACTGCGGTGACCGCTGGCCCGGCGGGTACGGAAAGCAAAGTCCCTACGTCGCGATCGTTGCCCGCGAGACCGTCTCGGGACTGGTCAAAGCAGGTGAACTGCTTCGTCAACACACCGCAGGCCACGGCGGACCCTCCACGATCATCGGCCTGATCACCGTGGCCGACCGACCGGGTCGAAAGCTGCCCAAACAGATCCAGCAGACCCGCGACGTCGTCACCGCACTCGTCGGCCGCGACTGGCGCATCGGCTGGGTCGAGCAATACCCACTCGCGCGAGATCCCAGCGGCCTGGCGGTCTGGTCACCGTTCGATCCGCAACCGGAGAAAAAGCGCAGTGCCACAGACGTTCCCGCCGACATCGCCACCGTCGGATCGGAACTACGCGAGGCCATCCTCCTCGACGTTCAACGCTCCACCACCCCGACAGAAGGAAAGCCATGATCCTGCACAGCCTGCACACCGGAATCGACATCCTCGCCCAGATCGAGCTCACCCCCGAAGCGCCCCCGAAGTCCGACGGCTTCCTCCGCCTGGGTCGCTGGCTGCTCTGGTTCGTCGTCCTTGCCGGGGTGTGCGCACTGGTCTACGGCGGCGGAAAGTTCGGCTGGGAGAAGTACAACGGCGGGTCGTTGGAGTCGCCGAAGATCGTCGTCGGAGCCCTGATCGGCGGTGTCATCGCCACCAGCGCCGGCACCATCATGAACACCGTCGTCCTCTCGTGAACGAGGACATGTGAAGACACCACCGCCCGAGGTCACCGAACCATTGGTGCAGTTGCTGCAGTATCTGCTCTGGTTCGCCTTCGCGATATTCACCATCCGATTGATCTGGGCTGCAGGACGTTTGGCGTACGCCCGCAATCAATCTCCCCACGAGACCGACGCCGGTCAGTCGATCGTGGTCACGCTCATCTCGGCAGTGTTCGCCTCTGCCGCAACCGGTATCGCCGCCGCCCTGTTGACGTTCTGACCATGCGAGCGCACGAGCATCGCGTAACGAAAGAGGTATCTCCGATCATGACCGCATCCACACCCGGCGACGGGGCACCCCGCACCCACGGGGCACGAGCATGGATAGCCGTTGCGTTGCTCGCAGCGACGGTGGCCACGGCCTGCAGCTCCGGCGACACCGAGGCCACCGGTCCAGCGGCTCCGACCACGTCGACGGCCCCGGATCCGTCCGCACCACCGACCGGGGTGCGGTGGCAGGACTACCAAGGCATCGCATTGCCTGTCGGCGATCAGGGCCCGTCCCTCAATTCGGGAAGCGGCCCGGTCGGCGGATTCACTCACGACCCGCAGGGTGCGGCCCTGGCAGCACTGCAACAGACCGTGCGGATCTCGGTCGCTCCCGACTACCAATGGCCATCGGTGGTCAATGCTGCGGTCGCTCCCGGACCTGCGCGTGACTCGTTCGCCGTCAACCGGCAGCTGATTTCGATCACCGCACCCCCTGCCGCTGAAGAGCGGCCCTCGATCGCCGGGTACCGGATCACCGACTACACCGCCGAGCGGGCGGTTCTGACGATCTACACCACCTTCCCGGACGATTCGATCGCCGCATCCGACACCGCCGTCGTGTGGTCGGGCGAGGACTGGCGGCTGCTGCTTCCCGAGCCCAGCGACACCACCGTCAGAGTGCGCTCGATCACCGAAGTACCCGCAGAGGCAACACCATTGGAGAAATCGTGATGAGCACAGCCCCGCGACACAATCCCGTGCCGTCGTCCCCGGGTGACGACGGACAGGTCCTGGGCGGACGCCGGTGGACGTTGGTGCTGTCTGTGATCGTGATCGTTCTCGTCGTCGTCGGCGGCACCGCGGCCGTCCTGATCAACCGCAGCGCCCGCGAGAGCGCCGCGCCGCAACCCGACGCCGCCAGTCCCGCCGCGCCGCAGCCGACCCAGAGCAACCGCACCGACTGGGGACTGCCCTACCTCGACGAACTCGGCTTCCGCGTCGAGGTGCCCCCGAACCCGAACGGCATCGCCCTCGACCAAGACCCCGGCTCTCGCCCCGATCCCAGCTCCGCCGACTACCAGAGCGCCCCGCCTGCCGGGGTGATGTGGCAGAAAGTGCAGAACTATCCCCTCCCGTTCTCCGCCTCCGACGGGCCCACCGCAGTCGACGGTGCCCTCGCCACCGGCTTCGCTCGAACCCCACAAGGCGCGGCGCTGGCGGGACTGCAGCTGGTGAACCGCAGCCAATCCACGTTCGAGGGTGCAGCGGCAGTGATGGGTACACGAGCGGTCGCCTCGACCCCCGAGCTGCAGACCGAGCTCGACCGCAATCTCGCCAACGCCCAACGTCAGATCGCGGCCGGCAACACCGCGCCGCCGGCCAAGCCATTGTTTCGACAGGAGGCCTACCGCCTGACCTACTACTCCTCGGATTACGCGGTGATCGAATACGCCGGCAAGAACGTCTCCGGCAACGGCTGGACCACGGTGCCGATCGAGCTGCTCTGGCGCGGCGGCGACTGGTCCCTCAAGCTCGCCGAGGCGGGCAAGGTCGGCAACACCCCGACGTTGGCGGGGTGGACGCAATGGCCCGGCAAATGACGACCCTCACCCTCCGGTACCTCCGGTCGACCGCAGTGGCACTGGTGATCGCGCTTGCGGTGATGCTGACCGGCAGTGCGATCGCGGCCGCGCAGGAACCCACCCCGGACGACACGGCACAGACGGACTCGGCGCAGACCACCGCGTGCGACACCGCCGGCGACGTCGTCGGGGACGTATTGGGAACGCAGTTGCCGGTTATCGGCGATCTGATCGGCGGCGCGAGCGGCGCACTGTGCGCCGCGGATGGCAACCCCCTCGACGCAGCCAAGAACTTCGCCACCAGCCAGTTCGCGGAGATGTGGGAATCGCAGTTCGGGGAGATCGTGCAGTCGATCCTCACCGGCATGGCGCAAGTACTGACCATGGCGATGACCTGGTGGATCAAGATCCCGAACCCGGATCTGCAGAATTTCACTCCGTTGCAGACGATCTCGGAGTACACGGGCTGGATACAACTCGCACTGCTGGTCGCGACGATCATCTTCCTGGCCTTGCGTCTGGCGGCTGCGCGTCGTCACGCACTGCTCAACGAGGCCGAAGAAACCTACAAGGCCCTCTCCCGCACCGTCATTGCCGCCACGATGTTCTCCGTCGTCGTCGCTACGGGAACCCGTGCAGGGGACGCGTTCTCGGACTGGCTGATCACCGATACCTCCAATCGTGACCCGGTGGGCATGGTCGATTCGATGCTCTCGATCAACTCCTACGGCAGCGCCACCCCGGGGCTGATGTTGATCATCGGGTTGGTCGGACTTCTCGGCGCGATCGCGCAGGCAGTGATGCTCGTTGCCCGCCAGGTGCTTCTCATTGCCGCTGTCGCGGCCGCACCGCTGGCGGCCGCGGCCGGAGGTACCTCGGTCGGCTCGCAGTCCTACGAGAAGATCGTGGCCTGGATCATTGCGTTCCTGCTCTTCAAGCCTGTCGGCGCACTGGTCTACGCAATGGCGTTCCTGACCGCACAGAACTCGGCGAACGTCACCGAGGGCGAGATCCCCGACATCGACCAGCTCCAACAATCGCTGCTGGGCATCGTCATGCTCACCATGGCCGCAGCGGTTCTGCCCGCGATGATGCGCCTGTTGGTGCCGGCGGTCGCGGCCGTCGGCTCGGGCGGATCCGGTGCCGCCGCAGCAGGAACAGCCCTGATGGCCGGAGCTGCGGTCGCCACGGGCGGAAAGTCCATGGCAGCAGGCAAAGCAGTCGGTGGCGGCAGCGCAGGCGCGGCAGCGTTCTCCGGAGGGACCGGTGGTGGGGGACGACTCGCCGGGGGGGGGGGTGGTGGTGGGGTGGGCGGGGGCGTTGGTGGGGGGGGTGGGGGTGGTGGTGGAAGTCGCCCGAGCCCACGACCGAACCTGACCCCACCCTCGCCAGGCGGTCCGCCGTCCTCGGCATCAGGCCGACAGAGCCAAAGCGCCAACGGATCTCGCGGCGGATCGGGCGGCGGATCGGGATCGAAGGCAGCCAAGGCGGTGGGGTCCGGAGCTGCGGGCGCAGGACGGTCGGCCGACGACCTCGCCGGTGGCCGAACCTCACAGAGCAGCAGCGGTAACCGACACGCGATACCACGATGAGCACCCCGACATCGGCCACACCGGTTGTGGCGCAACGCAGTTTCCCCTATCCGAGGAGTGAGTAGATGGCGACGAGAACCGAAGCAGGTCTGCTCTACCACGGGTGGACCAAGCCCCGAAACACCGGATTGTTCGGTGCGACATGGGCAGCGACGATCATCGGGTTCGTCCTGGTGATCTCGGTGATGGTGACCATGATGTTCGCCGGTTTCGGCACAGGCGTGGTCGTCGCAGCAATCGCGACAGTTGTTGCCGCACCGCTGGTGTGGAGCAGAGATGGCCGATCCGGATACGAAATGACGGTGCTGAGAATGCAGTGGATACGAGCACGACGCAGGAAAGAGAACATCTACCGAGGCGGGTTGTTCTCCGAACTACCCGGAGGCAAAGCGTTCCTCCCGGGCATCATGGCCCCGACCAAACTCTACGAAGGCGAAGACGCCGCCGGGTTCCGGTTCGGGATGATCCACATGCCCGCCAAGCACTGCTACACCGTGGTGCTGCGCGCCTGGCCGCAGGGCGACGAAGCAGTCGATCAGTCCCTGATCAACAACTGGGTCGGCGAATGGGGAGTCGTACTCGCCGCGATGGGCCAGACCTCCGACATCGTGGCCGTCGTCCCGGTCATCGACACCGTCCCCGAAACTGGCAACCGGTTGCTCGCCGAAGTCGACCGCAACACCGCACCGAATGCACCTGCCCTGGCTCAGCATTCGATGTACGACCTCGCCGAGTCGCTGCCCACCGAACAGGTCCAGCTCGAAGCCCGGATCGCAGTGACCTTCCGCGCCACCACCGATGCCCGCAAGAAGGACCCCTCCGAGCAGGCCGTCGAGATCAGCCGTCGACTACCCGGGCTGTGCGCGGCCCTCAAATCGGCGTCGGTGATGGTCCGGCCCATGCCTGCGGCCGACATCGTCGCCTTCGTCCGGCGCTCCACCGATCCCGCTTCACAGGCAGATCTCGAACGCGCGTCGTCGAGCTCGGCCGGACACGGACTTCGCTGGGACGACGCCGGACCGGTCTCGCACGAGGAGAAGTTCGACCAGTACGTCCACGACGGTGGCCGGTCGGTGACCTGGGAAATGGATGCCGCTCCCGCCAGCGCCGTCGACGAGGGCGTCCTGCGGCGCATCCTCGCTCCCAATCCCGACGTGCCTCGCAAACGTGTCGCGATCGTCTACCGACCGCACACCGCGGCGGATGCGGTCAAGATCGTCGACACCGACTACAAGAACGCACTCATCGCCGAGCAAGGCGGGCGCGGCATCGGATCGGTGACCGCCTCGATCAAGGTCGAATCGACCTCCCGCGCCCGCGAAGAGCAGGCCCGTGGCCACGGACTGGTGCGCTTCGGGGTGCTCATCACCGTCACCGAGCCCCTCACCGGCGACATCCCGGCCATCGAAGCCATCGTCCGCGATCTGTCGGTGCAGTGCCGTCTCAAGATCCGCCGCGCCTACCGCTGGCAGGCCGCGGGGTTCTACGGCTCCCTCGGCATCGGGGCAGTGCTGCCCGAACACGCCACCCTCCCCGGCGCACTCGCCGGATAAGCACCCGAGACGAGAAGAGGACCCGTCCATGGTCAAGATCCTCGACGACACAGCCCGCGCGGCCCTGGTCGTCGCCGCGAACCGTCCCGGCGTCCGCAGCATGTGGGCCAAACACAAGCTCGCCACCGACGACCGCCGCCGCCGCAACCGCGACGCCGCGGACTACTCGTCCTCGGCCGACGGCTTCGCCCGCTCCACCCTGCGCCTGACCGACCGCGGATTCGCCGGTCCAGGGGGCGGGCGCACCAACACCGTCGGCCGACAGATCGAGTACCGCGCCACCTCCGTGCAAGCTGCCGGACTGTGGCCGTGGTCGGTCGGTGCCGGAGCCCCACTGATCGGGACCCCGATCGGGCAACACCTGCTCACCCGCGCCGCGGTCTGCTTCGACCTGCTCAACTGGTTCATCGAAGGGCTGATCACCGCACCGGTGGGCTTCGTGCTCGGACTCAACGGTTACGGCAAGTCCTCGTTCGTACGACGCGTGGTCCTGGGCGGTATCGCACAGAACGTCACCACCCTCGTCCTGGCCGACGTCAAGCCCGACTACCGCAAGGAAATCGAAGCCGTCGGGGGCCAGGTGATCGACCTCGGCTACGGATACGGACGCATCAACCCGCTCGCCGGTGGGGTCCTGGGATCGGTGATCCCCACGCTCTCGGCATTCCCCGACCTGCAGCGCCGCATGCTCGCCGAGCTCCGCGGCCGCCAGGTCCAGGTCGTCTCGGGACTGATCGAACTCTCCCGCGGCGGCCCCGTGCAGGACTTCGAGGAAACCATCCTCGCGACCTCGCTGAACCTGCTCTACGGCGAGATGGGCTACACCCCCGATCGCCCGCCCCTGCTCGGCGACCTGCTCGCCCTCGTCATCGACGGACACCCCGAACTGATCGCCGACGCCGGCGAAGACACCGTCGAGGAGTACCGGCGCTCGACCAAGCGCCTCCGGCAATCACTTCGCGGGCTGATCAAAGGCCGGTTCGGTGAAGTGTTCAACGGACACACCACCACCGAAATCGATATCGACGCCGTCGCCATCTGCATAGATGTCTCGCACATTGCCGAAGGCGACACCAAACTCAAAGCGGCCGTGATGCTCGTGTGCTGGTCCGACGGCTTCGCCGCCATCGAAGCCGCACACGCCCTCGCCGACGCGGGGCTGGGACCGCAGCGCTACTTCCAGGCCATCATGGACGAGCTCTGGCAGGTCCTGGGACTGGGCGACTTCATGGTCGACCGCGTCAACGCCCTCACCCGCTTGAACCGAGCCATCGCCACCGCGCTGTGGATGATCACCCACACCATTACCGACCTCGAATCGCAGTCGACGACCGGATCGGCGAACAAAGCCCTGGGCTTCCTCGAACGCGCCCGCGTCAAGGTCATCGGCCCGATCCCGGAAAAAGAAGTCGAACGCCTGGCCGGCATCGTCAAGTTCACGGCCACCGAATCCGACATGGTCAGCGGATGGTCCGCGCCGCCGCCCATGACCGGAGATCGCCGCAAACACGATGAGCCGATCGAGCCCCCATCCGGACTCGGCAAGTTCTTGATCAAGATCGGCGAGAGCGAATTGAGCCCCGGCATCCCGGTACAGCTGATCTTCTCCGCCGCCGAGATCGACGCCGGCATCCACGACACCAACTCCCGGTTCAGTGAGTTCGCCGACGCGAACCTCGTCCGCGAGGTCATCGAAGCCGACATCGCCGCCCCTGAGCAAGCAGGAGCGCTCGCATGATCGCCGAACGCAAGTACAAGCGCCTCACCCCGGAACTGCGGGCAGCAGCAGTACAGACCGTCGCCAAGGTCGCCACCGAGGTGTCCTCCCGGTGGAGAGCGATCGAGCTCGTCGCCGAAACCCTCGAGGTCCACCCGAACACCCTGCGCAACTGGGTCGTAGCCGCCGGCCGCGACGCCGCCCCCGTCACCACCGAAGAAGCCGAGCGCCGCGCCCGCGAACACAAAGTCCAGCTCGCGGCCGCGACGGAGCTGATCGCCACCCTGACCGCAGGAATGGGCCCGCACACCGGTCGGCGCGCATAGCGACGTGGACGCCAAGAAACTCCTCGTCGCCACCGCCGCGACACTTCTCGGGCTGGTCCTGATCGTGGTGGTCATCCTCGCTCCGGCGTCGACGACCATCGCCTGCGCTCCCCCGTCCGGTGCCGCGGCCGGCGCGATCTCGCCCGCCGGGACGCTGGTCAAGCCCACCGCCAGCGACACCACCACCGACAGCTCCGGTTTCGGCCCCCGGTGGGGCACCGTCCACCAGGGGATCGACCGCGCCGGCCCGGTCGGCACCCCGATCTACGCCTTCACAGACGGACGTGTCGCCGAAGCCGGGGAGGCCGCCGGATTCGGGCACTGGATCATCCTCGACCACGAGATCGACGGCCGGACCTACTCCACCGTCTACGGTCACATGTTCGCCGACGGTGTCCTTGTCTCTGCCGGCCAGCACGTCTCGGCCGGCCAGGAGATCGGAAAGATCGGCAACGACGGCGAATCGACGGGCGCACACCTACATTTCGAGGTGTGGGAGGGCGCGCGGCTCCCCGACGGTGCTGGAACCGCAGTCGACCCCGCGCCGTGGGTCGCCAAGGCCGCCGAGCCCGGCACCGCCGCCCAACCACAGACCTCGAGCTCCCCCGGTGCAGGAACGGGCGGTCTCAATGCCGCACAACTCGCACTGGCGAAACAGACCGTAGCCATCGGCGAGGCAATGGGGGTACCCGAACAGGGCATCGTCGTGGCGCTCGCCACCGAAGGCCAGGAGTCGACCTATCGGATGCTCGCCAGCTCGAACGTCCCGGACTCCACGAACTACCCCCACGACGGCATTGGATCGGATCACCTGTCGGTCAACCAATTTCAGCAACAAGTCACGATCTGGGGCACGACGGAAGAGCTGATGAATCCAGTGACCGCGAACATCAAGTTCTACACCGCCCTGCTCAAGATCCCCGGCTGGCAGTCGATGGCTGTCACCGACGCCGCCCAAGCAGTGCAAGGGTCTGGCCACCCCGGGGCCTACGCCGACGACGAACCACTCGCCCGCCAGCTCTACGCACAGTTCAAAGGTGCCCGCGCCGACCTGACCGCCGACGACCTCGCAGCGATCGCCAACAACGGCACCGGCGCGGTGGCCACCGCCGTCGTCGACGGCGGCACCGCCCCCGGTGCCTGCACCCCTCCTGCCAGCGGAACGAGCGGAGGACCGACCTTCGTCCCCGGCGGCCCATTCGGAGCCAATGTCATTGCCGCAGCGTCGAGATGGATCGGCACACCCTACGCATGGGGAGGCGGAGATTCGAGCGGTCCGACCCGAGGAATCAGCGACGGCGGAGGCGCAGCCGACGCGAACGGCGACACCTCCAAAACCGGGTTCGACTGCTCCGGATTGACCCTCTACGCCGTCTTCCAAGCATCGGGCGGAAAGATCACGCTCCCGCACTACACCGGCGACACCTCCAACCCCGGACAGCTAGGCGATCCACGGGGACAACAGATCCCGTTCGAGGACAAGCAACCCGGAGACCTCATCTACTTCGGCTCCGGAGGCAACACCCACCACGTCGGTATCTACACCGGCACCGAAGGCGGCCAGGACATGCTCCTCAACGCCCCTCAGTCCGGCCAAACCGTCTCGATCATGCCGCTCTCCGGCTGGGCCGGAGAAGACATGTACGTCAGGAGATTCGGATGAACACCACACCACGCACCCACCGACGCGCCGCTTTGGCCCTGCTGGCGGCCCTCACCTTGGTCATCGGTGGCTGCGGCAGCGACGACTCCGGTCAGGACACCGGCGACCATCCTCTCGATTCCGGCGGACCGACGACCTCGCTACCCGCGCCCTCGACCCCGGACCTGCCACAAGCCTTCGCTGGGGTCGACCAGACCGATCCCGAGCAGGTCATGCTCGCCGCCGCGACCACTCTGTTCTCCTACACCCCGGCAGACGAGCCCAACCAGCTCGCCGCAGCGAAGCGGGCGCAGCCGCTGTTCGACGAGCGCTACTACGCCGACAACGCCGCTTCGTTCATCGCCCTCGCCCCGATCACCGGCAACCAGTGGCAGGACTGGGCACAGGCAGGTGCCCGCATCACCGCGGTCGCCGCGATCGGCGGCGACGACCATCCCGCCGATCAGAGCGGCCGAGTCTCACGCGTGGTCACCGTCAACCAAAACGCCACGACCCCCGACGGAAAGACACTGGGAACCAACACCTTTGCGGCCTACTTCACCGCCACCAAACTCGGCGTGTGGCGCATCAACGCGGTGGCTGTGCGATGAGCTTCCTGGTCCTCTACGGCCACGGCACCGCCGCCGGACCTTCTCCCGCCCCCGCCCTGCAGATCGCAGCCGACAGCATGATCGGCTACATCGACGAGCTCGAACGAGACCACACATTCGTTGCCGTACAGGGCCATTCGCACGCCGTGACACCGCTCCAGGTAGCCGATCCACCGGGATCGCGCACCGCCCCCGGTTTCACCGTCACCATCACCGCCATCGTCGAAGTCTCCTGACACACCCGCCCACGAACTAGAAGGACTCCACACATGAGCACTCGCAGCGTCAAAGACCCCGCCACCACCGACGGCTCCCTGGTCCTGCTCGGCTTCGGTGCCGCCGTCGCCGCCCTCGCCGGAGGCGGACTGTGGGCCGGCATTCACCTGGGCACCGACCAACCCGCCCCGGACAATCCCATCGCCATCGCCAAACGCCTCTTCCGCGGCGATCTCGTATGGCAGACCGGCTCGACGATCGTCGTCGTCCTCGCCGCACTGGTGCTGCTCGCGGCGGCGGTCGGAGCGCTGGTGCTGCTCGGTCGCTACCGGAGCAAGAAAACCCGCGTCGACGACAAGGCCCGCCACCTCGGCCGTGGCCGCGACATCGAATCGCTCAGCGAGAAAGGATGCAGACGCAAAGCAGCGGACCTGGCGATCGAGCTGACACCCACACAGGTACCCGGCGTCCAGGTCGGCCGTCACCTGCTCTCCAAGCAGATGCTGCGCGGCAGTTACGAGGATCTGCACTGCGACATCTGGGGGCCGCGGACCGGTAAGTCCTCCTCGCGGGTCATCCCGGCGATTCTCGACGCCCCGGGCGGGGTGATCACCACCTCCAACAAACGCGACGTCGTCGACGCGACGCGGCTCTGGCGCAGCGTGCGTCTTCTCGACCGCGTCACCGGGGAACCGGTCAAGGCCGCGGCGGTGGACTGGAGCACCTACGGCGACAGTAAGGCCGTCCCGGCAAAGGGCATGGTGTCCGTCGAGTCCCTCGAGCGGCGCCCGGTGTGGGTGTTCGACCCGCAGCAGGTCGCCGACGAACAGCCCAGCTGGTGGTGGAACCCGCTGACCTGGGTCACCGACGAAGTCAAGGCCGCCGACCTCGCCGAACACTTCGCCTCCGGCGACGACGGGGTCGAAGCCAAGAAGGACCCGTTCTTCGACCCCGAGGGCCAGGACCTGCTCGCCGGGCTGATCCTCGCCGCCGCGGTGGCGGGGCGCCCGATCACCGACGTCTACACCTGGGCAACGCAGGAAAAGAACAAGGAGCCCGTCGAGATCCTCCGAGGCACCGCCGACGGCCGATACCGCTTGCAAGCGGATGGCCTTGCCGCACAGTACAACCAGACCGAGAAGCAACGATCCGGCGTCTTCACCACCGCCAAGAAGATGATTCGATCGCTCAAGCTCTCCGCAGTGCACCCGTGGATCCGTGCGAGCGGACCCGGCGATACTCGCCCGCACTTCGACCCGCGGGCGTTCGTCGCCGAGGGCGGCACGATGTACAGCCTCTCCCGCGAAGGAAACGGCTCCGCCGGTCCCCTGGTCACCGCCCTGACCGTGGCCATCATCGACGCCGCCGAACAGCTCGCCACCACTTCCCCCAAAGGCCGTCTCCCCGTCCCCCTCCTCGCACCGCTCGACGAGGTCGCCAACGTCGTGCGCTGGGCGAAACTACCCGGCCTCTACAGCCACTACGGCTCCCGCGGCATCATCATCATGGCCGTCCTCCAGTCCTGGTCCCAAGGCGTAAACGTCTGGGGCACAGAAGGAATGCGCAAACTCTGGTCCGCCGCCAACGTCCGCGTCTACGGCGGCGGCGTCGCGATCGACGACGGCGAATTCCTCCGCAACATGTCCACCGCGATCGGTGATCACTGGGAAATCAGCGGATCGGTCTCCACGAGCGATCACGGCCGCAGCGTCTCACGCTCGCGCACTAAACAACGCACCTTCACCGAAGCCGAACTCGAAGCCCTCCCCCGCGGACGCGCCATCGTCCGATCATCGGGCAACACACCGGTTCTCGTGCGGACCGTGCCGTGGTGGGAAGGACCGAACCAGGCCGCCGTCGTCGCGTCCATCAGAGTCCACGACCCCGAAGCCGATCGCACCCTCGCCGGCGCAGTCACCCTCGTCGGGAACGTCGACCTGACCAAAGAGGGTGCAGCGTGAGCGAGGATTTCAGCTTCGACGGCCTCGACGACACCGCCACCGCCACCGCCACCGCCACCGAGGCTGCCGCGGGCTCGTTGAGCGAGCCGATGCAGGCCCGGGTCCAGGCGGGCGTCGATCGACGCCTGAGCGCCGAAGTCGACGCGATCGCCGCCGCACAGTTCGAGGAGCTCCTGACCCCCGAGCTGCACCACCAGCTGGCCGAGGCGACACGGGCCCGGATGGAAGCCGAGCTCGACGCCGCGATAGACGCGGCCGGCAACGAGCCCGAACCGCTCAAGTTCGGGTCGGTCGAGGAGTTCGTGCGCGACCACCTCGCCGTCCTCTACCGCCGCGAGGTCGAAGACGTACCGCACCGGTGCTGGTGCCCGCAGTGGTGGCGGCACGCCGAAGCCGTCGCCCGCCTCGAAGCGCTGTGGCGATCGTTCGAGCACCTGCGCAAGGACCCACACACCGGCATGAGCGTGTGGCTGCGCGATCACGCCGACCACCACATGGAAAAGCTCTTCGCCTCCGACGGCCCCTTCCAGAACTGCGATACCCGCACCGGACACTCCGACCGGCTGCATGCGCTGCCCGTGGACCCCGCGCCGCCAGCGATGTTCCCCGACCAGCGACAGCGCTGACCCCCCACCGATCCGGTAACGAGCCGGACCGCCAATTGAAAGGTGACACCACATGTCCGATGACGAGCTCGGCTCCGCCAGTAGAGAAGTGGGGATGGTGTTCCGCGTCGGGATGCAGCTCGCATCCCGTTTCGCCGAACAGAGCGCCCGCCGACGTGAACAGCAGTCACGCGAGGCCGAACAGCACAGCAACCAAGCTGCGCGCGAATACAGCGAACGGCTCCGCACCGAACGGATCGCCGCCGAAACCCAGCTCCGCAGGCCTCTCGACCCTCAGTGGTGGGACCGGGCGACACCTCACGACATCACGACCGTCTACGAGCAGGCCAAGGCATGGGAAAGCGAGTCGGAGATCGCCACGCAAGCCGCAGCAACGGTCCGCAGCGAAGTTCGTCGTCGATACGGCGTCGACATCACCGATGACCGCGGGGCCCGAGCGTTCATCGACGACGGCCAGCGTAAACATGCCCTCGCCCAGAACTCCGACAGAGCGGCAGGACTCGATCGCGCCCAAGCCGCAGCACTCATCGCGGACGCCGAGCACCAGGACGCCGAAACGCAGCGGCTCGCACAGGACGGCTACGGATCCGGCCCTGGCATAGAAGACGCAGAGGCCCAGCCGGTGAACGAACGTGAGGCCCGGGACCAGAGCTCAGAGCACGCTGAGCGGTCGCAGGAAACAAACGGACGTGCTGAGGCCGATCACAGCTACGACAGCGCCGCACGCCGCGAGCAGTTCGCCTCAGACATGCGCGCGGCCGGCGTCGACGACGAAGCGATAGCCGCGCGGATCTCCGCAGACATCTGCCAGGGCGCACCCGCCGGTGCCATTACAGTGCCTTCGACGAAATCACCTCGAGCGCGCAAAGGACGTCCCGGCAACGGAAAGCACACCGACCGCGAACGTTCCGGCCGCTGACCCTCTTTCACGCCCAACACCCATCCAACACAGGAGAACCCATGAACACCATCACCCGCACTGTCGCCACCGCAGCCATCACCGCCGCAGCATTGATCGGCGGGACCGGTCTCGCAGCAGCGGACGTGCCACCTGCAACCCCAAGCCTGACCGGCGACCACATCGTCACCGTCGGAGACAACGGCGGCTGCAACGGACCCATCCACATCGACCGCACCACCGACCACACCCACCCCGGCCAACTGACCATCACCGCCACACCCCGCGGAGACCTCGGAGCACGTCCGGGCTGCGGAACAACTATCCAGGTCGACTGGGTCAACGGCATCGCCCCGTTCACCCACTCCGCACAACTCCCCCTCGACGGAGGCCCCGCCACCATCACCGTCGACGCCGGACTCGGCGCAAGCTGGGTGACCGTCTCCGTACTCCCCCAGCGAGCATTCGCCGTATCGAACTACATCTGGATCGCTCCGTAGTCGCGAACTCGGAACGAACACGACTGTCCACTTCGAGCTCCGAGGTGGGCTGTCGTGTCGGAGCGCTTTGCGACAATCTGCCGTCACAAGGCACCCACCCACTCTGTTCGACTGCTCACCAGCGGAGGTACCCATGACCGGCTACTTCATCGGTCGTCCGAACGATGATGTGTTCCCGTCCCCGCCCCAAGCTGCCGTGCGGGCGGTTCGATCGCCGCTGCCCAAGCATGTACCGGCTCTACTCGACGGCCTCGATGCGGTTGTACGACCGCGGCTGGACGATGTGCTGCGCTACCACCAGCAGATGGCACCCAGATGGGACCACCCGCAACCACAGCTGAGCGAGGCAGAACGATTCGAGCGGTACAGCAACTTCGCTGTACGGCTGGCACTTTCGGCTACTTCCGGCGCAATCCAGGGCGAGACCTATTACGCCTCTCCTGAAGCATCGGCCCTCGTGCAGGAGGCATCGGCACAGCCTGCCGAACTCGTCCCCGCGACAGTGGCCGATCTACCGTCCCCCAGCGGGTTCGCGTATTTCGGCGCGGCCGTACCCGAGGAATCGTTCTACCTGCTCTGGCACACAGACAGTGATCCCACGTCCTCCAACAGCGTCGGCATCCAGATGGCGACGCCCGCCGGCCTCGAAGCATTCCTGCTCCAGAACGGTGAAGCAGGGTGGGGCACCGATCGCGCTCTCCATATGCCACTTCAATCCATGACCATGGACATCGGCGAACCTGCGGACGATGCTCCGCCCAGTCTGAGCGCAGGCTGGGGGTTCCTCACCCAGCCACCGCATGCTCCCCGTGCCCCCGAAGGCTTCCGAAACACCTTCTGCTGGGACGATCCAGCCCTGTTCATCCGCGTCCTGATGGCGTTCACCGACCTACTGCGGATGGAACGATCCAACCTGACCACCAGTGACGAAACCGTTCTGTCCAAACGCAGCCACAGTCGAGGGCGCAGGGTGGAAACAGTCGTACGCCACCTCAGCTACCGCGGCTCGGCCACTACTGCCGACTCGGTCGGAGCGGGAAGCCGACTCAAGAATCGACACGTTGTTCGTGGCCACTGGCATACCTACCGATACGGCCCGGACCGGCAGGAGCGACGACGACGCTGGGTCGAGTCCCACATTAAGGGCCCCGACGGCGCACCGCTCGTCGTGCGCCGACGCGTCAACATAGTGCCTCCGCCACCCGAGACAAGCGCCGCGAACTGATCACGCTATTGGGCTTGGTAGGCCTCGTCGGCATCGAGGATGCCTACAAGTTCGGCGATCTTCACGGCGATGTCCTCCATGGAGTCCTCAGCCGTATTGAATCCACCACGCGTCGCCAGCATGGGGCTGACCTGGTCGAGCTCCTCGAAGGTCACACCATGCATCACCGGTACCAATAGATTGCGGCGTAGCAGAGCGCTGAGCTCACTGTTCGCGATACTTCGATCGGTGTTCAGCTTTTCCAGCATCGCGGGCGTCACCAGAACGAGGCCCATGCGGGACTTCGCGAGCCCTTTATCGATCGCAAGGCGCATGTCCGTTCCCGGCATCAAGGACACCTCGCTGAACCACACCGACACTTCATTACCGAGCAGCAACTCGTACACCTCTTGCGCTTCGGTCCGTCGGTCCGGCCATGCGTGGCAGAGAAACACATCGGTCGGCTGCGTTCGGTCCAGGATTGCTGTGCGTACCGGCTCAAGCTGGCGAACCTGATCCGCCGTATAGGAGACAGTCGAGTTCTTTGGCGACCAGCTGGGACGGGCGGGGCGGCTTCCACCACGCCCACTGCTGCTGCCTGCCGAACCGCCGCCCCTGGCGACTGGGGTGGGCTGCGGTGAGTACCGCGGGTTGGACGGCCTTGAGTAGCCTCCACCCCGTCCGTGGACTGGGCAGTCTGCACCGCCACCCCTGATGTGGCCTTGCTTGGGAGCTGTACACCGGGACATAGATTGGTCCTCCTTGGAACCTAGCGCCATAGCCCGGAGGCCTTCGGCGGCGATCCCTATCCAGACATTTCGGTTGCAAGTCGATCCTACTTGCACCCCACCGACAGAACCCGCTCGACGAGCTCTCCAGCTCTGGTGCGGCCGGCCTGGGTAGAGCGCCGACTAGTCCGCCGGCCGGGTGTATTGGAACCGGCGCGGTCCGGCCTCAGGCCACGTACCGTCGACGAGTTTCTCCGTCGAAGTGACGGCCGGCCTCGCTACGCAGCTCCGTCCTCCCACTCTTCGTCCCTAGTCGACCGGTCCGTCCCGACCGTGTCGTTTGTGCGAGTCTCAGGACGCTTCGGCTTGCCGGGCGTGGGGTCGGGCTCGATCGCTGAGCCCGTTGTTGTCCGGTTCAGGACATCTTCGATTCCTTCTAGAAGTAAGACGAGCATCATCAACCCCGGAATGGCGAGAATGAATACGATGGCTGGCATCCAATGAGGGGCAGCAACGTAGACCATTCCCATGAGGAGCCCAACGAAGACAACGGTGGCCACTACCGAGAACATGAGCTCGCCCAGGTTCAACGGCTCGCGGAGTGGTAGCGGTTTGAAAGGACGCGGTCTCGGCTTGTATAGCCGCCGCAACGAATAGGCGTTTAGGACGAGGTGAAACCCGAATGGGAGCGATCGGAGTGCGCGTTCTCCGGGCAGTCCATCGGTCGATGCGTACAACTTCTCTGCGTCGCACACCCACTCCCGATGTACGTCATCACGAACTTCGTTCGGCAGCAATCTAGCTGCGATATCGATCATGGTCGTAGGAAGCCGGTCCGAACGGGTTCGAAGATCGTCACCGACCACTTTTCTGGCCCAAGCTCCCAGGATCCACAGCATCATGCCGATCAGAGCGACCCCAACCCATCCCAGAACAGTCACCACCCTGACCTCTTTCGCCGTGCAGCCTCTGTCTGGTTCACGTGCTGCGGTGCCACGATCGGGAGCGATCCGTCGAAATGGCCTCCGGAACGCGTAACGGCTGTTTGCGCTAGGGGAACCGCGGAACGACGAATCCGGTACGAAACGCGCGGAGGGCCACCGCTTTCCCCATCGACTCGATGGGCTCGCTCGATCCAGCCCGAGTTCTCCAAGCGCTTCAGGATTTTGTATGTCTTGGCGCTGCTGAAACCAGTTTGCTTCATCAAGGCGTAGCCGTACTGCGGACGATTCGTGTCCTCAAGAAATTCTCTCAGGACAGCGGCAAGCGCCCTAGTCACTCGGACTGTGCTGGCCATGGTGAAATGTTACATAGTTTGAGGCCCTGAGACGAGACAAACCGGATTCTGCACCAGCTGATGTCGCGGCCTAACTAGCGCCCATCTCGCCCGCCTCGCTCCCGGTCATTCTTGTCCGGGCGGAACGGCCGCGCCTGCTCGATGTTTGCTGAATTCGGCACATGCGGAGTTGGCAACGAGCGCATCGTGTACGCGACGCGTGCCGCCTCTTCGGCGTCCGCAAGTTCAGTCTCGGTATACGTCACCTCTCGGGCTGCTGCAGTGCCATCACGCTCGGCCACGGCGACCGAAATCTGCCCTGGCGCGGGTTGAGTGGCTTCGAGCCGGCTGTGCACCGCACTGAGCCGTTCCCGGGTGACGATTTCGAGATCGTGCGCGTACGAGGCATCACCGGCCGCGCGTGACGCCGCCGCGATGGCTTCGGTTGCTTTCATCAACTGCCGCAGCAGAAGGATGTATCCGGTAGTGGCGTCGAGTCCGGGTTTGCAGGCCATCACGATCAACGCCGCCCCGCCGGCCGATACCACCCCGGCCGGTTTCGCGGCGCGCTGGTGCGCCGGCAACTGCGCCGCGCGGGCGAGCTGCTTCGATGCATGTGCGAGTGGTCCCGGACGAGTCTCGACCTTCGCCGACCACGCTGCGAACACTCCCGAAGTGCGGCCCGCCGCGCGCGCCCATTGCGCGCGGTCGGTGACCGGAATGCTCGTCAGGTAGTCGTTCCACCGTTCGAGATCCTCCGCTGCTCGCGCGAGCAGTCTCGGATCGGCCACAACAGCTTCCGGTCCGCTCCGCCTGGCGGGCTTCCCTGCTTTGGCTGCAGTCCATTCGTCGACGGCGTTCGCCACTTGCTCGGAGGAGGTATCCCATTCGCTGCGCAGGCGCGGAAGCGTCAGATCTTTCGACAGCTTTCCTCCGCCGTACCAAACAGGGGCGGCCGCGGCCTCGCCGCGATTCGGTCGCAGCGCCACCGAATAACCCTCGACCGCATCGGTGGTTCCCTTGGTGAAACGTGGCCTCACCAACACCCCACTGCCCCGTAGACGACGCACGAATTCCGCTTCGGTCGTCGACGCGGTAGCCGCAGCACGCACGCGACGCTCCAACACATCTCGACCGGTCTCCGGCAGATGCGCCCGGTCAGCACGACCTTGCTCGGCGGGCTTGGTTCCGCGGCCACCGAGTTGTTGTTCACGGGACTGCAGAACTTCCAGACCGTACCGGTGTTCGAGGGTGTTGCACGCAGCCTGTGCGCGCTTACGGTCGTTGAACGTGTTGACCTTCGTACCGTCCTCGCGGACAGCGGATGCCGCGATGTGAATGTGGTCTCCGCCGGCTGTGGTCTTGCCGTGCCGGATCGCCACCCAGCGAGCCGGTGCGCGCGGTGAGTCCGCGTCGTCGAAGTCCATTTCCTTCATGAAGTCGGCAGCGATCGTCGCCCACTTCTCGTCCGACAGCTCTCCCTCATTGGGATTGAGGGAGAGGGAGCAGTGCCACACGTTCTGATCCGATGTCGCGTCGGCCAACGCCACCGATCGCGGGACACCGTCGTCGAGGGCAGCGTTCATCTTGCGTCGACTCGTCACCGACACCTCGGTACCGAACACCACCCGCGCAGTGTCCAGTTCACCCGCCAACGCGATGGCGTCCTCGTGCGACAGCTCCCCCGCCGGCGCGGCAAACACGACACTCTCGTGCCCGGCGACGACGTGCGGATTCTCGTGCTCGTTCGACTTACCCGGACCGGCGAGATAGACCACCAACCCGGTCATCTTCGCGCCCCGAGTGATGTTCGGTATCAACGTCCCACCAGATCGCGTGGCAGCCGGTTCACCCGATCGAAGACCTGCCGCACCGCCGCAATCGCTGCCGTCGTTTCCGGTGGCACCTCTCCCGTCGCGTTCGCCACTTTCGCGAGCTGGTTCAGGTTCCGTCCGAGAGCTGCAATGAGTTTCGTCGCGGCGAACAACTCGGCCAGATCCTCACGCGAGACAGTCGAGCGTGGGGCCTTCAGCGCGGAGTCGATCAACAGGCGGGCCACCGTCACACCCTGCACTCGGGCAGCAGCCTGGACCGCCATCTCCTGCTCGGCGGTCAGCTTCACCACGTGCCGGTACTCGCGGCCGCCGACGACGTTCGACTGACGGGTGCGCAGCCACCCCGCTTTGCGTTCTGCCATCACCCGCTCCTCCCGTCCGTACCTCACTTCGGCCCAGCGCAGCGACCCCAGACCTGGGGACCACGCGATCAGCGTGTCAGATTTCCGTCAGGAAATCCACACTTAGGGCACCTAAGTTATAGCTTGCTCCGCCTGGGGCACGCTGGTGGCTCGCGGAGCCTGCGGAGTGGGTCACCAGAAAAGACGCTCAGGACGAGCGCCGCGAGTTCCGATGTCGCGTGCCACAGGTGCGCGGCCGTCGGTTGTCCCCGGTTGTGGATTTCGGACCCGATTGTGGGTGCCTGAGATCGAGCGGAGCGGCCTGGGAACTCTCGGACATCCACATTTGGATCACGTCCGATCCACAGTTGGGGGCAACGGTCCGTCGGGAACGCTCTGGCGTCGGAACCGTCTGGTATGTATTGCCGGTGAGAACATCGCCCCGGGCGACGTGCGGTCTGGGCACGGAGATTCGCAGGTTCGCGGTGGCCGTGTCCTTCGCACGCGAATGCCGAATCCGAACTCGTGTGAAATCAGAGAGAGGTCGCGATGGAGGTTGATTGGCCACAGTTGGGCCGGGACAAGTTCGACTACATCGTCGAGGCACTTATCCGGAAGCAGTGGGACGGCTTGGCTACCGTCACCGTCCCCGACGGGCGTGGCGGAGACGAGGGAATCGACATCGAGGTTCGGCGCGGTAGCACGCTAGCTATCTATCAGCTCAAATACTTCTCCGATGGCTTCTCGGGCGATCGGAAGACAACCCGCCAACGTCAGATCAGAAATTCGTACGTGAGGGCCGCTGCGCTCCAACCCGACGAGTGGTTTCTGGTTGTACCGGTCAAACTGACGCCCGGCGAACGAAGCTTCGTGACCGACCTCCAGGAACCGGGCGGACCACGCGTAGTTGTCTTCGATCGCATCGAGCTCAACAACCTGATGATCAATATGCCCGAGGTCTACAACTACTTGAGTCGCGACCAGATGCGAGCCAACGCCGAACTTTACGGACGGGAGACCGACTCGCTGTTCAACGGAATCGACGACCTCGCCGATCGCACACTGGCTTTGGGAGAGCTGGCGGACAGCACCATGGACCCATATTGGGGGTTGAACTTCCGCCGCGACGGCAACGAATTCAGCTACGAGCTGACACCGAAAACCGCGGAATCACACACGAAGAGCCCGATCAAATTTACTGTCACCACCAGACTCGGACCCGAACACTCTGCGCTGGCCAAGGCACTCAGCAACACGTTCGACTTCGGTTCGTCCGACCCCGTCCTTATCCCGGCTGATGTCGTGCACAGTTTGAAGATCGATGGACCGGAATTCATCGCCGGCACACAAACCAATGTGACAGTCCAGATCAATCCCAACAGTGCACATCCACACATAGGTGCAACCGTTCAATTCGAGTTCGAGGACTCGGCCGGCAACAGCCGTGGTCAATACGAGGGCACCGTCACCCATATCGGGAGCGGTGGAGTCGGCGGCGCTCTCGAAGTCGAATTCTTCAACAGCCACCACACCGTGCGCGTCCTGCACTCCCTGACAAACACATCCGACCCGATCGACGTCACCAGCCGGTTTCACCTCCGGCAGATCAGCCCTCAGGACGCAGTCGGCGTGATCGAGATTGGTCAACTGTTGCGAGCTCCCGGCGGCGTTCTCAAGGTGTACTTCGAGGACGACTTCTTGATGTCGATGACGCACAACCAACCGGACACTGCATCCGATCCAGAACTCGATCTGATCAAGTCAATCGCCGAAGATCTGGCAGTCGTACAGCGGCACTGCAACAAATTCTTCAACCTCCCGGTCAACGTCACGACCAAGGAGCGAATCGACCTTCGAGTTGCTCGCCTGCTGATCGAAGGTCACGCTGTGGAAAGTCCAGACCTCAGCAGGATCACTCTCACTCTCAACGGCGACGACACCCCCGAACTGCGCGCAGCCCTGAGCGGCGAGCACCAGTCAGTCCGCTTTGAGGGCAGCACCTACGGCATAAGCATTGGACGAAAGACCCTCGACATCGGACGCGTCTTCATCGCCGACCCCCAGGCGTACTTCATAGACCCCGCCCCAGCGTTGACAGCGCTCGATAACGGAGTAGCGGAGGACGTAAAAGTCGAGCTTGCCCCCGGAGCAACCAGATACTTCCGCCTCATCCTCACGAGCAACGACCGACCCGATCTTTTCGTGAACCAGCCAACACCCTGGGACCTGCCCGGCATCGACCAACCACTCACTCCGATCATCCGATCATGACCGAACCTCCCTAGCCGTCAGACGAAGAAGCCCAACCGAATCGGGCCACCCGTCATGCATCTGTCGGACCAATTCGATAACGTTGTCCTCGGATATCGGACGGCGTGTGGGCCGCCCGAGACCGCGTTGTCAATCAGCGCTGCGCACTCAATGGTGCGCGCGCTGCACGCCGTCTCCGGAAGGTTCCACACATGTCGCTCACCCCTCTCGACCCCACCACCGTTCGCGCCGCCGCACAGGCTGCTCTCGATGCCCGTCTCGGTTTGATCGACGCCATAGTCGCCGCGCAGAACGAGCGAACCATCGCCGCCGCGAAAGTCGCCGAAGCGCAAGCCGCCGAACGCACCGCTGCCGCCACCGAGCTGGCCGCGATCAAAGCCGCACTCGACGGCGGCTGGTCCGCCGCCGAGCTCCGCAAAGCCGGACTGAAAGTCCCCACCTCCGCCGTCGCCGGCAAGAAGACTGCCACCACCGCGGCTACCAAGACGTC
This sequence comes from uncultured Rhodococcus sp., assembly GCA_963517305.1. GTDB lineage: Bacteria > Actinomycetota > Actinomycetes > Mycobacteriales > Mycobacteriaceae > Rhodococcoides. The sequence continues at coordinate 34,164 of CAUQEL010000031.1, forward strand.
GCCTCGGCCCCCGCGGCTGCAGCCGTCGTCACCGGCGAAGACCGAGCCCGACGCTGCCGAGTCGACCGGTACGGACGCCGAGCAGAACTCGCCGGGTGAGAGCTACCCGAACGCGAGCTGACCGATGACGTACCTGGTCGGCTCTACCTGGGTTCTGGTGTTCGTCGGTGTCATCGCAGCAGGAGCAGCCGGGCTACGCCTGGCTCTCGCCGATAGCTGCGAGCCGATGGATCGAACCACCACCGCCCTGTCTGCGGCCGCTGCGGTGTGCGGACTCGCTGCACCCGCGCTCGTCGCCCTCGCATAACCGCTTCCTTGCCCGGACCTCTCGAAGGCAGACCTTCATGGACACCACCGATCCCCACTCACTCCAGCCGGCCGCAGAGTCCCCCTCAGCCGCGCCCTCGACTCGTACGCTGATCGAAGTCGAGATCTCGACCCTCGACCAACACGGCGACCCCGGGTTCGTACACACCCGCGGCCACTTCCACTCCCCCTCGACTGCCGCCCGGTTCGCGGTGAGCCAAGCAGAAACCGTCGCGGACCTCCGACAGGTCGATACCGTCGCCGCGACCTTCACCCAGACCGTCGACGACTCGCTCTGCCTCATCGGCACACCTGGTGAGATAGCGTGCGCTCTCGCGTCGATGTCGGCCTACGCAGCGGGTGTCCGCTCGGCGGAACTGCCGCCACCGGGCTACGTCACCACCTCGATCAAGGTCTGGACCGCCACACCGATCGAGCCGCTTCCCGGCGTTGACCCGTCCGACCTGATCGACGTCACCGTGCGCTCGACTCGTCCCGATCCGTTGCCGGACTCGAACACGGTGGCCGGCGACTTCCCCGCTCACTCGGCGCACATCTTCGCCGGCGCTCTCGCCCGCGAGATCACGATGCGCAGCGGTGGCCACAGCGAGGCGACCGTGAAGACAGTGCCCGGGCAACGCAGGCTCGTCGTCGAACACCCGGTGGAGGTCTACGACGCCGATGCCGCAGCTGTCGCCCGCTACACCAGGATCACGCAACTGCGGGCGAACATCGCGGCCCTCGATCCGGTGGCTGACGCCGAATGCGCAGTCGGCCTCACTGCCGAGCTGCATGTCCTGGAAAGCCATACCCGCCGGTCGTTCGACGACGAATCGGGCGCAGTGGCGTGATCGATATCCAGTGGCACCTCAGCCTGGTCGGGCACCGAACCGCCGCCGAGATCCCCGGTGTGATCGAGCGCCTGCAGGCGTGCGGGATCACCTCGGAGATCCTCGACAAGGTTCTCAGCGCCCCGGACTCGCTGCTGTACGCCCCCGAACGCGACGGCGAGGACTGGGCGCAGGACTACGGCGGACCGATCGGTGCCGCACTGCTCACCTCCGAGCTGCTCGCCTACCTTTCCCATCAGCACCGCCTCGCCGCCCTGATCCATCGGGATCTGGTCACCGAGATGGTGGCCACCGACTCCGTGGCCACCGTCGCCGGCCATCTCGGGACCACCGAAGCCGCGATGTCCCGACTGTTTCTCGTCCCTCCCACGTCTCCGGCCACCGGCGACATACCGACCGAAGGACCCACACCATGAGCACACCCGACTCCCCCGCCCTGTCCGACCTCGACGCAGTGGAGCTCGACATCCTCGCCGAACTGCGCTCACCGGAAGCGGTGGCCGCGTTCGAGATGCTGCACAGCACTGTCCGTCCGGAGGCCGGGCCGCGGTTCGTCGAGCTGCTGGCGATCATCAACGAGCTCTCGGGCCCGAACTTCGCCGTCGACGCATCACTCGATCTGCTCGACGCGGTGCAAGATTCGGGCGACCTCGAGGTGGTCGTCGCGGCCGCCCCCACCGTCGACGATCCGATCACCGCGCTCGCTCTCGCACAGGTCTTGCGGAGGATCCGCGAGGACTGACAGCCACACCACTGCAATCGCGAGAAACAGCGAAACCTCCGACCACCACTGTGGTCGGGGGTTTCTGCTGCTCGGGCGGGTTCTAGTGCTGGGGCCAGCCGCGAACGAGCTTGTCGGTGCTCGCGTGCACGGCGTTGAACTCGTCGACGAGGTACGTCAGCCACGACGCTGCGGTCTCCGGATTCGGAACCAGCGTCGACGGGACGGCGTTCTGTTCGGCATCGGAGAGCTCGTTGAAGTCGCTCGGGTAGTCGGTGGTGTCGCCGTCGACGATGTTCGGTGCGCCGTCGATCTCGTAGGTGATCACGAATTGGAGCTCGTGCCGGTTCGGGGCGGTGAACTCGGCCGACAGGGCGAGCTCGCCCCACAGTCGCCGGTCGTAGGTGACGGCACCGGAGTTGATCGCGGCCTGCAGCAACCAGTGCGGCGTCCACAACGCCTGGGCGCTGCCCGGTACGGGCCACTCGAAGTCGTCGTCGAGCACATCGGCCTTGGCGATATCGAGGGTGAGCAGCGGCGCGGCCGGCGCAGGGTTTCCGTCGGCTCCGTGTGCGGTGGGTGCGGTCATGGCCGGTGCCTCCAGGCTGTCGGTGTGGGTGTGGGTGACGATGAGGACCCCCAGGTCGGTGCCGATGTTCGCACTGTCCCCGAGCGCGTCGAGCAGCCGTTCGGCCAGAGTTGCGGCGTCAGCGGCGCGGTAGGTGCCCAGGGTGCTCCACGTCGCGGCGTCGTACGACGTTTCCGATGCCGAGCACACCTGCACCGTCAGTGCGCCGCCGCCGGTCGGGACGCGCTCGAGGTCGCCGGACGCGTCGACGACAGCAGCGATCTGCTCGCGGACGTGGACGGGCAGACCCGCATCGACAGCGGCACCGGTCGTCGGTGCGTTCGTGCGGTCCGGCGCGTCGTGTGGCGGCCGTTCGGCGTGCTCACCTGTCTCTGTCACTGTCCTCGCCTTTCGCTTGTGGCCCGCAGAGCACCGTAGTGCCCTCAAGGTCGTTGCCGCGCTCACCGGTATCCGTGCGGGTTCGTTCAGGAGGTCGGTGGTTGCCGAAAGCTGTTGAGCCGGTTGAATGCTGCACGCTGCCGGGTGCCGAGTTCGACCATGTAGTCGAACAGGTCGGCTTATCCTCACCCCACCTCCAGGCGTCTTCGACGTCATGTGAGCGTCGGCGTGTCGGCTTTGTTTGCACGTGAGCTGATGGTTGCCTACACCCGTACGGGAGGTGGGTGTCATGGCTCGGACGCAAAAGGTGGTACTGCCGGACGGCGGGGTGACCTGGACTGTCCTCGACCGCGACCACGCAGTAGTAGGCCCTGTCGAGGAATGGCTGGAGTGGCTTCGGGTCGCGTGCGCGTTCAGCCCCAACACAGTGAAAGCGTACTCCCGTGGGCTCGCGTTGTGGTGGCACTACCTCGAGCAGAACGGGGTCGAGTGGCGCGATCCTGGCCTGACCGCGCTGAGCGGATTCATCGGCTGGCTCACCGGCGGGGATCTGCCCACCGCACGCCAACACCCGGTCAAGCCCACGACGTGCGGGCCACGAACGGTGTCGCTACGATTGGCGGCGCTGGCCTCGTTCTACGAATGGTCAGAACGCCAATACGGCGCAGTTGCACCGCGATTGGGGCGTGAACGGCGTGAAACGGAGTTCCAATCGTTCTTGACGCACCTGCAGAGCCGGCGGCGCGATCGACCTGCCGCGCTCGTCCCGCGTCGCCGCTGGCATACCGGTCCGACACCGGTGTTCCTGCCTGTGCATGTGCAGCGAATCCTGGACAGCGCAGCAACATTCGATCCAATCGGCCGGTCGTGGGCGGGGAATCTGCGTGACCGTCTGCTGTTCGAGATACTTGCCGAGACAGGCCTTCGCTTGGGGGAGGCGTTGGGTGTGCGGCACGAGGACTGGGTCGTCGGACGCGGCGGCACGCCGTATATCGAGGTTGTTCCCCGCGGCGACAATCCCAACGGTGCCAGAGTGAAGAACATGAAGGGCCGGCGCGTGTTCGTGTCCGACCGGCTCGAGCGGCTCTACGGGGACTTCCTCTACGAGGTCGGCGATTTAGCCGACCGTCATGGTTTGCCGCTTCGCGACACCGACCCCGTGTTGGTCAATACCGTTGGCGGACAGTTGCTGTCGGCGATGACACCGAGCGGGGTCTACCGGGTCGTCGAGCGGCTGCAGCGCCGTGTAGGCGGCGCCGTCCCCACCGGTTGGACTCCGCATTGGTTCCGGCATACCCACGCCACGGCGCTACTTCTGAGCGGGGTCCCCGAGCATGTCGTCATGCGGCGACTCGGTCACGCCCAGGTCCAGACCACTCTCGACCTGTACGGATGGGTGACCGAAGAGGCGGAGCTACGCAGCGTGGCCGAGTGGCGGACATATGCGCAGGGATGGCACCTACCAGCCGAGCAGGGATATACGACAACCCTGGAGAATCGATGAAGTCTGCTGCATTGCCGCTGCCCGAACACAAACAGGGCGGGGTCACCGACCACGATCTTTGGGAACTCGTTCCCGAACATGTCCGGCCCGGAACGACTCTCGACATGCTGGCCTGGCCGTGGAACGAGGTGATCTACCACTACCCGAGCCGGACCCACCAACATGTCGCACTCGATGTTCCCGATCCGATCCGCCACGAATTCATCTGGTGGCTGTGGTCGCTGCATGTCACCGGTGAACGGGTCTCGCCGTCCGCGGTGTCGACGTGGATGCATTCGATCGCCCACATCAGCACCTCGCGGGTCCAGCGAGGCCACCCACCGATCACATCCTTCCTCGACCTGGACCTCGACACGTGGATCACCGAGGCCCGGTCGGCGTTCACCGCCCGCCACCAACGTCTTCCGGGCGCACGGTTCAGCCAAAACCATCTGCAGATCATGCGCCGCCTCCGGCGGGCGGTCGGCATCGCCTATCACGAACAGGCGTGGTGGCAGGCCGAGCTGTGGGATCCCCTCCACGACTCCCGAATACCAGCACGCCGACACGAACCGCGCGGTCATGCCACGGTCGACTGGTCGACCGTGGAACCGGATTGGCTTCGTGCCGCAGGCCAATGGTGGCTCGGAACCCTTCTCAACGCCGACCGGATTCGGTGGGGCAGCGTCGGTCGATACCGAACCTCGTTGTGCGCTCATCTCGGGCCCTTCCTGATCGAACGCGGTATAGACAGTCCGGTACTGGTCACCGACCCGGCGACGATGCTGCGTCCGTTCGCGAATGACTTCCTCGGCTGGCTACGCACCCGCCGCGCGGCCAACGGGCCCAACAAAGGCCAACCGTTGTCCGACAAGACCATCTCCCTCACCCAGACCGCAGTGAACTCGATGTACGCGTTCTTCGTCGAACACCGCGACGAAGCGGCGTTCGTCCTGGGCGACCCGCGATGGCGTGAGCTCACCGAACGCCACCTCGTGATGTGGCCGCGAGGGGAAACGATCTCGGTCGTGCGCTCCGACGACGCACCCGAGTACCTCGACGACGAAGATCTCAGTCGCGTCGCCGCGCATCTGGATCTGATCGGTCTGCCGGTCAAGGAGAGTCGCACCATCGTCGTCGATGGGCAGGACAAGACGGTGTTCGGGCTCGGCGACCCGCAGGTCATGCGCGCCTATCTGCTGCTGATCCTCACCGGCCGCCGAGTCAACGAAATCCTGATGCTCGATCCGGACCCTCTGTGCCCTCTACTGACGACACCCGGTCGGCAATCCGATACTCAGGACTCCGCTCCCGAAAACCGGACGGCGGAGTTCTTCGTGGCGCGGCTGCGCTACCAGCAGACCAAGATCGATGGAGCCCCGAACACGATCCCCGTCGAGCAGGCCGTGGTGAACATCATTCGCGAGCAACAGGACTGGGTTCGCGACACTATCCTGCCGACGTTGACCGTCGGCGCGGAACCGAAGTATCTCTTCCTCGCGCGCAAGGGCAACCAACGGGGCCAGCGTCCACTCGGCGGCATCCGTCAACGACTCACCGACCTTGCTGCGTTGATAGAGCTTCGCGACAAACACGGCCGCCCTGTCGATTTCCAGCGCACCCACCGGTTGCGGCATACCAAGGCCACTCAGATGCTCAACGCGGGCACACCACTGCACGTCGTGCAGCGCTATCTGGGGCACGTCTCACCGGAGATGACACTGCGCTACGCAAAAACGTTGGCCCGCACTCATGAGGAAGAGTTCCTGCGGCTGACCTTGATCGGCACCGACGGGCGGGACCATGACGTCGATCAACATGCGCTCCTCGATGTACTGCAACTCGATCAGCGCACCGACCGGATCCTGCCCAACGGCTATTGCCTGCTGCCGCGCCCGAAAACCTGCGAACGGGGGAACGCGTGCCTGACCTGCGGCGAGTTCGCAACGAATGCCACCTATCTGACCGAACTCGAAGACCAGCGGGACTCGACGCTAAATCTGATCGAAACCCGACGCACACAACACTTTCAGCGCACCGGCAAGCACATGACCGACGACAACATGTGGCTCACCGCCCGCCGCAGCGAAGTATCCGCACTGAACCTGATCATCGCCAACCTCACCTCCCCCGACGGTGACGAATCGACCACGGTGCAGGGAGCCGGCGTCGGTGGCCGGGACGCGGTCCGCCGAGCATCGCAGCCACGGACACCGGTGGACCTACCACTGGGACCCAGCAGGAAAGGACATCGACCATGACCCTCGACGCCGAACAACGCAGCCAATTGCTCCGCCGCTCTGCCGAGGCCCGCACGACCGCCGCAGTCGAAAGAGCAACAAAAGCTATTGCCGCACTGAGTAAACGTGGTGAAGCGGTGAACTTCCGGAAAGTGTCACGCGAGGGCAACGTCAGCCTCGACTTCCTTTACCGCAACACCGAACTACGCGAGAAGATCATTCGCTTACGGACCCGGGACCAACCGGCACCGAACACCCCGATCGAACCGGATACGCAGAGCACGATCGTCCTCAGCCTCACCCGCCAACTGCGCGAAGCCAAAGCCGAAATCACCCGACTACACACAGCGCTCGCCGCGGCACACGGCGAGAACCTCACGCTGCGCCGAAATGCGCCCACACCTCGATACGAGCCGGCAACGTAGGGGCACGAAACGCCCCCGAAAATCACCTCATACTGGGGGCGGCACAAAACCGATGGTGGTTCAAAGTCGTACGACTGACCTTCAGTCGACGGTTTGTCAGGCCACTATCTGCAGACTGAGCCGAGTCAGGGGTCGCGAGGTCGCACCACTTCAACGACACGTAAGGGCTTCAGAAAGAGCCGGCGGCCACCAGTAGTAGTACCGATGGTCGTCCCCTCCTTTTTGCCTGACGTCAGTGGGTTCTCATTCGGTGTGACGCAGCTTGCGGGATTTGACCTGCGATCCGCCACATGCACAGCATGCAACGACGGATGATTCTTCTCACCGAGTGTGGCGATTTTCGGCCTGGGGACCGCATCCGGACCTGATGGGCGAGTCCCGTCACAGCAGCAGGAGGACCGCCCCGACGAGCAGTAGGCCCGGACCCCGGAGCAACTGCCGGATCATGTCCACCGGCACCATGCCGAACATGGTCACGATAGCCAGGCCGTCGTAGACACGAGGCGGGGCCGTGCGGGAACGGACGGCAGCCATCAGAGTCGTCAACCCGACGACCAGGCCCGACCACCACGACACCGTTACCCCCACCGCGACCGCCACGGTCAGCGCCGCGAGCGAAGGCACCACGAGGAACGCGCCGGTCACCATCCGGTCCGGCAGAGCGAGAGCGAACCGTATCGCCCTGTCCGACATGACGTCTCGAAGACCGATACTGGCCGCCGACGTCGCGACGTAGCCCACGACAAGGCCCAGGACACCTGCCCAGTACGGCGTCAGCACCGCAGAGCCGACGACAACGAGACCTGATCCGACAGCCAGGACCGCCGGCATCATTACGTTCCGGCGGTGTCGCACCACATCGGACCACACCAGGGCACCCGCCGGGCGGGTCGACACCCAGCCGCGGCTGCGCGAGCGCACCGCCCCACGACGTCGAAGAGCTCTGGACTCGAGCGCTGACACGAGGAACCCGACGTCGAAAAAGGACACTCCCACCCACCCGGCTGCCAACAGATCCGACCCCGACATCAGCGATACCCGGCGGATCCTCCCGAGGCGCGACACCGCTGTCGCCCATGCGGCGACGGCCGCGACGGAGAGGACGGCCGCGGACACTACGACGGGAGCAGGCGGTGTGACCGCCGCAGCAGCCGCGAGAAACACGGTTCCGAACTCGACCACAGGCAGCGCGGAGGACCACCTGCGGGACTGCTGACCCAACAGCGCCAGGGCGACCACCAGCGCACCAGCGGCGGCCCCGACGACGGCGAGCGGCCACCAGAGGGTGGCACCTGCGACCAACGCCAGCACGCGGGCGACCACGACCCCAAGTACGACGAATGCGCCACTCCACGCCAGAGCCCGGCCGCGCAGCAGCGCTCCACGATCGAGCGGCGCGGAGATCAGCCAGTGCGTCGTGGCAGCGTCGGTGCCGACCGGGCCGACGATGCGCACACCATGAAGTGCGGCCGCCGCGACGACCAACCCGACGCCGGTCGCCGACGACGCCGACAGCACCGGAGCCACGGTCAATCCCGTCGCGCGTCCGGACAGCACCCACAGCGCGATCGCCGTCATCGAAGCCACGCCCCCACCCCAGATCGACATCCGCTCGACCGTGCTTTCGGTATCGACACGGCGTCGGCGGAGTTCTCGGTGCAGTTCGGCTGAGCTCATCTCGTCGGTGGTCATCGCCACGCGTCCGCATCGACGACGACGTCGGCCACCGCGTCGACGAGCACCGCGTCGTGGGAAACGAACAGCACCGCCACACCTGCGTCCTTCTCGGCGACCAGCGTGCGTATCAACCACTCGCGACCGGCGGCGTCGAGGTGCTGCTCCGGTTCGTCCAAGACGAGAACGCGGCGGGGCCGCACGAAGGCGGAGGCCAGCATCAACCGCCGGCGCTGCCCGCTGGAGAGCGTGACCGGCAGCTGATCGGCCGCGGGAGCCAGGGAGAGGCCGTCGAGTGCCGACGTCACGACAGCCTCCGCGTCGCCGACAGCGTGTGCGGTGGCGATCAGCAACAGATGCTCGCGCACCGACAGATGAGGGAACACTCCGTCGTCGATGACGGCTGAGATCGCCGCGCGGGCGGCGGGGTCACTCTCGTCGAGGTCGATGCCGTCGAGGAGCACGCGCCCCTCGTCGACGTAGTCGGCACCGACGGCGCAGCGGAGCAGCGTAGATTTTCCGGAGCCATTGACTCCGACCACGGCGCACGCGGAGCCAGGGCGAGCGGTGAGGTCGACGCGCCGAAAGACAATGAACTCCCCGTGGGCGCGGGTGATGCCGGACAGGTGCAACATGAGGTCTCTCTCCTACGATCCGAGAATTCAACGGTGTCGTCGGTGCGGAGACGCACGATGGCCGAATCAGGTCGGCTGCGCCTCCGCGAGAGGGCCGGGTGCTCGGGGCATGGGACGACCGGCAGTGGCGGGATGAGTCTGACGGCGGAACGATCCGCGCAGGCGACGCTCATCGGCAGGAGGCCCACTGCCCGCGACAAGTGGCAACGCGAGCAGGTCTGGGCGAAGGAATGCGGCAGCGAGCAAGGCAACCGAGAGGGCGACCGCCACAGCCACGGCCACCTCGACCGGTTGCGGTATCGCAACGACCAAAACCAGGCCAAGGGACAGCAAGACGAACACCACAGTCATCCGGCTGAGGATCGCGCTCCCTGATCGCATGACCGCATGGTACCGATCCTTCACCGCGTCCCTGCTCGGGTTGCACATATGCATCTCCGTGAGGAGGCCGCCACCTGGAGTGAACGCCGACGGAGCCGCCCACCACAGGGGCCTTCGACATGGCCTCGAACACCGTCATCAACACAACTACCTGCTCGCTCTGACCGAGACCCGACACATCATCGTCGCGACAAAAGCAAGCAAGCCCGGCCACGACACCGCCGGACTAACAACGACAGGCGCACCTGCTGGGTGTCCCCTGAAATGACGGACATCCGGTCGGAGCGCGGAGCGAAATATCAAGTGGCTAGGAACGTATCTGCCATAAGACTGGCCTGTGTCGTGGACTGAACCAAATCCCCTCAAGGACGACCCTGTGACTGAGATGCCTTTTACGCTTTGAGCTGGATATTCATGACTCAGAACAGCACGGGATCCAGATAAGTATTCCTCCGGTAGCTCCTCGGCGGCGTGGACGATGGCCGCTGCCACGGTCCGGTAACTGCGTCGGTAGGACTGGGAGAGCACGATGTCGGCGTAGTGGACGGCGGTGAAGCCGTCTGCCCCGGCGGTGATGACCTCGTTCAAGCGGCGACGTAGGGGCGCGTCTTTGGCTCCGCCGGATCCGGATCGCATGAAGGCTGCGGTGACGCTCGCCGGGTCGTAGGGTTCGCCGGCCAGGGCGAGACTGGCGATCACGACGAACATTCGTCGGTAGGCGACGTCGTCGAAGTCGTCGGCGGTGACGATCGCGGTGATGCGCAGATCTTCGGCGGATACTCCCCCGGTGTGGGCACTCCACATCACGGCGCACAGCAGCAGCGCCTCGGGGTCGGTGGACGGCTCGTGAGCTGTCTCGTTGTCGACGGCAGTGTCGTCGTCCACAGCGGCGAGGCTGCGAACGACACGCTCGGGCTCGTCGGGCGGTGGAACTGCGCTCAGTGGCGTCATCGTCGGGCTCGTTCTCGCAGGTGAAGCTCGGTCAACGGAGTGGTCGGTCAGGCGGCGGCGAGCTTGTCGAGGGCGTCGATCCGAAAGCCGGACCAGTGGGTGTTCTCGTCGACGACCACGACGGGCATCTGCCGGTAGCCGAGTCCGTTGGTGACGAACTCGCGGGCCGCTGCGTCTTCGGTGACATCGACGGTCGTGTATTCGATCCCGTGCTTGTTCAGGCGTCGTTTTGTTTGATCGCAGTTGTTGCATTCGGGTTTCGTGTACACAGTGATCGACATAGCCCACTCCTCGCGAGAATTGTTCCGATATATCGATTTTACCTCAAATTGCCCCGATTATCCATAGATAAAGCGAGGCATATTAACTCGAATATGTTGGCGCGCAATAGATTACTGACTGACCAGAAGTTCGCAATTACGTCGGTTGCGTTTCCTTATCGGCGTCCAGCTCGGCAGCGGCGAGCACCTCGAATATGTCGATCTGGCCTGCGGTCTCGGCCATCACCGCACGCCCAGCTCGGGGCGGGTGATGGACTGCACGGCGAGGGAGAGTCGTACATCGCCGGCGTCGACGACGACGGGGTGGATGCGGCTGTACCAGGCACCGGGTGCGTCGAGGAGGGCGGTGACCACGACGCGGCCTGCGGGTGCGGTGCGGTAGCCGAGAATGTCGATGATCGTTCCGTCGAACTGGGTATCGAGCGAAATCAGTTTCATTCCAACTCCTTTGAGACGGCGGCGCGCGGGCGTGGTGGATGCGGCCAGGGTGGCGGTCATGAGTACTCCCAAGGTCGGGCGGAGAAAGACTTCAGCGACGACGGTCGCGGGCCGTGCGCAGGCGCTCAGGAAGGCAAGGTCTGGCAGTCGGCGCATTCCCAGCGCCCGGCGGTCGAGGTGCAGGTCCGTCGCTCTTCACAGAGCCAGCAGATCTGGTTGCGCTTGCGGGTCGACACCTGTTGCGCGGCAGCCACGGTGGCGGCCTGTGCGCGGTACTGCTCACGGGTGCTCGCATCACGGACAGCGAGGTCGGCGCGGACCTGCTCCGGATCTACGGCCAATCCGCCGGTTCGTACGCTCAGCATGTCCCCGAACGCTGCGCGGCAGGACTGACACACATCGCCTGGCGTAGCGACCGGAACAGCACACCCGGGCAATGCGCAAGACGTGAACAGCGTTGCCTGCCAACCGTATTCGATCTCGCCGGTGCGTGGCGATGTCATACCCAAACCATACAGCGTCACGCTGTATGGTTGCAAGGGGTTCGGCGAAGTATTTACAGCGTGGGGCTGTAAGGTGCGGGTATGTCGACAATCATGCTCGTGCGGGGATCGGAGGAACCGTGACCGATGCCGAATTGACCCTCTCGGAGGTTCTGGCACTGATCGAGGCCTCGACCGGGAAAGCGATCGCGTCCTCGACGTGGCGGTCATACGTCGCTCGTGGCCAGGCCCCGAAACCTGCCCGCCACCTCTCGCGCACTCCGCTGTATTCGCGGGAGGACATCGAGGCGTGGATCGCAGGCCGACCCGGCAGTGGTGCACGAACCGACCTGTACCCACGCTGATCGTCGTTCGACGTTCCCGGTTCACCTCTACGCGCGTCAACATATCTTGACGAACCGGAAAGGCCCCGGCCATCGGTGTGATGGCCGGGGCCTTCCTGTCGTGCTGGTTGCGAAGCTCCAGCGGATGGTCAAGCGTCGTCGACGGCGGCGTACGCGGCGTCGACGGTGATGTTGCCGATCGCGGCCTGCTCCACCGGGGTCAGGGTGTGCCCGCTGTCGGCGAGGAAGGTCAGGTAGCTGTCGATGCCGACCATGCCTCGGTAGTGCTTCGAGGAGAACCGCCAGTAGTCCTTGGCGTCCTGCGGTCCCGTCAGTCGGGCCTCGAACGCGGTGAGCACACGGGCAAGCAGCAATACCTCGGCGCGAGCGGGCGTGGCACCGGTGGCCTTACGGTCGACCTCGCCCAGCGGTGAACCCATGATCTCGCCGTACCGCTCCGAGCACTTGGATTCGGTGAACACGTCGCCATGAGCCGCCAGCGCGGTCACCATCCACTTGGTGGCGTTCTTCGGGGCGGTCTTGCCTGCGAGCAGACCGGTGAGGAATGCACGTCGGGCTTCGGTGGCGGTGGCTCCGGCACGGTTGAGGGCTTTCACCTTGCGGCGTTCTGCGCGTTCGGTCTCGATGCGTTCGGCTTCGGCGCGCGCGGCTGTGCGCTGCGCCGGGGTCAATCCGTCCTCGGCGTCGCCGCCCTCTGCGTCGACGGCGGCGATCTTCTCGGGTGCGAGTTCGAGGCCGGCCGCAGACACATGGTCGTGGCGAAGGAAGAACTCGCACCCCCAGGCGGTCACTTTCTCGACCGTGTTCGCGTGCCGCAGCTCCTCGTACGCCTCGGCGGCGTCGTCGTCCTCGGTGTCGAAGTCGATGTCGTCCTCGGCGACTTCCTCGCGGGTCGTCTTGTCGACCCAGACGGTGCCGGTCTCGTGGACGTAGACGTGCCACAAGTGCGGTGCGTGCTCCGGGGCGTCGGCCGGGACTGCCGCGCCGTCGGCGGTGCGCAGGTCCGCGAGTGAGTACCACTCCCCATCGCTGGTGGACGGTTCGTCGTGGAGCAACGTGAAGCCGAGTGCGATGTAATCGGCTGCGGCGAAGGTGGTCTCGGCGCGTTCGTCGATGCGGCGCTGGAGGGTGGCCAGGCGGTACTCGAAACCGAATCTGTTGTCGAAGATCTGCTCGATTGCCTCGGTGATCCACGGCTCCGCCTGTGCGGCGGCTTCGAGATCAGCAAGCAACGCAGCCCCTTCGAGGGTGAGTTGCCGGTCGTCGAGCTGGCGGCGAGCGTGCTCGGATCGTCCTGCTCGACCGGCCTTTTCGACGTACGACTTGGGGACGTGCAGTGCTGTCGCGACCTTCTGCACGTTCAGACCCAGGTCGAGCAGGCCCGTGACGGCGGCGGCGCGTTGCCCGGTGGTGAGGTCTTCGCGCTGGTCGTTGGATACGACCTGCTCGGTGATGCGTTCGATCCCTGCGGCCTTCTCGTCGTCGGACTGCTCGCGCACCATCACCGGTATCGAGGTGAGACCGGCTTCGCGGGCCCCGAGAGTTCTGCGCTGTCCGTCGTGGACGACCAGGGTTCCGTCGGCGCGGCGGACCGCCGAGACCGCCTGGAGGACACCGTGGGCGGCGATGGAGGCGACGAACTCGGGGTCGGCGGTGATGTCTACGCCGTCGCGGACGTTGGCGGTGATGTCGAGGGCGTGCGGGTCGGCGGCGACGAGGGTGTAGCCGGTCGAGGTCGGTGCCGATTGTGCAGCCATGGTGGTGGTCATGATCGTGGTCTCCCTGGTTAGTGTGTGCAGGTGAGGCACCGGGCAGATATCAGCTGCCCGGTGCCCGTTCGCAGGTGGAGGGTCGAGCGAGGGTCAGCGGTCGGCGGTCTTCACGACGGGTAGTTCCCAGATCGGATCTTCTGCACAGGGGTCGCTGATGTCGACCCATCGCCCGGTGACCGCGTATCCGCGACGGGCGAGCAGGACCTGCGCCGTGTCCGGGGTCCAGTCCATCGGTGCGTGCTTCTCGATGCCGGGCGCGTCGATGTATTCGACCTCGATGCCGCCCCGTCGGATGGACACTCCCAGGCCGCGTTCGGGGCGTTCGTCGCCGTATTCGGAGGTGACTGCCGTGAGGTTCTGCTCGGTTTCTCCCATGCCCCAACCTTACAGCGTCACGCTGTATTGTCAAGTCCTGCAACGGTTTTCGATTCCTGTGCGAATCCGAGCGGTCTCGTTGCGGGCGTCGAACGGCGGCACCATACCCACTCGATTCGCCTACAGCGCAGGATGATCGAGCCTGCGGCTCACGCCGGGTCGGTGCGGCGGGTGGGGTTCTCGATACGGGGGCGCAGGTTGTAGGTGTCGTACCACTGCTGGGCGGCTTGCTTGCTCATGCCGAGGATCTCGCCGATCTTCGACCATGGGACAGGCCGCTCCTGGGTCCGGAGGCGTCCGATGATGGCGTAGCGGTCGGCAATCATCGTCGAGGCGAGGAAGGCGTTGATCTCGAGTGCGTCGACATCGGAGACCGCGTCGTCCATGCGGCGTTGGGCGTTCACGGTCCACGTCCCGGCGTCCTTGCGCCCCTGCTCGTGGACCATCTCGGCTAGGTCGACGTCGACGAGAGCGTCCTTGTATTGGACGTAGAGTTCGGTCAGCTCGGTCGGGGTGAGGACCTTCTCCGATTCCATAACGTCAAGATATCTTGACGCATTCTGTCCGTCAACATATCTTGACGATTGCGCATGTTTCAGCTGACTGGGGTTGCGGCTTCGGCGGGGCACCACTGTTGATGGAGGCGAAGGAATCCCTTGCCGTTCCCGATCGGTATGTCGAAGCTAAGACAGCAAATCCACTGTCCGCGAGCGGTTTTCGCCCACGCATGGAGCAGTCCGGGCGATTTTGTATCCATCGCGAGCCCCTCCGAGCGGACCTTGAGAGATGTCCCGTCACGGAAGGATCCTCCGGACGAGCCTGCCACGGTGAGCGCCACATTTTGTGCACGGATGGACAGATGTCCACGTACTGTTGCCCACCATGCCGAGACCTGGTTGGCGTGTTTGTATCACTCCACACGAGTTGGTGCCGCGGCCAGCGGTGCCGGACACAAATTTGGAGTGGCCTGGGTTCGCGCGGCCAGAGTTGGTGGCCGGCACGCCGTTCCTCATTGACCCATCATTTGAGTATGACATCGAGTTGAATGCCTTCTTCAGATCAGTCGATATGCAGGCGAAGGCGCGCCACACCCAGGTGGGCTACGCCCGCGATCTAGCCGCGTTTTTGAACTTCGTTGCTGTCTCACGAGACAGAGCTCGTTGGTGCGACGTCAACGAGGCTGACCATCTGGCGTACTGGCGCTGGCGCAGGATCGACTCTCAAGGGCCGCACATACAAGGTGCGACATGGGACCGAGAGGTTGCCGCAGTCGACAAGTTCTATCGATGGCAGGTCCGCGCGGGCCATATATTGAACAACCCTGTGCCGCAGAGAGTTCGACGACCAATGCCGTTCGGCGCGGGCCTCGTCCGTCATGACTCTTCGACCACAACACCGGCAACCTACTCGCACGATGCCGCGACGGATCGTATCGAGTGGCTCCCACCCCAGTCCTACCGTTTATGGCGCGATGTCGGGATTCGCGGATATCGCGCCGACGGTGTCCACGACACCGGGTTTCGCGGTCGCTGGGCGGCGCGCAATGCATCATTCTGCGACTTGATGGTGCGCACCGGCATGCGGTTGTCCGAGCAAGCGGCGCTGACGGTATTCGATGTGCCAACAGCTCGCGGTCTCGGGGGCTATCAACGTTTTTGGCTGCCGACGGCCATCGCCAAAGGTCGTTCGGCCCGCCGAGTCTACGTTCCTGAATCCGTGATCGCCGACCTGATCGGGTACGCGACACTCGATCGCGCGGAGGTCATCGCCCGCGCACGCGCCTGCGGACGGTACGAACAGGTTCGCCGCCCGCTCGTGATCCCTGATCCGCATTCGCCGGTCGTCGTACAGACTCGGTCCGGTCTGCGATCGACCGTGAAAGTTTCCAACCTCGATGCCGACGAACGACGCCGCTTGCTCATCGACGGGCCCGATGGCTTGACGCCGGCCGCGTTCTGGCTGTCGGAGTTCGGCACCCCCATCGCGGTCTCGACCTGGAAAGACATGTTCGCAGTCGCCAACACACGGTGTCGTCGAGCAGGAGTTCCTCTGACTGCACATGCTCACCTCCTGCGGCACACGTTCGCGGTGGTGACTCTGGAACAGCTACAGCGCGGACATATCAGCGCGATGACCGAAATGACTGCCGAACAGCGAGGGCAATGGACACAGATCTTCGGTGACCCTCTGGACTGGGTGCGACGTCGCCTCGGACACCGCTCCGTGGTGACAACACAGATCTACTTACACGCGCTGTCGGAATTGGAAATGGAAACGCGAATGATGTTGGTGCCCAACACATGGGAAGATCCCCGCGACACTCCACTCGACGTCTTCGACGTCGCCACTGAGAACAAAACACAGTGAACGGTCGCGGCAGTACCGGCACCGGGCGCCGCGCGATGCTCCCATCTGGCCCGTACACACCGACCGAAGGCGAACACGCCATCGCCTCCGGCCTCACGGTCCGATTCGATGGTGAAGACGGCCGGACTCTGCTGGTGGACGTCGCGAAGATGGCGCTGCCCGGTTGGCACACGGCAGTTGCAGAGGCTCTGGCCCTTGCCCTCGGGGCGACGGGACGCAGCAGGACGCTCAGCTCAGCGAAGGGACTGGTTACGAGGGTGCGATCCATGCTGCGATCCCTCTCGGAACTGCCGGATCCACCGACCGGACCACCGTTGCTGGAGACCGCCCACCTCCAATCTGTCTACAACCAGCGCAGAATCACGCAGAAGGACGTCTACGCCTGGCGAGGCATCGCACTTTTCGGACAGTTCCTGACGTTGCCACCGCTGGTCGATACGGTGAATTCATCAGTGATCGACTACACCTGCCGCCAAATCGGGCAGACCCGGATTGGCCAACCTGGCTACTCGGACGGAGAGTTCGATCGTATTCTCTCAGCCGCTCGGTCAGACATCACCGCATTGCGCGATCGAATTCGACTCTCGGAAGCTGCAATAGGACAAACGGGTGAACAGGAAGGCTTGGAGGGCGACAAAGAGCTCGTCGCGATTGCGGAATCAGGAGTCGTACCCCCGAGCCGGAGCTTCAGCGCGCACGTCGTCAGACTGGAGCTTGCGAGCCGGCTCTATATGACGATCCGGGACCTCGCGCCAATGCTCGTGTTGATGGTGGCGCTGACCGGCCGCAATATCGAAACCATCAAAGAGCTCCCCTGGGAACACCGAATCCTGGAGACACGCGCCGTCGAAGTTCGTGTCATCAAACGCCGCCGCGGCAATCACCGATGGTTCGAGACCGCGACGTGGGAGATCGGGCCACCGGGTCGCGAACTGCACTATCCCGGCGGTCTTTACCTACTGCTACACGAACTGACCACTCGCAGCAGGAACACTTCTGGCAGCGCATCCGTTTGGTCGATCTGGCGTAGCGGCCACAACACCGGCCTTCGCGGTATCGAAGAACATTTCGACCCATTCGCTCGCGAACTGACCGCGACAGCAATCAACCTTGCCGGATGGCGCACCCGGCATTGCCTCCACGCTGACGTCGTCGACGGAACGCCCCCGGCTCCGCTTGCGGTCACCGGCAACCGGATCAAGACCACGGCAGACGTGCGCCGTACCAAACAGATCGGCGGTCACCTCCCGTCCGCTGCCCGGAGCAACACCATCCCGGTTCTGTTCCGGAACTATCTACGCGGAGACCCGACAACACAGGAATGGGCACACACCGTTGTTGCGGCTGCCGTCAGCGACGCCGAATCGAGCGCTCTGGCAGCACACAGACGGGCGCTGCACGTTGCAGGAGGCACACTGAACGTGCAGCCGGAACGCTCCGCCACCAATCCTCACGGGGATACCCCGCCGACGCACACAGACGCAGCCGATACCGCCTGGTCAGCGTGCCGGGATCACGACCACCATCCCGCCACCGGGAGAAGCTGTCGCGCATCGTTTCTCGACTGCTTTCACTGCGGAAACTGCGTGATCACGCCTGATCACCTTCCTGGACTGCTCGGATTGCTCGATGCGCTGGCGGCCCGCCGCGATCAGCTGTCGGAGGCCGATTGGTGGGTCCGATACGGACCGACGTGGGCGGCCATCCGCCATGACGTTCTCTCGAAGTTCAATCGGTCCGAGATCCTGGCGGCAACGGAGATCAAACCCACCGATGCACTTCTCGATCTCGTCGAATCACCATGGGAGCAAACATGACCAACGCCCACCCTCAACCGTCGACGTCGCACCCGTTCGACGAACGATGCGTACTGAACGGGCGGCCGGTGCGCCCGGAGACAGAACTCAGCCGAGCTTCCCGATTCGTAGAGGACGTCTGGGATCTCAGTCCAGCTTTCTTTCAGCAACATCATGTTGCTCTGATCCTCGACTTCACATCCGTGCCGTCTGTCTATCGCACCGTGGCCAAAGAACTTTTCATCGGGCTGCTGGGCGGGCCTGCACCCGCCAGAGGACGCGGCTTACCGAAGGTAGCGACGATTGCCTCGATGTTGCCCACGCTCCGCCACTTCTTCTCCTGGCTCGCTTCGCGACCCAACCTGCGCCAGCCGCTGCTATCGGAGTTGCAACCTTCCGATTTGATTGCGTACCAACTGCATTTGCTCGCGACGCAACCCACTCTCACGGTTCGTGATCGCTATCGCAGTTCGGTTCGGTCGCTCTATCGCTACCGCGGACTCATGGTTACCGATCAGCTGACTTTCGACCCGTACCACATCGATGGTTGGAGCGAGTCCGGCGACAGGAGCGGGC
The DNA here is from genome assembly GCA_963517305.1 of uncultured Rhodococcus sp. GTDB lineage: Bacteria > Actinomycetota > Actinomycetes > Mycobacteriales > Mycobacteriaceae > Rhodococcoides. Next base: position 53,250 of record CAUQEL010000031.1, read on the forward strand.
CAGACAACGCGACCGCCAGAATTCCGGAGGCGGTGCTCGGACCCCTACTCACCTGGAGTCTGCGGTTCGTCGATGAGTTTGCATCGGACATTCTCGCGGCAGACCGCGAGTGGCGACGAGTTCGATTGCAAGAAGGGGTAGTTCCGCCCGAGGCAAGGCGTTGGGTAGAGAAGGATCTGGTCCATCTGTTAGCTGAATACCGTGACGCAGAACGCCCACTACCGGGACACAACGGCCAACCGAGCTTTCGCCACCTGTCCCGCCTGCTTGGATGCGATCGCTCGACCTTGCGGACTTACCATGACCTCATCGAGGACACAGCTCGACTGGTCGGGGTCGACAACGATGTCTCGTGTGACGTGGTGATCAACGGACGGATCAACGGGTCCCCCTGGATTGACCGCATCCTGTTCAATCGGCGTGATCGGCAGGCCGGGATCTTGCACCTGCTGTCGGCGCTGAGCGCAGCCTGCTACGTGATCATCGCGTTCCTGTCCGGCATGCGTGACAGCGAGATCAAGCATCTGCAGCGGGGCTGCATCAGCGTCAAACGTGACCCTCACGGCAGGCCCTACCGGTGGATGATCACCAGCCTGGCGTTCAAAGGTGAACGCGACCCCACCGGAGTGCAAGCGACCTGGGTTGTCGGCGCTCCGGCCGCCCGCGCCGTGGCGGTCCTCGAACTCCTCCAACCCCGTAACGAAACCCGGCTGTTCGCACCCTCAACTCATGGCACCGCTGTGCGGATCGGCAAAACCGCCGCCCACGTCAATTTGACCAAGACCACGAACGACCACATCAACAATCTGGTGTCCTGGATCGATGGCTATTGTCGCGCACATGATCTCGCAGAGGACATTCCGGCTGTGAATGCCCAAACGTGGCGGCTGACAACCCGCCAGTTCAGACGAACACTCGCCTGGTTCATCGCACGCCAACCCGGCGGATCCATTGCCGGGGCAATTCAATATCGCCACCAAGCTGTCCAGATGTTCGAGGGCTACGCCGGCACATCGGATAGCGGTTTCCGCGCCGAAGTCGAGTCAGAGGAGGCCCTTGCCCGAGGGGAGGGTCTGATGGCAATGATCGATGCCCACGAACACACCGATCTCGTTGGACCCGCCGCCGACGAAGCCCGCCGACGTCTGAGCGAGCTCGAGTCGAATATCCGATACCAAGGACAGGTCGTCACCGACCGGCGTCGGCACGACCGCTTAACCCCGCTGATTCACGGGCCGGTGTAACTGCTGATGTCGGGTGACGGCGGGCTTGT
>CAUQEL010000032.1:0-52913 GCA_963517305.1 uncultured Rhodococcus sp.
CACACGCGGCCTGATTCACTCAACCCAACGAGTCAACCGAACTCGGGGCAGTCCCCTCAACCGGCTGCGCCGCGCACACGGCCAGCTCGCCGGAGTGATCGGCATGATCGAGAACGGACGTGACTGCAAAGACGTCGTCACCCAACTCGCCGCCGTCTCCCGCGCCCTCGACAAAGCTGGCTTCAAGATCGTCGCCACCGGCCTCCGCGAATGCATGACCGGCGAGACCGCCGACAACAAAGAACCCATGACCGAAGCGGAACTGGAAAAACTCTTCCTCGCACTGGCCTGAACCACCCATTTCACGTCAGAAACGAGGCCGACCCGACAACACCGTAGGAGTACCCCATGAGCACGACCAATCCAGATATTGCCGTCATCGAAACCTCGAGCCTCGGTGACCGCAGCTACCTGATCAGCCACGACGGCATCGCCGTCGTGATCGATCCTCAACGTGACATCGACCGCGTCCTGGCATTGGCAGCGGACAAGAACGCCGCGATCACCCACGTACTCGAAACCCACATCCACAACGACTACGTCACCGGCGGACTCGAACTCGCACGCACCACCGGAGCCGAATACGTTGTGCCCGAGGGTGACCCGGTCGAATACGAACGCCGGTCAGTCGGCGACGGCGATGTCGTCGCCGCGGGATCTGCGCAGTTTCAGGTCATGCACACCCCAGGCCATACACATCATCACGTCAGCTACGTGCTGCGACTCGGCGACAAGCCAGTCGCGATCTTCACCGGCGGCTCGATGCTCTACGGATCCACCGGCCGCACCGACCTACTCGGCTCCGAACACACCGACGAGCTCACCCATGCGCAGTTCCACTCGGTCCGTCGAATCGCCGCCGAACTCCCCGCTGACGTCGAGGTCTACCCCACCCACGGATTCGGTAGCTTCTGCTCCGCCACACCCACCAGCGGCGACTCGTCGACCATCGGTGAACAGCAACAGTCCAATCCCGCGCTGACCCAGGACGAACAGACCTACGTCGACGAGTTGATCGCAGGACTGTCGGCCTACCCCGCGTACTACGCCCACATGGGCGTCATCAACACCGAAGGTCCGGCCCCGATCGACCTGTCGACCCCAGAACCCGCCGACCCCGACGAACTACGTAGGCGCATCGACGACGGCCAGTGGGTCGTCGACCTCCGTGCACGCACCGCCTTCGCTGCAGGGCATCTCGACGGCTCCCTCGGCTTCGAGCTGTCGACAACGTTCGTCACCTACCTCGGATGGCTCTACCAATGGGGCGCGCCGCTGACACTGATCGGCGACACATCCGATCAAATCGAAGATGCCACACGCGAGTTGGCGCGCATCGGCATCGACCGCCCCTCCGGTTCGGCTGTCGGTGAGATTCACTCACTCGCCGGCGACGGCCACGTGCGGTCCTACGAGGTGTCTGACTTCGCCGGACTTGCCGCAACCGACTCCGACATCACTGTGCTCGACACACGTCAACAGTCCGAGTACGCGGACGGCCATATCCCCGGTGCAGTGAATATCCCCCTTCACGAACTACCGCACCGACTTGCAGAGGTCCCCGACGGCGACGTGTGGGTGCACTGCGCCTCCGGCTACCGCGCCTCGATCGCGGCCTCACTGCTCGACCGCGAACACCGCACCGTGACGCTGATCGACGACGACTACGACCACGCAACAAATCTCGGACTCGACACCTCGAAGACATGACGAAACGCTTCTACGACCGAAAGCGAAGAGACGAGTGTACCCCCAGGGGGTATATCCGAGTATCATCGGCCGCGTGCGCTCAGTGAGTCGGCGTGGTCGACGGGGCACAGCTCCAACGGCAGCTTTACTGATTGCACTGACAGTGTTCGGTGTTCTGTTGATGCATTCGGTAACACCGATGTCGATGTCCGTGACCGGCTCGATGTCCGCCGCGATGACCGACGGCCATGCCTCGATGTGCGGCGGCCACGCCTCGATCGCAGCACCGTCCCACACGGACGCCGCGGTTCCGGTGATGGCAGGGGAACACGACTGCCCGTCGGCACACCAGATGATGCACCCCTGTGTGGGCACGACAACTTCGTGGCCCGCGCTGACGTACCCGGCGGTGAACGCAGCCATCGACCCGGTACCGACGCTGCTCAACCGGATCGTTGGGCGCACCGACTCCGCGTGGGGACGTGCGCCGCCGTGGACGTTGTGGGAGTTGGACAGATCGGTGACCTTGCGAGTGTGACAGGGAGCCCGGCAGACGCGTGTCTGTCGGCGGATCGAACGACATCGAATCCTCTGTACTACTCACTCTTGCAAGGAGTTTCCTCATGCGTACCAAAGTTGTTGCCTCGATCGCTGCTGCTGCCGCGAGCGCGTTCCTCGTCGTCGGCTGTAGCGACAACTCTTCCGAGTCGTCGATGGATGGCCATTCGATGGGATCGATGTCCTCGACGCCGGCATCGTCCGCTCCGGCGAGCTCGACGGCGCAGTTCAACGATGCCGACGTGATGTTCGCGCAGATGATGTACCCGCACCACGCGCAAGCAGTCGAGATGGCCGACTTGGCGAACGGCCGCACCGAAAACCCGGAGGTCCTGTCACTGGCATCGGCGATCGCCGCCGCGCAACAGCCCGAGATGGACCAGATGACCACCTGGCTCACCGAATGGGGCCAGCCCATGCCCGACATGGACATGGGTGACATGGGCGGGATGGACCACAGCTCCGGCAGCGGCATGATGACCGCTCAGGACATGGACGCGTTGATGGCAGCGTCGGGACCAGAATTCGACCGCCAGTGGTTGACGATGATGATCGCCCACCACACCGGTGCCATCGAGATGGCGAACACCGAAATAACGGACGGTTCCAATCCTGACGCCCTGGAGATGGCCCGCACCATCGTCGCCACTCAGCAGCAGGAGATCGACACCATGCAGCGACTGCTCGGCTGACCTGGTCCGCTACGCGAAGCGGCCGCATCCTCTCCGGCGGAGAGGGTGCGGCCATCAGCGTTCCGCAGTTGTCAGCGCCGTACTCCTGGGACGAGATCAGCTCTCACAGCGCCGGTTCGCGCTGCGACGGAGCATCGGAATTCCCATCGTTCACCGCTCCGGTGATGGCGTCGGGTGTGAGGTCGAGTCGACGCAGTAACTGCGCGTTCGCGGCGACGATGATCGTTGACAGCGACATCAGGATCGCGCCGATCGACATCGGCAGCACGAACCCGACCGGCGCGAGCACTCCTGCCGCAAGCGGGACTGAGATGAGGTTGTATCCCGCTGCCCACCAGAGGTTTTGCTTCATCTTCCGGTACGAGGCGCGCGAGAGTTCGATCACCGACAACACCGACCTCGGGTCGTCGCTGGCGAGGATTACTCCGGCCGACGCGATAGCAACGTCGGTACCCGCGCCGATAGCGATACCGACATCGGCCTGCGCGAGAGCCGGTGCGTCGTTGACCCCGTCCCCGACCATCGCCACGGTGCGCCCTTCTTGTTGAAGTTCAGCAACGTTGTGGGACTTGTCTTCCGGTTTCACCCCCGCGAAGTAGCGGTCCACACCGAGCTCGGTGGCGACGGACTTCGCGACGGCATCGGCATCACCGGTGATCATCACGACCGCGATTCCGCGCGCATGCAACGCGTCTACCGCAGTGCGTGATTCGGGCCGGATCTCGTCGGCGAGCGCAAGGGCACCGATCACAGCACCGTCGGCCAGGACGTGCAGGATGATCGCCCCGTCGCCGCGCCACCGATCGGCGACAGCGAGTTCGGATCCGTGTTCCTGCTCGAGCAGCGCGGGCCCGCCGACCTGGACGCGGGTGACGTCGACCTCAGCTGAGACCCCGACAGCGGGAGACGACTGAAAACCGGCTGCAGCCGGGACGGTCAGGTTCCGCGCACGTGCGGCCTCGACGATGGCACGGGCGAGGGGGTGCTCGGAATCTGCTTCCGCGGCAGCAGCCAAAGCGAGGACCTCGTCGGCGGTGCGGTCGCCGGTCACCTCGATCGCGGTGACGGTGGGTTCACCCTTGGTGAGCGTGCCGGTCTTGTCGAAGAGCACGGTGTCCACCGTGCGCATGGTTTCGAGTGCGAGCCGGTCCTTGACCAGAACCCCGCCGCGGGCGGCGCGCTCGGTGGCGATGGAGACCACCAACGGGATAGCAAGTCCGAGTGCGTGCGGGCAGGCGATGACCAGCACGGTGATGGTGCGGATGACGGCGTCGTCGGGCATCCCGACCAAAGTCCACACGGCGGCGGTGATGACCGCGGCACCGAGAGCGAACCAGAACAGCCAACCGGCGGCGGTGTCGGCGATGCGCTGAGCACGCGACGTCGAGTTCTGAGCGTCGGCGACCAAGCGGCCGATGCCGGCGAGGGCAGTGTCGTCCCCGACCGCGGTGACCTGGACGCGCAGACCTGAGTCGGTGGCGACAGTGCCGGCGACGACCTGATCGCCGTCGCTGCGGCGGACGGTGCGTGATTCCCCGGTGATCATCGATTCGTCCATGCTCGCCGATCCGGACACGATGGTGCCGTCCGCCGGTACGCGGCCGCCGGGGCGCACGACAACGACATCACCGAGCTGCAGCTCGGCCGGGGACACCTGCACCACATCGTCGCCGTCGACGCGTTCGGCGGTGTCCGGGAGCAGCGCCGCCAACGAGTCCAGAGCGGAGGTGGTCTGCGCGAGGGACCGCATTTCGATCCAGTGCCCGAGCAGCATGATCACGATCAGCAGCGCCAGTTCCCACCAGAAGTCGAGCTGATGATCGAGCAGACCGAGGCTCGCTCCCATCGACGCGACGAATGCGACGGTGATCGCCAGGGCGATGAGCAGCATCATTCCCGGTGCACGTGAACGGATTTCGCCGATTGCGCCGGTGAGGAACGGGGAACCGCCCCAGGCATACATCACGGTGCCCAGCACCGGGGAGACCCAGGCGATCCACGACGAGTCGGGCAGTGAGTATCCGAGAAGCATCGCGAACATGTTCGAGGCCACGATCACCGGAACGGCGAGGACCAGCATGATCCAGAACAGGCGACGGAACATGCCGACGTGATCCCCATGACCGGCATGACCACCGTGCCCGGCATGACCTCCGTGTTCAGTGTGCTCGCCGCGGCCGGAGCGGGCTGCGCCGTGGTCGGACATATCGTGGCCCGGCAGCGTGCCCGCTGTCTCGACTCCGCCAGCGTCGGCATGTGTGTGGTTGTTCATCGTGTGATCCTTCTCTTTACCGAGTTCGATGGGTTACCCAGTGCGCGGGTCTGAGGGTTGCGGTTCGGCGGTGATGATCCGGCCTGGTCGAGGTGGGCTGCGCGTGTCACTGTCAGCGCTCCCGCCGACGCCGATACGTCGACTGTGTCGACCCCGGCGACCCCGGCGACAGCGTCGACTTCGTCGCGGACCGATGCCGTGCAGTGCCTACGGGTCGTGCCTGTGACGCGATAATCGGTGGTGCTCATGCGGCGCTCCCTTCGTACCCGATTCACCATACCCCATAGGGGTATGTCTGCCAGTGGGTTCGCAACCTCGCCTGAACCTCTCGGTAAAGAAGTCGATGCTGTTCGCGGCCCTGGACGGTGCGAGGCGGCTGACATTGGGGTGCGTCGACGCGCAGGCCACTGTCATGTGAGACGGGCAGAGCGGGAGTGCTATCGACCCCGGGTGTAGGCAATCGGTCGGCCCAGCTGGGCTCGCAGCGGTGGACGCGCCCAGCTGGGCACGACATCGTCACATCCGCGGTGACGATTCCGATTCAGGTGTGCTCACCGTCCGCAGGCGGAGTGGGCATCTACGCCGGGTAGCGGCGCGCGTGGCGGGCCCATGTGCCGATACCCGATGGGGGGACACCTGCTTGTTCGGCCGCCCGGAGACGTCGAAGACCAGACGGCGGAGAGCTCAGCTCTCGCCCATCATGGGGCGGCTCGAACATAGCGCTGAGCGTGTCGTAGATGGGCGTGTCGCTCACTTTCGGCTTCCTGTCCCAATTCTATTCATGGTCGGCTGCGTCGACGTTCTTACAGTCGGCGCACCTAGGCGGCGGGCCCGGTCTGCGGGTTGAGTCAATTACTGTCCAACACTGCGCAACTACATCTGCTCACTGTCGGTTGGCGGCACGCTTACGCAGCTCGGCGGTCGCCAACTCCGTGACTGCGGCACGATATAGGTCTCGATCTATTTCCCCGGCGGCGAATCGACGATCGAGGATTTCCTGCGCATCCTCCCCCGATTGTGGACGAGCGCCGACAAGCCGAATCACACCCCAGGCCAGCAGGGCGATCACGAACAGCCAGAACACGGCCATCCCCGTCATCATCGCCCATCCTCCACCCATGTCGCCCATATTCATCACTGTCGGCTCCTTCTCTTTCGGCGGCTACTCGCTGACCTGCGAAATACGACCATCCGCGCACCTACTATACCGCTTAGTAGTTCAGCTACTATCGGTGATAGTAGTTGGATGCTGTCGAAACGCCATCGCGCCGACCGGCGATAATGGAGGTCACCTGTGGGAAACAAGTCCAACAAGTCACGATCGAAAGCGCCGAAGCGCCGAAGCGCGGTCGAACGATCCGAGCGGTTTGCGTCGAATTCTCGCTCCGATAGCACGTCGGCCGAGCCTCGGTCCGGGCATCCCCTCTTCACGGTGACCCCACCCTCTGCGGTCAGCGTTGCCGTCGCCGACCACCTTCGGAGCAGGGGCCTATCGCCCCAGACCAGCACTGTGCACCCCACTGTCTCCCACCGATTCGTGTCGCCCTCCACCGCCGCAGCGCGACCGACGGCCCCGACAGTAGGACCGGCGATCGATTCCGCAGCGCCACCGGAACGCCCACGTGAAAGCATATCCGAGGATGCTGCGCCCGCACCGCGGAGATATGCACCCAAGCGCTCACCAGCCAACAGTTGTGCCGATGAGCTTTCGCAGGTCGAGCCACTGGGGCTCGCGGTGACCTACTGGGGTGTCGGCGATGCCGATTCCGAGCCCCACCAGGACGTGGCGATTCGCTTCACCGGATCGCGGGTGAAGGCCGAGGGCCACCCGCCGACCGACAAGGACAGTTTCGATCGAACACTGGTTCTGAAATCACGTCCAGCTGTCGAGGGCCGGTTCGCCGCCACCACCCGCATTCAGGGCATTGCCAGCGGAGAGTGGGAGGTGAGCGCGCGACGTATCGACGGGGGCGCAGACAGTGCCGAACGGCAGCAGAACTCCGTGCTCACCGCTCGCACTGCGCTACTGACGTACGGACCCGCTGTGCGGGTGTGGAGTTGGCCGGCGTTGGTAGCGGCGGGCGCGGTGGTTGCACTGATACTTCAGGGACTCCTCCTCTCGCGTACGGACACCAATGTTGCTGCCGCTGTTGCAATGTCAGCTCTGAGCTGCGTTCTGGGATATATCGGAGCCAAGGTGTGGTACTTGGTCTTGCACCGTCGACCCGTTGCTACCTTCATCCGCGCTGGAGCGTGCATACAGGGCTTTCTCCTCGTGTCGCTCGGCACCTTGGTCATCGGCGGAGCACTCGGGGGTATGGACGTCGGCGCAGTCCTGGATGCAACCACCCCGGGATTGTTTCTCGGCATGGCGATCGGTCGCCCCGGATGTTTCTTGGCGGGCTGCTGTTCGGGACGCCCGACCGGATCTCGATGGGGCCTGGTCTCCTCCGATCGCACCCTGGCGACGAGGAGGATCCCCGTTCAGCTCTACGAGGCCGCCGCAGCCCTGCTGATCGCAGGCGTGACGCTCGCCGTTGTACTTTCGGTCGACCTTCCCGTCGCAGGGCTGGTCTTCCTCGGCAGTATCGCCGCATACACCTTGATCCGGCAAGGCCTGTTTCTGTTCCGGGTGGACGCGCACACTCGCCGAGGCCGACTCGCTGTCTCCATCATCTGCGTCGCGATCCTCGCCGGCGTAGTTGCAGGGTCGCAGGTGCTCTCGTGATTACTGAACGTGCCCTGATACGGGCGCCTTTCGATGATCATCTCGAAGCGATAGCACCGCATTCGGTGGCCCGGTCGACGCGCCGGAGGAGTCCGGCATCGGCACTGGCTGTCCTCGTCCTTGCACTCGCTGGATGTACCGGCAGCGAGGCAACTGAGCCCAGTGCGTCAATGCCCGTCGCTACGCGGGCAGAACTGCTCAATCCCGCTGACTTCGCCGCCGCGATCGCCGACCCCAGCCGAGTCACGATCAACGTCCATACCCCCAACGAGGGCCAGCTCCCTGGAACCGACTCAAGTCTTCCCTTCGACCAGATCCAACAACAGGCCGCGACGTTGCCGCCCGACCGGACCACACCGCTGGCGATCTACTGCCGTACCGGGACAATGAGCGCCACCGCGGCGAAAGACCTGGCCGCTCTCGGCTACACCGATGTCATCGAACTACAAGGCGGCATGCTCGCGTGGCGACACACCGGACGAACCATCGAAGAATGATCAATCACCTTCCGCAGCGCCGACCCCAGAGGTTGATCACCAGAACGTGTCCAACGAAATCGGATGCCGAGATCGTCTTGTTCGGGGTTCACCAGGTCGGGACCGGACAATTCGCCGATGGTTCCCGCTGCTGCCGGGAAGTAGACGATATCGGTTTGCCACCGGGCGCAACGAAGTCGAACGAGCCCCCGCCCTGTGCCGCCGAATCAGAACCTCTCGCGCATGCTGTCCCGCTCAGCGCTACCGGCGCAGGGATGCTGCCGCTCGCGGGAAGCCCTTCTCGGCGGTGCTTTGGCTCCGCCAGCCAACGTGCACACGAGCAGTAGCGTGTGGACGCGCACGGTGCGATGACAGGCGAGCAACGAGACGGCGGGCGGCGGAGATCGCGGGCGCTCTACACCGAGGCGTACAAGCGTGAACGCCGCCGTCAAGGTCGGGGCTGGGTGGTACTGACAGCGGGTGTAGTGATCGGGTCGACCCACGTCATCACCCATCTCGGGCAGCTTCGATTTCTTCCGAGCACCGGATGGCAGGATCTCGCGGTCGGCTATCCGATGGCGATGATCCTCGCACTCATCGGTTTCATGATGATCGCTACCCGCACCGGATAGCAGAGGGCGAGTACGGCGGGCAAGCGAACGTGATCGCCAGTGCCGCAGTTCGTCTCATCCCACCGCGCAGGACGCCAACGTCATGGCCGCCAGCAGGGCCACTACTGGTAACGCAGGCAGGGCGACGGCGGTGCACGCGGCGAACGCACGCGCCCACCGGAAGGAAGCACGTGGGGTCGTTCGCTCGACCGCGAGACGCTCGAGCCGTACAGCGGTCGCGTCCGACACCATACCGAGGGCGGGCAGGGGAACAGGGTGCGGGCGAAGAGAAGTCAGAGCGCGCCGCACCGGGTCTCGCCCGTGCGAGCGTGCTGCCCGAGCGTCCGCGTCGAGTTCGACGAGAGCTCGCACGAGTGCAGGGGACTGCCGCATGATCGGCAGCCACGGAAACGCATAGGCCACCGACTCGGCAATGCCTACGAGCAGATGATGCCGGCCATCGATGTGTGCACGTTCGTGTGCGAGGACCGCCTCGACTTCAGCAGGCGTCAACTGCGTACGCAGCCCCTCGCTGGCCACGACCATCGCCGGTCGTCCCGCGACGCTGTACGCGAGAGGACTGTCCAACGGAAGCCACAAGGTCGACGCGGGTTGATTCGAACCGGAAAACCCGACGCCTCCAGCGATGATGCGCAGCAGATCGATGTGCCGCTCGTACACTCGCCGTCGCTCACACACTGCGCGCCTCAGGTGGACGATCCAGCGGACTGCGCCGCAGCCCAACATCGCAATCCCGACAACCCCGACGATGGCCTCGACGCGGGCAGGTATGTCGCCCTGAAGGGCGAGCCAGCATTGGTGTGCGATGTCGACCAGGGTCGTCACGCCCCCATGACTGGGGATCGCACTGAGCACGACCGGTACCGCAATGCTGACCAAGGTGCCCACAACGAGCGCCGACCACGTCAAGAGCGTGACGTGCGCATCGATACCTCTGTCGATCATCGACCTCATCAGCAATGGCGCGGCAGCCGCAACCAACAGCCCACCGAGGGCCCACAGGAGTACGGCAGTCACCTCTGACGCTCTTTCAGACCGCGGGTGAGCACCTTCGATTCGTCATCGGAAGCGCCGCGGGCGAAGTGCAGCAGCACGCTCGTCGGGTCGCCGGTCGATTCGAGAAGTATTCGCAAGGCGTCGGAGGCGGCTTCTTCCCTGCTTCGGGTGGCTTCGTACCAATATGCCCGTCCGTTGCGTTGTCGGTGTACCCAGCCTTTACGGTGCAAATTGTCGAGCACCGTCTGAATCGTGGTGTACGCCGGTTCTCGACCGTCCTCGAGTTGATCGATGACATCACGAACCCGGACTGCGGCGCTGGTATTCCACACCACGTCCATCACCAGAGCTTCGAGCTCTCCCAAACCCTGCATGAGTGCCTCCTAGGCGCGTGTTCACTCTATCCCGTCGAACGAGCCAGCTACGTGATCCTTCGGTAGCGAGCACCCTGGTCCGAGAGGTTTGCATGCCTCGAATACGAATGCGGCCGTAGGCTCACGCCAGGTAGGACACCGATGTCATCATTCCCGCTTCCCCGTGATAGAGGTTGTGGCAGTGCAGAAGCCACTGGCCGGGATTGTCGGTGTCGAAGTCGACTTCGACAGTTTGGTTCGGCAAGACCAGCGAGGTGTCCTTCCGGGGGCCTGATCCGGCACCGTTGACAACCTCGAAGGTGTGTCCGTGCAGATGCATGGGATGAAACATCGTGGTGGCGTTGACGAAGCGAAGTCGTACTCTTTCGCCTTCGCGAACGTCGAGGGGGGTGTGCTGCTCGTACGTCTCACCGTTGAGCGTCCAGGTGTACCCGCCCATCTCCATCCCGAGAGCGATGTCGTACGTGCGATCCGGCTCGCGTGCGGACAAGCGGACCGTATCGAGCGACCTCAGTCGATCAGCCATCACCGGGGCTGCAGAGAGTTCGGCAGGCCGGACTGAGGACTGCGGCGCGGCGCCTGGCCCGGTACGCAACACAGCGAACCCGCTCCCGTCCTTACCTTCCGCGGCGGCGACAATCGGAAACGCCCCGTCCTGCAAGGTGATGATTGCGTCGTAACGCTCTCCCATCCCTATCAACAAGCATTGCGCCTGCTCGGGCTGAACCGGAAATCCGTCGCTGTGAGTAACAGTGAGAGGATGCCCCCCCACTGCGAAACGGAAGGCCGTGTCGGCAGCTGCGTTGATGATGCGCAGGCGCAGCCGCTGGCCCGGCCGTCCGCCGAGCACGATGGGATCGGCCCCGATCTTGCCGTTGATCAGGTAGTACGGGTAGCTCACGTCGCCGGTGTCGCCACCGAGAGGCGACTGGGCGGTGGGCGCGCTCATCGACATGCCGCCCATCGACATGCCCTCGCTGCGCAGCCGTTCGAGTTCTCGATCGGGGTCGCCGGCTACCCCGTCGAGCCAGTCGTCGAGGACCAGGACGGCTTCGAGGTCGTAGTCCGAGCCGTCGGCGGGGTCCTCGACGATCAGCGGTGCATACAGTCCTCTGTCGAGTTGGGTACCGACGTGAGGGTGAAAGAAGTACGTGCCCGCGTCGGGCACGGTGAAGTCGTAGCCGAACGAGTCACCGGAAGCCACAGCCGGCTGAGTCAGGCCCGGCACTCCGTCCATGTCGTTGCGCAAGGCGATTCCGTGCCAATGGATCGTCGTCTCCTGCTCGAGGCGGTTGTCGAGCTGTGCGCGCAACACATCACCTCGGCTCAGGCGAATCTCGGCACCGGGGAGTCTGTCGCCGAAAGTCCAGGTCTGTACCTGCACTCCGCCGAGGTCGATCGTGCTGGGCTGAGCACTCAAGGAAATATCGACTTGTCTGCCGGTAGCCGAGCGGCGCGCGTCCTCGGCCTGTCCCACCACATCGGAGTCCGGTCCGACGACTGCTGTTGCGGACGAGCCATTGCCGCATGCCCCCAACACGACGGCACTCGTTCCGGCCGCGCTCAGCGCGAGAAAGTTGCGGCGCGTGAGCGAGAACGCACCTGCCCGCTGCCCGGTCATACACATCTCCCAATTCTGTAGAAGTCCGTCCGCCGGCGGGCGTTCGATCCTCGCCGCGTTGCTGGTGCTGGTGCTCGTGCTCGTGCTCGTGCTGAGATCAGCGCACAAGCGCTGTTACCGCCTCCCGCACCTGACTCGGGTCGTAGAACACCGGCGTCGAGGTGATGCGCTCGATCGTTCCATCGCTCTGGACCAAGAAACTCAGGGGCAGGACAGGGGGCGCGTCAAGTGTCTGCAACGCCGCGTCGGCCTGATCGAACGAGGGATAGTGCACTCCCAGCTCGGTGAGCAGGCTCAATGCCGCATCGGCATCGTCTTGGACGTTGAGACCGACGACCCGAACCGCATCCGGTTCTGCGGCGTACTGGGCCAGAACCGGAATCTCCTGTCTACACGGACCGCACCACGACGCCCAGACATTGAGCAATGTGGGTTGCCCAGCCAGGGAGGTCCCCAGATCGGATAAGTCCGACGTTCCCAAGCATCGTGCGGACGTACCGACGAGCTCGCCAGTTACGGGGGACGGAACCGGCGACGAGGTCGGGCACGGCTCGAGGGCAGCACGGGTAGCGATCACTGCCGACGGGAGATCCTCGTCCTCGACGTGAGGTGCCGATCCTGCGGACCCCACCGACTGGGTCGAGGGATCTCGAGACCACAATGCCAGCGCTCCAACAACTGTCACGATGACGATGATCGCAAGTAGGGACCAGCGTGTCGTCACCCGCTGCACCCTGCACCTCTGTCTCGTTCACCTCGACGATGTCTTCCGGTCTGTCAGCGTCATACTACACGATCTACTATCTTCGATAGTAGCAACGTGGATCCTGCACGCCGTCAACGCTTTCGCGGCCCCCTTCACCCTCGGGCCTCACAGTGCCAGCACACAGCTCTCCGGCCGTTCGCCGAAGACGACCGCCCCCATCGAGGCGCACGATGAAGGCCGTCCAGCGACGCCGAGTCCTTCTGGCGCAGAAGATATTACGTACATGAACCCCGGCTCCCGAGAAACAACCCGACGATCGAAATGGGTCGCAGGGTGCGAATGTTACCGATGTAATTCACTGTGACTGATGGTGCTTGTGCGGAAAGAGTGTAATAGTGATGCGGCGTGTCGCCTTGACTCGAAGGCGACCTGAATTACTGCCAGGTATGCAGTTGCCGTCCAGGAGGACCACCGACATGAGACCTCTACCCTCGTCCTCGTACATGGCGCACCGAACTCGGTGGGGTACTCGCATCCTCGTCGGTACCGCGTTCGTGGGAGGCATCCTCGCGCTGGCACCCACGGCGTCTGCAGCCCCGGACGCCGATCCGGCTGCGCCGCCGCCTGCCTTCCCCGCGCAGGCCCAATCGGACCCGCACGTCCAACAGGAGGTCCTCGATCTCGTCGTCGGCGCACTACGCGAGATTCGCGCCAACGGTGCTCTCGACGACCTGGCCGGCCCACAGAGCCGCATCGTCTCCTGCCTCGTGGGCACGATCGGAGCCAACCGATACAGCTGACGGACCAACGGGAGCCCTTTCGCGACTGATCCCCTGTCTCGCGCCGATCGACGACATCGACCCCACAGTTCTCCCCCGACTGGTGTCGTCGATGGACGTCGCCACACTTGCATCCACACTCGCGGCCGCCGAGACTCCCCACGATCCGGCCACCCCGCACACCTCGTCGCGCGCACATGCGGCGGTCCCACCCGGCAGGTCGAACGCCGAGCCCTCGACCGAACAACCGACCGCCCAAGGCACCCAGGACACTCAGGACCCCGAGTCGGCCGCCGAGTCGGCCGACTCGGCGACGCCCGAACTGCCCGCGCTCGAACCCGACGCCACTGTGCCTGAAACGTCGGCACCCGGCACGTCATCTGAAACAACGACACCCGAAACCACGACACCCGAGGCGGGCGATCATTCGTCGGCCGCCCCGCAATCCCCTACCGGCACAACAGGGTCGAGCAACGGAAAGTATCGTGCGCCGACAACAGGAACGTTGACCTCGACCTTCGGCGACGGCCGCGCCCATCAAGGAATCGACATCGCCAACTCCACCGGTACACCGATCGTCGCCGTTGCGGACGGCGAGGTGATCAGCGCGGGACCGGCCCAGGGCTTCGGACTCTGGGTGCGTATACGCCACGATGACGGCACCGTAACGACCTACGGGCACAACAACGACAACCTCGTGACCGTAGGTCAACGCGTCACTGCTGGTGAAGAAATTGCGACGGTAGGAAACCGGGGTATCTCCACCGGTCCACATCTGCACTTCGAGGTCGACACACCCGCCGGCAACAAGGTCGACCCCAGACCCTGGCTCGCGGAACGCGGAGCCACCATCACCGGTTCGGATCGTGACTCGTAGCCGAGCCTCGACCGCACGGCCCGCCGATGGGAACGAATTCCGCACTGTTGCACTGACTTCGGATGCGTCTCTGCGGTCTCGTTTTCACCATCAGACCTGAACCCTCGGTGCCTCGACATGTTCAGCGGGAGCGCAGTACGATCGCCCGCATTCCGGTAAGTTCGCCGTACCTACTGCGAGCCCGAGAGGTGAAACGGGGGCCTACGACCGAACAGCCGCGTCGGACAGCGCGACACCCCGAGAGGCGAGCCACTCCTGAGGATCGACCTTGCTCCCCGCCGCGTCGACGACCTCGAAATGCAGGTGAGGCCCGGTCGATTGGCCACGATTGCCGACGGTGGCGATCTGCTCACCGGCTTGTACTCGTTGCCCCACTGTCACCAAGGTTTGATCGATGTGCCCGTAGACCGTTGTCGTTCCATCGTCATGTTGAAGACGTACCCAGAGGCCGAATCCGTCTGCAGGACCGGAGTCGAGCACGGTAGCGTCGGCTGCCGCGTAGACGGGAGTTCCGATAGCGTTGGCGATGTCGAGCCCGGTGTGCGTAGTCCCCCATCGTGGACCGAAATCCGAGGTCAGGGTCCCGGCGACCGGACGAACGACGAGTGGTCGCAGCGCCGCTGCATCACGCGCAGCGCTCTCCTCTGCCCTTCGTTGCCCCTTCGCCAACTGCTCGATCGCATCGTTGATATTGGAGATCTCCGGTATGGCGAGGATCTGAGGCAAGTATTCGGCCACCGGGTCCTGCATCGGTGTCGCTTCGTGCACGGGGACTGCCTGCGCCTGTGCGGGACTCGCATATTGGGCACCCGCCGTGACCAGAGCGCCCGCTGCCACCGCAATACCGACAGCGACACTGCCGCGGCGCTCGGTGGCGCGCGCCCGAGCGCGATGCCGCCCTCTCGGCGTCACCGCCACTCCCTGCACGTCACAGTCCATCAACTGTCGACGTCGGTCGGTCATGCGGGTCATACGGTGTTGTGCCACAGCAGAGTCCTCGGAAATCGAATGGAGCGAGGCGTAATCATCGACGTGCGCACCTCACTGATGTATCGAACGGATCACGACGCGATAACGAAAAGATACACGACGAGTGGGGTAATTACTATCATGGTTAGTAGTTCGATGTCCCCCGCAGTGGTTTCGTGCCTCACAGCGCGGTAGCACCGGACGTCGACGGTCGGAGACCATCGGCCGGCGAACGCTGCCTTCTCCATGCGAGAGCACACCCCACGACAGCAAGAACGACCGCGGCGTACTCCGGAAGCGGTCCCAGCTTTGTCGCCCACGTCGATCTCGTTTCCAGGGCAACATCAGCGACCAACGTCTGCGCAGTGAACAAGCCCGAACGATCTGCGACCTTCCCCTGTGGGTCGATGACGGCACTGACCCCACTGGTCGCCGCAACGAGAACAGTCCTGTTGTGCTCGACCGCCCGCAGCCGCGACATCGCCAACTGCTGGTAGGTCATGTCGGTGCGCCCGAACGTCGCATTGTTGGTGGGGACCGTGATCAGCTGCGCCCCCGCACGCACGGACTCAGTGACCAGGTCATCGAACGCGACCTCGTAACACGTGGCGACGGCCGTCGGAATTCCGGCGATATCGACGACACCGTCGCCCGACCCGGGAACGAAGTTACCGGCCTGCGAGGCGTACGAGGACAACGCCGTCATCACAGATCGCATCGGGAGATACTCTCCGAAAGGAACAAGTTTGCGTTTGTCGTGTCGCTCCCCCGGTCCGAGTACCGGATCCCACACGATCGAGGTATTCGTCGAGGTGCCGTCGTCGTTGCCAAGGACCGCACCGACCAGAATCGGCACCCCGACCGACCGCGCTGCAGCGTCGATCCCGGCAGTGGCGTCGGCATTGCGCAGCGGATCGATATCGGATGCATTCTCCGGCCAGATCACCAGGTCGGGAGCGGGCACACTGCCGACGGTGATGTCGTCCCCGAGTTGCCTTGTTCGCTCGATGTGATTGTCGAGAACTGCTCGACGTTGCGAGTTGAAGTCCAGACCCAACCGCGGAACGTTGCCTTGCACAACGGCGACCGTCGCACGCGCTGCGCCTGCGTCGCCAGCGGGAGTGAGCGCGAAAGCCAGAGCTGGCACGATCACTACAGTGGCCACCGATCCGACTGCGAATCGCGACGTCGGCGAGCGTACCTGGCGGACCACACTGGCCAGTGCCGCGCCGATCACTGCGACTGCAAAAGATACACCGGGCGCACCGGCGAACGCGGCAAGCGAGAGCAGAGGGCCGTCTGCTTGGGCGAAAGCTAGTTTCCCCCACGGAAATCCCCCGAACGGAATCCGTGCGCGCAGACCTTCGGTGGCGGTCCAGATCGCGGCGATCCACAGCGGTTCGAAGCGCAACCCGGACACTGCGGCCGCTGCAGCGCAGAACAGTGCCACTGCTATCGCTTGGATCGCCGCGAGCGCCAGCCACGGCGGGGCACCGACGTAGACACCCACCCAGGGCAGCAGAGGCAGAAAGAACGCCAATCCCGACAGATACCCGTAGAAGAACGCCGCCCGGATGGAACGGCCGCGGATGACGAGAACAAGAACCCCGACACCCAACGGCGCGAGGAACCACAGCGACCGAGGTGGAAAGCCCGCGTACAACAGCACACCAGCAGATACCGCACACGATGACCTGCCTGCTATCGCGGTGAACACACGGCGACGTCGGGTTCGTCGGTGACGGTTCACTGTTGTTGCGCTGGACTCGATATCGAGCATGCCTGCATGGCTCTTTTCTCATGTACGGCATAGCGCCACCTGACCACCCTCGGTTACTACTATGCACGATAGTAGTAACAGCGGTGAGCCCGGACCGGCTCCCCCGCCGACACCGCGCCTCTGCGACGTCGATGCATACCCCGGGATATCGACCGCGCACCTTCGCTGTGCCCTTTGTCCTTCGCGGTGCCCTTCGTGGCCGGGCATCGACCGGTGCACGGACCACCCTCGGCTCGCACAAGATGCGTGCTGGACCCCGGGATGGAGACTGGCTTCTACCGCGCCGCAGCACGCCGACATATGCGGGTGCATCTGCTCTGGCGGCCATCATGATCACCGCCCCGATCGTCCTGGCCGTGTTCGACGTGACCAGAAACATGTGGTGCCTGCGGGCGGGCGGTGTGACCGCCCGATTCGGCGGCGGCACATCAGGGGCACCCTGAATGGGTTTGGGCCAACCCAGTTTCCGGCTGCTACCGTCGAGGCGTTGTGAGAATCTCTGCGCTGGGCCCGCCGCGCCTGCGGACGGTTATCGCAGTCGCCGCTGTCCTGTATTTGTTGGCTCACACCATCGCTCAATGCGGCATCGCCTGGGAACAGGACCATCACAGCGACGGCGTACACATCGTTTCGTCCTCGTCTCAGGCCGCCGCGGAACTCTCCCCCAACCACGCGCACATCGACGACGGATCGCCCCACATGGCGCACGATACGAACACCGTCATCGCAATGCCCCGATCCGACAACCCGCCCCGCCCATCGACCATCGCCGCGGTCGCAGCGATGGCCTTCGCTGTGGTGTTGGTGGCGATGTCTGCCCCGCGCATTTCGCGAGCCCCACCGGATCTACCCATTCCGATCCGGCACGGCCGAACCGTCTTGAACGAACTCTGTATCAACAGGTGCTGATCAGCAGCCCGCGGGCCATCCGAGGACTTCTCCTCTCATGGCCCAGTTCGTGCTGCCCATCACTCACTTACTGCGCTCCTCGCAGATCACATACAGGGACTACTCATCATGAACAGTGCTGTTCGCTCCACACTCGTGCCACCGTCCTCCGCCGGCCACATGTTGGCGACCGCCAAGAACTGCCCGGAACCGAGCACAATGGTCGGCAACACGCCCGTTCTGTGGATCGGTGAACCGTTCGCGGACTCCGGCCGCGGCTTCTGGGCGAAACTCGAAGGCAGCAATCCCGGTGGGATGAAAGACCGCCCCGCGCTGCACATGGTCGAAAAAGCCAAGGCCCGCGGCGACCTCGCTCCCGGCGCGATGATCATCGAATCCACCAGCGGAACCCTCGGCCTGGGTCTGGCCCTGGCCGGGATCACCCATCACCACCCCGTCACCCTCGTCGCCGACCCGGGACTGGAACCGATCGTGCACCGGATGCTCGCCGCGTACGGTGCCCGCGTCGAACTGGTCACCACACCGCACCCCGACGGCGGCTGGCAGCAGGCCCGGCGTGAGAAGGTCCGTGAGCTCCTCGATACACATCCAGGGTCGTGGTGCCCGGATCAGTACACCAACCCGGACAATGTCGAGGCGTACGAGTCGCTCGCTCACGAACTCATTGCCCAGCTCGGACGCGTCGACACCTTGGTTTGCTCGGTGGGCACCGGAGGGCACTCCGCCGGGGTGGCCCGGGTGCTCCGGCAGTTCTGCCCCGACCTGAAACTGGTCGGTGTCGACACCATCGGATCGACGATCTTCGGGCAACCCGCCAGCACTCGGCTCATGCGCGGGTTGGGTTCGAGCATCTATCCCGACAACATCGACTATCCCGCCTTCGACGAGGTGCACTGGGTGGCCCCGCACGAAGCGGTGTGGTCGTGCCGCACCCTGGCGGCGACGCACCACGCCAGCGGCGGCTGGAGCGTCGGGGCCGTCGCCCTCGCGGCCGGCTGGATCGCTCGCACCAGCCCGCCGGAGACCCGGGTCGCGGCCGTCTTCCCCGACGGACCGCAGCGCTACTTCGACACCATCTACAACGACGACTACTGCACCGAGCACGGCCTGCTCGACGTTGACCCGCCGACCGAGCCGACGACCATCGCCCACCCCACCGATGAGACTGTGACGTCGTGGACGCGGTGCGCCACCGTCGTCGATCCCACCGTCGTCGATCCCACCGAGAGCGTTCGATGAAAACTTTTCTGACCAAGTTCCGTAGCTTCGACCGGCCCAGCCAGGTGTTGATGGTCAACCAGTTCTCCATCAACGTCGGTTTCTACATGCTGATGCCGTACCTGGCCGGGTATCTGGCCGGTTCCCTGGGCCTGGCGGCGTGGGCGGTCGGGCTGGTGCTGGGGATGCGGAACTTCTCCCAGCAAGGGATGTTCCTGCTCGGCGGCACCCTCGCCGACCGCCTCGGATACAAACCCCTGATCGTCGCCGGCTGCCTGCTGCGAGTTGCCGGTTTCGTACTGCTCGCGGCCGTGGAATCGCTGCCGGCGATCCTGCTCGCCTCGGCCGCGACCGGGTTCGCCGGTGCGCTGTTCAACCCGGCCGTGCGGGCGTATCTGGCCGCCGACGCAGGGCCACGGCGGGTCGAGGCGTTCGCGGTGTTCAACGTGTTCTATCAGGCCGGGATTCTGCTGGGCCCGTTGATCGGTCTCGCTCTGACCACCCTCGACTTCCGAGTCACCTCACTGGCAGCGGCCGCGATTTTTGCTGTTCTGACGATCGTGCAGATTTGGACGCTCCCCGCGCACCGGGCCGAGACGACCGGGGCCACGACATCGGTACTCGAGGACTGGCGGGTGGTGATGGCCAACCGACCCTTCGTGCTGTTCGCGCTGGCGATGATCGGATCCTACGTGCTTTCGTTCCAGATCTATCTTGCGCTGCCGCTGCAGGCTGCGGTGGTAGTCGGTAACGGCAGGTCCGACACCGCTCTGGTGACCTCGTTGTTCGTGGTCTCCGGCGTGGTCGCGATCGCCGGGCAGTTCCGGATCACGTCCTGGTTGTCCCGCAGGTGGGGTTCGGGGCGAAGCGTGGTGGTCGGTATGGCAATCATGGCGCTGGCGTTCCTCCCGCTGATCGTGCTGCCGAGCCCGGCCGCGCTGGGCGGGTGGGCCGCCGCCGGTGCCCTGGTGTTCACCGCTGCACTGTTGGCGGTCGGCACCGCCGCGGTGTTTCCGTTCGAGATGGACACGGTGGTGACCCTGTCGGGCGGGAAGCTGGTGGCCACCCATTA
Source organism: uncultured Rhodococcus sp. (assembly GCA_963517305.1). Classification (GTDB taxonomy): domain Bacteria; phylum Actinomycetota; class Actinomycetes; order Mycobacteriales; family Mycobacteriaceae; genus Rhodococcoides. The sequence continues at coordinate 20,349 of CAUQEL010000032.1, forward strand.
CGGGTTCTACAACACCATCGTCGGGGTCGGCATCCTGCTCGGCAACCTGGGTACAGGAGCCGTCTTCGGGCTTCTCAGCGACGCGCATCTGGGTGCACTGATCTGGGCGATACTGACCCTGGTCGGGGCGGCATCTGTGGCCGCTCTCTATGCGCTCGATCGATCCGACCGGCTCACCCCACCCCCCACCGAGACCACGGTGACCGAAAGCGGCGAGGTACCGGCCACCGGCTAGCGGCAGTGCACGCCGAGAAGTGGCCTGCATTGCCCACACCCGAGACCTCGACGATGATTGCCGAACACGAGGGTATCGACGCGGCACCGTTCACGACTATCCACCGACCGGTGGCCCGCATTCACACGAATGCGGGCCACCCACACCTCAGGCGGGGGTACTGCGGTGACGTTGGAGGCGACGGACGACGGGGTAACCCGTGACCACCCCGAGGACGATACCGATTTGCATGAGCATCCAGAACGCAGCATCGGTGGCCGGTGGCATGGTCTCGGTGTAGTACAGCAGCAGCATCCAACCACCCATCCCGAGGTCGAACGCCAGTACGGTCAACGCAGCGACGCCGACCGCAGCCAGGACAGAACGCCGAATGGATTGCCTGCGCACCGACTACCGGTGTGATGGCCGAACGCTCGTATACGAAGAGCATGATCGTGGCCAGTATGGCGATGACGATGATCATCACCCAAAGAACACTCTGTCCGCACGAGATTCGACGTCGGCAAGGACGGAAGCGACATCATCGAGAAGATTGTGGGCATCTCTGCGCGCGCGTAATCCGCGTTCGTAGTAGCCGGAGTCGAGGACGCCCGCCGATGCAGGCTCTGGTGCGACGTTCGATTCTGGGTGCCGCTCCCGCATCCGAGGGCGGTGTTCCGGTCAGTGCCCAGGGTCATGCCGTAGCACCGGTGCGGCACATCTCGTTGCATACCGTAGGGGGGTATGGTAAATCTGTAAGTGGGTCGCGACGACCTCGATCACATTCCGAATCGAAGAAAGAAGGGCATCGATGAACACCACCGTCACCGTCACCGGAATGACCTGCGGGCACTGCGTCTCCTCGGTCCGAGAGGAGATCAGCGGCATCCCCGGTGTGACCGCCGTGAATGTCGACCTCGCGAGCGGCCGAGTCGATATCGACTCGGACACCCCGATCGAGCAGACGGCCATCGCCCACGCAGTCGACGAGGCCGGCTACCAGCTCGCCTCCTGATCGACACCAGACCCGGACAGGAGATTCGCACGATGAACGCATCATCGAAGTTCGTCGGATTCACCATCGCCCTAGCCGCGGTCTTCGGGCTCGCCTTCGGAGCCGGGGACGCCTTCGGCCCCGAAGGTGCCGCACCACCCGACACACACGACACCTCGACTCACGACGCCGCCGCGGTGTCCACTGCGGGCGGGCCCGTCGCCAATCAGAGACCTGGAGGATTGATGGTCACCGACAGCAGATACGCCGCGGTGCCCGCCGCCTCGGAGCCGATGCCCGCCGGGCACGGACACTGACACACCACCACACCCCGAGAGGAGCGACGATGAATCCCGTCACGCACCACCCCACCGCCGACGGCCGGGTCGAACTCGACATCAGTGGTATGACCTGCGCCTCCTGCGCGAACCGGATCGAGAAAAAGCTCAACAAGCTCGACGGTGTCACCGCGACGGTGAACTACGCCACCGAAAAAGCACGCGTCGACTACGTCGGTGATGTCTCGACCGAGGATCTCGTGGGCACCGTCGAGCAGGCCGGCTACACCGCCACGGTCCCCGCGCCCGCCGCCTCCTCCACCGACCCCGACGCGGCCGGGCCAGCCGAGATCGACCCCACCGCCTCGCTGCGCCAACGCCTGCTCATATCGCTGGTGCTCAGCGTGCCGGTGATCGCGATGGCCATGGTTCCGGTACTGCAGTTCACCAACTGGCAGTGGCTTTCCCTGACCCTCGCCGCACCCGTGGTGGTGTGGGGGGCATGGCCGTTCCACAAGGCCGCCTTCACCAATCTGCGGCACGCCACCTCAACGATGGACACCCTGATCTCGATGGGCACCATCGCAGCACTGGGGTGGTCGTTGTATGCCCTGTTCTGGGGCACCGCCGGAACGGCCGGCATGACACACCCGTTCGAGCTGACCATCTCCCGCTCCGACGGGGCCGGCAACATCTACCTCGAGGCCGCAGCCGGAGTCACCACCTTCATCCTCGCCGGCCGCTACTTCGAAGCACGCTCCAAGCGACGCGCCGGTGCCGCCCTGCGTGCCCTGCTCGAGCTCGGTGCCAAGGAAGTCTCCGTCCTGCGCGAGGGTGTCGAACAGCGCATCCCCACCGATCAACTCATCGTCGGTGACGAGTTCGTCGTCCGCCCCGGGGAGAAGATCGCCACCGACGGCGTGGTCGCCGACGGCTCTTCCGCGGTCGACAATTCGATGTTGACCGGCGAATCCGTGCCCGTCGAGGTAGGACCCGATGATCTGGTCGTCGGCGCGACGGTCAATGTCGGTGGCCGAATCGTGGTCCGGGCGACCCGCATCGGCTCGGACACCCAGCTCGCACAGATGGCGAAACTCGTCGAAGACGCTCAGACCGGTAAAGCCCAAGCTCAGCGTCTGGCCGACAAGATCTCCGGAGTCTTCGTCCCGATCGTGATCGCCCTTGCCGCGGCGACACTCGGCTTCTGGATCGGCACCGGCGGTGGGATCGCGGCCGCGTTCACCGCAGCCGTCGCCGTCCTGATCATCGCCTGCCCGTGTGCCCTCGGCCTGGCCACCCCGACCGCGCTGATGGTCGGCACCGGCCGCGGCGCTCAGCTCGGCATCCTGATCAAGGGTCCCGAAGTGCTCGAATCGACCCGCCGTGTCGACACCGTGGTACTCGACAAGACCGGCACCGTCACCACCGGCAAGATGACTCTGCTCGACGTGATCACCGCCGACGGCGAGGACACCGCGCAGGTGCTGCGCCTGGCCGGTGCACTCGAAGATTCGTCCGAGCACCCCATCGCCCAGGCCATCGCCAAAGGTGCCCGCGAGAAGGTCGGAGCCCTGCCACCGGTGGAGCAGTTTATAAATATCGAAGGCCTCGGGGTGCAGGGCATAGTCGACGACCACGCAATGATCGTCGGACGGGCCCGCCTCCTCGCCGACCGGGCGCAGCAGCTGCCGGACGAACTCGAAAGTGCGATGCGTGCAGCCGAATCCGAGGGCAAGACCGCCGTCGCAGTCGGTTGGGACGGTCGGGCTCGCGGAGTACTGGTCGTCGCCGACGCGGTCAAACCCACCTCCGCCGAGGCGATCGAGCAGCTGCGGGGCCTGGGTTTGACGCCGATCATGCTCACCGGCGACAACGCAGCCGCCGCGCGTGCCATCGCCGACCAGGTCGGCATCCACGAAGTGATCGCGGAGGTGCTGCCCGCAGACAAGGTGGACGTCGTCAAAAGGCTGCAGGAGCAGGGCAAGGTAGTGGCGATGGTCGGCGACGGCGTGAACGACGCCGCCGCGTTGGCGCAGGCCGACCTCGGTCTGGCGATGGGCACCGGTACCGACGTTGCGATCGAAGCCAGCGATCTGACGTTGGTGCGCGGTGATCTGCGCGCAGCAGCGGATGCTATCCGCCTGTCCCGCCGAACGTTGGGCACCATCAAGGGCAACTTGTTCTGGGCGTTCGCCTACAACGTGGCCGCCCTCCCCTTGGCTGCGGCCGGGCTGCTCAATCCGATGCTGGCCGGTGCAGCGATGGCGTTCTCGTCGGTGTTCGTGGTCAGCAACAGCTTGCGGTTGCGCCGGTTCAAGTCCCTCACCGGATAACCGCGCGGGTAGAACAAGCACCCAAAAGGCTGGGGTGGGCGTGGCATGCAGGCGCGCCACCCCACCCCACCGCTACAACCCCGATGCAGCCTACGAAAGGAGAGGGCCATGTCCTTCGTGACAACGACCTTGGTGCAGATCACCCGGCACCCGGCGACCCGAGCGGTGGCCCGCTGCGCGGTGATGTGCGCTGCGGCGGCGGCCCAGCGACGACTCGACGGACCGACCCTCTCGCGCCATACCCCGGGCGGGCATAATCGAGGATGCTCGGCATGACACTCGGATTCCAGGAGGACACCATGGCCACTCCCGCGGCCGCGCAGGCACCCGCCGAGACCGACGGCCATGATCACGCCGCGCACGGCTACATCACCGAAAAGGACGCCTACCTCAAACGCCTCAAGCGCATCGAAGGCCAGGCCCGAGGACTGCAGCGCATGGTCGAGGAAGACAAGTACTGCATCGACATCCTCACCCAGGTCTCGGCGATGACCAAAGCCTTGCAGGCGGTGGCCATGGGCCTGCTCGAAGCTCACATCAGCCACTGCGTGGTCGACGCCGCCATCGCCGGCGGTCCCCAAGCCGACGCGAAGATCAAAGAGGCCACCGACGCGATCTCACGGCTCGTCCGCTCCTGAGCACCGGCAGTGCGAAGCCATTCCTCGCCGTCCACTCCCGCGTGCTTGTCGGAAACCTCGGCGAGGCGGCGCAGGCAGAGACCGTCATGACCGAAACCGTATCGGCGATTCTGCGCGATCGCCGAGTCCTCGCCACCGTGGCAGCGCTGGCAATACTGGCAGTGGCTGCCGCCCTCGTACCCCGCCCGTCGATCATTGTGGTGCGCGAGTGGGCGGAGTCGATGGGCCCGTCGTTCGTGGTGGTGTTCTTTCTGACCCAGGCGGTGTTGACGATTGCCCCGGTACCGCGCACGGTGTTCACCCTCAGCGCCGGACTGTTGTTCGGTCCCGCCACCGGGGTCGCCGTCACGATCGCCGCCACAACTGTCAGCGCTGTGCTGGCGTTGCTGCTGGTGCGCGCGCTCGGGCGCACCGCGGTGCAGGAGCGGCTGACGAATCCTGCGGTCAAGTCCATCGATGCCCGGTTGGCTCGGCGGGGGTGGCTGGCCGTCGGGTCCTTGCGGCTCATTGCCCCGGCACCGTTCGCCCTGGTCAACTACTGCTCCGGACTCTCCGCGGTGCGCCTGCTGCCCTACACGACGGCCACTGTCGTGGGGATTCTGCCCGGTACGATCGCCGCGGTGCTGTTCGGGGACGCTTTGACCGGGCGAACGAATCCGGCATTGATAGTGGTGACGTCGGCCTGCGTGGCCGCCGGGGTGGCAGGATTGCTGGCCGACGCCCGCCTGCCGGTGTCGCAGGCACAGCCCAACACCGCAGATGGCGCATCGAGAAGCGGTCGCCTTCGTCGTCTGTTGCTGCCGGACCGCGGATAGGACGTGGCGAGAAATCCTACAATTTTGCTGCGCCTGCACCGCCAAAGCCAGCGGAGTTGCCGAACTCCTGACCTACGCGAGAAGTAGGGCACGCGCGTTCCCCGCGGATTCGCAGTCGAAGAGCCCACACCATCACCCCCACCGACATCACTCCGATTACGGGCTGCACGGGTGCCCATAGATCCAGAGCACCGCTCACCCCGACCGCCACCACTACCAGTTTGTTGCATATCGGACATCCGACTGCCAACAACGACAACGCATTCGCACTGACCCCTACACGGGAAGAAACCGACGACGCCAGCCCAGTGCTCACGTATGTCGCAAGAATGAGGCCACTGAGAACTGCGGTGGCAATCCACACCGGATAGTTCCACCACAACACCGGGGTCATTCGAACGTAGAACGCAGTGTGGATGATCCCGGTGGGGATCGCCACGACCAGCGCGGCCACCGTCGCGCCCAGTAACGCGGCCACCCAACGCCGCGCCGGCCAGTCACGCATCGTCACAGTCGTCATCCCTCTCCCGGTCAGCGGATACCACCCCACCATCTACTATGAATGATAGTAGTTTGCAGGTGCGGTGAGTCGGCGTCAATCGACGCCGACTCGCCGCCCATACGGCACAGGCGTCGAGCGTCGACGCGAGCCTCAGCCGACCGTGAGGAACCGTCTACGACTGCCGATACCCGACAATGGTGACCGGCGAGGCCGGACACAGTCCCATGCGGCTCTCGCCGCGCTCCGTTTCCTTCGCTGGTGACGCAGGGAACCCACACCGACCCCAGAGGATTTCTTCTGTGCATTCTTTTTCAGGCCCGACGCGGCGTGTCCGCGCTACCCTGATCGCCTCGATCATCGTTGTTGCCGCGGCATTTTCGGTAAATGCTCCAGCTTCGGCGGACCCTGCTGCACCCCCGGTGAACGCATCCGAAGCCGTACGACAACTCGCTGAACTCAATGCGACCGCCTTCACTCTCACCGAGAGCATGTACGCCGCGCAGGACACCCTCGATCGTCGCCGCGGCGAACTGAGTACCGCAGTTCAATTCGCCCACGAGACCTCGGCGGCGGCTCGGGAAGCCGAAGTGGCCGCATCTGCCAACCGTCGAGCACTGGCCACAGCTGTCGACGCCGCGTACAAAGGTGTACCGCAATCCCCTCTCGGGGCCGTTCTGGTCGCGGACAGCCCACAGCAACTACTCGATCAGATGGTGTTGTTGGACCGGATCCTCGCCGATCGAGCCGCTGCACTCGCCGACTCGACACAGATCGACGACGAAGCGCGAGACCAGCTCGAACAAGCCCGGCAAGCACAGGCGTCCGCTGCGGTAGCCGAGGCGGACGCCGCACGTACACAACGCGACCTCGAGCAACGCCAGACCGACCTGGCCGATCAGATCGCCAAAATCACCGACCAATTCGCCGCCCTCACCGATGCGGATCGAGCTGCCATCGTCAGCCCCGGCACCACGAATCCTTCCGAGCTACCCGCCGCCGTCTCGGCTGCGAGTGGAACATCAGCGGAGGCGATGCGCATCGCCCTCGACCAACTCGGCAAACCCTATTCCTGGGGAGCTACCGGGCCGGGGTCCTTCGATTGCTCCGGACTGATCTACTTCGCCTACAAACAACTGGGACTGACCGTTCCACGCGTGGCCGCAGACCAAGCACGAGCGGGCACACCTGTCTCCCGCGAATCAGTGCAACCGGGTGACTTCATCTCTCTCTACTCACCGATCGGACACATCGGGATCTACATCGGCGACGGGAAATACGTCAACGCCCCCACCGGCGGCGACGTCGTCAAAGTCGCGCCCGTTCCCTGGGATGAAGTGACCGCAATCAACCGGCCCATCGCCACCTGATTCGATGTCCACGGTCCGGACGCCGCGACTGCGAGGAGACCGGATGCCCGTGTGGCAGACCGGTAAGATCGAACCGGTGAGGACTTCAGCCACGGAACCTATGAACCAGAAGTGGCTCCTAGGTGCTGTTTGCGCTTCGATAGTGCTGTTCGGAGTCCTTCTCATGCATTCTGCGCCGATGTCGTTCGCAACGGCGACGAGTATCGGCGAACACTCGATGACCTCGACGGTGAGCGCTCCACCTGCCGTCGACGAGCATTCGGGAGCATCATCTGCGACAGCATCGGAGAGTGGTTCCGCAGCACACTGCGGGAACGGCTGTGGCGATCACAGCTCGGTCATGCATCTGTGTCTGGCTATCATCGGTGCTGTCGCGGCGTTGGCCGTCTTACGGGCAATCGTTGTGGGCTTCGCCGGTTCTCTCGTCCACGCTGCGCGGCTGTCGGCAGTTCGTCGTCGAACCGGGCACCCGCCGCCCTGGACCATTTTCACTCTCTCCGAATTGTCTGTGCTTCGGATCTGACAGGTGACTCACCGTTGTGTGAGACACAGATGTCGACGGGTCAGTGTGCCTGTCGATCCGAACCACCCCACCATAATTTCAGGAGTTTGTTATGCGTTCGAATCGATCTACCCGTTTCACGATCGCGATAACGGCGGCTTCCGCTGTCGCCGCCGCAGTTCTCGCTGGCTGCAGCAGTAACGACGGCGAAATGAACATGCCCGGCATGTCGAGCAGCGATACACCGGCCTCGTCGTCCTCCGAGAATTCCGCCGAAGCATCGGCCGAATTCAACGATGCCGATGTCACGTTCGTCGAAGGGATGTACCCCCACCATGCACAAGCGGTGGAGATGGCTTCACTTGTCGACGGCCGAACCGAGAATGCTCAGGTCATCGAGCTGGCCCAGGCCATCGAAGCAGCTCAAGCACCGGAGATGGAGCAGATGAATGCCCTGCTCACCGCATGGGGACAGCCCGCAGCGTCCGCCGACATGGGCGGAATGGACATGGGCGGAATGGACATGGGCGGTATGGACATGGGGAGCGGTGGCATGACCGGCATGATGAGCCAGGAAGACATGGACATGTTGTCGGCCGCTAACGGAGCGGAGTTCGACTCCATGTGGCTCACCATGATGATCGAGCACCACAAGGGGGCAATCGAGATGGCTCAGATCGAGTTGGCCGACGGCTCCAATGCTGATGCCAAGGAGCTTGCCTCCACAATCATCGATGCGCAGCAGAGCGAAATCTCCACAATGGAAAGTTTGCTCGCCCAGTAACTCTCAATTCTGGGAACTATCAACCGTAGGGCGGGGCTCGGCTAATACCGAGCCCCGCCCTTCGGTTTCGAAGGACCTGGCCCTTTTAGCTGCCACACCGATCAACACGGCCCCGGAAACATGCCCTCCCCTGCTGATGCACCCGCCTGCGGGGTCCTTGGGACACGCAGATCCGCGGTAGGGACAGGGGGCGGCTCTCGGATCGGGTCATCGCGGCCCGGCGGGGGCGCGCCGTCGACAGAGAGTGGGTTCGATACCACCGGCACTGGCAGTTGGGGAGGCGTGGTCTTGCACGTGCGGCTGCTCGGTTTCCTTCTCAGATGGGTAATACAACCGAACTGACGAATTCATTGCGTATCCAGGCAATGAACAGACCCCACACCCCCGTCAGCAGGGCGACACCGACGGCGATCATGATCACTCCGCCTGCCACTTTGATTCTCTGCGAGTTCCGCCGTAGCCAGCCGACACCGCGCATCGCCGAACTCGAGCCGAACGCGAGGACCACGAACGGTAGACCGAGTCCCAGACAGTAGGCGACGATGAGAGTGACGCCGCGCGCTGCGGTTGCGCCTTCAGTGCCAGCGGCAACGGACAACACCCCGGCGAGCGTGGGGCCAAGGCACGGCGTCCAGCCGAGCGCGAACACGCCACCGAGCAGCGGCGCTCCAGCAAGAGACGAGATGGTTTGCGGCGCGAATCGAGTGTCGCGTTGGAATGCGGGAATGAACCCGATGAACGTCAAGCCCATGATGATCGTGATGGCACCGCCGACCTGCTGAAGCACCTGTTCGTTGATGCGCAGGGTGCCGATGACCCCGAAAATCGAGGCGGTGGCGAGGACGAAGACGATGGTGAAGCCGGCGACGAACAACCCCGCTGCACCTGCCACGCGCCAGCGGCTTGCCAGCTTCGGCGGTGCTTCACCAGTCGAGGCGGCGGCGAGCGACGGCACGTCGGCACCTGCGATGCCCGCCAGGTACGACAGGTAGCCCGGCACCAGGGGCACCACGCACGGTGACGCGAACGAGACCAGCCCGGCGAGCATACATGCGGCGATCGCCAGTACCAGAGGTCCGCTCGATGCCAGATTTTGGAACGTCGAGCCAACGCCGCCTTGGGCAAGAAGAACAGTCATTCGTCTGCTATCCGTTCGACGACAGGGAGCAGGTCTTCGGCGAGGAGGGCACGCATGAACACTGCCGCCACCCGGTGCTCTCGATCGAGTACCAGCGTCGAGGGAATCACGCTGGTCGGGTAGTTCCCGCCGAGGGCGATCAGCGTCCGCATCGAGGGGTCGTAGATCGAGGCGTAGGAGACATTGTTGTCGACAACGAAGTCCTGCGCTTTGTCCTTCTGCGGATCTCGAACATTGATACCGAGGAACTGCACACCGCGCTCGCGGGTTGCTTCGTAGACCTCTTCGAGGTCGTCGGCTTCGCCGCGGCAGGGGCCGCACCACTGACCCCAGAGATTGATCACGACCACCTCGCCGTCATAGTCCGACAGAGCGGTGTTCTTACCTTCCTCCATCAGATCGGGTCCGGCGAGTTCACCGATGGTTCCGCGCGTTTCGGGGGGATCGTAGACGATGTCGGTTTGACCACCGGGTGCAACGAAATCGAAGCTACCTCCGGAGGGCACGGCGTCGGCGCCTGCGGAACATCCGGAGACCAGGAGTACAACGGCAAGGATGGATGCCGTTGCCGTGGCGGGCAGACTGCTCTGTTCGCGTGTGCGAGCCCCCGTAGGGCGGCCGAGTCTCATGAAGTCGACGCCTTTGCTGCAGTACGGATCTGCGCCGATGTCTCGAACATCGTGGGATCGGTGACGCGGTCGATGCCCCAGTCTTGGCCGGTGACGAAGCTCGGGGCACTGTGACTTCCCTCTCCGGAATGCACTACGGACACGAGGCAGTCAGTTGATTCGGATCGTGGTCGTGGCTCCTGGATCCTGGTCCGGTCGATACCCGGTCGGCAACACCGGCCGGGTCGACGCGGGATTGACGCGACCGGTGCCGCATGACCTCGCCGAAGCACAGGGCGGCGGCTAGCAGGCGACATCAGTTCAAACCCGCGTACGAATGCAGTCCGGAGACCACCATGTTGATGATGAACAGGTTGAACAGCATGGCCACGAATCCGGCGATGTTGATCCACGCGGCCCGGGTGTCACGCCACCCGCTGGTGGCCCGGGCGTGCAGGTACGCGGCGTAGATGATCCACGCGATGAATGAGACCGTCTCTTTCGGGTCCCAGCCCCAGAACCGACCCCACGCGGCCTCGGCCCAGATCGCGCCGAGGATGACACCGATTCCGAACAGGGGAAACGCGAAGATGGTGGTCTTGTACGCCAGCACGTCGAGCGAGTGCGCCGAGGGGAGACGAGCGACGATCCGGCCCACTCTGCTGTCGGGGACGGCGTTGTTGTTGGGATATCGGATCCGGATCAGGAACAATGTGCTGGCTGCACCGGAGATCAGGAACACCCCGCTGCCGAGCGAGACGACGGAGACGTGCACGGGGAGCCAATACGACTGCAAGGCTGGTACGACGGGCGCCGCGTTGGCATAGAGCACAGTTCCGGCAATGAAGAGCAGGATCAAGGTCGGCACGAGGACGAACAACCATAGTGTGCGCAGTTGCTCCGAGCGCAGCACGATCAGTCCGGCAAGTATGCCGGCCGCGCATGTGACGGAGACGAATTCGTACATGTTTCCCCACGGCGGGCGGCCAGTGGCGATCCCGCGCAGGACGATCGACCCGATATGCAAAGTGAGTGCGAGCATTACCAGGGCGAGTCCCGTGCGGCCCAGGCGTTCGGACGGGGCTCTTCGCTCGGGGACCGGCACGTATCCCGGTGTCGATGATGTCGCTGCGATCAGTTGCGGATGCAGACTCGAGGCCCGGCTCAGAGTCGCTGTTCGTGTCGTTGCGAGTTGTGCGATGAACAGGATCGCGGCGAGAAGGTAGACCACGAAGGCGGTCTCGAAACTGATGTCGCTCCAGCGGGCGAGGTTGTCGTCGATCGGCATGGCGCTACACCGTTTCTGTATCGAGGGTCTCGGAGTGGTTCTTTGTCCGCGGCGTCCAGATTTCGGTGCGGAGGGTCTCGAATTCGGGTCCCCATCCGGCGTGATCGGTACGGGCGAGCCCGCCCATCTCCACGCTCGATCGGCCTGTTTCGGCCGGGAGTACACGGAACCAGACTCGACGTCGCTTGATCACCAGCGAGACCAACAGTCCGGTCATCATCGTGATCGCGAACACGAGCACCCACAACTGTGCGGGGTCGTATCCGACCTGCAGGTTGGCGAACTCCTTGGCGCCGTTGAATCGAATGTTGGTGCCGTCGGTGAGGGTCGTCGATTCACCGGGACGCAGGTTCACCCGATCCTGCTTGACAAGTCGGCCCTGGTTGATCATCTCCTGGTCCAGGGAGAAGATCGACTGGGGTATGCCGGTGTCGAGGCCGGTATCTCCTTTGTAGATATCCACTGCCACAGCAGGATCGACCAAGTCCGGGAAGCGGGAGGAGAGCAGGGTTCCGTTGAATTGCGCAGTGGGAGCGAAGAGGCCTTCGATGGCGATCTGGCCGCGGCGTCGCTCATCGGCGGTGGCATAGGTCCCGCCGGGTGGATCGAAACGCAACGCCCCGCTACTCAGGAACGTGGTGGCGTCGTCGGGCCGGAACTGCAGGGCCTCGGTTCGACTCTGACCGTCGGGGAAGGTCACGGTGAATTCCGGGGCGTATCCGTGGCCGGTGAGGTAGATGCGTTCATCTCCGAGCCGGAGGGGTTCGTTGACTTTGAGTTGATAGTCGCGCCAGGTGTCTGCGGCGATGTCGTCGGCGGACTGGTAGGAGATGTTCGAGGTGAACATCTCTGCCTGGCCGTTCTCAAGGTAGTCGGCGTTGAAGTCCTTGACTCTGATGCAGAACGGCTCCAGCCCGGTTCCGTCGGTGCTGTTGCCGGCCCGGAAGGAGTCGTAGATGGCGGGCGAGGTGTTGCAGAAACCGGGCCCGTTGTCGGCGATGACGATGACCGATCCTTCGTAACCGAAGAGCTTGCCGATGGCGATGGCCGCGAGCAGACCGATCAGCGAGAAATGAAAAAGTAGGTTTCCCGCTTCGCGGGTATAGCCCTTCTCGGCGGAGAGGGTGAGCGCCCCATCGGGCTCGGGCCTAACGGCAGTACGCCACCCTCTCAAGTGGGGCGCGATGTCGTCGATGACGGTTTTCGGGCTACCGGCGAGAGCGCCCGAATGATGAAGCGGTAGTCGCGAAAGGTTTCGGGGTACGCGAACTGGCTGTGCGCGAAGGGCTTTACCGTGTTCGATCATTCGGGGAGTCAGGCAGCCGATCAACGACACAAACAGTAGGACGTAGATGGCGGTGAACCAGAAGCTTCCGAATACGTCGAACAATTCCAGCGTGTCCATGACGGCCCCGAGAGCCGGGCGCGCTGCGATGTAGGAATCAACCGCCTGGGTGTTGAGATTGCGCTGTGGCAGCAGGGCGCCTGGGATTGCTGCGATAGCGAGCAAAAACAGCAGCACCAGTGCCGTTCGCATCGAGGTCAGTTGCCGCCACCTGTTGCGCACCGCAGCGATTGCTCTGCGTAACCGTCCCTGCGATGTGAGCGCCGGGGTTTGATCAGCTGTCACACCGCCACACCCTTTCGACGATTGCATCTCAATTACTATGCAACATAGTAGTTGATGGGCCGTGTGCAGTTGTGTGCGGTAGTCGCCTCATATGGAGGTCGGCCTGTCAACGACGGCATGGTGAAGCGGTGGCACGCACCGTCGTGTGTGCCACCGCTTCCTGTTGCCGGGATGGTGATCGATGCGAGTGGGAGGTGAGCGTGTCGTAGTGTTCGACGCGTCGTCAACTCTCATATACGCGGGTTGGTTACCGCAGGACGGACTGTTTCGGCTGGAGTGGATCGCAAGTCTATGAGTCGAGCGTGATCCCAACGCGCAGTTGAGGATTGCTCATAGGCGGCTAGCGGGTCACTCCCAGACGCTCGGCCACATCCCACATCGTCGTCGACCGTTCATTCCGGACATCTATCCCGACGCAGATCGCTACTTCGGCGTCGGAGCTTCAGTCATTCCTCGAGCGTGGCCAACGACCAGCACCAGCCGGCCAGCTCTCGTGCGATCCCGGCATTGGCGACCACCGCACGTTTACCGCGTTCGTCGAAATGTTCCCACCGTGCGTGCAGCCGCCGGTTCGCTTGATGTCCTCGCGCTTTGGCTTTGGGAGTCGACGCCTTCCACCGTGCCACCAGTTCACGCCCCGGCCGATACGGCTTGCGATGATGCCAGGCAGCCTCGACCAGCAGTCGGCGTACGTGAGCATTGCCGGTTTTGCTGACACCGCCCTGCGACCGGGATTCACCGGAAGAATGCTCGGTCGGGATCAACCCGACGAACGCACCGATCGAGCGGCCGGTCAACCGGTCCCACTCACCGATCTCCGTCGCCAAACCGAACGCTGTCAACGTCGCCACCCCACGAAGGCACCCCAGCCGGGTCACCACCGGAGTGAACGACGAATGCGCAGCCATGTCCGCGATGGCGGTATCGAGACGATTCCGGCGTTCGGTGGTGGCGATGACGGTCTCGTAGGCGGTGTCGTAGGTGATCTGCAGTGCACGTGAATCGAACCGCTGGCGACGTAACCACAGATCGTGGGCTGCGGTCCAGGGTTTGCCGCCGCTGTAGATGATCCCTTGACGCAGCAGCACATGTGTCAGGCGATGCTGTGCGGACACCAGATCGCCGCGGCAGTCCTCCCTTGCTCGCACCAGATCACGAGCGGACTCCTGCTCGGTACTCGGAATCAGAACCGGCACAATAGAACTCAAATGAAGCAACCGAGCCAAATGCCGGGCATCACGGGCATCGGTCTTGATGCGGTCACCAGGGGGACGCTGAATTTTCGACGGTGCCGCCACCACACAATCGACACCGGCGGCCAACAGAAAACGGGCCAGACCGAAACCGGTCGGGCCCGCCTCGTAGACGACATGCACCAGTCCTGGCAGCGAACGAATCCACTCCAGGATTTCTTTGTGATCAGGCGACATGCGACGCTCGAACAACTCGCCCGTCTCGCCATCCAAACCGCACGCCACCACCGATCGTGCGTGCACATCCAAACCAACACTCGTACGATGATTCTTCACTGGGGCCTCCCACATCTGTGGCTCTACCGGCCAGGACCCACTCCTGTCGGCAACCCACGCTTACATGCGGAGGGGCCCCAGCCAAGACCTCCATACCGTCTATGATTCGACTCGATTCAATACTTTTGACCGTTTCATTACTTGCGCTAGCGTAATCGGCAACTTTGCCGCTAGGGTAGGTAAAACCGGCCGGTCTGCAACCGAGGCGGATTGCTGCAGACCTGTTGGTAGAGAACGCATTCGGTGCATTCTGCATTGATTCCGTTCGCGCTCGAATATGTCGACCAATGACAAGTCAGGAACAACGCCGGAGTTCCCAAAGCGTCGACGCGTGTTTACACGGCCTTCGGAAGCACTGTGCCGCAGGGTGTTATCGGCTCCAAAGCCCGCCTCTTCCGGGAGGGTGCGTTGTGCTCGGCGACGGACTACCAGTTCAACCTGTTCAACACGAGTTCTCAGACCGCTACGTCCACTCGAGACTGCGGACCCGGCTTCTACAACAGTCATGGATTCGTGGCGGTGTGGCCGTCCGGTGGAAACATGTCGGAGTACGTCACCTTCCCGTCCGACCCCCTCCAGTACCCTGCCCCCGCTGCCCTGGCTGCACCTCGCGCAGACGGCGACGCTGCGCGCGCACAAGGAACAAATCCGGACGGTGAGAGCTACGGAACCGGCGAGGCCGCGCAGGCAGATGCTGAACTCCCTGACCTGGTCAGCGCCATCGGTACCGATGGTGAGCTGGGGTACGTCAGGTCGGACGATTTGGTTGGTTCGGTAGTCGACGCTGCCGCGACGCCAGCTCCCCGGACGATTCCCCTGCTGTCACAGACCGGGGACCCCATCGGGTCGTTCCAGATCGGTTAGCATCTTGATCGTCGCCTCTGGCCTCGGCGCTTCGGCGGCCGAGGCCAGAGTTCGTTTCAGCCTAAAGGAGACGGTATGGCTCAATACTGGGGCGATTACCCGGTCGCGGATGACGAGGGTGAAATACCTGAAGGTCTGCCCACGGGTCGATACGTACCGCTCGTCGCCAACGGTCATGGGGCGTTGACTGCCTGGGCTGCGGGTCCGGGCCGATGCTTTCGGACGTCGTATCCAGCGGCGCTGCATCCGCCCGTGAAAGTGTCACGCGGTCACCAGGCAACCGGTGACCCGCAGGAAGTTTGGTTCGAGGCCTTCACTGAAGAAGATTTGCGTGCACAGAACGAGGACATCAATGCATACTTGGCCTCGGCAGGAGTTCGTCCACAACCGCGGGGTTACAAGTGGCACGTGCTGGTCCCCGACAACATCGTGAACGAAGATGCCCTCGAAGACGCGTTACGAGACAAGAACAATTATGTGGATCCCGTAGAAGTCTTCGAATCCATTGCACAGCTGTACGGAAATTTGTTCCGGTCCTGACCTTGCGAGCCGCCAATTTTCCTTGGCAGAGACAGAGGACGTGCGACCCCTCCTGTCGCCGTTTTGGTGTACCCGGTGGAAGTGTCTCGCCAAAGGAACCCGGGGCCGGACGTACACCGTGATGGGAGCTAATCGCTTAACCCGCAGGCGAACTGAGGTGCCGGTAGAGGGTGGCGCGGCCGATTCCGAGTACTGATGCGATTTCGGTTTTGGGTGTGCCGTCGTCGAGCATTCTGCGGATGTGACGAGCTTTGTCGGCGTCGATCTTGGCTGGTTGGCCACCGATGCGGCCGCGGGCTCGTGCGGCTGCGAGGCCGGCCATGGTGCGTTCTTTGACGAGGTCTCGTTCGAATTCGGCGAGGGAGCCGAAGATGTTGTAGGTCAGGCGTCCTCCGACTGTCGAGGTGTCGATGCCTTCGGTGATGCTGCGCAGTGTTGCACCTTTGGTTTCGATGAGGTTGACGGTTTCGATGAGGTGGCTCAGTGAGCGGCCGAGTCGATCGAGTCGCCATACTGCGACGACGTCGCCGGCGCGCACGCTCTCGAGGAGCAGCTGCAACTGAGGTCGGTCTTTGTCTGCTCCGGATGCGACCTCTTCCCAGATGCGGAAGCAGCCGGCGGCTGTCAGTGCGTCTCTCTGTAGATCCAGCGACTGATCGGTGGTCGAGACCCTCATGTATCCCAAAACGGCGCTCACGAGGATGACTGTCTCAGAAACGGCCGACAAGGCACAGGCGGCGCGTCAGAGCTTGAGACAGGTTTCTGAGACACATCACGATTGAGTCTCGATATCGATCCTGTCAGTTTCAGGAGTCGCGTTCACTGTGTCAGAAGTCGAATGCACTGAGCGCCAGCAATTGATGTGGGTTCGGCTCCTACTCCGGCTCGTCGGCGTTAGTGTTGCCTATGGGCATGTCGAAAGTGGTACCTGCGCTGCCGGTACGAGACATCGACACCGCTGTAGAGATATACGTCCGCGCGTTCGGCTTCACGACCCGGTACACCGACCCGACTTTCGCGAGGCTTACCCGCGACGACGTCGAGATCCACTTGTGGGCCGCCGACGACGACAGCTGGAATACCCGTTCAGACCCTGCGGCATGGCCGGTATGCAGCGGAGCCGAGACGTTCCTTGCCGGCACAGCCAGCTGCCGCATCGCCGTGGACGAGATCAACGACCTTTACGCCGAGATGTCCCGCGCGGGAGTTCTCCATCCCGCAGACGCGGGTCGTCCCGTCTCGACGGACTGGGGAACGACGGAGTTCGCAACTGTCGACACCGACGGCAATCTGATCACTTTCCATACCGATGAAAAAAGCCAACACGAGCCCACCACGGCAGGCAACGGCGCACCCTGACCGCACCCTCGAGCAGAAACTCGATGACCCGGACGTCCGTCGACGCGCTACGCGTGGTCATCGTCCTGAAATAAGCGCATGCTGGACTTGTCCACCCGCGCGCAGTCAGGCGACGGTCA
Organism: uncultured Rhodococcus sp.; assembly: GCA_963517305.1. GTDB lineage: Bacteria > Actinomycetota > Actinomycetes > Mycobacteriales > Mycobacteriaceae > Rhodococcoides. The sequence continues at coordinate 37,851 of CAUQEL010000032.1, forward strand.
GATAGATCAACGCGACATTGAGTGCGACGACGATTCCCGCGATGAGCCATGCCGCGTATGCCGTGATCCGGTGATTGACATCGCCGCCCATCAGGATGCGGTCCGAGGTGAACCGCACCAAGGGAATGAGCGCGAACGGAATACCGAAGGACAGGACGACTTGTGAGACGACCAGTGCCCGACTGGGGTCGACCCCCGCGGCCAGAATTGCCAGTGCGGGAACAAGTGTCACCAGTCGTCGCACCAGAATCGGAATGCGCTGACGTAGTAGGCCGTCCATGATCATCGCGCCGGCGTATGCCCCGACCGATGTCGATGCCAGGCCCGAGGCCAGCAGGCCCACCGCGAACAGCAGCGCTACCACCGGCCCCAGAGTGTCTCCTACTGCTGTGTGAGCTCCTTCGATGGAATCGACGCCCTCTCGGCCTCCCAGCGTCGAGGCCGCCAACAGCAGCATCGACATGTTCACTGCACCGGCCAGCAGCATCGCCAACCCGACATCGATCCGGGTGATCCGCAACAACCGCTGACGGACAGGCCCTGCCTCGGGGTGTCCGTGCCGGTCACGTGCTAAACCGGAGTGCAGGTACACCGCGTGCGGCATGATCGTCGCACCGAGCATCGCGGCGGCGATCAACACGCTTTCCGCGCCGTCGAACCGCGGAATCAGACCGGCCGCGGCCTCGGTGAACGATGGCGGTTCCACGACGACGCTGGCAAGAAATCCGACGGCGATGACACCGAGTAGCCCGAGAATCACGAACTCGAAGGGCCGTTGGCCCCGGCGATCCTGGACCATCAGCAAGATCATCGATACGGCCCCGGTGATGAGGCCGCCGATCAGGAGCGGCAGGTCGAAGAGCAGGTAGAGGGCGATCGCACCGCCGACGATTTCGGCGAGGTCGGTCGCCATGGCGACCACTTCTGCTTGCCCCCAATATGCCAGTCGCACACTCTTGCTCGACTTCTCGCGGACCACTTCGGGCAGTGTCATTCCGGTGACGATGCCGAGTTTGGCGGAGAGGAACTGCACGAGGCCGGCCATCACGTTCGCGGCGACGATCACCCAGACCAGCAGGTACCCGAACTGCGCGCCGGCGCTGACGTTGGAGGCGACATTGCCGGGGTCGACGTAGGCGATCGCGGCGACGAAAGCAGGACCGAGCAGAACGAGGCCAGACCGAAACCTCGAGGGCGGCCGAGACGATCGGCGCTGCAGCACAGACATGACCACACCCTCCGGCACCAACAATATGTCAGAACCCTGAAAATATAGTTCGGCCTCCCGAACAATGCAATGCGGCGTGGCGGTTCGGCGACATCACGATCAGATGGGCAGGATCACTGCACTGACGAATTCGTTGCGGATCCAGGCGATGAACAACCCCCACACCCCGGTCAGCAGTGCGATGCCGACGGCGATCATGATGACACCGCCCGCCACCTTGATCCTCTGAGAGTTCCTCCGAAGCCACCCCACACCGCGCATCGCCGAACTCGAACCGAACGCAAGAACGACGAACGGTAGGCCGAGTCCCAGGCAGTACGCGACGATGAGAGTGACCCCGCGGGCTGCGGTTGCACCTTCGGTGCCTGCCGCCACGGACAGCACGCCGGCAAGGGTCGGACCCAGGCACGGCGTCCAGCCGAGCGCGAACACCCCACCGAGCAGCGGCGCTCCTGCAAGGGACGAGATCTGCCGGGGTGCGAATCGGGTGTCGCGTTGCAGTGCGGGTATCAACCCGATGAACGCCGCACCCATGATGATCGTGATGACCCCGCCCACGCGTTGGAGTACTTGCTCGTTGATGCGCAAGGTGCCGATGACTCCGAAGACCGAGGCTGTGGCGAGGACGAAGACGATGGTGAACCCGGCGACGAACAACGACGCTGCACCGGCCACACGCCAGCGATTCACGAGACCCGTCGACGACGTACCGGCGGTCGCGGTGCTGGGTGTCCGGGCATCGGCTGACTGAGCCTCGCAGGCCGATTGGGTGCCGCGGGCTGATTGGGCGTCGCGGGCTGATTGGGCGTCGGCGCCGGCGATGCCTGCCAGGTAGGACAGGTATCCCGGCACCAGCGGCACCACGCACGGTGAGGCGAACGAGACCAACCCGGCGAGCATGCATGCCGCGATCGCCAGCAGTAGGGGCCCACTCGATGCCGCGTTCTGGAACGTCGACCCGATGTCTTGGGCGAGAAGAGTCGTCATTCCGCGGCTATCCGTTCGACGACGGGAAGCAGGTCTTCGGTGAGCAGGGCTCGCATGAAGACCGCGGCCACCCGGTGCTGGCGATCGAGTACCAGCGTCGAGGGAATGACGCTGGTCGGATAGTTCCCGCCGAGGGCGATCAGCGTCCGCATCGAGGGGTCGTAGATCGAAGGGTAAGTGACGTTGTTGTCGACCACGAAGTCCTGCGCTTTGTCCTTCTGCGGATCTCGGACATTGATACCGAGGAACTGCACACCGCGCTCACGGGTGGCCTCGTAGACCTCTTCGAGGTCGTCGGCTTCGCCGCGGCAGGGGCCACACCATTGACCCCAGAGATTGATCACGACGACCTTTCCGTCGTAGTCCGCCAGAGCGGTCGTCTTGCCCTCCTCCATCAGATCGGGGCCGGCGAGCTCGCCTATGGTTCCGCGTGTTTCGGGAGGGTCGTAGACGATGTCGGTTCGGCCACCGGGCGCGACGAAGTCGAAGCTCCCGCCGGACGGTGCAGCGTCGGCACCAGCGGAGCATCCGGAGATCAGTAGTACGACGGCAAGAATCGATCCGATTGCCGCGGTGGGCGTGCCGCCTTGTCGTCGAGTACCGACCCACACGGGTAGGAAACGTGTCATGAGGTGAAGTCCTTTATTGCAGTGCGGATCTGGTCTGTCGTCTCGAACACTGTCGGGTCGGTGATGCGCTCGATCGTTCCGTCCGGGCGGACGAGAAAACTCAGGGGAAGGACCGGCGGTGCCGAGAGCGCGTCCTGGACGCTGCCGCCGTCGATGTAGTTCGGATAGCGGATGCCCAGTTGCGTGAGCAGCGCGGCCGCGTCCGCGGGTCGGTCCTCGACGTTGATTCCGATGACTGGGATCGCGTCGGGTTCTGCGGCGTAGGCATCGACTACGGGCATCTCGGTGCGGCACGGGCCGCACCAGGATGCCCACAGGTTGATCAGCGTCACCTCGCTGCCGAGAACGTCGACGAGATCGACATCGTCGGCACTGCCGATGCAGCGCGCCATCACTCCCGCCAGCGGCCCACCTTCGTGTGGCACCGGCTGCGGACACAGCGGTAGCGCTGTTGCTCGTGCCGCGTCATCCGGCGGGCGGGACAGTGTGGGTTCGGGTCCGACCGGCGCGACATTGTTGGCGATGACGTCGGATGGGCCGCCCTCGACGCCACCGGAGCGGGGCCACAGTGCGACGATCGATGCAACGACAACGACGAGCATGACGATCGACCAGCCGCGCGTCATCGCCGTGACCTTCTTTCTCGAGAGATCGGCAGAGGGGCGAACGGTACGTCGCGGATCATAGGAGCGTGGACCAGTACGACCAGAAACGCTGCGCGATCAGGGCGATGAGGACGAGAAACCACACGGTCAGCGCAATCGAGTGATTGCGCATCAACACTCCCGCCCACTGCCGCCGGCCCGCACTCGGAGCCCCGCGGTCGAGGTTGCGCAGCGTGACGTACCAGAAGATCGGTACGGTGACCGCCCACACCGCCATGCAGTACGGGCACAGCGCGCCGATGTCGTAGAGGCTCTGCACGATCAGCCAGTGCACGAAGACCGCAGCAGCAGTGACACCGACCTGCAGTGCACTCCAGAACCACTGCGCGAACACGGCTCCGGCGAGCAGGGCGGCACCCACTGCCGCCACGACGGCGAAGCCCGCGATCCCGAGAAGGGAATTGGGAAATCCGAACGCAGACGCCTGCGGGGTGTCCATCACCGATCCGCAGTTGAGTACCGGATTGATACTGCAGGTCGGGGCGTAGGCGGGATCGAGCGCAAGGGCGAACTTCTCTACCGTGAGTACGAACGCGGCGGCCAGTCCGATCACGCCTCCTACCAGCAGCAGCCAGGGCAGGCTTCGGGCGAACGGTCCGCTGCGTCGGGTGAGAGCGGCTGCGCGGTCAGCCGAGTGCAGCGTCGAGGGCATCGGTGAGGTCTCCGTAGGTGGTGGGTTCGATCTTGGTGCCGTTGAGGAAGAACGTCGGGGTGCCCTGGACGCCGAGCGCGATCCCGTCGGCGACGTCGGCCTCGATGCGTTCGAGCGTCGCAGGGTCGGTGTAAGCGGCATCGAAGGCGCTCATGTCGAGTCCTTGCTCGACGGCGAAGCTCCGAAACAACTCGTCCTGCGGAACCTGCTGTTCGCCCCACTGCGCCTGCGTCTCGTACATGCGCTGATACATGTCCTCGAAGCCGCCCTGCTGTGCTGCGGCTTCGACAGCGCGTGCGGCGCGTTCGGCATTGAAGTGCGAGGCGATGGGAAAGTAGCGGGCCACGAAGCTCACCCGGTCGCCGTACTCCTCACGCAATTGTTCGATCGCTGGGTAGACAGACCGGCAGGCCTCGCACTCGAAGTCGAGGAACTCCACGAACGTGACCCGGCCGTCGGGCACCGAGTTCAACCGATGACTGTTCTCGCGCACCGCGATCGAGGCAGGGTCGGCGGCGGCCTGCTCGGCGGCGGCAGCATCCGGCGTGCCCGATCGGTCCACCACCAGAAATACAGCCAACGCGGCGGCGAACACGACCACCAGGGACAGGGAAATCTTCAACGCTCGGCTCATACAACTACCTTCTCGACTCGTTCGGACTGATCAACGGGCCCGATATGGGCGTTTCGACCCGTTGTGAGACTAACAATCGTACGAACGTCGACCGAAAGGTCTTCCCTGACGATCGCATGATTGTTAGATTGTGCCCATGGCCTTGGAACCTTTGGACTCGTGCGATCTGTTGTGTATGGACCTCCCTCACGCCGAGAGGGTGCGCGCAGCCTTGCCTGCTCTCGGCGATATCGAACCGGTCGCCGACGCTGCCCGAGCTTTCGGTGACCCCACCCGACTGACCATCGCGCTCGCGTTGAACGCCGGCGGGCAGATGTGCGGCTGCGATGTTGCGTGGATCGTGGGACAGAGCCAGAAGCTGGTCTCCCACCATCTCCGCAAACTCAAAGCCGCGGACGCCGTCACATCGAACAGAGAGGGAAAGTTGGTCATGTATTCGCTCACCGATCGCGGCGCCCGACTGCTCTCGATACTGACCGAGCCACTGGCCACCGCCTCGGCCACCGCTGATCTCACCGGGGTCGATCATGGCTGACGCGTGCTGCGGACCGACCCCCGCTGCGCCGACCACCGAACCGGCCGCCGACGGTACGGGCACGGCAGGTCCGGCTCCGACCGACGTACCCCAGAGGTTGTGGCAGGTCCGCGAGCTGCAACTCGCATCGGTAGCCGCGATCATCCTCGCCGCATCGTGGTTGCTCGGTCGAACGGGTGCCGATGCGGTCGCGACCGTCGGCGGTCTGATCGCTGCCGCGATCGCGGCCGTCACCTTCGTTCCCGCGACGGTGAGAAATCTGCGACACGGCCGCATCGGTGTCGGCACGCTGATGACGATCGCGCTCCTCGGTGCCATCGCATTGGGCCAGATCCCCGAGGCCGCGATGCTCGGCATCCTGTTTTCCGTCGCCGAGGGACTCGAGGAGTACGCGGTCACCAAGACCCGCCGCGGACTACGCGCACTTCTGTCCTTGGTGCCGCCGACAGTGTCGGTCCTGCGCGGTGGAACCGAGCAGGCCCTGCCCCCCGACGATGTCGTGATCGGGGACACCATGGTGCTGCGACCGGGCGAGCGAGCTGCCACGGACGGCACCATCGCACGCGGTTCGACGAATCTGGACGTGTCCGCGATCACCGGCGAGTCCGTGCCCATCGAAGCCGGTGTCGGCGACGAGGTGCATGCCGGTGCCATCAACGGCGGCGGAGCCATCGAGATCACCGTCACCGCGCCGGCATCGGAGAGTTCGCTTGCGCGCATCGTCCGCATCGTCGAACAGGCCCAGGACCGCAAAGGGGCCGGCCAGCGGCTCGCGGACCGGATCGCACGTCCCCTCGTGCCTTCGATCATGATTCTCGCCGCCCTCGTCGCCGGCGTCGGTGCGGTGCTCGGTGACCCCATGTTGTGGCTCGAACGCGCACTGGTGGTCCTGGTCGCGGCATCACCGTGCGCGTTGGCCATCTCGGTGCCGCTGTCGGTGGTGGCGGCGATCGGGGCTGCGAGCCGCAACGGGGCATTGATCAAAGGCGGTGCAGCAGTAGAAGAGCTGGGCCGCATCCGCGTCGTCGCCGTGGACAAGACCGGCACCCTCACCGCAGGACGACCGGAGGTCGTCGACGTCGTCACCGCTGCGGGAATCGGCCGCGACGCCGCGCTGGCCGTTGCTGCTGCGCTCGAAGCGCGCAGCGAGCATCCACTCGCCCGCGCCATCCTCGCTTCCGTATCGACCGTCGCGGCAGCCGATGATGTCACTGCCATCGCCGGACACGGCCTGACCGGCACCCTCGACGGAGCCGCGATCAGGCTCGGGAAACCGAGCTGGTTCGACACCCACCCCAGCTCCGAGGAGTTCCGCGCCGACGTCGCTCGTCTCCAAAGCAGCGGTGCCACAGTCGTTCTCGTCGAACGCGCCGGAGTCCTGATCGCTGCGATCGCCGTCCGCGACGAACTGCGGCCCGAGGCCGCCGAGGCTGTCCGCCAACTCACCGCGCTCGGTATCGACACTGCGATGCTCACCGGCGACAACGCACTCACTGCGCAGGCCCTGGCGACCCAGGCGGGTATCACCGCCGTCCACGCCGAACTACTGCCCGAGGACAAAGCGGCCCTGCTCGCCGACATCGCGGCCGGACGCAAGATTGCCATGGTCGGCGACGGCATCAACGACGCTCCCGCCTTGGCGACCGCAGATGTCGGTATCGCCATGGGCGCAATGGGAACCGACGTTGCCATCGAGACCGCCGATGTTGCCCTCATGGGGGAAGACCTCCGGCATCTACCGCAGGTGCTGGCCCACGCTCGGCATGCCCGCGGCATCATGGTCCAGAACATCGCCCTGTCGATCGCGATCATCGGCGTGCTCGTCCCACTGGCTGCCACCGGCGTCCTCGGTTTGGCGACTGTGGTGCTCGTCCACGAACTCGCCGAAGTCCTGGTGATCGCCAATGCGATTCGTGCCGCCCGCACCACACCGTTGGACGGGTTCGTCCCACCGCCTACGGCATCCGGTGCCCTCAATGTCACGATCGCACCCGCAGCGGCCTTCGAGGATGCCTGCTGCGCTCCGGCCCCGACGCCGAGGAACGCTGCGCCTCTCGCATCTGGGAACCTACTGGCCGCCACCACCGCACCGTCACCCTCGGCGATCGGAGCAGACGACGGCAGCAGCTCCGGGTGCTCGGATGGATGTACCTGCTGCACATCGACTCCCGCGCGAAGCGAACTCGGTCAGGGAAGGTAGAGACCTGCGGGCGGTGATCGGACTGCATGCAGGCTCTACGGGATCGACATGACCCCAGCAGCAGCGGCATCGACAACAGAGGTGCGCTGGCACCACCTCGAACGAACACACATCCTCTCGCAGCACTATCCGTGATTGCATGCTCTCAACCACGCCGCGATGGTGAAAGCTGCGGCGGTAGAACATGATCGGCGCGAATCCTGGGGTCAGGTGATTCGGATCGTGGTCGCTGCTCCAGGATCGTGGTCGGGGCGATACCCGGCCGGTAACACCGGCCGGGTCGAGGCGGGACTGATGTCGCCGATGCCCATTCCGCAGGACCTTGCGGACGCGCTGGGGGGCACGTAGCGGGAGTCATCAGTTCAGGCCTGCGTAGGAGTGCAGGCCGGAGACGACCATGTTGATGATGAACAGGTTGAACAGCATCGCCACGAATCCGGCGATGTTGATCCATGCTGCGCGGGTGTTGCGCCATCCGCTGGTGGCGCGGGCGTGCAGGTAGGAGGCGTAGACGATCCAGGTGATGAAGGAGACCGTTTCTTTCGGGTCCCAGCCCCAGAATCGGCCCCATGCGGCTTCGGCCCAAATGGCACCGAGGATGACGCCGACGCCGAAGAGTGGAAATGCGAAGATCGTGGTCTTGTACGCCAGGATGTCCAGTGTCTGCGCGGAAGGCAGACGGGCGACGATTCGGCTCATTCTGCTCCCCGAGGCCTCGGGATGCTTCATGCGGATCAGGAACAGCGCGCTCGCAACCCCGGAGATCAAGAACACCCCGCTGCCGAGCGAGACGATCGAGACGTGCACCGGCAGCCAGTACGACTGCAGTGCCGGTACCACCGGTGCTGCGTCGGCGTACAGCACGGTGCCGGCGACGAACAGGAGGATCAACGTCGGCACCAGGACGAACAACCACAGGGTGCGCAGTTGCTTGGAGCGCAGCACCACCAGTGCAGCCAGTACACCGGCCGCGCAGGTGACCGAGACGAATTCGTACATGTTGCCCCACGGCGGCCTGCTGGCGGCGATCCCGCGAAGAACGATCGACCCGACATGCAACGTCAGCGCCACCATCACCAGCCCGAGTCCGGTACGGCCCATGCGTTCGGACGGAACCCGCCGGGGTGCGTCGGGAATGCGTCCGGGCGTCGTCGATGTCACTGCGATCACCCGCGTGCGCAGTCGCTCCATATTGTGCAGCTCCGCGCTACGGGTCGACGCGAGCTGGCCGAGGAATGCGATTGCTGCGAGGAGATAGACCACGAAGGCGGTCTCGAAGCTGATGTCGCTCCAACGAGCGAGGGTGTCGTCGATCGGCATGGTGCTACACCGTTTCTCTGTCGTGGGTCTCGGAGTCGCTCGGGGTTGTCTGCGGCCAGATCTGTGACCGGAGGGTCTGGAATTCGGGTCCCCAGCCGGCGTGATCGGTGCGAGCCAGGCCGCCCATGTCCACTCGCGAGAGTCCGTGTTCGCCAAGGTGGGCCCGGAACCAGACGCGCCGGCGTGTGATGACCAGGGACACCAGCAGTCCGGTCATCATCGTGACCGCGAACACGAGGACCCACCGCTGCGCGGGGTCGTATCCGACCTGGAGATTCGCGAATTCCTTGGCACCGTCGAACCGGACGAGGGTGCCGTCGGAGAGGGTTGTCGATTCTCCGGGCCGCAGGTTGACCCGGTCCTGCTTGACCAGCCGGCCCTGGTTGATCATCTCCTGGTCCAGGGAGAAGATCGACTGCGGGATGCCGGTGTCGAGACCGGTGTCGCCCTTGTAGATGTCCACTGCCACCGCGGGATCGACCAATTCCGGGAAGCGGGAGGAGAGCAGATTTCCGTTGAATTGCGCGGTGGGCGCGAAGAGTCCTTCGATGGCGATCTGCCCTCGGCGGCGCTCCTCGGCGGTGGCGTAGGTCCCCCCGGGTGGGTCGAATCGCAGCGCGCCGCTGCTGAGGAACGTGGTGGCGTCGTCGGGGCGGAACTGCAGCGCTTCGGTGCGGGTCTGGCCGTCGGGGAAGGTGACGGTGAACTCGGGGGCGTAGCCGTGTCCGGTGAGGTATATGCGTTCGTCGCCGAGCCGGAGGGGTTCGTTGACTTTGAGTTGATAGTCGCGCCAGGTGTCGGCGGCGATGTCGTCGGCGCTCTGGTAGGAGATGTTCGAGGTGAACATCTCGGCCTGACCGTTCTCGAGGTAGTCGGCGGTGAAGTCCTTGACCCGGATACAGAACGGCTCGAGTCCGGTGCCGTCGGTGCTGTTGCCGGCGCGAAAGGAGTCGTAGACGGCGGGAGAGGTGTTGCAGAAACCGGGCCCGTTGTCGGCGATGACGATGACCGAGCCTTCGTAGCCGAACAGTTTGCCGATCGCGATGGCCGCGAGCAGACCGATCAGCGAGAAGTGAAACAGCAGGTTCCCGGCCTCGCGGGTGTAGCCCTTCTCCGCCGAGAGAGTCAGTGCCCCATCGGGCTCGGGTCGAACGGCGGTACGCCACCCTTTCAAGTGCCGCGCGATGTCGGCGATCACCTTCTCGGGGTCGCCGGCGAGGGTGCCCGAATGATGCAACGGTAGTCGAGTGAGGTTTCGAGGCACTCGAACAGGTTGTGCGCGAAGAGCTTTGCCGTGCTCGATCAACCGGGGAGTCAGACAGCCGATCAGCGACACGAACAACAGGACGTAGATCGCGGTGAACCAGGAACTCGCGAACACGTCGAACAATTCCAGCGTGTCCATCACCGGCCCGAGAACCGGACGCGCGGCAATGAAAGAATCGACGGCCTGGGTATTGAGATTGCGCTGCGGCAGCAAAGCGCCGGGGACAGCTGCGGCGGCGAGGAGGAACAGCAGCACCAACGCTGTCCGCATCGACGTCAGTTGTCGCCACCGGTTGCGCAGCATCGCCACTGTTCTGCGCACCAGTCCCGGCGAGTGCGCACGGGGGTGTTCGTCGATCGTCATCTCCGCACGCCCTTCACCGACCACCATCTAAATACTACGCGACATAGTAGTTTGCGGGGTTCGGTGTGATGGAGCGTGGTCGGCGCAGCAGCGAGAACGCCAGTGCTGCACCAGCGCCGGTGGCGGCAATCCATTCCGGAACGCTGCCGGTGATCGTCGCCGGGGTGAGGGTGGTGCTCAGTGACACCTCGGTGACGACAGCTGCGGGGGTGAACAGCTCCGTGCGCTCGACGACCTCCCCGCGTGCATCGATGACGGCGCTGACTCCGCTGGTGGCCGAAACGACGACGCTGCGCCCGTGTTCGACCGCTCGTACCCGCGACATGGCGAGTTGTTGATAGGTCATGTTCGTCCGACCGAAGGTGGCGTTGTTGGTGGGCACTGCGATCAGCTGGGCACCGGCGCGAACGGAGTCGGTGAGCAACGAGTCGAAGGCGACCTCGTAGCAGGTGGCCACCGCCACGGGCACTCCGGCGACGTCGACGACACCGTCACCCTGACCCGGAACGAAGCGTCCTGCTTGGGCGGCGTAGGGAGAGAGTGCGGTGACGATCGTGCGGAGCGGCAGGTACTCCCCGAACGGCACCAGTTGCCGCTTGTCGTGCATCTGTCCGGGCCCGGTGGCGGGATCCCACACGATCGAGGTGTTGCTCGTGGTGCCGTCGCCCTGGCGTAGTACTGTGCCGACGAGAATGGGCACACCGACGGCGCGGGCTGCGGCGTCGATTCGTGCGGCGGCATCGGGGTTGCGCAGGGGATCGATGTCGGAGGAGTTCTCCGGCCAGATGACCAGATCGGGTGCGCGTACGCGGCCGGAGTCGATGTCGTCGGCGAGCTCGATGGTGCGCTGAACGTGGTTGTCGAGCACTGCTCGTCGTTGGGCGTTGAAGTCGAGACCGAGCCGCGGCACGTTGCCTTGCACCAAGGCGACGGTGACCCTGTCCTGCGGCGGCGGAGCGAACAGTGGGGCCACCACCGTGAGCGCCCCTACAGCAGTGGCCGCACCGATGCACGACGCTGCTGCAGTTCTGCGGGTGATGCGACCGGAGGCAACGACGCCGGCCAGAGCGGACCCGATCAGCACCACGACGAACGACAACCCCGGCGCGCCGATCAACGCAGCCAGAGGCAGCAGCGGACCGTCGGATTGACCGAATGCGATGCGGCCCCAGGGGAATCCGCCGAACGGGATCCGAGATCGTGCCGCTTCAATCGCCACCCAGGCGCTCGCCACCCAGACCGGCGCCCACGGCAGTCGGGACATCCGATCCGCTACCGCGCCGAACATCGCCACGAAGAGGGCTTGAACGACGGACAGCGCCAGCCACGGCACCGATCCGACGTACTCCCCCACCCACGGCAGCAGAGGCACGAAGAACGCCGAGCCGGCGACGAAGCCGTAGCCGGCCCCCGCACGCGCCCCTCGCCCGCGCACAGCCAACAGCAGCATTGCAAGTGCTACCGGAGCGAGAAACCACAGATCGATGGGCGGGAATGTGGCATACAACATCAGCCCGGATGAGGCGGCGGCGAGGAGCCGGATCCACGCGCGGACTCCGTTGCTGCCGGTCACCCACCGCGCCCGGCTCGGGTCGTAGACGAGAGGTCGAGGCCCGGGCTCGATGCCGGGAGCCGATCTCATGACGGCACGCGCGTGCAGCCGGTACCGGAGGAGCCTCTGCCGTTCATCAACTACTATGGTGCATAGTATTTTATGTGATGGCAACTCTGCGGCGGTGACCGATCCCCTTCCGTCGACACCCAGCACCTGTCCGAGATACACACCCGAGAACGAGGATCCGTGAACCGCTCGCCCACCACGTCTCCCACGCGGCTGCGTGCTTACGCAGTGACTCTCGTGCTGACATTGGTCGCTACCGCGCTGACCGTCGACTACTGGGCGCAAGAAGCATTGGTCGGCTCTCCGATCCCACTACCGATCCTCGAATTGCGGCTCGCCTTCAACCGCGGAATGGCCTTCAGTCTGGGCAATTCGCTGCCCCTATGGGTGATCGTGTCGGTCACGGCGACGATCACCGCCGGGGTCGCGGCCTACGGATGGCACAGCGCTCGGCACGGGGAGCAGTGGACCACGGTGGCGCTGGCGTTGATCCTCGCCGGCGCGCTGTCCAACGTTCTGGACCGGCTTGTCGACGGTGCGGTCACGGACTACTTTCACACCGGTTGGTGGCCGACATTCAACCTCGCCGACATCTACATCACCTGCGGGGTGGTGCTGATGATCGGGGCGGCACTGGCACGCGAGAGGGCACAAGGGTTGCCCCTCTGCCCGCAGTGCCCGACAGCGCCGGATCGTGAACGTGCATGAGATATCTCGGCGTTCGAATCGAATGCCCTGCAGTGCACATACATTCGCGACAGGACAATCATGCTGATCCGCTCGAACAGTGAGGGTGATCGACACCGGAACTGCTCGAAACATAGTCGACTACAACCACCGACACGCGATCGTCGCCTCTCGCTCACCGAGGCGTACCGAGGGGAGCCTGCTGTATGAGCGAGGACATCCCGGCGCTACCGCGCCGTATTTTTCTCGCTACGAGCTGCGCTACAGCGTGCCTGACTGCCGCCGGATGCAGCGTCGGCGAAGCCCCGTCCGGTGAGGACACCGCTTCCGACGGTCCCGTCACCTTGTCGGTGAACGATGTTCCTGTCGGCGGTGGAATCGTGCTCGCCGACCGGCAGGTCGTCGTCACCCAACCGGAACCCGGTATCTTCCGGGCCTTCTCGGCTATCTGTTCTCACCGAGGGTGCACAGTGAACCGAGTTCGCAACGGCACGATCGAGTGCCCCTGCCACAACAGTGCGTTCTCGATCACCGACGGGGCGGTCATGCGCAGCCCCGCCACCGAGCCACTGCCGAACCGTGCCGTGACCAGAACCGTCGATACCCTCACCGTCGACTGATCCATCACCGGGCGCGAACATGCGAGGTGGACGGGTTCGGGGTGAACGGTCTCGACCGGGCCGATGTGCGGCACTCGAGGACCCACTCTGTGCCCCCACCCGACGGGTGCCGGTTCGGTACATCGCTGCCGTGTCGACGACAGCACAGCGTGCCGATCGCGCACCGGGTCGAGACCTGCCTACCAATTGACCTCTCGGCACCGGCCTTCGCCTTCCCGGGGTTCGACCTGCACAGTGGCGTGTTCGAGACCGAACTCGTTGCGGAGAACCTGCTGCGCTGCAGCGAGCACCCGCGGTGTCTCGGCCTCCGGGGCGACCGTCAGATGCGCCGACGCGACCTCCATCCCCGACGTCAGTGTCCATATGTGCAGATCGTGCACCTCTTCGACATCGTCGACATCGGTCAGGGCCCTTTCCACGGCGGCGACATCAATGCCCGCCGGAGCATGTTGCAGCAGAATTCGTACGGCGTGACGGCCCAGGTTGAACGCGCGTGGCAGGACGAACACGCCGATGGCGACCGCGATGACCGGGTCGGCGTACCGCCACCCGAACAGGACGGTGACCAGTCCGCTGACCAGTACGCCGATCGAGCCGAGCATGTCCGCCATCACCTCGAGATACGCACCCCGAACATTGAGGCTGTCCTTGGCGCCGCTGCGCAGCAGGACGAACGCGATGAGGTTCATCACGAGCCCGAGGGTGGCCACCGCCATCACCGGGACGCCGGGGACCTCGGGCGGATTCGTGATGCGTTGCGCGGCTTCGTAGAGAATCCAACCGGCCACACCGAACAGCAGAAGTGCATTGAACAATGCGGCGAACACCTCGGCTCGGTAGAGCCCGAACGTGCGGGCAGCCTTGGTCGATCGTCGCTGTGCGAGTGTGATCGCCACGATCGCCATCAGCACCCCGAACACGTCGGTGAACACGTGTGCGGAATCGGAGAGCAACGCCAGCGACGAGGTGGACAGGCCGACGACGACCTGCGTCACCAGGGTGACCGCCCCCAGACCGACAGCGATCCACAGTCGCCCGAGGTGCTTACCGGACGCGCTGGCCGGTGAACCCGGCTCTATCCCGTGGCCATGTCCGTGCCCCATCGTTGCTCCTTCGTCGTGTCAGATCCGCAGAACGACAACATATTGCGATATGCGCATACATGCAAGTGTTGAAGGATCATCCGGCGGTGGCTGCCCGGACTCGTACAACTATCATTCGTAGTAGTTCATTGTCGGCGCAGGTCGGACTGCCTCGCGCCCATGCCGGAAACACGATCCACCGGGAAGAGGCGCACACCATGGCCACCGAAGCGGCCCATTCGACCCGCGGCGCAGTGGATCGACGCTCCGGATCGCAGGTGATGGTGCTGTGCGCAGCGATTGCCGCGGTGGTCGCTGCACTGCTCGCAGCGATGTCGACGTCGCAAGCGCTCGTGCTGTTGGGTCTGCCCGATCCGGGCCCGATCACCACGTACGGGATCCCGGCACTGACCGCGATCGGCGAGGTGGCTGCCGTCGTGGCGGCGGGGTCGCTGCTCCTCGCGGCATTTCTCGTTCCGCCTCAGAGGTCGGGTGTGCTCGACATCGACGGGTACGTAGCCGTCCGCACCGCGGCGAAGGCCTCCGCAGTGTGGGCGGTGTGCGCGGCGGCGT
>CAUQEL010000033.1:0-51817 GCA_963517305.1 uncultured Rhodococcus sp.
ACGATCCTCCATAGCTTCTCGAATGACTCACCAGAAGCTTGGCAAAGAGGGCGCGCGCAAAATTGCGACCAGAACGGGGCCAATCCGCGCGCACCTGGCAAACGCGCGCGCGTTTGCGGATTCGGGAGGATTCGAGCGGACCCTCACCCCGGCCCCGCCCGCGCCGAGGCGATGGCGTCGGACATTCCGAAGCGTCCGAGAAACACCGGTTGCCCCACCGTCACGATCACGTCCCACTCGTCGATCGTGCACTCCCGCAACCGAGTCCCCATTCGCACCGCCAACCCCCGCGCCGTCTCACACGCATCCGCCACCCCACGATCGAGAGCCCCGGCACCCGCCAACGCCGCGAGATCGGCCGCCGACTGCGCCTGATGACGAGCACCCACCGCCGAACCGACGTGAATCACCATCACCACCACCGCAATCAACGCCGACATCGCCATCGCCGCCAACACTGTCGCCCCGCCCTCGTCGTCCTGCATTCTCATTCGGACGCAACCGGTTCCGCAGCAGCCACTGCCTCCGCCGACAGCGTCAATCCCGGCAACGGACTCGCCACCTCCACCCGCGCGACGAAGAACTCCCCATCCTCCCTCACCGTCACCCGAGACCCCTCCGGCGCAACCCGCTCACCCACCGACACAGCCCGGCCCGCATCCCCTCTCGCCGCCAATCGAGCTGCCTCCCTGGCCGCATCGACACAGCCGATGTGCATCGTGACCGACACGATCGCCCCGATACACACCACGATCACCGCGACGATGGAGGCAATCGCGAACGCCGCCTCCACCGTCACGGCACCGTCGTCATCGCCGAAGATCAGACGGCTGTGTTCAGCGCTCGATCGATGATCCCGGTCAACGCCGTCACGATGCTGTTGCCGGTCACCACCGTGTACAGCACCGCCCCGAACGCCGCGGCCGCGATGGTGCCGATGGCGTATTCCGCGGTCGACATGCCGTCGTCCTCCACGCCGAACAGCATGATTCGAGTCTTCAACTCCTGCAATGCTTTCTCGATCATCTCGATTCCCCTCCCTGTTCTCCGACGCGGCATCTCCGCATCGGAATTCTGTGTGCGCGGCGGTCACAGCAGACCGCCACCCAGTACGTTGCCCGCCAGTCCGATCACCACGGGGATGATCCCGAGACAGATGAAGGCAGGCAGAAAGCACAACCCCAACGGCCCGCTGATCAGCACACCCGCACGCTCGGCGGCAGCAGCCGAGGCGTCTTCTGCCCGGGTTCGTTGGGTCGCAGCGAGTTCCGTCATCGCCGACGCCATGGACGATCCGGCTCGGGCAGATCGCCGTGCCATCCTCGCCAAAGCCTCGGTCTCCGGATCCTGCGCGACGGCATCCCACGCGGTTGTCGCATCGGCACCGAGTTCGAGCAGATCGGCAGCCTTGCGAAGCGCGACACCGAACGAGGTCGGAGCGGACTGCGCTGCTGCGGCAGCGGCGGTCGATACGGGCAGCCCCGAACGCAGACATGCGGCGAGCAGGTCGAACGTCGTGGCCACCGCGAGCGGGTCGGGTGTCGGCACATCGACGGCGTCGGCGTCCGCGCGGCCGTCGGGTGCCAGCCTGTGCAACCCGCCCGCGACCGAGGGCAGTGTGATCAATGCCGTTGCCACACAAAGCGCCGTCGCCCACGTCACGTCGTCACCTTGCCGGTGATCGCATCGGTCCACAGCAGTCCCGCACAGCCCAGCGCCGTGCCGATGAGCAGCAGCATTCCGCCGAGCCCACCGCCGAGCAGAATCTGCAGCGGATTCGCGCCCATCATCTGGCCGAGGGCGACTCCGAGAATCGGTAGACCGGCCAGCACCAGCGCAGTGGCACGGGCACCCGCGAGCGATGCATCGGTTCGTTCACGAAACCGTCTGCGCCCCAGCATGTCCTCGCGTACGGCGTCGAGCAGTTCGGCGAGAGCGAGTCCGTGCTCGTCGGCCACCCGCCACGCTGCGGCCAACCGAGCCAGCTCCGCGTCCAGCAACGGATCGGACGCAGCGATGCCGTCGGCGGCCCTGCCGCCCAGCCGGGCCCGCGATGCTGCGCCGCGCAATGCCGTCGACGCGATGCCGCCGCACTCGTCTGCCGCAACCGCGCTGGCCGTGGCCGGATGGGACCCGACGCGGAGCTCACCGATTACCACTTCGACGCCGGTTGCGAGCCAGTTCACTTCCTCGGCCCGCCGGTCGCGTTCGAGTCGACGACGATAGCGCCGCCATCCGGTACCACCCGCAACCGCTGCTGCGCTCACGGCCCAGATTCCGCCGAACCACCACACCGCCCCAGCCGCAACCAGAGCGCAGCAGGCCGGTATCAAACATCGCGGTGCGCTCGACGCCGTTCCTACGTCACGAGGCAACCGACGGAAGCTGTTCGGCCACAGGGTCACTGCTACGGCAAGGACCATCACTGCGGCCGTCATCGGTGGTCACCGCATCGGCGGTCGAGCAGTTCGAGGAGCCGACCCTCACCCGGCGTCGCCTCGGCATCGACCGACCAGGCCGGAGCGATGTGCACGCGCCCGGTGGGATCGACGTCGACCACCCCGATCTCACGGAGGCGTCGGGTGCCGTCGGCACTGCGATGAACATGCAGCACCACCTGAACGGCCGCGGCGAGCTGACTGTGCAGCGCGTCTCGCCCCATTCCGCCCAGTGCTGCAAGGGCTTCGAGCCGGGCGGGTACCTCGGCCGGGGAGTTCGCGTGAATGGTTCCGGCTCCGCCGTCGTGACCTGTGTTGAGCGCCGTCATCAGGTCGATGACCTCCGCCCCGCGCACCTCACCGACGACGAGGCGATCGGGTCGCATTCGCAGCGCCTGACGCACCAGCTGCCGCACCGACACCTCGCCAACGCCTTCGACATTGGGCGCACGGGCCACCAGACGAACCACGTGAGGATGCGCCGGTGCCAACTCGGCCGCGTCCTCGACACAGACGATCCGCTCGGCCGGATCCACCTCGCCCAGCAGCGCGGCAAGAAGGGTCGTCTTCCCTGCGCCGGTTCCGCCGACGACCAAGAAGGCCAAGCGTCCGAACACGATTCGACGCAGCAACTCGTACCCGTCTGCGGTCACGGCTCCCGATGCACGCAGCGCGGCGAGTCCCTGCGTCGCCGGGCGCAGCACCCGCAGCGACACACACGTTCCCCCGCTCGCCACCGGTGCCAGCACAGCGTGCAGGCGGACGCCGAACGCCCCCTGCCCCACGCCCGGCAGTCGACCGTCGACCCAGGGCTGCGCGTCGTCGAGTCGACGGCCGGCCGAGAGGGCGAGCCGTTGCGCGAGCCGGCGGACGGCAGCCTCGTCGAGAAAACGAACTCCCGTGCGCTCGAGTCCGCGCCCACGATCGATCCACACCTGATCCGGCGCGGTGACCAGTACATCGGTCACTCCGGGCTCGGACAGCAGCGGCTCCAACGGCCCCGCGCCGGTCAACTCGGTTTGCAGAACGCGAAGGGCCGCAAGCATATCGGTGTCGCCGATGACTCCACCTGCTTCCGCTCGAATGGCTGCGGCGACGGTGGCGGGAACCGGAGCGTCGGCCGATGCCGCCAAGCGATCACGGACGCGGTCGAGTAGATCCGCGGTGACGACGGCGCTCATGCTGCCCACCGCTGACCACCGGGCTTGTGCGCGAACGTATCGAGCACAGCGTTGGCTGCCGCGGCCAGCGGTGAACGTCGGCCCAGCACCAGACCTCCCCGTTCCAGTCGCTCGGCCAACGCGGGCTCGGCGCGCATCGACGTCAACAGCGGAAGCCCGAGGGCGAGAGCGATGTCGTCGGCCCTGAGCCCGCCCGGAGCAGGCCCACGAACGACCAGGCCGACATTGGCATTTCGATCCACCACATGCGCTGCTACCGCCTCGGCCGACGTCACGGCTCGTAGTTCGGCCGGAAGTACCAGCGCGACGAGGTCCGCCGCGGCATACAGAGCGTCGGAGACGTCGCTGGGATGACGCGGGGCGTCGCACACCACCAGATCACCCGCTGCGCGGCCTGCGTCGAGCACAGCCGCCACCGCGACGGCAGAGAGTCCGACACTTCGGTCGTCGGATCGGCCCAGCGCCAGCACCGACAATCCGGCGCGGGAGGGCAGCGCCCCGTGCAGCGCGTCGCCGGAGACTCGCCCACCTTCGACGACCAGGCCGGACCACCGCAGACCCGGAGCATTCTCCCAGCCGAGGAGCAGGTCCAGGCCGCTGCCGTACCGGTCGCCCTCGACGAGGAAAGCACGTCGACCCGAGCGGCTGCTGCAGAGTCCGAGTGCGGCGGCGAAAGTGGATGCGCCCGCGCCACCACGAGCGCCGACCACCGCGATCACTCCACCGTCTCCCGACGGTGCCGACAGGGGTTCGCCGAGTATGCGCACGAGTGCGTCCTCGTCCCACGGCAGGGAGATCACATGTTCGGCACCGAGCGATGTGGCGATTCGCCAGTCGTCGAGTGTCGGCGGTGCGTCCGTGACCAGAATGACGCCCGAGCGTCGCGGAAATCCGGTCGACAGTGCCGTCTCTGCGGACGCGAAATCGATCAAAATAATTCCGGCGCGGTCCCACATCGAACGCGTCGAGCCGATACCGACCAGTAAGTTCTGCTCTTCCACAACACAATCCGCGGCCGCGGCGATTCGATAGACGTCCTCGCGGAGACCGCGAAGTTCGATCGACATCGTCACTGCCGGGTGCGCGATCCGCTGCCGCGAGTCCGTTTCCATGCGCCAAGCGTGCGTGAGAATCTGCTCGAGATGCGCGCGACTTGGGGAAATGTGGATAGATTCGGGCCTGTGGATGAATAACGGTACTGCTGTACCAGATTTCGACCTACCCCGAAAAAGAGGACGACCCTCGCCAGGGGGGGAGGAGGCGAGGGTCGTCTGGTTCAGCCCCGGGGGGTCGGGCTGAACACCGCCCGGAATGAACCGGGCTCGTAGAAAATACTACACCCGTGGACGTCCTTGTTTGCAAGTGCAACCGTCGGTTTTTCTCGACCGCGTCGGACCGAGTCCGCCAGTGTCACCACACGACATCCACCGGTCACCACCGGCCACTATGGTGACAAACGTGACCCAGAGCGCGAGCAACGACGACGCCCCGGCCGGCCGACGCACAGCGCGCGTCGCGGCATTCTTCGACCTCGACAAGACGATCATCGCCAAGTCCAGCACGTTGGCATTCAGCAAGCCGTTCTTCGACCAAGGACTCATCAACCGGCGCGCCGTTCTCAAGAGCAGCTACGCGCAATTCCTGTTCCTGCTCTCCGGAGCCGATCACGACCAGATGGAGCGCATGCGCGCGCATATCGCGAGCATGACCGCAGGCTGGGACGTCGAACAGGTACGCGCCGTCGTCGCCGAAACGCTGCACGACATCGTCGACCCACTCGTGTTCGCCGAGGCCGCCGATCTCATCGCCGACCACAAGCTCCGCGGACACGACGTCGTGATCGTGTCGGCGTCCGGCGACGAAATCGTGCACCCCATCGCGGAACTACTGCGTGCCGATCACAGCATGGCCACCACGATGGTGACCGTGGAGGGCAAGTACATCGGCGAGGTCGACTTCTACTGCTACGGCGAGGGCAAGGTCGACGCCATGAACTCTCTGGCCGCGCAACACGATTACGACTTGGCGTCGAGCTACGCCTACTCGGATTCGATCACCGACGTGCCGATGCTGCGCGCCGTCGGGCATCCCACGGCCGTCAACCCCGATCGCGCACTGCGCAAGGAAGCGGCCTCTCGCGGGTGGCCGATTCTCACCTTCTCCAACCCGGTCTCACTGCGATCACGAATCCAGACCCCGTCCGGAAAGACCGTAGCGGCAAGTGCCGCAGCAGGTTTCAGTGCTCTCGCCGCCGGCGCGATCACCTACGGACTGCTTCGCAGAAAAAGGTGACGCCCAACCCCTTGATGTGAGGAGCGTCACGGGGTACAAATGACGTACGGAAGAACGGAAGGCCAAGGACGAATCGGAAGAGAAGATTCGCTCTCCCGACCGGGATTCCCAGCACGGACACCAGGCACCCACGCGGAGCGGCCACCTAATGGCAGAAGCGCTGTGGGCCTGCGAAATTCGTCGATGATCAGCAAGAACCCTGCACCGGTTGCAGGGATGACCTCATCACCGTCGAATTGTCGCCGAGGCCACGTGGTTTTCCATCACAGCCCACCTGAGCACGCTTGGTAACCAGGCGCTCCGTGCTAACGGGCGGCGACGTCGACGCAAGTCGGCATCGCCGCCCATTTGATTGTCTACTGAGCCGCTTCGGCAATCGAAGTCGCTTCTGCCGCACCGGCTTCGAATGCTCCACAACACAGGATCACCCAACTCCCGACGCCGGTCGCGGTGCCCTCGGCGAATCCCGTCGCGCCGTCTCGGTAGGCATTTGCCCGACGCATCCAGCTCACCTCCGGCACTCCGAGGTTGTGGGGGTCGAATCCCGACGACGCTGCGACCAGTCGCGATGCAGCGCGCGCAACGATGCCGTCGGCGGATCCGAAAGCTTTGAGCGTCAACAACTCACCGTGCACCACGGCTGCAATTACCGGGGCAGGTGCGGACGTTCCACCGGTCACCAGTTGAGCGAGCAGGTCGAGTCGATCACCGACACCTGCATCGCTGCGGGGCCGGCCGAGCTCCGAGGCATCGTCGACGAGGTCTGCGGCGGCTAACAGGTGCAGTCGGGCGAGGGTTTGCAGCGGTGCGCGCTTCCACGTCGAGACCGTGTTCTGCAGCGCATCACCGTCGAGGGCGGCCGCGACCCGCAGCGCACCCGCGAGAATGGCGTCGCCTTCTTCGCCCTCGCGTGGGAAGTCCATCGAACCGCCCTCCAGTGCAGAGGACGAGCGGGCCGCACGCACCGCAGCCTCGGCGGCGGTGGCCGGCCAGCCACGACGATTGGCCTTGTGCCGATGCACCGCGCCCAGAGCGTCGCGCGCACGTTCGGCGGAATCGAGAACTCCGGGCAGTTCCAGCAGCGGGGCGAGGGGGTCCGTCACGACAGACGACGGTACCCCCTCCCCTTACCCCCTACTTCGCCCCTGCCGCCAACAGCTCGGCGCGGGCCTGCCGACGCTTGGCCTGTTCGGCCGGGTCGGGCACCGGGACGGCCGCGAGCAACCGCTTGGTGTACTCGTTGGTCGGACGACGCAGGATCTGATCCGTCGTACCGAACTCTGCCAACTTGCCCTTGTTCAACACCGCGATGCGCTTGGCGAGCACCTCCACCACAGCGAGGTCGTGACTGATGAACAGGCATGCGAACCCGTACTCGCGCTGGAGTTCCTTGAACAGCTCGAGCACCTTGGCCTGCACCGACACGTCGAGTGCGGACGTCGGTTCGTCGGCCACCAGCAGCGTCGGCTCCAGCGCCAATGCACGAGCGATACCGACACGCTGGCGTTGTCCACCGGACAGCTGGTGCGGGTAGCGGTTGCGCATGGTCCGCGACAGGTGGACCCGGTCGAGCAGTTCCTCGACCTTTCGATTTCGGTCTGCCGCACTGTGCTCGGTGTGCAGCAGCATCGGCTCGGCAATCGACTGTCCGATCGGCCAGCGCGGGTTCAGCGACGAACCCGGATCCTGGAACACGATGCCGACCTTGCTGCGCACCGAACGCAGTTCACGATTCGACAGGTTGGTGATGTCGACGCCTGCGATCGACAACGAGCCGCCGGTGAGTTTGTTCAGCCCCACCACGGCCTTGCCGATCGTGGACTTGCCCGAGCCGGACTCACCGACGAGGCCGACCACCTCACCCATCTCGATATCGAGGCTGACCCCGTCGACGGCCCGGAACACGGTGCGGCCCGGGTACTCGATGACACCGTCGACGATGCTCAGGGCCCGGGTCTCCTCGACGGCACTGGGCTCGGCGATCCTCCCGGCGGTCACGGCCTCGATGCTGCTGCCCAGATGCGGAACCGAGGCGAGCAACTGCTGCGTGTACGGATGCGACGCATTCTTGAATATGGTTCGCGCAGCATCGGTTTCGACGATGACGCCGTCCTTCATCACCGCGATGCGGTCGGCCATGTCTGCCACCACACCCATGTCGTGGGTGATCAACACGATCGAGGCG
This sequence comes from uncultured Rhodococcus sp., assembly GCA_963517305.1. Classification (GTDB taxonomy): domain Bacteria; phylum Actinomycetota; class Actinomycetes; order Mycobacteriales; family Mycobacteriaceae; genus Rhodococcoides. The sequence continues at coordinate 8,097 of CAUQEL010000033.1, forward strand.
TCGATTCGGTTGCGCAGATCGCGCATCAGGTCGAGTATCTCGGCCTGCACCGTGACGTCCAACGCTGTGGTCGGCTCGTCCGCGATGAGCAACGACGGATCCGAGGACAGCGCCTGGGCAATCATGGCGCGCTGACGCTGACCACCGGAGAGCTGGTGCGGGTAGAAGTTGACCCGCGTCTCCGGATCCGGCATCTCGACGAGCTTCAGGAGCTCGACGGCCCGCGCCTTCGCTTCCTTCTTCGACAGCGAGGTGTGCGCCCGGATGGCCTCGGTGATCTGCCAGCCGATCGAGTACACCGGATTGAGCGCCGTCATGGGCTCCTGGAAGATCACCGCGACGTTCTTGCCGCGGATGGGTGCGAGCTGCTTCTCTGGCAACCCGACCAGTTCTTTCTCGCCCAGCTTGATGCTGCCCGACACCCGCGAATTATCGGCGAGCAGGCCCGGGACGGCCATGGCGGTGGTCGACTTACCGGATCCTGACTCACCGACGATGGCCAGCACCTCGCCCGAGGCGACCGTGAACGAGACGGTGTCGACCGCCTTGCGCCAGACCTTCTCGACCTCGAACTCGACCGTCAGATCGGTGACGCTCAGAACGGTGTCCTTCTGAATACTCATGTCAGTTCCGTTTCGGATCGAGTGCGTCACGAAGTGCGTCGCCGAGCATGATGAACGCGAGAACCGTGACGGAGAGGAACGCGGCCGGGAACAGCACCAGGTGCGGTGCCGTCAGGAACACGTTCTGACCGAGGTTGATCTGCAGACCCCAAGAGATCTCGGGGGCTTGCAATCCGATTCCGAGGAACGTCAGCGTCGCCTCGGCCGCGATGAACGTACCCACCGAGATGGTGGCGTAGATGATCACCGGAGCCAGCGCGTTGGGCAGGATGTGTCGCACCAGTATGCGGTAGGTCGACGCCCCCAATGCCTGTGCCGCCTGAACGTATTCACTGTTCTTGATCGAGATCACCGACGATCGCACCAGACGCATCGCCGTCATCCAGCCGAAGGCCACCAGGGCCAGCGAGACGGTGAAGATGGTGCGCTGGGCAGTGACGGTGAGCAGGATCAGGGCACCGAGCAGCAGCGGAATTCCGAAGAACACGTCGGTGAAGCGCGCCAGGATGCTGTCGGTGATTCCGCCGAAGTACCCGGCGAGAGCACCGATGAGGACGCCGATGATCAGAACCCCGATGACCGAGAGCACACCGATGGACAGCGAGATCCGCGCGCCGTAGATGACGTTGGCGTAGTAGTCGCAGCCCTGGACGTCGGTGCCGAACCAGTGTGCAGCGCTGGGACTCTGACGGGAATTGGACAGCGAGCACACTCGCGGATCGATGCCGCGGGCGAACAGCTGCGGGAACACCGCCATGACCAACAGCACCAACAGCAAGAACGTGCCGATGATGAAGAACGGGCTCTTCCGCAAGAACTTCCACGCGTTGCCCCACAGGCTGGCCTGACCGACCAGCTCGACGGCCTCACCGGTGACGACGTTCCCGGGCTGGCCCTCGTCTGCGGCGTGCTGAGCTGCGCTCGAATCTTCTTTATTCATAGCGAATCCTTGGATCGAGAACCGCGTAGAGAACGTCCACCACGAGGTTGAAGAAGATGTAGAAGAACACGAAGAGCGTCACGATGCCGACGACGACGGCACCTTCCTGACGGGCGAGACCGTCGTAGATCGCGCGGCCGAGACCAGGCAGGTTGAACACCGTCTCGGTCACGATGGCACCGCCCAGCAGTCCACCGACGTCGGCACCGATGAAGGTGACAACCGGAATCAGCGAGTTGCGCAACGCATGCCGAACGATGATGCGCCGGTTGCTGATTCCCTTCGACTTCGCGGTGCGGATGTAGTCCGCGGCCATCGATTCGGCGACCGAGGTGCGCGTCAGACGAGCCACGTACGCCATCGACAGCGATGCGAGCACCAATCCGGGAAGTAGGTAACTCGACCAGCCGTCGTTGATGCCGGAGATCGGGAAGAGCCCCAACTTGAGACCGAGGGTGAACTGGGCGATGAAGCCGAGAACGAACACCGGCACCGACACCAGCAGCGTCGTCGAGATGAGCACCAGGTTGTCGAAGAAGGATCCGCGCTTGAGGGCGGCGAGCACGCCTGCGGCGATACCCATGATGGTCTCGATGACGACGGCGACGATGGTCAATCGGACCGTGACCGGAAGTGCCCGCTCGATGGTGTCGAGGACGGGGCGTCCGGAGAAGTCGGTGCCGAAGTCGCCCTGAAAGAAGCCGCCGATGTACTTGAAGTACTGGACGAAGAGGTTGTCGTCGAGGTTGAAGTCTTCTCGCAGCTGGGCAACGACGCCGGGGGCGAGGGGGCGATCTCCGGCGAGGGCGCGAATGGGATCACCCGGCAGCGCGTAGACCATCGCGAAGATCAAGAACGAGGAGCCGATCAGGACGGGAATCGTCAGCAGTAATCGGCGAGTGATGTAGCGACCCACTGTGTGTCTTCTCCTTGAACAAGGGACGAACCTGCGCCTCGGGTCTTGCCGGCGCAGGTCGGTGTGGGACGGATCCGACCCACGATTGAACGAGACCCGGTGGGTGACAACCGATCACGCATGGCTGCCACCCACCTGGGTGCGTCGTCAGCTGACTACGACGTCCTCGAGGATGATGTTGCCTCGGTTGTCGATCTTGACGTCGGAGACGCGGTCGGACCACACGGCCTGGTTCAGACCGAAGAACAGCGGAGTCGCGGGCATCGCGTCGATCAGGATGTCCTCGGCCGCCTGGTAACGCTCTGTCGCCGAGTCGATATCCTCGGCGTTGTTGCCCTCCGTCAATGCGGCGTCGAATGCCGGGTCGCTGAAGAACGTGGCGTTGCTACCGGCCGGCGGCAGCGCCGACGTCGCGTACAGCGGGGACAGGAAGTTGTAGATCGACGGGTAGTCCATGATCCAGCCCGAGCGGAACGGACCGGTCATGCCCTGAGCATCCTGCAGCGGCAGGTACTGAGCGAACTGCAGATCGCCGCGCAGCGCGTAGTCGACACCCAGGTTCTCGCGAATCTGGTTGCCCACGGCCGTCATCCACGAATCGTGGCCTGCACCGGCGTTGAACCACAGGTCCACCGGCTGGCTGCGATCGAAACCGGCCTCGTCGAGCAGGCGGTTGGCCTCGTCCGGGTTGAGCTCGCAGTTGGCACCGCACGCGTCCTCGCGGTAGCCCTCGACCACGGGAGAGGCGAAAGAGTCTGCCGGAGTACGGGTATCGGTGAAGATCGCGGTCGCGATGGCCTGGCGATCGATGGCCATCGAGAATGCCTTGCGCACGTTCGGATCCTGGAAACGCGGGTCGTACGTCGGGAAGCCGAGTGAGGTGATGTCCGGGCGAGCGCGCTCGCCGTACCGGTCACCGAACGTATCGCGAGCGGTGGCCCATGCATCCTCGGGGAGGTCGAGCATGACGTCGAGCGCGCCGCCCTGAACGTCGTTGTAGCCGGTGCTCACCTCGGTGTAGACCTTGAAGTTGACGCCTGCGGACTGCGCCGCATTGTCGCCTGCGTAATCGTCGTACTTGGTGACGGTGAATCCCTGTCCGGGAACGAAGTCCTCGTCGGCCTTGAACGGGCCGTTACCGATCGGGCGAGCGCCGAAGGCGTCGGGGTCGGTATAGAACGCCTCGGGCAGCGGGTCGAATGCCGTGTAGCCCAGCGTCAGCGGGAAGATGGCGAACGGTCCGGTGAGTTGCACGGTGAAGGTCGTGTCGTCGACGACATTCAGGCCGCTGAGCTCGGTGGCGGTGGGCTCGGCGGTCTCGCTGCCCTGAAGGTCTGCGTAGCCTTCGATGTTCTCGAAGAAGTAGGAGGCACCGAATGCGTTGGTGCTCAACGCATTGTAGCTCCAGGCTTTGGTGTAGGACTCGGCTGTGACGGGGGTGCCGTCGTGGAAGGTCCAGCCGTCCTTGAGCTTGACGGTCCACATGGTGTTGTCTTCGGATTCGACGGACTCGGCAACGCCGTTGTACTCGACGCTGTTGTCCTCGTCGTTGAACGTGACCAGCGGGGTGAAGAGGGCCTCGAGGACCTGGCTGCCTTCGCTCTCGGTGGTGTTTCCGGGAACCAGCGGGTTCTCCGGCTCGGCGATGTAGATGCTGTAGATCCCGTCTCCACTGCCACCGGAGCTCGAGCCTCCGCCACCACAGGCGGCGAGCAGGCTCGCACTCATCAGCACAGCCGTGGTGACGACCGCGGCACGTTTGATACGCAAGAAAATCCTCCATCCAGATGTGAACACGGGGTCATCCGTGCTCAGTTCCTCGGGCGCGACGCCCGGGGATTCGTGGGCGACCGCATGGCACGGCAGGTGGGCCGTTCCAACGATCTGATGGGATGGACTTTAGACACATCCTGAAACGAACATGTGAACTCCCCCAGATTTTGCTGACCCGTGAGTAAACCGGAAACATGATCGAAACGTTTGGGCAAGTCGATTTCTCACACTTCGGGCTTCCGCGTCGCCGAGGTGGCTCGCCGAGAACTCCAATTACCGCCCAGCGTGCAGAAACTACCGATCACCGCAGATCAGGGGGTTGCAGGCGATTGCAACGGTGCGATTGCCATCACATGTGACTACCCTCACAAGGGGCTCGAGACCGGCACGGAAGTGCAGTTTCATGAGCGAAATGCACCGGACGAAAGTGAGCTATTCGAGATGACGACCAGTACCTCCGGAACCGACGAGACCGCGGTTGCCTCCTACGCACCCTCGGCCGAGTTCTCGGCGCAGGCGAATGCCGGAGCCGAGCTCTACGCCGCCGCCGAAGAGGATCGACTCGGCTTCTGGGCCGAACAGGCCCGCCGCCTGCACTGGCACACCCCGTTCACCGAAGTACTCGACTGGTCCGACGCCCCCGTCGCCAAGTGGTTCGCCGACGGCGAGCTCAACGTCGCCTACAACTGCGTCGACCGCCACGTCCTCGACGGCCACGGCGACCAGGTCGCCATCCACTGGGAAGGCGAGCCCGGCGACAGCCGCGACGTCACCTACTCCGATCTGCTCGCCGACGTCAGCCAAGCCGCCAACACCCTGACCGAACTCGGCCTCGTCTCCGGCGACCGCGTCGCGATCTACATGCCCATGATCCCCGAGGCCATCGTCTCGATCCTCGCCTGCGCTCGCCTGGGCCTGACCCACTCGGTCGTCTTCGCCGGCTTCTCGGCCACCGCACTGCGCTCGCGCATCGACGACGCCGAAGCCAAGCTCGTCATCACCACCGACGGCCAGTGGCGACGCGGCAAGCCTGCGCCCATCAAGGACACCGTCGACGAAGCAGTCGACGGGGCAGCCTCGATCGAACACGTGCTCGTGGTCAAGCGCACCGACTCCGACGTCGCCTGGACCGAGGGACGGGACCTCTGGTGGCACGAGACCGTCGCCGCGGCGTCGAAAGAGCATGAGGCACAGCCCTTCCCGGCCGAGCACCCGCTCTTCATCCTCTACACCTCCGGCACGACGGGTAAGCCCAAGGGCATCATCCACACCTCCGGCGGCTACCTGACGCAGACCTCGTACACCCACCACAACGTCTTCGACCACAAAGCCGGCACCGACGTCTACTGGTGCACCGCCGACATCGGCTGGGTCACCGGACACTCCTACATCGTCTACGGCCCGCTCTCGAACCGCGCCACGCAGGTCGTCTACGAGGGAACGCCCAATTCGCCCGACGAGCACCGGCATTGGAACGTCATCGAGAAGTACAAGGTCTCGATCTACTACACCTCCCCCACCCTCGTGCGCACATTCATGAAGTGGGGCAAGGAGATTCCCGAGGCGCACGATCTGACCTCGATCCGCCTGCTCGGATCCGTCGGCGAGCCGATCAACCCCGAGGCGTGGCGCTGGTTCCGCGACGTCGTCGGCGGCGGCAGCGCACCGATCGTCGACACCTGGTGGCAGACCGAGACCGGCGCGATCATGATCTCGCCACTGCCCGGCGTCACCTCCACCAAGCCCGGCTCGGCGATGACCCCGCTGCCCGGTATCTCCGCGAAGATCATCGACGACGACGCCAAGCCACTGGGCAACGGCGGCAACGGATATCTCGTGCTCGACGAGCCGTGGCCGTCGATGCTGCGCGGCATCTGGGGCGACATGGATCGCTACAAGGAAACGTACTGGTCGCGTTACGCCGAGGAGGGCTGGTACTTCGCCGGCGACGGTGCCAAGTACGACGAGGACGGCGCCCTGTGGGTCCTCGGCCGCGTCGACGACGTCATGAACGTCTCCGGCCACCGCATCTCCACCTCCGAGGTGGAATCCGCCTTGGTCAGCCACCACGGAGTGGCCGAGGCCGCGGTGGTCGGTGCCGCCGACGACACCACCGGCCAGGGCATCGTCGCATTCGTGATCCTGCGCGCGGGCATCGAAAACACCGGCGACGCACTGATCGCGGAACTCAAAGCCCAGGTGTCCAAAGAGATTTCACCGATCGCCAAGCCGCGCGAGATCTCCATCGTGCCCGAGCTGCCGAAGACGCGATCCGGAAAGATCATGCGTCGCCTGCTCCGCGACGTGGCCGAGGGCCGCGAACTCGGCGACGTGTCCACCCTCGTAGACCCGAAGGTATTCGAGGCGATCAAGAAGGGTCGCTAGCGCTCCCATGTGAGCGGAACTTCGTAGTGGACTACGAAGTTCCGCTCACATGCGGCGCCAGCCGCTCTACACGCTGTCGAGTGACTGATCCCGTGTTTCCTTCATGATGATCAACGAGATCAGCGTCAACGCTGCAGCGATGGCGAGGTACACGCCCACCCAGCCGACGCCGTAGCTGCTCACCAACCAGGTCGCGATGAACGGTGCCACTGCGGCACCGAGGATCGACGCGGTGTTGTACGAAATTCCCGAGCCCGTGTAGCGCACGTTCGTCGGAAACAGTTCCGGCAGAACGGCACTCATGGGCCCGAAGGTCAGGCCCATCAGACCGAGGCCGACGCACATGAACACCAGCATCTTGCCCGCCGAGGCGGACGCCGGATCTGCGAACCAGTGGAACGACAGACCGAACAGCACGATCGCCGAGGTGATGACGATGAGCGTGGGACGGCGGCCGTACTTGTCGGCCAGCAGCCCGGCCACCGGAATCAGCGCCGCGAAGAACAGCACCGCGATGAGCTGCAGCTCGAGGAAGTCGGTGTACGAAATGGCCAGTTTGGGGCCGTTGACGTCGGAAACCTTGCCGGTTCCGTAGCTGACCACCCACGTGGTCATGATGTAGAACAGCGTGTACGTGGCGAGCATGACGAACGTTCCGATGATCAGCTGACGCCAACTGGTCTTGAACACCTGCGCGAGCGGAGTCTTGACCTTCTGGCCGCGCTCGACGGCGAGCTTGAACACCGGTGTTTCCTCGAGCTTGAGCCGGACGTACAGGCCGATGATGACCATGATGGCGCTGAGCAGGAACGGAATTCGCCAGCCCCAGGTGAGGAACGCATGGTCGGTGCCGGAGTTGACCGAGTCGTAGCCCGTCGCGATGACAATGAGCAGGAAGATGCCGTTGGCGAAGAAGAACCCGATGGGTGCGCCCAGCTGCGGGTACATCGCCGCCCACGCTCGCTTGCCCGGCTTGGCGGTTTCGGTGGCCAGCAATGCTGCACCGCTCCACTCGCCGCCGAGACCGACGCCCTGGGTGAAGCGCATGATCGCCAGCAGCGCCGGAGCCCACAGGCCCACCGCGGCGTACGTCGGCAACAGTCCGATCGCGAACGTCGCGACACCCATCGTCAGCAGGGACCCGACGAGGGTTGCTTTGCGTCCGATGCGATCGCCGAAGTGGCCGAACAGAATCGACCCGACGGGCCGCGCAATGAACGCCAAGCCGAAGGTCGCGAACGACGCCAGCAGCGCGGTGGTGTCGTTGCCCGCGGGGAAGAACAGACGGGGGAAGACGAGCACTGCGGCGGTGGCATAGATGTAGAAGTCGAAGAACTCGATGGACGTGCCGACCATCGAGGCGATCACGATGCGCGACCGCGGCACCTGAGGTGCGGGAATTGCGCCGTCGGCGGCGACGGCGTGTGCTGAACTCACGAATGCTCCTGAAGGGGGAAGTTCCCTGCAAATTACCTGATGAACACCTGAGAATTTCACGCCCCGGGGCTGTTCGTTGCCGGTTCGTGCAACATTCTCGTGTTTGCCCGCGCGGACGCGGAGGTACCCGTCCACGACAGCCGGGCGTCGCTCGGCAACCAGGAAACAGTTAATCTGCTACCTAGGCACTACTGTCGATACGATCTTCCGCACAACACCGAGCAGAGCGATTACAAGGGGTCGAGAGTTGAGCGTCAGCAATGACAAGGGATACGGAAACGGCGTCCCGAACACGATTTCATCGATACCTCTGACCGATGTCGATGCCCGCACCCCTGGTAGCGCCAGCATCGGAAATCTCGTCAAGGACGCCACCACTCAGGTCTCGACGCTCGTGCGCGCCGAAGTCGCCCTCGCCAAGGCCGAGGTCACCGGCGAGGTCAAGAAGGGTCTGCAGGGCAGCGTCTTCTTCATCATCGCGTTGACGGTGCTGCTGTTCAGCTCCTTCTTCTTCTTCTTCTTCGCCGCGGAGCTGCTCGATGTGTGGCTCTACCGTTGGGCCGCATTCCTCATCGTGTTCGTATTCATGGTGTTGGCCGCGGCGCTGTTCGGATTCCTCGGCTACCGCAGGGTCAAGAAGCTGCGCAAGCCCGAGAAGACCATCGACTCGCTCAAGCAGGCGTCGACGGTGCTGCCGAACCAGCACGATTCCATCCCCGGAGTTCCCGGCTACAAGAAGTAGTAGCCCGGCGAATCGAGCAGTATGAACCAGCCCGATCCGTCCACGGTCCGATATCCGGGACAGTGGATCCATCGCGACATCCACGCCAACGGAATCCGGTTCCACATCGTGGAGGTCGGCGAACACGCACCGGACGCACCGCTGGTGGTTCTGCTGCACGGCTTCGCCGACTTCTGGTACTCCTGGCGACACCAACTCGAAGCCCTCGCGCGTTCGGGAGTTCGCGCCATCGCCGTCGACCTGCGCGGATACGGTGATTCCGACAAGCCTCCACGCGGATACGACGGGTGGACCCTCGCCGGGGACATCGTCGGTCTCGTTCGCGCCCTGGGTTACCCGCACGCCTCGTTCGTCGGCCACGCCGACGGTGGACTGGTGTGCTGGGCCAGCTCGGCACTGCACCCCCGCATGGTCCGCTCCATGGTGCTCATCAACGCGCCGCACCCCATCTCTCTGCGTCGCGCGGTGTTGAAGGACTCCGCGCAGCGCGCTGCTCTACTGCCCCACTTCGTTCGCTACCAGGTTCCGTTGCGCCCCGAGCGGCTGCTCACGCGCCGAGGCGGTATGGCGGTGGAAGAGCTGATGAGCAGCCGGGCCGGGTCCGCGTGGCAACGCACCGAGGATTTCGCGGACACCACGGCCAAGATGCGGTCGGCCATCCGCATTCCGGGGGCCGCGCACTGCGCGCTCGAATATCAACGGTGGGCGTTCCGCAGTCAGTTCCGTTCCGACGGCCGCCGCTTCATGGACGCAGTGGACGTACGCACCTCGATCCCCGTCGCGCAGATCAGCGGCGACCTGGACCCGTACGTCCTGCCCACCACCCTCGACAGAGATCGGCACTGGGCACCGGGGCTGACGCGTCGAACAGTGCGGGACGTGGGCCACTACGTGCACCAGGAAGCGCCCGACGTGGTGTCCGAGGAGATCCTGCGGGTCGTGCGCGAGAGCTAGACGATGCAGTCGCCCGTGCCCACCGGCACCGGTGCAGCGAAACTCTGCGCGAGCTCGTCCGCGATCTCCGACGCGGTCAGCACGAATCCGGTATCGGGGTCGTCGACAGCGGCCCCGAACACGACGCCCAGTACCTCTCCGGACGAGCTGACCAGCGGTCCGCCGGAGTTGCCCTGCCGCACCGATCCGCGGACGGTGTAGACCTCGCGTTGGACGGTGCCGGTGCGGTAGATGTCCGGTCCGCTGAGGTTGATGATCTCGCGGATACGCGCCGGGCTCGCCGTGTACGGACCGCCCCCCGGGTAACCGAGCACGATGGCGTCGGTTCCGGATTCGGCAGGAATCGGAGCGAACGTCAGCACCGGTGCCTGGAGCTGCGAAACCCGAAGTACTGCAATGTCTTCCTCGGGGTCGAACAACACCACGTCGGCGTCGAGCGGTCCGTTGGGCGAATCGACCGTCACCTCGGACGTGCCTGCGACGACGTGCGCGTTGGTCATCACCAGATCCGATCCGACGACGAAGCCCGAACCTTCCAGCGCTTTCTGGCAGCTCGGCGCGATGCCGTTGATCTTGATGACGCTGGACTGCAGCTGCACCGGAATCGGGCCTGCTGCGATCCCGGAATCGGGTGCGGCGACGTTGGCGACCGGAGTGCGGCCGAACGGTCCGATGACGTCCGGCAGTCCCGAGGTGTCGAGCAGCGCCGAGAATTCCTCGGGTACCTGCCGCAACCAATTCGGTGCCACTTCGTCTACCTGGGCGAGGACCGTCGATCCGCGGACCGCGCTGGCGACCTCGGGCTGCGAGGACGACGTCAGCGGGATGGCGAGCAGCCACGCGGCGGCGAGCACCGCGACGGCCTGCAACCCGGCACCGATGGTGCTGTCTACGGATCGTGCTCCGCGGGAATGGATTCCGCTGCGCAGCGCCCGCCCGAGGACCATGCCGGCAACTTCACCGACGATCACCAACACCACGATCAGTGCGATGCCGACGAACACCCGCGTCCGCGAACCGTCGACGTGTTCGAGCACGTGCGGTGCCACCAGAATTCCGGCCACGGCCCCGAGGACGACACCGAGAAACGCCAGCGCCGACGCCACCGCCCCCTGCCGCCATCCCGACGTCGCCGCCAGCAGTGCGATGGCAAGCACCGCGATATCGACCCACCCTGAACCTGTCACCGATCGAGCCTCGCTCCTACCGCAGTCAAGCTGGCCTCCAGATCGCGTATGTCCCCCGTGTCCCACTCGGGCTCCCAGCCCGATACAGCCAGCAGACCCGCCAGGATACCGCCCGTGAAGCCCCACACCAGCATTCCCTGCACAGCGAACGCTGGGCCCTGGTAGCCGGCGGGGTGGCGCACCTGGAATCGGTTGTCCGGATCGAGCAACTCGCGCAACGGAACTCGCACCACTCGCTCGGTCTCGCCCGGATCGACGACGCGCACCGGGGTCGGCCGCTCCCAGTAGGAGAGCACCGGAACCACGTCGAAGCGCGACGGCGGAACGTAGATGCCGGGCATCGTCGCCAGTGGCACGACGCCCGCCGGGTCGAGTCCGGTTTCCTCCTGCGCCTCGCGCAGTGCCGTTCCGATCGGGCCGTCGTCGCCCGGGTCGGTGGCCCCGCCGGGGAAGGCGATCTGCCCGCTGTGATCTCGCAGCGTCGACGCACGCTGGGTCAGCAGCACATCGGCGTCGGCAGGCAGTCCGCCGGGCGCACCGGGATCGGCGACGGCCGGGCCGCCGAACAGCACCAGTACGGCGGCGGACCGCGGCCGATCGGTCGGCGGTGCTTGACGCTGCAGCACCGGGTTGGTGCCGGTGGTGTCGGTCAGTCCGCCCGCCCTGCCTGCGACGTCGAGCATGCGCCCGAGCCAGTCGGGTGCGCTCACGAGTCGACCCCGAGGTTCACGCGTACGGCGTCGGCGATGTCGTCGACGCTCCGGAAGGGTTGTGGCAGCACCTTGGCGACAGTGCCATCCGCAGATATCAAAACGGAAACGGGCAGCACGTTGGGTGCTCCCACGGCGGCGACGACGCGGCCGCCGCCGTCCTGAACGCCGGGCAGAGTGATGCCGTAATCGGTGAGCCGAGTCAGGCCGTTGGCCTCGTTGGCATCGTTGTGGACCGTCAGGACCTCGATCTTCTCGCCCGCCCGTTCGGCGTACTGCTGCAGGTAGGGCAGCTCTTCGGCGCAGGGGCCGCACCAGTACGCCCAGATGTTGAGCAGCGCCGGTCGGCCCGCCAGGGCCTGGCCCAGGTCGACGTACGAGCCGTCGCCGATGCATTCGAGGGTGATGCCCGCCAACGGTCCCGTCGAATTGCCCGACGGGGTCGGGCAGGCCGCGAGGCCGGCGTCCTGCCTCAGTGGTGCGAGGGCCTCGGGGGTGTCGACGGCCCGGCGCTCTTCCGTGGACGGCGCACGCTGACCGAGGCCCGGTGCGTCCATCGGCTGCAGTCCGGGAACGTCGTTGCGGGGCCACAGCGCGTAGACCATCCCGACCACCAGGATCAGAGCGACCAATGACCAGCGCAGAGCAGACTTGTTCACGGCACGATTCCGGCGAGGGCGAGAAGGTGATCGGTTTCCGGTCCCTTCACCAACGCAGCCGCGGCGGCGGGGTCGGTCGGACCGGCCCCGAAGGAGGGGCAGTCCTTGGCGAGGACGCACACCCCACATGCGGGTCTACGAGCATGGCAGACGCGTCGGCCGTGAAAGATGACTCGATGCGAGAGCAGCGTCCACTCCTTGCGTTCGACGAGTGCGCCGACGGCGTGCTCGACCTTGACCGGATCCTCCTCCTCGGTCCACTGCCAGCGCCGGACGAGCCGTCCGAAGTGCGTGTCGACGGTGATTCCCGGAACATCGAAGGCATTACCGAGAACCACGTTGGCCGTCTTGCGGCCGATCCCGGGGAGCGTGACGAGGTCCTTCAACGTCGCGGGCACCTCACCGTCGTAGTTCTCCAGCAGCTTCTGCCCGAGTCCCATCAGCGAGTTCGCTTTGTTGCGGTAGAAGCCCGTGGTGCGGATGTACTCCTCGAGCTCCACTCGATCCGCCTCGGCGTAATCGCGGGCTGTGCGATATTTCACGAACAATGCCGGGGTGACCATGTTGACGCGCTTGTCGGTGCACTGCGCGGACAGGATGGTCGCCACGGCGAGTTCCAGGGGCGTGGTGAAGTCCAATTCGCAGTACACATGCGGGAAGGCAGTGTTCAGCGTCCGGTTCATCCGCCTGGCCCGGCGCACGAGCCCGAGGTGAGTCTCCTCGCGTTTGCGCACGTCGGGGCGTTTCGGAGCTGTCGAATCCACTCCCCAACTGTACGGACAAGAATGCGTAACGTTCCTCGCGGCAGGAGTGAGCTGTGTTTGTATCGAGACCTTTTCGGTGTTAACTGGCCGATATGCAAGGACTCGCCGTGGTGCTCTTTCCGGTACTACTCATGCTCTTCGCACTCGCGATGGAACGCGTCGAGTTCCGGCTCAGCAAGCTCGGCGTCCGGGAGCAGGAAGTGCAGGAGTTCCTCGATCAGGCGAGCAAGTCCGAGGTCGCCACCCTGGCGAACGAGGGCTTCCCGCACGCACTGGCCCGATTCAACACCCGCAAGCGCCGCCAGACCCCGCCGCGGACCGTCGACACGCGCGACGGCATGGTCGACCAACGAGCCAGCTGAGCGCGCATTTCGTCCCATTGGTCGTAATTTCGATGAATTTCGGGTGAACGGGAACACACGCCCGAGACCTCTGGCAACCTGTGGTGGCGTCGATCACTCGGTTTCCACCGACTCGAAGTAGACTCCCCTGAGGTAATTGTTGTGTTTGATCATCGGATCGGCGTCGACGACTGAACTGCACCGCAGTTCGGTGCATGGCACGAACTGTGTACAAACGCTTTCGGTGGTGCGGGTTGCCGCGTCACCGACATCCCAAAAGGAGCGCAAGTGGACGACGTCCTGGCACGGGCCGGCATCTTCCAAGGAGTCGAGCCCTCTGCGGTTGCGGCACTGACGAAGCAGCTGCAGCCTGTCGATTTCCCCCGTGGACACGTGGTGTTCAACGAGGGCGAGCCCGGAGACCGGCTCTACATCATCGTTTCCGGGAAGATCAAGCTCGGGCGACGCTCCCCCGACGGCCGCGAGAACCTGCTGACGATCATGGGACCGTCGGACATGTTCGGTGAGCTGTCGATCTTCGACCCCGGTCCCCGCACGTCCTCGGCCACCACGGTCACCGAGGTGCGCGCGGTCAGCATGGACCGTGCTGCACTCAAGGACTGGATCGACCAGCGCCCCGAGATCGCCGAGCAGTTGCTGCGCGTACTGGCCCGCCGGTTGCGTCGCACCAACAACAACCTGGCCGACCTCATCTTCACCGACGTTCCCGGACGCGTGGCGAAGGCGCTGTTGCAGCTGGCTCAGCGATTCGGCACCCAGGAAGCGGGCTCGCTGCGCGTCACCCACGACCTGACGCAGGAAGAGATCGCTCAGCTCGTCGGTGCCTCTCGCGAGACCGTCAACAAGGCACTCGCCGACTTCGCGCACCGCGGATGGCTGCGCCTCGAAGGCAAGTCCGTGCTGATCTCGGACTCCGAGCGTCTGGCCCGCCGAGCTCGCTAGGCCGAGTTCCGTCGGGACAGCAGCTCGCTAGCTCTCGCGGAGGTAGGCCAGCTGCGTCTTGACCGACATCCGCGCAGCCGGCCACAACTTCTTGTCCACGTCCGCATAGACGTGCCGTACCACCTGCATCGGTTTCGCGTTCTCGCCGAGTTCGGCGAGCGCGGAGCGAACCTGATCCAGCCGCTGCCGACGGTGGGCGCGATACGCTCGCGCCACCTCGGCGGTGTCCGGCAACTCCGGCCCGTGGCCGGGAAGCACGGTCTTCCCCGCACCGGCCGCTTCGAGCCGGTCCAACGACTCCAGATAATCCGCGAGCGAGCCGTCCTTCGGGTCGAGAACCGTCGTGCCGCGGCCGAGGATCGTGTCTCCCGTCAGGATCGCGTCGTCGAGCACGAAACTCACCGAATCCGCGGTGTGACCGGGCGTGTGCAGAACCTCGATACGTAGTCCGGCTGCCTCGATGACCTCGCCGTGGGTCAGAGCAGCGCCGTCCCCGTGTAGGAACTTCTCTCCGAGAGCGCGCACCGGAGCAGACGACTTTCGATGAAAGCGCTTCAGCCCACCGGTGTGATCGGCGTGGCGATGGGTCACAAGCGTCAGAACCACCCTGCCCGACGCGGCGACGGCGTCCAGATGGGCCCGATCCTTCGGCCCCGGATCGACGACGACGCACTCCTCGGACCCCGGCGCCTGCAGAATCCAAGTGTTCGTCCCGTCGAGCGTCATCTTGCCCGGGTTGTCGGCGAGCAGAACCGACGCGGTGGGCGTCACCTGCCGGAGAAGTCCGTACGCGGGATGCTGGGGGTTCGAGACGGCCATTGAAATACTGTAGGTCGCCGGCCCCTGGCGCTGTCCATGCGGACTACCGTCGACACTCATGAAGATCGGACTCGTCGGAGCGGGCCCCTGGGCTCGCAAAACTCAGGCCCCCTCGTTGCTCGCTCATGCGGGCGTCGACTTCGCCGGAGTGTGGGCCCGGCGGCCCGAGGCCGCCGCCGAGATGGGGGCACCGGTCTTCGAGTCGTTCGACGCCCTGCTGGGTGCGGTCGACACGGTCGCGTTCGCAGTGCCGCCGGCTGTACAGGCCGGGTACGCGCTGCGTGCAGTTCAGGCAGGCAAACATGTGTTGCTGGACAAGCCGATTGCGGCCACGGTGGCCGAGGCGGAGGAACTGGCGGCGGCCGTCACGGCAGCCGGCGTGCGGTCGATGGTGACCTTGACCCTCCGATTCGCCCCGGAGACAAGACGATTCCTCGACGCGGCGGCCGGACGCAGCTGGGCAGCAGGATCGGGAACCTGGTTCTCCGGGGCGATCCTCGGCGGGGCGTACGCCAATTCGCAGTGGCGGCACGACGACGGGGCGATCCTCGACATCGGGCCCCACGTGTTCGATCTACTCGACGCTGCACTGGGAACAATTGCGCGCGTTGCCTACTCGCACCGCGAGGTGGCGTCGGACAGTTGGACGGTGGCGCTCGAACACGAAGGTGGGGCCCGCAGCACAGTGCAATTGTCGCTGCGGACGCCGATCATGCCGTCGCTCATGCGGATCGAACTCAGCGGCACCGACGGAGTCGAGACCCTCACCGATCGATCGACCTCGTCGACCGACTGCTTCGTCGTCCTGCTGGACGAATTCCTCGAGTCGGTCGACAAGGGTGTCGATCACGAGTGCTCGGTACACCGAGGACTGCACCTGCAAAAGGTGATCAGCTCAGCTCGACAATGAGCTCCACTTCCACCGATGCACCCAGCGGCAGTTCGGCGACACCGACGGCCGAGCGGGCGTGCTTACCTGCGTCACCGAAGATCTCACCGATGACGTTCGACGCCCCGTTGATCACCCCGGGCTGACCGGTGAACCCCGGAGCGGAGGCGACGAAGCCGACCGCCTTGATCACTCGGGCCACCGAATCGATGCCGACGAGCGCGTGCACGGCGGCGAGCGCATTCAGCGCGCAGATGCGGGCAGCCGCGGTGGCGTCCTCAGCGGTGACGTCGCCGCCGACCTTGCCCGCGGACGTCAGGTTTCCGTCCACGATCGGCAACTGGCCGGAGGTGTGGACGAGAGAGCCGACCTGCACCGCCGGGACGTAAGCCGCCAGCGGCGGGACGACGTCGGGCAGCTCGATGCCCAGCTCGGACAGTCGTTCGCTCCACTTCGCCACGGGCGCTCAGGCCTTCGGGCGCTTGAAGTACGCGACCAACGTGTCGCCGCCGTTGGGTCCCGCCATGATCGTGACGAGCTCCCAGCCCTCGGAGCCGTAGTTGTCGAGGATCTGCTTGGTGGCGTGAATCAGAACCGGTGCGGTGAAGTACTCCCAGATGATCTTTTCGCTCATGACACGTGAGCCTATCGTTCGCCGACCGCGAGGGGTGCGTCACTGCGAACACGTGATTGCTGGTTCCGTCGGACGACCGGCCCCTGCTCTCTATATGGTCGGGGTGTGGGTATAGCGAACGAAGAGGGATGGCCGGCGAAGGCAGATGCCGCGCGGCTGCATTTCGTATCCGGTAAGGGCGGGACCGGCAAGACGACGGTCGCTGCCGCGTTGGCGCTGGCGCTCGCGGCAGGCGGTCGACGGGTATTGCTGGTCGAGGTCGAGGGCAGACAGGGCATCGCGCAGCTCTTCGACGTGCCGCAGCTTCCGCCGCAGGAGACGCGCGTCGCCTCGGCGGACGGCGGCGGCGAGGTCTACGCGCTGGCCATCGACATCGAGACCGCGTTCCTCGAATACCTCGAGATGTTCTACAACCTCGGCTTCGCCGGTCGCGCGATGCGCAAGATCGGGGCCATCGAGTTCGCGACGACCATCGCACCCGGTCTGCGCGATGTGCTGCTGACCGGCAAGGTCAAGGAATGTGTGGTGCGGACCGACAAGAAGGGCAACCGCATCTACGACGAGATCGTCGTCGACTCGCCGCCGACCGGCCGCATCGGAAACTTCCTGGACGTCACCAAGGCCATGGCCGACCTGGCCAAGGGCGGTCCGGTTCGTTCACAGAGCGAGGGCGTGGTGCGATTGCTGCACTCGGCCGACACCGTCGTGCACCTGGTGACGCTGCTCGAGGCGCTGCCGGTCCAGGAGACGGCCGACGCGGTGCGTGAGCTCGAGGCGGCCGACCTTCGGCTCGGCACGGTCATCGTCAATCGCACCGAACCGACGTACCTGCCAGCCGAGTCCCTCGAAGCCATCGCCGAGGGCGAGATCGATGCCGTAGCCATTGCGGACGGTCTCGCCAAGACCGGAATCACGTTGTCCGAGGCGGACTTCGCCGGGCTGCTCACCGAATCGATCGAGCATGCGGCAACGCTCTCGGCTCAGGTGGAGAGCGCAACCACGCTCGACGAACTCGACGTCGCGCGGATGTCGCTGCCGATGTTGGCCGACGGTGTCGATCTCGGCGGCTTGTACGAGCTCGCCGCCAAGCTCGCAGAACAGGGTGTCCGATGACTCGACCAACAGCAACCGAACTCGATGTCGACCGCATTCTGACCGATCCCACGTCGCGGATCGTCGTCGTCTGCGGGGCGGGCGGCGTCGGCAAGACGACCACCGCAGCGGCGATGGCGCTGCGCGCTGCCGAGCAGGGCAGGCGCGTGGTGGTGCTGACGATCGATCCGGCCCGCCGCCTGGCTCAGGCTCTGGGGCTCGGCGATCTGGACAACAGCCCGCAGCCGGTGAAGTTGGGTGCCGGTGCCAAGGGTGAACTGCACGCGATGATGCTGAACATGCGACGCACGTTCGACGAGATGGTCATCGAACACTCGACGCCGGAGAAGGCGGAGCAGGTGCTGGCCAATCCGTTCTATCAGACTGTGGCGTCGTCGTTCTCGGGCACGCAGGAGTACATGGCGATGGAGAAGTTGGGGCAGTTGTCCCTGGACTCGTCGTGGGATCTGATCGTGGTGGACACTCCGCCGTCGCGCAATGCACTGGACTTCCTCGATGCGCCGCAGCGACTCGGCTCGTTCCTCGACGGCCGTTTCATCCGGCTGCTCACCGCTCCCGGTCGCGGCATCACCCGCGTGGTCACCAGCGCGATGAGCTTGGCCATGCGCGGCGTCTCCACGGTGATCGGTAGCCAAATGCTTTCCGACGCATCGGCTTTCGTTCAATCACTGGACTCGATGTTCGGCGGTTTCCGCGAGCGGGCGACGCGTACCTACCAGCTGCTCCGCGAGGACGGCACCAGCTTCCTCGTCGTCGCTGCCGCAGAACCCGACGCGCTGCGCGAGGCAGCGTTCTTCGTGGAGAGATTGTCCGCTGAGAAGATGCCGCTGGCCGGCTTGGTGGTGAACCGGACGCACCCGACGTTGTCGACGATGCAAGCCGATCACGCCGCGACGGCAGCCGATCTGCTCGATCGGATCGAGGACCCCGGCGCGGAACTGACCGCAGCCGTCCTCCGGATCCACGCCCAGCGCGCGGTCACGGCAGCGCGGGAGGTGCGGTTGCTTCGACGCTTCACCGGTGCGCACCCTCGGGTGCCCATCGTCGGCGTTCCGTCGCTGCCGTTCGAGGTCTCCGACCTCGCCGCGCTACGTGCGGTGGCAGATCAGCTGACCCGCAAGGGCTAGGTCGGCCGCGCCCGGCATGGTGTGGACCAGCCGGGCCCGGCGGGGAGCTAGATAGCTGCTTGCTGCTGACGCTGGGTCTCGAAGAACTCGGACCAGGAATCGACCTCGGGGTGCTGCTTGAGCAGCGCCCGGCGCTGACGTTCGGTCATGCCGCCCCAGACACCGAACTCGACACGGTTGTCGAGTGCATCCGCACCGCACTGCATCAGCACCGGGCAGTGCCGGCAGATGGTTGCGGCCTTGCGCTGTGCTGCACCCCGGACGAACAGCTGGTCCGGGTCAGTGCCCTTGCAACGGGCGTGCGACACCCAGGCGATGCGTGCTTCTGCTTCTTCTACATCGAGTCGCGTCGGCGCGGTTGTCGTGTGCATGCGGATACCCCTTTGCGTTGCGGACGTCCTCACTGGACGTCCCGGAGGCTCGAAGTGGTTTGTACCTCGCCAGTCGAAGCACAAATTCTAGGAGCTGCCCCACATTCATTATCAAGTGTTATGCGAATCACACCGTGCTCATAATTTAGGTAAAGCGAGCCCCGAATGCAAGACGGCGGGGTCACATTTCTGGTACGGCCGTCCCGAGCAGGGGCGCAGCACACAGCGCATGCACGCCTCTGCCGGTCCGAGCCGCACCCACGTACGCTGTGCTCTGTGTCAGTTGGAAAAACCGTGGCGAAGCTCGCCGGATGTTCAGCACTCGCCGGTGCATTGCTCGCCGGCGTGATGTTCCCCTTGGCCGGTGGGTTCGGGTACGCCTCCAATCGCGCCGCCGATACCGTCGACAACGTCTCGGCCGAGCTGGTCGAAGGCGCTGTGCCTGCCGTCTCGACGATGACGGACGTCAACGGCGCGCCCATCGCCTGGCTGTACGAGCAGCGCCGATTCGAGGTGCCGAGCGACCAGATCTCCAACGAGATGAAGCTCGCCATCGTCTCGATCGAGGACCGCCGCTTCGCCGAGCACCAGGGCGTGGACTGGCAGGGCACGCTCCGAGCGTTCCTGACCAACACCACCAGCGGGCAGGTGGAACAGGGCGCATCCACCATCGATCAGCAGTACGTGAAGAACTATCAGCTGCTCGTGGTGGCCAAGACCGACGCCGAGCGCCGCGCGGCCATCGAGACGACGCCCGCTCGCAAGATCCGTGAGATCCGGATGGCGTTGACGCTCGACAAGGAACTGACCAAGGACGAGATCCTCACCCGCTACCTCAACCTGGTGCCGTTCGGCAACGCGTCCTTCGGCATCCAGGACGCGGCCCAGACGTACTTCGGCATCGACGCCAGCCAGCTCAGCGCGGTCCAGTCTGCGATGCTCGCCGGCATGGTCCAGTCCAGCTCGGCCCTCAACCCGTACACCAACGAACAGGGCGTGATCGACCGCCGGAACACCGTGCTCGACACGATGATCCAGAACCTCCCCGAACGCGCTTCGGAGCTCGAGGCCCTCAAGTCCGAGCCGCTCGGCGTGCTGCCGGTCCCGCAGACCCTGCCCCGCGGATGCATCGCGGCAGGTGACCGCGGGTTCTTCTGCGACTACGCACTGGAATACCTCGCCGAGGCCGGAATCAGCCAGGAGCAGATCGACAAGGGCGGATACCTGATCCGGACGACGCTCGATCCCGCGGTGCAGAACTCCACCAAGGCCGCTCTGGTCGAGAACACCAGCCCGACTCTCGACGGCGTTGCCACCGTGATGAACGTCGTCGCGCCGGGCCAGGACCAGCACCGGGTGCTCGCGATGGGCAGCAGCCGCACGTACGGCCTCAATGCCGACGACGACGAGACCGTGCAGCCGCAGCCGCACTCCCTCGTGGGCAACGGAGCGGGCTCCATCTTCAAGATCTTCACCACGGCCGCCGCCATGGAGCGCGGACTGGGCACCAGCGCAACGCTGCAGGTTCCCAAACGCGTGGAGGTCAAGGGCGTCGGCGACGGCGGTGCACGAAACTGCCCGGCAGCGACCTACTGCGTGGAGAACGCGGGCAATTACCCACCGGCGCTGTCCATCACCGACGCGCTGGCTCAGTCCCCCAACACCGCGTTCGTCAAGCTGATCGAGTCGGTGGGAGTCACCCCGACGGTCGATATGGCCGTCCGCCTCGGCCTGCGCTCGTACAACGACCCGGGATCGTCGGGCACCGAGCAGTCGATGGCCGATTTCCAGAAGAGCCAGAACCTCGGCTCGTTCACGCTCGGACCCGCCTGGGTGAACCCGCTGGAGTTGTCCAACGTCGCTGCCACCCTCGCGTCCGGTGGCAAATGGTGCCCACCCACCCCGATCGACTCGATCTTCGACCGCGACGGCAAGCCCGTTCCGGTCGCTCACCAGGCGTGTGAGCAGGTCGTCGAGCCAGGTCTGGCGAACACCCTCGCCAACGCGATGAGCAAGGACGACCAGGCAGGCGGCACGTCCGCAGCCGCGGCCGGCTCGGTCGGCTGGACGCTGCCCATGGCGGGTAAGACCGGCACCACCGAGTCGAACCGTTCCTCGGGCTTCCTCGGGTTCACCAACAACTACGCCGCCGCCGTGTACACCTACGGTGACTCGCCGACGCCCAGCGAGATCTGCTCGTTCCCACTGCGACCCTGCGGGTCCGGCAACCTCTTCGGCGGTAACGAACCGGCCAGGACGTGGTTCGACGCCATGAGCCCGATCGCCACCAACTTCGGACCCGTCACGTTGCCACCCGTCGACCAGAAGTACGTCCGCGGCTCGGCCAACGGCCAGGTTCCCGATGTCACCGGTCAGAGCCAGTCGTCTGCGACGTCCACGCTGCAGGGTGCGGGCTTCCAGGTGACCGCGGTGACGACGTCCGCTCAGGCCGCACGCGGCACCGTGGTGTCGACGTCGCCGTCGGGCTCGGCGGTCCCCGGATCGAACATCACGATCTACGTCAGTGACGGTTCGGTTCGACCAGCCCCGGCTCCGTCACCCGCGCTGCCGAACATCCAGATTCCGGACCTACCGCCGGGCATCCAGATCCCGGCGATCCCCGGTATCACTGTTCCTCGTTGAGCGGCTGCGCCGCATGTGAGTAGAAGTTCGTAGCGTGCTACGAACTTCTACTCACATGGGTAGTCACAAACGGTCTTTGACAGCCTTCGACAGTCGCGATCCATCGGCCTTGCCCGCGGCGAGTCCCGACGCGATCTTCATGACCTGACCCATCTGCTTCATCGCCGGTCGCTCACCGAGGTCCTCGGCGACCTGGGCGATGGCGGTGTCGACGATGGTGGCCAGCTCCTCGTCCGTGAGCGGAGTGGGCAGGTACTCGTTGATGATCTGCGCTTCTGCATGCTCGTTGGCGGCGAGCTCGCCGCGGCCGTTCTGCGTGTAGATCTCGGCCGATTCGCCGCGCTTCTTCGCTTCCTTGGCAAGCACTTTGAGAACGTCGTCGTCGGTCAGATCGTGGGCCTCCTTACCGGAGACCTCCTCGGTCTGGATGGCGGCGAGAATCATGCGCAGCGTTGCCAGGCGGAGTTTGTCCTTCGCCTTCATCGCTGCGGTGAGGTCGGTACGGAGGCGGGCCTTGAGTTCGGACATGGCGGAAACGCTACGCGGCGCGGTCGTCGGCTCGCACGTCCATATCCGGTTGCTGCCGTATCGTGGACGAGGTGTCCGCACAATTCAGTCACCCGTTACTCCCCACCTCGACCCAGCTGCGCACTGCCTCGACGCAACTGCGCTCGGTTGCCGAACACGCGCGAGATGCCGTCAGAGCGTCACCGCTGAGAAGTTCCGTGATCGGGACTGCGGGAGCCGCGGCGCTGGGCGTCGGGTACGCCACACTCATCGAGCGCAACGCGTTCACGCTGCGCGAGACGTCGATGGCGGTGCTCGAGCCGGGTTCGGCGACGCTGCGCGTGCTGCACATCAGCGATCTGCACATGATGCCCGGCCAGCGAATGAAGCAGAACTGGTTGCGTGAACTGGACCGCCTCGACCCCGATCTGGTCGTCAACACCGGAGACAACCTGTCCCACCAGCGTGCCGTCCCCAGCGTCGTGCAGGCTCTGGGGCCGATGCTCGCGCGTCCCGGCCTGTTCTTATTCGGCAGCAACGACTACTTCGCGCCCAAGCCGAAGAACCCGTTCAAGTACTTCGACAAGAACCACAAGCGCACCACCGGTGACTCGTTGCCGTGGCGCGATCTGCGGGCCGCGTTCTCCGAGCGGGGCTGGCTCGACGTGACGCACGTGCGCCGCGAACTCGAGGTCGCCGGGGTCCGCATCGCGGCGGCAGGCGTCGACGATCCGCATCTGAAGCGTGATCGATACGACACCATCGCCGGCCAGCCCAATCCATTGGCCGACCTGCGCCTGGGCATCACACACTCGCCGGAGCCGCGAGTGCTGGACAAGTTCGCCCAGGACGGATACGACCTCGTCCTGGCCGGACACACCCACGGCGGCCAGCTGTGCCTGCCGTTCTACGGCGCTCTGGTGACGAACTGCGAGATCGACCGTTCACGCGTCAAGGGTCCGTCCAAGTGGGGCGCGCACACCCAGCTGCACGTCTCCGCGGGCGTCGGAACGTCGCCGTACGCGCCTGCACGGTTCTGCTGCCGGCCCGAAGCAACCCTGATCACGCTGACTCCGGCCCCCAGAATGGGTCCGAAAAACGTCTCCGACGAGGGCGTTTCGCGTTCCGAGGCAGTCGTGAGTTAGACTTCTCGGGCGGTACACGGGGTGTGGCGCAGCTTGGTAGCGCGCTTCGTTCGGGACGAAGAGGTCGTGGGTTCGAATCCCGCCACCCCGACAGTTGGACCACCGAAAGGGACCCATTCGATTGAATCGAGTGGGTCCCTTTTCTGTGACCTATCGACGCTACTGTGAGTCATGCCGACACCAACCCGCGTACACGTCAAGCACCGGTTCGTTTCCCCACCGGAGGTCGTCTTCGCGGCGTTGTCCGAGCACGAGAACCTGGGCCCGTTGTTCATGGCCAAGATCCGCCGCGTGAAAGACGGAGACACCTCGCGCAACGGGGTCGGCTCGACGCGCAGCCTGAAGCTGGGCCCGTTGCCGGCGTTCGAGGAAACCACGGTCACCTCGGAACCGAACTCGCTGATCGAGTACCGCATCACCAAAGGTGGTCCGGCCAGAGGGCACTGGGGCGTGCAGAAGTTGACGCCCACCGCCGACGGCGGCACCGAGCTCGATTACACGATCGGGTTCGACGCGCCCGTCCCCGGCCTCGCCGCGCTCGTCGGCAAGGCGTTGACGTCGAGCATCTCGAAGAACCTGTCGACCCTCGCCCCGTAGCACCGAAGTCCACTGACAGCACGAGACCCCGATCGACGGTCTCGATCGGGGTCTCGTACGTAGTCGGGGTCAGCTGGACGCTGCGCGCAGTTTCTCCAGCAGTGGTCCCGCGGCCTCGGCGAGGAAGCGTTCCTGGGTCTCGTCGCCCACCTGCACGAGTGCGATGTCGGTGTACCCGGCCTCCCAGTACGGCTTCACGGCCTCGACGATCGCGTCCAGGTCCGGTCCACACGGAATCGTGTCGGCCACATCCTCTTTGCGCACGAACTTGGTGGCTCCGGCGAAACCGGCCGTCGTCGGCAGATCGGCGTTGACGGCCCAGCCGCCCGCGAACCAACGGAATCGGTCGTGTGCACGATCGATGGCCGCGCCGGAGTCCGGGTCCCAGGAAATCGGGATCTGGCCGATGGCGCGCGCCGGTCCCTCGTGGTTGTCCGACCATGCCTTGACGAGATCGGCGTCCGGCTCGGTGGCGATCAGGTGATCGCCGTATTCGGCGAACCGCGCCACGGCCTTCTCACCGCCGGCTGCGATGCCGATGGGCACGCCGCCCTCGGGCAAGTCCCAGATCCGGGCGGAGTCGACGCGAAAGTGCTTGCCGTCGTAAGTGACCAAGCCACCGGCGTGCAGTGCCCTGATGATCTCGAGCGCCTCGACGAACATGTCCTGCCGCTTGTCGATGGACGGCCAGCCCTCGCCGACGACGTGCTCGTTGAGGTTCTCGCCACTGCCGAGGCCGAGGGTGAAGCGGCCGTCGGCCAGGATCTGCATCGTCGCAGCCTTCTGCGCGACGACGGCGGGGTGGTACCGGATGATCGGGCAGGTCACGTACGTCATCAGCTCGACGCGTTCGGTGGCCTGGGCCACCGCGCCCAGCGTCGTCCAGGCGTACGGCGAATGCCCCATGGACGAAAGCCAGGGTGAGTAGTGATCGCTGGCGACCTCGAAGTCGAAGCCGACCCTCTCGGCTCCGACGGCGTACTTCACCAGCTCTTTCGGGCCGCTCTGCTCGGTCATCAAGGTGTATCCGAAATTGGTCATAGATGTCTCCTAAATTGTTGCGACGGAACCGGCGTCGACTCGGTAGTTCGATCCGTTGACGAAGCTGGCGCGGTCCGAGCACAGGAACGTGATCACCGAGGCAACTTCCTCGGGCTCGCCTCGACGTCCGAGCTCCATGTACGGACGCTCCTCGTCGAGGAAGCTCTCGATCGCCCCGTCGCGGTCGGTGTCCTTCTCCTCGGCGCGCTTGTCCATCATCGCGTCGGTCATCGGGGTGTGGATGAATGCCGGTGAGACCGCATTGACCAGCAGTCCCTCCGAGGCGTAGCTGCGTGAGAGCCCCTTGGCCAGCGCCAACACGCCGGCTTTGGCCGAGCAGTACGGCAACTCGTCGTCGTAGGGCTGGACTGCATCCTCGGACGTCAGCAGCACGATGCGTCCCCAGCCACCGCGACGGAGTGCGGGCAGAAAAGCCCGCAGCAACCGAACCGGTCCCATCAGGTCGATGTCGAGGGTGGAACGCCACCCTTCCTCGTCGATCTCGTGGAACAGCCCCTGGGCGCCCGTCACGCCGGAGGACTGGACGAAGATGTCGATGTCGCCCACGGCCTGCTGCGTGCGTGCGGCCAGGTCCTCGACGGCCTCGGTGTCGGTGACGTCCGCAGCGAACGCGAACAGTTGCCCTTCCGGTGCCCCGAGTTCGGCCGCGGCGGCGTCGAGGGAACTTTGGTCCTTGTCGCTGATAACGACTCGGACGCCCTCGGCCAACAGCATTTTCGCGGTGTGCCAGCCGATGCCGGAGTCTGCGCCGGTCACCAGCGCTGTTCTACCGTCGATTCCCAGATCCATACGATCCCACTTTGCGCTAGAGGTTTGATGTCAGGCTGTGGCGTCGTGCGAACGCGCGATGGTCAGCGCCGCATTCACCAGGGCCAGGTGGCTCAAGCCCTGCGGGAAGTTACCCAGAAACGATCCATCCGAAGCATCGATCATTTCGCTGTACAACCCGACGTCGTTGGACATCTCCACCAACTGGTCCATCAAGGCCTTCGCCTCGTCGTCGCGTCCCACGCAGGACAGAGCCGACACCCGCCAGAACGCGCAGGCCACGAAGGTCACTTCTTCCTCGGACACGCCGCTGTAGCGATACATCAGCGGTCCGGCACCGAGTTCTTCGACGAGCGCGTCGATGGTGGACGAAAGACGTTCTCCGCGATCGAAATCCATCTCGGCCGCCAGCAGCACCGATGCATCGAGCCCGTCTGCACCCGGGTATGCGAGGTAGGCCTGACGCTCGTCCGACCAACACTCGGTATCGATGTAATGCCGGATGCGTTCCTTTTCGGCCTTCCACCGATCCGGTATGCCCGGGATCTCCCCCGCCTCGGCAAGGTGCACCGCGCAGTCGAGCGCCTGCCAACAACCCAATTTGGAGCTGGTGTAGTGCTGCTCGTCCTCGAGCTCCCAGATCCCGGCGTCCTTGCGCTGCCACGAATCGCAGGCCTCGTCGGCGATGGTGGCGAGCAGCCGGCCGGTCGGCGCATCGAGGATGTTCCCGGCGTCGACGTACTGCCGGATGATCGAGAACAGGTCGCCGAAGATCATCAGCTGCAGCTGATCTGCAGCAGCGTTGCCGTTGACCACCGGTCCGATGCCCCGCCAGCCGGGAACGTCGGGTTGTTCGGTGCCACCGGGCAATTCACCGCCGAGGGTGTAGAACACGTTGACCAACGGGTCGTTGGAGCGAATGACCTTCAGTAACCACGCGACCGCGGCATGGATCTCCTCCCGAAGACCGAACCGTTGCAGCGCACGAATGGTGTACGCGGCGTCGCGAACCCACGCGTAGCGGTAGTCCCAGTTCTTGCCACCGGTCCGGTTCTCGGGCAACGAGGTCGTCGCGGCGGCAGCAATGGCACCGGACGGGCTGTGCAGCAACAACTTCAGCGCGAGCGCACTCCGAGCCACGTGCTCCGACCACGGCCCGTCGTACGAGAATTCGTCGGACCAGACGCGCCAATTGTCGATGGTCCGGTCGATCCCCTCGTCGAGATGCTGCGGATCGGGCAACGGCAGCGGCTCGTTCTCCGTCCCCACGACGCCCAGTACATGACGCGAGCCCGGTTGTGTGGAGACGACCCCACCGATGTCGCGGTCCGCCACGCGCACGTTCTCGATGCCCAGAGTCCGCACCGCCAAGGTCAATCCGTCCACCCGCAGAACGGTGCCGTGTTCGGTGTCGTACGCCCACGGCGACGCGATGCCGAGCATGGTGCCCGGCGCCACCGACCACGCCAACTCGACCGTGCCGTCGAGACCCTCGACGCGGCGGGCCAACTCCACCCATGGCAACCGTCCGGCCACGCCCGTGTTGAGCGAGTCCGTGATCCGGACGGTACCGGTGTCGGTACGGAACGTCGTGCTCAGAACGTTTGTGCCAGCGACGAATTCGCGCTGGACGGTGAACTCCTCCACCGGCGTCAGTTCGATGTATCCGCCGTTGCCGGCGTCCAGCAACGCGGCGAACGGCGGTGACGAGTCGAGGTTGGGCACCGGAAACCAGTCGATCCGGCCGTCGTCGGCGATCATCGCCACGGTTCGGCCGTCGCCGATGGCTCCGTAGCTCTCGATGGGGACGTAGCCGTCGACTCTGGGGCACGGCTTACGGAACTCGTTCAACCACGTGCCTTTCCAGCGAAGATCGGACTGCTCTCGACATGCTCGAGCAGATCGGCCGAGTCGTCGAACACAGCCTCTGCCCCTGCGCCCAGCAACTCACCACGCGAGATACCGCCGCTGCGAACACCGATGGCGCATACACCCGCGCGACCGGCCGATTCGATGTCCCAGACACTGTCGCCGACCATGACGGCATTCGCTGCCTCGACGCCGGACCGTTCCAGTGCGACCGCGATGATGTCGGGCTCCGGTTTGGCGACCTCGGCATCCTCGCCGCTCGTCACCACCGCCACGGAATCCTCGACGTCGAGCAGATCGCGCAACGTCGACAGCTCACTGTCGGGAGCCGAGGTGGCGAGCACGACGGTGATTCCGCGAGAGTTCAAATCCGCCAACAGTTCACGGGCACCGGGGAGCACCTCGAGATCGGGGGAGGCATCGGCGTAGTACTCGCCGTGCAGCTTCTTCGCCTCTTGCGCCGCCGCACTGTCGGACGACCCGAGAAGCGTCTCGAGCAACTTCGACCCGTCCATCCCGATGCAGCGGTGAATGCGCCACGATGGCACCTCGTGCCCGGCCTCACGAAATGCACGCGACCAGGCGTCGACGTGTACGTAGTTGGAATCGACGAGCGTGCCGTCGATGTCGAGCAGAACTGCGTCGGCGGTCGGCTTCGGAACAGGCATGACCGTCGGATACCCGGGGGTGGTGCAGGCAAACAATCCACAAACAAAACAACAGGCCCCCCGCAGCGTGCGAAGGGCCTGTCGAAAAGAACGAAACGTCAGCTGGCCTGGGCCTGCCACATCCAGTGCAGCTGCTCGAGCCGCGCTGTGATGCCGATGAGCAGGTCCTGGGTCACCGGATCGGCTTCGCCGGTGTCGGCGATGCGTCCGCGAAGACGCTCGACGACCGCGGCGAGGTTGTCGACGACGGCCGGGACGACCTCGCTGTCCTGAGTCCATCCGGCACCGAAGCCCTTGGTGCCTGCCGTCGAGGAGACGGTGGCTGCGCGGCCGTCGGGGCTGACCCCGATAGCGGTGGCGCGCTCGGCAGCCTGATCGGTGAATTCACGTGCGGCCGTGACCAACTCGTCGAGCTCGAGGTGCACCGACCGGAAGTTCTTACCGATCACGTTCCAGTGCGCCTGCTTGGCGATGAGCGAGAGGTCGATGAGATCGACCACGGTTCCCTGAAGCGCGTCGCCGGCAATCTTCTGCTGACCTGCGTCGAGGGTGCTGGTGATGGGGTTCGTCATGATGTGGCCTCCCTGCCGTTGGACGACGGTATGCATCGCACACCATTATTGTTCTTCCGTCTGTACTACACAACGGCATGTACTCGAGAGTTGTTCCGGATCGACGCCATCATCGCTGTGACGCCGATCCCAGGGTCGATCCGATCAGACCTTGGCGGCCTCGTCGGCAGGATCGTCGATGGCTCCTGCGCCGGTGGTCGGCGCGGTCTCGCTCCGCTGCGACCGAACACCCTCCTCGACCTTCTTGCCGAGCTCGGGGTCGACGTTGGTCCAGTACTCGAACACGCGGCTCAGGACGGGCTCGCTGACCCCGTTGAGGACGTGTCCGACGATGTTCCCGACGAGACGCTCGCGCTGCGCGTCGTCCATGACCTCGCGGACCAGGGCGCCCGCCTGCACGAAGTCACCGTCCTCGGGGTGCTCGATGTAGCCGGTACGCACGAAGCGAGGCTCGAAGTCCCACGCTCCGTCGTCGCCGTACTTGTTCGTGTCCGCCGACGGGCCACCGAAGGAGTTCGGCGCGTAGACGGGCGTCTCCGGGGAGTTGAACGAGTACCGCATGTTGCCGTCCTTGGAGTACGAGTTGACCTCGGACTTCGGGGCGTTGACCGGCAGCTGCGCGTAGTTCGCTCCGATGCGGTACCGGTGCGCGTCGGCGTACGAGAAGACGCGTCCGAGCAGCATCTTGTCGGGGCTGAAGCCGATGCCGGGCACGGTGTTGGACGGCTCGAACGAGCTCTGCTCGATCTGCGCGAAGAAGTTCTCCGGGTTGCGGTTCAAGGTCATCTTGCCGACCTCGATCAACGGGTAGTCCTTCTGCGACCAGACCTTGGTGAGGTCGAACGGGTTGTACTTGTAATTCTCGGCCTCGTCGTACGGCATGAGCTGGACCTTCAGCGTCCAGCTGGGGAAATCGCCGTTCTTGATGGATCCGAAGAGGTCCTGACGGTGATGGTCGGGCGACGTGCCCGCAACCTCGTCGGCCTTGTCCTGGGTCAGGAAATCGATGCCCTGATCGGTCTTGAAGTGGAACTTCACCCAGGTCTTCGTGCCGTCCTCGGCGATGAGCTGGTACGTGTGCGAACCGAATCCGTCCATGTGGCGGAACGATTTGGGGATTCCGCGGTCACCCATGAGCCACGTCACCTGGTGTGCCGACTCGGGCGAGAGGGTCCAGAAGTCCCACTGCATGTTGTTGTCGCGCAGACCGGAGTCGGGCATGCGCTTCTGGCTACGGATGAAGTCCTGGAACTTGATCGGGTCCTTGACGAAGAAGATCGGGGTGTTGTTGCCGACCAGGTCCCAGTTGCCTTCCTCGGTGTAGAACTTCAGCGAGAAGCCACGCGGGTCACGCCAGGTGTCGGGGCTGCCCTGCTCGCCCGCGACGGTGGAGAAGCGCGCCAGCATCTCGGTCTTGGCACCGGGCTGCAACGCCTTCGCCTTGGTGTACTTGCTGATGTCTCCGGTGATCTCGAGTTCGCCGAACGCGCCTGCGCCCTTGGCGTGCACGACGCGCTCCGGGACCCGCTCGCGGTTGAACTGCGCCATCTTCTCGATGAGGTAGTGGTCGTGCAGCAGGATCGGACCCTGCGTTCCGGCGGTCAGCGACTGATCGTCGCTGGGAACCGGAATGCCGGAGTTGCTGGTGGTGGGCTTGTTGGTGATCGGCTTGGTCATACGAAGCCTCCTGAAGGGCTGAATCGAGTTCGAAGAGGGCTGCTCTTCTGAAGATCTGTGAAACCGAGCGGCCGTACGCTGGACCGCAATTTCAGATGGAATGCCTCGTGCAGTCGTCGTACAAACCCCAGACCACGATTTCGGCTTCGTCGACGACAATTCCGTGCGCAGCCGAACCGCCGTTCTCACAAACGGCAGCAGCGATGTCGTCGGAGTCCGGTGAACTGCATGCGCTCCAGTATGCCTCTAATCTGGACTAAGTCAAGAAAAGCGGTCCAGGGCTACCCGATCAGGCGCGCTTCGCCCGTCCGCATCGACCCCGACACGATCTGCAACCCGAAATACGTGCCCGACGGCATCCAGCTACTCAACGTCGGGCCCTTGGCGTCCACCTCGACGCGGGCCAACCTGGCCTTGCCCTTCAGACTCGAGGTGGCGATGGCCGAACCGCCGGACACCGGCTGCGCGAAACCGATGGAGCCGAGCATCGGGAACTGCGGTCCCACGGCGCGGGACGTCGTGCGCACCGACCATTCGTCACCACTCGCCCCGGCCTCGCCCAGCACGTCACCCTCGAACTCGGCCAGCACCTTGGGCAGGTGCAAGTTGGTCCGGCCGCCGTGCACCGACGTCGCGGAATCGACGGCGATGAACGGCACCGCCATCCGCGGAACGCGTCCGACGTCCCGGCGCAGAGCGGGGCTCGCCAGAATTTCGCGATAGGGGCCGACCGGCGAGGTGGCGTAGTCGACGACCATGCACATCGTGATCGGCAGCGTCTTGGCACCGGTCGGCGCGAATGCCGACGACGACCGGGCTCGATGCCACCAGATCGTGGCGCGGACATCCGCCGGCCACGGCGCTGCCGGACTGACCGGCCAGTCGGTGCGCTCGGTCTCGGATTCGGCCACACTCCACATCAGGAATCCCTTCCCACCACGGTCAGCGGAAGCCGGAGCGCGCCGGGCGCAGACACCGGCACCACCGGGTGGAGCGGCTGAGTGGGTGCAACTTCCTGGTACTCGCTGCCCACTGCGGGACGCTTGTCGGGCTCACCCTTGTTGGGCCACAACGCCATTACCCGCTCGGATTGGGCCGTGATCGTCAGGGACGGATTGACGCCGAGGTTGGCGCTGACGGCAGAACCGTCGAGCACGTGCAGTCCCTCGTAGCCGTAGACCCGCTGGTACCCGTCGATCACGCCGGTCTTCGGCGAGTCGCCGATCGCGCAGCCACCGAGGAAGTGCGCGGTCATCGGAATGTTGACGATCTCTGCGATCGACCCGCCCGGGTCGCCGCCGATCTTGTCCGCAAGCAGACGAATGGCCTCGTGCCCCTGCGGAATCCACTGCGGCGGCGGATCACCGGCACCGGGCCTGCTGGTGAGGCGCCGCCCGAACGGCCCCTTCTTCGATCCGAGCTCGAGCGAGTTGTCGTCGGTCTGCATCACCAATGCGATGACGGTTCGCTCCGACCAACGATGCACCGACAGGCTCCGCACCGCAGCGCCGGGATGACGCAGCGCGACGCCCAGGGTCTTGAGAATGCGCGGCATCTTGCCGCCGCCGTCACTGAGCACGGTCTGCAACAGGCCGATTGCGTTGCTGCCCTTGCCGTATCGCACCGGCTCGATGTGCGTGTGATCGTCCGGATGGAACGAGGACGTGATCGCCACGCCCTCGTGGTAGTCGATCTCACGGCCGCGGGCGGTCGCCGCGAGCACGGCCTCGGAGTTGGTACGCACGAGCGAACCGATCCGCTCCGACAGCCGCGGCAGCGAGCCCTTCTCCTTGGCCGCGAGCATCAGCTTCTGGGTGCCGTAGGTGCCGGCCGAGAAGATCACCTGATCCGCGGTGATCGTCTTCTCTTTCCGACGCAGCTTCCCGCCGGTCCGACGCGTCACCACGTCGTAGCCGCCGCCGTTAGGGCGCACGTCCACGACTGTGGTCAATGGAAGAACATGCGCGCCAGCGTGTTCGGCGAGGTACAGGTAGTTCTTGACGAGCGTGTTCTTCGCGCCGACGCGGCAGCCGGTCATGCACGCTCCGCATTCGGTGCAGCCGGTGCGCTCGGGCCCGGCACCGCCGAAGAACGGGTCGGGTGCAGTGCGGCCGCGATCGCCGAAGTAGACGCCCACCGGGGTCGAGGTGAACGTGTCCCCCACACCCATGTCCTCGGCCACCTCCTTCATCACCTTGTCCGAGGCAGTGATGGTCGGGTTGGTCTCGACGCCGAGCATCCGGCGGGCCTGGTCGTAGTACGGATTCAGCTCGCGCTGCCAATCGGTGATCGAACCCCACTGCGGGTCCTCGAAGAACTTGGCCGGGGGTTGGTACAGCGTGTTCGCATAGTTCAGCGAACCTCCGCCGACGCCGGCACCCGCCATCACCAGCACGTCGGGCAGCAGGTGAATACGTTGCACCCCATAGCAACCCAGCGCCGGAGCCCACAGGTACTTGCGCAAACGCCAACTGGTCTTCGGCAGCTCGTCGTCCTCGAATCGGCGACCGGACTCGAGAACCGCAACCCGATAGCCCTTTTCGACCGCCCGCAATGCGGCGACACTGCCGCCGAAACCGGAGCCGATGATCAATACGTCGTAGTCGCTCATGCGGATACCACCTCGTTGTCTGATTCGAGAGTGTCGGAGACGAGCCGATAGTTCGGAACGTCGAACTCGCGCGTCTTGTTGCGGAACCGGAATGTGTAGGTGGGCCACATCGTGGAGTTGCGACCATTGGCGTCGAGGTACCAGCTCGAGCAGCCGCCGGCATTCCAGACAGTGCCGTCGAGTTCGGAATCGACCCACGAATTGTGCCGCCGCTGAGCGGATTCGTTGACCTCGACGGCCGCGATCCTGCGATCCTTCATCTCGTTCAGCGCGGATACCACGTAATTGGCCTGCGACTCGAGCATGTAGACGATGGAACTGTGCCCGAGGTTGGTGTTGGGGCCGTACATCAGGAACAGGTTCGGGAAGCCGGCGACGGTGGTCCCGAGATGCGCCTGCGGGCTGCCGCCCCAATGCTCCGCGAGCGTCCGACCGTCGTTGCCGCGCAACAGATGCGACACCGGCGGCTCGGTGGGGGTGAACCCCGTCGCGAAGATGATGGTGTCCACCTCGTGGTTGCGGCCCGAGGCGTCGACGACGCCGTTCTCGGTCACCGACGTCAGCCCCGACGTCACCAGATCGACGTCCGACCGGTCGAGCGTCGGCAGCCAATCATTGGACAGCAGAAGCCTTTTACAGCCGGGTGCGTAGTCGGGGGTCAGCGCCGCACGCTTCACGGGGTTCTTGACCTGCCGCTTCAGATTCGACTTCGCGATCATCTTCACCGCGGGCAGCATCCAGGGGTTGTCCGCCAGCACGGTCACGTAGGCCTCGCGGTAGCCGTAGATGACACCGCGAACTGCACGGTGCGCCAACGGGACTCGCTCGTAGAGGGTGCGCTCGAGGCGGCCGATGGTGCGATCCAGGCGCGGAATCACCCACGCGGGGGTGCGCTGGAAGACGGTCAGCCGCTCCGCGCGGTCGACGATCTCGGGAACGAACTGCACCGCCGATGCCCCGGTGCCGATCACAGCGACCCGCTCACCGGTGAGGTCGTGCTCGTGATTCCAGGTGGCGGAATGGAACACGGTGCCCGAGAACGTGTCGATACCGGGCACGTCCGGGATCTTCGGAGTGGACAGAGCCCCCGTGGCAGCGACCAACACCCGGACGCTCACCGACCCCTGCGACGTCTGCACCGACCACCGCTTGCTCACCTCGTCCCAGGTGGCGGACCGAAGTTCACAGTTCGTGACGATGCGATCCTTCAGGCCCAGACGATCCACCACCGACCGCAGGTAGTCGAACAGCTCGGGCTGACGTGCGAAGGTGTGACTCCACTTCGGGCTCGGGGCGAACGAGAACGAGTACAGCGAGGTCGGCACGTCGCACGCACACCCCGGGTAGGTGTTGTCTCGCCACGTGCCACCGACGTCGGATGCGCGTTCGATGACGGTCACGTCGGCGCTCGGATCGGCGGCGAGAATTTTCGCCACCGCGGCCAGGCCTGCGAAACCGGCTCCGACGACCAGCACGTCGAGCTGTTCGGGCAGTGTTGCGTTGTGCGCGGGCAGCGTTGCGTTCATCAATCCATCACCTTTTCGGACCAGATCGGAAGGAGCCGCCCGCGCAGTTGCGCGTCGGCTTCGGGACTGCGGAACAGCGCCGAGACGGCCAGTCCGCGGGCAAGTTCGACACTGAGCTCGATGGATTCCGGGGACATCCGGCTACCCATGACGATCTGCGCGCCGCCCTGAATGGCCTCGGCAACGCGCCGCTCCAGCGGGATCATCGCCTCGTGCAGCGCCGGGTCGGTACGGGCCGCCACCCAGAGCTCGAGCGCGGCGTAGAAAAGGGGCCCGGAGAACGCGTCGGCGAGGATCTCGGGTCCTCGCTCGGGGTCCGGTGCGGCTTCGAGGATCTCCGACAGACGCCGATCTACGAGGTGCTCGACGGCTGCGGTCAACAAGGATTCCTTGGTCGGGAAGTGATGCAGCTGCGCGCCCCGCGAGACACCGGCGCGCCGGGCGATCTCCTGGGTGCTGGTCTTGGCGAAGCCGAGTTCGACCAGGCAGTCGATTGCGGCGTCGAGCAGCTTCGCCCGAGTGCCCGCGGTGCGTTCGGCCTGCGTCCGGCGCTCGGTGGGCGCTGCGGCGTTCAGCCCTGTGTCGGTAGTCACACTTCGCACAGTAGCGCCAAAACAACAAACAGTCCAGCCTGACTTTATGTTTGTTCACAAAGCCGATCTCACCGACGATCCGCCGCCAGGACTGCCGAAAGGCCTGCCCGAAGATCGTCGATGAAGAACTCGACCCTCTCGAGAGAGGGGAAGTGACCTCCGGCGTTGGGCGCTCTCCACCGGACTGTTTGCCGATATCTCTGACGCGCCCATGGCAGCGGACACTTCGCAATGTCGCGGGGGTATGTGGTTATCGCAGCGGGCACATCGACACGGAGGTCGGGGTCTAGCGACTGGTGGCTTTCGTAATAGATGCGGGCCGATGACGCCCCGCTGCCGGTCAGCCAGTACAAGGTCACGTTGTCGAAAAAGGCTGTGCGAGAGATCGTCTCGAACGGATTTCCCTCCGTATCCGACCACTCCGCGAACTTGTCGAGAATCCAGGCCAACAGCCCGACAGGAGAATCGACGAGCGAATACCCGATCGTCTGCGGCTGCGTCGCCTGCAGTGTTGCGTAGGAGATGCGATCACGGTCGAACTCTCGGGTGTGCTGGACCCAGCCGAGCTCGTCGGGCGTCAGTCCGTCCGTCGACAACCCCGGTGGCGCTTCGGCGTAGGTCGTGTGGATCCCGATGACCCTATCCGGGAATCGGCCGCCCAGGATCGTGGTGACGACACCTCCCCAATCGCCCCCGTGGGCAAGGAACCGGTCGTAACCGAGGCGGCCCATCAGCTCGGCCCATGCGGCTGCGATCTTCTCGGTTCCCCAACCGGTACTCGCCGGTTTGTCACTGAAACCGAAACCCGGAAGAGAGGGGATCACGACGTGGAATGCAGGTGCCGAGAGGTCGGACGGATTGGCCAAGTCCTCGACGATATCGAGGAATTCGACAACGCTGCCCGGCCAGCCGTGCGTCAGGACCAACGGAATTGCGTCATTCCGCGATGAGCGACGGTGCAGGAAATGAATCCCCAAACCCTCGATGGTCGTGCAGAACTGCCCGACTCGGTCGAGCCTCGACTCGAACGATCGCCAGTCGTACTCGGTCCGCCAGAACTCGATCGCGTTCGTGAGGTCGGCGAGCGGGACCCCTTGCTCCCACCTGCGCGAGCCGGAGACGGTCTCGCATTCGGGCAGGCGAGCCGATTCGAGCCGTGCGCCCAGATCGATGAGGTCGGCGTCGGTTGCGCGCCACTCGAACGGGCGAACATCGGGTTTGTCGAGTCTGGACATTGGGCTCCTAGAGGTGAATTGAACCGGCTAAGCCAGTTCTAACATCCTGCTAGGCCGGGTGCAACCGGCTAAGGTGGTTCCATGGCATCGAGCTTCCCCGATTTCCGACCCGGCAACGTGCTGTCGACGGCATTCACCGGGACCCTCACAGAGCGTCACGGCGACGCCGTCGAGCGAATCCCTGTGCCGGAACGGCTCGCCGACTGGTTGACCCTCCACGGACTCGCCGTCGAATCCTGCACTGGTTCAGATCTCGACGCGGCTCGGGAGCTACGAGAAGCGATCCACCTCTCCGCCACTGCAGCCGCGGCCGGGGACCGACTGCCCGCTTCCCCCGTCCGCATCCTCAATGACCACAGCCTCCGGGGTAAGGCGTCGGCATTCCTGTCGCCGCCGGGCGTCCGGCAGTGGCACTTGACGTCGACGACGAGGGTCGAAGATGCCCTCGGTGTGATCGCGGCCGACGCAATCGACATCGTTGCCGGTGAACGAGACGGCAAGTTGGCGTTGTGCGAATCCCCCACGTGCCGCGCGGCGTTCTTCGACACCAGCCAAAGCCGCAGCCGCAAGTGGTGCGACATGAACACGTGCGGAAACCGCCAGAAGAAGGCACGTATGGCGGCCAACCGTCGCACGACCACGACGGGCTGACCTTGGGCACAATGGCATTCGTAGACAGCCACGCGCGAATTGGACGGAAGGACGAACAGTGGCCGGTCATTCGGTACGCCCCGAGGACATACTCCCCGACGGAGCCGAAGAGGGGTCGTTCGACGGCCTCCGGGTACGAAAAGGCACCCTGGCGGCCTTCATCGCGAATGCGCAACCGCTCCGCGGCGTGCAACCCGAAACCGCGGCCCACGACGAACTGATCGCGACCCTGAACAGCCGGCACCACAGCGGGCGGCCATCGGAGTCTTCGACGTGTTCGAGCCACGTGACCCGCAGATCGCACACCTGTTGGACGCCGCGACTCACACCGACTGACCGACAGTTTGTGCCGATTCGCCGCGGGCAATACCCCGGCCATGTCTCTCCCCTCGCACGGCCGCTTCGAGTACTCCCCCATCATCGATCGACCTCGGTTCGAGTGGCCGGGCGGGGCGCGCCTCGCGGTATACGTCGCGGTCAACTGCGAGCACTCTCCGTACGACGACGGCCAACCAGGGCTGGGCTACACACCCGCGATGGATCAGCCGAACACCTACAACTGGGGCTGGCGTGAATACGGCAACCGCGTGGGCGGCTTCCGTATCGCAGAGACGCTGCAGCAGTGCAAGATTCGGCCGACGCTATTGATCAATACCGAAGTGTACGAGCATGCCCCGCAGCTGGTCGACGCTTTCCGTGGCCTCGGCGCGGAGGTCGTCGCGCACGGCCGAACCAATGCCGTCCAACCGAACGATCTGGATGAGGACGCCGAGCGCCGCTCGATCGACGAGGTGACGAACGCTATCGAGCGTCACGAAGGCTCGCCCCCTCACGGGTGGATGAGTCCGGGCGCCAACCCGAGCCGCGTCATCGAGGACCTCCTCGCGGAGCGCGGTTACCGGTACACCTTGGACTGGCCCATCGACGACCAACCTGTGTGGCTCGACACCCGCGGCGGCACGCTGCTCAGCGTTCCGTACCCCCACGAGATCAACGACCTGCCGATGTTCGTCCATCACCATCAAACCGCAGAAGCGTTCGAGCACAACATCATCGGCAGCTTCGACGAGCTGAAGGAGCACTCGGCGAGGCAACCGGTGGTGCTCGCCATCTCCGTGCACACGTTCCTGACAGGACAGCCCTACCGACTTCGACGGTTCCGCGCTGCACTCGAGCACATGACCGACAACAGCGACGGCGTCTGGTTCACCACCCCGGGCGACATCGCGGCGCACTACCGCAGCCTTGTCGCTCCCCCTGGACCACCGTCGCCTGCAGGCGATGAATAGTCGACGCGCAATAGCCGCGGGGAAGGACCGACCGGAACCGCTGACTGTGCTTGACCCGCAACCTGGGTGGCCGAGGTCGTCACAGGCGGGCGTGGACCGATATCTCAGCAGCGCGTGGGCAACATGAGCGCGCCACCCAATGCGTTGGACGCGGTGACAGCAGTCGTCGTCCTCGAGGACGGATGCCCCGCAATCAGGAGAGCAGAACAATGCTCGAGAGCGCGGCGTGCGCCTCTGTTGTTCACGCTGCTCGCTGTTTTCGTCGGTGGTAGCTGGGGAGCGGTTGTCTGCTCGGGTCGACGGATTCGGGTGGGATGGCGTAGGGGTGTCCGTCGTCGCCCATGATCAGCTGCCAGTCGCCGCGGTGGACGAGGCGGTGGCACTCTCCGCAGACCAGGGCGAGGTTGTTCAGGTCGGTGGGGCCGCCGTGTTCCCAGAATTTCACGTGGTGGGCTTGGCACCACTGCGCGGGCCGGCCGCACATCACGCAGCATCTGTCGCGGATGGTCAGGGCGATGCGTTGGTCGTCGGTGGCCAGTCTGGTGGTGCGGCCGAGCGCGAGGGGGACGCCGTGGTGGTCGACGATGACCGGGGTGAGGTCGGCATCGCAGGTGAGAAGCTCGGCGAGGGAACGGCTCATCGGCCCGGTCCAGTGCAAGTGGAACGGCCACTCGGCATCACTCGGCCCGGGAACGGACTTGTCCCCCGCATTACTACCACCGGGAGCATCACCACCGGCATCGCTACGCCCGACACCATCGCCGCGCGAATCGCCGATGCGGGAACGGTCGCCGGCAGCACTCTCGCTGGCGCGGTGACCGCCGTCAGCACCGGCATCACCGGTTCGGGTAGCGGCATCGGCATCGGCATCGGTTGTTGTCGAACCCGTTGGCGCGCCGCCAGTGTGGCTGTTTCCACGGTCGCTGAGCAACTCCCGCAGCGGGACGATCACATGCACCGACGCCCGCGACCCACCCGCCGTCCCGCGGCTGCCCCGCAGGTGCCGGTCGAGAATCAGATCGAGCGCATCGGCCCGGCGCTTCGACGGACTCCGCGGGTCACGCTCCCCACCCGGGCCCGGATGCGGTGCGGTCAACGTCGACAACACGGTGAGCAGCTTCTCCGCCAGGAGCCGGTCGACGTCGCCCCCGATCTGGAAGCGGCCACTGGCCAACCGGTGAACATCGAACCGATTCAGGCCCGGGTTCTCCGACACCGGCACCGGCGGCGGCCCCGACCGAACAGGCTCCGGCCCAGCAGGTTCGGGCCCACCGCCACCCGAGCCACCGGCATCACCCGAACCACCGGCATCACCCGAGCCACCTGCATCACCCGAACCACCTGCGTCATTCCGGTCCGTCTGCTCCCGTTCCCGTTCGCGTCGTTGCTGCTCGGCCTTCTCGTGTCGGGCTCGCGCGTACTCTGCCGCAGAATGCGCGAGAGCCTGCGCACGGGAGCCGACCTGCCCGGCGGTGCTGCGCATCGCGGTCTCGAGCAGTTCGGCGACGACAGCGTCGCGGCGCTGTTCGTCGAGGGTGGGGTCGGCGACCACCACGGTGGCGTAGCCGTCGGCGATCGCCGAGGCGTGCGCAGCATGGATCTCACCACCGGCGAGGGCGTCGAGCACGATCGGCCACTGGGTGAGCCATTGCCCGAGTTCCATCTGACGGGCAGCGGACCCGTCGGTAATGCGCACCGACCTCGCGTACCAGCGGGTGACCGCCGAATACCCGAGTTTCATCGACAGACCACGCCGCTCGATCTCCGCCAGCATCGTGAATCTGGCTGCGGCCAGGGCACTTTC
The DNA here is from genome assembly GCA_963517305.1 of uncultured Rhodococcus sp. Classification (GTDB taxonomy): domain Bacteria; phylum Actinomycetota; class Actinomycetes; order Mycobacteriales; family Mycobacteriaceae; genus Rhodococcoides. The sequence continues at coordinate 48,661 of CAUQEL010000033.1, forward strand.
GTGGGAGGACACCTCAGCGAGCGCGGAGACCAACTCCTGGTCCCCGAGCCCGAACACATCCCCCCATGCCTTCACCCCACGAAAGCTATACCCACCCACCGACAAGCTTTGTCAGGGAGCGACGGTGCGGTACCGCAACATCATTTCGTGGTCCTCGTGATCGAGCATGTGGCAGTGCCACATGTACCCCTGCAGTTCACTCGACCCACCCATGTCATGGCCACCGTGATCGCCGCCGCCGTGGTGCGCAGCCGGGCCGGCGAAGGTGGCGTCGGGGTCGAATCCGAGTTCGTCGGCCGTCGGGAATCGGACGAGAATCTGCGTGACGGTGCCCGGGTAGGTGTTGACAGTGTCTTTCCAACCGGCTTCCCACGCCGCCGGCGGCACCGACGGTCCGGTGAGGAACTTCTCCACCGGCGGAGCCCATCTGGTACCGAATGTGGGCCTGGGGAAGTCGCGTTGGTAGGCGGCGAGGTCAATGGGGATCCGTCCCAGCGTTCGGAAGTGCGCCAGGTGCAGGTGAATCGGGTGCGGCTCCACCGTCGTGTTGACGATGTTCCATATTTCCACGGTCCCCTGTTTGGGCATCTCGATGTCCGGGTCCGAGTACCTCAGGTTGTTCAGGTTCATCAGCGTCATATCCAGGTTCAGCCCACCGGACGGCTGGTTGACGGTGACCGTTCGCGTGAAGGTCGCAGTCGGCAACGGCGGCAACACATCCGGCTGTCCCTTGCCGCCGCGCAGTAACGTCGGCATACCGCCCCGGAACCCTGCCGCGGACGCGACGCGGAACTGGCAGAACATCGGCATCGGCACCGCGCCGAGCGACGCTGCTTGGGCCGGCGGCGGCTCGTCGTTGAGCAGCTCGATCAGTGCGCCCGGCTCGACGGCACCGAAGTCGACGAGAATGTCCACGCGCTCGGCGGGCGCGAGTCGGATGCTGGTGGCTTCCACCGGGGCGTCGAGCAATCCCCCGTCGTTCCCGATGACCCAGAAGCGAAGCCTGTTGGTGAAGAACAAGTTCCACACGCTGTACGACCCGGCGTTGACGACTCTGAGTCGGTACATCCCCCGGGCGACCTCCATCGTCGGCCAGATCTTGCCGTTGACGACGCCCACGTCTCCGGTGCCGCCGCCCTCCCACTTACCCTGCGGCACGGTGATGTTGGAGCGGATGCTCATGCTGCCGTCGGGATTCATGATCTTTTCCTGCAGCACCAGCGGCAGCTCGAACTCCCCCGAGGGCAGACCGAGCGCGTTGTCGGAAGTGCCGGTGTCCCACCGATCTCGGACGAGGTTCATGCCGAGCAGACCTGCATAGACGTTGATGCGCGTCATCGACATCGCGTGGTCGTGGTACCAGAGTCCCGCGGCGTCGTTGAGCCCCGGGAAGTTGTGCGTCATCGACTCACCCGGGCGAACCAGCATCTCCGAGTGCCCGTCGCTGGCCGGTTCGGTGATGCTGCCGTGCAGGTGCAGCGACGTGGGCGTCATCGTGCGGTCCATCTCACTCATGCCGTGCAGCGAAGTATCGATGTCGGCGGCGAGCGGATTTCCCGCGGTGGTGTTGGAGTACTTCAGCGTCCACGGCTGGCCGGTCTGCGATTCGATGGTCGGGCCGAGGTAGTCGCACTCGCCGTATCCGAACGTGGGCCCGGGCCGAAGGTCGGCGTGGAACGCGTGGGTGGAGCTGTGCGCGTCGAGCGAGATCTCCGTGCCGCTGATCAACGGCAACCGCGGCAGCTCGTCCCGGAACGGCGTCAGGGGCGGTGAGTGGAACAGCAGGGGGCTCTGGCCGCGGAGGAAGTCGTCGGCCATCGCCCGGCGCGTCGTCGACGCCACCGGGAGTGCGGCGGCACCAGCGGCTACTGCAGCGACCGCAAGCCCTCGCAAGGCGGTTCGTCTCGACACGGCTCCGCTCACCGAGCCACCTCTCTCCTTGTTGTGATTGGAGCCATACTATGTGCCCGTCGGCTCCCGCCGTCACCCCACACTCGGATCGTCCGGCACGTTCCTGCCGGTGGAGGGATCTATTTTTCATGGCAACTATAACTTTCGAGCGCACCACCAGGCTGTTTCCGGGCTCCGACGCCCCGGCGGTGGACGAGCTCGATCTGCATATCGAGGACGGCGAGTTCCTCGTTCTGGTCGGCCCCTCCGGTTGCGGAAAGTCCACGTCGCTGCGGATGCTCGCGGGGCTGGAAGAGGTCAATTCCGGGCGCATTCTGATCGGCGGCAAGGACGTCACCAATTCCGAACCCAAGGATCGCGACATCGCGATGGTGTTCCAGAACTACGCGCTGTATCCGCACATGACCGTCGCCGAGAACATGGGCTTCGCCCTGAAGTTGGCCAAGGCGAGCAAGGAGGACATCCGCTCACGCGTGGAGGAGGCCGCGAAGCTCCTCGACCTCGAGCCGTACCTCGATCGCAAGCCGAAGGCGCTCTCGGGCGGTCAGCGTCAGCGAGTTGCCATGGGCCGCGCCATCGTTCGTCAGCCCCAGGTGTTCCTGATGGACGAGCCTCTGAGCAACCTCGACGCCAAACTTCGGGTCCAGACGCGCACGCAGATTGCTCAGTTGCAGCGTCGGCTCGGAACGACGACGGTGTATGTCACTCACGATCAGGTCGAGGCCATGACGATGGGTGACCGCGTCGCGGTGCTCAAAGGTGGTGTACTGCAGCAGTGCGCTACTCCGCGCGAGCTGTACCGCACTCCCGTCAACGCGTTCGTCGCCGGGTTCATGGGCTCACCGTCGATGAATTTGTTCCGGGCTCCGGTCACCGACGGCGGCGTTCGCCTGGCCGATCAGGTGATTCCGGTTCCGCGGCAGACTCTCGGGTCCGCCACGGAGGTGATGTTCGGTATCCGGCCCGAGCACATCGAGATCTCGAGCAGCGGAATTGCTCTGGAGATCGACGTGGTCGAGGAGCTCGGGTCGGAGGCGTTCGTGTTCGGCCGCGCAGACATCAACGGTCACACCGAGACGATCGTCGCGCGAGCAGACTGGCGCAGTCCGCCCGAGAAGGGTGACCGCGTCCACGTCCGCATCGACGAGGCCCACGCGCATATCTTCGACGCGTCGGCCGAGGGCCTTCGCCTCAACTGACGCCTCCTCGTCGCGCGTTGTGCGTACCTTCCGATACGCACAACGCG
>CAUQEL010000034.1:0-41178 GCA_963517305.1 uncultured Rhodococcus sp.
AGGCCACCAAGTTCGAGGAAATGCGCGATCGCTCCCTGGCCCGCGAACGCGCGAAAGCCGAAGCCCGCGCGTCGTAAGCTCAGATCGGCTGGTGTGCCCGGTACCGACTTCGGTGCCGGGCACCCTTCTTTCTCCTGACAGTTCTCCCTCCGTTCCAAAGGCTTGTTTTCCATGACACTGCAGATCGGCTCGCTGGAGTTGCGCAGCCCCGTCGTCCTCGCACCGATGGCCGGCGTCACCAATGTGGCGTTCCGCACCCTGTGCAGGGAGCAGGAGTTGGAGCGGGCAGGCAGTACCTCGGGCCTGTACGTGTGCGAGATGGTCACAGCGCGCGCGCTCGTCGAACGGCAGCCGGCCACGATGCACATGACGACCTTCGGCCCCACCGAGACTCCGCGGTCGCTGCAGCTCTACACCGTCGATCCGGACACCACGTACGCCGCGGCGAAGATGATCGTCGACGACGATCTGGCCGACCACATAGACATGAACTTCGGCTGCCCGGTTCCCAAGGTCACCCGAAAGGGCGGCGGTGCTGCGCTGCCCTACAAACGGAACCTGTTCGGCCGCATCGTCGCTGCCGCCGTCAAGGCGACCGAGGGCACCGACATCCCTGTCACGGTCAAATTCCGCGTCGGCATCGACGAGAACCACCACACTCATCTCGACGCAGGTCGAATCGCCGCCGACGAAGGCGCGGCGGCAGTGGCATTGCACGCCAGAACTGCCTCCCAGCGCTACTCCGGCACCGCCGACTGGAACGAGATCGCTCGACTCAAGGAACACGTCTCCGGCATCCCGGTCCTGGGCAACGGTGACATCTTCTCGGCGTCCGACGCGGTCCGCATGATGGCGGAGACCGGGTGCGACGGCGTCGTCGTCGGGCGTGGTTGCCTCGGTCGGCCGTGGCTGTTCGCAGAACTCAGTGCCCGCCTGAACGGCAGGCCAGAGCCCACTCCACCCACCCTCGGCGAGGTGGCCACCATCATCGCTCGACATGCCGAGCTGCTCGCCCAGCATCACGGTGAGAGCAAGGGTCTGCGTGAACTACGCAAGCACGTGTCCTGGTACCTGCGCGGGTTTCCGGCGGGATCGGACCTGCGGGTCTCGATGGCGTTGGTGTCCACTCTGGGCGAACTGGACGACCTTCTGGCGCAACTCGATCCGACCGTTCCGTTTCCCAAGGACGCCGAAGGTCCCCGTGGCCGGCAGGGCTCGCCGGGCGCGGTTTCGCTGCCCGACGGTTGGCTCGACGATCCGGAGGACGTCTGTGTCCCTGCCGGTGCCGACCTGATGCATTCCGGCGGCTGATTCGCAGCTGACCAGCCGCCGACCTCGCACGAGTGGACCATGCCGCTCGAGTCAGTACTATGGCTGGGATTGCCGAGTAGACGGCGCGTGCGTGTGATGGAAGGCCAGGTTCTTCGTGGGAGACGATCGAGAGTCGGGCCCGTCTGTGCCCGAGGGTCGCGCCCCATGGGAGCGCCCGCTGTCATCGATCGGACGATCCGGACAGCGCCCACCTCGCTCCGACCGCCCTGCAACACCGGACGCGGAGCAACCGCCGCAGCCCGGAGACAGCGGCAGGCTCGGCAAACGGTCACCGCGTAACGCCGACACCGTCTCGGTGGCCGAGTTGGTGGACAAGATGTCGCGCTCGGGATCGAAGCGGCGGGCACCGGCCGAACGACCCGACGTCGAAGAGCCGACCGAGGTCATCGCCCCCATCACCGATTCCACTCCCCCGCCTGTCCGAGCAGTGCCGCCGACTCCGCCGCCGCACGCGGCACCGGAGCCGGTGGGTGCGCCGGCAACGGATCGTCCGGCTCTGACGCGGTTGGCGATGAGCCGGGTGCGTCGACGCCGCCGGGTGCGGATGATCGGTCGAAGCCTGGTCTCGCTCGTCGCAATCCTGGCGGTGGCCTTGACCGGAGTGGTCTGGGGATACCTACGCAATACCGACCAGGGATTTCTGCAGGTCGCCGCTCTCGATCCCGATTCGGCCGACGTCGTCGACGCCGCAGGCCAATACGGCGACGAGACGTATCTGATCGTGGGCACCGACACCCGCGCCGGTGCCAGCGGTGAGGTGGGAGCCGGTACCGTCGCCGATGCCGAGGGAGCGCGCTCGGACACCGTCATGTTGGTCAACATCCCCGCCGACCGCAGTCGCGTCGTCGCGGTGTCCTTCCCCCGCGACCTCGACGTGACGCGGCCGGAGTGCGAGCAGTTCGACAACGTCACCAATACCTATACCGGGGAGATGTTCCCCGAGGTCTACGGCGACAAGCTCAATGCCACCTACGCCCTCGGCGGCCCGAAGTGTCTGGTCAAGACCATCCAGAAGATCTCGGGCCTGCGCATCGGCCACTTCGTCGGGATGGACTTCGCCGGGTTCGAGTCCATGGTCGACGAGGTCGGTGGTGTCGAGGTCTGCACGGCGCAACCGCTGTTCGACTACGAACTCGGAAATGTCCTTCCCAACGTCGGAACCCAACGCATCGACGGCCGCACCGCACTGAACTACGTCCGGGCTCGCAACGTCGAGTCCGAGGGCAACGGCGACTACGGCCGCATCAAGCGACAGCAGCGTTTCCTGTCGTCACTGCTGCGGTCTGCACTCTCGAACAACGTGCTGCTCGATCCCGGCAAGCTCAACGGGTTCGTCAACGCGTTCACCTCGGACACCTTCGTGGAGAACGTCAGGACTCAGGACCTGGTGACGCTGGGACGCTCGCTGCAGAACGTGGACGCGGGTGCTGTCACCTTCCTGACCATCCCCACCACCGGCACCAACGACTACGGCAACGAGATCCCCAACGACGACGCAATCGGTGCGATCTTCCAGGCCATCATCGACGACGCTCCCCTGCCCGGTGAGGAACGCGCGGAGCCGGTGACACCCGAAGAGCCTGCACCTGCCGCCGCTCCCGACGCGCCGCTGTTGGCCGTGGACCCGTCGACCGTGTCGATTCAGGTGTCCAACGCCTCCGACATCGCCGGGATGGCTCAGACGGCGTCCGACGAACTCGCGGTCTACGGATTCCAGATCCTGACGGTCGGCAACTTCTCGGGCACCGCTGCACAGACCGTGGTGCGCTACTCGCAGGATCAGGAGGCGGCTGCGGCGACGGTCGCGTCGGCGATTCCCGGCGCTGCCATCGAGCTGGCCCCGAGCCTGAACAATGTCGTCGAGGTCGTGCTCGGCTCGAACTATCCCGGATACACCCAGTTCCCCACGGAATTCGGTACCGAAATCGATCCCACTCAGGTGGAAGGCACCACCCAGAGTGCGCCCCTTCCGGAGGATCTCTCGTACACCAACGCCGCCGACGACACGTGCGCCTGACTTCATTCATGCTCCGTTAACCCTCGGGACAGAGAACTGGTCGGAGTGACCTACTAAACTTCGCTCATGCGCGTCGCCTACAACGAACAGATGAACGAGCTTGCCGATCTCCTCGGAGAGATGGCGAGCCTGGCTGGTACGGCCATGGAAAAGGCCACTCAGTCCCTCCTTCAAGCAGACCTGGTGCTCGCCGAGCAGGTCATTTCCGAACACGACAGGATCACCGAGCTCAGCGCGGTGTGCGAGGAGAAGGCTTTCACCCTTCTCGCCCTGCAGGCTCCGGTCGCAGGCGATCTCCGTTCGGTGGTGGCAGGCATTCAGATCGTCGCCGACATCGACCGCATGGGCGCACTCGCACTGCACGTCGCCAAGATCACCCGTCGCAGGCACCCGAACCACGCCCTCCCCGAGGTCGTCAACGGGTACTTCGCCGAGATGGGTCGCCTCGCCGTTCAGATCGGCGCTTCGGCCCGAGAGGTCCTCGAGACCCGCGATCCCGAGCGCGCTGCGAAGCTGCAGGAGGAGGACGAGGCAATGGACGATCTGCACCGTCACCTCTTCACGGTGCTGATGGACCGCGAGTGGAGCCATGGCGTCGCTGCTGCAGTGGACGTGACCCTGCTTGGCCGCTTCTACGAGCGGTTCGCCGATCACGCCGTCGAGGTCGGCCGTCGAGTGATCTTCCTGGTGACGGGCGAACTGCCCCTCGACCTGAGCCAGAACAACATTCCCACCTCGTAGGGCCCACCCTCGACGAGACCGAGTGGCGCTGCGCTGCAGCGCTTCTCGGTTCTCGCATCGGAACAACGAGCGCAGACACGCACGAAGAACCCCCGCCGAGCTTTCGCTCGACGGGGGTTCTGTCGTTGGTGTGTGGTTATCCGAAGCGGCCGGAGATGTAGTCCTCGGTGGCCTTCTGCGTCGGGTTGGAGAAGATCTTCTCGGTGTCGTCGATCTCGATGAGCTTGCCGGGCTTGCCGGTTGCCTCGAGGTTGAAGAAGCCGGTCTGATCGCTCACTCGTGCGGCCTGCTGCATGTTGTGCGTGACGATCACGATCGTGAAGTCCTGCTTGAGTTCCTGGATCAGGTCCTCGATGGCCAGGGTGGAGATGGGGTCGAGAGCCGAGCACGGCTCGTCCATCAGCAGAACGTCCGGCGAGACGGCGATCGCGCGAGCGATGCACAGACGCTGCTGCTGTCCGCCGGAGAGGCCGCCACCGGGCTTGTCGAGGCGATCCTTGACCTCGTTCCAGAGGTTGGCACCCTTGAGCGAGCGCTCGGCGATCTCGTCGAGTTCCTTCTTGCCGCGGCCGCCCTGCAACTTCAGACCGGCGACGACGTTGTCCCGGATCGACATCGTCGGGAACGGGTTGGGGCGCTGGAAGACCATGCCGATGGTGCGACGCACACCCACGGGGTCGACGCCGCCGCCGTAGATGTCCTCGCCGTCGAGCAGCACCGAACCTTCGACGCGGGCGCCGGGGGTGACCTCGTGCATGCGGTTGAGCGAACGCAGGACGGTCGACTTACCGCAGCCGGACGGTCCGATGAACGCAGTGACGCTGCGCGGTGGTACGGCCAGAGTGACGTCGGAGACGGCATGGAACTTGCCGTAGTAGATGTTGACGTCCTTGAGATCGAGACGCTTTGCCATGTTCTTCGTTCCTTAGAATTCGCTGGAGTCGGGTGGGTCAGAAGTTCTTGGGCGAGAAGAACTTCGAGACCAACTTCGCGCCGATGTTGAGTATTGCGACGATCAGGATCAGCGTCAGGGCTGCTCCCCACATGCGCTCAGCGGTGAGCACGCCGGTTCCTGCTTTCTGCAGGTCGACCATCATGAGCGGCAGAGACGTCTGCGGCCCCTCGAAGATGTTGAAGTTGATGGCGGTGGCCGATCCCACCAGGATCAGCACCGGTGCCGTCTCACCCATCACGCGGGCCAGGGCCAGCATGATTCCGGTGACGATGCCGGACAGGGCCGTGGGGATGACGATCTTGGCGATGGTCTTCCACTTCGGCACGCCGAGTGCGTAGGAGGCCTCGCGCAGATCCTGAGGAACGATGCGCAGCATCTCCTCGGCCGAACGCACGATCACGGGGATCATCAGCAGAACGAGGGCGAATGCGACGGCCACACCGGATCGCTGGAATCCGAAGGTGGCGATCCACAGCGCGTAGATGAACAGGGCCGCGACGATGGACGGCACACCGGTGAGGATGTCGACCATGAAGGTGGTGACTCGGGCCAGTCGCGTGCCAACCCCGTATTCGACGAGGTAGATGGCGACGAAGATGCCGATCGGGATGGAGATGATGGCGCAGAACAGTCCTTGCAGGAGTGTGCCGACGATGGCGTGGTAGGCACCGCCACCTGCGATGAACTGGGTGACGCCGGCCTGCGAGTTCTGCCACCAGGTGGGCGAGACGACCGCGGACAGTCCGCGGGAGATCACCGTGTAGAGCACCCAGATCAGCGGGACGAGTGCCACCAGCACCGAGAGGCTGACAAGGATCGTCGCCGAGAGGTTGGACGCCTTACGCCGAGCGCTGACGCCCTGGAAGGTGGGTTCCTTGACGGGCTTGTCCATGGTTGCGGTCATGGGTCAGTCCTTCTTTCCGGCGATGGCGGCGCGAGCACCGGCGTTGACGACGAAGGTCAGGACGAAGAGCACCAGACCTGCGGCGATGTAGGCACCGGCTTGGAGCGGGTTGTTGAACTCGCCCGCGGCCAGCGCGATCTTCGTGGCGAAGGTGGAACCGCCGTCGAACAACGTTCCGCCGAAGGTCGACTGGGTGCTGCGAATGATGATGTAGAGCGCGATGGTCTCACCGAGTGCACGACCGAGACCGAGCATGGAGCCACTGACGTAACCGGACTTTCCGAACGGAATGACCGTGGTGCGAACGACCTCCCAGCGGGTGGCACCGAGTGCCAGCGCGGCTTCGATCTGCCCCTTCGGCGTCTGCATGAACACCTCGCGGGTGACCGCGGCGATGATCGGCAGGATCATGACGGCGAGCACGATGCCACCGGTGAAGATGGTGCCGCCGCCGGCGATGGAGACCGACCCGGTACCGAAGAGCGGGAACCAACCCAGGTTGGTGTTCAGCCACTCGGCGAACGGGCTGATCACCGGCGCGAGGACGTACAGACCCCAGAGACCGAAGACGATCGACGGGACTGCGGCCAGCAGGTCGATGACGTAACCGAGCGGTCCCGCGACTCGCTTGGGTGCGTAGTTCGTCAGGTAGATGGCGATGCCGAGTGCGACAGGCATCGCGAGGATCAACGCGAACAGCGACACCGTGACGGTGACGAGGAACAGATCGAGTACACCGAACACCATGGCCGAGGTGTTGGTCGTGTCCCAGGCACCGTTGTAGGTCAGGAAGTTGACCGTGTTGTTCGACAGCGAGGGGATCGCGCGCCAGATCAGGAAGATGCCGACGGCGGCGATCAGGGCGATGATGAAGATGCCCGAGCCCGTGGCGAGGCCGGAGAAGATCCTGTCACCGGGGCGGGTGACGGTCCCCGATTTTTTCTTCGTTGACAATTGTGGTTCTTCCGGTTTGTGCGCGGCACCCGCGGAGGGAGTGGTGGCCGCGGAGGGAACGCCGGTCATCGAGTGGGTGTCGCTCATACCGCTCACTGTCTCGTGTGGAGGTCGAGGACGGTCCTGCTTCGGCTCGCGTTGCCGCGAGCCGAAGCAGGATTACGTCTCATTGAATCAGGCGATTGCTTCGATAGCGGTGATCAGGCGCTCCTTGAAGCGGTCCGGCAGCGGCACGTAGCCGGCTTCTTCGAGGCCCTGCTGGCCCTCGTTCGCGGCGCTGAGCAGGAACGACTTGACTGCTGCCGAGGTGTCGGCGTCGTAGCCCGCCGAGCAGACGATCTCGTAGGTGGCGAGCACCAACGGGTAGGTGTCGGCCTCGTTGCTGGCGTACAACGTGTCGAGGTCGAGCACCAGGTCGTTGCCCTCACCCGAGAAGGTCACGGCGTCGATGGCTGCGGCCGCAGTCTCGTTGCTCAGCTCGACCGGTCCGTTGCCGAAGTCGATGTTCGCGGCGCTGAGGCCTTCCTGCTCGACGAAGCCGAACTCGACGTACGTGACCGAGCCGGGAGTCCCGGAAACGGCCTGGGCGACGCCCGAGGAGCCGTTGGCACCTTCACCGACGCCACCGGCCCAGTCGGAGCTGTGATCGAGGGTCCACGCCTCGGGAGCAGCGTCGGACAGGAAGCGCTGGAAGTTGTCGCTGGTGCCCGAGGAATCGGAGCGGTAGACCGGGGTGACCGGGGTGGCGGGCAGGTCGACGCCTTCGTTGAGGGCGGCGATCGCGGGGTCGTTCCAGGTGGTGATCTGGCCGGTGAACATCCGCGCCGTGACATCGGGCGTGAGCACCAGGCTGTCGACGCCGTCGAGGTTGTAGGCCACTGCGACCGGTCCGAAGACCAGCGGCAGGTTCCATGCCGGGTTGCTGTCGCAGCGAGTGGCCGCTTCTGCTGCCTGCTCGTCCTTGATCGCGGAGTCGGATCCGGCGAAGTCGACCAGACCGGCGACGAACTGCGTGCGACCGTTGCCCGAACCGCTGGTGGTGTACTCGACGGACTTGCCGGAGCAGACGCTCGAGTAGACAGAGGTGAAGTTGGACATCGCGTTCTGCTGAGCAGACGATCCTTCGCCTGTGAGCGGAGACTTGCCCTCGCACGAGGCGGAAGAATCATCCGCGCCGACGGTTTCGACGTTCGAGTCGCTACCGCATGCGGTCAGCAACATGGCACTGATGGCCACTGCACTCACGAGAGCACCGTTGCGCTTGAGGTTCACCTGTTTCCTCCGAGGAATCTTGGGCCGTGTCCACGGCTCGGACCAGATCGGCCGCGCTGTGACTGTGTGGGTGCCGGCTCGAGAAGAGAACCTCGCACCAGGCGGCGTTGGTTGCCGCCCATGGAGAAAGGTAAGGGCAGGTGGTAGACGTTTACCCCCGCGCGGGTGAACGGAAGATGAACACCCCAGTTGATATGTCCGTTTCAGACGCTGCGCGCGTATGCGGCGTCCACGTGGTACTGCTCGAAGCCCAGCTTGGTGTACGTGTGCACGGCAGCGGTGTTGTCGGCCTCGACGTAGAGCATGATCTGGCCCAGTTCTCTACTGCGTAGGTAGTGCAGGCCGGCGAGCGTGAGCACTCGACCCAGACCACGCCCCTGCGACTGCGGGTCGATTCCGACCACGTACACCTCGCCGATGGCCGGTTCGACGCCTTCGGCCGGATGGACCTTCGTCCAGTGAAAGCCGAGGAGGCGGTCACTGCCCTCCTCGAAAGCCAGGAACAGGCCGGCCGGATCGAACCACGATTCTTCTCGTCGTGCGTCGATGTCACGATCGGTCCAGCCACCCTGTTCGGGATGCCAGGAGAATGCCGCATTGTTCACGCGCAGCAGCTCGGCGTCGTCCTGATGCCCGCGATAGGTTCGAAGTGAGATACTGTCCGGCACAACGACATCCGGAAGGTCGGGGTGCGCGGACGCGCGACGCATCTGCAGCAGCTCTCGAACCACCTGCAGCTCGAGCCGCGCCGCAACGGCCTGCGCAGCGGGCAGGTTTCCGTGCGCCCAGACACGAGTATCGGAGCCGGTATCGACTGCGCGAGAGACCAATTCGCGTCCCACTCCACGGCCGCGGAACGAGGGATCGACGACGGCCTCGGCCATCCCGTCGGCGATTCCGACGTAGCCGACGACTCGATCGCCTTCGGTGGCGACGAAACGAACGACCTCGTCACCGTCGTCGACCGCCTTCACCGCCTGCTCGGACAGGGGCGCAGTGCCATCGACTTCGGTTGCGCGGGAAAGGATTCGATGTATCTCGTAGGACACACGGGAAGACGGTGCGCCGCCGTCGATCGAATGGACGTCGAACGCAGGATCCGAACTCATCTACGAGAGAGTACTCTCTTGCTCGAACTCGAAATCCGCATCTTCGGAATCGCCACCGACAGTGTCCGCTGCCACCGGTCCACCCTTGGTGTTGCGCGCCGGCCGAACGGCCTTGTATCCGACGTTTCGTACCGTCCCGATGAGAGACTCGTACTCGGTACCGAGCTTGGCGCGTAGGCGTCGAACATGCACGTCGACGGTGCGGGTGCCGCCGAAGAAGTCGTAGCCCCACACTTCCTGCAGGAGCTGGGCGCGAGTGAAGACCCGACCCGCATGCTGAGCCAGATACTTCAGCAGCTCGAATTCCTTGTAGGTCAGATCGAGCGGGCGACCTCGCAGCCGCGCGGTGTAGGTGCCTTCGTCGATGACCAATTCGCCGAGCGTGATCTTGCCGGAGGTCTCCGGGCTGGCAACTCCTCCGCTACGGCCGACCAGCAAACGCAATCGCGCGTCGAGCTCTGCGGGGCCGGTGCCGGGGAGCAGGATGTCGTCCAGTCCCCAGTCGGAGTTCACCGCGACGAGCCCGCCCTCGGTGAGCACCGCGACGACGGGGATGGCCGAGCCAGTACTTCCCAGCAGGCGACACAGGCCACGAGCGGCAGCCAGGTCGGTGCGAGCGTCGACCAGTGCGATGTCTGCCGAACCGGCTTCGAGCAGCGAGGACACCTCGGTGGGGACGGGGCGTACGTGATGCGCCAGGAGAGCAAGGGACGGCAGAACGCCCTCCGGATTGGGATCGGAGGTCAGTAGTAGGAGCTCCACTGCGTCTCCATTCTTACTGCTGGCCGGTCCAGCCCAGGCTGGACTTGAGTGATCGTCAAGGACACAGACTAGCTTGTCCGTACAACCGGCCGAAGAGGGCAGTGTGCGATTCGTCGGTCACAATGGACCCGTGCGCACACTTCTCATCGGACTCGCCAGTGTCCTGGCCCTCGCGCTCGTGGTGGATTTCGGCGCTGCGGCCTATTCGGAGTACCGAGTCTCCCGCGCGATCCGCGCCGGCGGTGAGCTCACCTCGGACCCACAGGTGATCGTGCACGGCTTCCCGTTCCTCACCCAGGCGGCGGACGGCCGCTACCAGAACATCGAGATTCGAGCTCAGGACGTTCCGACCGAGTACGTCGGCTCGACGACGATCGAGGCCAATCTCCGCGGCGTGCACATCGAGCTGTCCGACCTGATCGATAACAATGTGCGCGCGATTCCGGTGGACGAGCTCGACGGCCGCGTCCGTATCGAGGCTACGGACCTCGGCCGGTTCCTCGACATCGTCGACCTGCAGGTTTCCGCGCCGCCGGCCGACAAGTCGGACGGCACCGGCGGTTCCGGCGGGTCGGGCAAGACCACGACCGGAGGCGTCGTGTTGACCGGAACGGTTCCGGTGGGCCCCCTCGAGACGACGGTGAGCGTCCAGGCCGACCTGTTGCTCGAAGGTGACAGCGTCGCCATCGTGGCGTCGGACTTCTACTTCGGCCCGGAGGGTCAGGACGACTTCTCGATCCCCGATTTCGCCAAGCCGACGGTGCTCGGACTGTTCACCAAGACCATCGAGCGTCAGAGTCTGCCCTTCGGGCTGCTGCCGACCGACGTCTACGCGGAGGGCTCACAGATCGTCGTCGAGGGCTCGGGAGAGAACGTGACCATCGACCTCAACGAGATCGAGAAGCCGTGACAGGGATCACAGTTCTTGTCGTCGTGGCGATCCTTGCCGTTGCTACCGGATTGTTCCTTCGCAGCCGATCGGGTGCCGTGCGGGCAGTGCGGAACACCGACTCCGAGGCTGACGCCTTGTACCCGCTTCTGCTCGACGCGGGTGCCACGACCGACTCCGCGACCGTGCTGCACTTCTCGGCGGATTGGTGCGGACCGTGCGCAGCCGTACGCCGCGTCGTCCAGCAGGTGCTCGACGACCGAAGCGATGCCCGGGAACTCGAACTCGACATCGACGCCCATCCGATCCTCGCCCGCGAACTGGGCGTGCTGTCGCTGCCCACGACGTTCGTCCTCGACACCACATTGCAACGGCGCTCCAGAATCGCAGGTGTGCCGTCTGCGGCGGCGCTGCGCTCGGCTCTCGACGCACTGTGACCTCGCCGCGTCGGACCGGCGGTAGGACACCCCGCTGGTAGCGGGTAAGATGCTCTTCGTGTTCTCCCGCCGCGAGCTGATGCTCACCAGTCGTCGCACAGTCGATCTGTGCCGACTGGGCGGTTGTTGCTGTCGCTGCTGCTGATTTCCTTCTGCCGCCACGCCCATGCGTGATGTACGGCCCGATGATCGAAATCCACGTCCGAGCAGTGCCGATGCGGCATGCCCCGGCCTCGCACAGGAGTACCTCTCGATGTCGACACCCGACACCCGGACCACCACCCCCACTGCCACGATCGACCAGGTGGACGTTCGCGGTCCGCGCTTCGCAGCGTGGATCACCACCGCCGTTCTGGTCGTCGTTCTCCTCCTGACCACGTTCTCGGTCCCCGCGGCGGCAATCCTGCTCGGGCTACAGGCGATCGTGTTCGGAATCGGAGCCGTCCGCGGACCCAAGCGCAGTCCGTACGGCACGATCTTCGCGACATTCGTCGCACCGCGGCTCTCCCCCACCAGCGAACGTGAACCGCTCGCACCGTTGAAGTTCGCTCAACTGGTGGGCTTCGTGTTCGCCGCCGCGGGAGTTCTCGGCTTCGCGCTCGGCGCTCCCGTCGTCGGCACCGTGGCAGCAGGCTTCGCGCTGTTCGCAGCCTTCCTCAACGCCGCGTTCGCGGTGTGCCTCGGCTGCATGATCTACCCCCTCGCCGCGCGGCTGCGCACCACTGCTTGACCCACACCGATCCGTAAAGAAAGACCGAAAGGAACCCCATGGCTCGCTCCGACGTCCTGGTCTCTGCCGACTGGGCCGAGCAGAACCTGAACGCACCGAAGACCGTCTTCGTCGAGGTCGACGAAGACGCAAGCGCCTACGACGGCGGACACATCGAAGGTGCGGTCAAGCTCGACTGGCGCAAGGACCTCCAGGACCCGGTTCGCCGCGACTTCCTCAATCAGGAACAGTTCTCGGACCTGCTGTCGGCCAAGGGCATCAGCAACGACGACACCATCGTCCTGTACGGCGGAAACAACAACTGGTTCGCCGCCTACGCCTACTGGTACTTCAAGCTGTACGGCCACAAGGACGTCAAGCTCATCGACGGTGGCCGCAAGAAGTGGGAACTCGACGGTCGCGCGCTGTCCAAGGACGTCGTCAGCCGTGAGACCACGCAGTACCGCGCCGAGGCACCGGACCTGTCGATCCGCGCGTTCCGCGACGAGGTCATCGACGCCATCGGCAACAAGAACCTGATCGACGTGCGTTCGCCCGACGAGTTCTCGGGCAAGATCCTCGCCCCGGCTCACCTTCCGCAGGAGCAGGCTCAGCAGCGTGGCCACGTGCCGTCCGCGATCAACATCCCGTGGAGCACCACCGCCAACGAGGACGGCACGTTCAAGTCCGACGAAGCGCTCGAAGAGCTGTACAAGACCAAGGGCTACGACGACAGCAAGGCCACCATCGCCTACTGCCGCATCGGTGAGCGCTCGAGCCACACCTGGTTCGTCCTCAAGGAGCTTCTGGGCAAGGAAGACGTCAAGAACTACGACGGCAGCTGGGTCGAATACGGCTCTCTCGTCGGAGCACCCATCGAGCTGGAGGTTCACTGATATGTGTGGAGCACCCGTACAAGGCCAGACCATCCCCGCAGGCGTCGACGTCGAGAAGGAAACGGTCATCACCGGCCGCGTCCTCGCCGGCGACGGTGAGCCCGTAGCCGGGGCGTTCGTGCGCCTGCTCGACGGCAGCGGCGAATTCACCGCAGAGGTCGTCGCGTCGGGCACCGGAGACTTCCGGTTCTTCGCCGCTCCCGGACAGTGGACGCTGCGTGCACTGTCGGCATCGGGCAACGGCGACACCGTCATCGCCCCCGAGGGCGCAGGCGTGCACTCGGCGAACGTCACCGTCGGAGTCTGATTCGGTCCGCCCGCATCGAACGAGAAAAGAACCCCGCACCTGCTCGCAGGTGCGGGGTTCTTTCGGTCCGGTGAAGGCTCTAGTTGGGGACGGGCACCGAAGTGGTGGGATCGGGAACCGTCGAGTACTGCGGCGGGAACAGCCCTTCCGGCAACGGAATTCCCTGAGATTCGAGGAACGCTCCGAGATCGCTGACCCGGGTGACCGTTCCGGGCTCCGGCAGCAGGCGAGGTTCGGGTGCGGTCTCGGGGGCGGGTGCTTCCGGCGCGGCCGTCTGCGGCACCGAAGTCTCCGCTGTCGACGTCTGCGGTGCGTTCTCCTTCTCGCGTTCGGTGCGAGCGAGATCGGTGACCCAGGCCACCACCTTCTCGCTCTCCCACTCGTAGCCGTCGTTCGGGTCGTTGTTCCAGTACGACAGATGCTGCAGGAATCCGATCAGCAGGTACGGCCCGAGCACCACGTCGACGATGCCCTTGTTGTTCTCCACCAATCCCTCGCCCTCGGCGCGCAGCTTCGCTTCCACCGTCTCGGCTCCGGGTCCCAGTGCCCAGTTGAGATCTGCGAGCAGTTGATCCGGTGTGAGAGCGTCGGCAGCCGCCTGATCGGCGACCGTGTAGTTCACATCCGCCACCTTCACCAGAACCTGCAGCAGTGTCTCGTCGGATTCGAGCCAGGTCTTGTTGGTTGCGATGTCGATGATCGCGCGGGTGGCGATGGTCGATACTGCCCGCGCGAAGTCGGCCACGGTCTGCACCGGGTTGAGCAGCGTCATCCGCATCTGCGAGACGATCTCGAGTGCCAGCTGCAAGAACTCGATGTCGGCCGGAGCGTCGCACGCCAGATCGTAGGGTCGGCAAGACCAGCTGACCTTGTCGGTCAGCGTCCCGTAGTCCCGGGGCGACTGGTCCATGAACCCGCCGAGCGATTCACCTGGCTCGTCCCCGAAGTTCGGCACACCGACCGGCCGGTAGGGCGAGCCGATCATCATCACGCCTGCGATGTCGTCGCCGGAGACCAGAGCGCCGGGATCGCGTTGGCCGACCTCGACCGCCACCCGGTCGAGCACCTCTCCGCCGACGCTGTAACCGACGAGAACGAACTTCGTCCCGTCACCGCATTTGGTCTTGTACTCGTCCATCAGACGATTGGTCGACGCGACGCCGTCCTCGATCGTCTGCTGATACGTCAACACGTCGTCCAGAAAACCGAGTCCGTACGTCGATGCATAGGGGACGTACAGCCAGCCGACCGTGCCGGGACTGCCTGCGTTGACCTCGCCGGTGGGAACAGTGACGTTGCCGACCCAGTTGGAGGCGATGGTCTGCGATTCCTCGTTGAGGGGATTGCGATCCGAATCCGAGTCGGTGGCACCGGACACGGCCAGCATCAACACGTCCGGGCATTCCTGCGCATAGTTGTTGGGATCGATGTTCGGGCCCTGGGAAGACCCGAAGTCGGAAGAACCGGAATCGGACGATCCGGAGTCTGCCGATCCCGAGTCTGCCGATCCCGAGTCGGGAGCGGCGAGCGCAGCTGCGGGAGCAGCAAGCGCCAACGCCAAGGTCACCGCCGCAGACCTGAACAACACGGATCCGAACGACGATGTCAGAGCCCGTTTACGACGCAGCATTATTGCGGAGACCTCCCCAGCCTTCGTGACAGAACATGGTGAAAACGTCGGAAATTCACCCTCGAGCGCCCGACGCCCCCCGAAGAAGGTACCTGCTCGACGGGATTTCTCCACCGATACGCGTGATCCAGCGCACCCACGACCCCGAATTCGGTGGGATGTCACCAAGGACACAGTCCGGATTCGGGCCGCTGTTCTCGACGACGATCGGCGCGGGTTAAACTCGCACTCGTGGTCATATTCTTCGAGTTGTTGCTGGTGCTTGCGGCAGTAGCCATCATCGCGTTCTCGCTCTATGTCGTCTACCGACTGGTCAACGACGAATCGTGACAGAACCGGTTGCGGGGCAACCCGGCAGTGCTGACGAGGGCCTCGGTGCCCCCATCACCAGTGGCGACGAAGCGATAGCGGCTGCCGAACAGAAGTTCGCCGACGCGTCGACGCGGAACGTCCCGGTCCTGCCGGACATCCCGCATCCCGACGACACGGCCAACCTCCGTCTCGGTCCCGATCTGCACCCGACGATGCTGGCTCTGTTGCCGCTCGTCGGCGTGTGGCGTGGCGAGGGCGAGGGCCACGACCCCGAGTCGGGTACCGACTACCCCTTCGGTCAGCAGATCGTCGTCACCCACGACGGCGGCAGCTACCTGAGCTGGGAATCGCGCTCGTGGCGACTCGACTCCGACGGAAACTTTGCGCACCCCGACCTCCGCGAGACCGGCTTCTGGCGCATGAGCGGAGGCGACGGCGTCAAGGGTTCCGACAACGAAGAGGTCGTCGAGCTACTGCTGACCCACAGCACCGGCGTCGTCGAACTGTATTACGGCCATGCGCTCACCCAGTCGTCCTGGGAACTGGCCACCGATGTCGTCATTCGCAGCACATCGGGTGCGTTGGTCGGTGGGGCCAGGCGGCTTTACGGCATCGTCGACGGCGGAGATCTCGCGTACGTCGAGGAACGCGTCGTCGCCGACGGCCCACTGGCACCGCGGTTGTCCGCGCGCCTGACTCGCTACATCGGCTGACTCTCTCGTACTGCCCCACTGCACGCGAACGGCCCCCGAGCCATACCTGCTTTCAGGTCCCGACCGGACAGGTCGGGGGCTCGGGGGCCGGGTAGCTGCCTGGGATTCGCCTGCCGCTCGCGCGGTCTTCCGAGTGAATCCGTCAGCGATTGCGGCTAGCTGACAGCCACCTCACGCGTCCTAGAGTTCATCAACTTCAGACCACCTCCTCTCTCGTGTACTTCACAACGTACGCCCGAGTTTCCGAGTCGGCAAAGTGTTTTTTCGCACGGTCCACGCCGAGGTCGATCACCTGGTCGGCGTCGGTGTTCTCCGGCAGTTGATGGGTGACGACCACCACGATTCGGTCGGCTCCGAACAATCCTCCGTCGGTGGTGAGCAGCTCGCGCAGTATCTCCTCGCCGGAGATTCGGTCCAGATGCTCGGTCGGCTCGTCGAGCAGCACGATCGGTGCCGTACTGAGCAGAGCGCGCGCCAGCAGCAGTCTGCGCCTCTCTCCCCCCGAGACGGCCTGTGCGCCGCCCACCAGGGTGGTGTGAACGCCGAGAGGCAGGGTGTCGAGCCACGGGCCCAGGCCCACGCGTCGCAGCGCCGCCGCTGCCTGTTCTTCGTCGACATCGCCGCGCACGACACGCAGGTTCTCCAGAATCGAGGTGTCGAACAGATGCGCGTCCTCGGCGAACAGCGCTGCGTCCGAACCGCATTCCTCGGCGAACTCTCGCAGCATCGTGGACTTGCCCGATCCGCTGGGTCCGACAAGAGCGCTCCGCGCATGTGCGCGGAAATTCGTAGCAGGGGTCGAGTTTCTGTTCACGTGGGGAGGCGGAGCCGCATCGAGCATGGCCAGGATTCGGTGCGCCGCGACTCGTCCACGCATCAGGGCGACAGCCGCTCCGGGGAGTGCCGCGGTCGCCTCGAAGGCGGCCAGCGGAACCAACACGATGATCGCCAGGGCCATCGGTGTCATGCCGCCTGCGGTGCCGCCGGCCGGTCCGTAGAGCCCGATGCCGACGAGCAGGGACCCGATCACCGATGCACCGATCGACAGCGGACCGGCGGCATCGGCCAGCGCCGACGGCCGTGCCGCCCGGTCGCGGGCGACCACCGAATCCTGTGCTGCCCCGCGGGCTTCGGCGAGTGTCGCATCGAGTCGTCCGGCGACCCGCAGTTCTGCGGCGTGGTCGAGTGCCCGGACGGCTGTCTCGGCGAATCGCGCGTCGGCGTCAGCTCCGGCCTCTTCGGCAATTCGTGCCGACCGCGCCGCCAGGATCGGTGCGCCCACCCCGGCGATCAGCAACGACACCGCCAGGATCGACGCGGCAGCAGGCGAGATACCGGCGAGCAGTCCCACGGCTGCGAGCATCATCACGACGCTGACGCAGATGGGGACGATCGCGCGTACGACGACGTCGCCGAGCACGTCGACGTCCGCCCCGGTGCGAGCCAGGACGTCACCGCGCCGCAGAGCGAGCGCACCGTCGCCGTTCGCCAGTTGCTCGTAGATCCGCGTGCGCGCTGCCGTCGTACCGCGCAGGGACGCGTCGTGCGTGGTCAATCGTTCGAGGTAGCGGAACACGCCGCGGGAGATGCCCAGCGCCCGTACGGCCACCACTGCGACGGTGAGGTCCATCACCGGAGGCATCTGCCAGGCTCGGGTGATCAACCATGCCGACAGCGCGGCGAGAGCCAGTGCGCTGCCGAGGGTTGCCACGCCTGCGGCCACGGCCAGCGCCACCCGCCGTGGGGACAGCTCGAACAGGGCCAGTGCGCGTCGTAGGTCAGACATGATCGAACTCCCGTGCCACCGCTGAACTGCTGTGCACCTCGACGACGCGATCTGCGGCGTGCAGCACCGAGCGTCGGTGACCGACCATCAGCACGGTGACGCCTCGGTCGGCTGCGTCTCGAATGGCCTGCAGCACAGTCTGTTCGCTCGCCGAATCCAGGTGCGCCGTGGGCTCGTCCAGCACCATCACCGGAGCGTCGGAGACGAATGTTCGGGTCAGGGCAAGGCGTTGCAGTTCACCGAGGGACAGACCCACTCCGCCCTGCCCGACGCGGGTGTTCCAGCCGTTCGGGTGATCTCGCAGTACGGCATCGAATCCCGAGGCGCGGCAGGCGATATCGAGGCCGTCGGCGTCGGGCACGCCGTGGAGGGCGACGTTCTCGTAGAGCGTGCCGGGAAGCAGCACCGGCCGCTGCGGGAGCCAGGCGACCTGAGTCCACCACCGGTCGAGATCGAGATCGACGACGGGCACGCCGCCGATGAGAACCGCGCCGCTCGTTGGCGTCGTGAGTCCCAGAACGGCTTGCAGCGCAGTCGATTTACCCGAACCGTTGGGTCCGGTCAGTACCGTGATGGTGCCCGTTCGACACAGCGCACTCAACTCTGCCGGAGCGTCGACGTCCCGGCTCGCGACGGTGAGTCCGACGAGTTCGATGTCCGCGGTCGTGGCGTCGACGGTCCGGCCGCCGATCGGCTGCGTCGTACGCCGATCCAGGACTCGGAACGCTCGGCCCGCGGCTTCGACGCCGTCCTCTGCTGCGTGGAACTGGGTCCCCACTGCGCGCAGCGGGAAGTAGACCTCGGGGGCGAGGATCAACGCGATGATGCCTGCTTCGAGCGTCATCTCCCCGAAGACCAAGCGCAATCCGATTCCCACGGCCACCAGTGCGACACACAGGGTCGCGAGCAACTCGAGCACCATCGACGAGAGGAAGGCGACCTTCAACGCGCGCATGGTGGTTCGTCGATGGGCGTCGCCCAGTGCGCGGATGCGAGCGGCCGGTCCGTGTTCGCGGCGCAGCGCGCGCAGGGTCGGCAGACCGGCCAGTAGATCGAGCAATTGCGCAGACAACCGGGTCATCGTGGTGAGTGTCGCCGCGGCTCGCCCCTTGGTCAGCAAACCGATCAGAATCATGAAGATGGGGATGAGCGGCAAGGTCACCGCGATGATCAACGCCGAGGTGACGTCCTGGGTGACGATGACGATCAGGACGAGCGGAGTGACGATGACCGCCGACACCAGGGCCGGCAGGTATCCGGTCAGGTACGCCCGCAGACCCCCGATGGCGCGGGTCACGACGACGGCCAACTCTTCCCGTTCGCGGTCGAGCTCCCGAGGCTCGAATCGCGTTGCCGCCGTCAGCACCTCGACTTCGAGCTCGGCCACCACACGTGACGCCGAACGGTGCGCGTAGCGGGACTGGGCTCCGGTGGCGAGCACGCGGACGGCCACTGTGCCCGCCAGCACTGCCAGTTCCGTCGTCCAGGCGGACACCGATCTGGCGGTCGGTTCGGTGATGACCCCGGCCAGCACCCGCCCGATGGTCGACGCGCCCACGATGATGCAGAGTGTGACGACGGTCGACAGAGCGACCGTGACGATCAGGTAGCCCCGCGCAGATCGAGAGTATTTCCACAGTCGGGGATCGACCGGTCCCCGCGAGCGAGCAGGCGAGGTCACGATTTCACCGTCAGTCCGATCGAGTCCGGGATGTGGGCACTCGAAATGCGCTGGCGGAAGACCCAATACGTCCACGCCTGGTATCCGATGACGACGGGTGCGGCGAACGCTGCGGCCCACGTCATCACCTTCAGCGTGTACGGACTGGACGACGCGTTCGCGATGGTGAGATCGAAGGCGGCATCCGTGCTGGACGGCATGACGTTCGGGAACAGGGATGCGAACAGCAGCACCACAACCGCAACGATGGCAATGCTGGTGAACACGAAGGCCCAGCCTTCGCGCACTCTCGCCGTCAGCGCGACGACGAGCAGCAGGGCGACCGCGGCCGCGCCGACCAGTACCCAGGTCCACGTCTTGCCGTAGGCCAGTTGGGTCCACAGAGCAAACGTTCCACCGACGAGAACTGCCGGAACCGACAGTCGCGCCGCGATTTTCACCGAGTCCTCGTGTACGTCTCCGGAGGTCTTGAGTGCGATGAACACCGCGCCGTGCAGCGCGAACACCAGTGCCATCGTGGCTCCGCCGAGCAGTGCATACGGGTTGAGCAGATCGAAGAAGCCGGCAGTGACCTCCTTGTTCTCGTCGATGGCGACGCCGCGCACGATGTTGGCGAAAGCGACGCCCCACAGCACCGCCGGAACCCACGAGCCGATGCCGATGCCGATATCGCAACGTTTGCGCCACACCGGGTCGTCGATCTTGCCGCGCCATTCGATGGCGCAGATACGCAGGATCAGAGCCACCAGAATCAGCAGCAGCGGCAGGTAGAAGCCCGAGAACAGTGTTGCGTACCACTCGGGGAACGCTGCGAACAGGGCACCGCCTGCGGTGATGAGCCAGACTTCGTTGCCGTCCCAGACCGGGCCGATCGTGTTGAGGACGGCCCGCCTGCGCTTCTCCCCCGTCGCGGAATCGGGGTGCCTTCCCAGGATGGGCATGAGCATTCCGACGCCGAAGTCGAACCCTTCGAGCACGAAGTAGCCGACGAAGAAGAAGGCGATGATGAAGAACCAGAATTCGGGCAGTGACATTGCTATCCCCTAGTAGGCGAACGAGAGCTGTTTGGGCTCTTCGTCTTCCGATTCCGGTGGGTCGACGTGCGGATGCGCGTCGTGGTCGAGAGGTCCTTCGACGACGTAACGCCGAAGCAGGTAGAACCACACACCACCGAGCGCGGCGTAGAGCAGTGTGAACGTCACCAGTGAGGCGACGACGAGGCCGACGGGATGGTCGGAGACGCCCTGATCGACGGTGAGCCGGATCTGATCGACACCCGAGAGGTTCGGTGCCACAACCCATGGCTGACGGCCCATTTCGGTGAAGATCCAACCGGCACTGTTGGCCAGGAACGGCGTCGGAATGGCCAACAGCGACAACCGCGAGAACCACTTCTGGTCGGGAATCCGGCCGCCCCGAGTGACCCACAGGCCCGCGATCGCGAGCAGTGCCGAGCCTGCGGCCAGTCCGATCATCATCCGGAATGCCCAGTAGGTGACGAACAGGTTCGGCTTGTAGTTGCCAGGGCCGAACTGCTGCTCGTACTGCTCCTGCAGTTGGTTGACGCCCTGCACGGTGGCACCGAAGTCGTTCTCCGCCAGGAACGAGGTGAGACCGGGGATCGAGATGAGGTGCACCACGGATTCGCAGTTGTTGTGGGTACCCACGGTCAGGAGCGAGAAGCTGGCTCCGGTTTCGGTGTCGCACAACGATTCTGCGGATGCCATCTTCATCGGCTGTTGCTCGAACATGAGCTTGCCCTGAATGTCGCCGGTGATGGCGAGCGCCCCACCCGCGACGATCATGATGACGAAGGACATGCGGGCTGCCGACCTGAACATCGACCTCGAGTCGGTGGCCGGGAGCGTAGCCTGCGTAGCGACCCCGGTGGCCGGGAGCGTGCCGAGTTCGTGCTCGGTCTTCTTCCTGCGAGCCTCGCGCACCATCCACCAACCGGAGATGCCTGCGACGAAGGTTGCTGCGGTGAGGAATGCGCCTGCGACGGCGTGTGGAAATGCTGCCAACGCGGTGTTGTTGGTGAGCAGTGCCCAGATGTCGGTCAGCTCGGCGCGGCCGGTCTCTTCGTTGTAGATCGCGCCGACGGGATGCTGCATCCAGGAATTGGCCGCGATGATGAAGTACGCCGAGGCGTTGACTCCGATGGCGACGAGCCAGATCGTGGCCAGGTGTACGAGTTTGGGGAGTCTGCTCCAACCGAATATCCACAGTCCGAGGAACGTGGACTCGAGGAAGAAGGCGACGAGGCCTTCGAGTGCGAGAGGAGCGCCGAACACGTCACCGACGAAGCGGGAGTATTCGCTCCAGTTCATGCCGAACTGGAACTCCTGGACGATTCCGGTGGCGACGCCGAGGGCGAAGTTGATGAGGAACAGCTTGCCGAAGAACTTGGTCAGTCGGTACCAGGAGTCCTTGCCGGTGATCACCCACATGGTCTGCATCGCAGCCACCATCGGGGCGAGGCCGATCGTGAGGGGAACGAGTATGAAGTGGTAGACGGTGGTTATACCGAACTGCCATCGTGAGACATCCAAGGCGTCCATCAAAGCTCCGAACTCTTCCACCCGTGCTGTGACGGGTAACACCGCAGGTCAGGGCGTTGGCCCGCGACGAATTCGACAGTACTACTACGGGTAGTAGTAGGGAAGAGTCTTTCGGCAGGGTCGTTCGGCTCCTACCGAGTTTCGACGGTCTCCACGGCTGCATCGACCATCGAACGGATATCGTCGACGAGCCTCTGCGTGCCGAGAGGAACGCCGTTCATCGTCGTGACCCGAGCCGCGAGAGTGACGCTCGAGACCAGCCAAACGCCATCTGCCGCAATGAGATCCGCTGGATACAGGTGCCCGTGCTCGCAGGTCCAACCGGCAGACTCGGCCACGGAGAACAACCCAGCGACGGTGGTTCCGGCCAGGATGCCCTGTTCGACCGACGGTGTGACGAGAGTCTTACCGCGCGCGAGCACCACCGTCGAGCGCGGACCTTCGAGCACCCGCCCCTCGCTGCTGAGATAGACCACATCGTCGACGCCCTGCGCTGCCGCGTACCGCAGCGCGGCCATGTTGGTCGCATACGACAATGTCTTGGCCCCCGCGAGCTGCCACGGCGCCCCCGACGAGAAGTCCACCGAGTAGCCGCGATCGAGCGTGATCACCGACACCCCGTCGGTGCGCGCTGCTCGCACTCGCTCGGGCAGCGGTCCCACCGTCACATACGCGGTGGGCTCACCACCGCTCTCGCGTCCGCGGCTGAGGACCAACCTGAGAACCCCTTCGTCCTCGGACTCTTGCGCCCACAGACCGACGGATTGTTCGACGACGGTGCGCCACTGTTCGAGATCGGGAACGGGCAGGTCCAGCGCCTTCGCCGACGCCACCAGCCGGGCCAGATGCAACTCGACCGCACAGGCCGCGCCGCCGCGCACGAGCAGCGTCTCGAACACCCCGTCGCCGCGCACCACGGCCAGATCGTCGGCGCACAGCAACGGCCGATCCGCGTCGTGCACTCGGCCGTCCAACGTCACCACTACCGACTCCGACATGCCCGTCACCCTAGAGGGGAGCGGACGCGTTCGATCAATCCGCTCGGTCGGCTGTGGCCATCGCGTCGGCGTATTCGTCGAGGTCGAGGTCTTCGGCGACGACGACCTTGGTGCCGTTGTACACCTCGCGGTCGATCTCGTCGTCGGCGTTGGCAACGAGCATGGCGACGAACGTGTCTCCGTTCACGTTGAGGAAGGTACGGAAGATCCCGGCGAACCAGTCCACGGCGATCAGCAGGCCGACGGCCTCGAAGGGAAGGTCGAGCGAGGTCGCGAGGAACATCGCGACCACGGGGAATCCGCCGGGGACGGTGATGGTGCCCATGTTGAGCAGAACCGCCAGGCCCATGCCCAGCACGATCTGCCCGAGACTCAGGTCGATGTTGCCTGCCTGCGCGAGGAACATCACCACGATCATGTAGTTGAGAACAGCGCCGTAGGAGCCCATCGTCAACCCGATAGACAACGTGAAGTTGGCGACCTTCTGGCTGACGCCGACCTTCTCGACGGTGTTGCGCAGAACCGTCGGGAACGTGACGGCCGAACTCGTGGTCGTCACCGCGACGGCCGTCTGTTCGGTGAGCTTGCTGGGCAGCTTCCACGGGTTCAAGCGGGTGCGCATCGTCACGACCACGACGAAGAGCGCGAACAGGATCAACACCCCGAGCAGCGTCGTACCGAGGTAGCTCAGCGCGGTGGACACCACGGAGAAGCCGACGTCTCCGGCGAGCGCGGCGAGCAGGCAGAACACACCGACCGGGGCGATCACCATGACCAGCCGGATCATCGTCAGGACGATCTGCTGAAGTTGGTCCATGAACGAGAGCACCTGGGTGTTGCCGGTCTTGGTGATGTGACTGCGCAGCGCGATACCGAAGAGCAGCGAGAAGACGATGATCGGCACCATCGTCGCCGTCGACATGGCGTCGAACACGTTGGTGCTGACGAAGTTGAGCAGCGTGTCCTGCCAGCCGAGCGCCTCGCTCGCCGATTCCTCGAGCGACGGATCGAGCTGCTGGGTGAACACCATGCCCGCGCCCGGGCGAATGATGCTGCTCAGCACCCAGGCCAGCACGGCCGCGACGACCGAGAACCCGATCATCCACTTGAAGGTGCGGAAGGCGATCTTGCCGGTTCCCGCCCCAGCCATCGATCCGGTGGCGACGATGACCGAGGCCATCACCAGCGGGACGATCGACATCTGGATCAGTCGGATGAACAGATCGCCGATGAACTTCAGGTTGGCGGCCCACTCCCCGACCACCAACCCGAACACGATGCCGCCGATCGCGGCGAGGCCGATCTGCGCGGCCGGATGCGCCAGTTTCTTCATGGATCGAAACGCTAGGTCCGCGTCGTCGCAGTGCCGTGTCGTCGCCGTTTCGAGGGTGTAAAGGGACCGGTCACCGAGTTGCTGCGCCGACGGGCTCCTAGTATGGAGATGTGTCCGACACAGTCACGATCAGCCCGAGCCCACTTCTGACACTCCCCGGCGCAGTGCCCTCCCCCGACGACAGCGTCGATGCCGGGGTGGCCTGGCACTACGGCAATCCGTTCGGTGAACAACGCGACGCGGTCAGCGGCGCTGCCGTCATCGATCGGTCCCACCGTTTCGTGCTCGCCATCAGCGGAGACGAACGCCTGAGTTGGTTGAACACCATCTCGAGCCAATTCGTGACGAACCTGGCCGACGGCAGCTCGGCCGAGAACCTGAGCCTGGATGTCAACGGCCGCATCGAGCATCACTTCGTCCAGACCGACCTGGCCGGCGTCACGTACATCGACACCGAGCGGGCAGCCGGACCGGATCTGCTCTCCTTCCTGAAGAAGATGGTGTTCTGGGCCAAGGCCGAACCTCGTGCGGCCGGCGAACTCGCCGTTCTCACCGTCCTCGGATCCGACGCGGTGTCGGTGCTCGAGAAGGCCGGCCTGCCGGCTCCGGACGAGATCTACGGTGCGTCGCCGATCGACGGCGGCGGTTTCGTTCGCCGGATGCCCTGGCCGGGAAAGAACTCGTACGACGTGGTGATCCCCCGCGCGAACCTGAGCGACTGGTTCCTCCGACTGCGCGACGCCGGGGCCGCCCCGGCCGGAACCTGGACGTTCGACGCGTTGCGGGTGGAATCGCTGCGTCCGCGCGTGGGCGTGGACACCGACGAGAAGACCATTCCGCACGAGGTGCGTTGGATCGGCAGCGCCGCGGAGTTCGGCGCGGTGCATCTCGAGAAGGGATGCTACCGCGGGCAGGAGACGGTCTCGCGCGTCCACAATCTCGGTCGCCCGCCCCGGCATCTGGTGCTGCTGCATCTCGACGGTTCCGCGGACGGTCGGCCCAGCACGGGCGATTCGGTCACCGCGGGCGGACGGGCGGTGGGGCGTCTGGGCACCGTCATCGATCACTTCGAGCTGGGGCCGATCGCGTTGGCGCTGCTCAAGAGAACGATTCCGGTCGATACCGCTCTCGAGGCGGGTCCGTGTGCCGCGTCGATCGATCCCGATTCGATCCCGTCGTACGACGACGTTCAGGCCGGTCGCGCTGCGGTGGACCGCCTGCGCGGCCGGTGACCGGAACCGTTCTCGCTGTCTGCGTCGTGCACGCCGATGTTCCGTTCGGACGCCGCGCGGTGGTCGACAGCGGCATCGACAAGAGGCCCGTCGTCGGGCAGGTGGACGTCCACGAGCTGGGTATCGGGGGCGATCACTGCCGGGACACGAAATTCCACGGCGGGCTCGATCAGGCCGTCTACGCCTACGACGAGGACGAGGCGAGGTACTGGGCCGATCAGCTGGGGACGCCCGTTCCTCCTGGGCGGTTCGGTGAGAACCTGCGGACCACCGGTGTGCCGGTGACCGATGCGGTGATCGGCTCGCGGTGGCGAGTGGGCAGCGTGGAGTTGGAGGTGACGATCGCTCGCAAGCCCTGCGGAACGTTCGCGCGGTGGATGAACGAGCCCGGCTGGATCCGACGTTTCACGGCGCGCGGCGATGTGGGTGCGTACCTCCGAGTTCTCGAACCCGGAGTCTTCGGTTGCGGTGACGCGGTGACTGTGACGTCGGTCCCCGAGCACGGGGTGACGGTGCGGATGCTCTTCGAGGGGAAGGATGCGACGGCGATGCAGACTCTGCTGGACGAGCCTGGATTGGCACCGAAGGTGTACCGCGACGCGGCGGCAGCATTGAAATCCGTGAGAAGGCCATGACGCGCAGCACGTAGTTTTCGTGTCGCGGAGCGAAGATAGTTTGCCTGTGCACGGATATGTGCAGGTACAGGCAGCGCCGACCCCTGCCCCGGGCGTGTCGCGCCCGTTCGCACGCCACCGACACGTGGTGCCGTATGCGCATCGCGGCGATTCGCGCGCTAGAGTGTGTGCCAGGAAGAAATACCAACTCTAACGGGGCCGCCAAATTTCCCCAGGCCGCCCCGCAAGTCCGCGAGGGGGCACCGCCATGGGCCGAGGCAGGGCTAAGGCAAAGCAGACAAAGGTCGCTCGTGAGCTCAAGTACAGCTCGCCGACAACGGACTTGGAGAGTCTGCAGAAAGAACTCTCCGGTGGTTCGTCCAACTCCCATCGTGGCATCCACTCTGACTCGGATGTGCATTCCCGAGTCGAGGAAGACGAGTACGAGGACTGGCGACGCTAGTACTGTGCACTGAACGACTGAGGGGGAGCCGCGGTGCGGCTCCCCCTCACTTGTTCGCCCAGTGCTCGGGCGATCAGAATCTTGCTGTTCAGAACCGCGGGTGGTTACCCAGCAGCAGCGCACGTTCGTCGGCGACGTCCTTACCGGTCGCCTTCTTCACCGTGCCCAGCGTCCAGCAGTCGATGTGGCGTGCGGTCAGCACTGCGAGTGCTCGGTCGACGTCCTCGG
Organism: uncultured Rhodococcus sp.; assembly: GCA_963517305.1. GTDB lineage: Bacteria > Actinomycetota > Actinomycetes > Mycobacteriales > Mycobacteriaceae > Rhodococcoides. Next base: position 26,836 of record CAUQEL010000034.1, read on the forward strand.
GTGCCACGATGGCCACCATGCCGACACCCATGTTGAACGTCTGCTCCATCTCGGCCTGCTCGACGCGTCCGCGCTGAGCGATCAGCGAGAAGATCGGAGCCGGGCTCCACGTGGTGCGGTCGAGTTCGGCGACCAGACCCTCGGGCATGACCCGGGAGAGGTTGTTCGCCAAGCCGCCGCCGGTCACGTGGCAGAAGGTGCGAACGTCGGTTTCCGCGGCGAGCGCGAGGCAGTCCTTGGCGTAGATCTTGGTGGGTTCGAGCAGTTCCTCACCGAGGGTGCGGCCGAACTCGTCGACGTGTCCGCCGAGATCCATGTGGTTGATCTCCAGCAGCACCTTGCGAGCGAGGGAGTAGCCGTTGGAGTGCAGACCCGACGATCCCATGCCGATGACGACGTCACCGGGACGCACCCGCTCGGGTCCGAGGACCGAATCCGCCTCGACGACGCCGATACCGGTGGCCGAGAGGTCGTAGTCGCCGTCGGCCATCAGTCCGGGGTGCTCGGCCGTCTCGCCGCCGAGCAGTGCGCAGCCGGCGATGATGCAGCCTTCTGCGATGCCCTTGACCAGTTCGGCGACCTGCTCGGGAACCACACGGCCCACGGCGATGTAGTCCTGCAGGAACAGCGGCTCGGCACCGCAGACGACGAGGTCGTCGACGACCATGGCGACCAGGTCGAGGCCGAGGGTGTCGTGCTTGCCGAGGGCCTGCGCCACGGCCACCTTGGTGCCGACGCCGTCGGTCGAGGCGGCCAGGACGGGTTCGCGGTAGTCGCCCTTGAGCGCGAAGAGACCGGCGAAACCACCGAGACCGCCCATGACCTCGGGCCTGCTGGCCTTCTTGGCGAGCGGCGCGAACAGTTGCACTGCTCGATCTCCTGCGGCGATGTCGACCCCGGCCGCCGCGTAGGAGGCACCGCCCGAGTGAGTTGCGCTCGTGGGTTGGGATTCCTCGGTCATTCGGCTCCAGCCTGTGTACTCGATCATGTCAGCGCCCATACCGGCACAGATAGCGCCCTAACGGTACCGGAGTGCCCGGTGGTGAGAAGAATTCACGTGTGCAGGCGCTTGCCCGGGATCGCCGCCAACAGCTTCTTCGTGTAGTCCGCCTCCGGCGATCGCAGGATCTTCCACGGTGTTCCCTCTTCCACGATCGCCCCGTTGCGCAGCACCACCACGCGGTGCGCAACGCGGTCGACCACCGCGAGGTCGTGACTGATGAACAGACACGCGAAGCCGAATTCCTGCTGCAATGCCTCGAACAGGTCCAGCACGGCTGCCTGCACCGAGACGTCCAGTGCGCTGGTCGGTTCGTCCGCGACCACCAGATCCGGTCCCAGCACCAGTGCCCGCGCCAGGCTGACGCGTTGCCGCTGCCCACCGGAGAGCTCGTGTGGGTAGCGCTTGTCGGTGCCCGACGGCAGTTGCACGGCGTCGAGCAGTTCGGTGGTCCTCGCGGCGATCGCGTCCGTGGAGCCGTACTTGTGCACGATCATCGGCTCGGCAATGCACTGCCCGACGGTCAGCCGGGGGTTCAGTGATGCCGACGGGTCCTGGAAGACGAACCCGAATCGCTTGCGCAGCGGCTTGAGCTTGCGTTCGCTCACGCCTGCCATGTTCTGCCCCATCACCGTCACGCTGCCACTCGTCGGCTTCTGGAGTGCTGCAACACATCTGCCGATCGTGGACTTGCCCGAGCCGGATTCGCCCACCAATCCGAGGGTTTCACCGCGGTGGATGGTGAGCGAGACGTCGTCGACCGCCCGGAACGCAGGTGAGCCGACACCACCGGAGAACTGCACCACCAGCCGCGAGACGTCGAGTACCGGTTCACCCGAGGTGTCGACCGCCTTGTCGGACTCCACCGCGGCGAGTGTGGGCACCGCGGCCAACAACTTCTTGGTGTAGTCGTCTGCGGGTGCGTCGAAGAGCTGCGCCACCGGAGCTTCCTCGACGACGCGACCGTTCTGCATGACGACGACGCGGTCCGCCAGATCGGAGACGACGCCCATGCTGTGGGTGATGAGCACGACGGCGCAGCCGAGCCGATCCTTGAGATCGCGGAGCAGCTCCAGGATTTCGGCCTGCACCGTGACGTCGAGGGCAGTGGTCGGCTCGTCGGCGATGATGACCTTCGCCTCGCACGAGATGGCGATCGCGATCATGACGCGTTGCTTCTGGCCACCCGAGAGCTCGTGTGGGTAGTACGAGAAGCGCTGCTCGGGGCTGGGCAGACCCACCATCGTCAACAGTTCTACGGCCCGGGTCTTGGCGTCCTTGGCCGACATCCGCTTACCGTCCGCGCGCGTGTGCGCCCTCAGTGCTTCGACGATCTGATACCCGATGGTGAACAACGGATCGAGGGCACTGCCCGGTTCCTGGAACACCATCGAAATCTTGTTGCCGCGCAACTGCGCCCACGCCTTGTTGCTCAGCGTCGTCACGTCCTGGCCACCGAGCACCACGTGGCCCTCCACGCGTGCGGTGTCGGGTAGCAGTCCGATGGCGGATCTGACGCTGACGGACTTGCCCGATCCGGACTCGCCCACCACGGCCAGTACCTCGCCGGGGAACACCTCGAACGAGACCTCGGTGACGGCATCTACCTCGCCGGCATCGGTGAGGAACGTGACGGACAACGACTGCACCGACAGGGCGGACTCGCGTGGAGTCACAACACTCGAGGTCATACCTTCACCGCCTTCTTGAACTTCTTGCGGGTGCGCAGCAACGGATTGAGTGTCTCGCTTGCGCTTTCGCCCACCATGGTCAGACCGAGCACCACCAGCACGATGCCCAGGCCGGGGAACACCGACGTCCACCAGATGCCGTTGGAGATGTCGGGCAGCGCCTTGTTGATGTCGTATCCCCACTCCGAAGCGGAGGTGGGCTCGATGCCGAATCCGAGGAATCCGAGCCCGGCGAGGGTCAGGATGGCCTCGGCACCGTTGAGGGTGATGATGACCGGCAGCGTCTGCACCACGTTGGCGAGGATGTGGCGGAACAGGATTCGCGGAGTACCGGCCCCGGTGACCCGGGCGGCGTCGACGTACGGTTCGGTCTTGACCGCCACCGTGGCGTTGCGCACCACACGGAAGTACTGCGGCACGAAGATCGCCGTGATGGCGATTGCTGCGGAGGCGATACCACCGAAACTGGACGACTGTCCCCCTGCGACGACGATCGAGATGACGACCGCGAGGAGCAGCGATGGAAACGCGTACATCGCGTCCATGAACAGCACGAGCACACGGTCGAACCAACGGCCGATGTAGCCCGAGGCCAGGCCGAGCGGAACACCGATGATCAGCGAGAGCACCAACGACGATGCGATCACCATCAATGCTGTTCTCGCACCGTAGATCACGCGAGAGAACACGTCCTCACCGCGGACCGACGTGCCGAACCAATGCTGCGCGGACGGGGCTGCCTGGCGGGCGAAATCCTGCCCGGCGTCGCTGGTCTGCGAGAACCCGTACGGCGCGAGGAGCGGAGCGAACACTGCGGCGATCACGAAGCCCACCATCAGGACCAACCCGACGATCAGGGTGACGCGTTGCAACCCCGACGTGGACTTGACGAACGCGACGCCGGGAAATCCTCGACGGTGCGGACGGGTGGGAGGGACGTCGGACAGCACGACTTCGGTGCTCATCAGAACCTCACTCTCGGGTCGATGAGTGCGACGATCGCGTCGGTGACGAAGCTGACGACGGCGACAACCACGGCCAGGAACGTCACGATGCCCTGCACCGCAACGAAATCGCGGGCCTGCAGGTAGCGGGCGAGTTCGTAGCCCAGGCCCTGCCACTCGAAGGTCGTCTCGGTCAGTACCGCTCCGCCGAGCAGTACGGCGATCTGCAGGCCGATGACGGTGACGATGGGAATCATGGCGTTGCGGAACGCATGCCGTCGCGTCACCGTGCCCTCGCTCAATCCGCGAGCGCGCGCGGCGTCGACGAAGGGCGCCTGCAGGGTCTGAATCAGGTTGACACGCACCAGCCTCAGGAACACTCCGGCCGTCAACAGACCCAGGGCGAGAGCGGGAAGTACGGCATGCTCGAGCACGTCGATGGTGTAGCCCGAGTCGCCGTACAGGAACGAGTCGACGATCAGAATGTTGGTCTTGGGCGAGACGTTCTGCAGTGCCAGTTCCACATTGGTGCTGGCTCGTCCGGCCACCGGCAGCCAGCCGAGCTTGACTGCGAACAGCAGCTTGAGCAGCATGCCGACGAAGAACACCGGAGCCGCGTACGCCAGGATCGCGAAGATCCGCAGCGAGGCGTCGCCGAATCGGTCCCGATGGGTGGCGGCGAAGAAGCCGAGCGGGATGCCGACCGCAAAGGCGACCAGCAGTGCCCAGAACGCCAATTCCAGTGTGGCAGCACCGTTGACGAGCAGCACGTCGCTGATCGCGCGGTTGTCGGTGGCCGAGCGGCCGAAATCGCCGCGCAGCAATCCGGTCAGGTACTCCCAGTATTGCGTCAGGATCGGCCGGTCGTAGCCGGCTTCGGCCTTGCGCTGGGCGATCTGTTCGGCGGGTAGGCGGCCGCCGAGGGCGGCGGTGATCGGATCACCGATCACCCGCATGAGAAAGAAGACGACGGTGACGAGAATCCAGGCAGTCGGAATGATCAGCAGAAATCTGATCCCGAGATAGCGGGCGAGCGCGCCGTATCGTGACGGCGCGCTCGCCTGCTTCGCTTGCTTCTCCCCTACCGGCGCGTCCGCGGTAGTGGGCACCGGTCAGCTCTTGGCGAGAGTGACGAAACGGAACTTGAACGAGGCGTCGAGAGTCTCGTCCACACCGCTGATCTCGTCGGTGGCGACGGCGATCTGCTTGCCCTCCAACAGCGGAAGCGTCGGCAGGTAGTTCGTCGCGAGCTCGGTCTGAATCTGACCGATGATCTGCATCCGCGCATTCTCGTCGGCGGTCGTGCGTTCGAGATCGAGCAGCGAGGTGATCTCCGGGCTCTCGAAGTGCGACTGCAGGAAGTTGTCCGGTGCGAAGAACGGCGTCAGGTAGTTGTCTGCATCCGGGTAGTCGGGGAACCAGCCCAGTTGGTACACCGGGTACGCATCGGCGACGCGTTCCTTGGTGTACGTGCTCCACTCGGTGGACTGCAGGTTCACGTTGAACAGGCCCGTCGCGTCGAGCTGGCTCTTGATTGCGGCGTACTCCTCGCTCGAGCTCGAACCGTAGTGGTCCGGGTTGTACTGCAGGTTGAGCTGAACCGGCGTGGCAATGCCTGCGGCAGAGAGGAATCCGGCCGCTTCGTCACGGTTGGGCGTGGTGCCGTATACGTCGCCGAAGGCGGTGTTCGCGCCGGCCAGGCCGGTGGGAACCACGGAGTACAGCGGGGTGTAGGTGCCCTTGTAGACGCCGTCGGACAACGCCTGACGATCGACCGAGGCCGCAATTGCCTTGCGCACGGCCAACTTCTGCTCCGGGGTGTCCCCGGGCATCGTGTTCATGTTGAACACCATGTAGCGCGATTCGCCGCCGGGTCCCTCGTGCACCGTCAGACCGTCCACGCTGCCGAGCGATTCGACGTCCGTCGGCGTCAGCGAACGCCACGCCACGTCGATGGCCTTGTTCTGCACGTCGAGCTTGAGGTTGTCGGAGCTGGTGTAGTACTTGACGTTGATCGACGACGTCTTCGGCGTTCCGAGAATGCCGTCGTAGTCACCGTTCGCGGTGAAGCTGACGAGGGAGTTCTTGGCGTAGCTCGCGATCGAGTACGGGCCGGCGAACGGCGTACCCGCCACGATGGCGTCGTCGTCGAGAATCGAATCGGCGGGAAAGACGGTCTGATCGACGATCGGGCCTGCCGGGGTCGCCAGAATCTGCGGGAAGGTCTGGTCGTTCGCGGCCTTCAGCGTGAACTCGACGGTCTTCTCGTCCGGCGTGGCGATGCTGTCGAGGTTGGTCAGCAACGACGCGGGCCCGTTGGGATCGTTGATCGCGACGATTCGATCGAAGGAGTACTTGACGCTCTCGCTCGTCAGCGGATTGCCGTTCGCGAACGTCAGATCGTCCTTGAGCGTGCACGTGTAGACGGTCGGCTCGGCGAAGTCGCAGCTCTCGGCCGCGTCGGGCTCGAGCTCCGAGCTACCGGGTGCAAAGTTCATCAGGAAGGGATACGTCTGGTTCATCACCATGAACGAGCCGTTGTCGTACGAGCCGGCCGGGTCGAGTGACGTCACCTGGTCGGTGGTGCCGACCGTGATCGTCTCGCCACCGCCGTCGCCGGATCCACCGGCTTCGTCGGTGCGGCCCGAGCCGCAGGCTGCGGCCGTCAGTGCGAGTACCGACAGTGCTGCCACTGCAGCGGTCTTCTTGCCGTGCTTGCGTACTGCTGTTCTGGATGCGGCGCTGTAGCGCTGCATGCGTCCGTCGTCGGGCGACAGGGTCATCTGATGCCTCTATCCAATTCGGTGTGTCCTATGTAACTCGGGACAGTACCGATGGACTGTTTCCAATATGTGGCATTGAGAAAACCCTGCTGTTCCCTTGCAGGAACGCCCAGCTCACGGACGACTCAGAGCACTCACATTCGCGTCGTTGTCCACCGGCTGCCCGGCGGCCGAGGCCAGCAGACCCTCGAGAACATGCTTGCCGAGCGCATTGTCGGCAGGCAGATCGATCGGGTACTTGCCGGTGAAACATGCTGCACACAAGCGAGATTCAGGCTGCTCGGAGGCAGCGATCATGCCGTCGATGGAGATGTACCCCAACGAATCGGCACCGATCGCCTGCCGAACGCCCTCGAGAATCCCGTCCTCGGAGTCGACGCCGTTGGCGATCAGCTCTGCGGGAGAAGCGAAGTCGATGCCGTAGAAGCAGGGCCAACGCACCGGCGGCGACGCGATACGCACGTGAATCTCCAGCGCACCGGCCTCGCGCAGCATCCTGATCAGGGCGCGCTGAGTGTTGCCGCGAACGATCGAATCGTCCACCACCACCAGCCTTTTGCCCCGTATGACCTCTTTGAGAGGATTGAGCTTGAGCCGGATGCCGAGCTGGCGAATGGTCTGCGACGGCTGAATGAACGTGCGGCCCACGTAGGCGTTCTTCATCAAGCCCTGGCCGTAGGGAATGCCGGAGCCCTGCGCGAAACCGACCGCAGCGGGAGTTCCGCTCTCGGGCACGGGGATCACCAGGTCACCCTCGGCCGGATGCTCCTTCGCGAGACGTCGTCCGATCTCGACTCGCGTCGAATGCACCGAACGACCACCGATGACGCTGTCGGGCCGAGCGAGGTACACGTACTCGAACACGCACCCCTTGGGCTCGGGTGCCGCAAATCGCGAGGACCGAACACCGTCGGCATCGATCGCGAGCAGTTCACCGGGCTCGATGTCGCGGACGAACGCGGCACCGACGATGTCGAGTGCCGCCGTCTCGCTGGCAACCACCCAGCCGCGATCGAGGCGGCCGAGGCACAACGGGCGCACGCCGTGCGGGTCGCGCGCAGCGTAGAGGGTGTGCTCGTCCATGAACGTCAGACAGAAAGCACCCTTGAGCAAGGGCAGCAGTTCCATCGCCGCCTGCTCGATGGTGCAATCGGCGGCCTTGTGCGCCAGCAGCGCGGTCACCACGTCGGAATCCGACGTGCCGTTGCCCTGCAGCCGGTCACTGATCAGCCCGGCGTCGCGCGCCTTGGTGGCGAGCTCGGCGAAGTTCACCAGATTTCCGTTGTGGCCGAGTGCAATCCCGGTCCCGGCGGTGGTGGTGCGGAAGATCGGCTGCGCGTTCTCCCACGTGACCGATCCACTGGTGGAGTAACGGCAGTGTCCGATGGCGACGTGCCCGGGCATGGCACCGAGCGTCTGCTCGTCGAACACCTGGCTGACCAAACCGAGATCCTTGAACACCAGCACCTGGGAGCCGTCGGACACGGCGATGCCGGCAGCCTCCTGACCACGGTGTTGCAGCGCATAGAGGCCGTAGTACGAGAGCTTGGCCACATCCTCGCCCGGTGCCCATACTCCGAACACTCCGCACTCCTCGCGCGGCTCGTTCTCCGGTTCGTCGAGCGGTTTGCCTACCAGAAGATTCGGACTGTCGACCGACAAATCGGCGTTGGTCACGGGCATTGCTCCCTTGGGGGTACGGGGCGGGGGGCCGTACCCGAGTCTACGGGCACACGGCCTCAGTCAACGCATCGTGTGTACGGGAGATTCCCAGCAGGTGAACGCGTGTCCGATCAGAGCGAATCACCGGATGGACAACAGTGGCAGCCAGCGACCCACTTCGGCCGCTCTACTGCCCGACGCATCGATCGAACCGTCGGCGAGAGCGTCGGCGAAATCCCGGACCCCGGTGACCACCTGCAGCCACGTCAGCGCATCGGTTTCGACCACGTTCGGCGGAGTTCCCCGAGTGTGTCGCGGCCCCACGATGCACTGCACCGCGACGAACGGCGGCACCCGCACCTCCACCGAGGACCCCGGCGCATTCTGGCCCAGAGTTCTGGCAGTGGTGCGCACCGCTGCGGCGATCTGCGCCCGCGCTGGTTTGTCCGCCTCGCCCTTGATCCAGTCCTCGACGGCCAGAACGGCGTCGCGCACCTCGGCGGGGCCGACTTCCTTGTGCGGTGGCACTGCTACCGACTCCTGTCGTTCGCAGCGAGATGCGCCAGAACGGCGCCGCTGGCGTTGAGGAAATAGTGCAGCATCGCCGGGGCGAGGACGCTGCCGCTGCGGGCTCGCAGCCACGAGAACACCACCCCGGCCGCGGCCGTCGCGACGACCGTCCCCACCACGGTGTCACCTGCCGCACGAGCGGGGTGAATGTGCCAGAGCCCGAAGAAGATCGGCGACAGGGCAGGCGACGCGGCGTCGAGCACGCCGCGAAAGAGCAACTCCTCGGTGAGGACCGTCCCCACCGGAATCCTGAACAGGACCCACTCGGCCAGCTCGTCCTGCGACGGCCGGACCCGGCGTCGCAACGCCGGAATCGCAGCGACGACGGCAGATCCGATCACCGGAACGGCCGACGCCGCAGCGCCCCATTTCAGTCCGGCAGCGGTGTTGCGCACAACCAGTTGCGCGGTGCTACGGCCCGAGACCGCCGCAACGGCCACTGCGAACGAGGCATTGGCCACCGCCCTCGCACGGGCATCGAGACCGAGCGCGGGAAGGACGTAGGTACTCCACGCCGTCGTCGCGGAGCCGATCGCCAACGCCTCGGTCCTCACTTCTCGGGACCGTCTCGGCCGGCGAATTGCTCCATGACACCGCGAACTCGTTCGGTGTCGCGGTCGGTCCAGCCCTCGGGCGCGGCGACGGCCACCCAGCCGTCGAGCACGAGGGTTCCGTAGTTGTGGCCGTGACCGTCGGGAACGCCTGCGGCGTTGGTCAGGTCGGCGGCCACCTGCCAGAAGGTGACGACCGGGAACCATCGCATGCTCGGCAGGCGGTCCGGACCGGGTGGCTCGGACAGCCAGTCGGGTCGCTCGAACAGCAGGTCGGGCGACCACCAGACCACCGGATCCGACGCATGCTGGACGTAGAGGATCCGTGGCTCGAACCAGGGCTGATCCTCCGGCGGGATGCCCGACGAGTTGTCGGCGAATCGGACCGTCAGTCCCTCGGAGTAGACCGGCCGGACCTCCGGGCTTCCCGGGTCGCGTCGGCTGACGAACTGACTCCAGATGCGGTTGTTGTTCGGCGGTCCAACCCACAGGACGCCGTCGGTGGTGGCCCGGATGTCGGCCAGACCGTCGAACGCGCCCTCCCCCGCCTGGGTACCGAGGCTCTCGCCGTAGACGTAGAACTTGGGGCGCGTGGCCTCCGGTTCCTGCAGCCAGCGGTCGTGCACCTTGTCGATCAGAGCTTTGCCCGCCTGCGCGGCCTTGTCGCCCTCCGCGATGAAGGAAATCCAACTCGGCAGGTAGGAGTACTGCGATGCGACGGTGGCGACATCGCCGTCGAACATGAGCTCTTCGGCTTCGATGGCGGTGGGATTGACCCATCCGGTTCCGGTGGTCGGGACGACGACGAGAGCCGCGCGCTGGAATGCCCCGGTGCGTTCGAGTTCGGCGACCACGATGTTCAGTCGTTCGTCCTGGGTCTCTGCGGTTTCCAGGCCTGCGTACGCCCTGATCGGCTCGAGGCTGGGGCGGCCCGTGGCCCGCTCCATCTCGTCGGCGCGCAGCCCGCTGGAGACGAAGTTGCGACCCTCGAATCCGAGGGTGTCCCACGGCGCCAACGAGTTCGGGCTGCCGGAACGCTCGTCGGCGACGGGTTGTTCTGCGCCGTCACGGGTTTCGTCGTTCTGCAGACTGAAGGCCGAGTTGGTGACCTCGGAGACCGCGCGCAGCAGGACACCCTGCACCAGTGCGACGGACAACACGACGAGGACGACGACCCCGAGCGTGTTGGCCACTTCGCGTGGCATCTTGACGATGCGGTTGATCTGACGGGCGAGCAGACGCACGAGGTCACGCAACACCCGCCACACCGAAATCAACAGTGCTGCAATGGCGATGCTGAGCGCACCGGTGCGGAGGTACCCCGTGGTGGTGGTCCCCTCCGCGTCCATCAGTGCGGCCAGCTCACGCTGCCATTCCGCCGAGATCGACAGCATGATCATCGACGCTGCGATCGCCAGGACGGGTACCGCGACCTTGACGGCCAGCTCCACCTTGCGCGGCAGCGGCCACCACGATCGGGACGAGAGCCACCACCGGGTCACCGCCCATCCCACCGCAACACCGAATGCGTAGCCGATGGCCGCGTTGATACCGCCGATGATGCCCTGGAACAACCATCCACGCGGAAGCAGAGACGGAGTCAACGACCAGCAGAAGAACAACGCGCTGAACGCAATTCCGGTGAAGTCCAGGCGCAACAGGCCCCAGGCCCACATGACGAACGGGTGCTTGGCCGGTGAGGGGACGGAGAACTCGACCGAGGGCAGGTGGTACCGATGATGCTGGTCCTGCTCGAGTGCCGCGTCGGGCTCGGTCAGGCCCTGCTCCGATGTGCGTCCCCCCACCTCGGTCAGCCGAAGAGTCTGGGGAGAGTGCTCTCGAACGTCTCGCGCAGCTCCGTCATCGGGACGGAGAACTGCCCTTGCACCTCGATCGAATCCGAGCCCTCGTCGACGACGCCGATGCGTGCCCATGGCAGACCACGGGCGGTGCACATGCCGGTGAAGCGAGTTTCTTCCGTGCGCGGTACGGCGACCAGTACGCGGCCCGAGGACTCGGAGAACAGCGTCACGAACGGATCGGTGCCCTCGGGAAGGATGATGCGGCAACCGGTTTCACCGGCCAGAGCGGCTTCGACGACGGCCTGCGCGAGGCCACCCTCGGACAGATCGTGCGCCGCCGAGACCAGTCCGTCACGCGAGGACGAGAGCAGGATGTCTGCGAGCAGTTGCTCGCGGGCCAGGTCGACCTTGGGCGGCACCCCGCCGAGGTGATCGTGCTCGACCTGCGCCCAGATGGACCCGTCGAACTCGTCGTGGGTCTCGCCCAGCAGGATCAGCGTCTCACCGGGCTCGAGTCCGAGACCGGTGGGGATGCGGCGATGCACGTCGTCGATGACGCCGAGCACTCCGACGACGGGCGTCGGCAGGATCGGCTCGGCACCGGTCTGGTTGTAGAAGCTGACGTTGCCGCCGGTCACCGGAATGCCGAGGGTGACGCAGCCGTCCGCCAATCCGCGGACGGCCTGCTGGAACTGCCACATGACGCCCGGGTCCTCGGGCGAGCCGAAATTCAGGCAGTTGGTGACGGCCATGGGGGTCGAGCCGGTGACGGCGACGTTGCGGAACGCCTCGGCGAGCGCGAGCTGCGCACCCTGATACGGGTCCAGTGCGGTGTAACGGCCCGACGCGTCGGTGGCCAAAGCGATTCCGCGCCCGGTCTTTTCGTCGATGCGGATGACACCGGCGTCGGCGTGCTCGGCGAGGACGGTGTTGCCGCGCACGTAGCGGTCGTACTGCTCGGTGATGAAGCGTCGGCTGCACAACTGCGGCGAGCCGATCATCTTCAGCAACGTCGCCTTCAGCTCGTCCCCGGTTTCCGGACGCTGCAGCGAGGCAGTCGTGTTCGCGACCAAATCGTCCTGGGTGGCCGGCCGCTGCACGGGACGGTTGTACACCGGCCCCTCGTGCGCGACGGTCTTCGGCGGAACGTCGACGACAGTATCGCCGTGCCAGGTGATCTGCAGATGTTCACCGTCGGTGACCTCACCGATGACGGTGGCCAGAACGTCCCACTTCTTGCAGACGGCCATGAATGCATCGACGTTGTCGGGCGTCACCACCGCGCACATGCGCTCCTGCGATTCGCTCGAGAGCACCTCGGCGGGAGTCATGCCGGTGGCGCGCATCGGCACCTTCTCCAGCTCGATGTGCATGCCGCCACTGCCCGCAGAGGCCAGTTCCGAAGTGGCGCAGGACAACCCGGCACCGCCGAGATCCTGGATGCCGACAACCAGCTTGTTCGAGTACAGCTCGAGGCAGGCTTCGATGAGCACCTTCTCGGTGAACGGATCGCCGACCTGCACTGCCGGAAGCTTCTTGCGGCCACCGCCGGTCTCGTCACCATCGAAGGTCTCCGACGCGAGGACCGACACGCCGCCGATGCCGTCGAGACCGGTGCGGGCACCGAACAGAATGATCTTGTTGCCCAGGCCCGACGCGAACGCCAGATGCATGTCCTCGACGCGCATGACACCGGCACACAGAGCGTTCAGGAGCGGGTTACCGGCGTAGGAGGCGTCGAACACCGTTTCGCCGCCGATGTTCGGCAGGCCGAGGGAGTTACCGTAACCGCCGACGCCTGCGACGATTCCGCTCAGGACACGGCGCGTATCGGGTGCATCGGCAGCACCGAATCGCAGCTGGTCCATCACGGCGATCGGACGTGCGCCCATGGCCATGATGTCGCGGACGATGCCGCCCACGCCCGTCGCTGCGCCCTGGTACGGCTCGACGTACGACGGGTGATTGTGGCTCTCGACCTTGAACGTGACGGCCCAACCGTCGCCGACGTCGACGACTCCCGCGTTCTCACCGATACCGGCGAGCATGGGCTTGCGCATCTCGTCGGTGGTGGTCTCGCCGAAGTACTTCAGGTGCACCTTCGAGGACTTGTACGAGCAGTGCTCGCTCCACATGACGGAGTACATCGCCAATTCGGCGTCGGTGGGCCGACGGCCGAGGATTTCCTTGATGCGGACGTATTCGTCGTCCTTGAGTCCGAGTTCTTTGTACGGCTGCGCAACGTCGGGGGTGGCGACGGCGTTGGAGACGGTGTCTGTGGGTACAGAGCTAGCGGACACGAGGAATAGGTCCCTTCGATGGAGCGAAATGCCAGGGAGAGTCTATCGGGCGCAGGGGCCGGGGTCCTCATCGAGTGTTGGCCGTCGTGCGAACATCACCGGATGGACATCGCACTGACCGAGGACGATCTGGACGAAACGGGCGTCATCGACCCGTCGATGGTGGCCAAGGGAGTCGACGTCCCGCCGAAGGCCGTCGTCTGTTTCTTCTCCGAGGTGATCGAGAGCATCTGCGCGAAAGGCGACGCCCGAGTCGTCTCGGTCATGCGCTCCGAGCACGGCGAACACCCCGTCTACGAGATCGAACGGAACGGGGAGAAGCTTGCTGTCTTCCACCCCGGCGTCGGCGCGCCGCTGGCCGCGCTGTTCCTCGAAGAAGCCATCGCGATGGGATGCACGCAGTTCGTGGCCGTCGGCGGCGCAGGGGCACTGTCCGACGACCTGGGCATGGGACACGTGATGGTGGTCGACAGCGCCGTCCGCGACGAGGGCACCTCGTTCCACTACCTGCCGCCGGGCCGTGTGGTCGACGCCGACCCGGACGGCGTGGCCGTGCTGCAATCCGTGCTCACCGACGCCGGAGTCGACTTCGTCACCGGCCGGTCCTGGACGACCGATGCGCTCTACCGTGAGACCCGTGCCCGGGTGTCGCGCCGCGTCGAGGAGGGCTGCCGAACAGTGGACATGGAAGCCTCGGCCTTCTGCGCCGTGGCCCGATTCCGCGGAGTGCGATTCGCCCAACTGCTGTACGCGGGTGATTCCCTCGCCGCCGACTGGGATCACCGCGGCTGGACCAAGGCAACCACGGTGCGTGAGCAATTGTTCTGGCTCGCGGCGGATGCGTGCCTGCAATTGAGCCCGGTCTAGCCGAGTCGCGGGTTCACCGATCCTGGGTTACCGGCTCACCCCTTGCCCACCCCCGGCCCTCGCAAACGCGCGCGCCTTTGCCATACGCGCGCGAAATAGCCCGGGATCGGGCACGAATCGTTCTTTGTCAGGCTGATCGTGAGACAGTCGGCGTGAACGCGGGGAACGGACAA
>CAUQEL010000035.1:0-40897 GCA_963517305.1 uncultured Rhodococcus sp.
AGCTCAGCTCGGCGTGTCGAACCAAGACCGGATCAACCGTTTATCTGACAGTCCCCCCGCACCCGTCCTGAGGTCCACTCGATGTGACATTGACTGCCGAAAAGGCCACTGAACGTCACATTGAGTGATCGGGGGTGAGGGCAATGGACAACTGACTTCGGGTCCGCGGGGATACCGTCTACTTTGCAAGTGCATTCTGACTTCGGGAGTGAGATATGACGGCGACAGCAGATTCCTCGGAGCGGTCCGGGTCCAAGGCTCCTCGGTCGTTCGTGGCGCCCGAGCGCGGTCGTTTGAGTGAGGTGCCGCATATTGCGGGGCTGGTTCTCGGTGTGTTCGCGGTGTTGTTGTTTCTGTGGAGTCTGTCGCCGACTCTTCGGTTCCTGATTCACGTTCCTCGCGAGTACGTGGACAGCTATTACTTCGATGCGCCGGATACGAGTTTGTCGTGGGCGCTGGTGGTCGGGTTGTTGGCGGCGGCGTTGGCGAGTCGTAAGCGCATTGCGTGGTGGTTGCTGACGATCTATCTGGTGTTGCTGGCGATCACCAATGTGGTCGAGGGCATCACGGAGAAGAACGTCGATTCGTGGATTGCGTTGGCAGTCCATGTCGTGGTGACGGGATTGTTGATCGCTGCGCGCAAGGAGTTCTACACGCGGGTGCGTCGTGGTGCGGTGTGGAAGGCGCTCGGGGTGCTCGTGCTGGGCGCCGCTGTCGGGACGGTGATCGGGTGGGCGTTGGTTGCGTTGTTCCCCGGGTCGTTGCCGGAGAGTCAGACGTTCCTGTGGGCGTTCAATCGCGTCACGGCGTTGGCGACGGTGGACAACGAGCAGTTCGACGGCCGGCCGAACGGCATCGTGAACACGGCGTTGGGCCTGTTCGGAGCGTTGGCGTTGCTGGGGGCAGTCATCACGTTGTTTCGGTCTCAGCGGTCGAGCAATGCGCTCACCGGTCGCGACGAGTCCGCTCTGCGCGGTCTGCTCGACAAGTGGGGTGCCGACGATTCCCTCGGCTACTTCGCAACCCGTCGCGACAAGGGTGTCATCTTCGCCACCAGTGGCAAGGCGGCGGTGACGTATCGCGTCGAGGTCGGTGTGTGTCTGGCCAGTGGTGATCCGATCGGCAACCCCGAGGCGTGGCCGCATGCGATCTCGGAATGGTTGGACCTCGCCGAGAAGTACGGCTGGACCCCAGCTGTCATGGGAGCCAGCGAGATCGGGGCCACCGCGTACAAGCGGGCCGGGCTGAGCGTCCTCGAACTCGGCGACGAAGCAATCCTCAAAACCAAAGATTTCAACCTCAATGGACGCGAGATGCGCCCCGTGCGTCAGGCGGTCAACCGGGCTCGCAAAGCGGGTGTCGTGGTCACCGTGCGTCGTCATCGGGATATTTCGTCGGAGGAGATGTCGGAGATCATTGCCTGCGCGGATGCGTGGCGCGATACCGAGACCGAGCGTGGTTTCTCGATGGCGTTGGGTCGGCTGGGTGATCCGCTCGACGGCGATTGTCTTCTGGTGCAGGCAGTTCAGGGCGAGAAGGTGATCGGTGTTCTCTCCCTGGTGCCGTGGGGTCGTACCGGTGCGTCGCTGGATCTGATGCGCCGCGATCCGGCGTCACCCAACGGGGTGATCGAGCTGATGGTGACCGAGCTCGCCACCGGCGCAGATCATTTCGGGGTCGGCAAGATTTCGCTGAACTTCGCGGTGTTCCGCGCGGCGTTCGAGGAGGGCAGCCGGATCGGTGCCGGGCCGGTGCTGCGAATCTGGCGCAGCGTGCTGGTGTTCTTCTCCCGGTGGTGGCAGCTCGAGGCCCTGTATCGCTCGAACGTGAAGTACCTTCCGGAATGGGAGCCGCGCTATCTCTGCTTCGCCGACAATCGGGTGTTGCCCAAGGTCGGCGTCGCGTCGGCCATCGCCGAAGGCTTCCTGACCCTCCCGACCTTCCGACGCGTCTCGAAGCACACCGGTTCCCACGTTGCGGTGCCCGCGGCTCTGGCCGACGCCGACGACATCCATCCCGACGGTAGGGGCCCCGAGAGCGTCCCGGACGAGCCGACACCGGGCCGTAAACGTCCCGACCAGGTACGGGTGCGTATGTTGAAACTCGATCGTCTCGAACGCGAGGGCACCGAGGGCTATCCCGTCGCCTATCCCCCCACGCACACCGTCGAGGCGGCGGTGGCCTCGCCGCAGGGTACAACGGTGCGAATCGCCGGTCGTATTCTGCGGATTCGCGACTACGGCGGTGTGGTGTTCGCTGTCGTGCGCGACTGGTCGTCCGATATCCAGGTGCTCTTCGACCGCGAACGCGTCGGCGACAGAATCGAAGAGTTCGATGCCGATTTCGACCTCGGCGATCTCATCGAGGTCAGTGGTGCCATCGGTCGCAGCAAGCGCGGTGAGCTCTCGCTGCTCGCGACCGACTGGCGCATGAACGCCAAGTGCCTGCATCCGTTGCCGGACAAGTATCGCGGTCTCACCGATCCGGAAGTTCGAGTGCGACAGCGGTATGTGGACCTGGCAATCAATCGGGATGCTCGTGCCCTCCTCATTGCTCGCTCGAATGTGGTGAAATCCCTTCGTGATTCGCTGGGTGAACGCGGGTACATGGAGGTCGAGACACCGATTCTGCAGCAGGTGCACGGCGGTGCGAACGCCGCGCCGTTCGTCACCCACATCAATGCGTACAACCTGGACCTGTACCTGCGAATCGCTCCTGAGCTCTATCTCAAGCGCCTCTGCGTCGGGGGCATGGAGAACGTGTTCGAGATCGGCCGAGTGTTCCGTAACGAAGGAGCGGATTTCAAACACAATCCCGAGTTCACGATCCTCGAGGCGTACGAGGCGCACAGCGACTACGAACGGGCAATGGTGTTGTGCCGCGAACTGATTCAGCGAGCTGCCGTCGCCGCCCACGGCCGGGAGATCATCCTTCGTCCCGATGGTCCGAACGGGGAGATGATCGAGATCGACATCTCCGGCGAGTGGCCCGTCAAGACACTGCACGGTGCCGTCGCAGAGAAATTGGGGGTGCCCGTCGAACCGTCGACCCCACTCGGCGAACTCCAACGCCTGTGCGACGAGAACGACATTCCGTACGAGAAAACCTGGGATGCAGGAGCCGTCGCGCAAGGAATGTACGAGCACCTCGTCGAGGACTACACCGAATTCCCCACCTTCTACAAGGACTTCCCGACGTCGATGTCGCCGTTGACGAGGCCGCACCGCAGCATCCCGGGCGTCGCCGAGAAGTGGGACCTCGTCGCGTGGGGCGTGGAGTTGGGCACCGCGTACAGCGAATTGACCGACCCCGTCGATCAGCGGCAGCGCCTCACCGAACAGTCGCTGTTGGCGGCCGGCGGCGACGAGGAAGCGATGAGCTTGGACGAGGATTTCCTGCAGGCGCTCGAACACGGAATGCCGCCGACCGGTGGTCTCGGCATGGGTGTCGATCGGGTCGTCATGCTCATCACCGGTGGCAGCATTCGCGAAACGCTGGCATTTCCGCTGGCCAAGCCGCGTCAATGACCTTGCTCTGCAACCGGCTCACACGGGCGAGTGTGCAAAACGGGGCAAATGATGGAAACTTGAGCGTGAAACAGTCGACAGGTCGGTAGAGCATCGTGGAGAACCAAACATGGACACCGGGGATCGAGTCGAGCACAGTGCATTGTTTCCCGTGAAACATCCTCCCGGTCAGTACGTCGAGGTGGACGGGCAACGTCTACACCTGTTCGTACGCGGAACCGGCCCCCCGGTCGTCCTGTGCGGGGGCCTCGGCAGCAATTGGTTCGACTGGAACGACACCGTCGACATCTTGAGGGCGCATCATCACGTGATCGTTCTCGACCGCCCCGGCTTCGGACTCAGTGACCCCTTGCCCGTCGGTGCCACGCCCACCGTCCGC
This sequence comes from uncultured Rhodococcus sp., assembly GCA_963517305.1. Classification (GTDB taxonomy): domain Bacteria; phylum Actinomycetota; class Actinomycetes; order Mycobacteriales; family Mycobacteriaceae; genus Rhodococcoides. The sequence goes on from CAUQEL010000035.1 coordinate 3,907, forward strand.
GGAGAGGCAGAGAGGATCATCGGCGTCCTCGACGCACTCGGAGTCACCGAGCCTGCCGTCGTCGCAGGTCATTCGATTGCCGGCTTCTACGCAGAAGCTGTCGCCCGGCTGTACCCGTCGCGCATCCGTGGGATTCTGTTGCTCGATTCCAGCGCCGAATCAGATCCCCGACGCTTCGTCCCGGCCCGCGTGCGCGTCGAGGCTGCGCACGTGATCGCAACCGCGATCGACAAGACCGGCCTGCAGAAACTGGTCGGACCGCGTGTGCGCCGCTTCCTCAACCAAGCCACGCCGCCCGACGGCACACCGCAGGAGACGTACGACTGGGTCGACGACATCTACCGCAGGCCCACCTACCTCACGGCTGCACTCGTCGAGGATGTCGTGTATCCAGACCTCGCCGTCGAACTGAACAGGCTCCGGAAGCGTTCGCCACTCGTCGTTCCGGTCATCGTCGCCGCAGCCCACACCGGGCGACCCTCCCCCTGGGGCAAGAGATGGATCAAGACTCAACGCACGCTCGCCGCGTATCTGCGCGCCGAGTTCACCGTCGTCATGCCCGCCCATCACCACGCCATGATCGACAAACCCGCCGAGGTCGCAGCCCTCATCTCCGAACTGGTGTGACCTCCTCGCGGCGACGCACGTAACGTGTGTCACCGAGCCCGCAGCCCAAGACCCGAGCCGAAGCTCGGCGATGGCGCGGTAGCACGAGAGGAAACTGAAGATGGGTGCGATCAGCACGACGCAGGGACGACAGTCGAAACTACTCGGACTCGGCGTTCACCGCCCCGAGCGGGTGGTGACCAACGACGAGATCTGCGAATTCATCGATTCGAGCGACGAGTGGATCCAGACGCGCTCGGGAATCAAGAATCGGCGCTTCGCCGACCCCGAGGAAAACGTCGTACAGATGTCCATCTCGGCAGGGCGCAAAGCCCTCGAGGCCAGCGGAATCACCGCCGAACAGGTCGACACCGTCATCGTCGCGACCTCGACACATCTGGAACTGACACCCCAAGCAGCCGCGAAAGTAGCGCACGGACTCGGCACGAAGGGGCCCGCCGCGTTCGACATCTGCGCCGGTTGCGCAGGCTTCTGCTACTCCCTCGCCGTAGCATCGGATCTGGTCAAGGCCGGAACGTCCAAGTACGTCCTCGTCATCGGTGCAGAACAGCTCAGCGTCACCACCGACCCCTACGACCGCACCACACGCTTCATCTTCGCCGACGGCGCAGGTGCCGTGGTCGTCGGACAGAGTGATGAAACCGAGATCGGGCCCGCCGTCTGGGGCTCCGACGGTTCGCAGTCCGACGCCATCGTCCAGACCATCGACTGGTACGAATACATCACCCAGGCCGACATGGAACGCCCCTGGATCCGGATGAACGGCATCTCCGTCTTCCGCTGGGCCGCATTCGAGATGGGCAAGGCCGCACAGAAGGTCCTCGACGTCGCAGGCATCAAGACCGACGAACTGCACGCCTTCATCCCCCACCAGGCCAACAGCCGCATCACCGAACTGCTGGCCAAGAGCCTGAACCTCGCCGACGGCACCCCGGTCGCCAACGACATCGCCGAAACCGGCAACACCTCGGCAGCCTCGATCCCCCTGGCCATGGAAGAACTACTGCGCACCGGCAAAGCAAAAGCAGGAGACACCGCACTGCTGCTCGCCTTCGGTGCCGGACTCTCCTACGCCGGACAGGTAGTCAAACTCCCCAACCTGTAGTCGCCAATCCACACCCGAGTGCACCCGATTCCACTGTGCACCCGTAGCCCCCAGTGCACTCGATGTGACATTCAGTTGCCTTTTCGGCAGTCAATGGCACATCGAGTGGACTCGGGCGGACGCTGTGGGCGGCATTCTCGGCACCATGGCCGGGTGTGGTCGTAGTGTTGTCGTATGCCGAAGCCCCCGTTGCCCGATGCTGCTGTTGAGATGTTGAAGAAGGCGAATCCCGCGGTCATGGCGGTGGTTCGTGCCGATGGAACGCCGATCACCGCACCCACCTGGTATTTGTGGGAGGACGGGAAGGTGGTGCTCAATTTCGACGCGTCTCGGAAGCGTCTCGAGCACATCAGGGCGAATCCGAAGGTCTCGATTTCGGTGTTGGACGACTCGAGTTGGTACACCCACATCACGGTGCACGGTTCGATCGAGCTTCGGGACGACCCGGAGCTGGTGGACATCGATCGCATTTCGACGCATTACACCGGCAATCCGTATCCGGTTCGGGATCAGCCTCGGGTGACCGGGTTCGTGACCGTCGACGCGTACGTGGGCTGGGGCAAGCTCGGGACATAGCCGGGGGTCGAGAGCTGTTGCGGCGACGGTTTCGAGGTGCAAGACTCCCGCCATGGGCTATCCGCAGGGCAGTTTCGGTCCGTTCGACAAGTCCGAGGGTGATCAGCCGGATCCGGGGCAGCCGCACTACCCCCAGTACCAGAACCCCACGTCCCAGAACCCCCAGTATCCCAACCCGCAGTACGGACATGCGCCCTATGTCGGCGGGTATCAGGCTCCCGCGCCCACGAACACGCTGGCGATTGTCTCGCTCGTGTTGGCCATTCTCGGTCTGACGTTTCTTCCATTGGTTGCGTCGGTCTGCGCTGTGGTGTGTGGCCACATTTCGCGTGGTCAGATCAAGCGCACCGGTGAAGGCGGGTCGGGGTTCGCGACAGCGGGCCTGATCGTCGGGTATGTCTCGATCGCACTGTTCGTCATCATCGTGGGCGCGATCGTCCTTTTTGTCATCGCTGCCGCGAACACCTCAACCTACTGACACGGGCTTCGCCAGTCGGCCGTTCATGCATGCAGCCCATACGCCTGCGACCAGTGCCAGAGCAATGACGAACAGCGCCAATGCGTTCCAGCCCAGGGACTGGAACACGACGCCGCCGATCCATCCGACCATGGACGATCCGCCGTAGTAGAAGAGGTTGTACAGCGAGGTTGCCTGTGCTCGGCCGTGAACGGCACGTTGTCCGGTCCATCCCGACGCAATGGCGTGGGCTGCAAAGAATCCGATGGTCAGAATCACCAGACCGATCAGGATGACGACCAGGTTCGACGCCATCGTCAGAGCAACTCCGGCGATCATCGTTGCGGTGGATCCGGCGAGCACCACCGACCTGCCGTGCTTCGTCGCGAGATTGCCCGCTACCCGTGAGGACACGGTACCGCTGAGGTACGCCACGAAGATCAGGCTGATCACAGACTGCGGGAGCCCGAAAGGCACGCCCTCCAAACGGAATCCGAGGTAGTTGTAGATCGCGACGAAGCCGCCCATCAGCAGGAATCCCTGGCCGTAGAGTGCCGCCATCCCCGGCTCGCGCAGGTTCACCCAGAGCCGGCCCGGTAGGTCACGAATCTGGCTGTGCACCAGCGTCGTTCGCGGCTTCGGTGCGAGCCGGACGAACAGTGCGGCAGCCAACGCAGCAATGACCGATACGGTCAACGTGCCGATGCGCCAGTTGGTGTATTCCGCAACGGGTCCCGCGACGATGCGGCCGAGCAGTCCGCCGAGCGTCGTGCCGGACACGTACGTCGCGGCGGCAAGAGCCGTGTGATTGCGATGTACCTCTTCGCTCAGGTACGCGATCGCGATGGCCGGAAGTCCGCCCAGCGCAGCACCTTCGAAGAATCGAACGACCAGCAGAACGTCGAGCGAGGGCGTCAGCGGAACCAACAGCCCCAGCGTCGTGGCAGTGAGGATCGACGCCGTCATGGCTCGGACTCGACCGATGCGGTCGGCTGCCACCGACCAGGGTATGACCGACACCGCAACGCCGACCGTCGCGAGTCCGACGGCGAGCGAGGACTGCGACGGCGTGATGTCGAGATCGGCGGCGATGAGCGGCAGGATCCCCTGCACCGAATACAGCTGAGCGAAGGTCGCGACTCCGGCGAACAGCAATGCCAGCACGAGTCGGCGGTATTCGCGCGATCCCCTCGGGTGTCCCTCCCATCCGAGGACCTCGGGTTGCGTCGTAGTCATGCAGATGACGTTAGAAGCGCTCACGGTATTCGTCCAATGCATGAAACGCCTGCATCCAATACGCCCGCGCTATGATTCGACGATGCGCCGCGAAGCGATCGAACTGCTGCCGCTGCTGCCGACCCTCGTCGCGGTGGCCGACACCGAACACATCACCGACGCCGCACACGTCCTGGGCATTCCGCAGCCCACCGTCAGTCGGCAGGTGGCCCGCGCGTCGGCGATTCTGGGCGTCGACCTCGTCGAACGACGCGGCCGCGGCATCGTGCTCACCAGCACCGGCCGAGTGCTCATTCCCTATCTGCAGCGAGCGTTGAGCGATATCGACGCCGGCATCGACGCCATGACCGAGCACGACGCCCGGGCCCGCGGCCGTATCTCGGTGGCGTTTCAGAACACCCTGGGCGAGGACGTCGTACCGGCGCTGATCCGGCAATTTCGCGTCGACCACCCGGCCGTCACGTTCGATCTGGACCAGGGTGCCCGCGCACGCTGCCTCGACCGACTCGCCGATGGCGTCGCGGACCTGGCGTTCGTCTCCCTCAGCGGCGAACACACCGAAAACAATTCGTTCCAGCTCTACGAGGAGAGGCTGATGCTCGTCGTTCCGGCCGATCATCGCCTCGCCGCACGCAGGTCGGTCGATCTCGCCGACACCGCCGACGAGAACTACATAGCGATGGGCCACGGTTTCGGGATGCGGTCGATCTGCGACGAGCTGTGGTCGGAGGCCGGTTTCACCCCGCGCATCGCATTCGAGGGGCAGGACACCCACACGGTGCGCGGACTCGTCGGGGCCGGTCTCGGCATCGCCATTCTGCCGCGGATTCGAGCACATGGTGCCGAGGGCGGAACGGTGGACGTCGGACTCACCCAACCGGCCGCACGCAGGCGGATCGGCATGGTCTGGGATCCGCGGGCCGAGTCGCCGCGTCAGGTGGCAGCATTTCGATCGATGGTGCTGCGCAGTGGTCGCACACTCGTGATTAGGTGAGTCGATGCAATTGGTTCTGGTGCGGCATGCCCTTCCGCAACGGTCGGAGACCTCGGCCGATCCCGCTCTCGCCGAACTCGGCGTCGAACAATCCCTGCGGGTGCCCGGTGCCGTGGCCCGGTTCCCGATTTCTCGCGTCGTGTCGAGTTCGCAGCTCCGCGCCGTCCAGACGGCGCAGCCATTGGCCGAGCGGCTCGGCCTCACAGTCGAACCCGACGACCGTGTGACCGAATACGATCGCGACTTCGGCGGCTACGTTCCGATCGAGTCGGCCAAAACCGAATTCCGTGAGGCCTTCGATCGCATCAAGGCCGGTCATCTGCCCGAGCAGGTCGACGAACAGGCGTTCCGGCAGCGAGTCCTGGCCGGGGTCGCCGATATCGTCTCGGCCGGCGCACACACCGACACCGTCGCGCTGTTCGCTCACGGCGGCGTGATCAACATCCTGCTGCAGGACATACTGCAGACCCCGAAGGTGCTCGGCTTCCCGATCGACTACTGCTCGGTGACGCGTGTGCTGTTCTCGCGCAGCGGCGCGAGGTCGGTCTCCTCGGTCAACGAGACCGAGCACGTGTGGGACCTGCTACCCCGCAACCGGTAATCCACAGAGAGCTCTTAGACTCCCAGGTAGAGGGCATGAAACGGGGCGTCGACGGCCATCGAGTGGTCGGCAAGCCCGCACCTGGCAGTTAGCCTCGAACTCATCATGGGTGAATTGCGTATCTTCCGACGTCCTGCCGTTGCTCTCACTGCGCTGGCGTTTCCTCTGGTGGCGGTAGGTGCCTTTGCACTCGGCACCGGCTACGACCTGGGCGGCGAATCCACGGCGACCACCACCACCGTCGTCGCCGACACGGAGCAGGCACCGGCACCGGATCAGCAGACGGCGGATCCTCTGGCCGCGGCCAGGAGCAGTCTCAACAGCGCATCTCTGCCCATCACCTTTCTCTCCAGCGGTATCGGCCAGCTGACCGACGGCGGAACGCAGCTCAACGACGGCGTCGGGCAGCTCGCCGACGGCATCACCCAGGCCCACGACGGAACCATTCAGCTCGCCGACGGATTCGGGCAGTACCGCGACGGCATCGGGCAGCTCGGGGACGGCGCGTCGCAGATCAGCGGTGGCGTCGACCAGGTTGTCGACCAGCTCGCCGGCTTCGGCGCTCTGCAGGCCGATTTCACGTCCAAACTCGCCGCAACTGCCGACCAGGTCGATCGCTTCCCGCACCCAGGTTCCGACGCCATCTCCGGCGAGATCCGCGGGGTCATCGACACCCTGAACACGCAGGCATTCGGGCCGGACACGCTCGCTCAGCTGCAGACCCTCAAGGGCGGTGCTCAGCAGCTGTCCTCGGAACTCAACGATCCGAACAGCCAGTTCCTCGGTGCCACGGCCCAGCTGGGCGACGCGACGGTCCAGCTGCGTGACGGACTCGGCCAACTCGACGACGGCGGCCAGCAGCTCAAGGCCGGTACCGATCAACTCGTGACGGCTGTGGGGCCGGTCGAGGGAATCGTGAGCGGCATCGCCACCAACGTGCGCGACGCCTCCGCGGCACTCCCGCAGGGTGCGTCCGCCACCGACGACGCCACCACGGAGCAGAATGTCGCGGCCACGACGACGTCCACCGGCACCGGTGCCACGCCGTATCTGGTCGCGGCGCTGGTGGCTCTCGGAGCTATCGGATGCGTCAGCCTCGTGCGCGTCCTCGGCAAGGACAGCAGCCCACGACTGCCCTCGGTGGTTGCAGCCGTCGCTGCGGTGGGCATCAGCGCCGCCGTTGCCTTCGCCTTCGCCACCGATGCCGCCCTCGGGCCCGTGCTCGGCGCAGGTGTCTTCCTGATCGTCTCCGCCGCCGCGTACCTCGCCGCAGCAGGAGCGATTCAACGGGTACTCGGGGCAGTGGTCGGCCAGATCGTCAACGTCGTCGCCCTCGTGGTCCAGGTCGTCGTCTGCGGCTTCGCATACGCCTCGACTGCGCCCATCTGGGGCGATCTCGCAGCGTTCATGCCGATGAGCTACACCGCGGCCGGTGCCCGCATCATCGCGTCGGGCGAGATGAGCGGGACCGGCTGGCTCGCGATCGGCGCGACGGCGGCTCTGCTGGCTGTTTCGGCGCTGGTCTACGTCAGCGCGCGCGGGGACTCAGCCGACGGGTCGGAGCGGATGGATGGCGGGCGGAGCCGCGAGATGGGCACCGAACTCGCTTAACGCCTGCTGCAGATGCGGGGTCTGCATGTGACCGTCGAGGTCTTCCTGCGACTTCCACACCTCGATGGTGATGAACGTGCCCGGCTCCACCGCCGACTCGAACAGCTCGTAGGAGATGTTCCCGTCTTCCTTGCGTGATTCGGCGACGAGTGCCGCGAGGCCGTCGCGCACGGCGTCGACAGCATCCGGCTTGGCGATGATCGTCGCGACGACCTTCAGATCGTTGGGCATGAGGTGATGTTCCTTCGTTCGGCGAGACATTCTTTTCTTCACCGAACGTACTCCCGACCCACCTAAGCTGAGGTGTCCATTCGGGAAGGGAAGTCACTGTGAGCCAAAAGGCAACGGACCAACGCGCCACCAGGAAGGATTGGCTCGGCCTCGCAGTGCTGGTGGTGCCGATTCTCGTCGTGTCGATGGACATGTCGGTGCTCTATCTGGCCCTGCCGTTCATGACGGCCGATCTCGAACCCACCGGCAACCAGACGCTGTGGATCCTCGACATCTACGGATTTCTGCTCGCCGGCCTGCTCATCACCATGGGCTCACTCGGCGATCGGATCGGCAGACGCACCCTGCTCATGATCGGTGCCGTCGTCTTCGGTGCCGCCTCACTCGCTGCGACGTTCTCCACGTCCCCCGAGATGCTGCTCGTGGCGCGGGCTCTGCTGGGCATCGGTGGAGCCACCATCGCTCCGAGCACTTTGTCTTTGATCCGCAACATGTTTCACGATCCGACCCAGCGCAAGGAAGCCATCGGCCTGTGGACCGCCGGTTTCGCGGGCGGTGCCGCGGTTGGGCCGGTCGTCGGAGGCGTTCTGCTCGAGCACTTCTGGTGGGGTTCGGTGTTCCTGATCAACATCCCGATCATGGTCGGACTCTTCGTCGCGGCCCCACTGCTGGTCCCCGAGTTCAAGGACACCGACCCCGGCAGATTCGACCCGATCAGCGTGGTCCTCGCGATCTCCTCGATGCTCTCGATCGTCTTCGCCATCAAGCACGGTGCGCAGGAAGGAATCGACCCGGCAGCAGCGGTCAGCGCGCTGGCGGGCCTGGCATTGGGCACGGTGTTCGTCGTCCGGCAGCGCAAGGCCGCGAACCCGCTGATCGACGTCACGCTTTTTGCCGAACGAGCTTTCAGCGCAGCGGTGGTGGTGCAGTTCCTGGTCATCTTCGCCATGACGGGATTCAGCCTCTTCGCCTCCCAGTACCTGCAGCTCGTAGTCGGACTGGGACCGCTAGAGGCCGGTCTGTGGTTGCTCGTTCCCGCCGTCGCCGCCGCGGCCGGTGCCGTACTGGCACCGACGCTGAGCAAGGTGATTCGTACGGGCACCATCATTGCGGGCGGACTGTTGGCGATCGCCATCGGTTGCACCGCAATGGCTTTCGTGGACGCCGACTCGGGGCTGCCGCTGCTGCTCACCGGCATGGCGGTGCTGACCTTCGGAATAGGCGCTGCCTCGACCCTCAACTCCGACATCGTGCTCACCGCCGCAGCTCCCGAAAAGGCCGGTGCGGCATCGGCATTGTCCGAAACCGGAGCCGAGTTGGGCGGCGCCGTCGGCATCGCCATCCTCGGCACGATCGGCAGCACCGTCTACCGACACCGCATGGACGACGCCATCCCCGCGCAGACGCCTACCGAGATCGCCGATCCAGCACGAGAGACCATCGGTGGTGCCGCCGCCGTCGCCGACTACCTGCCCGAGCCTTTTGCCTCACAACTGACTGCCGTCGCCAACTCGTCCTTCATCGACGGCTTCAATCTTGCGTCGGGTGCGAGCGCCGGGCTCATGGCCGTCAGTGCAGTCGCCGTGTTCGTGCTGCTACGACGTCAGACGGCGTCGGAGAGGTAACGCGCCAACCACCGCGTTGCGGACTGGCCGTTCCCGACGTCGTATCTCTGGTATTCCTGGTGGATTCCGGAACGGTAGAAGGCCTCGATCTCACGCTGACGCTGAGCGTTCGCCTGATCGGACAGCTGACCCTGCAGCACCGGCAGACCACCGGCCGCTGCGAGGTCCGCGAGCAGGGACTGCGCTTCCTGCGAGTACTGGTCGGCGACGTTCGGCGCAGGGTTGGAAGACACGGCCAGGAAGCCGGCCAACCGCGCGACGTAGTCGTCCTTGGGCGTCGAGCAGTACAGATCGCCGACGGCACAGAATGTCCGCACCACAGGGCTGACGTACCCGAATCCACCGACGCGGGGGCCGCCGACACCGGTTCCGACCACGGCCGGCCCCACCAGAGCGTCGGTATCTGAGCGCTTCGGGTCGGAGATCAAGCCCACCGCAGCCACCCTGTCCGCAGGCACGACGCCGACGCCGGTGCCGATGGCGGCGGCGAGATCGCCCGCCGCGTCGGCTCCCTGGCTGTACCCGATGATGCCGAGTTTCGTTGCGCCGCAACGATCCGCCATGGCCTTCAGCATCCCGCCCGCGTTGGTGACGGCGGCAGCGCGCGACTGCCCGTACACCTCGCCCTCCCACGGGAACGCGGTCGCGGGATACGAGACGTAATCGGTACGGATGTCGCTACCGAGACGATCGGTGACGTCGGTGAGCATGCCCGGCTTCGGGGCCGCGCCCGAGCTGGTCTCCCAGGTGCCCGGAATGGCCACGACGTACATCGTCGGGCAATCGGCCGGATCGGCGACGGCGGGCGACGCCGCCCCGACGACCAGCCCGGACGCAACAGCTGCAGCGACGCCGATACCGGCGCAGATCTTCTTGACACTCATGCGGAGGGGGCCTCACTGGGGTGATCGAACGCTTCGTTGTTCGATCACCACGATGACAGCGGCCTATGACCATTCGATGCCCACACGGTTAACGAACGTAACCGTGTGGGCGATGTGCGTCACCCACCGATGTGCGTCACCCACCCTGGGGGGTGCGATCGAGTGCGACCTACCGCTGCGGCGCCTGGGTGGGCACGATCGGCGACGGCAGTGCGGTTGCTCCCTGCAGGAAGGTGTCGACGGCGGCCGCGCAAGAGCGGCCCTCGGCGATGGCCCACACGATGAGCGACTGGCCGCGACCCATGTCTCCGGCGACGAACACGCCGGGGACGTTGGTGACCCACTCGTTGGTGCGCTCGACGTTGCCGCGCTGGTTGAAGTCGACACCCAGGTCGGTCAGCAGACCGCCCTTGTCCGGTCCGACGAATCCCATGGCGAGCAGAACCAGATCGGCTTCGAGGGTGAATTCACTGCCCTCGACCTTCTCGAACTTGCCTGCCTTGAACTCGACCTCGCAGGCTTCGAGTGCGGTGACCTTGCCGTCTTCGCCGACGAAACGCTCGGTGTTGACCGAGAAGACGCGTTCGCCACCCTCTTCGTGAGCGGAGGCCACCCGGTACATCAGCGGGTACGTCGGCCACGGGGTGGACGTCGCACGCTCTTCGGGCGGGCGGGCCATGATCTCGAACTGGTGAACGCTCTCGGCACCCTGACGGTGCGAGGTGCCGAGGCAGTCGGCACCGGTGTCGCCGCCGCCGATGATGACGACCTTCTTGCCCTCGGCGCTGACGGGCGGCGCAGCGAAGTCGCCCTGCTGGACGCGGTTGGCGTGCGGCAGGAACTCCATGGCCTGGTAGATGCCGTCGAGTTCGCGGCCCTCGATCGGCAGGTCGCGCCATGCGGTGGCACCGCCGGAGAGGACCACGGCGTCGAACTGCTCGCGCAGTTCGTCGGCCGAGATGTCCACGCCCACATCGACACCGGTGCGGAAGACGGTGCCCTCGGCCTCCATCTGCGCCAGCCGACGATCGATGTGGCGCTTCTCCATCTTGAACTCGGGGATGCCGTAACGCAGCAGTCCGCCGATGCGGTCGGCCCGCTCGAACACCGTGACGGTGTGGCCGGCGCGGGTGAGCTGCTGCGCTGCAGCGAGTCCCGCGGGTCCGGAGCCGACGACGGCGACGGTCCTACCGGTCAGGTGGGTCGGGTAAACGGGCGTGACCCAGCCCTCTTCGAAGGCCTTGTCGATGATCTCGACCTCGACCTGCTTGATGGTGACCGGATCCTGGTTGATGCCCAGGACGCACGACGCCTCGCACGGGGCGGGGCACAACCGTCCGGTGAACTCCGGGAAGTTGTTGGTGGCGTGCAACCGATCGATGCTGTCGCGCCAACGGTCCTTGAACACCAGGTCGTTCCACTCGGGAATCAGATTCCCCAGCGGGCAACCGTTGTGGCAGAACGGAATACCGCAATCCATGCATCGACTCGCCTGGGTGCGCAGGGTGTCCTTCGAGAAGTCTTCGTAGACCTCTTTCCAGTCCATCAGGCGCAGGTCGACGGGCCGCCGCTTCGGTACTTCGCGAACCGTGTTCTTCAGAAATCCCTGTGGGTCACCCACGAGCTGCCTCCATGATCGCTTCGTCCACGTCCGCGCCGTTCTTCTCGGCTTCGGAGATGGCCAGCAGTACCTTCTTGTAGTCGCGAGGCATGACCTTCACGAAATGGTTCACCTGCTGTGACCAATCCGCGAGGATCCGCTCGGCCACCTCGGAGCCGGTCTGCTCCTGATGGCGAGTGACGATGTCGCGGAGCCAGGTGAACTCGTCACCTTCGAGCTCCTCGATGTCGACCAGCTCGGTGTTGAGATTGGCCTCGAACGTCTTGTTCGGATCGAAGACGAACGCGACGCCGCCGGACATACCGGCACCGAAGTTACGGCCCGTCGTGCCCAGAATGACGACCTTGCCGCCGGTCATGTACTCGCAGCCGTGATCGCCGACGCCTTCGACGACGGCAACGGCACCGGAGTTACGAACGGCGAAACGCTCGCCGACGACACCGCGGATGAGAGCCTCACCGCTGGTGGCACCGAACAGGAACACGTTTCCGCCGATGATGTTGTCCTCGGCCACGAATCCCTTCGGGGCATTCAACGACGGCCGCAGCACGAGATGTCCACCGGAGAGTCCCTTGCCGACGAAGTCGTTGGCGTCGCCGTTCAGTCGGAGCGTCATACCGGAGGGCACGAACGCACCGAAACTGTTGCCGGCCGAGCCGGTGAACGTGATCTCGATGGTGTCGTCCGGCAGACCGACGCCGCCGTACGCCTTGGTGACCTCGTGCCCGAGCATCGTTCCGACGGTGCGGTTGACGTTGGTGATCTTGGACTCGAACGCGACCTTCTCACCCTTGTCCAACGCATTGCGGCTGGCCGAGATGAGCTGCTGATCGAGAGCCTTGTCGAGGCCGTGATCCTGGACGCCGGTGTTGTAGAGGTTCTGATTCATGAACGCCGACTCGACCTCTTCGAGGATGGGCGACAGATCCAGCTTCGACGCCTTCCAGTGTTCCTTGGCCGCAGTGGTGTCCAGCAGACCCACCTGCCCGACGGCTTCGTCGAGCGTGCGGAAGCCGAGCTCGGCCATGAGCTCGCGCACCTCTTCGGCGATGAACATGAAGAAGTTCTCGACGAACTCCGGCTTGCCCGCGAAACGCTTGCGCAGCAACGGATTCTGCGTCGCAACACCCACCGGGCAGGTGTCGAGGTGGCAGACGCGCATCATGATGCAGCCCGAGACGACGAGCGGAGCGGTGGCGAAACCGAACTCCTCACCGCCCAGCAGAGCGGCAACCATGACGTCGCGGCCGGTCTTGAGCTGACCGTCCACCTGGACGACGATCCGATCGCGAAGTCCGTTGAGCAGCAACGTCTGCTGGGTCTCGGCCAAGCCGAGCTCCCACGGTCCACCCGCGTGCTTGACCGACGTCAGCGGCGTCGCGCCGGTGCCGCCGTCGTGGCCCGAGATGAGCACCACGTCGGCGTGCGCCTTGGACACACCGGCGGCGACCGTTCCGACGCCGACCTCGGAGACCAGCTTCACGTGGATGCGGGCCTGCGGGTTCGCGTTCTTCAGGTCGTGGATCAGCTGCGCGAGATCCTCGATCGAGTATATGTCGTGGTGCGGCGGCGGCGAGATCAGGCCGACGCCGGGCGTCGAATGCCGAACCTCGGCGACCCACGGGTACACCTTGTGCGCCGGAAGCTGGCCGCCCTCACCGGGCTTGGCTCCCTGCGCCATCTTGATCTGGATGTCGGTGCAGTTGGTCAGGTAGTGCGAGGTGACGCCGAAACGTCCCGACGCGACCTGCTTGATGGCACTGCGTCGCCAGTCGCCGTTCTCGTCGGGCTCGAACCGCGAGACGTCCTCGCCGCCCTCACCGGAGTTCGAGCGGCCGCCGAGACGGTTCATGGCGATGGCGAGGGTCTCGTGCGCCTCGGCCGAGATGGAGCCGTAGCTCATCGCGCCCGTGGAGAAACGCTTGACGATCTCGCTGGCCGGCTCTACCTCGTCGATCGAAATGGCTTGGCGCTCTTCGGTCTTGAAGCGGAACAGACCACGCAGCGACGCGAGCCGCTCGGACTGGTCGTCGACCATCTTCGTGTATTCCTTGAAGATGTCGTACTGACCGGTGCGGGTGGAGTGCTGCAGCTTGAACACCGTGTCCGGGTTGAAGAGGTGGTACTCCCCTTCGCGACGCCACTGGTATTCGCCGCCGGTCTCGAGCTCGCGGTGCGCGCGCTCCTGACGGTTGTCGAGGTACGCCACCGCATGTCGCGCTGCGACGTCGTCGGCGACCTGATCGAGATCGATTCCGCCGAGGTGGCTGTTGAGGCCGGTGAAATACTCGTCGACCAGTTCCTGCGCGAGGCCGATGACCTGGAACAGCTGGGCTCCGGTGTACGACGCGAGGGTGGAGATGCCCATCTTGGACATCACCTTCAGCACACCCTTGCCCGCGGCCTTGATGTAGTTGGAGACTGCCCTGTCGAACTCGATGTCGGTGAGGGCACCGCGCTCGATCATGTCCTCGATCGACTCGAAGGCCATGTACGGGTTGACCGCTGCCGCACCGAAACCGATGAGCAGAGCCATGTGATGGACCTCGCGGGCGTCACCGGCCTCGATGATCAGACCCACCTTGGTGCGGGTCTTCTCGCGCACCAGGTGATGGTGCACCGCGGAGGTCAGCAGCAGCGACGGGATCGGAGCGAGCTTCTCGCTGGACTCGCGGTCCGAGAGCACGATGATCCGCGCCCCGCCTGAGATGGCCGCCGAAACCTGAGCGCGGATGGCCTCCAACGACTTTCGGAGGCCCTCACCGCCCTCGGACACCGGGTAGAGACCGCGCACGACCACCGAGCGCAGCTCTTCCTGAGTGCCCTCGTCGTTGATGTGGACGAGCTTGGCGAGATCGTCGTTGTGCAGGATCGGCTGCGGCAGCACGATCTGCTTGCAGCTGTCGGCATTCGGGTTGAGCAGATCGCCCTCGGGCCCGATGGTGCCGCCGAGGCTGGTGACGATCTCCTCACGAATGGCGTCGAGCGGCGGGTTGGTGACCTGCGCGAACAGCTGCGAGAAGTAGTCGAAGAGCATCCGCGGGCGAGCCGACAGCACGGCGATCGGGGTATCGGTACCCATGGAACCGATGGCCTCGGCACCGGCCTTCGCCATGGGCGAGACCAGCACGTTCAGTTCCTCGGTGGTGTACCCGAAGATCTGCTGACGGATAAGCACGCGGTCGTGCGGCATGTGCACGTGCGGACGCTCGGGCAGATCGTCGATCGAGGTCAGGCCCTCGTCGAGCCACTGCTGGTACGGATGCTCGGCGGCGAGCTCGTCCTTGATCTCGTCGTCGGAAACGATGCGGCCCTGCGCGGTGTCGACCAGGAACATGCGGCCCGGCTGCAGGCGAACCTTGCGGACGACCTTCGACGGATCGATGTCGAGAACGCCGACCTCGGAGGCCATGACGACCAGGCCGTCGTCGGTGACCCACAGCCGGCTCGGGCGCAGGCCGTTGCGGTCCAGGACCGCGCCGATGACGGTGCCGTCGGTGAAGCACACCGACGCCGGTCCGTCCCAGGGCTCCATCAGCGAGGAGTGGTACTTGTAGAACGCCCGACGTGCGGGGTCCATGGACTCGTGCCGCTCCCACGCCTCGGGAATCATCATGAGCACGGCGTGCGGCAGACTGCGGCCACCGAGGTGCAGCAGCTCGAGCACCTCGTCGAAACGTGCTGTGTCACTTGCTCCGTGGGTGACCACGGGGAAGATCTTCTCGAGCGCATCGGAACCGCCGAACACGTCGGAGGTGATGAGTGCCTCGCGGGCACGCATCCAGTTCTCGTTGCCGGTGGCGGTGTTGATCTCGCCGTTGTGGGCGACGCGTCGGAACGGATGGGCCAGCGGCCACGACGGGAACGTGTTGGTCGAGAAACGCGAATGCACCAGTCCCAGTGCACTTTCGACGCGATCGTCCTGCAGGTCGACGTAGAAACCCTTGAGCTGAGGGGTGGTCAACATGCCCTTGTAGACGAAGGTCTGCGAGGACAGTGACGGGAAGTACACGGTTTCGCGGCCGGGGCCGTCCTTGCCCGCGCCTTCTTCGCCCAGCTCGTGCTCGACCCGCTTGCGGATGACGAACGCACGACGCTCGAGTTCGAGGTCGGTGATCGACGCGCCGGGGGCAGCGAGGAACAACTGACGGAAGGTCGGCATCGCGTCGCGCGCCAGAGCTCCGAGGGAGGAGTCGTCGGTGGGAACCTCACGCCAACCGAGAACTTCCAAGCCCTCGCTCTCGACGATGCGCTCGACGCCCTCGCAGGCGCGTGCTGCGTCGCTGCGACCCTGCGGAAGAAACGCGACACCGGTTGCGTACGCGCCGGGCGCGGGGAGCTCGAAATCTACGACGGCGCGGAAGAACGCGTCCGGAACCTGGATCAGAATGCCCGCACCGTCACCGGTGTTCGGTTCGGAGCCGGCAGCACCGCGGTGCTCGAGGTTGACCAGTGCGGTGATCGCCTTCTCGACGATGTCGCGACTGCGTCGACCGTGCATGTCCACCACGAACGCGACACCACAGGAGTCGTGTTCGTTGGCGGGGTCGTAGAGGCCTTGCGGGCCCGGAGTGTGCTTCATACCTAGCCTTCGGATAAGTCCAGCCTTGAAACTCGTCGGCGACGGTGTGGTGTAACCGGCTGCGCGAACGGCCTGCGGTGCGTCCTCGCCGTTGAAGCTGCACCTGTCGATCGTCGACGCTTTCCTCTGCACGAGCAGGTGGGCGCGTGATAGAAAAGTGAGGTCGGGGCGGATCCGGCCGTGGTGAGGCCGATCCAACTACGAACGATAAGTCAGTACCTGGGTACCCCCGCAAATAAGGTAAGCCTATTACGGGCCTTCACCTGCGAATTTTCGGGTGGGAGACGTCCTCGGAACCGGGTATTCGACTCCCCCTCGGACACTTGCCGAGAATCACACGCCTGTAAGACGATTCGAGGGACGTACCCGGAAAAACTACTGGCCGCAGCGATCGAATCAGCTGCGGCCAGTGTGGTGGGCGGAGGGGGACTTGAACCCCCACGTCCCGAAGGACACTGGCACCTGAAGCCAGCGCGTCTGCCATTCCGCCACCCGCCCGGGCAACGGCGAGAACATTAACACGCACCATGCCGCGCTCGAAAATCGCCGCGTCGAGCTGCCGGGCAACGATGCGGCGGGCAGTCCCCGTCGGCGGCACCGTATATCATGCTTGGAGCGCGACTTCGTGATGACACGCGGCCGTCGCGTCCTGCACACCAGCAGGCACCACACGGTGGAAGAACACAGTGAGAGGAGGGGTCACGATGGGCATCGTTGCGCGTTTCGAACGCAAGCTCCAAGGCGCTGTCGGCGACGTCTTCGCCCGCGTGTTCGGCGGAGGCGTCGTACCGGCGGAGGTGGAGGCAGCGCTCCAGCAGGAGGCCTCGGATCTGGTTCGGCCCCTGGACGGCGGGCACCTTCTGGCACCCAACAGCTACGTGATCACCATCAACAGCTCGGACCACGACGAACTCGCCGGTGATCGGGCACTCACGGTCAAGGCGTTCTCACGTCACCTCGACGATTACATCCGCGATCAAGGCTGGCAGACCTACGGCGACGTGGTGGTTCGCTTCGAGCCGTCGCCCACCCTTCACACCGGGCAGTTCCGTGCCAGTGGCTCGGTCGATCCCGATGTGGGACGATCGGCGACTGCTGCACGGAACGAGTCCGCGCAGCAGGGCGCGTCGGCACCAGCAGCACCGAGTCCCGTCCCTTCAGCCACGCAGCGACCGTCTGCCCCACCGATGTCGATACCAGGAGCCGGCCACATGACGCAGAACCCAGGCTACGACCCGCAGCGCGACCCCGCGGACGGTCATCGTCCCGATCCGCGCGCGCGCAACGGTTACGCCGGTGGCCAGGATCCTCGCTACCCCGCACGTGAGCAGCCCGCACGTGAGCAGAACGGGTACGACGCCCAGGCCTACGCGCCCGCCGATCACGATCCGCGCTACGACCAGCAGCCGTACAACGGCGGCTACGACGAGCAGTCGTACCCCGAGCAGGGTCAGGCCTACAGCGCTGCCGGCCAGCAACAGGGCTACGACCCCCACGCCTACGGCGCGCCCGACGGTTCGGGGCAGGGTTACGACGCCCAGGGCTACAACGCGCAGGGGTACGACGCTCAGGGATACAACGCGCAGGGGTACGACGCTCAGGGCTACAACGGCCAGAACTACGACTACAACGCCGCCGAGCAGGGCGCTGCATACTCCGAGGCCCCCTACCAGGAGCAGGCGTACAACGACCCGGCCGGACGGTACGCCGAGCCCCAGGCCGCCGGATATCAGCAGCCCGGTTACGACTACCCGCCTGCCCAGGCCGCCTACGGCCGCGGCTACCCGCAGGGTGCGGGCGATCGTGGCGACGGGTACGGCTACGACCAGCCCGCCTCGTACGCAGGTCAGAGTCAGGCGCTCGCCGCGACGCTGCAGCTCGAGGACGGCAGCGGCCGTTACTTCCAGCTCCGTGACGGCCAGAACATCATCGGCCGTGGCCAGGACGCACAGTTCCGACTCCCCGACACCGGCGTCTCGCGTCGACACATCGAGATCCGGTGGGACGGCCGCGTGGCCATGCTCTCCGATCTCGGTTCCACCAACGGCACCACCGTCAACGGCGCTCCGGTGCAGGATTGGCAATTGGCCGACGGGGACGTCATTCGGGCCGGTCACTCCGAGATTCTGGTCCGGATCGTCTGACGATCTTTCGTGGGCACGGGTGGGGGTTCGACTCACACTCTCGTGCACCCGTATGTCGTCCACACGAGCTGCTTCACCCTATGATGCTGCGAGGCAACCATGTTTGCCGCGCCGCGGCTTTTCGCGTGGGCGGGATGCAGGTCGATTGCGAAGAAGGAGGTGAATCGTCGTGCAGGGATTGATTCTGCAACTGACCAGGGCGGGCTTCCTGTTGTTGTTGTGGTTCTTCGTCTGGGCCGTCCTTCGCACCTTGCGCAGTGACATCTACGCGGCCGCAGGCATGCGAGTGCCTGCTCGCTACTCCGGCGGCTCGAAAGTCCTTCCGTCGTTCAACAAGCAGAAGGTGGCCAAGTACCTCGTGGTGACCCAGGGCGGTCTCGCCGGAACGCGCATTTCGCTCGGCACACAGCCCGTCCTCATCGGGCGCGCGGACGACTCCACTCTCGTTCTGACAGACGACTACTCGTCGACGCGGCATGCGCGCATCTCGCCCCGCGGCGGAGATTGGTACGTCGAAGACCTCGGTTCGACCAACGGCACCTACCTCGACCGCGCGAAGGTGACCACCGCCGTTCGCGTCCCCCTGGGAACCCCTGTCCGCGTCGGCAAAACCGTGATCGAGTTGCGCCCGTGACCCTCGTCCTTCGCTATGCCGCCCGCAGTGATCGCGGTCTGGTTCGATCCAACAACGAGGACTCCGTGTACGCCGGGGCTCGCCTACTGGCGCTGGCCGACGGCATGGGCGGTCATGCCGCCGGTGAAGTGGCCTCGCAGTTGATGATCGCCGCATTGGCTCACCTCGACGACGACGAGCCCGGTGAGGATTTGCTGGGCAAGCTCGAAGCAGCCACCCGCGAAGGCAACGCATCCATCGCAGATCAGGTCGAGGACGAACCCGAGCTCGACGGCATGGGGACCACGCTGACCGCAATCCTGTTTGCGGGCAAGCGAATCGGACTGGTACACATCGGCGATTCGCGCGCGTACATGCTGCGCGACGGCTCGCTCACCCAGATCACCCGAGACGACACCTTCGTTCAGTCTCTCGTCGACGAGGGCCGCATCACCGCCGAGCAGGCACACACCCACCCGCAACGCTCCTTGATCATGCGTGCCCTCACCGGCAACGAGATCGAGCCGACGCTCACCGTTCGGGAAGTGCGTGCAGGCGACCGGTACCTGCTGTGCTCCGACGGCCTCTCGGACGTCGTCAGCGACGAAACCATCGAGAACACCCTGAACGAGGGCGAGACGGGCCCCTGCGCCGACCGCCTCATCGAACTCGCGCTTCGCAGTGGCGGTCCGGACAACGTGACGGTCGTCGTCGCCGATGTCATCGACCTCGACTACGGACAGAGCCACCCCATCCTCGGCGGTGCCGCCAGCACCGAGGACGAGGAGGACGCCCCTCCGCCCAATACCGCAGCAGGGCGCGCCGCAGCGATGCGTCCGCCGCGCACGACGCCCAAGCGCGTGACCGCCCCGGTGGTGACACCCGAGAAGAAGTCGCACAAGCTGCGCTGGACACTGATCGCCCTGACCCTGGTCGTACTCGCGGGAATCGGTGTGCTCGTTGCCAATTCGATCATCAAGGGCAATTACTACGTCGGTGCCGACAACAGCAAGGTGACCGTCCTGCGCGGTCTGCCCGGTTCGGTTCTCGGGTACTCGCTGCAGAGCGTGGAACTGGTGGGTTGCCTCGACGACGACGGAGCCGTCACCTTGACCGCACCGGATGCCGCCCCGGCGGACTGTGTTCCGTTCGAGATCGACGATCTGCTGCCTGCCGCACGTGAACAGGTCACGGCCGGTTTGCCGTCGGGATCTCTCGGCGATGCGCGCGGCCAGGTGGAGCGGCTGGCCTCCGGTGACCTGCTTCAGGTGTGCGAGACCGAGCCCGTCGTCACCACCACCGTGGAACCGGCTCCGACGGCGATCATCCCGCCACCCGGGGTGCCGTTGCCCCCCACTGCGGAGACCCCTCCCGAGGCTGCACCGACCACCACTGCTCCACCGACAGTTCCGCAAATTCCCGGTCAGAACTGCAGGACCGGTACTCGATGAGTTCCACTGCGTCCACGGGAGGGTCCTTTCCGAGTCCGCCCGAAGGATTCGCGCCCGCACCGGTGCCATCCAACCGACGCGGCGTCGAGCTGCTGCTGCTCGGCGCAGCCGTTCTGATCACCACGATCTCCTTGATCCTGGTCGAAGCCAGCCAGGAACAGACGATCACCTGGGATCTGGCGAAGTACGCGATCGCATATCTCGCGCTGATGACGGTGGCGCACCTGGCGGTACGACGCTTCGCGCCCTACGCCGATCCGCTGTTGCTCCCGATCGTGGCGCTGCTCAACGGCCTCGGTCTGGTGCTCATCCACCGACTCGACCTGGCCGACGAACAACAGGCGCAGTATCTCGGCAACCCCATTCCGTCGCCCGATGCCAACCAGCAGGTGCTGTGGACGACGCTGGCCATCGCCGGGTTCGTCGCGCTGCTGGTGCTGCTGCGCGATTACCGCACGCTGGCCCGCTACGGCTACACCGTCGGACTCGCCGGTCTGGTGCTGCTCGCCATTCCCGCGATGCTCCCGTCGGCGTTCTCGGAGGTCAACGGATCGAAGATCTGGATCCGACTGCCCGGCTTCAGCATTCAGCCCGGTGAGTTCGCGAAGATTCTGCTGCTCATCTTCTTCGCATCGTTGCTGGTGGCCAAGCGCGAACTGTTCACCGTCGCAGGCAAGCACTTCCTCGGAATGGACTTCCCACGGGCCCGCGACCTGGGTCCGATCCTGGTCGTCTGGATCGTCTCCGTCGGCGTGCTGGTGTTCGAGAAGGACCTCGGCACCTCGCTGCTGATCTTCGGGACCGTCCTGGTGATGATCTACATCGCCACCGAACGGGTCGGTTGGTTGATCATCGGGTTCGGGCTGTTGCTCGTCGGGTTCCTGTTCGCATATCAGGTGTTCGGCCACGTCAAGATCCGCACCGACACCTGGCTGCGCCCGTTCGACGACTACAACGACACCGGCTACCAGATCGTCCAGTCGATGTTCAGCTTCGCCACGGGCGGGTTGGCGGGCACCGGGCTCGGCAGTGGTCGCCCGTCCCAGGTTCCGTTCGCCAAGACGGACTTCATCATCGCGACGGTCGGAGAAGAGCTCGGCCTCATCGGCCTGACCGCGGTCCTGATCCTGTACTTGCTGTTCATCATTCGCGGCATGCGTACCGCGCTGGCCGTGCGCGACAGCTTCGGCAAACTGCTCGCCGCAGGGTTGTCGTTCACCATTGCCATCCAGCTGTTCGTCGTCGTCGGCGGCGTCACCAAGCTCATCCCACTCACCGGCCTCACCACGCCGTATCTGTCCTACGGAGGATCGTCGCTTCTCGCCAACTACCTGCTCCTCGCGCTGCTGATCAAGATCTCCGACGCGGCCCGTGAGCCGGCAAAGCCCAAGAAGAAGCCTGCCCCCGCAGCGCCCATCGCGGAGGCACCCACCGAGATGGTGAAGCGCGCATGAACACTCCCCTGCGCCGCGTATCGATCGCCGTGATGGTCATGGTCGTGGCGTTGCTCGCCAACGCCACCTACCTCCAGGTCATCAAGGCCGACGATCTACGCACCGACCCGAGAAACTCACGAGTACTGCTCGACGAGTACTCACGTCAGCGCGGTCAGATCTCGGCCGGTGGCCAGGTGCTCGCATCCTCGATCCCCACCGACGACCGCTACAAGTACCTGCGCACCTACCCCCAGAATTCGATCTCCCCGGCCAGCCCGCAGGCCAACGCGCCGATCACCGGCTACTACTCGATGCTGTACTCGAGCAGCGGCCTCGAACGCGCCGAGGACCCCGTACTGAACGGATCCGACGACCGGCTCTTCGGCGGACGACTGTTCGACCTCATCTCCGGTCGAGATCCCCGCGGCGGCAACGTCGTCACCACCATCGACCCCGTCGTCCAGCAGGTCGCATACGACCAGCTGACCGCCAAGGGATACACCGGCTCGGTAGTGGCCCTCGACCCCGCCACCGGCAACATTCTGGCCATGGCCAGCACCCCCAGCTACGACCCGAACCTGTTGGCCAGCCACGACGGCAGCACCACCACCGCGGCGTGGGAGAACCTGAGCAACGATCCCGAGAAGCCGATGGTCAACCGGGCGATCTCGCAGACCTACCCACCCGGATCGACGTTCAAGGTGATCACCACCGCAGCCGCACTCGAAGCGGGCGCGACACCGGACGATCAGCTCACGGCCGCGTCGAACATCACGTTGCCGGGCACCTCGACGACGCTGGAGAACTACAACGGGTCGACGTGCGGCGGCGGCCAGACGGCAACGCTGCGTGAGGCTTTCGCACGCTCGTGCAACACCGCCTTCGTCGAACTCGGCATCGACACCGGGGTGGACAGGATGCGCGAGACCTCCGCGGCATTCGGCATCGGTGAGGACTCGACCATTCCGCTGACCGTCGCCGACAGCACCATCGGACCCATCGACGACGACGCCGCTCTCGGTCAATCCAGCATCGGCCAGCGCGACGTGGCGCTGACCCCGCTGCAGGACGCCGTCATCGCCGCCACCGTGGCCAACGGCGGCGTGCGGATGGCCCCGAACCTGGTGCAGCAGCTGCAGTCTCCCGACCTGTCGGACCTGTCGAGCTACCAGCCCCAGGCCATGGGCGAGGCAATCAGCTCCACCACCGCGGCGACGCTGACCGATCTGATGATCGGCTCCGAGAACAACACCAGCGGCGAGGGCAAGATCCCCGGCGTCCAGATCGCATCGAAAACCGGTACGGCAGAACATGGTTCCGACCCACGCAACACCCCGCCGCACGCGTGGTACATCGGATTCGCACCCGCCGACGACCCCAAGGTCGCCATCGCAGTCATCGTCGAGGACGGCGGCGACCGAGCCCTCGCCGCGACCGGTGGATCCGTGGCCGCACCCATCGGACGCGCCGTCATCGCAGCAGCATTGCAGGGGAGGTGACTTAGGGTGCCATTGAGCAACGGAGCTGTAATCGCGCAGCGCTATCGACTTCTGCGCCTCATCGCCACCGGCGGCATGGGACAGGTGTGGGAGGCCATGGACAACCGCCTCGATCGCCGGGTTGCGGTCAAGGTACTCAAGGCCGAGTTCTCCGAGGACCCGGAATTCCTGCAGCGCTTCCGGTTCGAGGCACGCACCACCGCGCAACTGAACTACCCCGGAATCGCCGGGGTCTACGACTACGGCGAGACCCGCGACGGCGCGGGCGAATCACTGGCCTACCTGGTGATGGAACTGGTCAACGGTGAGCCGCTCAACGCCGTGTTGGGTCGCATGACCCGGTTGCCGCTCGGCCATGCCCTCGACATGCTCGAGCAGACCGGCCGTTCCCTGCAGATCGCGCACACCGCAGGCGTCGTCCACCGCGACGTCAAGCCGGGCAACATCCTGATCACCCCCACCGGGCAGGTCAAGATCACCGACTTCGGCATCGCCAAGGCCGTGGACGCATCCCCGGTGACCAAGACCGGAATGGTCATGGGCACAGCGCAGTACATCGCCCCCGAGCAAGCACTCGGTGAGGAGGCCACCTCGGCTTCAGACGTCTACTCGCTCGGAGTCGTCGGATACGAAGTACTCGCGGGCACCCGGCCCTTCGTGGGCGACGGCGCGCTGACGGTGGCCATGAAGCACGTCCGCGAGACGCCTGCCCCCATGCCGCCCGACCTGCCCCCTGCCG
This sequence comes from uncultured Rhodococcus sp., assembly GCA_963517305.1. Lineage (GTDB taxonomy): Bacteria > Actinomycetota > Actinomycetes > Mycobacteriales > Mycobacteriaceae > Rhodococcoides. The sequence continues at coordinate 27,939 of CAUQEL010000035.1, forward strand.
TTCGCGAACTCATCGAGATCACGATGGTCAAGGATCCGGCCGCGCGCTACGCCAACGGTGGCGAATTCGCCGATGCCGTCGCCGCGGTCCGTGCCGGCCGTCGCCCGCCTGCACCAGGAAACTCCCGCGGTACGGGCACCGGCAGAGTCATGATGCCGGGCGTCGTACCCAGCCCTGCGCCGCCGTCGAGTACCCAGATGATGCCGACGTCGCAGCGTGAGTACCGCGGACCGGCCACCGGAACGGCTGCGGCCGCAGTGCCCGAGGCCACCGGAATGTCGTCGGCGCAGAAGGCGCTCGCCTGGGGTGGTGCAGGACTGCTGTTGTTGGCCATCCTCATCGGCGGTTACGTGCTGTTGACCGGGGGCAGGGACGACACGCCGACGCCGTTCGTGCCGCCGACCACGACCACCACGCAGCCGACCACCACCACGACCACGACGACCGAACCCACGACGACCACCGAAGAAACCACCACCACCGAAGAAACCACCACGACCACGACGACCACCACGCAGGAGCCGACGACCACCGAGGAAACCACGACTACCTCGGAGGAGCCCACGCAGACGACGACGAGACGGCCGCTGATCGAGATTCCATTCCAGCAAGATCCTCAAGGACGACCATGACGACTCCCCGTACGCTCTCCTCTCGCTACGAGCTGGGCGAGATACTCGGTTTCGGCGGCATGTCCGAGGTTCATCTGGCACGCGACACTCGGCTGGACCGCGACGTCGCCATCAAGGTTCTGCGCGCAGATCTCGCTCGCGACCCCACGTTCTACCTGCGGTTCCGACGCGAAGCGCAGAACGCGGCCGCACTGAACCACCCCGCCATCGTCGCCGTGTACGACACCGGTGAAGCCGAGACCGAAGCCGGTCCGCTCCCGTTCATCGTCATGGAATACGTCGACGGCGACACCCTCCGCGACATCGTGCGCGCCGAAGGACCCATGGCGCCGCGTCGAGCCATGGAGGTCATCGCCGACGTCTGTGCCGCACTCGATTTCAGTCACCGCAACGGAATCGTGCACCGCGACGTCAAACCCGCGAACATCATGATCAACAACGCAGGCGCGGTGAAGGTGATGGACTTCGGCATCGCGCGCGCCATCGCGGATTCCTCGTCGCCGATGACCCAGACCGCGGCCGTCATCGGGACCGCTCAGTATCTTTCACCCGAGCAGGCTCGCGGCGAACAGGTCGACGCTCGATCGGACGTCTACTCGCTCGGCTGTGTGCTGTTCGAGATCCTCACCGGCGAGCCCCCGTTCAAGGGTGATTCGCCGGTTGCCGTCGCCTACCAGCACGTGCGCGAGGATCCTCAGCTGCCGTCGCTGGTCAACGACACGGTGCCGCGCGAACTCGACTCGATCATCCTCAAGGCGATGGCCAAGAACCCCGCCAACCGCTACCAGAGCGCCGCCGAGATGCGCACCGATCTGGTCCGGGTCCTCGGAGGTCAACGGCCGAGCGCCCCGATGGTGATGAACGACGAGGACCGCACCACGATCCTCGGATCGGTCGATTCCCGGCAGGCAGACTTCGCCGGCACGGACAAACCGGCCGCAGCTGCCGCCGCCGCACCCCGTACGTCGAGGCACGGCGAACCCGAGGCCGAACCGAGGAACCGTCGAGGCCTCAAGATCGCGCTGATCTCCGCGGCGTCGATCATCGTCGTCGCAATCGTCGGAGCGTTCCTGTGGTCCCTCGGTCCCGGAGCGGAGCCGACCTCCGTCACCGTGCCGTCCGTCGCCGGACTGGTCGCGGACGAGGCCCAGCGAGAGCTCGAGAACGTCGGTCTGCGCGTCACCGTGCAGGAGAGGCCGGATGCGTCGGTACCCGAGGGTTCCGCCATCGGCACCAACCCGGCCGCGGGGTCACAGACCGAAACGCCCGGTGACATTCAGCTCGACGTCTCCTCGGGTCCCCAGCAGGTGCAGGTGCCGCGCCTGACCGGACGCACCCAACAAGAGGCGTCGGACGCCTTGAACGAGGTGGGTCTCGAACTCGATCCCACCGTCGCGCGCGCGCCGTCGACGCCGGAGAACCTCGACAGGGTCGTCGAGCAGAACCCGTCCTCGGGCGTGAGCATGAACGCCGACTCACAGGTTCGCATCACGCTCGGTTCCGGTCCCGCGCAAGTACGGATGCCCGACGTCGTCGGCCAGCTCGTCGACGTGGCCCAGCCCAACGTCGAGGGAGCAGGACTGCGCGTCCAAACTCAGGACATCGACTCCAGTCAGCCGGTGGGACAGGTCGTCTCGACCGACCCCGCCGGAGGCACCACCGTCACCGAGAACACCGTCGTCACGCTGCGCGTGTCGAACGGAGACAAGATTCCGATGCCGGATCTGTCCGGCCTCACCGAATCTCAGGCTCTGACGGCGCTGGAATCGGCAGGTTGGACCGGAACCGTGTCGGACCTGTCGATATCGCGGCAGTCGACGCTCGATCCGCTGATGGTCGGGCGAGTCGTCAATCAGACTCAGCCCGCGGGCTCAGAGATCAGCAAGTCCGACACCATCTCGGTGAGCATCGGCGCACTGGGGATTCCCACCGGCTAGTCGGTGGCTCAGGCGAAGGCTTCGGCGACCTGAGCTTCGAGCTTGGCGACGAGACCGGGGTCGGTGGGCATCCCGCAGACGGTGAGCCAGTTCGCCAACATGCGGTGTCCGCCCTCGGTGAGGATGGACTCCGGGTGGAACTGAACGCCGTGAATCGGTAGTTCGGTGTGCCTCATCGCCATCACCAGGCCGGATTCGGTGCGTCCGGTGATCTCGAGTTCGGCCGGGATCGTGTCCTCCCGAACGGTCAGCGAATGGTAGCGAGTGGCGGTGAAGGGCTCGTTCATTCCTTCGAGAACTCCGACGCCCGAATGGTGCACCAGACTGGTCTTGCCGTGCAGCAGTTCCGGGGCTTTCTCCACGGTGGCACCGAAGGCTGCGCCGATCGCCTGATGGCCCAGACAGACCCCGAGCAGGGGCGTCTTGGTGCGAGCGCTGGCCGAGACGAGATCCATCGTGGCACCTGCGCGTTGCGGCGTGCCCGGTCCCGGGCTGAGCAGAATGCCGTCGAACCGGTCCGCGACGGCTTCGCGGTCGGTGAGGCGCTCGTCGTCGTTACGCCAGACCTCGACATCGGCATTCAACTGGCCCAGGTACTGGACGAGGTTGAAGACGAAGCTGTCGTAGTTGTCGACGACGAGAATACGCATGCGGACAGCGTACTCAGCGAGGCTGTGCATACCGCATGCGCACCGATTCGTCGTACGCGGGCACCGAGAGGTCCTCGGACGCGGCGACGTCGTAGCGGAGGCCGTATCGCAGCGCGTACTGCTCGTACAACCGCACACCTGGCTCGTTCTTCAACGCCGCGCGCAGCCGATCCGAATCACCGATCGCCGTCATCACGTACGGCGGACTGTACGTCCGCCCGCCGAGCAGAAGGGTGTTGCCGATGCAGCGCGGAGCAGACGAGGCCACCAGCCGTTGATCCTGCATCGCGACCGCCGACGCGCCGCCGGCCCACAACGCGTTGAGCACGCTCTGAACGTCGACCTGATGAACCACCAGATCGTCGACCGATGCGTCGGACGCATACGAGCCGTCCGGGCCACGGGAGGCATCGGCCATCGTGACTGTCAAACCCCCGCCGGACGCTGGCTCACGCCCCGCCGCGTCGGCCAGCGAATCGATCCGGGCCAGTGCGCCGGCGACGTCGGTGTCGACGGACGCGGTTCGCTGCTGAATGGTGTCCACTTGCTGCTCGAGCGTGTCCCTGCTGCGCTCGGCCTCCACGCTGCTGCTCTGAGCTGCATCGACGAGGTCGGCCAGTCTGGTCGTGTCCCCTCCACGGAGTTCGGTGCCGTCGGAGACATGCCTGGTGGTACCGAGCAGCAGACCGACGACAGCGCACACCGCGACGGCGAGCACCCACCAACGAGTGTCGGCGGGGGCAGTCGATCGTCGTGTCACGGGTGCTCGCAATTTGTCCGGTGGGTCGGTGCTGGGCTCACCTGCGTTAGCGTGTACAGCAACCGGGTCGGTGACCGTCACGGTCCTCGAGGTCACAATAGCCTGGGGATGCGCGGCACCCGTCGATCCACAGGTTCCGATCGTCAGTTGTCCACAGGTACGGCCGCAGTGCCGCGGGCCGTCACGAACGCGAAGAGGAAGCAATGCCGAAGTCGAAGGTACGGAAGAAGAACGACTACACGATCAACCCGGCGAACCGTACGCCGGTCAAGGTCAACGCCGGGCCGTCACCGGTCTGGTACGTGGTGCTGATGCTGGGATTCATGGTGGTCGGGCTGCTGTGGCTGATCGTCTACTACCTGGCCTCCGAGGACATCGCCTTCATCGGAAACCTCGGTGCCTACAACTTCCTGATCGGCTTCGGATTCATGGTCGTCGGACTCGTCATGACCATGCGGTGGCGCTGAGAGCCGACCGAGTTACATCGATGTCATTCATCCCCAATGTGGATAAACCCTGTGGATAACTCTACGAACGATCCACAGGGTGTGTACGAACAGCACTGGGCGACGCCCCTCGTCGCCGTCGCGGCCCTGGTCGCAGGCGGAATCGCCCTGGGAATCGGTGCCGCACTCTCCTCCACCGACGCGGCCGGAACATTCCTCGTCGGGCTCGCAGCCGTCGGAATGTGGATCATCGCCGCACTCGCCGCCGTACAACGCCCCCGACTGGCCATCACCCACGACGGATCACTGGTGATGAAACGCCTCAGCGGAATCCGCACCTACACCCGCGCCGACATAGTGCGCATCAAAATCGTGAAATACCCACGACTGGGCCGACGCGTCCCGATGCTCGAGCTCGACGTCCGCCCACCCGGAGAAGACGACGACCGACTGATCATCTTCGGCAGATGGGACCTCGGAACCGACCCCCGAGACGTATACGACGCTCTCGAAATCCACGGTCTGGTGCCACGCGATACTTGAGCGTCCGGGCCCCCATGGTTACTCAATGTGACATTTGGTGGACTTTTCGGGGGTCAATGTCACATCGAGTGGACCTGCTAGAGGCCCATCTGGGCGCGCAGGTCGAGTACACGGATCGCAATGAGGCCCAGTGACACCAGTGCGACTGCGATGACCGAAAGCCAGGCCAGGGACACGCCGGCAATGGTTCGCTGTTGTCCCGTGTCTCGGGTTCGGTTGGACAAGAACACCAGGCCGGCGGTGGCGGCGGCTCCGGCGACGAGTCCGCCCATGTGTCCCCACAGCGAGATGCTGGGGATCGAGATGCTGATGAAGATGTTCACTGCGATGACGATGAGGATGGGTGCCGGGCTGCGCTTGAGCCGCAGAAGGATGACGGCCTGTGCACCCAGGAGACCGAAGACGGCCCCGGACGCGCCGACGGTGAACGCCAATGGGTTCTCCAGCAGCATCACCGACGCACTTCCCCCGAGGAGCGAGAGGAAGTAGACGACCAGGTAGCGGGTTCGCCCGAGCACGAGTTCGACGTCACGACCGATGATGTACAGCGCGAACATGTTCACGAGCAGGTGTATCGGCCCGTAGTGGACGAAGCCGCTGCCGACCAGGCGGAACACATCACCGTCGGAGACGAGCAGGCTGTTGAGAGCCCAGCTGCGGGCAAGCGCGGATCCGGAGGTGTTGTTCATCGGATCGCCGGACTGTGCCACCGTGATGGCATAGACGATCACGTTGACGGCGATGAGGGCGTACGTCAGCGGGGTCTTGGCGGATCGTGCCATGGGTGCACCGGCGACGGTCTGCGCCGTTCGGACGTTCTTGTTGCCCTCGCGCACGCAATCGACGCAGTGCTGCCCGACGGCGGCAGCCTGCAGACACTGCGGGCATGCCGGCCGGCCGCAGCGCGAACAGGCCAGGCCGGTGGGGCGATCGGGATGTCGGACGCACACCGACTGGGGTGGGTCGGGCTGGTCGCCGTACGCGCCACCCCAGCCGGGGTTCGTCATCTTGTGGAAAGTCCTTCGGTCAGATCAGGCGATGGTGACGTTGTTGATGACGACCTCGTCGACCGGGCGATCTCCGCGGCCGACCTGCGTGCTCGAGATCGCGTCGACGACCTTCTTCGACGCCTCGTCGGTGACCTCACCGAAGATGGAGTGCTTGCGGTTGAGGTGCGGGGTCTTGCCGGTGGTGATGAAGAACTGCGAGCCGTTGGTGCCGGGGCCTGCGTTCGCCATGGCCAGCAGGTACGGGCGATCGAAGGAGAGCTCCGGGTGGAACTCGTCCTCGAACTTGTAGCCCGGTCCACCTGCACCGGTGCCGGTGGGGTCGCCGCCCTGGATCATGAAGCCGTCGATGACGCGGTGGAAGACCGCGCCGTCGTAGAACGGTCCGGTCTTGGTACCCGACGCGTTCTGCGTCGTGTATTCCTTGGATCCGTCCGCGAGGCCGACGAAGTTCGCGACGGTCTTGGGGGCGTGATTGCCGAACAGTTCGATGACGATATCGCCGCGGTTGGTGTGCAGCGTGGCCGTTTGGGTCTTGTTTGGTGAAGTCACGCCCTCCATCGTGCCACCTCGTCTGATCGGGCAGTTCACAACGGGCATCGAATCGGGTGTATCAGGAGGGTTCAGCGGGGGCGTGTTGTGGAACAGTGAGGCTATGACGAGCACAACGAAGTCCGACCAGGGTCGGTCGACCACCGGTACCGCAGCGTCCGCATTGCTCGGCGCCGCATCCGCCGCAAGCAAGGGCCCGGCCGGAGTGGGCCTGCTGTTGGCCAAGAAGGGTTACGGGCTGGCCCGCAAGCAAGCTGCGGAGCGCCGGGCAGTGACCGCGGAACGTATTGCCGCAGCGAATCGCACCCGAGCGCTGGTCACGGTCGACTCGGGATCACGTCGGACCCGGCGAATCCTGGTGTTCGGTGCCGCTGCTGCCGTCGTCGGAGGTGTCGTGTTCTTCCTCGGCCGCCGTCGCAACGAGGTACCCCCACCCGCCGATGTTCCGCCGAGCCTGGCCGACTACGACGACACGCCGTCATAGGTACAAGACTTTCTGCAGCAGATCGAGCAGACCCGGCCTCGTTCTGATCACGGTCTCCGCGCTGCGGTCGGCGACGACCAGTGCCGTGTTGTGTCCGCTGGTGGAGCCCTCGGTGAGATAGTCGCTGTGCCCGATCGAGCCGCCGGCTGCGTCCGAACCCTCGGTGGACAGCAGAGTGACTCCGTCGAGGGCGCCTGGGTCGCGGCCGAACGCACCCAGGTCGGCGACGATATCGCCCTCGGCTTCCGCCGCGAACACATGCCCGACGGGAAGCCGAAGCTCTGCGACGCTGTGGGTGCCTAATCCCGGTGATCCGAGAGCCACGAACTCGTCGACCCCGGTGTCGTCTCGGAGCGCAGATGCCGCGGTGAGGGATCCGTACGAGTGGGCCAACACGGACAGATGCGGATCGCTCGCACGTGCGGCGTCGAGGCCGTCCAGGAACGGAATCAGTCGATCCGCTCCCGCCTGCGCAGCCGCACCCGAGGCCACGGTTCGGTCCGGATCCAGCAAGCTCCAACCCAGTTGAGGGGCCCGGTAGTTCAGCCAGGTCACCGCGGCCGCAGACTGCGGTGGATCCTGCGAAACCAGCTGCTGGACAGCGTCTTTGAGGTACTCCATCTCGCCGTCGTAGCGGACGAGGTGTCCGTGCACGGTCGAGCCGAGGCCGGGCACGAAGACGGCAACATGGGTCGCCGTGTCGACATCGCCCACCGCTATGGCCGCCATCGTCTCCTCGTACGAGGAATTGTCGAGAACCAGAAGCTGCCGAGCCCCCTGAGCCAGCGTCGCGTCGATCGCATCGAGTGATGCCAGCCGAGTGCGAGTCTGCTCGAGTCCCGCATCGGCGTCACTGAAGATCCCGCCGAACACGTTGTCGGCCAACTCCTTCTGCAGTTCGACTTCGACGGCGCGCAGGCGGATACGCTCGGCGGCCAACACTCGGCGGTTGGCCCTGTCACGCACCCGACCAGGCAGGCCGTCGAGATTGCCGATCAACGCCGGCTGTTCGACGAGCAGCCTGGTGCGTGCTGCGGGCGAGAGCGCACTCCAGAAAGCGGCATTGGCCGCCGGTGACCCCTCGCGCGGCACCGAAGCCGCAACTGCCGTCGCAACGGAGGCTGCGGACGTTTCCCCGACGAGGCGTCGAGCAAGGGCGTCGTCGAAGTCCGTAGCGGTACGTATCAGCTGCGCGATTCGTTCGGCGAGCTCCTCTCGGCACCGCCGTCGCTCTCGCATCGTCGACCACAGATCAACGAGCGCAACCGAATACGACGCTGCCGCGTCGGTCACCGAGCCGTCGGATCCGATGGCGAATCGCTCGTCCGCCGCCGTCTGCTCCACCGAGCGAAGCGCCGTAACCAGGCATTCCATGTCGATCGAGGCATGTGCGATGCATGTCGCGATCCGAAGCAACTCGATTGCGGCATCTCCCAGATCGGACCGGATGCGTCTCATGGCTTCACGTGCCGCCTCGGCCGCGGGACCGTCCCATCCCGTGCCCACGGCCTCGTCCGCTACCGAGCCGTGCACCGCAGTCAGCTCACGCCACCGCAGCATCAGACTTTTGGACGCGGCTATCAGCACTCGGCTGTCCCACGACCTGAATTCGTCGAGAGTGACCATCGCGTATCCCCCGCAGCATCGTCGTTGTCGACGAGTCAACGCGAGAAGTACACCGCGCCGGGAAATCTATCCCCAGCCTGTGGATGAAATCTGGGGATGAATGGTGCAGCGAGTGAGTGCTACTGCGCAATTCTGCGAATCGGGCCGCTGTAACCGGCGTCGGGATCGGACGGCCGACTCGTCCTCGGCGGCCTGCTTCGCTTCGCCCGGTACAGATCCGCGTCGGCTGCCCGATAGATCTCACCCCAGCGGCGACCCGCAGGCATGCAGGCCAATCCGACACTCCATTCCGCACGATGAGCGAGGCGCAGTCGCTCGATGATCTGCCAGGCCTCCTTTTCCAGAACCCCCGGCATGAACAGCACGAACTCGTCTCCACCGAGCCGACCGAGAACATCCCGTTTGGTCAGCTGCCCCTTCCAGGCCTTCGAGACCCGAGCGAGCAGGACGTCACCGGCAATGTGGCCGTACTCGTCATTGATCTCCTTGAAATTGTCCAGATCGAGCACGGCGAGGCTGACCGACAATCCGCGAGCAGCACACGCCGGCAGCATTTTCTCGATCTTGGACTCGAACCCAAACCTGTTGAGCAGACCGGTCAGAGCGTCGTGCGTCGCCGAATAGCGCATTCGGCGCGCGAAGACACCGAACACCTCCGTCGCACCGACGATGCCGAGCGCCACGAGGATGTAACTGATGAACGGCGTCCCATAGGGCGCGATCGCCGCTCCGATGACCGCCGAAACAGCAAGCACCGCAACCCAAATGCCTGCGCTGCGTTCGGACCAGAACGCACCGATGTGCATACCGAGGAACATGGCCGCCTGTACGCAGATCAAGAACGCGGGCATGGTGTCGCTGCTCCCCAACGCACAGGCGAGTGCTATCACCGACAACGCGGTCGCACATCCCACCGCCATCTTGGGGCTCGGCACACCCGCCTTCGCCAGCACCACGATCGCCGCCGGACCCAGGAGCAGAGCCAATCCGGCCAGAACCTGTTGGGCCCCGGAAAGATTCGACCACGACGCTATAGCGCTGGCAGCGTAGAGAACGGTGGTGACCGCCGCGAACACCGCGAGCATGCGGCCGGACTCGTCGAACCTAGGCCTGCTCACCAGTCGATTCCAGCCGTGCAAAGCCATGACTCGGCCGACTGGAGGCAGCATTCACCGAAAGAAGCACCACCACTCACCCGATACCCCCCAGGCACCATCGGCCCTCCCCATGAACCACGGCCATCGCCTCACATGACCCAACGATGCCCGGACTCTAACACCTCCGGGACGTGATCACGACTCTGGCCAAGGAAGGCGCAGCAGGTCAGGACGCCTTCTCGGCGCGCGCCGCCTCTCTGGCAAGCAGTCGATCACGGGATTCCTCGAACTTGGTCGCCTTGATCGCCAAGTCTTCGACGAACGCCGCCAGACGATCGCGATCGCGCTCACCTTCGCCCGTGAAATCGTTGCGCTCGAAGATCTTCCACTTGCGCAGAACAGGCATCAACACCTCGTCCAGATGCTGCCGGAGATCGTAGATCCCATGCTTGGCCAAGGTCATCGCGTTCTTGCGGAAATCGGGCATGTTCAGGCCGGGCATCTGGAAGTCCGTCGCGACATCGGTGATGGCGCGGACCATCTGATCAGGAACCAGATCCAGCGACGCCTCACCGAGGTTTCGATAGAAGATCATGTGCAGGTTCTCGTCCGCAGCCACACGAGCCAACATCCGATCCGCCACCGGATCTCCACACGCCAAGCCCGTGTTTCGGTGCGACACCCGCGTCGCCAACTCCTGAAACGTCACATACGCCACGGAATGAAGAAAATTCGCGCCGTCCATCGGCGCATCGATGCCCACCGTCATGTGATGCATTCGAGCCCGCTCCAACTCCACGGGGTCGACCGCACGGGTCACCACCAGATAATCGCGCATGACGATGCCGTGACGATTTTCTTCCGCAGTCCAGCGTCCCACCCACGTGCCCCAGGCACCGTCCAACGAGAAGTTGTCTGCCAACCCCCGGTGATACGACGGCAAATTGTCCTCGGTGAGCAGATTGGTGATCATGGCCGTGCGAGCCAATTCCGACAGCGACGACTGCTCGAGCGACCAGTCCTGCCCACCCATCGCCGCAAAGTTCCGACCCAGATCCCACGGTACGTAATCATGCGGATGCCATTCCTTCGCCATCGACAGATGGCGATTCAAATTGGCTTCCAGCGTGCCGTCGAGTTCGGTCAACAGCTCTTCATGATCGAGAACACGCGTCATCTGCCGGGCTCCTTCGAGATTCGAGATGCCCGAATCGCCAACCGATTCGAGACAGTGGCGAACACTGCCCGCCGAGATCGAACGACGGCACACCCCCCTGCGGTGCGCCGTCGCGATCATTCACATCGATCCGAGAACCGACGTCTTGCACACCGGACACGCTATGGACCGAACCGGCGATCCGACACAGAACCGACCACTGTCTGGATATATGGGCGCCGAAACACAGACCGCCTTGGGTCCGATCACAACCGATCCGCCCGATCCGCCCGATCCGCCCGATCCGCGACGGATCCCGCGGCATTCGATGGCACTCAATGTCACGTCCGGTGGACTTTTGGGGGGTCAATGTCACATCGAGTGGACTTGGGGGCCGGCTGGAGAGACGAAAAAGGACGCCCACCGAAGTGGACGTCCTTTTCTTGTGGAGCCTAGGAGATTCGAACTCCTGACATCTGCCTTGCAAAGGCAGCGCTCTACCAACTGAGCTAAGGCCCCGGGTGTTGCAGTTTGACGTAGACGAACCTTACACGTCCACTCCGAGCGATTGTCACACGGTGGGGATGCTGTGCCAGACGCCGTCCGAGCTGCGCTGCGAGCGCACCTTCGATAGTGTCAGCACTGCAATCACCGCCGATGCGACCAGAAGAAGGATTTTCACGTCCAACCTCTTTTCGTTCGTTCGGTGTGGGCCTAGGAGGACTTGAACCTCCGACCTCTTCCTTATCAGGGAAGCGCTCTAACCGCCTGAGCTATAGGCCCTCATCACTACTTCGGGCCGAAGAAAACCTCTCCTCGAACCGAGGGATGAGATTACCGTATCGGGCCGCTGTCTTCCAAAACGGCCCGATACGGCTCTCGATGGTGCAGGTCAGTCGCGGTCTGCCAATGTCACTTCGACGCCACCGACCAGGTCCGACGACAGGTTGTAGATGAAGGCGCCGATGGTGGTGAGGGCGGTGAAGAGTACGACATTGATCACACCGATCACCGCTGCGTAGCCGAACACCTGCCCGGCACTGACGAGTCCGCCGTCGCCGGATTCGTTGACGATCTCGGTGAACGCACTGTTGAGACGTTCCCAGACGCCCATGCCGTCGAGCACGGCGTACAGCAGGCCGACCGACACCATCCACACGAAGAACAGGGACACTGCGATCACGAGGGCGATCTTGAGCGTCGACCACGGATCGATCTTGCGGATCTGGATGGTCGCCCGCAGGGGATCGCCGTCGGCACTGGGTACGGCCGTGATGGCCGCGGGTGCTGCACGCTCGGACTGGGACACCTCCGGGTGCCGAACGGCAGACAGATCCGGCATGTCCTTCGCCAGATCCTTGCGTTCGATGTGCCGTGTCGGTCCGTCGATGCCCGCAGCCTTCGTCCGGGCGGCTTCACGCCGTTCGGTCTTGTCCTCGGTCGATTCGCGTTGGATCGGCTCGGCGGCCGTACGAGCGGACCGATCGACCTCTACGTTCGGCGGCAGCGCAGCTCCGCGTCCGGACAGATTGGTCTGCGGCTGATTCTGCGGCTGCTGCCGATCGTCCGTTCCTTGCGGTGCCGGACGCTGACCGGCTCCACGCTGCCAGGGCGGGGTTCCTGTGCCACCTTGCGGACCGTCGTTCTGTTGCACCGGCATCGCCTGAGTCGCTGCCGGACCGGCCTGATCCTTACCCCGTGCGGGCTCGGATGCACGCGACGCCTCACCGGCCGCCGTCGACTCGGCGGATACCTCCGGAGTGCGCGCGGTCTCGTTGGGCGACGCCGAGGGCTGCGGGGCCGCCTGCCGTGGAGGTTGACCGGCCGGTGCCTGCCGTTGCGGCGGCTGGCCGTTCGGCGGCGGACCACCGTTGGGCCGGCCGGTCGCCTGCTGACCTGGGCCGGATGGACGACCGGGAGCCTGGGGCGGACCGGCCGGAGCCTGTCCCTGCCGGGGTGCGGGCGGGCCCTGGTTGGCGCCACCCGGTGGTCCCTGAGTCGGAGGTCCCTGAGGTGCAGGCGGTCGCTGCGGGGGCGGGGGTCCCTGAGCCGGACGTGCCGGACCGTTC
>CAUQEL010000036.1:0-33065 GCA_963517305.1 uncultured Rhodococcus sp.
CCGACGGTGAGCAGACCCCAGACCGAGCAGGACCCCGGGCGACACTCCTGATCCGCCGCCGTATACGGGCAGCAGCCCGCCGAAGGCGGTTCGGGGCTGAGCGACGAGCAACTGACCGATATCGCTGTCGCAGCGGGAGTTCCCGACACCGCCGGCGACTGCATCACCGGCGGCCACTACACCGACTGGGTGGCCGACTCCACCCAGTCGGTGCTCAAGACCATCAACGCCACTCCCACAGTCCTGCTCAACGGCGAACCGATCGCCCTGAGCACACCCGGTGCTCTCGACGCCGCGGTACGTGCCATCCCGTGAACGGCATGACCGACATCTCCTACACAACGGTATAGACCAGCATCTTTCGGGGCGGGATGGGGGAATGCGCATTGCAGGAAGCATAGGGCTGCGCGCATCACTGATCCTGGTGATCGAACGTTACGAGTTGCTCGTGGATCCCAGCTGCGTTCCTTCGTGCGGCCTGAACCCGGTGCAGTCCGGGGTCGATGCCGATGATGACCCAGTAGTAGAGGTACCCGGTGACGATGAAGTGGATATTCATCACCTCGTGTCCCCAGTGGTAGCGGACCAGCTCGTCGAACAGCGGGCTGAAATACACTGCATAGATGGAGAGGACGAACAACCCGACCGCGACGGCGGGGTTCGACAGCACTCGCATCAGTGGTGAATGGACCACCCACACGATCCATTCCCGCGGTCCCGGCATCCTGTCCTCCCGAGCTGGGGGCAGCGCCCGCAACGCGAGCGTGACCGGCCCGCCGAGCACGAGCAGGACCGGAACGAACATGTTGAGCGTCATGTGCGCACCCATATTGACGCTGAACATCGCCGAACCGTATGCAGCGAGACCTGAACTCGTCGCCACCAGCAACGCCAGGCACCCGGTCATCCAGGCGATGGTACGCCCGAGGGGCCACTGATCTCCGCGCCGTCGCAACCGCAGAACTGCCCACCCGTACAGCGCGATCAGGACGACTGCCGCGCCGCCGGTGACGAAGTCAAACCGCCAGAAGGTCGCGAACTGCTCGAGCGAGGGAGCGTCAGACGGTTCTCAGGCTCGATCGGCCAGCAGTGAGCAGGGTCGCGTATCCGTCGGGACCGACCCGGCCCACACGGCAGAAACGGGTACAGACTATCCCGTATACCAATGAGCCCATCGTGATCGCGGCGGCGAGTGAGACGGTGAAACGGAGCAGGACGTACAGAAGCGATGTGAAGGTGCCAGGGAACGAGTCACCGCTGGCTGCGTGTCGGGTGTCCCCCGAGCGGACGGTGACGACAACGACCAACGCGGCCGCGCATACGAGCGCGATCGCAAGGACGTAACGCACACACAGCGACTGGCGTGTGCGCGAAATATGGTGCGGTGAATCGGTTGTCACATAGCCTCGTTCGATGTCGCTGTACTGCAGTGGCGTCGGTCGATCATCGGTGTTACACGACGCCCATCATGATCGCCATTCCGGCTGCCATCGCCACCTCGCACGCCGCAGCGACACTCTGCGGCCGCGACGCCGGTAGCGCATCGACGGCGATATTACCTGCCTGCGATCCAGGCGAAGGATGTACAGGTGCGAGAGCAGTGCTCTGTTCGGCGACGAACAGACGGTAGAGCCACACGATCGCTGCGACAGCGAAGACGACTGTGAGCGTGAGTGATACCGCGGAGATCCATCCCGGTCCGCTCATCGCGGCCGTATGGTCAGGACTGCTCATGTCCATGTCGGGGGTGTGTGCGTGCGCGCCCATTCCGGACATGTCACCGTCGGCGGCGTCGGCGGTGTGATCGTGCGCGGCGGTGCCGGGAAGCCACCCGGCCATCACCGCGACCATCCACACCATCGCAGCCATCATGAACACGTGATAGCTGCCCATCGCAGGTCCGTGGGGGTGCTCGTCGACACCGGTCGTGCCCGGTGCCGTGCGTGCTGCGGAGATCGCGAACCACACCGTCGCCGCGGCAAAGAACACTCCCTGCGGTAACAGCGGGACGCCGAGCCCCCACGGCCACGCCATCGCAATCATGGCCGCGCACATCACGAGGTGGAACCCGTGGTCGATCCGTACGTTCCACTGCGCGGCGCGGATGATGCGGTACACGCAGTATCCGGCCGCGAACACGAACAGTGCTGTGGTGATCCACCGCAGCGAACTATCAGCGATCACGACGCGTCCTGCCGATTGTGTGCATCGATACCCGGTGCTCGATCCGCGTCGGCTCGTTCTTCCCGCGACGGCAGCGACGCGGATTCGAGTGTGGTTCCGCGCGATCGACGGTGGTGACGTAGTCCCAGAGCGACGTCGACGGCGACGAACACTGCCAGTGTTATTCCGAACAACGGCATGTACCAGCCCAGGATCACTGCGATCACTACCGCGGTTACCGCGGCCCACGGCGGCATCCGGCGCAGCGCCCCGCGTTTGGCAGGTGGTCCGAACCTGATTCCTCGTGCCCGGGTCGGGCACCGCAGCCACCACATCCGGTAGCCGCGAAGGATGACGGCGATCAGACCGATAGCGGTGAGCGCCAACAGGATCTGGTTGACGAGTCCGAACAGGATGCCCATGTGGGCGTCGATGGTCCAGTTGGTCATCTTGGCCATGAGCGGCCAGTTCGCGAACTCGACCTTGTCGATCACCTGGCCCGACGCGGCATCGACGGCTACCGAATCGTAGCGTGTGGGCCAATCACGTTTGGCCTCTTGCACTTTCCATGCCTGTCCCTCTTCGGCGGGAGGAACGAGCTTCATCGGTGCCTGCAGGCCCGCGCCCTGGGCGGCGGCCTCGACACCGTCGATTCCGCGCCTTCACCGATCACGGTGTCGGTGACCGGCGCACCGTCTCCCCCGTGGTGATCACCGCCTGCATTCTCGCCCGTTCCGGCAGGATGAGTCTCGACCGACGGTGTCGTTCACGACAGCGCCGTACGTACGTCCCCGATGGTCTCTCCGGCATACCGTGACCACGTCAAACCGGTGACCGAGAGAAGCAGGAGAGCGGCGATGATCCACACCCCGACCGTGCCGTGCCACGACAACGCGCGGGCGCGGCCCCTCTTCCTCGGCTCCGGCACCAGAGCAGCTCTGGCGGCTTCGGAGGCACTGGACGAGCGTTGGCGGACCCGGGCGTCCACAACACGAGCCCGCCGAGTGCGACCACCCACAGCCAACTGGCGGCCAACTCACTGTAGTTACGGCCCAGATCGCCGAGGTGGAGGTTGCGGTGCAGTTCGTCGATCCACGCGCGCACCGGGAGCCACTCACCGAACGTGGTCAGTTCTCCGCGGACCTGCGCGGTGTAAGGGTCGACGAACACGGTCCGCCCGTACCCCTCGGGAACGTCGTCGACCGCCAGCACGACACGGGTGGGTGCTCTCGGCGTCGATGGGGGGCCGGACCTCGGTGATCGAGCCTTCTGGGTGGGCGGCCCGGGCCGCGGCGACCTGCTCACTGAGCGGCAGCTGCTGATCGCCGACCTGATCGACTGTCAGTTCGTGGCGATGAACGTAGTCCGACAACTGCGGGCTGATGGTGTACAGCAGGCCGGTCACGGCCGCGATCAGCAGAAACGGTCCGACCAGGATGCCGGCATAAAAGTGCAACCGCAGCACGAACGGCCTGATCTGTGGCCACAACGGGATCTTCGTCACCGAAGGCGGGGTGTCACCGGGCGCAGGCGGTCGATCGATTTCACTGGTGGACATCTGCGTGTTTCGGTTCCTTCTCCTCGGGCTGCACTGGGCGCTCAGCCGGTCCTACTCGTGCAGTAGTCGGGCCAGCGGTCCCGGAAGTTCCCGATAATTCCGAGCCGCGTACTCGAGAACTATTCGGGTGTCACGCCCCGACTAGGTCCTCGTAGGGCTGCGACCCCGCCACGAGCTGCCGGTGTAGGTGTCAAAGTGAAGGAGATTCGACGGGTTTCCCGTCCAAAGAGCTACTGCTCAGTGGAACGACCTGATCTCGTGGCCGGACAAGTCCTCGACGGCTACGCTTGCGACCCGTCCCAGGGATACTCAACTGTCGAGCAATTCGAACAGACCGGTGCGGCCGTGTACGGAGCAAACTTCTGCTCCTCAACCGACGCTCAGAGCACCGAGAAGTGGTACTGCAGGCCGTCGTACGCCCATTTTCCCGCACCATCCCCGGCGAAACACCAGGTGAGCGTGTTTTGAAATCAAAAAGCCTGTCGGAGGTGCGCACTACAGTTCTTGCCATGGCAGAACGGCAGCTCGGTGAGGTCCTGGACGCAGATTCAGTTGCCCTGGTGAGTGGTGCGGTGGTGTTTCCGGACCTGTCGGCCGAGGTGGCTGCGCGTATCGAACGGTCGATGGCGTCGGCGCGGTCTGCCGCAACCCGCCGCGCCTACGATTCGGCGTGGCGGCGATTCGAGACCTGGTGCACTGCCGCCGGGCACATCTCGTTGCCGGCGCACCCTGCGACCGTGGCTGCGTATCTCGTTGACGCGGCGGACT
Source organism: uncultured Rhodococcus sp. (assembly GCA_963517305.1). Taxonomy (GTDB): domain Bacteria; phylum Actinomycetota; class Actinomycetes; order Mycobacteriales; family Mycobacteriaceae; genus Rhodococcoides. The sequence goes on from CAUQEL010000036.1 coordinate 4,490, forward strand.
CGCTGACCGTCGACGGAGTCCGGGCGTATGCACCGTCGACCTTCGGCAAATGGGTCGCTGCGATCACCGACCGTCACCGCGGGCTCGGCCACGACACCCCGTGTGGCCACGAGATGGTGCGCGCCACCCTCGCCGGTATCCGCCGAGACTACGCCGCCGCGGGGGAGCGCCCCCGCAATCCCCGCGCCCCACTCCTGACGTCCGATATCACTGCCATCGTTGACGTAGCACGTGCCGGTGTCACCGGCTGGGCCAGTGAAGTGCTCGAACGCCGCGACACCGCACTACTGCTGATGGGGTACTCCGGGGCATTTCGGCGCAGCGAACTCGTGGACCTCGAATGTCGTGATGTGCGCCGCGATCGCCTCGACGGTGCGCATGTCCGCCTGCGGCACTCGAAGACCGACCAGGACGGAACCGGAACGGTGAAGGCGCTGCCGTTCACCGACCGGCACGAATCATGCCCGGTCTGCGCGTGGGTTCGCTGGCTGCAGATCGTTGCTGCATTCGATACCGGTGGCAGAACCGCGATCATTCGTTTGCTTTCCCGCGCAGCGAAGTTCGACTCCCATCTCTGCCACAGCACCCTGCCCACCGCTGACACGCGGTCGGCGCTGTTCCGGTCGATCCGCAAGAACGGCAACCTATCCCAGACCGCACTGTCGGGTGCGGCAGTGCACGCCGCGATCCGCCGCCGCGCCGGCCGCGCCGGCTACGACGCAGACCTTCTCGCCCAGCTGGGCGGACATTCACTGCGTGCCGGATTCGTCACTCAAGCGTTCCGTAACGGTGCCGACGCACACGCGATCATGCGACAGACCGGACACAGAAGCCCGGGAATGGTCGAAATCTATGCCCGCGAGAACGCGCCTCTGGTCGGCAACGCCGTGAACGATCTCGGCTTGTGACCCTCATGCACGGCACCGACACCTCGACGAGCGGCGACAACACCGACCTTGTCCGAACAACTCCAGTATCGAACGACACTGTCCCGGAACGGGGTCGACACACGTGGTCGCTGTTCGCGGACTGGTGCACCGCTCATGATCAGTCGGCGTTGCCGGTCTCACCGGAGTTGTTCGTTCGGTTCCTCCGAGCCAACCCTGCCGCGCCGGCAACGCAACGTCGTCGCATCGCCGTCATCGACGCTGTTCATCGAGACCGCGCCCTGCCCCCGCCGGGTCGCGGTCAGAGCGTGCGAGCGGCTCTGGACGCGCTGCGTGCAGCGCGTTTGCGCGACACCGCAACTCGGATCGGCGGCATCGTCACGCGCCTCCCCGGAACAGGGTGGCCGGCGGCGTTGTTCGCTCGCCGAGATGCACTGGTCCTCACTCTTGCCGCGGCCGGGCTGCCATACACCGAGATCGCGGCACTGCGAATAAGAGATGTCGCCGTCGAACCCGAATTCGATGCCCTCACAATCGAAACGGGCACCGGTGTACATGCCGTCACTTCGTTGGAGCTCGTGAGGGCGGGCGCATCACCGAGAAAGGTGTACAGGCGCTGGTACGAGGTCCTGGCCCACGGCGAGCGGCACCCCAGCACACGCATGCTCGCCGACGCCATCGAGCACGTCGACGGAACCGAACTCGCCGACTCCGTTACTCATCTCGACCCAGGCAGCGAACGGCCGTTGTTGACCACGATCGACCGGTGGGGCCATACCCCGCTGGTCGCAACCCCTCTCACCTCCCGGGGAATAGCCGATATCGTTCGAGCACACCTCGGGGGACGCGCTCCCACGCACATACCGCCCCCCGTCCGAGAGACGAACCCAAAGCGTGTCTTTACGCTCGAGCCTGCATCGGCGGTCTCGCTCGACCCTGGTTACTACGAACGCGGCACACTCGCACGAAGGCACTCCCACGCGCTCCTCGACGACGTCGATTCGGTTCTTGCCGATGTCGAAAACCGCGCAGACCGACTGCTCAGGGAACTTCTCGAGTTCTTAGATGCGGAAATGCCGGAGTGCGAGCAATAGTCTTCAGCGCGCGACGATCCCAGGTGTCACCCCGCAGGAGCGACCCCTGTTGTGAGTGAGTCAGCGAACATTGCACCGAACGACGACCGGGTCTGTGTCGAAAGTTCGCACGCGGGCTTCACGGTCTCTTGGTACGGGGTGGTCGTGTCGCTGGACCTCGTCTCGCGGTGCGCTTCCGATCCACTGCATCGATGTCTGCGTTGATGGTTCGGCGACGTTTCCTGAGGGTCAGTGCCGACAGCGGCAAGCGCGGTGAGAAGTACCAACACGAAGGGGATGTCGAGACTGGTCAGTGCGTCGATGGTCACGATCGCTCCTGCAGCGACACACACGAAAAGCAGGCGTGCACCGTCCACGCAAGCGCATCCCGATCGTGTGCGGCGGCTGGTTCCGGCACTGGCGATCCTCGCCGCTGGGGTTGACCCCAGTCGCGCTCTCGTCGTCTCGCAGGTCGTGTTGTCCTTCGGTATTCCGATCGCGCTGATTCCGTTGGTGCGGTTCACCTCTGACCGCATGTTGATGGGCAGCGATGTCAAATTACCGGATCACTCGATATGCAGCCCGGTTCATCGCGGGAATCGTCGTCGCACTCAGCATTGCACTGATCCATCTAACCGTCGTCTGATTGTGCGCGGGTGAACGTCTCCTGCTTGCCTCTGTGTTCCAGGACCGATTACCGCTCGCGATGGTGGTGGTGTGCGTGGGAAATCGGAATCAGTGGGTTCTTCCGCCGCTCAGGGGGAGTCCGTCCTCGAAAGAAAGAAGACTTAGTGCGGGCCACCAGATTTGCAAGCAACGCAATCGATGCCCCCAGTTTGGATGACGACGAAGCCGCCCACCACCTTCAAGACATCAACCCGCGTGCGGATCGTAGACGGCGGTGACAGTCGATGCCGGCCGGCCCGTTCCATGCTTGGGGTCGAGACGTGATTGCCTCCGGGGCGTTGCCTCAGTCTGGATGGTGCAAGTCTGCCCACTAACTACGCACATTGTTCGGCATCGATCGCATGATCGAGCAGGACGCGAGAGGCTGCCTCACACTGAGTAGCTCTCTCACAGGTCGTACACTACGGCGTCGCCGATGACGCGGATGGCGACCCTGTCGCCGGGCGTCAGAGCCGTGGCGCCGAAGCGGCGCACGGTGACCCGCTGGGCCATAGCGGTGTCCGCGGTGTCGAGGCGGATCCCGAGCAGCATCTCCGACCCGAAGTACTCCACGTCGACGACGGCCCCCGATGCACCCGCGCCGTCGGTGGTCACCTCGATTTGCTCCGGCCGCAACATGATTCGGGCTGCACCTTCGATGGCGTTCGGGGAAGGGGCGACGGCGACGTCGCCGAGGGCGCAGCGGGCACGGCCGTTCTCGATGTGGGCCGTCAAGATCACGGCGTCACCGATGAATTCCGCGGTGGTGACGTCCACAGGGCGGGAATAGATTTCACGAGGTGTACCGATCTGTGCGAGCCTGCCCGAGCTCATCACCGCAACCCGGTCGGCGAACGACAGGGCCTCGGGTTGATCGTGGGTGACGAGGATGGTGGTGATCCCAGCCTTGGCGAGGACGTCGGCGACGATCCGTCGAGTGTTCGCCCGCAAGCCGGCATCGAGTGCCGAGAACGGTTCGTCGAGCAGCATCAATTCAGGTTCACGCGCCAGCGCCCGCGCGAGCGCGACCCGTTGCTGCTGGCCGCCGGAGAGCTGGTCGGGTCGACGTGAGGCGTAGGACGAATCCAGCGACACCATCTCGAGCAGTTCGGTGATCTTCGAGACGGTGCGGGCACGGCGTGGCAGGCCGAACCCGATGTTCGCGCCGACCGTGGCGTGTGGGAACAGTGCCCCGTCCTGGGCGACGTACCCCACCGACCTTCGGTGCGCAGGCGTCCAGCCGGATCCCGCGACGACCTTCCCGGTCAGTGCGACAGTGCCTGCGTCGGGTTTGTCGAAACCCGCGATCAGACGCAGCAGCGTCGTCTTACCGCAACCGGACGGTCCGACGATGGCTGTGGTCGACCCGGCATCGACAGCGAACTCAACACGACGTAGCACCGTCACAGGACCGAACGACTTGTCCAGCCCATCCACCTCCACCGCGTATGTCATAGTCCTGCCGCCTTTTTCGACTGGGAGAAGAGAACGTAGGTCATGGGCAGAGACAGCACGATCATGATCAACGCGTACGGAGCAGCCCCCGAGTAGTCGATCTCGCTGCTCAGCGACCAGAACTGCATCGACAGAGTGCGGGTTCCGGTCGGTGCCAGCAGCAATGTCGCGGTCAACTCGTTCACGATCCCCAAGAACACCAACGCACCGCCCGCTGCGGTGGCCGGCGCAGCCAATCTGAGAGTCACCCGAAAGAAACTCGACAGCGGTGACAGACCCAGCGACCGAGCCGCCTCGTCCAACCCGACGGGCGCCTGCGCGAGCCCCGCCCGCAGGTTGACCAATGCGCGTGGCAGGAAGAGCAATGCGTAGGCCGCGATCACGACGACAACTGTTTGATACAGCGGATTTGCGTACCGAATGGCGACGGTGACGAACGCCAACGCAACCACGATGCCGGGCAACGAACTCGAGATGTAGGTACCGCCCTCGAGGACACGGCTGAACCGTCCGCGGTGGCGAATCGAGATCCACGCGACCGGGAACGCGAGTGCACACGTCATGACCGCACCGGCAATTCCGAACCCGAGCGTCTGCAGCAGCGCGGACGAGATTTCGTCCCACTCCCACACCGCGCTGCCGCCGACGACAAGCCACCGCAGAACACTGGCGATCGGGACTCCGAGAGACAGTGCGATCAACATCCCCAGGAAGACGAGCGCGATCGGCGAATACTGCCAACCGAGTTCTGCAGGCACGGCCGGGCGGGCTGCACCCGAGCCGATGCGGGCATACCTGGCACTGCCACGCACAACCGCTTCGATCACCAACAATGTGAGGCACAGCAATACCAGCACCCCGGCGAGCATGGTCGCCGCCGCTCCGTTGAACGTCGATTGATACTGCTCGAAAATCGCTGTAGTGAATGTGTCGAAGCGGATGAAGACGAAGGCACCGTATTCGGCGAGTAGGTGCAACGCGACCAGAAGCGCGCCGCCGGCGATTGCCAGCCGCAGCTGCGGCACCACGACGCGAAAGAACACTGCCCACGGTCCGATTCCGAGTCCTCGCGCCGATTCCTCGACCGCGGGGTCGAGCCTGCGTAGCGTCGCGGCCACGGGAATGTAGACGAGAGGAAAATACGAGAGCGTTGCGATCAGAACGCCGCCGCGCAGCCCGCCGAGGGAAGGGATCGCCGTCACCCACGAGTAGCCGTTCACGAACGCCGGGACAGCCAGCGGCGCGGCAAGCAATACCGCCCACACCTTCGCTCCGAATACTCGTGTGCGCTCGACCAACCAAGCAGCCGCGACGCCGATTGCGACACAGATGGGCACCGTGATCACTACCAACATCACGGTGTTGGCCAACAATTCGCGGACCCGCGATCGGAACAGCAGCGCCGACGCGGTGGCCCAGCCGGTGTCCACGCTCTCCACGATCACGTACCCGAGCGGGATGAGCGAGATCGCCACGACAATCACTGCGGTGACAGCCAGAGGCAAGGGCATACGCGACCGGCCTGCTGGGCACCGCAGCGTGTGGGCCGGCCCCCGTTGTTCTCGACCGTTCGTCGTTGGAATCAGAGCAAACCGGCTTCGGTCATGAGCTCGGTGACCTTCGGGCTGTTGAGCTTCGCCGGGTCCACCTGCGGGGCCTGCAGTTCGGTCAAGGGGACCAGATCCGCGTTGGCCGCCACTTCGCTGCCCACCGAGTACTCGAACGACATCCCGTCCCGCAGAACTTCCTGACCCTTCGGTCCGGTGACGAACGCCAGGAACTGCTGCGCTGCATCCTGTTTCGCGCTGGACTGCAGGACGCCGCCGCCGGAGACGCTGACAAATGCGCCGGGGTCTTCGTTCTTGAAGTAGTGCAGGGCGACGTTACTGCTGTTCTCTCCGGTCTTGGCCTGATCGCCGAACCAGTAGTAGTGGTAGATCACGCCGCCCGGGATTTCTCCGGCGTTGACGGCTTTCATCACCGTGCCGTTACCGTTGTAGGCGCGGACGTTGTTCTTCATCCCCTCCAACCAGGTGCGTGTAGCGTCCTCGCCTTTCAACTCGAGCAGCGCACTGACGATGGCTTGGAAATCGGCTCCCGACGGCGATGCTGCCCAGCGGTCCTTCCAGGCGGGGTCCTGCAGGTCCAGGAGTGAGGCCGGGAGCTGATCGGGGGTCAGCATGTCCGTGTTGTAGGCGAACACGGTCGAGCGGGCGGCGATACCCGTCCACTTGCCGTTCGACGGGCGGTATTGGCTCGGAACCTGGGCCAGCACGGCCTGGTCGACGTCGGTGAACAGACCCGCGTTCTCGACGAGCGTCATCGCCGGAGAGTTCTCCGTGAGGAACACATCCGCTGGCGATCGGTCACCCTCCGCTACGAGTTGGTTGCCGAGTTCGGTATCGCTCCCTTGGCGCAGGTCGACCTCGATGCCGGTCTCCGAGGTGAACGCGTCGGCCCATTCTTTCGTCAGCGACTCGTGTTGGGCGTTGTAGACGGTGATCCGGTTGTCCCCGCCCGGGTCGGACTCAGCGCTCGAACACCCCGACACCGTCAACAGTGCCGCGGTCGCCAGTGCGAGGCCCGCCATCAGTTCGATCCGCTTGCTCATCGTCCGTCCTTCGCATTTACCGGACCACCTCCGGTCGTCCCCGCCGCCATGGTACTTAGAGGATTGGCAAACCTAATGCCCGGCCCTGTCCCGCTCCACGGTAGACGGGCGAGCACGAAGGTCGCGGCCTGCCAGTAGACAACCCCCACGACGATCGACAGGGCGAATGCTGTCCAGGGATGGTCGTCGCGCAGCGGTAGATAGACCTGAAAATGGGTCAGGTAGATGTAGAGTGACGCGCTTGCCAACACCCCCGCAACCCGGCCCACAACTGCGGGACATGGGACGGATGTGAGCCACACCAGCAGGCAAAGTCCGACAATCACGATGACTTCTCGCTGGATGTCGCCGAAGAAGAACCCGGGAATCGATAGCACGATTGCCGCGGTGACCCCCACTCGATGCCACACGGTCTGCGCCCGGGCGGCGGCCCAGCCGAGGGCGAACAACCAGAAGACAACCGCCGCGGTCAGAATGCGATTGCGGCTGTCGTCGATCTCGATCAATCCGTAACGGGTAACCAGGCCCAATGCCACCAACCCCATAGGAAACCAGAACGGGTGACTGCGTTCGAGACGTGCGACCGCCGGAACATAGAGCACAGCGGCGGCTACGAGGACGATGTACACAATCGCCTCGACGAACCAGTATCGCCATTCGACAGACCAACCGTCCGGGCCGAAGATTCCGTTGAGCAGCAATGCACTGGTGATGCGGTAGTCCCCGGTCAGAGCGATGATGGCCCCGATCCACACCATGCTGGGGATGGCGATCCGAGCGACGCTGCGCACAGCATTGCGTGCGCGGGCGGTGCGATCGACCGCGCCGAGGTGGAAGCGGGCGAAGTTGTAGCCGGCGATTCCGAGAAGCACGTGCGCCCCGCCGAGCACCGAAAACAGGTGTATGTGCGAGCCGGTGATCAGCACGATCGCAAGGGCGCGCAGCACAACGTTGGTCTCCACCCGTCGCCAGCCGCGGCGCAGGTGCGGTGCCTGAACGAAGTCCACGACTCGGGTGTTGTGCCAGTCCGCCGGGAGGTGACCGAGCAGCTCCTCCAGCCGAATGGACATCCGCACATACGACAAAGAGTCACCGCCCAAGCTCACGAACGTGCTGTCGTCGTCGACCCTTGCGTGATGCAGGACCTCGGCATACATCGCTTTGACATCGGTGGTCTCGGGCTTTGTCGTCGTCGAGGTGGGCTGAACAGGGCCGGGCTTGCCTGCGAATTCCGCGACCGCTCGCGCATCGGGTTTGCCGGTGGAGGTGCGCGGCAGCTCATCGACGACACACACCCGAACTGCTGTTGCGGGAAGGCCGCTGAACTGTGCTGTCAAGCGTCGCACGTCGGCGACGTCAGCGTTCTCCGCGACGACGACGAGTTCGTCCGTGCCGTCGGTGCAGCACACGGTCAATCCCAGGTGTGCGAGCGCGGACTCGACGCGGTGCAGATCGATACGTAGACCGAACACTTTCGCGAAACGGCTGCGTCGGCCGACCACTTCGTACAGTCCATCGGCCGTTCGCCGGGCCAGGTCGCCTGTTCGCAGCTCGCCGGCGAGCGTGTCACCCAGGCGCAAGTCGCCGGGGTCGTGTGCGTAGCCGAGCATGACGTTCGGCCCCGAATAGACGAGCTCACCCGTCCCGTCCGGGGCATCCGCGACCGGATCGAGCCGAAAGGACCCGTCGGGAATCGGCCGTCCGATGGAATGCGGATGAGCGGCGGCAAGATCCGGTGGCAGATACGCCATTCGGGCGGTCGCCTCCGTTTGCCCGTACATGACGAACAAGTCCCATCCCTGGCGTCGGCCCAGCTCGGCATACGTGCGGACGCGATCGGGCGACAGCTTTCCGCCGGCCTGCGTGACGTACCGCAGGTCGTGAAGATTCAGCTGTTCGAACCCGATACGGTCGAGCAGATCGAAGGTGTACGGCACACCCGCGAAGGTGGAGGCGCGGTGGGTGCGCGCAAGGTCCCACAGTCGAGTATCTGTGACCGAAGAGTTGGTCAGAATCAAGGCGGCACCGCGCAGGAGGTGGCTGTGGACGACCGAAAGCCCATAGCAGTAGTGCATGGGTAGCGTGGTCACGGCACGGTCGGTGGGGCGGATGCCCAGGTATTCGGCAATCGACTCGGCGTTGGCCTGCACGTTGTCGTGCGAGAGACGGACGAGTTTGGGTGATCCGGTCGAACCCGAGGTGCTCAGCAGCAACGCGAGATCAGGGTGCAGCTCATGTCTGGATTGTCGATCGAGTTCTTCGACGACTGTGTTGCCGTCGAGGGTGCGCACCACCACATCGGGCCGATATGTGTCGATGAGCCCGTCGAGATGGTCGGGATTGACGTCCGAGGCCAGCAGTACGGGGTGTCCTGCACGCAGCGCCGCGAGGTAGGTGACGACGACCTCGACCTTGTTGGTGCCGGCGATCAGTACCAGACGACGGCCACGTCCAAGTCTGGCCGCCTGCCGGTCGATGCGCTCGTCCAGGTCGCGGTAGGTGATCGTCTCGTTCACCGATATCAGACCCGGTGCGTCACCGAATCTGCCCAAATCGTGCGCTAAGCGCACACTGGGGCGTTTCGGGCGGTTGAAGTCTCTGGGCACCGAGCGAGTCTATAAGGGCTGCCGAACCTAACCTTCCGGCGACGAATACGACTCCGCGCCCGCGCGGACGAGCGTGGCTCGTCTGTCCACACACCGCTCGGACACAGATGATCGGGGTCAGCGACGCCTACTCGGCGGTCGATTCGGCAAGTCCGGTCCGATTGTCGCACCGTGGTCGATCTGATGATCGCCGACGGATCGACCGAGTATCGATGCGCCGCCCTTTGCTCACCCTCACGCTTCGATCGATGGCATGGAGGTGACGCCACCGGGCGGTGGCGGGAACCGATCTGAGTCGGGCCGTAGCGGTTCCGCAGGCTGCGCGCGAGCGGGTGTCGGTCATGACGCGGCGGCGATCAGCCGGGCGAGAACTCCGGATTCGAGGAGGATGAAGAGACCCAAGCCGATGAACACCGCTGGGACGAGCCAGTGCTCGACCCGTTCGAGAGTGTCGACGACCTTCCTGCGAGTGCCCAGCAGCCTGCCGGCGTAGCACCAGATCCCGACGCAGATCAGGAACACGGCGATGGTGACTGCGGTCTGTGGTGGACCGAGCGTCCGAAAGACCGGGGTGTAGACGGCGATGTTGTCGGCACCGTTGGCGATGGTGATGGCAGCAACGCCTGCCATTCCGGTGGCAGCGACCGGGGGTTCGTCCTCGTCGTCGCTGCGCAGCCAGCGGATCAGCGTCCAGAGCCCCAGCGACAGGGGCAGCACACCGAGTAGCCCGACCCATTCTTGCGGCACGATCACCAGTCCCAGAGCGGCGACGACGCTGGTCGCGACGAGGGTGATCAGGCCGAGGTACTGGCCGGTGACGATCTGCCACGCCCGCGGCCTACCCTGGCTGGCGGAGGCGACGAACAGCACCGTCAGCACGACGATGTCGTCGATGTTGGTGCCGGCGAACATCGCCACTGCCGCGGCGATGGTGGTGATCACTGCCGCACCGGGCGTCGGTGAGGATGTAACCGGACGCCCCCGGTGCCGCACGCGACCGTCATGGAGGTCGATCGGATTCGAGGTCGGGGAGCAGTCATACGGATCGTTGCTCCGTGCCCGTGGGATCGACGCGGGTTCGGCCCTCCCGGAGCGACGCGAGGACGACCAGGACTACGCCGCATGTGAGGTAGGTGTCGGCGAGGTTGAAGGTGGGCCACCATCCGGTGTGGAAGTAGTCCGTCACGCGGCCGTCGGCAGCGCGGTCGATGACGTTGGCGGCCGCTCCGGCGACGACCGCCGACAGCCCCACCGTCCCGGTCAGTGAGCCGACGGGGACGGTGCGCCACGCGTACACGGCGATGGCGAGAGTGATGATGGCGGTGACCGCGATGATGACCCCTGGCGGCAGCCCGTTCCCGACGCTGAAGGCGACACCGCTGTTGTAGGCAAGCCTGAGTTGCAGCAACCCCAGTTCGATGACGCGGCCGTCGGAGAGTGCGCGGCGGGCGACGGGGTCGGCCGCGAGTGCCGCCGCGACGAGGACGGCGACGACGATCGCCAGGGTCCACCGGGATCGAGTCGCCGAGCGTCCCCCGGTCGAGACACCCGGCATCGGGCCCGAAGTGGGGTCTGGGCTCATGTCCAGGCCTCGGCTGCTGCCGGGGCAGGTGCGGGCACCGCTGCGGCGGACAGGGGGTGGGTGCGGCCGGCGCGGACTCCGTTGGCGATGACCACGATCTCGGCGAGTTCGTGCACCAGCACCACCGCGGCCAGGCCGAGGATTCCGAACAGGGCGAGCGGCATCAGCACGGTGATGATCGCCAGCGACAGCCCGACGTTCTGCAGCATGATGCGTCGGGATCGGCGCGCGTGGGCCAGGGCGTGCGGCAGGTGCCGCAGGTCCTCACCCATCAGGGCGACGTCGGCGGTCTCGATGGCCACGTCGGTGCCCATGGCGCCCATGGCGATACCGAGGTCGGCGGTGGCCAGTGCGGGGGCGTCGTTGACGCCGTCGCCGACCATCGCGGTCGACCGGCGGCCCTTCAGGTCGCCGATGATGCGTGCTTTGTCCTCCGGTCGCAGATCCGCGTGGACCTCCTCGATGCCGACGTCGGCGGCCAGTGCGCGGGCGGTGCGTTCGTTGTCCCCGGTGAGCATCGCGACGTGGTACCCGTCGCGGCGGAGACCGGCGACGACTTCCGCGGCTTCGGGTCGCAGTTCGTCGCGGACCGCTATCGCGCCGAGGGTGCGGCCGTCCTGTTCGACGAGGACGGCGGTGGCTCCGGCGTGCTGCATCCGTTCCACGTCCGCGGCCAGCGGGCCGGGGTCGATCCACCCTGGTCGGCCGAGGCGGACGTCGTCGCCGCAGAGGCGGCCGGTGAGGCCGGCTCCGGTGACTGCGACGACGTCGTCGGCGGGTGTGTGGTCGTCGACGGCGGCGAGGATCGCCGCGGCCAGGGGGTGCTCGCTGCGCACTTCCAGCGCTGCGGCCACGGCGAGGACCTGTTCGCGGGTCGCACCGTCCGCGGTGGCGACGTCGATGACGACCGGCTTGTTGCGGGTCAGGGTGCCGGTCTTGTCGAGCGCGATCACGCGGATGCGGCCCAGCGCCTCAAGAGCTGAGCCTCCCTTGACCAGGACGCCGAGTTTGCTGGCGGCGCCGATCGCCGCGACGACGGTGACCGGGACGGCGATGGCCAGTGCGCACGGTGAGGCGGCGACGAGGACGACCAGTGCGCGTTCGATCCATACCCGTGGTTCGCCGAGCAGGCTGCCCACGGCGGCGATGAGGGCGGCGGCGACCATGATTGCCGGCACCAGGGGCCTGGCGATCGTGTCGGCCAACCGCTGAGCCTCACCCTTGCGGGACTGCTCGGCCTCGACGATCCGGACGATCTTGGCCAGCGAGTTGTCCTCGGCACGTGCGGAGACCTCCACCTCGAGAACGCCGGTTCCGTTGATCGCCCCGGCATACACGTCGTCGCCGGGCCCGGCCTCGACGGGCACCGATTCGCCGGTGATCGCCGAGGTGTCGAGCGCGGTGGTGCCGCGGCGGATGGTGCCGTCGGTGGCGATGCGCTCGCCGGGCTTGACGATCATCATCTCCCCGAGCATCAACTCGGTCGGCGACACCGCCTGCTCGAGGCCGTCTCGTCGGACTGTGGCGGTGTCGGGAACCAGGGACAACAGTGCCCGTAGACCTCGCCGTGTGCGGGCGACCGCGTACTCCTCGAGGCCCTCGCTGATCGCGAACAAGAACGCGAGCATCGCGGCCTCGCCGACCTCACCAAGGATCACGGCACCGACCGCCGCGATGGTCATCAGGGTGCCGACACCGATCTTGCCGCGCGCGAGCCGCCGAAGGGTCGACGGGACGAAGGTGTAGCCGGCGACGATCAACGCGAGTGATTCGAGCACCAGGGTCAGCCGATCAGGGCCGCCGATCCAGTCAATGATCAGCCCTGCCGCCAGCAGTGCACCGGCCACCGCGGCAGCTCGGATCTCGGTGATCTGCCACAGCTTGTCGGGTTCGTGCTCCTCGTCGCCGTCCAGGCGGGGTTCGTCGTGGCCGCAGCCGCATGCGTCGCTCATCCGGTCACCGCCGACCCGGCGGGCGCGGTGCCGTAAACCGGGCAGAGTGCCACCGCGTTCCCCGTGACGGCGAGGAGGGTCTCGGCCGAAGCGAGCAGGTCCAACAGTTCCGGCCGGACGAGGGAGTAGAACACCTGCCGGCCCTGGGGGCGACCGACGACCAATCCGCAGTCCCGCAGGCACGCCATGTGCGCCGATACCGTCGACTGTGCCAGCCCCAGCTCGCTCACCAGGTCCGCTACACGCACCTCCCTGCTGGCGAGACGGCGAACGATAGCCAACCGTGTCGCATCGGAAAGGCTGTGGAACAACGACACTGCCGCATCGAAAGTCGACGTGGAACCGCCGGGCAGGCGGCCATCCTTATTGATCGTCATGCAACGATGATAGCATCTAAGCCCGGTATGATCGCTATGCGTGAATGCTCGGCCCCGGTCTCGTCGGCACGAGTCCGATCCTCGTCGTGCCGTACTGAGACAGGACGACGGCACGACGAAGAACACCTCCGTGGTGTGGGACCCGGTCACCGGACCTGCGGACGCACGCGACAAACCGCAGTTGCTCCGTACGGCGCGGTCGAGATCGCCGACTTCCCGATCGCGGTGGCACCTGCTACGAAGGCGCTTTCGATTCCCTACTCGCCGAATCCGTCCGAGACGGCGAGGAGGCCGAGGTCAACCAGCTGCATTGCGGGTCGAACGGCGCGCCGACGCGTCGGGAGTGTCGTCGAGACGATCGAACGCACCGGTCATTGCGGCATGCAGCTCGGTGAGCTGCGCGATCGACTCCTCCTCCCGGGTGATGTGCTCGCGCAGTGTTGGCCGCAGCCCGGTCTTCACAGCGGCGCAGGAGTCGTTCTCCCATGCGCGCAGCATCGTCTTGATCTGTGGCAGCGTCAGTTTCGAGCTTTTCGCGGCGGTGATGAACGCCAACCGTTGCTGTGCTCGTTTGTCGTAGACGCGGTACCCGTTCGGGGCTCGGTCCGCCGGCAGCAGCCCCTCGCTTTCGTGGAAGCGCAGCGTCGTCGCCGGCACCCCGTCGCCGAGGAGAGTTACGAGATCAGATCAGCAGGGCTTCGGCAAGCCTGGTCTTCGTCCGTACGCAATCGTCAAAGACTGCGCTCGCCCTGTCGATTCGTTCTGTACGACGCCGCGCGAGAGGCTCGCCCGGCAAGCTTCCCCCGACTTTCGGGAAGTCGGGGGAAGTATCCTATCGCAGGTCGTCAGCCGGTCAGCAACACATCATTGCGGCGCACATGTCCCCACACATGCCGGTGGCCATCATGATCTGGCAATCCCACCACGTCTGCAGGTTGGTCATCAGTTCGGTCATCGGAATCTCCCTCAATTCTGGTCCCGAGGAGACGGGACATCACGACCATATACTGAGTACGTACATAGATAGTAGATGTCGTGTTACCGACGACCCTAGGATCAGGAGACGACAGGGCAGGAGGCGATAGGTGCGGGTGAACGGATTCGGTGAACTCGAGGCGGTAGTGATGGATCGCCTGTGGGCCCGCGGTGCGCGAAGCACCGTGCGGGAGTTGTTCGACGAATTGGCCGAGCAGCGGGTGATTGCCTACACCACGGTGATGTCGACGATGGACAACCTGCACCGTAAGGGCTGGTTGGAGCGCACCCGTAGGGGCAAGGCGTTCGACTACTGGCCGACGTTGTCTCGCGAGGAGCACAGTGCCCGGCTGATGCGTCACGCGTTCGCTGCGGGCGGCAAGTCGGACCTGGTGCTCACCCATTTCGTCGAGCAGATGAGCGACGAAGAGTCGGAGCGTGTGCGAAGAGCGTTGCGCAGACTGACCGACCCCGGCCAGTCGCGATGACTCTGACTCTGTGCCTGCTGCTCTACGGGCTCGTGGTCTCGGTAGCCGGTCCGCCTGTGCTCGCGCGACTGACCCGCCGGGGCATCGCTCCGCAGCTCGGGATAGCTGCCTGGAGTGCAGCAATGGCGGTGGTGATCCTGACCTGGACCGGCGCGGCGATCATGCTCGTCACCGAAGCGGTGCATTGGAACAGAGACGCTCACTGGGTGTCAGCGTGCGTCGTCGAGGTGCTCCGGTCGATCGACGGCCGTGCCGCAGCACTGCTTCAGGGAACACTGATAGCAGTCTCCGCGGTCGCTGCGGCGGCGCTTCCGTTGGTGGTGTGGAGGGCTGGGCGGGGCATGCTGCGGATGCGAACGCACACGCTTCGCCACGCCCGGACGGCGAGGGTGATCGGCCAACGCCTGCCCGGTACCGACGCGGTGGTCGTCGACACCGCGGATCGGCTCGCCTACTGCGTTGCTGGCCGTCCGAAGACCATCGTGATCACTACTGGTGCCCTGGATGCACTCGTCCCGGATCAGTTAGGCGCCGTCTTGGCGCACGAACGTGCTCACCTAATCGGTCGCCATCACCTGCTGCTCGCCTCTGTTCGCGGACTCGCCGCGGCAGCTCCATGGATGCGGTTGTTCCGCGACGGGGCGACCGAGATCGCCCTGCTGCTCGAGATGTGCGCGGACGACAGCGCTGCCCGCTCCCATGGTCGGCGGGCGCTACTCGGTGGTCTGCTCGCCCTCACTGGTTCGTCCGTCGCTCCCGCGGGTGCCCTCGGCGCGAGCGGAGGCGACGTGCTCGCTCGTGCTCATCGCCTCACCGTCGCTGTGTCCACCCCCGTGCACGCGCGGGCCCGCACCCAACTGTCCTTGATCGTCCTCTCGATCACCGCGAGTCCGATCGTGTTCGGTGCCCTCGCCGCTGCGGGTGTGATCATGTGTGGTCCGATGGGCTCTTGAGTGGTCCTGCCAAGAGCGGGTCGATCGGTCAGTGGTGACGGCAGTCGCCGCGCCGAGCCAATTTCAATCGTGCGCCCTCGTCCGTCGAGCGACGGGTAGAACTGTCCCTCGGGTGCGGGGGCGTCGTTATGCAAGGCGATCAGGTTGCCGTCGGTGTCGACGGTTGCGAACTGCGTCGATCCCTGGTCCGTCGAGACGGGACGGCCCGCATCTGCGGGATGAAGAACGCCCGCACGGGACATCTCGTCGGATCGACGACCGCCGGATTCAGCGACGTCCGCGACTCCGCACTCAAAAAGGGATGCGGGCCCCCGAGCACGGCTGTATCACCTTCATTGTTCGGTGTCACCGAAGGCATTAACAGCACGCCGAACACCGTCAGTGCTTTCAGCAAACCGGCCTCCGGAGCTGTGCCCCGTCGACCATGCCGATCAGCTGACTGTATGTCACCGACGATACCAATGAGTACCCCCTGGGGTATCCCGATTCGGGTGTCAGCCGAGGATGGCTTCCCGGAGCTGAGCCATGCTCGGCGCACCCGCCGGCCCGTCACCTGTCATGTACACACGGCAGGCCAGACCGACTGCGGCGGATGTGTCGCCCATGACGTCGACGCCGTCGACGAGAACGGTCGGAGAGCCACGAAAACGCACCTGTTCGGCCATGTCCACCGTGTCCACGCGTTGATAGACGAGCACGGCGTCCGAGTGTTCCGCGGCGAGGAGCTGCAACCGTTCAGCAGTGACCGTCCAGTTCGGGCAACCGTCGAAATACTGCAGGGTGATCTCCATCCACCCACGGTATATCCGTGCTGAAGTTGGCAGCGCACAGGTCGTAGAATTCGATTACGCGGAAGGAGACGGAGTGCCGAACTTCTCCCGTCACTCTCGACGGAAAGGGCTTGCTCATGAATCTGTCCAGTGAGAGTGACGGCACCTCGGCCTGTTCCTGCTGTGGTCGCGATTTCCCGACCGTGAAGTTGCACTCCCTGGCAGGGGGAGCTGCCTATATCTGCCGACGTTGCGGACTGTGGGTTGCGATCCGTCGACGCTAGAGAGAACAGCGTGGGTGTACCGCTCTTCAGTAGGCTGCCTGCACCGATACGTCGTCTCGGCCATGGCGTACCGCCGTACGCAACCGGCGCGCGTCGCCCGTGCGGCTCGATCCGGCCCGTACCAAAGCCCGGGTCGGCGGCGTCCACCGCCGCGACCTTTCGCGGCCATGTCGCGCAGATTCTGCGATTGGTTCCCGTCGACCACGTGAAGAGGCTGTTGCTGCGCCTCGTCCAGCGTCACTCGTACACAGATCGGGTTGTCGGACATGTGCAATGCGTTCACCGACTCGTCGATCGACCCACCGAGCGCGATGGCCAACGCGTAGCGATGCGGGCGAACCACCCGCGGTTGTCCACAGCGGGAGACCCAGAATCTGCCGTATCCGTCGTCGGCAATGGCTCCGATCCGGATCGCACACGGGGACCGATGCGGCCGTGCACGACGTAGCTGCGAAACCGAGCTCGCTCGTCGGCGTCGCCGACTATTGACGGTTTCGGCACCGACCTCCCAACCCACCTAGCAACTACCGGCATCGCTGACGCCTTGGCGAAGAGATCAGGGCCAAGCGAGAGATGGTGTGTATCGAACATCCTCTCCACACGCTCAAACCGATTGATTCACGTTGCGACAGTGTTTCTGTTGGTCGAGTCCGCCGGTGGAGCAGAACGATCTCGGGAGCGCGGACCCGTAGGTTTTCGCTGGCCGGGAATAGACCTATCCCCATAGGGATCGTCGCTCGGTGTGAGTGAAGGTGAAGATGCTTGCAAGCAGGCTGATGGCTGCGGTAACCAGGAGTACTTGAGGTCCGGTGATCGCGGCACCGATCAGAGCCCCGGCTGCGCCTCCGGCTGCGAAGGACCCGAGAAGCATTGCATAGCAAAGCCAGTCGAGGTAAGTACCGCCGCCCAGTAGGTGTCTTTCGATCCCTTGGCCCAGTTTGACGACGGTGCCGGTGACGTAGCTCAGGGGGATGTAGGTTTCTTCTCGTTTCGTGAATGCTGTGTTGAGCGCGCCGAGAGCGAACGCAACCAACAGAATGGGATAGAAATTTACGTCGTCGGACGCCCAGCCGGATATCCCGATATCGATGAGCCCTGCCGCGGCGAGGGCGATGGTCGTGACAACTGTTGCTCCGTGTGGGTGATTGGACCAGTATCGGCGGCGGCAGATCGACGCGATCACCACTCCCGCCAGAAAGGCACCCATCAAAGCCAGCGCCGCCCACGGCGATGCGCCGGGTGCAACGGGCTTACCTTCCGGACTGCCGAAATGCCCGATGACGGCGCGTTCGGTGTTGCCGGTCATGAACGTCACGAAATACCCCGCCGAATGCAGAAATGCGACAGCACCCACCATTCCGGCCAGCGCGGACAGTATCCACGACAGTCGCGCCTCCGCGCCGACGGCTGTTTCGCGGCTGAGTGCCACAGAAGATGTCATGCAACCAAGTCTCCCGGCCGTGTACGGAGCCGCAAGTCGATGAGGTGCAGCTCACTCGGCGGTTCTTCGGTGTTCGTATTCCCTTCGGAAGCAATCGAACTCCCACCTGCACCTCGTCTGCCGACCTCGGTGACAAGCCCACCCAGCGGTGTAATTTGCGTGCTCAAGTAGCACGAACTCGCGGCCCATCCGCGCGTGGTCAGTTCCATCCCTGTGGATCGGTGGGCGGCACAGTGTCCGGATATCAGCCGATGAGTCGGAAGGCTTCCGTCCCGCCGAGATGTGGGAACGCTGGCGTACTGTCCTGCGGTTCTATCGCTACCCCTCGACGCTACTACTCACCGAGCACGTACCGGGGGAGACTTTTCCCGGTATGTGCAGGTGGCCGGTGCGTCCAGGCCCCGTCGCCGTTCCGATCGACCGGTGGGGTCGTGCCGTTTCCCGCCGACCCGATGCCCCAGGTAGCGGTCGGGGCGGTCATCGCTGCTCACCGCTCCGGGCGACTGCCCCGGCGCGATCCACGCCCGCCCCTGTCGTGGCGACGCGGTCGTGGCGAGCGGGAAACTGACGTCACCGGCACACCACCGCACCCGGTGTCAGCTGCACCAGGCTCGGACTACTAGCTAATCGGTGTCGATGCCCGCCGCCGTGCCCACGCCGCTCTGGCCGATGTGCCTGACCTCGTCGATGATCTCGAGTATCGGATCGAGACTCTGATGCACCGCACCCTGGAACTACTAGACATCGAGCCGGACGCCGAAGCGTCCGTCGAATGGGTCGGCGAACAGTGACCGACACGGACGATCCGCCAACGCCAACGCCAACGCCAACGCCGAAGTCCGTGCGCCGACGTCACGGTTTGTCGGTGCCGGGTCGTCCCGCCGCGGGGCCTCGCTTCTTGATCGAGCGCGTGCGATCGACTGCTTCGATGTCCGCATTGATGGTTCGGCGGAGCTTCCTCAGGGTCAGTGCCGACAGCGGCAGGCTTGCTGCAAGTGCGCCAAGCAGTACCAACACGAAGGAAATGTCAAGGCTCGTCAGTGCGTCGACGGCCAAAAGCACTCCTGCGGCGACACACACGAAGAGCAGGCGTGCACCGTTGTAGGCCAGCACATGAAGGGCAAGCTGCCCGCGAGCAGTTGAGGGTGCGCGGAACACCGGCATCGGCCGTCCTGTCGTGCGTAGGGGCTTCCTGGGACCTTGATTCAAATACTATGGTGCATAGTATTTGATGGAGGAGCAATATGAACAGCAGCAGAAACCCCGCCCGAGGCCGACGGAGCTCGACTCGGCGATCACGCCCAGCCGGAGTGCCCGGGGGCGTGCGCGCTCCCTGGGCGGTGATAGGCGCGGGTGTCGTCATCGTCGTGCTCGTCGGTGCGATCGGATACAACCTGGCCCCCCGCGTCCTCGAACGCAATCAGGCCGAGCGGTTCGCGCCGACCGCCGACGACCCGGACCCCTCCCGCGGCATCGACGGCGTCGTCGAGGTCGAGTATCCGGCCGCGCGGCACGTCGAACCAGCTCAGAGAGTTGCCTACGATCAGAGTCCGCCGTTCGGCGGCCCTCACGACCAGACCTGGGCGACGTGTACCGGAGTGGTGTACCCCGTCCCGCTACGCAGCGAGAACGCGGTTCATTCGCTCGAACACGGGGCGGTGTGGGTGACGTACGACCCGAACCGGGTCTCCTCCGACGAGGTCGGTTCACTCGCCGGGCGGGTCGAGGGCGAGCCCTACACGATGATGTCGCCCTACCCGGGCCTGACGGCACCGATCACGCTGCAGTCGTGGGGCCATCGACTCGAGCTCGACAATGCCTCCGACCGGCGCATCACTCAGTTCGTCGCTGCTCTGCGACAGAACCCCTCGACCCACCCCGAGAGCGGAGCCAGTTGCTCGACCATTCCCGGCGCGTTCGATCCCGACAACCCGCCGCCGTTCGACGCCAGCGAGCCAGGACCGGACGCGGTGCCCCTCGAGGAAGACCCGGCCCTCGACAGTGCGCCAGCGCCGATGGGGGAGGGGAGTCGATGACCGTGCACGGCCAGGCCGACGATGCCCAGATCGACGATGCACAGAACGACAGTGCACAGAATGACGCCGCGGAAACGGGACCCAGATCCAGGCCCAGGGCACTGCTCATCGGCTTGGCGGTGACAGCTCTCGTCCTGTCCGGCGTCCTCATCGGCGTACTGCTCACACCGGACAGCGCACGAGTGGCCGTACCGGCATCGAATTCGGTGGATGTGGGTTTCGCGCAGGACATGTCGGTCCATCACAACCAGGCGATCGAGATGTCGGCGATGGCGTTGGGACGCTCGACGGATCCGGTCATCCGGACCCTCGCCTTCGACGTGTTGACCTCGCAGCAGAGCCAAGTCGGCACGATGCAAGGCTGGTTGACACTGTGGGACAGGCCATATCTGCCCGACGGCCCGACGATGACGTGGATGACCGGGGCCAGCTCGACAGGGGGTCACCCGATGGACATGAGCGCGTCCGCGAACGACAGCGGACAGGACGCGACGTCGATGCCCGGCATGGCCAGTACCGCCGAGCTGACGGCACTTCGCCGGATGAACGCCGAAGAATTCGACGGCCGGTATCTACAACTGCTCCGCCGCCACCATCGTGGGGGAATCCCGATGGCAGAGCAGGGAGCAGCGAACGCGACAGTTCCCGCTGTCGCCGCGCTCGCGGGCTCGATCGCCTCCGCGCAAACCGCCGAGGTCGGTCAGATCGATGTCCTGCTGAGCGCACACGGGGTCTCACCGTTGCCGGAGAGCTGACGCCGATATCTAAATACTATGTTGCATAGTAATAACGATTGGGATGACCCCCATGACCGGCATCGGCACGCATGAAAAGGCGTCGAATCGTCGAGTTACTGTGCAAAGCACTCACTTTCGACGCCGAATCGATAGGCGAAACAGCGACGAATGCAGTCGAGAGTGTGACAGAAGGGGCTTGTGGTGTCGATGGGATCACGCAACACTGACCCACGGCCGACACGGCATCCACTGCGATCGTGACCGGCATTCAACGAGAAGGGTGGGGTGACCACGTGAACAACGCGGGAAAGACGACGCCGAGCGGCGGGCGACGTCGCGCATGCCGAGGTGCGCGGACATACGTGATCGTCGGTGCCGCACTCGGTGCGGTGTTCCTGCACGCCCCGGTAGCCGAAGCGAATCCGGGTCAACCGGCCGTGGAGTCCGGGGACGAGGTCGAAGGTCAGCAGACCGCCGACGCCGTCAGCCGGTTGATCCGCCTGACCGATCGGGCCGCGACAATCGGTACCGATCCGATCGCGGTGGCAGACCTCGCAGCCTTCGCATCCTCGACGTGGGCCGCCGCCCAGGCCGGCGGCGTCATCGCGGACACCGCCGGCCCGGTGTCCGCGTCGGCAGGATGCATCGTCGACGCCATCGCCCGTGGAGTCTCGAATGCCCCGGCGCAGTCCCTGTCCTGCCTGGCCCCGTTGGCGACTCTCGACCCACTCCTGGCCCTTCGTATCGCCGCATCGCTCCAGGTCGACGCCCTCGACCCCGCAGTCCCGCATGACGGCGACCGAGGTGGGGAACAGGATCCGGTGACGGGCAACACCGGCCGCGATTCGCCCGTGCCCGGCACCACCGACACCCCTCCCGCATCCGAGACGACCGCGCCCGAAGATTCTGTTCCTGATGCAGCACAGCAGCGCGGTTCCACGTCCGGTGGCTCGGCCACCTCCCGAGGTACTGCGTCTGCTGTCGCACCCAGCAGCGGACTGGTCACCTCGAATTTCGGCACCCGAAGCGGGACACAACACGGCGGTGTCGACATCGCCGACTCACTGGGCTCACCGATCGTCGCCGCGGCCGATGGAACGGTCATCAGCGCCGGGCCCGCACAGGGCTTCGGGCTGTGGGTTCGGATCAGACACGACGATGGATCGATCACCACCTACGGGCACAACAACGGAAATTCGGTCACGGTGGGTCAGCGCGTCCGTAAGGGCGATCGGATTGCAGAGGTCGGGAACCGCGGTAACTCGACGGGTCCGCATCTGCATTTCGAGGCGACTTCTCCCGCGGGACAGAAGGTCGATCCGCAAGCCTGGCTCGGTGAGCGTGGAGCCAGAATCGGGGTGGGCACACGTGCGCGATGAATGCGCCCGATCAGGCCCTTGCCAGTAAGCGCGATCAGGCGATGAGCTCGCGGCAGTCCCCGAGCGCGGGACGGCCGCGACAGCTCAGGTCCGTTGACTGGTCTCGCTACCGATCTTTTTCAGAAAGTCGTTGTAGGCGTTGAGTTCGCTGTACCCGTCTTCTTCGGCGTGCCGGTCCGCGGCAGCCGATTCCTCCTTTTCGTCCCGGTTCCACCGAATGCAGAAGATGAGCACCACCAGCAGGGCCACCGGCTCACCGTAGGACCACGCAAGCGCCCCGGCGAGCTTCTGATCGGATACCGGATCGACACCCCACTGCGGGGGAGGGGAGGCGAACGTGGCGAGCATGGGGGTGCTCGACATCATCAGGATGACACCGAAGAACACATGCAACGGCATCTCGACGAACAGGTCGAACAACCGGCCCAGATTGCTCTGCCGAACGGGGAGGGGGCCGACGGCGAGCACAGGGATGATGAACAGCAGCCCGCTGGCGAAGAAGAAGATCTCCATCGATACGTGCCCGATGACTGTGATGGCGAGAACATCGAAGATCGACGACAGATACAGCCCGTAATAGCTGAAGAGGAACAACGGGATCGTCAGACCTGGATGTAGTGCGATGCGCCCGGCGCGGCTACGCAACCCCGTCAGCGCCGCGATCAGTACCCACCGCCCGGCTCCGTGATGAGCGGTGGCACGCAACAGAAGTCGTCCGGGCGAACCCACCACCAACAACGGTGGGATGGTCATCGACAACGTCAGATGCTGGAACATGAAGACGCTGAACAGGCTGTATCCGTAGCGTTCGACCTGCAGTCCGGTCACCAGGACCAGCGCCGCGCAGCCGAGCAGAAAACTCGCACTCCGCCACCGTGACCATGCGATACCCCGGCCGCGGATCCGGTAGAGCCCCCAGCAGTACAGTCCGGCCATGACGATGCCGGCGATCGGCAGGATCGGGAGCGGCGGAAGATCGAAGCTCAGCAACGCTGCCAGGGTCGGCGGGCCTTCCGGGGGAGTTACGGCGGCGATGTTCATCGGGCCCCTGTCATTGCTTGTCCTTGCCTCGGATCACCAACGTCAGGGCGATGGCAGCGAGACCGAGGACAGTCAGGCCCACGATGGAGAGCAGCATCATGGTGTTCTGTTTCGGTGGCCGGTCCTCGCTGGCGGACGGGTTGTTCGGATCGTAGGCCTGCGTCGGCGTGGTCGAGGGAGCCGGCGAGGTCGCACCGCCCTGCGATTGCTGTGCAGCAGCGTCCGGGCGGGTGGCGGTCTCCGCGACGTCGACCGAAAAGCCGTACGACCCGGTGATCGGGTGCCCGTCCGCGGAGGTGACGCGGTAGCCGACGGTGTACTGCCCGTTGGGTAGGCCGTCCTCGAGCAGGACCGATACGTCGGGGCCCTCGACCGTGGCCGTACCCTGCGTCCACTGAGTATCGCCAGGACCTACCACGCTGATGGTCGCGAACGATTCGTTGATGTCCTGATTGAACTTGAGGCCGACGCCGATCGGTGCGAACTCGAGCGTCACATCGGCCGGGGGGTCGGAGCTGACGAGTTCACTGTGCGCCGATGCCGGGGCCGCGGAGAACAGTGCTGTGCCGCACATGAGCACGGCGACCAGCATCCATCGTTTCACGTTCGGTTCTCCTCTGGTCGTACTGATTCTCCTTACTACTATGCGCACTAGTAGTAAGGGGGTGTGAGCCTACGGGGGTCGGTCGACCGTGTTACTTGTCGACGTCCGGCCGTTTCGATACGTCCGGTCCGGCAATCGCTTCGGTGATCACTTCCGAGGGCGCGATCGAATCCGAGTGCGGGCCACCGACGTGCTGCTCGGCGCGGATGCGTTCGACCATGTGCGGATAGTGCAGCTCGAACGCCGGCCGCTCGGAGCGGATCCGGGGCATCTCGATGAAATTGTGCCGCGGGGGTGGGCAACTGGTCGCCCACTCGAGGGAGTTACCGAAGCCCCAGGGGTCGTCGACGGTGACCACTTCGCCGTAGCGGTAGCTCTTGAACACGTTCCAGATGAACGGCAGCGTCGAGGCCCCGAGGACGAACGATCCCACGGTCGAGATCTGGTTGAGGGTGGTGAATCCGTCGGACGGGAGGTAGTCGGCGTAGCGGCGCGGCATTCCTTGGGCGCCGAGCCAGTGCTGGACGAGGAAGGTGGCGTGGAAGCCGAGGAACGTCAGCCAGAAGTGCCACTTGCCCAGTCGTTCGTCGAGCATGCGGCCGGTCATCTTGGGGAACCAGAAGTAGATGCCGGCGTAGGTCGCGAACACGACCGTTCCGAACACGACGTAGTGGAAGTGCGCGACGACGAAGTAGGTGTCGGTGACGTTGAAATCGATGGGCGGGCTCGCCAGGAGCACTCCGGACAGCCCGCCGAAGACGAACGTGACGAGGAATCCGATGGAGAAGAGCATGGGGGATTCGAGGGTGACCTGGCCGCGCCACATGGTGCCGATCCAGTTGAAGATCTTCACCCCGGTCGGCACGGCGATGAGGAAGGTCATGAACGAGAAGAACGGCAGCAGCACGGCACCGGTGGCGTACATGTGGTGCGCCCACACCGCGATGGACAGGGCGGCGATGCCGACGGTGGCGTAGATCAACCCCTTGTACCCGAAGATGGGTTTGCGGGAGAAGACCGGGAAGATCTCCGAGACGATTCCGAAGAACGGTAGCGCGATGATGTAGACCTCGGGGTGTCCGAAGAACCAGAACAGGTGCTGCCAGAGCAACGCTCCGCCGTTGGCGGGATCGAAGATGTGGGTGCCGAGTTTACGGTCGGCGAGCAGGCCCATCAGTGCTGCGGTCAGCAGTGGGAACGCCAGCAGGATCAAGATCGAGGTCACCAGGATGTTCCAGGTGAAGATCGGTAGCCGGAACATCGTCATTCCCGGTGCGCGCAGGCACACCACGGTGGTGACCATGTTGACCCCGCCCAGGATGGTGCCCAGGCCGGCGACGAGCAGGCCCACGATCCACAGGTCGGATCCGATACCGGGGGAGTAGACGGCGCTGCTCAACGGGGTGTACGCGGTCCAGCCGAAGTCTGCGGCACCGCCGGGGCTGATGAAACCTGCGGTGGTGACCAGTGCGCCGAACAGGTACAGCCAGTAGGAGAAGGCATTGAGCCGGGGGAAGGCGACATCGGGTGCGCCGATCTGCAGCGGCAGGATGTAGTTGCCGAAGCCGAAGACGATCGGGGTGGCGTAGAGCAGCAGCATGATCGTGCCGTGCATGGTGAAGAGCTGGTTGTACTGCTCGTTGGAGAGGAACTGCATTCCCGGGACCGCGAGCTCGGAGCGCATGATCAACGCCATCAGGCCACCGACGAGAAAGAACCCGAACGAGGTCACCAAGTACATCAGTCCGATGACCTTCGGATCGGTGGTGGTGACCATCGTGTGCAGGAACGACCCCTTGCGGGCCCCGCGGGGTGGATAGGGGCGAACCGCCGGCGCAGCCGGAGGAGATGTCAGCGCCGTCATGGAACCACCTTCGTGTCGCACGCGAATTACAGGACGCGTCCGCCAGTGTAACCCAAATACTATGCAGCATAGTATTTGGGGTTGTTCAGATCAGCAGGACCGCGCACGCTGCGGCGGAGACCGCGCTGAGCGAGACGACGGCCAACACGGCCGGCACGACGAGGGGCAGCACGGCGGCGGCAGCATAAGCGCCCGCTCGGGTTCGGCTCGGTGTTTGCGCGCTCGTGTCGAGGTGATGCAACCGCTCGGTGGTCGAGTCCCCGATCAGGCCCAGTGCCCACAGTGGCCGCGCAGAATGCGCCTGCGAGACCGTCGACAATGCCGAACGTACAGTGTCGGCGCTGGTGACTGCGGCCGCGGACCGGTCGGCTGCGACCTCGACCAGGACCCGTACCGCCGCGGGTGCCGCGGCGAAGAGGGGAACGCGAGGAAGCGCTTTGGCCAGGATCTCGCAGATGTTGACGATGCGGTGATGGCGCCCGCGCAGGTGGGCACGTTCGTGTGCGATCACTGCTCGCTGTTGTTCGGGATCGAGATGGGCGAGCAGGCCTTCGGTGGCCACGACGTAGCCGGGGCGACCGTCGATGCTGTAGGCCAGCGGGAGTGGGTGGTCGAGCCACATGATCGGTTCGGGTCCGGGGTCCGTGCGCGCCACGACGGCGATGACATCGCGGTGATAGTCGCGGACTTTGGACCGCGCTCGAAGCTGACGGCGAGTCGAGCGCAGGACGCGCGCCGATGCCGACGCCGCGAGGACGACCGATGCCCCGGCGACCGCTTCCCCGATCCACGGCTGGGCCGCGTGTTGCAGCGAGCCCAGGCAGCGGACGGCGAGTTCGACCATGCCCTCGGCCGGCGCATGGCCGGGCCAGAGCAACACCGCCACCGCGGATCCCACGAGAAACAGCACCCCGGCGATGCTGCCGATCCAAGCGGTCAAGGCGAGAGAGGGGCCGACGGTGCGGGTGAGTGAGGTCAGCAGCGGCGGCATGGCAACGGCCACCAGGGTCGCGGCGAGGAGTAATGCCAGTGCGACGATCACCGGTTCGCGTCCGGCAGGTTCCCCCGCAGGGCGTCCAGTTCGTCGTCGGTGACGGTTTTCGCGAAATGCATCAGCACGGCGGCCGAGTCGGTGCTGGTGTCGAGGATTTCGCGCAGCGCTTGCGAGGTGGCCTCGGCCCGAGATTGCACGGGCGAGTAGAGATAGGCGCGTGACTGCTTGGTCCGCTCGACCCACCCCTTCTCGTGGAGATGGGTCACGACGGTCAGGATCGTGGTGTAGGCGGGGTTTCTGTCGGCCATGCGTTCACGCAGGTCGTGGACCGACTGCGGTCGATCACATTGCCAGAGCACGTTCATCACCTCCGCTTCGAGATCACCGAGCCTTTTCATCGCCAGTTCTTCTTTCCTTGTCGTGTCAGCTGATATCGACTCCGCGTGCCGACAGCCACGCCGTCGGGTCGGACTTGGCACCGTCGGGTTGCCACACTTCGTAATGCAGGTGGGGTCCGGTGGATTGGCCTCGGTTGCCTACCGTAGCAATGAGCTCGCCGGCTTTCACGCGTTGACCGGCGGTGACGAGCGCCTGGTCTATGTGGCCGTACACCCCGATCGTGCCGTCGTCCTGACGAATACGCACCCACAGGCCGAACCCTTGCGCCGGCCCTGCTTCGATGACCTCACCGTCGGTCACCGATACGATCGGCGTCCCGATCGTATTGGCGATGTCGAGTCCGTAATGCGTTGTCCCCCAACGCGGCCCAGAACTGGAGGTCAATGTGCCCGACACCGGCACCACCGAGAGCGGGCGCCGCGCCTCGGCATCGCGTGCGGCGCGCTCCGCCGCCCGAACTCCCCCCTCGGCGAGTTGCTCGGTCATGCGCTGCGCGAGTCGGCCGACATCGAGATCGGGCAACTGCAACACCTGCGGGGGTGAGGCAACGACCGGGCTCGGCGGCAGGACGCCGGCGGGAGGTCGATCGATACTCGCGGCGCTGAGCGCCACACTGTCCTGCGACCCGGTGTTCGGAGCCGTCGCTGCCGCGGAAAGAAAGGCACCGACCGCGACCGACGCAGCGATGGCGCGGCCACCCGGCTTCGGCACCCGGCGGCGATGAAGTCCGCGGCGAGCACGTCGCGACACGGCCTGCACTACATCGCGGCCACCGTCGCCGTGTGTCGTCTCGTCCGGACCGGCCACGTGCACCCACATCGACGCGGCAGTGTCCGCGGCCGCGGTGTCCCAGGCGGCGCTGACCGCGTGAGCGGGTACATCCGGTGCGGGCGTCTGCGCCGAAGGCGTGTGCTCGTCCTGCGACCGATTGTCGGAGTACACGGTCTCGGCGGGCGACTCGGTCACGAAACGCGAGGGTGCGAACCCGGCGTGTCGATGACGGGGGTGATCGATGAGCGCCGTCGGCCTGTTGCCGACGGGCATCGAGACCGCGACGCCGGGTGCCGGCGCTGCGTAGTCGTCGTCGATCGGATCGGGTGTGCGGTGTCGGGCCAAGATCACAATCCTTGGTGGCTACGAGGCCGAGGCCTCGCTCGAGATAACGAAATGGTGACGGTCAGGCCACAGGTTACTACTATCGAGCATAGTTTTTCCATCCCACTCGACCCGGATTCGTCCGTACCGCTGGTCACGGTCCTCGGAGGACATCCCGCCGGGCTACGACATCCCGCCGGGCTACGACATCCCGCCGGGCTACGACATCCGCACCGGAACAGGGCTGGGCGTTTCGGGTATCAGGGGTGATCGCGCCGAGAGGACAGGCCACCGAGCATGGTGTTGT
>CAUQEL010000037.1:0-22308 GCA_963517305.1 uncultured Rhodococcus sp.
CACCGTGAGGAGCGATCCTCACAGATCAGATGTCAACCAAACCTGGGGCAGTCCCAATCGTCCTTCGGCCGCTCAGCCGGTCTTGATAAAACTGATACCTGCTGCGTCGGCATCCGGGGTGAACCTCATTTCGCGTGTCGAGGTCGAACCGATCGCGGTGGGCGCGTGCGCGCAGACTCGCCCGCCTCCATGCCCGGGCGGGTTGTTCGCTCATCCTGTTCTGCTGATGACGGCTACGAGTGCCAGGAATACGGCGGTCCCGGTGGCACCGAGAATCGCGGCGCTGAGGAACCCGCGTTCGGGGTCGAGTGCCCACGCCGCGCAGGTGATCAGCACGAGCGCTACGCCGCTCCAGAACAGATAGGTGCGGCGGGGGACAGATCGAGGGTGTTTCGTCACGGCGTGCCGGCGGTGCTGTCAGCTGCGGGACTGTTGGCTGCGGTGTTGGTGGGTGGGGGAGCAGGTAGTGCGGTGACGTCCTGGTCGTCGGCGAAGACGAGGGTCCTGGAGTCCAGGGCGATCGCCCAGCGGTGTGGGGGCGTCCAGGTGCGACCGAGGGTGTCTGCGGGCAGGAGGTAGTCCCCGAAGTCCTCGACGAGTGTCCCTGCAGAGGTGGTCCCGTCGGGGCGGTGCACTTCGATGATGTCACCAACCGAGAGGGCTCCGGTGGTGGTTTGTTTGGGATCGGTCATAGTTCAGCATTGAAGCAGGCCGGTCAGCCGCTGATTCGCGGTGGTCTCGACGCCTCGCCTGCGGACAACGCCGATAACGTCGTGGGTATGGGGCCGTGTACAACAACGGAAGAGTGATGGTGATCTGTCACCGCCACCGGGCGAAAACCGTCCCCGTTCTATTTCCGATGAAACCCTGTTCGGTTGACGGGTTGTTCACTCATCGAGAGACAGACCGCGCCGGTGGTAGCGGTGCTCTGCGTACCAAGCTCGGTCCATTTTGCGGCGCAAGACCAGACTGTTACTGCGTTTTCTGTGCCGACGATTCATCTGCTGCTGACTCTCGGGCAATGTTTTCGTCGGTGTGCTGCGGGTACTAGCGTCAGGTGAGTGAGAA
The DNA here is from genome assembly GCA_963517305.1 of uncultured Rhodococcus sp. Taxonomy (GTDB): domain Bacteria; phylum Actinomycetota; class Actinomycetes; order Mycobacteriales; family Mycobacteriaceae; genus Rhodococcoides. The sequence goes on from CAUQEL010000037.1 coordinate 1,069, forward strand.
CGATGATGTCCCGTCCGCACCGGTGGATGCCGACCCGGATGATCCGCGCAAGGCCGACTCGCCGACGGAGTTGACGAAAACGTCGTGGCTGTTCGTGCTTCGCAAGACTGCGCGTGAGTTCTCGCGTGATCAGTGCACCGATCTCGCGGCAGCGTTGACGTACTACGCAGTGTTGTCGCTGTTTCCCGCTGTGTTGGCGATCGTGTCGCTGCTCGGTGTGTTCGGGCAAGGACAAGCCACCGTCGATGGTGTGTTGCAGATCGTGTCCGATCTGGGACCCTCCTCGGCGGTGGAGACGCTGCGGGAGCCGATCACGCAGTTGGTGTCCGCTCCGGCCGCAGGGTTCGCTCTGGTTACTGGTGTTGCGGGTGCGTTGTGGTCGGCGTCGGGGTATGTGGGGGCGTTCGGGCGGGCGATGAACCGAATGTACGAGGTCGAGGAAGGGCGTCCGGTCTGGAAATTGCGGCCGGTGCTGTTGCTGGTGACGGTGGCGGCGCTGGTGCTGATTGCTCTCGCGGCGGTGATGCTCGCGGTCAGCGGACCGGTAGCAGCCGCGGTGGGGGATGCGGTCGGTCTCGGCGATACCGCGTTGACGGTGTGGAACATCGCACGGTGGCCGGTCGTGCTGGTCATCGTCGTTCTCGCGGTCGCGTTGTTGTATTACGCGACTCCGAATATTCAGCAGCCGAAGTTTCGGTGGATCAGCAGCGGAGCAGTGGTGGCGATCGTGGTGTGGGTCGCCGCGACGATCCTGTTCGGGTTCTACGTCGCCAATTTCGGCAGCTACAACAAGACCTACGGATCGTTGGCCGGGGCGATCGTGTTCCTGCTGTGGTTGTGGATCACCAACCTTGCGTTGCTGTTCGGTGCCGAACTCGATTCCGAACTCGAACGTGGCCGACAACTGCAGGCAGGGATGGTCGCCGAGGAACGTTTGCAGCTCCCACCCCGAGATACTCGGGTGTCGGAGAAGAACGAGGAGAAAGATGCCGCCGCCGTCGACGACGGACGACGGCTTCGGCACCAACATGCCACGGCACATTCCAGCGGTGCTGGGCAGCGCGATGACAGACACAATCGCACGACACACGGCGACGAAAAGCCGTTGCCTGTACCTGTTTCCGGCTCCAGCACTGGCGGAGACATCACTTCGAATCAACATATGCAGGGAGAAACAATGAACGCTCATTCCGGGCCACCGTCGGAGGAAGCCCGCACTTCGGCTGCGGATCTGTCGACAGTGCAGCTCGTCGAACGTTTGACCGATCAGGTGTCGACGCTGGTGCGCAGCGAGATCCGCTCAGGCCTCGAGGAAGTGAAAAGCAAAGGCACCCGGCTCGGCATCGGTATCGGTATCACCGGTGCGGGCGCACTGCTGCTGTTCTTCGGTCTCGCCACTCTGATAGCAACTGCAGTGCTGGGGTTGGCGACAGTGCTGTCGGCGTGGCTGGCAGCGCTGATCGTCGCCGCCGCAGTCCTGGTGGTGGGAGGGGTTTTGGCTGCGGTGGGGACCTCACGCGCGAAGAATGCGGTACCTCCGGTACCGGCAGAGACCGTCGCCAGTGTCAACGACGACATCACCGCCATCAAGAAGGGAATCCGATGACCGAGAACAAGCACGTTGCACGTGGTAACGAGACAGGCGAGGAGGCGCACGTGACAGACCCGCCAGTAGCGCCGGTGCCGGATATCGAACAGCAGCGCGCCGAACTCGCCGAGACGGTGGCGGCGCTCGCCGACAAAGTCGATGTGCCTGCGCGGGTGCGCAGTGAAGCAACCGTTCAGGCGGAGAAGGCCAAGACATTGGCTCAGGACAATCCGCAGGTCGCCGCGGCCGCTGTCGGGACCCTGGTCGCGGCGGTAGTGCTGGTTGTGTTCTCGCGTCGTCGCCGTGCGCGGCGGTTGCTGCGATGAGTGCGGTGTCGAAAGCGGTGTACAAACCGCTGTCGCTGGCTACCAGCGTGCTCGGCGGGGTACTTGCCGGGGTGGTGTTCAAGCAGGTGTGGAAACGTATCGGCGACAACGACACCTCGACTCCCGACCCGAAAGACCTGAGCCGCACCGTCCAAGAGGTGCTGATCGCGGCCGCCATTCATGGCGCGGTGTTCGGGGTCGTCAAAGCCGCCGTCGACCGTGCCGGAGCGAAAGGCTACCGCGCTCTCGCCCACGAAGACCCCAGCTGATCACGAGAGCCTTACACAGGCGTCCGCACTCGATCGGCGGTCTGGTGCGGCTTCCCGTTCGACGATGCCGAAACGTCGATAGAAAACGACTACGAGTTGTCGGAACGGCGATGCACTCAGGGATGGTGTCAGTTTCAGAAGTAGGCTGCACGATTTGCTGGGGTTTTACCCGTGATTGCAGTCGTCTTCTGACATTCTGAGTGCAGAAGTGAACTGCACAATCGGCACCACAGGTCGGGGTGTTCAAGGCTGTGGTGGGGGTGGGCGGCCGATGTGCGGACGGGTCGATACGTCGACCAGAATCATCGGTATGACGGAAGAGCGGTCGGCAGAGACTTTTGTGGGGTTCGCGGTGCGCTGGGAACCCTATGGAGGTGCCGATGACGAAGACATCTTCGTGGCGTTCGGGATTTCGGGTGCGGAGTATCGGCGCCGGTTGTGGTGGGCCTTGAATCTGCCCAGTGGCCCAGACCTGGACGACGATGTCCGTGATCGACTCCGTGAGTACGCCATGCGTACCACGCGCCTACGCCGTCGTCGGGGCGGTAGCGAAGTTCGCGATGCACTCAGTGGCGTGTGGAAATGGGGTGATTCCTACGGTGATCGCGACGTGAATCGACTTCCCACCAGCGAGGGCGATCAACGCGAGGATCAGTAGTGTCGATGACGTTTGTCAGTGTCAGAAGTTGGCTGCACTTCGTGCTGACGCCGGGTGTTGGCCTGGGGAACCTTTGGTGCGGTTTCGCAGCGCCCGCGTGATGTCGATGATCGTCATGGCCAGCAGGACTGGTATGGCAATGCTTAGTACGGCCGCGGACCCGATGACCGAGGCAACCAGAATTGAGTAGATGTCCACCGGTCAGGTCTTGTCGCTGATGTCGTTCGGTGTCGCCGTTGTCGTCGACGGTTCGGATTTGTGGTGCTCGATGATGTCGGCGTCGTCGGCGAAGATCAGCGTTCCGTCTTCCGACGCGATGGCCCATCGATGGGGCATGGCCCAGTCTCGGCCGGCGGCGGGGACGGTCAGCAAGTAGTCGGCGAAGTCCTCGACTACGGTCCCGGTAGCGGTGCCGCCCTCTAGGCGTCGCACTTGGAGTGTGTCACCAATGGTGGGTGGTGTCGTTGTGATCTCTACCGGTTCGGTCATGACGGAATTGAAGCAGACGAATTCTCGTGGCTGATCATGCGTCCATCGATTTTCAAAGTCGTCGATGTGCCCGAGACCCCCACGGTGGCAGCTTCGGAAGTTGACTCGCATCGGCCCGGCGGGCCATGTGCGAGAAACGGCGATTGGCGGTGGGCTATTTCAAGTGCCGGTACAGCGTCGATCGCGACACTCCGAGCACTTCTCGGATGTCGGTGAGTGACATTCCGCCGGTGCGCATTCGCTTCGCTTGTTTGATTTGCGTCCCGGACATCGCCGGTGGTCGGCCACCGAGTCGCCCTTGGGCGCGTGCCACCGCCAGTCCGAGGTTGGTGCGTTCGCGGATGAGGTTGCGTTCGAATTCCGCCAACGCTCCGAAGATGGAGTAGATCAGCTTTCCGCCGGAGGTGGTCGTGTCGATCGCTTCGGTCAGCGAGCGGAATCCGACGCCATCGACGTCGAGCTGCTCGACCGTTTCGAGGAGATGGGGGAGTGATCGCCCGAGACGGTCGAGTCGCCACACGACCAACGTGTCGCCGCGCCGCAGATGCGAGAACAGATCCGACAGCTGCGGCCGAGACGTCGTCGCACCCGACGCAGTTTCCGTCCACACTCTCGAACACCCGGCAGCGCTCAAAGCTTCGCTCTGCGCGTCGGCGCTCTGATCGGTCGTCGACACCCTCGCGTAGCCCAGAAGTTCTCCCACAGGGTCGAGTGTGTCACAACTCGTCGTAGGGACACATTTCGGCGTGTCGGTTTTGAACATGAGTTCTGACACACACGCTCATCGTCCTTGCCGTGTCAAATCCAGGGCGTGTCTAAAACGAAGGTTAAAGACACGTAGTCATAAGTGAGCGCCTAGGTTCGGACGATCGGGCAGTCAAAGCACCAAAGGAGCAATCTAGCGTTTTCGCTAGATTACTTGAGAGGTGTCAAGTGCAGCGCACTTCTGAACTCGTGCACTCGTCTTCTGAAACTGACAATCGGTGTCAGTTTCAGAAGTGGGCTGCACGATTTGCTGGGATTTCACCAGTGATTGCAGCCGTCTTCTGACATTCTGAGTGCAGAAGTGGAGTGCACAATCGGGGCATCGCAGGTCTCGGGTTGTCGGGGCTGCGGTGGGAGTGTGTGGACGGTCGATAGGTCGGCGAGAATTGTCGGCATGACGGACGAGCGGTCGGCAGAGACTTTTGTGGGGTTCGCGGTGCGCTGGGAACCGTACGGTGGTGCCGACGATGAAGACATCTTCGTCGCGTTCGGAATTTCGGGTGCGGAGTATCGGCGCCGGTTGTGGTGGGCCTTGAATCTGCCGGGCGGCCCGGACCTGGACGACGATGTCCGGGATCGACTCCGTGAGTACGCCCACGCTTACCACGCGCCTACACCGTCGTCCGGGCTGTAGCGAAGTTCGCGATGCCCTCAGTGGCGTGTGGGAATGGGGTGATTCCTACGGTGATCGCGACGTGAATCGACTTCCCGCCAGCGAGGGCGATCAACGCGAGGATCAGTAGTGTCGATGACGTTTGTCAGTGTCAGAAGTTGGCTGCACTTCGTGCTGACGCCGGGTGTTGGCCTGGGGAACCTTTGGTGCGGTTTCGCAGCGCCCGCGTGATGTCGATGATCGTCATGGCCAGCAGGACTGGTATGGCAATGCTTAGTACGGCCGCGGACCCGATGACCGAGGCAACCAGAATTGAGTAGATGTCCACCGGTCAGGTCTTGTCGCTGATGTCGTTCGGTGTCGCCGTTGTCGTCGACGGTTCGGATTTGTGGTGCTCGATGATGTCGGCGTCGTCGGCGAAGATCAGCGTTCCGCTGTTCGTTGCGACGGCCCATCGATGGGGCATCGCCCAGTCTCGGCCGGCGACGGGGACGGTCAGCAAGTAGTCGGCGAAGTCCTCGACTACGGTCCCGGTAACGAAGCCGCCTTCTAGGCGTCGCACTTGGACTGTGTCACCAACGGTGGGTGTTGTCGTTGTGATCTCTACCGGATCGGTCATGACGGAATTGAAGCAGATGAACCCTCTTGGCTGATCATGCGTCCATCGATTTTCAAAGTCGTCGATGTGCCTGAGACCGGTAGGTTGCGGCCGAGGAGGTGCAGCTCTGGGTTCGAAGGTGACGGCACTGCTTGCACGTTTCACCTGCGGTCTCTTGTCGCAGCGGAGGCGCTCACGCCGTGTGTTGTACCTTCCCTGCCATGGCCAAATTTCCCAGGGTTCGAGAGCAACACATCGCCGTGTTCGGCGAGAGTGGTTCGGGCAAGACTGTTTTGTTGTCGTCTTTTTTCGGACCGACGCAGGATGGGGGATACGCGAACGATCTCTGGGACCTTGTTGCCGACGACATCGGCCAAGGGCATCGGCTCTACAGGAACTACCTCCGCATGCGGGACCTCGCGACGGCACCGAAACAAGACCGATACAAGGCGACGACTCATTACTTCTCGGTGAAACTCAAAGGCGCAGACACCGACGCAGCCAAGAAGCGGCCCTTCGACGTCCTCCGACTCGCATGGCACGACTATCCAGGCGAATGGTTCGAAACCGAGCCCAGCAGCGCGACGGAGCGCGAGCGGCGCACCGACACCTTCCGTTCTCTACTTCGGTCCGACGTCGCTTTCCTGCTGGTCGACGGACAGAAATTACTCGACCACCGAGGCGACGAAGAGCTGTACCTGAAGTCGTTGATGTTCAGCTTTCGTCAGGGGCTCTTACGAATCAAGGACGACTTGCTCGAGGACGGGCCTATCGTCGAGTTCCCTCGGGTGTGGATCCTGGCGCTCTCGAAAGCCGATCTGTTCCCGGACTGGGACGTCGACACTTTCCGCGATCTGATCATCGTCAATGCAGCAGCAGACATCGAACAGCTCCGATCGACCATCGCCGAACTCATCGACACCCCCGCTGCCCTGTCCATCGGGGAAGACTTCTTGCTGCTGTCCTCCGCCAAGTTCGAGCGCGAGTCCACTGGTCCACAGACGCTCGACATCGACTTGACCCGGCGTATCGGTCTCGATCTCGTCCTTCCGGTGGCGTCGATTCTTCCGCTTCAGCGTCGTGTGCAATGGCAGGAGAAGCACGACATTCCTGGCAAAGTGCTCGACTCGCTCGCCGACGGCGCAGAGTTGCTGGCAGCAGGCCTGACGGGTGAAAAATTTGCGGCGATCGAAAAGCTTCTAGCACTGGTCAACCCAGGTAAGGGCGGAAAGGCAAGAAAGATCGCCGCCGTCGCGCTGCCCATCCTGGCGGACGCGGCGCGGTTGGTGGGACCGAAACTCAGGGAGATGAACGCGCAGGCCCGCGCTCAGCACGACTACCTGCGAGCGACACTGACGCAGTTCAAGTTGGACCTCGAGCAGGGCGTCGACGACAAGGTGATCAGGAACCCGAAGTGAGCACCAGTTCCGGACCCTCGGACATCATCTGGTCCACTCGGGGCCGTAATTGGGGTTTTCGTTTTCTTCTCGACGCCGGACTCGGCGACCCGCTCCCGGACTACGAACGTGCTTTCGACGACGCTGGAGACGCGCTGACTGCGTGGCACCGCCAGGATGGACATGTTGCGCTTCGCATCGAGGATCCGCTCGGACGCCGAGACTCGGCTGGCCGTGTGATTCCCCACGAGTTCGTGATCTTCGGCGACCTCGCCACCGTCGTCGACTCCGTCGAGGACGGTCTTCGCCAGGTGTGGCCGTTGGTAGCCGAGATGTATGCGGGAATCTGGGATACTCCCACCCCTCCAGATAGCTGACAGAGTGCGCCGGACCCGCCGCGACGCCAACCTACCGAGATGCCATCCCATTACGTTGCCAGCGCACCCAGTTAGAAACCGCACGCGTCCTCCCGGCACGGCTTCGTTCAGGCGTGTTCGATCGGTGGTCTGAAGTCTCCGGACACAGTCGGTGCTCATAGCGACAATGCGCACTCCGACCGGGGAGCAGCACCCCATTGCCCACCCAGTTGGTGACCACGTGGACTGAAGACAACTGACCGGGTAAACGATCAACAGAAAACCCGACGACAACCTACGCTAAAGTTTCAGCCGCTCCCCCGGAGGCGACGCCGAGAATTCTCAAATCGGTTACACCTCCGGCGGGAACCGTCCGAACATTCCCACCTCTGACCCTCGCATGTACGCCTCGTGCTCGGCCTGTGCCCGTGCCGACAGTGCCGCGTTCTCTGCGCGCTGCGCCTTGGCCCGCTGGATTCCGAAATAGCCGCCGACACCGACAACGGCGAGCGGCACGAACACATACCAGAAGTTGATGACAACACCGAGGGCGATGAAGGCCATGATCGCGAAGGTCAGCGTCCCGACGATAGGGTGTTGGCGCCACACAGAGCGCGTGTCGACGGGCGGCGGATCGGGTTGACGTTCAACACCTCTCGTCCCACCATGGTAATGGTGGTGAACGCCGCCGTAAAAGTTGTTCCCCATGCGCGTAACGGTACTCTGCAGGGCAGCAGCCTCGGGCGATATCTGACCTGTCAACTCTCGGGCCTGTGCATGTGGGACAACGGCTTGCATCGGGACGTGTCGATGACCAGGTCCTATACCCTGCTTTTTCGTCTGTTGCCGACTACGGCCGCCTGATGTGGGCTCATTCCGGGTGAAACCGCTACCTCCTTGGCAGTGATGTTCTTCGCTAATCGCACTCGAAACTGCGAAACGGTAGCCGTCGCCGAATACTTCCACTGCGTCGGTTGCTGATCAGCTGCCCAACTACGATGTCGCCCGACTCGTTCATCAACGATCCTGGAGCACCACTGTGTCTTTTTCCGGCTGTTCGCCGCCTATGTCATCCGCATCGAAGAGTGTGCGGACGTGGCCGTGGATCGCCGGAGTGGCATTGTCCGGTCTGCTCGTCGTCGGTTGCGTGGATCCGTCGGGGGAGAGGGACGCAACGTCGCAAACCGATGCTGCGTCGTCGGCCGCCGATACGACAATCGACACCTCACGCGAAGCGGCTACTACCGAGGCCACGCCCACGCTTCCGGTCGATCCGCCGGCCATACCCGAACCGGTGGATCCATCCGTACCTGCCGCGGCGGTGGTCACCAACGCGGACAGCGCACAAACAGCCCTGACTATGCTGGCAACCGTGCCGATCAAGGGGCGAGCCCCGAAGACCGGCTACGACCGCGACCTGTTCGGGCAGGCCTGGACCGACAACGTAACCGTTGAGTACGGCCGCAACGGCTGCGACACCCGCAACGACGTACTTCGACGGGATCTCACCGCAATCACTGTGAAACCGGGATCCAACGGATGCGCAATACAAACAGGCACCCTGGTTGACGAATACACCGGGGCCACCATCGACTTCATCCGTGGTGCCGATACCTCGATGACCGTGCAGGTCGATCACGTCGTTGCTCTGAGCAACGCCTGGCAGACAGGTGCGCAGCAGCTTGACGAGCTCACGTTGCGGAATCTGGCGAACGACCCGCGCAATCTGCAGGCCGTGGACGGCCCGGCGAATCAGCAGAAAGGCGACGGCGATGCCGCGACATGGCTGCCGAGCAACAAGCCGTACCGGTGTACCTACGTCTCACGGCAGGTCGAGGTCAAAGCCGCGTACGGACTTTGGGTCACCCCGCCCGAATACGATGCCATCGTTCGCATACTCGGGGAGTGCGGCGCTACCGCCTCAATCCGCCCCGCCGAGTCAGCGCCCGCGCTGACACCAGCTCAGCAACCCGCTGCGCCAGCGCCGGTGGGTATGGCACCGGCGCTGGCGAGCGTGATCTACGCGAACTGCGCCGCAGTTCGCGCCGCCGGTGCAGCCCCCATCCGAGTTGGAGACCCCGGATTCAGTACCGAGTTCGACGGTGACGGAGACGGCGTCGGCTGCGAGTGACGACGACACACGTCAGGGGCAACTGTGGTGGGTGTGCGTTGCCCTGACAACCATCGCCGAACGCGAGTGCGCACCGCGTCCATATCGAGCTCGGCATCGTGACAACCGCACGCGACCGAATGGGTGCATCGGACAGCTACTCTGACCGAGAGCACATCGGTCCCTCGGCGAACGGATTGTGGGATCGAATCGCCAACGCCATCAACAATTGGCACTCTCGCATCGCGCCCAACCTGATCGCGCGGCTCGACGACACTTTTGCGGTCGAGTCCTGCGCAACACGCCCCGACATGCCGCTCATCTTCGTAATCAATCGTCCAGTCGGAGAGGCCGTTGCTATCCCGTGATGTCAATCATGTTGGCCTTGAGTACTAACGCGGTTTCGCTCGTGCCCAATGTGGTTTCATAGCTCCGACTTCCGGCGACCTCTGCGTAGAGCGTCACCACATCGCCATCAATGATTTCGCGTCCAATGACCGGATCGAAGTTCACTATGGTGTTGTGGTCGAACTCGTACCACTGGTTGCCTTCCACTGCAGAGGTGTCTGCCCGAAACATAGAGGTCCCGGTGACCGAGTCAAACTGGGTCACATACCCGTACACGACAACTCTTCTTCCCCGTTCGGCATCTGGATCGCGGACCAACACGCCGAATTCGCGTTCGCCGATTGCTGGGTAAGTTTGTCGGTCCAGCCGTGTTGCTTGAGCGTCGGCCGCTGCCTGTTGAGAATCCATAGCAACGCGATTTGCTTCGATTGCAGCCGCGTTCGGATCTGTCGTTACCGCAGCGGCCGGTGAGGGCGATACGGTTGGGACGGTGGTCGCTCGTTCGGCACCACTCGGAGCCGAACCTCCCGGGGGCGAAGGCGGAAGCGTGCGTGTGGTCGTCTGAATGGCGCGCGTAGAGTTCTCATTATTGTCGGCGTTGCCGAGAGCGACTCCTAGGAGGAGCACGCTTACCAACGCAGCACCTGCAACCACTGACTGAGGCGTCGTCAACGGCCACTTGTGCGGCTTCTTATGTTTCTGGTCGTCTATCCGCCGCCAGGTTCGACCGTCCCAGTAGCATTCGCCTGATTCGTATCGACCGGTTTTGGGGTTTAACGAACCCGACCCTGGTGGCGGTTCCATTTATAGGGCTTCCTCTCCTCACGGGATTTCCGTTGCAGATTACTCGCGGACCGCTGCAACTCTGCCAATGGCGGCCAACAGCAGAAGCGTGGCAGTCATCGACGTCGGGGGGCACTGGTCGGGTTGTGCATAAACAGGCCGCGTCGGTGGCGTGCCGTCAATCGTCCGCCTCGGAAATTACACTCCACGGTCTCTCGCACGGCTCGGGCTTCTTGAGATCACCTCGGCAGGCTCATCGCGATTTGTCTCGCGGGTCCGGGTTGAGAAGCTTCCTGCGGGTTTGGGTGTGCGTTTAGACCATCGTCATACCGGACGAGCGCAAACGGGCTACTGAGAGTGATTGACCACGACGTTCTCTCGGCCGAACCGTCCGCTGGAAGTGTCCACTTGATTGGTCCAGCTTCCCGTAGTCTCTAATGGACAGATCAAGTCCAGCAGGCCGGAGGGGCATGAAAATCGGGTACGCGCGGTGCAGCACCGCCAGACAGGACACCTCCGTCCAAATTGGGCTGCTCGCCAAGATCGGAGTCGAACGCGACCGGGTCTATATCGACCACGCTGTCAGCGGCCGTCAAGCAAAACGCCCCGGACTCGAAAACGCCATCAACGCCAGCCGCGAAGGCGACGAATTCTGCGTCACCAAACTCGACAGACTCTCCCGATCCGCCGGAGACCTCCACGAAACCGTGAACCGCCTCGCCGCCAGGGGAGTAGCACTGTTGATCGACGGCAAGGTCTACGACCCAGCTGATCCCATGGGCAAAATGTTCATCGGGATGCTGGGCCTCATGGCCGAATTCGAGTCCGACCTGATCCGAGCCCGCACCCGCGACGCCATAGCCGCGGCCGCAGCGGCCGGCAAGATGAAAGGACGGCCGCACACCCTGACCCCTGAAGAGCGGGCATACCTACTCCAGGTATACGAAACACGGCAGTTCAAGATCGAAACACTCTGCAAGAACACCGGATTGAAACGATCCGCCCTCTACAGCAACCTCACCCTCGCGCGGGAAGAACGAGACGCCCTAGCGGTCGCGAGAGGTGATTAGTGCAGTCCACTTCTGAAACAGTGCAGTCGTCTTCTGAAACTGACATCGGTCGACGCTCGGACCAGCCTGTCGGTGTCCTGGTAGATAGTGTTGTAAGTAATTCCAGTTTGATCACAGATTCCGAGACGGAGGGCTCCAGGTGGACGAAAACCTGATCGGGTACGCCCGATGTTCCACACGAGGGCAGGATCTGCGAGCGCAGCGCACAGCGCTTCGCGGTATGGGCGTCGACACCGGCAACATCTACACCGACCGCGGATACACAGGACGCAACCGGGAACGACCCGGCCTCACCGAAGCCCTCGCGGCAGTGGGGGAGGGGGACACCTTGGTGGTCACCAAACTCGACAGACTCGGCCGATCGGTCACTGACCTGAACGCCATCGTCACCGAGCTCGACGCAAAAGGTGCACGGTTGATTTACGGTGGCCAGGTCTACAGCCCCGGCGATCCGTCGAGCAAGATGTTCTTCACAGTCCTCGGCGCTATGGCCGAATTCGAGGCCGCTCTTACCCGCGCTCGCACCCGCGAGGGCGTCGCGCTCGCCAAAGAGCAGGGCCGGATGACCGGCCGCAAACCCAAACTCACTGCACTGCAACATGAACGCATCCTCAAGGACTACGAATCAGGGGAATTCGGTGCCGTGAAACTCATGGAGCTCTACGGACTGAGCCGATCGGCTGTCTATGCCGCCCTCATCCGGGCCCGCGAACAACGCGACGGCGCACCCACACCTCGCGCCACAACCACAAGGAGCTGACCCTCGATGACCACCCACGCCAATCGTCACGCCACCTACATGCTCGAGGAAGCTCAGCTCGGCCACGATGTCGAGGCGACGTCATGACCGCCGAACGGGTGGTCGTTCGGTGTGCCTGGTGCGACCAGTGGCTCTCCGAGACCCCGGCGAATCTGGTGCCGTCTCACCCGGTGCATCACGACGAGTGCCGCCCAGTGGGCGTGAACGGCTGGACCGCCGCTGCTGCTGATGCTGCTGGTCCTGCTCGGTCTCGTAAGTAGTCCGCAGCAGTGGGGGAGGGGGATCTTGGTGGGCGGCGTGCCATGCTCGAGAGGCAGGATGATCCGGTCTGGTGTATTCGATGCCCCGGTACGTGGTCACCAGTGAACAGGTGTGAAAACCGCACGGGCGCAACTGATGGCCGCTTCATGGAAGCCAGAATCGGCAGGATAAATCTCATTTGGGTATTGCGGTACGCAGCATGTACCGGGATACTGTAACCATGCCGCAGACACCCGATATTCAATCGCTGGCCGAATCGCGACAACGATCCCGCCAGTACCGACGCCACCTGGACTTCCTCGCCGACAACTACGTCGATCAGGCTCTGGTCAAATCTGCGATCCTGGCAGGCCTGAGTCAAACGGAAATAGCGAAAGCGCTTGGGATGAGCAAGAAGACGGTGAACACGCACGCACGCCATCCCTGGCGGCCCTACCTCGCAGGCAAAGCTATGGACCTCCCCGACAGTGACGCGTTCTACCGATTCGTCTGGGGATCGGACACTGGCGCAGCCGATGCCATCGCCACGTGCAAGCAATACGACCGCGAACGCCTCGACTTCGAGTTCGCCACCATCCAATAACCTCCACACTTCCGACCGGAAGGCCCCGGCAGTGCTGTCACACTGCCGGGGCCGGTCGATCACAGAACGGACCTGCGATCAATGAACAACGCTAATACCCCCGACCTCGACCCCACCAGCGAGGACACCCTCGACATCCACCCCCGCGTGCTGACCGGTGCACTGATCACCGGCCTGGCCATCGCCATCGTCGTCGGCGCAGCATCCTTCAAACTGTCCTTCTCCACCCTTCTCGACCTCGCAGTCATGGCCGGCATCCACCCGGCCGACGCGTGGGTCATCCCCGTCGCCCTTGACGGCCCGATCCTCGCCGCAGCCGTCATCCGGATCGCCCTCTCTCAACACACCGACGCCGCCACCAAAAGAGGCCGGCGACTCGTCGTGGCAGTGCTGACCGTCTCGGCGATCCTGTCCATCGCAGGCAACGCCTACCACGCCGTCCTGACCGCAACCGTCCTCAACGCCGCCGTCGCAGCAGCAATAGCAGCATTAGCGCCCGCGATGGTCCTCACGATGAGCGAAATCGTCGCCGTCGTGCTCCGCGCACCCCGCCGCCGCCGTGCCGCAACCACGATCGAGACCCCCCAATCCTTCGACACGGCCACCGACACAGCTCGCATCGAATACCCGCTCGACCGTGTGGAGAGCGAACAGTACAGCGCAACAACAGGATCGGCACTCGCCGGGATAGACGAAGACCTCGACAACGGCCTGCTCAAGCCTGCCGTATGGACCAGCGTCGACCTCTACCTCGCAAACCCCGACTGGTCATTCAGTGATATCGCCCGCCACCTCGAGCTCCACACCTCGACCGTCTCTCGACACATCAAGACCTGGACACAGGTACAGCAGAACATCGCCAGCGAACGCAGCACCGCAACCCCCCTCGCCGCCAACCACACGCACACCACCGACCCCGGCCAAGACCAGAGCCCAGGCATCGATGAAGCGGGCACGGACGACCGAGTCGACGACGAGTACGCCCCGATGGACACCGGTCGTGACTTCGTAGGTTCAAGTCGCTGACCGAGAATCGAGCCACTGCGACGCGCACACTTCTGCTGGCGAAGCTGAAACCTATTCCACTCGACACGGTTGCACCGAGTCCTCAGTGCCGCCGGTCACTTCAGCGTTGTCGTTCGGTAGGGTCCTCGCGAGTCCGGTGACGTTCCGGCGAAGATCTTGGAGCTGACGCATGACAACGGACACCGACATCACGTATGAGACTAAGACGGTCCGCGCGGTTCGCGGCATGGAGTCGCGGACCATCGAAAAGTGGGAAAGTGAAGGCTGGGAGGTTGTCTCTCAGGTACCCGCGAAGATCCGGACGGAGATCACGTTCCGACGCCCGGCACCCAAGTCTCGCCGGGGCCTTTTGATTGTCGGTGGCGGCGTGTTCGCGCTTGCGCTCGCGGTCATCTTCACCATCGGCATTATCGGCGAAAGAGACACCGGCCCTGCGGAAACTGCCAGTCCTGCGCCCAGTGAGGTAGCGGCCCCGAACGAGCAACCGTCCCCGGAAACGATGGGCACAGCGACGCCTACACCATCGCCGGTACCTGATGACGTTGTTCTCACGTCCGAGAACAGTCCGGAGTTCGCGGCCCTGCTCGCATTGACCGACACTTGCTCGCCTGACATCGCAGCGTTCGCTGCGGCTCATCGAGGTCAGACAATCTCGTTCCCGGGCAGCATCGTCGCGATGGGACCTCACGACGGCGCGAGTACCAGATACGACATCCTCATCAACGCCGGCGACTTCAGCGAAACGTTCGCGCAGCCCGGGCCAAGTTTCCAGTTCCGTGATGAGAACACCAGCTACGACCTCAACTGGGTCGGCTCGGTGCCAGACACTATTGGCGTCGGGACGAACCTTGGCGTCACGGCGGAGGTCGACCGCTACGTGGAGCAGCAGTGCCTGTTCCTCCTCGATCCAGTTACCACTGCCGTCCGCTAACTCGAACTCGAACCAAAGCTCAGAGAGTCTTGCCTGCGCAGAACAGGATCCCGGCACACATGCCCGAAGCGCACGCACGGCCTGGCTTTGATCTCGCGCAGTCGTTTCGTGAGCAAAGCGGGAGGCCGGTTGGTGTAGGGCAGAGGCGAAAACCGACCGACGGGGCCGAATACGTCAGTGTGCAGCGTTGAACGCTTCTTCGATCGCAGCGGGAATGCGGCCGCGATCGCTGATCTCATAACCATTGTCTGCGGCCCATTGCCGGACAGCTCTGGTCTGAGCCGGATCACGTGTGGCCCCGCTGTTCGAGGGCGCAGCAGATGGAGGCGTGGAGGTGGGGGAGTGTCGACGCTTACGCCCGCCGACACGGGTCGCGTGTTCGATGTAGTAGCCGATCTTCCGATGAAACTCGTTGGCGTTCTTCGCCTTCAGATCTACGAGGTAGTCGACGCCGTTGACGGAGAATTCGATCGTCTCGCCCGATTCGTCGTCGATGACCGAGCCGTCGATATCGTCGACCAATTGAGTGAATACTTTTTTCGCCACGGTTCGATGCGGCCTCTCTCGAATAGAAACACACTGCTGTCGACAACCACCCTAACCAGACCGAACCCGCAGGCAGATGCACCAGATGAGAAAATGCGTCATAGGCACTTCCTCCGTGTCGACCACAGCACCGCTACTCGGCCATATTTCGTCTAGTCGACTTGACTAGAAAATGTCTAATCGACTAGACTAATGTCATGGTTACCGAGCAGCCCACGCGGAAAGTGGTCAAGGCCCTCAAGGCGGCCGGGTTCACCTCGGTCCGCACGGTCGGCTCGCACAGCACGTGGGTCTCGGCCGATGGCGCAGTCAAAGTGACTGTGCCGGATGGGCACCGGACGATCTCGCCCGGCGTCTACCGCAAGATCCTCGCAGCCATGAAGGAGGCGCAGCAGTGAGCAAGACCTACACGGTGTCGGTGACCCGAGACGGTAAGTGGTGGATGATCGCTGTCCCGGAACTTGACGCCCTCACCCAGGCTCGTCGCATCGACGATGTCCCCACCGCGGCGAAAGAACTGATAGCCCTCGAAACCGGAGTCGCACTTGCCGATGTCGAGATCGAGCAGCACATCGAACTCGAACCCGGGGGAGAGGATCTCGCGGTCCGCATCGCCGAGATCGCGACACAGCGAGCACGTCTGGTCGAGGACGAAGCCCGCGTCAAAGCCAGCACCGAAGCCTTCGCGAAGAAGCTCGCTACCGCTCAGGTACCCGTCCGGGATATCGGATCGCTTCTCGGCGTGACCTTTCAGCGAGCCAGCCAACTCGTCAACAGCTGACCACTCAACCGTGCAGGCATGGCGGACGAGATACTGATCTCATGACCAGCGACCGCAGTTTCGATCCGAATCCCGATCACGGACAGGCCGGATGGGTGACGCTGCCGAGCGGACAGCGCGCCTACCGCTACGACGGCTCTGACGAACTGATCTACGACACCGGAACCGCGCCCGACGCCGCCGCGTCGAACTAGGCATGGTCCCTATCGAACGCGCCGCCATCGCCGACGAGGGCTACGACCCCGACGACCCCGACGTGCACGCCGCCCTGGACCACATCTCACGTCTGCTGGCCGAACACCGCCACCTGACGGCCGATCCCGAACTGTCGATCGACCACGTCGTTGACGCCTCGAAAGTCCACGATTCACGGTGGGCACCGGACGTACGCAGGTAGTTCGACATCGAACATATGTTCGCATAGATTGAGGCGAGGAGATCCGTTCGGCGAAAGGTCGCACTCATGGCCGGTACAGCCGACACAATGCCCGACCTCAGCGGCCTGGACAAAGCCGCACAGCTCGCGGCTCTGCGGCGCAGCATGGCCGCGATCCCCGGTCGCCGAGACCACGCACCTACCGGTCCCGATGACCACGCTGCCGACGTCGCGCCGCCTGTGGCACCGCCGACCGCTATCGCTGGCGCAGCTACCACCGTTGTCGAGGAACGAGCCCTCAGCGGCCCCGTGCGCTCGCGAAGCCTGCGGACCATCCCGACACCCACACCGCTGTCGGAACTGCTTCCACGCGGGGCGCTGGCCCGAGGAACAGCCCTGTCGATCACCGGTGCCGGATCCATCCTCGTCGGTCTCGTCGCTTCCGTCAGTGCGGCCGGCCACCACGTCGCCCTGATCGGACAACCCAAGTTCGGGCTCCTCGCCGTCCACGAACACGGAGGCGATCTGTCCAAGGTCCATCTGATCAAAACAGGGGACGGCGACCCATTGGACGTCGCCAGTATTTGCATCGATGGGATCGACCTGGTCATCAGCACCGTCCACGACCGCGACGTGCCGCCCACCCGTGCGCGAGCGATCCTTGCCCGGACACGCACGCACGCAGGCGTATTCGCGATCACCGACGGCCGGATGCCCGGTCTCGATCTGACGATTTCCTCTCGGCCCGTCGGCTACGGCGGCATCGAGCAGGGGAGGGGACGTATCCGCTCGATCACCGTCGAGACCACCGTCCACGGACGCGGAATCACCCAGCGCACCGGCCGCTACACCCTCACTGCACCCACATTCGGCGAGCAAGGCCTGCGCTGGACCCCCTCGGTCACCGACGCAGTCGCCGGTCACCGGCCGCACCGGCTGGCAGTCGCACAATGACGTCCGACCTGTACGAGAACTGGCCCGTGAGCTTCGACCCACCGACCCGTCGCATCGTAGATCCTCCTCGACGAGTGTTGGTCAACGCTTTGTAGACGGGGTTTGCCTCTGACCACTGTGCATCCGATTAGTATCCCGCTGTTTCGGGCCATCACCAACGAGGGTTCGACACCTGCCCGAATCACGCTCGGACCATGAGCTGCCGCTGTAGCGGAGCCACCGCGGATGAGGATTTGGCCCGTCGACAGCCAAGACAGGCTAAAACGTCAGTGCAGTTCGGGAATAAGTCATACACCCCCGAACTGCACTGGTGGGACGTGAAGATCAGCTTCCGGTCCAGTCGACTGAAGTCACACACCTACCTTGGTGGCACTGGCGGTTCGGAGCTGACGGGCTCCGATTCGCGGTTCGGATCGAACGGAATCTCGTTGTCGATGGCATCTCGCATTGTTGCGACCGGCGCTGGCTCATCGGTTGATCGCCGCGCAGTTCCATCGCTGACGGCAGCAACTTCCTCTGCTGACAACGTCACTTTGCCCGCGCGTGGAGCGACCGTGTACCAGTTTTCGGACGGCAAGAAGCCAGCCGACATAAGGTATGTTGCTCCCGGCTCGATCAGTGGGTCATCGTCCAGTAAGTACAACGTACCGTCGGTGCCATACCCGCCTTGCTGATTGACGAGTATTTGGCCCGCGACGTCACCCTTTAGGGTCTGAAGCACCTCAACAGAAAACTGCGTCTCGGGAAACGGCCCAACTGCCTTCGTACCGACTTGCTCAATCACTGTTCCGACGAAGACCGCGTCGGCCCAACCGGCAAGCTGCTGAGGGTCTGTCACATCGAAAGCCGAGTCCATTTCCACTGCTTGTGTGCGCGTAGTCACGCTGGCAGTCGTGCCAGCATCTCCAGGTTGCGTGCCTGCCGAAGTGCTGCAGCCAACTAATACAATGCAGGCGAATAAGCTCGCAACGCCCACCGTGCCGTACTTTGATCCTAAACTTCTGACCTTCATCATGTCATCCCCAGAGTTGACGGTAGGCGGCTTGATCCATGAACTGCGGCGCAAAAACCGATGAGTTTGAAATCGGATCCATCAGCTGACTTTTGCAGTTATGCGCCAAACCGAGCGCATGACCCATCTCGTGTGTCATAACGTTCCGTTGATTACTGGCGTTACCGAGCTTCGCTGTATTCATTTGAATAGTGTCCACCCCAAAGTCGGTGTTGCTGTATAGCCCGGCCCATGTGACGTCCGGACGGTTGGCGTCGGAAATTTCCACATTAGTGAGCGTCGGGTTCACAGGGTCATAGGGGGTAACCTGGACGCTCCCAAGTGCATTCCAAGCAGTGGATGCCTGCGAAATTGCGGTCGTGTATTGGGAAGATGACTGATAGGTGAGTTTGGAGAAGAGGACTGAGCTGTAGCCCAATGTCGGCGGCCTGCGTCCTGACGTCAGATACTGGCCGTTCTGGAAGTTCTGTCCGGAAGCGCCATATGACTCGTAACCATCATTGGACGTTGTTCCATCTTGACACAGGTACTCATCACTGCTCGGGAAGCCCAAGGGTCCAAGCTCGTAGTTCTGCGCAGCCCACTGATCGCGAATGTTACCCCAGGTGGCATAGGCAGATGTGGCTCCGAACTTGTATGTAATCGCGCCGCCCTGGAAGTTGTTGTACCGCCCGCCAGAAGCAGGGCTCTCACGTGTGACCGGGTACCCGAGTCGTCCACGTTCGTCGCTTCGCTTCTCGTACTGATACGGGCCGTTGACATACGTTCTGTACTGACGCGATGGCAAATTAAGCCACTTGTTCATGATCAAGCCGCCGATTTGACGACCTTTGTTTGGGTCGACATTCGGCGACCAGTAAATGCGATTAGTAAACCCGAATTCCTGCTACCGCCCCTCGTTGCTGTTTCCTGCGTAAAGCTCGCCACTGGTGGGTTCTCCGATACTCGAGGTGCCGCCTTGGCCGTATTGGTTAGCACCGGAAAGGAAATCGATAAATTCGCGTTCGATGGAGCCGAATACCCACTGGTTGTTGCGAAATTGATCGGCGTTCGCAACGCCAGGTGTAGAAACTAGCAATGCAAGGGATGTAATTAACGCACCGATAAGTGACATTCTTCGAGCGACAATTTGATTTCGCGTCCGATGCTGCCTGAAGCGGACATTGATCAATGGGCTTGGATCGCCAATATGCGACTTGAGAGGTAGCCTGCTCGGTTTCATGGAGCTCCCACAGTGAAGGGCATCAAGGACGAACCGAACAGTACGGTCAGTTTGCCCACCGTTGGAGAGACACGCGAACACGAGTTTGGTCACAATTCGGTCACCGTGACCGCCGCCAACTCGACGGCGGCTAGACTTCGAACGCATGAGCAATACAGGTTCTCGGTGGCTACGGCCAGCTGTCCTGCTGGTTCTAATCGGCGTCTTGCTCGTTGGTGTTGCATTTGGGGCGACCAGCCAGATTGGGCTCGGTCGCTCGGCCTCAGAAATTTGCGAGAATGCTTATCCGGGGGCTGTCGACGTCGAGTCCAGTCGTCCCCTCCTACCGCTAGTCGTCGTGCGTTGCGCTGCACAGGATTTTGACACGCGTGTGGAGACTAATGAATTTGATCCGCTGTCAACGCTTGTCCTCGCGGCTGGGATCGCAAGCATTGTCGTTGGTGTATCTGCCATCCGACGTCAAAAGCTGAACGAGTCATCTCAAAAAGGACAGCGGTGAACATACTCGGAGTGGTCTGGTCTGATTCGCTGTGTGAGAACTCGAATTAATTCTGGTCGGAGGATACTTCCTCCCCGACGCCCAGTATCTTGCAGCTTTATCGGTGGATCGAGGCTTAGCGGTCCTGCCGGCCACACGCGCCCACGACAGCGTCCGCGGAGCTCGAGCGTGACTGCAGGGAGGTCACCCCTGACGTTGTTTCCAGTTCTTTCCGTAGGGCGTGGTTGTCGAGTGTTAGCCGCTGGATGACGGCCAGTGCGAGGGTGAGGTCTTGAGTCAGCGCCGCGTTGTCTCGTTGCACGCGTTTGTTGGAGGCAAGGAGTTCGGTCCGGTCGTCATGCCGTGTGGCGACGGGAGCTGCGACGGAAGCGGCTCTGAGTTCGGCAGCGATAGCGGGGTAGTGCCGCCAGAAGGTTGCGTTGGACAGACCCAGTCGACGGGCAAGGCCGATGACAGTGGCGCGGCCGCCGGCCGATGCTGCGTCTTCGATGTGCTCTGTCATCACTCGACGGACGTCCTGCTCGCTCGGGAGGTCGATGCGTTTACTCATCGGATTGAGTTCGGATCGTGTCGGTCGACGAACTGATTTATCTGCTCACTCCGTTGCCGTAGTCGATGCTGCAGCAACGGAGGCAGCGACGGTGTTCGTTCGAGCTCGCGCTCGATATCGGAGCTCTCCGAACGCAACTCGTCGAGGTTGCCTGAGGTGAGCGCGACGTTGCGGCATTCGAGAGGTCGACAACCACCGAGCGTCGGCGCGTTCTGGCCCGAAAGGTTTTGTGCGCGTGTGCACAGTGCCTTGTCCGGATCGTAGACGCAGGTGGCGTATCGGCCTGGATAGATTGCTGGGTCGAATCGGCGTATTAACCCGGGTGATTCATGGGAATCTGCGGATCGCTGGGCGTAAATAGACCGAAGT
>CAUQEL010000038.1:0-20959 GCA_963517305.1 uncultured Rhodococcus sp.
GACGTTGCCGCGCTGCGACTCGGTCGCGGCGTTGTACGCCTTGCAGAACTCCATGATGTTGACGCCGTGCTGGCCCAGTGCGGGGCCGACGGGCGGTGCCGGGTTGGCGGCACCGGCCTGGATCTGAAGCTTGATGATCCCGGCTAGCTTCTTCTTCTTCGGGGGCATTTCTTTTTCCTTGTATTCGCTCGGGTTTCTTGCGGTTGCTACTGCAAGTCTGTGCGGTCGGCTTCTAGATCTTGGAGACCTGAGTGAAGCCGAGCTCGACCGGTGTTTCACGGCCGAAGATCGATACCAGCACCTTGAGCTTCTGCTGCTCTGCGTTGACCTCGCTGATGCTGGCGGGGAGGGTGGCGAACGGGCCGTCCATGACGGTGACCGACTCGCCGACCTCGAAGTCGACCTCGATGGTGGGCTTCGACGTGGTCTCGCCGCCCTGCTCGGTCGCGCCTGCGGTCGCTTTCGCGTCCTTCTTGGCACCTTCCTGGGGCATGAGGAACTTGACGACCTCGTTGATGGTCAGCGGCGACGGACGCGAGGTGGCTCCGACGAAACCGGTGACACCGGGGGTGTTACGAACAGCACCCCAGGACTCGTCGTTCAATTCCATACGCACCAGGATGTAGCCGGGCAGAACTTTGCGGTTGACCTGCTTGCGCTGGCCGTTCTTGATCTCGGTGACCTCTTCGATGGGAACTTCCACCTGGAAGATGTAGTCGCCGACGTCGAGGTTCTGCACGCGGGTCTCGAGGTTGGCCTTGACCTTGTTCTCGTAACCGGCGTAGCTGTGGATGACGTACCAGTCGCCCGGAGCGCGGCGGAGAGCCGCCTTCATCTCGGCGACGGGGTCCTCGGGCTCGGCAGTGACATCGGCGTCATCGCCTGTGGCGACCTCGCCGTCTTCGGTGGTCACGTCCTCGCCGGTAGCGGCTGCGACATCGGCCTTGATGGCTTCGTCGGTCTCGCGGTCCTGAGCGGCCTGCTCCGCTTCGAGGCCCTGCTTGGTCGCCTCGACATCGGCGTCGAATGCGGCCACTTCGGTGGCGTCGTTGTGCGGCGTGCTCACGTCAGCACCCTTTCTCTAGTTTCCTGCTCGGTTCGATCGTCGATATGTCACGCAGCTGCGACCGGTCAGCCGAACAACCAGCCGACGCCCTGGATGAAGAGCAAATCGAGGCCACTGATGTACGCGACCATGAACGTCAGGAAGACGAGCACGACGCTGGTGTAGGTGACCATCTGCTTCTTGTTGGGCCAGATGACCTTGCGAAGCTCGGCGACGACCTCGCGGAAGAACTGCAGCAAACGCATGAACACGTTCGGTCGCTTGTCCGCCTTGACGGAGCCCGATCGAGTCCGACCGGGCTTGGCCTTCGCCGATGCGGTGGATGCAGCCGCGGGCTTCGACATCGACACGCCTGCGGCGCTACCGCGGGACCTGCTCGACGATCGCTTACCGGTCGGTACCACTGCGCCTGCAGCAGGCTCACCGGCGGACGTATCAGCATCGGAAGGACGGCCCTCGGAGCCAGGTGCGACGTCGTCTGGAACCGAGGAGTTCTCGAACTCCTCCGATCGACCGTCGCGCTTACCGCGCTCCTCGCTCACGTCGTTCCTCTCAGTTGCTGACACCTTGGGCAGGGGCGACAGGACTTGAACCTGCAACCTACGGTTTTGGAGACCGTTGCTCTACCAATTGAGCTACGCCCCTTCGGCCGAAACTTCTCGGCCGCTCTGGTGTCCATTCGGAACGTACACACGGCCCACACACCCCACGAGAGAGGATGCGGGCAGCGCGGAGCGCCGAATTACCCCAGAAATCTCAGTGTACTGCACACCCTTCGGAACAGATAAATCCCGTCGTCCCGGCCGTGAGCCGGCTCGACCGGATCGATCATGCTCGAGCCAAGCGCACCGTTGCGGTGGCTCGCCCGAAAATCTTCTTGCCCTCGAACTTCGCGACGATGGCGATCGTTGCGGTTCGCTTCTCGGCGTCCATCGACTTGACCTTGCCGGTGAACTCGACCGCCGCCGCAGCGTCCGCGGGGACGTACACCGAACTGGTGAAGCGCACGTTGTACTCGGTGACCGCACCCGGGTCGCCGAGCCACGAGGTGACGAACCCGGCACCGAGGCCCATCGTCAGCATGCCGTGGGCGATCACGTTGTTCAGTCCGGCCAGTTCGACGACTTCGTCGCTCCAGTGGATGGGGTTGGGATCGCCGGACACGCCCGCGTAGTTCACCAGGTCACCGCGAGTCAGAGACACCACTCGCTCGGGCAACTCGTCACCGACCGACACGTCGTCGAAGTTACGAAGCGCCATGCATGATCACTTCCTTGACCGCGTGCGCGATGTTCTCGTCGACCTCGCCACCGGTACGGGCGACGATCGTCGTCCACGTGGTCTGCACGACCTCGCCGTTCTGATCGGTGACGATGTTCTTGGTGGTCATGATGTCGCTGCCGCTCATCTGCCGGAACGATTCGAGATGCACATCGCAGATCAGCCGATCGCCGACCTGGATCGGACGGTGGAATTCCAGTCGCTGATCGGTCTGCAGGATCTGGCTGGGGTCGTAGCCGGTGATGACCTCTTTGAACATCCGCGTCTGAGCGATGATGCCGACCAGTGAAATGAAGGTCAAGGGCGCGAGGAGACCGTCGTATCCGAGGCCCTTCGCTGCGTCCTCGTCGTGGTGCGCGGGATGAAAATCCTGGACTGCACGCGCGTACTCACGAACCTTCTCACGACCGACCTCGTAGAAATCGTCGACGCGATAATGAAAACCGACCATGGATGCCGCGTGAGCGGATACATCCATGGTCGGATCGTCTGATGGTGCTGCAGACACTGTGAAGCCAACCTTTTCTACCCTGGACGTAAGGACCGTTAGGGAGAGAAGTAGAACCTAACGCGAGGCGTCGACCCTGTCGGAAACCTGTGAGTCAGCCGGCCGAACGGACTAGCGAGACTCGCGGTGCGAACGGTGAGTGCCGCAGTTGGAGCAGAACTTCTTCAGCTCGATGCGGTCGGGATCGTTCCGACGGTTCTTCTTGGTGATGTAGTTGCGGTGCTTGCAAACCTCGCAGGCCAAGGTGATCTTGGGCCGCACATCGGTGGAGGAGGCCACTGGACGCCTACTTTCGGGTAAATCTGATCAGGGTCAATCAGGACTGTTCGTGGGTGCTGCGGGTCGTGCTTGCCTACTGTGTAGCGGTGACCGGACTTGAACCGGCGACGCAACGATTATGAGTCGTTTGCTCTACCAACTGAGCTACACCGCCTCAGGTGCTCATCGTCCACCATCCCACGAAGGGAACGCGGCGTCGAGCCATCCAATCCAGCGAGCCCCCTAACGGAATCGAACCGTTGACCTTTTCCTTACCATGGAAACGCTCTACCGACTGAGCTAAGGGGGCGTGCAACTGCGCTTGTTGCCGTGCGCTGAAGCCTTCAAGAGGTTACACATTCGGAGCGCCGACTACCAAATTGCGTGGTCAGCGAGCCGTTCATGTCCCTCTCACATGGAAACCCCAGCGAGAGAAATCCTCGCCGGGGTTCCAGGTGTGGCAGATGTAGGATTCGAACCTACGTAGGCATAAGCCGACGGATTTACAGTCCGCTCCCATTGGCCGCTCGGGCAATCTGCCGTGTTGCGATCGAAGTCCGTGCTGGTCTTCGGCGCGGTGAGAAGAATACAACGAACGTCCCCCCGGAACGCAAACCGGGTGGATACGGTCGGTAGCGGGCCGATAAAGTCCCAGCGGGATGTGGACCGACACGAGCGCCACATCAAAGAATCGATTCGACTGGAGAGTGTGAGAAGTGGCTGATTCGTCCTTCGACGTAGTGAGCAAGGTCGACCGACAGGAAGTGGACAACGCTGTCGGGCAGGCCGCGAAGGAGCTGGCAACCCGTTTCGACTTCCGCGGTTCCGACACCAGCATCGAATGGTCCGGCAGCGGCGAGTCGGAGACCATCGTCATCACCTCCGAATCCGAGGAGAAGGTCAAGGCCGCCCTCGACGTGTTCAAGGAAAAGCTGATCCGACGGGACGTCTCGCTCAAGGCCTTCGAGACCAACGATCCCGCCGCGTCCGGCAAGGTCTACAAGGTCACCGGGAAGCTCGTCCAGGGCATCACGACCGAAAACGCCAAGAAGATCTCCAAGAAGATCCGCGACGACGGACCCAAGGGCGTCAAGGCCCAGATCCAGGGCGACGAACTGCGCGTGAGCAGCAAGAAGCGCGACGACCTGCAGGCCATCCAGCAGTTGCTCAAGAACGAGGACTTCGGTATCGCGCTGCAGTTCGTCAACTACCGGTAGAGCGGCTTCTCACCTGGGTCGTTCCGCAGGCTCCACTCCTGCGCCGCATGTGCACGGAACTTCGTAGCCCACTACGAATTTCCGTGCACATGCCGCAGGCTCAATAGGGCCGGTGGCCGGCCATGCGTTCGAGTCGCTCGATCCGGTCGGCCATCGGCGGGTGGGTGGCGAACAGCTTTCCCGCCTTGTCGCCGATGCGGAACGGGTTGGCGATCATCAGATGCGACTCCGCCGCCAGGCGAGGCTCGGGCGGCAACGGTGCCAACTGCACCCCCTGCTCGAGTTTGCGAAGCGCCGACGCCAGCGCCAACGGATCACCGGTCAGCTCGGCTCCCGACTGATCCGCCTGGTACTCACGCGAGCGGGAGACCGCGAGGCGAACCAGGCTTGCCGCAATGGGCCCCAGCATCGACACCAGCAGTAGCGCGAGCGGGTTCGGTCCCCCGCTGCCGCGTCCGCCGAAGACGTTGGCGAAGAAGGCCAGGTTCGCCAGACCCGAGACGACCGACGCCATGGCACCGGCAACCGACGAGATCAGGATGTCCCGGTTGTAGACGTGCGACAGCTCGTGGCCGAGCACCGCTCGCAGTTCGCGCTCGTCGAGAATGCGCAGAATGCCCTCGGTGCAGCACACCGCAGCGTTGCGCGGATTTCGCCCGGTGGCGAACGCGTTGGGATTCTCGGTAGGGCTGACGTACAGCGCGGGCATCGGCTGATGAGCCGTCGTCGCCAACTCCCGCACGATCCGATACATCGCCGGCTGTTCGAGCTCGCTCACCGGCACGGCGTGCATCGACCGTAGAGCCATCTTGGCGCTGTTGAAGTACGCGTAGCCGTTGACACCGACCGCCAGCACGATCGACCCGATCAGAATCATCGAGTTGCCGAACAACGAACCGATGAAGACGATGAGGGCCGACATCCCGACCAGCAGGCCGAAAGTCTTCGCGCCGTTCGCGTAACCGTTCATCCGAAGGTGCCTCCTCGTACCGGGTATTACTACCGGATTCAACGAAAACACCCCGAGCTGCGGTTCCCGGGTTGTCAGCCCACGCGTTCGACGGTGTAGTTCACCAACCGGCCGAGCGCATCGTTGGCCGGGCCCTGTGGCAGCAGTGCGAGTTCTGCGTGGGCCCGAGCGGCGTATTCGCCGAGTGTCTTCTTGGCCGAGACCATCCCGGGTGAGCGCTGCAGCAGCTCCAGAGCCTCGGTCACCAGGGCGTCCTCGGTGACCGGCCCGGCCAGGATCTCGCGGAGTCGATCCCCGTCGGCACCCTCTTCGCGCAGCGCGAACAGCACCGGAAGAGTGTGCACGCCCTCACGGAGGTCGGTGCCGGGTGTCTTGCCGGACTGCTCGGTGGCCGAGGAGATGTCGATGATGTCATCGGAGATCTGGAACGCAGTTCCGACGGCGTCACCCAGTCGCTCGAGACGTCCCACGTGCTCGGCGTCGCCGCCGCTGAACGTTCCACCGAAGCGTCCGCACGACGCGATGAGCGACCCGGTCTTCTCCCACACGACCTTCAGGTAGTGCGCGACGGGATCGTCGGTGCTCTTGGCTCCGATGGTTTCTCGCATCTGCCCGGTGACGAGCTCGGCGAAGGTCTCGGCGATGATGCGGACGGCGTCGGGTCCGAGGGTGGACACCAGACGCGACGCGTGAGCGAAGAGGTAATCGCCCGCGAGAATGGCCACACTGTTGCCCCAGCGTGAGTTCGCGCTCTCCGCACCCCGGCGCATCGAAGCCTCGTCCATGACGTCGTCGTGATAGAGCGTCGCCAGGTGAACGAGCTCCACGACGGTGGCGGCGGTGACGATCGCCGGGTCGGTCGGCGACGGCCCCAGCTGGCCGGTGAGCACTGTGAACAGGGGCCGAAATCGCTTGCCGCCCGCCTTGGCCAGGTGCAGCGCGGCCTCGGTCAGGAACTCTTCGCCGTCGGAGAGTTCACTGATCATCAGCTCTTCGACGCGTGCGAGGCCGTCCGCGACGGATCGCGCGAGCTCCGGGTCACCCAGGTCGACTCCGGCAACGACCGTTGCTACGGCAGCGTCGTCTGTACTCACGATGTTGGTCCCTGTCCTGTCGTCGACATGCCGGCAGTAGCGGCATCAGCGCCGCTGCTCGCCTCTACCGTAGTGAACCTAGCGTGCACACCGACGGGACGGTGGCACCGACCACAGGTGACGCTTCACTCACCGAGGTTGCCGGACATGACTTGCAGCGTGGCGGCCTTCGTTGCCGACGCCGTGTCACCCACCGCGTCGGTCCGGGCAGCCATCGGCCCCTCGAGCACGATCACAAGCGGAATTCGGCCTGTTCACGCTGGAAACCGAGAACTCGCATGCCCATCACCACGCGTTCGCACAGCGTCGACCGGAGGCCCCCGATGCACCCTCACTCGAAATCGGGATACTGGAACACGTGAGCACTCCTCTCCCCGCCCCACCCACCTCGACCGACGTTCTGGTCGTGGGCGCGGGTCCCGCTGGATCGTCCGCTGCGGCATGGGCCGCGCGATCGGGCCGCGACGTCGTCCTGGTGGACGCGGCCGTGTTCCCCCGCGACAAGACGTGCGGCGACGGATTGACGCCACGTGCCGTTGCCGAACTCGACCACCTGGGGCTGGGCGAGTGGGTTCGCGGTAAGGCGCGCAATCGAGGACTGCGACTGAGCGGATTCGGCCAGGAACTGCAGCTCGAATGGCCGAGCAGGTCACTGCCGACCGTCGGAAGCGCCGTTCCCCGAACCGAATTGGACGACAGGATTCGCGTCGCCGCGGTCGAATCCGGGGCCG
Source organism: uncultured Rhodococcus sp. (assembly GCA_963517305.1). Classification (GTDB taxonomy): domain Bacteria; phylum Actinomycetota; class Actinomycetes; order Mycobacteriales; family Mycobacteriaceae; genus Rhodococcoides. Next base: position 7,126 of record CAUQEL010000038.1, read on the forward strand.
TCATGGCCCAGGGAGCCAAGGCTGTCGGCGTCACCCGCGACGGAAATTCGGTGCGCTCCGTGACCCTCCAGCGCGCCGGTGGAACGCACGAGATCTCCTGCCGCACCCTGATCGTCGCCGACGGTGTTCGCTCCACTCTGGGCAAGCAACTCGGGCGTGAGTGGCATCGCGACACCGCCTTCGGCGTCGCCGCGCGCGCCTACATCACCTCCGGCCGCAGCGACGACGAGTGGATCAGCTCGCACCTCGAATTACGAGACGCCGCAGGCACTCTGCAGCCCGGCTACGGCTGGGTCTTCCCGCTGAACGACGGCACCATCAACATCGGCGTCGGCACCTTGGCCACCGCCAAGAGGCCCGCACCGGGAGCCTTGCGCCCACTGCTCGACCTCTACACCCAGCAGCGCCGCGGCGAATGGGACCTCAGCGGAGAACTGCGTGCGGTGGCGTCGGCGTTGCTGCCGATGGGCGGCGCGGTCTCCGGAGTGGCGGGCAGCAACTGGGCCATCATCGGCGACGCCGCAGCGTGTGTGAACCCACTCAACGGCGAGGGCATCGACTACGGACTCGAGGGCGGCCGTATGGTCGTCGACCTGCTCGATCATCACGACCTCACCGAGGCCTGGCCTGCCCTGCTGCGCGAGCACTACGGGCAGGCGTTCTCCATCGCTCGACGCCTCGCCGGACTGCTGACCGTGCCGAGATTCCTGCCTGCGGCGGGACCGGTGGGTATGCGCTCACGGGCACTGATGAAAGTCGCCGTCCGCTGCATGGGCAACCTGATCACCGAGGCAGACAGCGACCTCGTCGCCCGTACCTGGCGAGCATCGGGAACCGGGTCACTGAAAATCGATTCCCGGCCGCCCTTTTCCTGATAGCCGTCGGGCCTCAGGGTCGAGTGGCCTTGTGCAGAGCCACGATTCCACCGGTGAGGTTGCGCCACTGCACGTCCGTCCAGCCGGCGTCGGCGATGCGCTGTGCCAGTTCTTCCTGCGTGGGCCAGGCACGGATGGACTCGGCGAGGTAGACGTACGCGTCGGGGTTACTGCTCACGGCGCGAGCGACTTTCGGTAGCGCCTTCATCAGGTACTCCATGTACACGGTGCGGAACGGGCCGAACACCGGCGTGGAGAACTCCGAAACAACAAGGCGTCCGCCAGGTTTGGTGACTCGGGCGATCTCGCGCAGCCCGGCGTCGAAATCCGAGACGTTGCGGAGGCCGAACGAGATGGTGGCGGCATCGAAGCTGGCGTCGACGTAGGGCAGGGCCATCGCGTCACCTGCGACCATCGGAACTCCGCGTTGCAGTCCCGCCTGCAACATTCCCTTGGAGAAGTCGGTGGCCACACACCACGCTCCGCTTCGACCGAGTTCGACGGTCGAGACGCCGGTGCCTGCGGCGAGGTCGAGTACGCGCTCGCCGGGTTTGAGATCGAGGGCCCGACGAGTCAGCTTGCGCCAACTCCGGTCCTGCCCGAACGACAGAACCGTATTGGTGATGTCGTACCGCCGCGCGACGCCGTCGAACATCGACGCCACCTCGTGGGGCTCTTTTTCCAGGGTTGCGCGCGATGTCGTGGCCACGTGGACCAGCTTACTCAGGCTGCTCTCTGCACCCGTGGTGCTGTGATGCCTTGCACGTCGTAGTAGTGCGAGATCAGCTCGTCGCAGATGGCCGGCCAGGTGCGGTGCAGTACCGACTTGCGGGCTGCGTCACCGAAGCGGGCGCGGGTGGTGGGTTCGGCGAGAGCTCCGACGGCCATGGGAAGCAGTTCGGTGAACTTGTCCACCGGCAGCAGATAACCGTTGCGGCAGTGCGAGACCAGATCCCGCGGGCCGCCTGCGTCGGGTCCGATGACGGGAACGCCGCTGGCGAGGGCCTCCTGAACTGCCTGGCAGAACGTCTCGTGTTCGCCGGGGTGAACGAAGATGTCGAAACTGGCGTACGCCTGCGCGAGCTCGTCGCCGCCGAGTTGGCCGGTGAAGACGGCGTTCGGCATCAACGCCTGCAGTGCTGCCGTATCGGGTCCGCCGCCGACGATCACCAGCTGGATCGACGGATCTGCGGCCAGCACGGCGAGCCGCTCGACGTGCTTCTCCGGGGCAAGCCTTCCGACGAATCCGACGATCAGCTTCTCGCCGGCTCCCCATCGACCGCGAAGGGTGGCCGACGCGGCCGAGGGCGCGAACCGAACGGCGTCCACTCCCCTGGCCCAGCGGTGCACGCGGGGAATCCCGTGCAATTCCAACGCGTCGACGGCCGAGGTGGACGGGGCCAGGGTGCGGGCCGCGCCGCGGTGCAGCCTCCTGGTCCACCGCCAGGCCGCCTTCGAGGTGAGACCGAGGCCGTAGCTGGCGGCGAAACCGGCGACATCGGTCTGATAGACAGCGACGGCGGGCACGTCGATCCGATTGGCCGCGGCAAGGCCGCCCGCCCCGAGCAGGAACGGTGACGCCAGATGCACGACGTCGGGGGCGAAGGCGCGCATCGCCGACACCATGCCGAGACCGGGGACGCCGACGGGCAGTGAACTGACCTTGGGGACCATGATCGACGGCACCCGGTGCACCGGAACGTTGTCGTGCCACGTCGCGGCTCTGGGGCCCGACGGATTGTCCGGGGCGATCACGATGGCGTCGTGCCCGGTCCTGTCCAGATGTTCGAGGACACGGATCACCGAGTGGGTGACGCCGTTCATGTTGGGCAAGAACGATTCCGCAACGATGGCTACTCGCACGATCCTCAGTGTGGGCGGCCCTGCAGTCGGTCAGGTATGGACAACGTTACGTGTGGGCCAACGTCACACGAATTGCGCGAGCACCCACGACGGATTCGGATTGGTGCGGTGTTCGGAGCCGACGAACACCGTCGGAACCGTCTCGTTGCCGTCGTTGACCGATCGCACTCTGGTCGCCGCAGCGGGATCCTTGCGGATGCTCGTCCACACTGCATTCTTTCCGCGCACCAGCAGCGCCACCCGCAGACGGAGGCAGAAGATGCATCCCGGACGCCAGTAGATCAGCGGCACCGACTTCTCGATCGCCCGCGCTCGTGAGGCGTCGTCGGACAGGGAACGCGGATACAGCACCGGAGAGGTCAGGACGAGCAGGAACACCACCACGAGCACCATCACCACGACCGAGGACGCGATGTTGCCGAAGTTCACCAACGCGAACCCGGCCACTGCGGCGAGAGCGGCGATGCCCCATTGCTTGGCATTACGCACTCCGGGCCTCCTTTCGACGCAACCAGTACAACACGGGGCCTGCGATCAACCAGGTGACGACGATGACCGATCCGGCCGGAACGATCGCGACCGCGGCATCACGACCGGCGACTCGAACCAGTTCGACGTCCGGGTCCGCTTTGTAGTACTCGACTTCGATGCGCTGACCCGCGATGAGATTGGTGGGATACAGGACACCGAGCGCCGGGTTGTGCGTCACGCCGTCTGGGGTGATGAAGCTGACGGCCGAACGCAATTTGCCCGCCGAGAGCACCTCGGCCGTGGCGGTGCCCTTGTCGGAGTCGATGGTGACGTCGTTTCGCCAGGCACCCACGACGAGAAGTACGGCCAGGACCGAGATCGCGATGGCGACCACGAGCACGACCAGCCGGGTTCTGTGCAGGGTTCGGCTGCGTCGGGCTGTGTCGGTCACCTCGACAGGTTACTTCGCAGCCGATCCGACTCGGCTCGGGTAGCGTCTGCTGTCATGTCTCGCAGCTTCGAACACACACTCCGCGCGTCCAATCCGCCCGCTGAAGTGCACGCAGCATTGACCAGTGAGGACCAGTGGATGGCGCGCTTCGCCAAAGCGAAGAAGACGGACGGGTACGAGCTGACCAAGCACGCCGACGGCGGCCTGACGGTCGACATCTCCGAAGAGGTCGGCACCAACGAGCTCCCCGGATTCGTCACCAAGGTCATCAAAGGCAAGCTGATCGTCTCCCGCACCGATCACTGGGGCCCGCTCGAGGGCGACCACGCCGAAGGAACGCTGACCGGTAGCACCACCGGCCTACCGGCCAAGATCACCGGCACGCTGTCACTACAGCCCGACGGCACCGGCGCGAAGTTGCTCATCAAGGGTGAATCGACGGTCAAGATCCCACTCGTCGGCGGCAAGATCGAGGACCTGATCAACAAGATGATCAAGGACATGATCGATCAGGAAACCGGCGAAACCCTGGAATGGGTTGCCGCGCAGAAGAGTTAGAGACGGGCCCGGATCGCGGCATGTAGGTCGCGCAGGCCGGACCGTTCCGTGGTCACTTCCAGGACTCTGATTCCGGCGGCATGGCCGGTGAGTTCGGTTGCCAGATCGGCCAAGTCGACCAGTCGATGCTCGACGCGATAGGCCCCGCACAACGCCCCGAGATCCATCCCGTGGGGTGTACCGAATACTCGCTCGAACACTCCCGCGTACTGCGGGTCGCCCTGTTCGAGGAGCTCGAAGATGCCGCCACCGTCGTCGTTGGCGACCACGATCGTCAGGTCGTCGGGACGCGGCTCGCCGGTGCCGATGAGCAGGCCGGCCGCGTCGTGCAGGAACGTCAGATCCCCCAGAAGCGCTATGGTGCGGCGCTTTCCGGCCATCGCAGCACCGATGGCCGTCGAGACGGTGCCGTCGATGCCGGCCACGCCGCGATTGGACAGAACCTTCACGCCCGGGATCGGAGTCGAGACCAGGGCCGCGTCGCGCACGGGGTTGGAGGCTCCGAGCACAAGTTGATCTCCGGGCTGCAGCGCGGACATCACCGCGTCGGCAACGTGCAGCCCTGTCGGCTTGGGATGCTCGCGAAGTTGTTGGTGCACAGCCATTTCGGCGCGTTCCGATACGGTGGCACAGCGTGCGATCCACGCGGGATCGGGTGCGCCGGTGGTGACGGCGCGAGTGCCGGTCGCCAGGACGTTGCCCGAGACGTCGGGCCAACGCGGGCCGGTGGTGAGCGCGATGACGTCCACCGCCGGATCCGCGAGCAGCGCCGAGACCTGACGATGCAACGTCGGCCGCCCGGTGATGACGGCCTGACGCGGCTTCAACTGCGCAAGAGCCAAGGGATGCAATGCAATTCCGTGCAGAGGTGCCGTCGGCTCGGCGACGGTGGGTAGTCCCGCCAGCTCGGGACGCACAGCGCCGCCATGGCCGGAGACGACCACGGTGTCGATCGTCAGATCCAGTTCTACGGGGACGTCGAGGGTCGCCTGGGTGGTCGAGGTCCACGGCAATCCATCGGGCCGACCCTCCGGACGCGCGCCGGGGTCGCCGATCGCGGGTACCAAGGGCTCCCGCAGCGGAATGTCGAAGTGCACCGGCCCGGCGTTGCCGGATCGGGCACCGCGCGCTGCGGCGATGACCCGCGAGACCGCGCTGCGCCACTGACTGTTCTGCTTCGGGCCTTCTTCGGCGAGCCCGAGGCTGATGGTCGCGCGGACCTGCGACCCGAAGAGGCCCAACTGCTCGATCGTCTGGTTGGCACCGGTGCCGAGCATCTCGTAGGGCCGGTTGGCACTGATGACGATCAGCGGGATGCGGGCGTAATTCGCTTCGAGCACCGCGGGCCCGAGGTTCGCCACTGCAGTACCCGAGGTCATCACCACCGGGACGGGTTGGCCGCTGCCCAGGCTCAGGCCGATTGCCAGAAAGCCGGCGGTCCGCTCGTCGATCCGCATGTGCAGCCGCAGGCGCCCGGCCACATCGGCTTCCTGCAACGCGAAGGCCAACGGGGCGTTGCGCGAGCCGGGGCAGAGCACGACGTCTTCGATCCCGCTGCGCGCCAGTTCGTCGACGACTGCGGTGGCCTGGGCGGTGGACGGATTCACAGATTCCAGAGTGTCAGATGCTCCGGTCGGCCGCCGCAACCGGGCTTTGACAGTATTGAGGTGTGCGTACAGTCTTCCGACCCGATGAGGTCACCCCACGTCGCTTCTACCAGCTGCTGACCGCGTCGGTCGTACCCAGGCCCATCGCGTGGGTCTCCACGGTCTCTGCCGACGGTGTGGCGAACCTCGCGCCCTACAGCTTCTTCACGGTGTCCTCCGTGGAGCCGCCGGTCGTGCAGTTCACGTCGGTGACCCGCAAGGACAGTCTGCGCAACATCGAGGCCACCGGCGAGTTCGTCGTCAACCTGGCCACTGCACCGTTGGTCGATCAGGTCAACGGCAGCTCCGCAAGCTTCGACCACGGGGTCAGCGAGTTCGAGGCCGTCGGCATCGAGAGCGAACCCAGTTCGATCGTGACGCCGCCGCGGGTGGCCGCTGCCCCGATCGCCATCGAGGCCACGCTGCACCGCGTCGTCGAAGTGGGTAACTGCTTCGTCGTCATGGGTAGCGTCGTCGCGGTGTCGGTTCGACCCGAATTTCTCGCCGAGGACGGCCTGCCCGAGTTCGAGACCATCGCACCGCTCAGTCGACTCGGCCGTACCGAGTGGGGACTGCCGCCCGAGGTTCGCGAGATCGAGCGACCTTCTTGATTCGCTGGCTGCTGCTGGTTCTCGTCACGGTCGCACTGACCGTCGGGGCCGATGCACTCGGTGTGCCGTCGGCTGCGTTGTTCGTCGCACTGCTGGTGGCGATCGTGTTCGCGCTCGCCGGGTGGGCTCCGACGACGGGCACCGAAAGAGCGCCGCTGCCACGCCGACTCGGGATGGCGGCGCAGGCGATACTCGGCGTCGAGATCGGGACGCTGGTGCAGCGCGAGACCCTGAGCTCACTCGGCGATACCTGGCTGCCGGTACTGCTGGCGTGCATCGGAACCCTGCTGCTGTCGATCGCGGCCGGCGCGCTGCTCGGGCTACGCAAAGACATCGATTCACTGACCGGCTCCCTCGCCCTCGTGGCAGGCGGAGCGTCGGGACTGGTGGCGATCACGCAGGAGCTCGGCGGCGACGAACGCGTGGTGGCGGTGGTGCAGTACCTCCGCGTCGTGCTGGTGACCACCACGTTGCCACTGGTTGCGACCCTGGTGTTCCAAGCGCAGCCCGGACAATCGCCGGTCACCGCCGATGTGCACGAGGCGCTCTGGATAGATCTCGCCTTCGTCCTGATCTGCGGCGTCATCGGGGTGATGCTGGCGAAGGTGATCCGCCTGCCCGCCCCCGCCCTGCTCGGCCCACTGATCATTGCCACGCTCGCCGACGTGCTCGGGTGGTCGTTCGACGCGTCCGTACCGACCCTGCTGCTGTGGGCGGCCTACATCGTCATCGGCTGGCAGGCAGGTCTGCGCTTCACCGTCGCCAGCTTGAAGTCGATCTCGCGCGTGCTGCCTGCGTCACTGATGTTGATAGTCGCCGTCACGGTCGGCTGCGCGATGCTCGGATTGTGGTTGGCGTCCGCGACGGGGACGAGCGGCTACGAGGGCTACCTCGCGACCACTCCCGGCGGGGTCTACGCGGTATTGGCCATCGCGGCGTCGACCGGGGCGAACGTCACCTTCGTCGTGGCCGCCCAGGTGATCCGAGTGTTCATGATGTTGTTCGCAGTACCCGTCGGAGCCAAGCTGGTCCAGCGCTATCGACGCGGTAGGTCCGAGTGAGAAAACGACGCGACCCCACAGCCACTCTGGGGACAAGGCACGTACGGGGACGGCCCGGCGCTGGATGTGGACTTCGTCGTGCATGGGAGTGGAGCCGGCGGAGCGCCTGGTCACAGTGGTCCGGCGTCGGCGTGGGCTGCTCGGGCGGTTCCAGGCGACCGCGTCGCGATCTTCGACGAAGGGCGCATCTACACGTTCGACGGACGACCGAGCTGGCAGTTGCTGGTCGGCGACGAGAGCGCGGCCCCGGCCATACTCGGCATTCTGCGGTCGTCACCGGAGGACGTTCGAGTCAGGGCCTTCGTCGAAGTCCCGACCGAGGCCGACATCCAGAAGCAGAACATGCACGCAGGCGTCGAGCTGAACTGGATTGTGCAGCCAATCAGGGACTGGCGACGGGCCTGCGTAGATACCTGGTGAACGAGCGTTCGGTGCCCAAGTCGCAGATCTGCTTCACCGGATACTGGAAGTTCGGTAAAGCCGCCCCGTAACGCTCGATTAGTGTCATCTCACATGCCCGGCTTCGGAAAAGGTCACACGGTCGTCACCGACTCGGTCGAGGTCGACGGGGCGGCATTCGCCTCCCTGCGCGCCCGCCCTCTCCCCCGCGCCGAACGCTACGAACTGGGTCGACGCCTGCGCGACAAGGTCCCGCTCGCCTCACTGGGCGAGTGGACGCCGCCGCCGGACCGGCCCGACCCGGTCAAGCAGATCGAGTACTCGCACCAGGGCCGCATCGAATGGCTGATTCCGACGCGCCTCGAGCGCATGGTCGAGTCCCCCTACGGATTCCTGCGCGGCACAGCCATCGTCATGGCTCGGGATGTGGCGATGCTGCCGTCGACCGGTATCAATCCGGTGATCAGCGGCGACGCCCACCTGGGCAACTTCGGGTTCTACGCCTCCCCCGAACGCGACCTCGTCATCGACCTGAACGACTTCGACGAGGCCCATCCCGGGGCCTGGGAATGGGATCTCCGACGCCTCGCCGCGAGCATCTGGGTGGCCGGGCGGCAGAACGGCCGCAGCGAGGATCAGTGTCGCGATGCCGTCACTGCCTGTGTGTCCGCCTATCGCATCGAGGTGGCCAGGCTTGCCGACGAGCCGCTGATGTCCCGGTCGTTCCAGCGACTGACGGCCGAGAAGCTGCAGCGTGACGCCACCGAGGGCTCGCTGCGCAAGGAAATCAAACGCGCCACCAAGAAGGCGCGTCGACGCACCAGTGACCGCGTTCTTCCGCGATTCACCGAGAAGCACGAGGGCAAGCGCAGAATCGTCGAGGAACCGCCGATCACCACGCGTATCTCGGCCGAGGACGAGGACCTTCTCGCCGTCGGACTGGACGAGTACCTGCTCACCCTCACTCCGCACTGGCGTCGAGTGCTCGGCGGCTACACCCTGATCGACGTGGCGCACCGTGTCGTCGGGGTCGGCAGTGTCGGGCTTCGGGCATACGTGGCACTGCTCGAGGGCACCAGCGAGGACGATGTGGTGTTTCTGCAGCTCAAGCAGGCCAGACGCTCGGTACTCGCGCCGTACGTGCACGGCGAATCCGCGTGGCACGACCATCAGGGACAACGCGTCGTCGAGTATCAGCAGGATCTACAAACCGTCAGCGATCCGCTGCTGGGCTGGACCACCATCGACGGACGGCAGTACTACGTGCGCCAGTTCCGCAACATGAAGGGGACGATCGACCTCTCGTCGATCAATGCGGCGGCTCTGGTGGACTACGCACGCGTGGTGGGCCGACTCCTGGCCAAGGGACACGCGCGAACCAGTGGCGCGTCGATGATCTCGGGATACACCGGCGATTCCGACGCCCTCGAGGTGGCACTGTGCCGGTTCGCGCAGTTGTACGCGGATCAGACGGAAGCCGACTGGGAGCGATTGAGCGCTACGCGCATGTGAGCGGAAATTCGTAGCAGGCTACGAACTTCCGCGCACATGCGGCGAAGCCGCTCAGGCGTGCTTGGCGACCAGATCGCCGACGCGCGGCAGTGCCTCGGTGACGTTCTTCTTCGCCGAACCACGCAGGCTGCCGTAGAACTTCTTGACGACGGACTTGTCGGTTTCCTCGATGCGAGCATCGGTGACCGAGAGCAACGCGTCGGACGCGGCGTCACCGTTGGCGACGAGGTAGTCACCGAACGTGCCCTGAGGAGCAGCGTTGTACGACTGCCAGAACGGGTCGAGCTTGTCGACGAAATCGGGCCACAGAGCCGAGACCGCATTGTCGATGTACGACGGTCCGACCTTCTTCACCGCGCCGTATCCCCCCTTGACCGCGAGTCCGCTCGCGCCCTTCTTGTCCGCGACCTCGGCGTCGATCAGAGCCAGAACATCGACGCGCAGAGCGTCGGCCTTCGACTCGTCGAGTAGCGAATCCTTGAGTGCAGCAACCACTTCGAGTTTCCTCCCAGATATGTCAGCGGCCCCACGCGGACCGGGCGCAAGACTACCGCAGAAGGGCGTGGCAACGCCGAACTCGTTCGATCCACCACTGTGTGCGATCGGCGTCGGCATCGAGCTCGATCAGCGCTTGCGCATCGGGTTCGAGGATGTCGACCGGGTACGTTCCGTCGATCACCTCGGGCGAGGGTGCGACGTCTCGAACGAACAGTGCGCCCGTTCCGAGACCACAGGCGAATTCGAGATGCGGCAGCGCAGCAGCTGCGGCCAGCCCCGACGAGATGCCGACGGCCGAGTCCAGAGCACTCGACACCACCACCGGGACGCCGTACTCGCCCAGCTCGCCTGCCAGCTCGAGTACCGCCCGCATCCCGCCGAGCGGGGCCACCTTGAGCACCGCGATATCCGCTCCGCCGGCCCGGACGACCTTCATCGGATCCTCAGCCCGGCGAATGCTCTCGTCGGCAGCGATCCGCACCCCGGGCACCCGCCGCCGAACTTCCACCAACTCCGGCACCGAGGCGCACGGCTGCTCCGCGTACTCGAGGGGGCCGTCGGCAGTCAGGGCCGCCAGCGCCGCCACCGCCTCGTCGACGCTCCAGCCGCCGTTGGCGTCTATTCGGACCCGCGGCACCAGCTCGCGAACCGCGCGGACGCGAGCGACGTCGTCGGCCAGGCTCTGCCCCTTCTCTGCCACCTTCACCTTGGCGGTCTCGGCACCGGGAGACCGGCTCAACACCGATGCCACCTCCGAGGCGGCCACGGCGGGAACGGTCGCGTTCACCGGGATGCGTCGACGCTGCGGACTGGGCGGGCCGTCCCACGCGGCCTCGATCGCCGACGCCAGCCACGGGGCCGACTCGACGTCGTCGTACTCGGGAAACGGTGAGAACTCACCCCATCCGGCCGGTCCGCGAACGAGCATCACCTCACGGGTGGTGATCCCGCGAAACCTGGTCCGCATCGGCATCGAGAGCACATGCGCACCGTCCAGGATGTCGTCGATCGCGGGGATCACTGCTGCCCCGGGAGCAACTGCACCATCAACGCCTCGCAGTCGGCCAACAGGTTGCCGTCCAGATCCGTGAGCCGAGCGTTGATGAACGTCTTGCGTCCCTCGACCCGATCCACCGCGCCCTCGACGATCAGCTCGGTGTTGAGCGGCGTCACCTTGCGGTAGTTGATGTGCAGGTATGCCGTCCGGCTGATGGGCCTGCCGTACGCGTGCTGGATCAGGCCGAAGAGGTCGTCGAACAGCAGCGGCAGCGTGCCGCCGTGTGCGGCGGAGTTTCCACCGAGGTGAAAGCGGCGGAACACGCCTCTGCTTCGCACGCCCTCGGCGTCGATCTTCTCGATGACCCACGGCAGCAACAACAGTGAACCCCGACCGGGTAGCCGCGGAAGTCGTCCGGCGGTCTGCTTCCCCTCCGCGACCACGTGCGGCTCCAACAACTCGATCAATTCCCGAGTCTTGCTCACGGCTGCCTCGGTGACGTCGGCGGGCAACGAGGTCGACACGGCGAGATCCTGCACGGTGCGCAATGCCTCCAGCAACTGTCCGTACTCCGGCCCCACCTTCGCCGGCACGAAACGCGGGAAGCCGCCGTGGTGGTCGTAATCGGGGTCGGATTCGCGGTCGAGCTGCATCGGATCGGTCATGACCTGCACGCTAGCCGTACCGACCGGCCGCCACTGATTCAGCCCTCGCCACCGTTAAGGTGGCGTATGTGACCTTCACTCCCGCACTGTGGCGTCCCGTTCCCGGCTTCGAAGATCTGACCGACATCACCTATCACCGTCACGTGTCCGACGCGACCGTGCGAGTTGCGTTCGATCGTCCCGAGATTCGCAATGCTTTTCGGCCGCATACCGTCGACGAGCTCTACCGCGCCCTCGAGCACGCGCGGGTGAGCTCCGACGTGGGCACGGTGCTGCTCACCGGAAACGGACCGAGCAGCAAGGACGGCGGCTGGGCCTTCTGCTCCGGCGGCGATCAGCGCATTCGCGGACGAAGCGGCTACCAGTACGCAGAGGGTGAAACGGCCGACACCGTCGACAAGGCCCGCGCAGGCCGCCTGCACATCCTCGAGGTGCAACGACTCATTCGGTTCATGCCGAAGGTCGTCATCTGCCTGGTCAACGGCTGGGCAGCGGGCGGCGGCCACAGCCTGCACGTGGTGTGCGATCTGACGCTCGCCAGTCGCGAGCACGCGCGGTTCAAGCAGACCGATGCAGACGTCGGCAGCTTCGACGGTGGATACGGCAGTGCGTATCTGGCGAAGATGGTCGGCCAGAAGTTCGCCCGCGAGATATTCTTCCTCGGCGAGACCTACTCGGCCGAGGAGATGCACCGCATGGGCGCAGTGAACAAGGTGGTCGATCACGCGGAGCTGGAGAACACGGCCATCGAGTGGGCTGCGAAGATCAACGCGAAATCGCCTCAGGCACAACGAATGCTGAAGTACGCCTTCAACCTGCAGGACGACGGCCTGGTGGGCCAGCAGCTGTTCGCCGGCGAAGCGACCCGGTTGGCGTACATGACCGACGAGGCCGTGGAGGGGCGCGACGCGTTCCTCGACAAGCGCGAGCCCGACTGGTCGCCGTTCCCCCGATACTTCTGATCCACAGGTGAATTCGACGTCGCATCGCACCGGCGGTTCCGTGGGTGCGATGCGGGCCTGGTTCACCGAGCCCTTCGACTACCGCTGGATGGCGGACTTCCTGAACTCCCGTCCCGCCGGAAAACTCATCCGGTGGGTGATGGCCTGCCTGACGCTCAATTACGGCGTGCTGGCTGTGGTGTCGCTGTTCTCCGCGGATGCCTCACGCAGTCCGGTCGCTGTCGCCTGGAAGGCCTGCCTGGTCGTCTCGGTCGTGGCCGTCAGCGCGGCATGGATCACGAGACCGTTTCCCGGCCGCCTCGGTGTGGTGGCATTCGCCGTCTTCGCAGACCTGGGCACGGCATCGTCTCTGCTGATCAACCCGCTCGTCGACGCACTCCTGACGTGCGCGCTGTTTGCCATGATCGGGACGTTCTGCACGTTCTGCGTCAGTCCGCGCTGGCTGGTGGCGCACCTGATGTTCGCGGTGGCCTGCACTGTCGTTGCCGCGGCGGCCACGTACTCCAGCGGCGGGGTGGACACCGCATCGGTGATCTTCCGGACGAACGTCGTGCTGCTCGCGATCGCCGGAGTTCCACTCGTCTCGCACCTGCTGATCACCCTGCTGACCGACGATGCCCGCAGCTCCTTCCTCGATCCACTCACCGGCCTGCTCAATCGGCGCGGTCTCGACGCGGCCATCGGCGACGTGTGGCCTCGGGGACGAGAGAAGGATCGATGCTCGGCGGCGGTGATGATCGACATCGATCGCTTCAAATCCGTCAACGATCTCTACGGGCACGAGGAAGGCGACGCGGTGATCCGACGTGTCGCCGACCGTCTTCGCACGCACATGGGCCAGTACGGGGTGATCGGCCGCACCGGCGGAGAAGAGTATGTAGCCGTGGTGTCCACCTCACGACTGCACATCGATGCGCTGGTGCACGGGGTACGACGAGCGTTGCGTGATCCCGAGGACACCGTCGCGGTGACGGTCAGTGTGGGAGCTGCGATCGTGCTCGCGGATTCACCGGCGTGGGCCGAGAACACCGACATCGACCTCGTCACGCGAGCAACGCGAGTGGCGGACTCGATGATGTACGAGGCGAAGGCCGCGGGCGGTAACCGAATCGCGACGACCGAACTGTGAGAGGCGCAGGAGTGGAGCCTGCGGAACGACCGGGTGGCAGGAGTGGAGCCTGCGAAACGACCGGGTGGCAGCGTGGAGCCTGCGGAACGACCCTTCGGCAGCGTGGAGCCTGCGGAACGACCCTTCGGCAGCGTGG
>CAUQEL010000039.1:0-19408 GCA_963517305.1 uncultured Rhodococcus sp.
ACGGTGACTCGGCGAAATATCTTGAATGACTTATCAAGACGCTCTATGATCGGTGGCGAAGCTCCTTCCTCACGGGTTGTGGTTTCGACGCCCTCGGCCTCGGTGCTGGTAACACTGAGATTTTCCGGGGGCGTTTCAGTTTCCTGAGGGACAGTTGGCTCTCGGCCTCACGCGACGCCTGAGCTGGCGTCGGATTGCGCCTCGAGACCTTCGATGTACTCATCGATGGCCGTATCCGGGATCAGCCGGCGCTTGCCGACCTTCACGCTCCGGATTTCTCCGGACGCGATCTTGTTGAAGAAGTTGGAACGTCCAAGTCCCGTGCAAGCCATAGCCTCCGGGACAGACAACAACCGTCTGGGCATCTTCAGCACCTCCACTGAATTGTGTAGTAGAGCCACATTCTGCAGGACATTTCTGGTCAGTCCACGTGGTTCCACCACAGAGTACCAAGTACGTAGCCATCCCACAACGGGGAGACATTCTCCGCTAGACTGCGTAACCATGACGCAGTCGTGGGCGGAATCGATCGTTGCCCGGGTCGCCTCGGAAGTGCGCCGACTTCGAGGTAAAGACCACTCCGCTCTGTCCGCAGCAAAGCTTGCCGACAGGACGGTTGACTTCGGGTGGGGGATCTCGCGATCTGTAGTCGCGGACTTGGAGACCGGACGAAAGAAGAGCTTGGACGTCTCGGAACTCTTGATTTTGGCTGCGGCACTGGGAGTCTCACCAGCACAACTGGTCTATCCGGACCTCCCCAAGGGAAGAGTCGAAGTACTCCCAGGGCTCCAGCAGGAGTCTCACGATGCCCTCCGCTGGTTCAGCGGGGAGGCTGGGCTGATGCGGCCGAGCTCCGAGTGGACCGAGGAGGAATCCGACGCTCCTTTCGAAATGTGGGTACGTGACACCTTCGACCCGAAGAACGATCGCGTTGGGATCACTCGTGAATGGCTTGATGCGTTGAAGGCGATGCGGCGTGCTCGGGTGCAGCTCCGAAGCGGCCTTTCCAAGAATGAATCAGCTGAGCACATCGAGTCGATGCAATATCTGTACGAGGATGCTCGACGGCGTTCGGAAGAGCTCTTTAGACGGATGACCGAACTGGGCATGAACACGCAGGACGAAGAGGATGGCTAGGCAGCAACTGCCGCCACAGATCAAGAAGATCTACGTCACCAATCGGTCTACAGGCAGTACCGAGTTGCGGTATCAAATGACCGTCGACGCTGGTGGTGCCGACGCCACCGGCACCCGGGCGTCGAAGCGAACGCAGTTGCGTCGTCGATTTCTTACGGAGAAGGACGCTCGCGCAGCCCTATCCAAGGTGCTCGAGGAAGTCTCGAAGGGGACATTCGTTCCCTCCTCGACCACCACGGTCGAGGAGGCTTGCGCTGAGTGGCTTGCCGGACGACGCGTACGAGAGTCCACTAAAGCCGCGTACACCCATGCCATTCAACCGCTGCGCGATACTTACGGCGCGCTAGCGGTGCAGAAGTTGACCAAAGGTCACTTGGACGCTCTGGTGAACGATCTGTTGGCCGGCCGCTCGGTCAAGCCCGATGGCCAACTGCGACGTCCGTGGAAGGCCACTTCGATCAATCCGATGCTCAACCTTGTAAGCGCAGTCCTCACCGGGCTGATGCGAGAAGGGCGATTGGTACGAGACGTTGCCGCGCTCGTCGACCGCGCGCCCCGTGTGCACGTCGAGATGCAGACATTCACGGAGGACGAAGTGCAACGCCTCCTGGAAGCATCGACGTGCGATCGGAACGGCCACGCTTGGCTGCTTGCTCTGAGCGGCCTCCGACGCGGTGAGCTGTGCGGGCTTCGATGGAACGATGTCGATCTTCACGCCGGCAGCCTGACAATCAACAACACGCGAGTCTCGGTCAATGGACGTGTCGTAGAGGGCCCTCCGAAGACAGAAAAGTCCAAGCGCACGCTTCCCCTCACACCAGCCCTAAAATCCGCACTCGAAACTGCACACCGCTTGCAGGGTGTGGAACGAAAGAGCTCGACCTACGTCGGCCCTGGCACCTACGTCGTGTCCGACGCTGTTGGGCGACCTTTCCATCCCGATACGGTCAGCGACTATTGGCGCAGGCTATGCACCAACAGCAAGGTGTCCGACATCCGCCTCCACGACGCCCGCCACACGTGTGGGACTCTGCTGCACCTTCAGGGTGTGCCGATTGCCGTCATCTCGGCATGGCTTGGGCACTCGGACAACGCATTCACAATGCGCACCTACGTCCATTCCCAGAACCATGCGCTACTGGGCGCAGCCGACACTTTGCAGTCACTCGTCCAGCGTCGCGACGAGCCATCCGACGATGCGCGTTGACCGGCGTTTGTCCGCAACCGTCCACATAGGAGCAGGCGGTCTCACCAGGCGCTGTTCCGGCGAGTTCTGCGGCACTTGTGACATTCTGTGACACTGAGCTCGCCTAATCGGCAATGAATCTCATTACTAGTAGCTCAAAAAGCCAGTTCAGAACCCTTTTTCAGTGGAGCCTCCTAACGGGATTGAACCGTTGACCGCTCGCTTACAAGGCGAGTGCTCTACCGCTGAGCTAAGGAGGCAGTGAAGCGAAGCCAGCATATCCGTTCATCGGACGCTCAGTCACAACAGGTACCTTGTCCGTGGATCACCCCAGCAACGTGTAAAGACGGTCATGACTTTCCTGCAAGACCTGACGGCTTCGCTGAGCCGTCTCACCGGTGAGCGTCGGGCCACCATCGATACGCCGACCGCAGCACCGTCGCCTCTTCGTCCGATCGATCTGACCGACGATGCGTCGGTTGCGGAGGTCTTGGACCTCGCGGTTCGCGTCGGCGAGGTGTTGTTGGCATCGGGCACAGCGGCCATGGATACCGCGACGCAGGTGCAGTACATCGCCGCGACCTATGGCCTCGCACGCTGCGATGTCGACGTCACGTACAACTCGATCACTCTCAGTGCCCACCGCGGCCCGACGCGGCCGCCTGCGTCGACGATGCGCATCGTGCATTACCGATCGATGGACTTCACGCGGCTGGCCGAGGTCGACCGTCTCATTCGTGCCGTGCGCGTCAAGATGGTGCCGCCGAGTGCGGCGCTAGAGCGACTCGACGAGATCACCAAGGCTCCGCACCCGTACAACCGGTGGATTGCGACTCTGGCGTGGTCGGGCATGGCCGCGGCCATCAGTGTGCTGCTCGGTGGTGGCCCCCTGGTCGCTGTTGTCAGCTTCCTGACGACGATGGTGATCGACCGCATCGGGCGCGTCCTGAACCGCGCCGGGTTGCCGTTCTTCTTTCAGCAGGTGGTCGGCGGCTTCGTGGCGGCGACACCGGCGATCACGCTCTACAACTTTCAGGACCAGCTGAACATCGATATTTCACCGTCGCAGGTCATCGCGGCCGGTGTGATCGTGCTGCTCTCGGGGCTCTCGCTCGTCGGCTCGGTGCAGGACGCGATCACCGGTGCCCCGATCACCGCGGTGTCGAGATTCTTCGAGGTGTTGATGATGACCGGCGGCATCATCGCCGGCGTTGCGACGTCTCTGCGGTTGGCCGCGTTGATCGGCAGCGATCTGCCGCAGATCAGCAACCTGGCACCACCGGACATCCTGCAGGTCCCCACCAAGGTGATCGCCGGCGCGGCAGCGTCACTGTTCTATGCACTGGCCTGCTACGCCGAACGTCGTGCGTTGACGGCTGCATTCATGGGCGGCTTCGCGGGCTCGCTGGTGTATCTGCTCTCGCAGACACTCAATGTGGGACCGATCATCGCCTCGGCCATCGCGGCCACCGTCGTCGGATTCGCGGGTGGTCTGTTGGCTCGTCGTGCGCTGATTCCGCCGTTGATCGTCGCCGTCGCGGGCATCACGCCACTGCTCCCCGGCCTGGCGTTGTACCGCGGTCTGTACGCGATCCTCAACGACCAGCTATTGCTCGGCATCAGCTCGTTGTTCGCGGCGTTCGGCGTCGGCTGCGGCTTGGCCGCGGGTGTGACACTGGGCGAGTGGGGTGCCCGCACCCTGCGTCGACCCCGCATCATCGCGCGGACCGAGGAACTACTACGCCCGACGCTTCGCCGCACAGAAGAACCGCGCCGACCGACAGTTCGTCGGCGGCGCGGTGCGAGTCCTTCGTAGAAGGCGGAACTCAGGCCTCTGTGCTGGGGGTTCCCTCAGCGGATGCGCGTGCAGCAGCGTCGGCCTCCATGGCCTCACGCAGGCTGCGCGGACGCATGTCGGTCCAGTTCTTCTCGACGTACTCCAAGCACGCGGCGCGGGTGTCTTCACCGAAGACGACACGCCATCCCTGAGGGACCTCGGAGAACGTCGGCCACAGCGAATGCTGGTCTTCGTCGTTGACCAGCACGAAGAAGCGTCCGTCTTCGTCATCGAACGGGTTGGTACTCATCTCGCCTCACTCGTCGCGAACGTTTGATTGGTAAGTCTGCACCGTGAGGTGCCACACGACCCTAGCAACGCAGGTCGAGCCGTGGTGCCGTCAGGCCTTCAAGAAGCCGAGCAGTTCCGCATTGACGGCCTCGGGACGCTCGAGATATCCGTAGTGCCCGGCGTCCGCTATCTCCACGTATCGGGCACCGGGGATGGCGTCGGCCAACTCCTTGCCCAAGTACGGCGGAATCATCCGATCGTCGGCGAAACCGACCGACAGGCACGGCACCGCCACACCGCGATAGGCCGCAGTTCGATCGAAATCGTCCTCCATGCCCAGCTGAGCGCGCACTCCGGCGGACGGCGAGGAGGCAGAGAACTCGAACAGGTCCAGCCAGTCGCGTGCCCCGCGAGAATCACGCAACGTGGCAGGCGACAGGTTCATCACTGCTGTCACCGCAGCCGAATAGGTGCCGGGAAGCTCGACGCGCTTGTCGTACAGCGCTCGCTCACCGTGGGCGAGGGTCTTCTGGAACTCGTCGACCCGGGCATGGCCGGCGAGGAACACAGCTTTGCGAACCAGGTCGGGCCTGCTCAGAGCGAGTTCCTGCGCGACGCGTGAGCCCATCGACGTTCCGACGACATAGGCCTTCTCGTCGCCGTTGCGGACGAGCTCGATCAGGCCGGCGGTGTCTGCGACCATGTCCTCCATGGTGATGCCGTGCGCGCTCTCCGACGACGGAGCGATGCCGCGATTGTCGAACGTGCACACCCGGTAGCCCGCTGCTGTGAGAGCGGGCACCTGATGCAGTTCCCACACACGACCGGGGCTGCCGGTGCCCATGATCAGAACCACCAGGTCGCCACTGCCCTTGACCTGGTAATTCACGTCGATGCCGTTGATCTTTGCGATAGGCATACATCTCCTCACTGCTGATGTGTTCGTCGGCGATCGTATCGTTCGGTACCGACGCGGGGTTACTCGAACAGCCAGTGGGTACCTGGTGTTACATGACTGACGAGAACGTAGCGGGCGAAGCACGCAAGGGATTGCTCGACGGAATCAAGGGCAAGGCCAAAGAGGTCGTCGGCGCGGTGACCGGCAACGACTCGTTGACAGCCGAGGGCCAATTGCAGGCCGCTCAGGCCCGCGAGCACAAGGAGGCTCAGGCCACGGAGCGAGTCGCCGAGGCACAGGCCACCGAAGCCGCCGAGGAACTGGCCGACGTCCGGACCGCAGCCGAGAGCCGTCGGGAGGCCGCGGAGGAAAACGCCGCGGTCACCGAAGCGCAGGCAGATCGGGTGCGTGAGACGCAGGTGGTCGCAGCCGAGCAGGCAAAGCGCGAGGAAGTGGCGCAGGAGCGCGCTGCAGCGGAGGTCGACGCGACCGCCGAGCAGCTCGAAGCAGCCGACGAGCGACGCATCGAGCAGGCCGCAGCGGACTCCGACGAGATGGTGGCCGCACAGAAGCATCAGGAAGCACTTCTTCAGGCCGAAGCCGATCGCAAGAAGGCCGAAGAGCTCCGCAACCAGGCCTGAACCACTACCGCAAAACAGGAGTTTCGCCTTATGAGTGTCCTAGCCATACCGATGACCATTCTTCGTATTCAGTACATGATCGCCCGAATTCCGTTGCAGCTCATCGAGACCAACGTCGTCGAGAAGATGAATGCGGAATCGCCCGCGCGCCTGGTGTACGAGCACACGCTCGGATCGCTTGACCGCGCCGTCGGAAACCTGTTGGGAGACAAGAGCCTCGCCGATCGCGGTGAGACTCTCGTCGACAGCACCGAGAACCGCGCCGAGGCAGCGCGCCTCGACGCCGAGGCCCGGGCCAAGAAGGTTGCAGCCGACGACGAACTGAAGGTGGCTCGCGAGACCGCCGAGAAGGATCGCCGCGCAGCCGACGCCGCCGCCCAGGAAGCCGCACGTGACGCCCGCCAGGAGGCCGAGCAACGCAAGCGCGAAGCCGCTCAGGACGCCGAG
Organism: uncultured Rhodococcus sp.; assembly: GCA_963517305.1. GTDB lineage: Bacteria > Actinomycetota > Actinomycetes > Mycobacteriales > Mycobacteriaceae > Rhodococcoides. The sequence goes on from CAUQEL010000039.1 coordinate 6,378, forward strand.
CGCAAGGCTGCTGCAAACAAGAAGAAGGCCGACGAGCAGGCCGCTGCCACCGCAAAGGCAGCCGAGGATCGCAAGAAGGCTCAGCAGGCTCAGGTCGACAAGCAGGAAAAGCTGGCCGCAGCGCCGTCCGAGGCCGAATTGGCCGAGGCCGCTGAGCGTTCCGACGAAGCCGCAGCCAAGAAGGACGAGGCGGAGCGCATCGAGAAGCTGTTCATCGCGGAGAAGAACAAGGACTGACAGCTCGCTTCACTCGCTCGACATCAACGAAGGCCGCTTCATCGACGCACTCGATGAGGCGGCCTTCGTCGTACAGAGGATCGGTGGGGTGTGTCGGGCGAGTCAACTGCCCACTCTGAACGTAGCCCGATACGCGCTCGGCGAGACCCCCAACTCCGCAGCAAGCTGGTTTCGCAGCGAGGTTGCCGTGCCGAATCCAGTGTCGTGGGCGATGCGTTCGACGGTCAGGTCCGTGTTCTCGAGCAGCTCACGTGCTCGCTGCACGCGTTGCGCCACGATCCATCGAGCCGGGGAGACACCGACTTCGGCGACGAACCTGCGTGAGAACGTCCGCACACTCATCGCCTGGTGTCGGGCCAGATCCTCCACGGACAGGGCCGACCCCAGATTGCGCAGCGCCCATTCCTGCGCGTCGGCCGTCGACGTACTGTGCGTCCGCGACACCGGAGTGTCGATGTACTGCGCCTGACCACCGCTGCGATGGGGTGGAACGACGGTTCCGCGCGCCACCCGATTCGCCACTGCCGCACCGAAGTCCTGTCGAATCATGTACAAACACAGATCGATTCCCGAGGCCTCCCCAGCCGCGGTCAGCACGTTGCCGTCCTCGGTGTAGAGCACATTGGGATCGAGCAGCACCTGCGGATACAGCTCGGCGAATCGAGCGGCCGACTTCCAGTGCGTGGTGGCCCGTTTGCCGTCGAGCACGCCCGCCGCAGCCAGCACGAACGAGCCAGTACAGATCGACGCCAACCTCTGCGTCGACACCGCGTCGAACAAGGTGGAGACAGCGCCATCGGACGTGTAGTCGGCGTCGGAGGCGGGCACGATGACGGTGTCGGCCTCGGCCACGGCGTCGAGCCCGCGCTCGACGAGTATCTCGACGTCGGAATCGGTGCGAACCGGACCGGGCACGTCGGTGCAGGTGATCACCTCGTACAGCGGATCGCCGGAATCGGAACGGGCCTGCCCGAACAGACGGTGCGCGATGCCCAGTTCCATGGCGAGAAGGCCGTCGCGCACATAGACCGCGATGCGATGCGTCATGGCCGAATTCTTTCACATGTTGTCTTTCATGCCACTGGTATCGATCAGCCAGGTAGCCCAGGATCGAGAGCATGAACATTTTGTGGGTCTATGCCCATCCCGAACCTCGCTCCCTCAACGGCTCCCTGCGCGACGCGGCCATGGAACAACTCCGCATCGACGGCCATACCGTCGAGCAATCGGATCTGTATGCGATGCAGTGGAATTCAGTGGTCCAGCCGGCGGACTACGACCACGACCCGGCAAAGCGATTCAAGGTGGCGACCGCGTCGAGCTCGGCCCTCGCGGCCGGCACCCAGACCCCGGACATCGTTGCCGAGCAACAGAAGCTACTACGCGCCGATGCCGTGGTGTTGCAGTTTCCGCTGTGGTGGTTCTCGATGCCCGCGATCATGAAGGGCTGGGTGGATCGCGTGTTCGTCGAGGGGTTCGGCTACGGCATCAAACGTCCGGACGGCCGCTCGCGGCGCTACGGCGACGGCGTGCTCGCAGGTAAGCGCGCGATGGTCGTCGTCAGTATGGGCGGCAGCGAACACACCGTCTCGCCACGCGGCATCAACGGCGATCTGGACGAGATGCTGTACCCGATTCAGCACGGCATCCTGTTCTACACCGGAATGTCCGTACTGCCGCCCGTTCTCGTGGCGAGCGCCGACCGGATGAACGAAACCGATTATGCTGCAGCAGAATCGAACCTGCTGCAGCGAGTGAAGGGCCTGCCCACCGACCGACCCATCCCGTACCGCACCCAGAACGGCGGCGACTACGACCGACGATTCGTGCTGCGTAGCACTATCGATGCAGAAAACACCGGATTGCGAGTACACACCGAACCTTGATCAGTCGAGAACGCGAGCGAGAAACGCGACGATGTTGTCTTCGACTGCCGCGGTCCGTGTCTCGACGTCGAAGTCCTCCTTGAACTGACGGCCCAGCGCCGGGGTCTTCTTCTTGCGTGCGTACAGCGAGCAGGCGAGGTCCGAGCAGATGTAGGTGCCCACCGTATTGCCGCGCCTGCCGGATTCGCCGGCCTTCGCAGCAGCCATCAGCGACACTCCGCCGTTGGCGTGCATGGTGAGGCAGATGCTGCACATCTGTGCCGTGCGTGGCCCACCGACTTTGTAGCGCAACGAGATTCCACACAGGCGATCCCCCGAGGGAACGACGATGTAGCTCCTCCCGGCGAGCTTGGGATCGACCCAACCGAAGAAGTCGAGATCGTCCCACGGCACAGCGTCGAACATCTCGGGAAGGGAGAGACGACCGGCGTCACCCTTGGACGAGTTGACGAACGACGACCTGATGTCGCGTTCGGAGATCGGTTCCATGTCACTGCCTCCAGTGCTGTAAGAGTGTGTCGATTCCGTCGAGGATGCGGGCCCAGGACTGCTCCGAGTCGGGTGCACTGTGAGCGAACGAGCCCGACGCATCGAGGCTGGCGTAGCCGTGAAAGACACTGCCGAGCAATCGAACTGCGTGTACCTGATCGTCTTCACCGAGGTCGTACCCGCGGAGAATGGCTTTCATCATCGCCGAGTGACGCACTCCCGCACTCGCACGAGCGGTCTCGTGATCGAGCGGGAATTGCGTTGCGGCATATCGACCGGGATGTTCGCGCGAGTAGTCGAGATACGCATTGGCGACGGCTACCAACGCGTCCTTGCCTGCTCGGCCTGCCAGGGCCTCGGATACCCGGTCGGCCAGTTCCTCCAGCGCCAGCAACGCGATTCCGACGTTCAACTCGTGCGCGTTCTTCAGGTGCGAGTACAGACTCGCCACCTTGACGTCGAAGCGTCTGGCTATCTCACTGGCGGTGACGCGATCGAAACCGACCTCATCGGCCAGATCCGCTCCTGCTTCCACGATGCGTTGCGCGGTCAATCCTGCGCGTGCCATGCCGGCCTCCTCGTTCCTTCGAGGACACCGTAACCAAACCTAATAGCTTTAGGCAAATACCTATAACAGTCAGCGACCTTGCCACGCCTCCCACAGCTGCGCGTATCGCCCACCGGCGGCGACCAGCTCGTCGTGCGGACCCTGCTCCAGAATTCTGCCGTGTTCGAGAACCACCACGCGGTCGGCAGCAGCAGCCTGGGTCAGCCGATGCGCGACGATCAACGTGCTGCGGCCCTTGGTCGCGGCCTCGGCTGCCGCTTCGAGGTCTCGCGCGCCGGAACTGCCGGCTTCTGCGGTGGCCTCGTCCAGCACGGCGACGGCGGGATCGGCGAGAACCAGTCGCGCCAAGGCCAATTGCTGAGACTGGGCCGCGGTCAGCTGGTGTCCGCCCTCTCCGACCGCGGTGTCGAGGCCGTCCTCGAGCGCCTCGACCCATGCCCACGCTCCGACGGTGCGCAGCGCGGCTTCGACGTTGTCGCGACCGGCATGCGGGGCGGCGAGCAGCACGTCGTCGATCAATCGGCCGGCGAACACGTGGACCTCCTGGCTGACGATCGCCACGTGTCGTCGTAACCCTTCACTACCCAGCGCGTCCAGTGATGCGCCGCCGACCCGAACCGTTCCCGACGTCGACGTCATCGAACCGGCCGCGATGGCCGCGATCGTGGATTTGCCTGCGCCGGTTGATCCGACGAGTGCGACGGTCTCGCCCGCGTCGATCCGCAGGTTCACTCCGTGCAGCACCTCGTGGCCGGACTCGTACTCGTGCCGCAGATCGATGACGTCCAAGGCGGCGTCGGCGGGCGCGGACCCGTCGCCGACGGGTCGTTCGTCGGGAATGTCGATGACACCGACCAGCCGCGCCAATGACGCTCCTGCGGACTGGATGTCGTCGAACGTGAACAGCAGGGTGCCGATCGGATTGAACAGGCGGTGGAACAGCAGCGCTGCCGCCGTCGTCTCGCCGACGGTGACGTAATCGCCTCGCACGAGCAGGAATCCGGCCAGCAGGATCACCGACAGTCCGACGCATTCGGCGCGGTTGTTCCGCGAGGCGAACCGCGTGAACAACCGGAAGACGTCGATGCCGATGTCTCGGGCCTTCGCCGACGCTCTGTCGATCTCGCTCAGGTGCGCCGACTCGAGTCCGTACGCGCGAACGGTTTTCGCGCCCTGCATGCTACTGACGAACGACTGCGCTCGCTCGCCCATCGCCACGCGTTCGGCCGCGTACTTCGGTGCCGAGCGCGGCAGATACCACCGCAGCGCAAGGACGTACATCGGCAGTGCTACGAGCCCCGCCAGGCCGAGCCGCCAATCGATGCCGAGCATTGTGATCATGCTCAGGCACACGAGCAGGAACGCGCCGACGAGCTGCGGGATCACCTCACCGATCGACTTGGCCATCACCGCGACGTCGTCGCCCACCCGGGAGAGCAAGTCGCCCTTGCCCACTCGCTCCAGCGTGGCAACGGGCAGATGCAGCGCGCGCCGCACGACGGCCTCGCGCAGCGACGCCAGAATGCCCTCACCGAGAGTGCTGATGAGGTAGCCGCTGAAGCCGGTGACGATGCCGCCGATCACCGCGGCCACCGAGATCACGACGACCACCCCGATGATCGCCGACGTGTCGGCACCGTCGCGGACACGGTCGACCAGAACACCCAGTACGTAGACCGGCACCAGCGACATGGCCGCCGCGACTGCGCCGAGCAGCAGCGTCACCGCGGTGCGAACTTTCCGCAGGCGCAGCTGTTCCAGCAGCCATCGACCGGAGCGCGCACCGGTGGCGATGGGAAGCAGTTCGGGGGCCGTCATCGCAGCACCGTCTCCTTGTACTGCGCGTCCGAGGACGCGAGATCGTGGTGCGTTCCCTCGGCGACGACGCGGCCGTCGTCGACGACGAGAACGCGATGGGTCACCGACAGCAGCGCGGGGCTCGTGGTGATGAGGATCGTTGTCTGCGCGCCGCGTTCGGTGTGCCGGAGTTCGGCGATACCGCGGGCGATGGCGTGTTCGGTGACGGCGTCGACGGCGGTGGTGGGGTCGTGCAATACCAGGACCGGGGCGTCGACCGACAGTGCTCGCGCCAAGGCGACTCGCTGGCGTTGGCCGCCGGACAGGCTGGCTCCGCGGTCGGTGACGGTGTGATCGAGACCGGCCTCGTGCAATTCGACGACGTCGGTGGCCGCGGAGGCCTTCAACACCACATCGAGTTCGGCGTCGGGCCGCACCCGGCCTGCGGTGACGTTGCTTCGTACGGTTCCTGCGAACAGGTCGGTGATGTGGGGCTCGACGAGCACGGTCTCGCGGGCGCGTCGAAGATCGATCTCTCCTGCCGGAATGCCGCCGATGCGAACCGATCCGGTGTGGTCGGCGTCGGAGATCTGACCGGACAGAAGGGCAGCGAGCGCTTCCCCGTCCTGAGGCCGGTAGGCGACGACGCCGAGCATCTCGCCCGGTTCTGCGCGGAACGTGAGGCCGTCGAGCGATCGGAACCGAACGTCGTCGACACCGAGATCGGTCCCTACGGGCACCGCGGATTCCGACTGCGGCAGAACGTGATCGGCACCGAGCACCAGGGCGAGCCGGTCGGCCGATCCGCGCACCATCGCCACCACGCCGGGGATCCTCGCCAATCCGGTCAGGGGTTCGATGACGAACTGCGCAAGGCCGATGACGGTGATCAACTCACCGACCGAAATGCGGCCCTGCAGCGCGAACCAACCTGCGGTACCCGCGATCCCGACGGCAAGCAACGCGTTGACCGTCGCCGAGAGACCCTGATAGACGTTGTTCGCGCGAGCCAGCTTCAGAGTCGCCGCCAACGCCGTTCGACTCGACGTCACGAATCGCTGCGTCGCGGCATTCTCGGCACCGATTCCGCGCAGCGGCCGAACACCGCTGACCAGATCGGTGGCCATACCCGACACAGTGGCCACCTCGGCCTGCTGCGCGGTGGCAGCACGAGTGAGCAACGGAGCGAGACGTTGCAGCGCGATCAGGATGACCGGCGTCCCGATGACCACGGCGAGACCGAGCGGAACGTCGATCACGATCAGCGCGACGGCAGACGCGACGACCGCCACGGCCGATGCGAAGACCCGCGCGATCAGATCGAGGATCCACGACTCCTTCTCGGCGTCGGTCGTCGAGACCGTCAGCAGCTCCCCCGCCGACAGCTCGGTACGCACACCACGCGGATCGAGGACGCGGCCTGCGACCTCCACGCGCACCAGATGCGCCTCCCGCTCGATCGCGACCACGATGATGCGGGCACCGATACGCCACGCGTACGACAGGGTGACGAACAAGGCCGCCAGACCGACCAGCGAGGCAATCATCGCGGTCACATCACCGGTGTCGATGGCCCGCGAGACGATCAGTCCGATCGCAACCGGGACCATCGTTTCGCACAGTTGATGCACCCCGAACAGCAGCGACGAGACGATCAGGCGGGTGCGATGCCGTCGTACGGTGCGACGCAGAATCGCGGAGCCGGTGGCCGGAGAAGGCACCTCCACCACCGTCCGAGCATGGCGGAGCGGCACAGAATCGGTCATTTGCTGCAGCCTATGGCATCGGGAACTGGCGATGGGGCGCCACATTTACATAGAGTCGGGACCAACGAACACCGTGTAAGCCCAGCAGAGAGTACGGAGAACACCATGCCTGCCAAGACCTCCACCGACAACGACATCGCCGACGAAGACATCGTCCCACTCGAGTACGAGACGGCCAGCCAGGCTCAGCGCGTCGTCGCGGCCTACGCGACCGATGCCGACGAATGCCGCATGTTGCTGTCGATGTTGGGTATAGATCCCGTAGCGAAGACCGACTGACACTCTTCGCAGGACTGTTTACCCAAGGATCTACAAGCGGATTGGACAGTTGTGGCTGACGCCTCGCAGGGTTCGGATTTTGTCGTCGTAGCCAATCGGTTGCCGGTCGATATGGAAAAGCTCCCGGACGGGAGCACACGATGGAAGCGAAGCCCTGGCGGGTTGGTCACCGCTCTCGAACCGATTCTGCGCGCCAACAAGGGCGCGTGGGTGGGGTGGGTCGGCGTCTCGGACGTCGACGTCGAACCCTTCGTCGAGGACGGCTTGCAGCTGCGTCCGGTCACGATCAGCGAGAAGGAATACACCCAGTACTACGAGGGCTTCTCCAACGCGACGCTGTGGCCGCTCTATCACGACGTCATCGTCAAGCCGGAGTACGACCGCGACTGGTGGAACGCCTACGTCGAGGTCAACCGCCGCTTCGCCGAGAAGACCTCCGAGGCCGCGGCACAGGGCGCGACGGTCTGGATCCAGGACTACCAGCTCCAACTCGTCCCGAAGATGCTGCGGATGCTGCGCCCCGACCTGACCATCGGGTTCTTCCTGCACATCCCGTTCCCGCCGATCGAGCTGTTCATGCAGATGCCGTGGCGCACCGAGATCGTCGAAGGACTGCTCGGTGCCGACCTCATCGGTTTCCACCTGTCCGGCGGCGCGCAGAACTTCCTCTACCTTGCCCGACGCCTCGCCGGGGGAACCACATCTCGCGGAACCGTGGGAGTGCGGTCCAAGTTGGGCGTCGTGCAGGTCGGCTTCCGGACCGTGCGTGTCGGCGCGTTCCCGATCTCCATCGATTCCGGTGACCTCGACACCAAGTCTCGCTCCAAGGCCGTCCGCGATCGCGCCAAGCAACTGCGCAAGGATCTGGGCAACCCCAAGCGCATCATGCTCGGCGTCGATCGCCTGGACTACACCAAGGGAATCGACGTTCGGCTCAACGCGTTCCGCGAACTGCTCGAAGAGGGCCGCGTCGATCCGGCCGAGAACGTCATCGTGCAGTTGGCGACGCCCAGCCGTGAACGCGTCGAGAGCTACGTCGCGATGCGCGGCGAAATCGAGCAGCAGGTGGGCCGCATCAACGGCGAGTACGGCCAGGTGGGCCACCCCGTGGTCCACTACCTGCACCGGCCGATCCCCCGCGACGATCTGCTGGCCTACTTCGTCGCCGCTGACGTCATGCTCGTCACTCCGCTGCGCGACGGCATGAACCTCGTCGCCAAGGAGTACGTGGCCTGCCGCAGCGATCTCGGTGGTTCCCTGGTGCTCAGCGAATTCACCGGTGCCGCAGCCGAACTGCGCCAGGCATACCTGTGCAACCCACACGATCTGGACAGCGTCAAGGACGCGATCATCGGAGCCCTCGAACAGGAACCGGAGTCGGGCAAGCGCCAGATGCGCGCCATGCGCAGGCAGGTTCTCGCCCACGACGTCGATCGCTGGGCCCGCTCCTTCCTGACCGCGCTCGCAGCGCCGGCGGAGGGCACCAACCTCACCCGATAAATTCGCTTTCCTTTCGACCGTCGACGGCTGTAACTTTGCCGTCGACGGTTTCTTTTTTATGCATTCCAACAGTGAGGAGGTGGGCATCGTGGCCACCTGGACGAGCGCACACCCGAGCCCACGTCACTCCTCTCCGAAGGAACCCTCGCATGTCTTCTCTACTTCACTACGGCCTCGATCAGCATTGGTTGGATGAGTTCGAAAAGCTTTCTCAGGATGCAGTTCTCGCCCGCGTCGTTCGCGTCGACCGCGGTGGATTCGACGCCGTCACCGAGAACGGAATCGTCCGATGTACGGGCGGTGCCATCTGTACCGGCGATTGGGTGGCACTCGACGGAGAATCGTTCCGGCTGATCGCCATCCTCCCCCGCCGGACCGCCATCGAACGCGCCTCCGCCGGAACCACATCCGACACACAGGTTCTCGGAGCCAACGTCGATACCGTTGTCGTCACGGTCGCGTCGGACACCGCCCTCGACCTCGGTCGCGTCGAGCGCTACATCACCCTCGCCTGGGGCAGCGGCGCTGTTCCCGTCCTCGCGATCACCAAGACCGACAGCGGTAGCGTCGCCGAAGAATTGTTGCTGGCCGCCGCGCCGGGCGTCACCGTGTGCAGCACAAGTGCGGTGTCGGACGGCGGAATCGATTCGCTGGCAGCACATCTGCGCGGCACGGTTGCACTGATCGGGCCGTCGGGATCGGGAAAGTCGACACTCGGCAACGCTCTGTTGGGTGGTTCGGTTCTCGCTACCGGTGCCACCCGCGAGGGCGACAGCAAAGGCAGGCACACGACGGTGCATCGAGAATTGGTGCCGATTCCTTCTTCGAGCCTGGTGCTGTTGGACACCCCGGGGTTGCGTTCGGTGGGCGTCCAGGGATCGGAAGACGCTGTGGCGAGCGCCTTCTCCGACATCGATCAACTCGCCGCGTCGTGTCGGTTCGGCGATTGCGCGCACGAACACGAACCCGGGTGTGCAGTGCTTGCCGCCGTCGACGCGGGTGAGCTCACCGAGAGAAGGTTGGGCAACTACCGAAAATTGTTGCGGGAGAACGCCTGGGCCACTTCGAGGCACGACGCCCGAGCACGCAGCGAGAAGCTGCGTGAGTACAAGCAGATCTCGAAGTCGCTACGCCAGAAGTACGCCGTCGACGGCAAGAGGAGGTAGGTCAGCTCTCGTCGAACAGTGAAGGGCTGTCGGCCTCCGCCTCGGCCTGCCGAGCCGAACCTTCACTGCTCGACGCCTTGCGCACCACCTCGACCGTGGTGGTGCGTACCGACAACCGATGGCCGTCGTGGTGCTCGAGCAACGCCAGACCTTGACGGATCTCGAGCACCTTCCACGGGCCGGCGTGCCCGGACGCCTGAACCAGGTCGCCTGGTGCGATCTCGGAAGCCACTGTTGTTCTCCATTCAGCGAGCAATCGGGTTCGAGCAAGTCTGTGACACATACCCTATCGGTCGCGCCTTGCCCGCATCCCACTTGCTCGTCGAACAATTTAGGAGTACTCATGTAATAGTTGTAGATGTACAAGCATTATCGCGGAGGTGAACGTGGCCGAGCTGACTCGACGACACCGGTATCTCGTGCTCGGCATCTGCTGCCTGAGTCTGTTTCTCGTCAGCACCGACAACACGATCGTCAACGTCGCGCTGCCGTCGATGCGCGCAGATCTGAATGCATCGGTCTCGGGTCTGCAGTGGATCATCGACGCATACACGCTGGTCGTTGCTTCCCTGCTGATGCTCGGCGGCTCGATGGCCGACAAGTACGGTCGCAAGCGCTTCTTCCTGATCGGCACCGGAACGTTCGTCCTCGGCTCCCTGCTGTGCAGCGTCGCACCGTCGCTCGGCTGGCTCGTCGCCTTCCGCATGCTCCAGGCAATCGGTGGCTCGATGATGAATCCCGTCGCGATGTCGATCGTCACCAACACCTTCACCGACCCGAAAGAACGCGCAGGAGCCATCGGCATGTGGGGTGCCGTCGTCGGAATCTCCATGTCGGCGGGCCCTGCCCTCGGCGGCATCCTCGTCACCGGCGCCGGCTGGCAGTCCATCTTCTGGATCAACGTCCCCGTCGGGATCTTCGCGTTGGCGATGACACTGAAATTCGTCCCGGAATCCAAGGCCGAGCACTCCCGCAAGTTCGATCCGGCCGGCCAGTTCCTCATCTTCGCGTTCCTCGCGTCCCTGGTGTTCACCATCATCGAAGGCCCCGCGAAGGGGTGGGGATCGCCGCTGATCGTGTTCACCGGTGCCGTCGCCGTCGGCTCTCTCGTCGGCCTGCTGGTGGTCGAGTCGCGAATCGAGGAACCGCTCATCCAACTGAAGTTCTTCCGAAGCGCGCCGTTCAGCGGAGCTACGGTGATCGCTGTGTGCGCGTTCGCGTCCCTCGGCGCATTCCTGTTCCTCAACACCCTCTACCTGCAGGACGTACGCGGATACTCACCATTGCACGCCGGTCTCTACACCCTGCCGATGGCGTTGATGACGCTGATCTTCGCGCCGATCTCCGGTCGCATCGTCGGCACCCTGGGAGCGCGCATTCCGCTGCTCGTCGCGGGAATCGGCTTCGTGGCATCGGCGCTGATGCTCACCCGACTGACTCCGACGACGTCGTTCGCGTGGCTGGCCGTCGCGTACGTGATTTTCGGAATATCCTTCGGCATGGTCAACGCCCCGATCACCAACACCGCGGTGTCCGGAATGCCGCGCAGTCAGGCCGGAGTGGCATCCGCCATCGCGTCGACGAGCAGGCAGGTGGGTCAATCGCTCGGCGTGGCCGTCGTCGGATCCATCGTCACGGCGAGCATCGTCGGCGAGATCTCCGACGGCTTCACCGCCGCCGCAGTTCCTGCGTGGTTCGTCATCGCAGGCGCAGGCGTGGTCGTCACCGTGCTCGCCGTGGTCACCACCGGCCGATGGGCACGCGCGACCGCCGATCGCATCGACCAGCCGGTGCTCGTATGACCGGCTCGGAGGCGGCCCTCGTCTGGCGCGAGATGCGCGCGCTGATGCTCGAGAAACATGACACTCGCCGAGCCGTCGCCGACGCCACCGGGATGAGTTTCCTGCGAGCCAAGCTGCTGACCAAGTTGCTCACGGGCGATCGGACGGTCACCGAACTGGCCGAGATCCTCGCCTCCGATACCCCGTACGTCTCGCTCAACGTTCGAGAGTTGGAAAAACGCGGATTGGTGGTCCGCACCGAAGACCCCACCGATCGCCGACGCCGCATCATCGGACTCACCGACACCGGACGCCTCCTCGCCGAGAAGGCCCGAGCGATCGCCGACGCCCCGCCGCCGGAATTCACGACGATATCTGCCGAAGACCTGGCGCATCTACGCCGGATACTGCAGCTGCCGTGATCGTTGGGCTTCAGCGGCGAATGGCGTCCAGTGGGGTGCCGATCTCGACGAGTGCGCGTACGGTCGCTGCTTCCATTCCAGGCGAGCCGCAGACCAGAATCTGGCGATCCGTGAACGGTCCCTGCGTGGCGACGACGTCGGCCACACTGCCCTCCCAGCAATGCTCGGGCTCGAAGAACGATGCGCTGGAACCGATCTCGGCATGAATGCGGTCGTTCCATCGATCCGACGCCCACGGCTCGTGCAGTTGATCGACGACGGGCACCACCGTCAACCAAGGGAACTCCGCCGCCATCAACCACAGCATGTCGCCGGCATAGAGATCGCGGGGAGACTTCCCGCCGACGAACAGTGTCACGTTCGGCGGCTGTTCACGGCGCGTGAGGTCGAGCAGAATCGCGCGCAACGGAGCGAGGCCGGTGCCGCCCGCGATCATGACGACGTCGCGCCCCGAATCGTCGACGTGCAGGCCGCCCTGCGGATCGCTGATCTGCCACACATGACCGGGCCGCGTCTCGTTGACGATCGATCCGCTCACCCAACCGGCCGGAACGGCTCGGACATGGAATTCCAGCTTGCCGTCTCGCGACGGCGGCAACGCGGGTGAGTAGCGCCGCGTCAGAGCAGTGTTCTGGGGAACTGTGACCGACACCGACTGCCCGGCTTGGAACGGCACCGCGTCGCCTTCGAGTCTGATCACGGCGAGATCATTCCGAAGTCGGTGATACTGAACGACCGTCGCACTCCACGCCTGCATGTGAACCAGGATAGGGGCCGACACTGGATGCCTCGCAAACTCGGCGCTGGTGGCCGCCGCTGCCCCCGGTCGAGGCCGCAAACGCGCGCGCATTCGCTGAACGCGCGCGGAATGGTGACCGAATGACCGACGAGAATGCGGGCACCTGACAAATGCGCGCGCGTTTGCGGGGAAGTGGGCAGGAGACCCGCGACGCAGCTCCAGTGGATCGGCTCAACCCTGGTTGGCCAGCCCTGCCCGAGGTTCGGCGCCGTCGCCCGGCACGCCTGCGCAAACGCGCGCGCGTTTGCTGAACGCTCGCGGAATGGTGACCGAATGACCGACGAGACGGTAGTTGTCAACCTGTCTGAGACAGGTGGATGTTGATTCCGGTCGGTTTCGGT
>CAUQEL010000040.1:0-10303 GCA_963517305.1 uncultured Rhodococcus sp.
ACGCCGCCGCGCACACCGCCCACACTGCGGAGGCCTTCGCCGCGGTGCGGACGGCGATGTACCCGTCGATGGCGAGCACACCCGACATTTGGGGAGGAACGAGGAACGCTGCGAGAAGCAACGACCCCACCGCCACGACCGCGGCTACCTCTCCGAGCGCGGTCAGCGCCGGAATACCGTAGGTCGTGATCGGTCCCGGATCGGGAAGCCCGAGCAGAATCAGCGCCTGCGACGTCGACAACGCCGCGAGCACAGCGGCCACCACTGCCGCGATCGCGGCCCACAGCAGCATCACCTGCGAACCGGAGCGTCGATTCACCGGACCGCGGGTCGAGAGTGCGGCTTCGGTGGCCATGTCGTCGGTGGCCATGACGCGGCACCCCTTACGTGGATGATGTGTGGCGGGAAAACTGTCGGCCGGCAATATCGGCACGGCTGCGCCACCAAGTCGCGCAACCGAGATCGAACTACTACGAATCATAGTTCTGCGCCGACGCAGTGCGGCCGCGCGGGCAGCAGCTTCCAGCGAACACGACACTTGCATATATGCGCATATCGCAATATGTTGTGTTCCTGCTATCGAACCACGCCGAGAAGGGGTACCCACGATGGGACACGGACATGGCCACGGGATAGAGCCGGGATCGCCGGCGAGCGCATCCGGTAAGCACCTCGGGCGACTGTGGATCGCTGTCGGTCTCGGGGCGGTTACGTTGGTGACGCAGGTGGTAGTGGGTCTGTCCACCTCGTCGCTGGCGTTGTTGTCCGATTCCGCGCACGTGTTCACCGACGTGTTCGGGGTCTTGATGGCGATCGTGGCAATCACACTCGCACAGCGGCAGTCTCGCAAGACCGGCCGCACGTTCGGACTGTATCGAGCCGAAGTGTTCGCGGCTCTGTTCAATGCAGTGCTGCTCTTCGGTGTCGCTGGGTGGATTCTCTACGAAGCCGCGCAACGCATCACGAACCCACCGGAGGTGCCCGGGATTCCGGTCATGTTGGTGGCACTGCTCGGTCTGGCCATGAACCTCATCGCGTTCCTCCTTCTGCGTAGTGGTGCGAAAGAGAGCCTCAATGTTCGGGGTGCGTATCTGGAGGTGATGGCGGACATGCTCGGCTCGATCGGAGTGCTCGTCAGCGGACTGGTCACCGTCGTGTTCGGGTCGCCCTCGAGGTTTCGGTCGGGCCTCGTTCTGCTCGGACCCGCTTTCGTCGCAGCGATCGCCTACGTCGACCCCGGCAATGTCGCCTCCAACGTCAGCGCCGGGGCGCAGTTCGGATACCTGCTGGTCTGGGTGATCGTTGCCGCGAACGTGATGGCCGGTCTCGTCCAGTTCCTCTCCGCCAAACTCGGCATCGTCACCGGAATGACACTGCCCGAAGTCGTTCGCGAGAAGTCGAGCAGGACTGTGCGACTGGCATATTGGGGGCAAGCAGAAGTGGTCGCCATGGCGACCGACCTCGCCGAAATCGTCGGCGGTGCGATCGCCCTCTACCTGCTCTTCGACCTGCCGCTCCTGATCGGCGGCCTCATCACCGGGGCCGTATCGATGATCTTGCTGATGGTCCAGGATCGCCGGGGCCAACGGCCCTTCGAGTTCGTGATTCTCGGGCTACTCGGTGTCATCGCCGTCGGATTTCTTGCCAGCGTCGTCGTGGAACCGCCATCGTTCACCGAGGCCGCGGCCGGTCTGATTCCGCGGTTCGACGGCGCGGAAAGCGTGTTGATCGCCGCCGCGATGCTCGGTGCGACGATCATGCCGCACGCGGTGTACCTGCACTCCGGTTTAGCACGTGACCGGCACGGACACCCCGAGGCAGGGCCTGTCCGTCAGCGGTTGTTGCGGATCACCCGGATCGATGTCGGGTTGGCGATGCTGCTGGCCGGTGCAGTGAACATGTCGATGCTGCTGTTGGCGGCCTCGACGCTGGGAGGCCGAGAGGGCGTCGATTCCATCGAAGGAGCTCACACAGCAGTAGGAGACACTCTGGGGCCGGTGGTAGCGCTGCTGTTCGCGGTGGGCCTGCTGGCCTCGGGCCTGGCATCGACATCGGTCGGGGCATACGCCGGCGCGATGATCATGGACGGCCTACTACGTCAGCGCATTCCGATTCTGGTGCGACGACTGGTGACACTTGTTCCCGCACTGGCAATTCTGGCCGCGGGGGTCGACCCCAGTCGGGCACTGGTCGTCTCACAAGTCGTCCTGTCCTTCGGTATTCCGTTCGCGCTCATTCCCTTGGTGCGGTTCACCTCGGACCGCATCCTGATGGGCGGCGATGTCAATCACCGGATCACGGCATACGCGGCATGGCTCATCGCGGGAATCGTCGTCGCACTCAACATTGCACTGATCTATCTGACCGTGGCCTGACTGCGCGCGGGTGGACGTGTCGAGCATGCGCTTATTTCACACGCGTAGCGCATCGACGGGCGTCCGGGTCATCGAGTTTCTGCTCGAGGGTGGGGTCAGGGTGCGCCGTTGCTTGCCGTGGCGGGCTCGTGTTGGCTTTTTTCATCGGTATGGAAAGTGATCAGATTGCCGTCGGTGTCGACAGTTGCGAACTCCGTCGTTCCCCAGTCCGTCGAGACGGGACGACCCGCGTCTGCGGGATGGAGAACTCCCGCGCGGGACATCTCGGCGTAAAGGTCGTTGATCTCGTCCACGGCGATGCGGCAGCTGGCTGTGCCGGCAAGGAACGTCTCGGCTCCGCTGCATACCGGCCATGCCGCAGGGTCTGAACGGGTATTCCAGCTGTCGTCGTCGGCGGCCCACAAGTGGATCTCGACGTCGTCGCGGGTAAGCCTCGCGAAAGTCGGGTCGGTGTACCGGGTCGTGAAGCCGAACGCGCGGACGTATATCTCTACAGCGGTGTCGATGTCTCGTACCGGCAGCGCAGGTACCACTTTCGACATGCCCATAGGCAACACTAACGCCGACGAGCCGGAGTAGGAGCCGAACCCACATCAATTGCTGGCGCTCAGTGCATTCGACTTCTGACACAGTGAACGCGACTCCTGAAACTGACAGGATTACCCATGTCAGTTTCAGAAGTGGGCGTCATAAATTCCTGGGGTTTTACCTCCGATTGCAGTCGTCTTCTGACATTCTGAGTGCAGAAGTGGACTGCACAATCGGTCGGTCACGCAGGCCGGGCGTTCGGAGGCTGCGATGGACGCGGACAAGTTCGATGTCGCCGAGACTGGTGTGCTGACCGCGTCGGCGGAGCAGTGGGAGCAGGCACGGTCACGGTTCGCAGTGCTCAGCGAACTAGTGGATCGATCCTCGATCGGTACCGCAGTGGTGGAGGATGCAGCGCAGCAGTTGGGGGTCTCGCCGCGGCGTGTGTACGTGCTGCTGTCCAGGCTCCGGAATGGGGGAGGGTCGGTCACAGATCTGTTGGTCTCCGCTCCTGTAGGCGGGCGCGGCCGCTCTCGGATGCCGACCGAGGTGGAAGAAGTGATCGCCGAGCACATCAACCGCGAGTTTCTGGCTCGCCAGAAGCTCAGTGTCGCAGCACTGCATCGACGTATCGCGCTCGCCTGTCACCGTGCGGGATTCCCTATCCCAGCCCGCAACACAGTCACCGCGCGGATCGCAGCGATGCACCCGGGCCGCGTCGCACGGTCACGTGGCGGACCGGACGCCGCCCGATCGCGGCAGTCCGCGGGCGATGTCCCGCCGCCGGTGACGGCGGTTCTCCAGCAAGTCCAGATTGATCACACCGTGGTCGATCTGATGATCGTCGATGAATACGACCGGGTGCCGATCGGACGTCCATATCTCACGATTGCTATCGATGTCTTCAGCCGCTGCGTGCCGGGCTTCGTCGTCACACTCGATCCGCCGTCCGCAGTGTCGGTCGGATTGTGTCTGGGCAGGGTGTGCTCGGACAAGAGCGTATGGATCGACGCACTGGGCCTCGGCGCGGATGTGCGGTGGCCGATGGCCGGAAAGCCGCGCGCCTTGTATGTCGACAACGCCGCCGAGTTCAAAAGTGAAGCGCTCCAGCGTGGTTGCGCGCAACACGGCATCGACCTCGGCTACCGACCACCCGGCCGGCCGCATTACGGCGGGATCGTCGAACGCATCATCGGCACCGTCATGACCCAGGTCCACGAACTCCCCGGCACCACGTTCTCGAACCCAACGCAGCGGGGCAGCTACGACTCAGAGGGCACAGCAGCACTGACCTTACGAGAATTGGAACGCTGGCTGATCCTCGCGGTCGCGGCCTATCACGCGGACGTGCACACCGGCCTGAGCCGGAGCCCGGCTGCGCAGTGGGCCAGCAGCACCGACGCCGACACTGCTCGATCGACGTCGACAGTGGTGGGCGAGACCGCATTCCTGGTGGACTTCCTTCCCGTCATCCGGCGTCGCCTGACCCGGACAGGGTTCGTCATCGACCACATCCAGTACTTCTCGAACGCTCTGAAACCGTGGATCGCTAGGCGAGAGAAGTTGGGCCAGTTTGTGATCCGCCGTGATCCACGAGATCTGAGCAGGGTGTGGGTCCTGGACCCCGACAGCGGCGGCGGGTATGTCGAGGTGCCGTACCGGACGATGTCACATCCGGCGGTGACATCGTGGGAACACCGGGCAGCGGTGGTGCGTCTTCGAGAGCACGGCCGAGCAACTATCGACGAACACGCTCTGTTCGCGATGATCGAGAAGATGCGTCAGATAGCCACCTCTGCACAGAGGGACACCAAGCGAGCCCGCCGTAATCGCACTCGCCGTGCTCATCTGAGCAGCGTCACCACACCACCGGCCGCGCAGAGCCCGCCCGAGCCCTGCCAAGGCACCGACGACGTGTCGGTTCCACTATTCGACGACATCGAAGAGTGGTGAAACGGTGAACAACGACCCCCGAAGCGCTCCCGCAGGCCACGGCACCGACCGTATCGGCAAAGACATCGACCCCGGTAGTGCAGACCTCACCCACCTGCGAAGTTCGGTCAGATCGATCGCGGTTCTGCCTGCAGCGCAACGCATCAGGCACATTCGCACCGAGAGGTGGATCGGGTATCCGCGTGCACGGTCGGTGATCGAGCACCTCGAGACGCTGCTGGGGTGGCCGGATCGACAACGCATGCCGAACCTGCTTCTGATCGGACCGACGAACAACGGCAAGTCGATGATCGTTGAGAAGTTCCGCCGTGCACACCCCACTGTCAGCTTGCCCGATCGCGAACAGATACCGGTGTTGTGTATGCAGATGCCTCCGGACTCAGCACCCGCACGGTTCTACCTGGCGATGCTCGCCGCACTCGGAACGCCGATCCGCCCACGGAACCGAGTCCACGAACTCGAACAGCAAGCGATCACGCTGCTGCGAGCGACAGGAGTTCGGATGCTGATCATCGACGAGCTCCACAACGTCCTCGCCGGCCGCGACAACGTACGCCGAGAATTCCTGAACCTGTTGCGGTTTCTGGGCAACGAACTGCGGATCCCTCTCGTCGGAGTCGGCACCCGAGAGGCGTACCTCGCGATCCGCAGCGATGCACAGCTGGAGAACCGTTTTCACCCCATGACGCTGCCGATCTGGACCAACGACACCGACACCCGCTCCCTGCTGGCGAGCTTCACCGCCAGCTTCCCGTTGCGTGCGCCCTCGCACCTGACATCGGCGGAGATGACCGACTACCTCCTCACCCGGTGTGAGGGCACCATCGGCGAACTGGCCACGCTGTTGACCGCGGCCGCAGTGACCGCAATAGAAGCCGGGAAGGAATCGATCACCTCACAGGTGTTGACCCAAACCGCCTACTCCGGGCCCACCGAACGCCGCCGCCACTTCGAACGGCACCTGGCATGACACCAGCCGATGCCCCCGCAGCACGCACAGCGCTCGACCACAGTGCGCATCCGCCGTGGCCGCTGCACCCGCAACCACTACCTGGCGAGACTCTGATGTCGTGGCTGGCCCGGACCACCGCACTGTATTCGTTGATCAATACAGCGGACCTTCTCGACGGGCTCGGTGTCGACACCTCGGGCGTGGACCTGGACCGCTACACACGCGAGCCGGTGTTGACCGCACTTGCCCAGAGAGGCGGCAGTACCGCGGAACGGCTGCGGGAGATGACGTTGGCGGGCTATACGCCCTGGCTGCTCGACAGCACCGACCCCAGTGAATGCGACTTCGACACCTACGTCCATCAGTTCTCTGTCCTACTGCCACCGGGTCTGGCAATGGCAGATCGGCGTCGACGCACACCGGCAGCCGGCACATGGCTTCCCTGGGTGAGCAAGCTCGATACGCGGGCATGCCCCTTGTGCATCGACGCCCTCGACACCGACGCCGATATCGCGGTCATGATGGCTCATCAGTACCCGATGCTGACCAGCTGCACCAAGCATCTCTGCCGGCTCGAATTCTGCGCTGTGATACCCGGGAGACTGGTGTTCTGGGACAGAACACCAGCAGGCTCGGACGAACACGCACCACCGATACCGGTACCAGCAGTCGTCGCAGAAATCGACCGGCGCACAGCCGCCGCCATGACGAGCGGGTCGGTCGAGCTCGTCGCGGGCCGTGTTCAGGCAGCAGTGTGGTTCAGGCTGCTGCGCACCGTCGTCGATGAGGTATCGACACCGCTGGTTCGCACCGGATGGTGGGCGAAGCCACTGAGCGCGATCTGGAAGTCCACCGGTTGTTCCCGCCCGCTGCGGACATCGTGGGTTCCGTTCGAGCAACTGCCGTGGGACGAGCAAGCGAACGTTTTGTTTGCTGCCGCGACCGCGATCATCGCGGTGGAGAACGATGAGATAACCGCGAGCGGAGCTGACGCCTGCCTGCTGCGCCCGCGACGGTACGAGCCGGTCGATCCGGGGACCCCTCCGACGGGGTCTCGCAGTCCGGTACCCACCCGCAGCGCTTGGGACGGTGTGATTGCGGCGATCGATGCCGCTGTCGCCGCCGCCCGCGTCGACAGCGACGCCGCCCGATCTCTGTTCGGATTCGCTCGAACGGGGTGCCGCACCGAAGAAGACGTCGACGAGCTGGCCTATGCCTTCGTCGAGCTCGGCATTCGATTGGACTGGGACTGAAGCGCGCTAGATCACCACACGTTTCTCTCTACGCCGACTTACGCGGAAATCAATCGCCTCCTGTAGTCACCCACGGTTTGTGTGCGGTGACCGACGAGAATTTTCCTTCCCGCACCGTCCTTGAGGAAACGCCAGGTGAGCGTAGTTTCTGTTCGATAAATGTGTAGGAGGTGCCCGCTACAGTCCTGCCCATGACCGAACGCCAGCTCGCAGACGACTCGAACATTGTTCCGGCTGTCTTGCCGGGCGGTACCGCAGCGGTGTTTCCGGATCTCCCACCCGACGTCGCCGCTCGGATCGAGCAGTCGATGGCGTCATCGCGCTCGACCGGCACCCGCCGCGCCTACGCCTCGGCGTGGAGACGCTTCGAAACCTGGTGCGCCGCCACCGGGTATATCTCGTTACCGGCGCATCCCGCGACGGTGGCCGCCTATCTCGTGGCCGCGGCGGACACACTCACCGTCGACGGGACTCGGGCGTACGCGGCCGCGACGTTCGGCAAATGGGTCGCAGCGATCGCCGACCGCCACCGCGCTACCAGACACGACAACCCGGGCGGGCACGAGATGGTCCGCGCCACCCTCGCCAGTATTCGGCGGGATTACGCGTCGGCGGGCGAGCGGCCACGCAATCCACGCGCACCGCTGCTGACCTCCGACATCACCACCATCGTCGATCATGCACGTCTCAGTGTGACCGGGTGGGCGTCGGAGGTCCTCAAACGGCGCGACACCGCGCTGCTTCTGATGGGCTATACCGGCGCATTTCGTCGTAGCGAACTCGTGGCGCTCGAATGCGGCGGTGTCCGCCGCGACCGCCTCGACGGTGCGCACGTACGGATTCGGGCGTCGAAGACCGATCAGGACGGCGTCGGGGCCTTCAAAGCCCTACCGTTCACCGGCCGTCACGAATCCTGCCCGGTCTGCGCGTGGGTACGTTGGCTGCAGGTCGTCGCGGCGTCCTCCACGTGCACCTCGCTACGTCGACGACCCAACGCCGCCGGATCGCGGTGATCGACGGCACCCATTCCCGGCAGCTGTTACCCCCTCCGGGGCGCGCGGAGATCGTTCGGGCTGCGCTGGACGTGGCGCGTACGGCGCGCCTGCACGAGCTGGCAGCCGTGATCGGCGGCATCATCGCCCGCCTCCCCGAATCCGGTTGGCCGTCAGAACTGTTCGCGCGGCGAGACGCCCGCGTCCTGATCTTCGCCTCGACCGGTCTGCCGTACACCCAGATCGCGGCCCTGCGGCACTGCAATGTCACCGCCGATCCAAGGATCGACGCCCTTCGTATCGACACAGGCCGCGGCGTCCACACTGTCACTTCCCCCGGCACTGACGGGGGCGGGGTATCTCGCCGCGGATGGTGTATCAGCGCTTGTTGGAGGTGCTGGGCCATCGCACGCGGTATCCGAGTACCCGAATGCTCTCGATGCCGTGGGCGGTACCGGACTCGGCGGATTCGACCGGTACGTCGATCCGGCCGATCGGCAGCCGCTGTCGACTGCGATCGACCGGTTGGGCCACACCCCGTTGATTGCGACCCCACTCACGTCCCGTGCGGTCGCCGACATCGTTCGAGCCCACCTGGACGGGCGAGTACCTGTGCACCGACTCCACTCGGTGCAGGCACGGCAACCGAGCGCACAGCTCGTCCCGTAGCCCGCCTCGGCTTCGGTACTCGACCCCGGATACTACGAATACGGGACCCAGGCACGCCGGGACGCGCACGAGCTACTCGGTGGCGTCGATTCAACGCTCGACGACCGTGCGGATGCACTGCTGAAGCGGCTTCTCGCGTTCGTCGAGGCAGAAGTACCGGAATATGGTCGGCCGCGCGTGCCGCGCCCATCGTACCTGCCCGTTCAGGACACCTTTCGGGCGTGAAGACGCTCGACGAGACCGAGAGTGAACCGGTCGATGTCCTCGATGGAGAAGCTCTCGTCACCGGTGATCGCGAGCGAGGACCGTCGCAGAAAGTGCACGCCACCGATCGGGATGCTCACCAGTTTCAGGGCGCGTTGGATCCATCGAACCGGCCGGATCGACGAGGCGACGTGATCGGCGGGGAGCATTGTTCCACCTGGACGCAGCACTCGCGACATTTCCGAGAGCGCGATGTCCGGGGCTGGGATGGCGCAGAGCGAGAACGTGCACACCATGGTGTCGAAGGATGTATCGGGGAAGTCCAGAGCGTGAGCGTCCCCGAGCGGCGGGTGCGCATCCGGTCTGACGTCGGTGTGGGCGCGAGCCGTGTGGTCACGACATTGGTGGTCATTGAGGCCAGGTGCACTGCATCGACAGCAGTCGTGTTGGAAGGTCATTCCGGCGTTCGAGCAGGTGGTGCAAGGACACGTGCCGAGGTATACGCCACCCTCTCCTTGATTGATCGTACGGATGTACGTACATTATGGATGAGGCTAGTCGCCAATTCTGACAAACGTCACACTCGGGAGGAATGAAATTCCCTCGTCCGCCCCGAGTCGGCGAGTGCCGGACGGCTGAGGAGGACGTGATGGTCGGCAACCGCTGCGGTGGCGCTGTGAGTCGTTGCGCCTCGCTGGATCAGTCGGTTGCGATGCCCCTGGTCGCCCAGTGGAATGCCGCCCACTTCACCTCCACCCCGCAGGAATCGGAACCGTGCGCCTCGACGCACAGAACCTGCAAAAATACCCCACGGGGTACCGTGGATTCTTGACACCCATACGAACGCCGCCACGATCGACAAGGAGATTTCGATGCTTCTCGAACGCATCTACGACGAAGACCTCGCCCAAGCCGGATACTTCATCGGCTGCCAGGCCAAAGGAGAGGCAGTGGTGGTCGACGCCCGCCGCGACATCGGTGTGTATCTGGATCTGGCCGATCGGCATGGCATGACCATCACCGCCGTGACCGAGACCCATATCCATGCCGACTACCTGTCCGGCACTCGCGAGCTGGCCAAGGCCACCGGGGCGGTCACCTACGTCTCAGGAGAGGGCGGCGACGATTGGCAGTACGGCTTCGAGGCCGAACGCCTCCACGATGGCGACACGCTGGCTCTGGGCAACATCACCGTGCAAGCCGTTCACACGCCCGGTCATACCCCGGAGCACCTCTCGTTCCTGGTGACCGACGGTGCCTTCGCCGATGCTCCGGGATACATGTTGACGGGCGACTTCGTCTTTGCCGGTGATCTCGGCCGCCCGGACCTACTCGACGAAGCTGCCGACGGTGTCGACACCCGTTTCGAGGGTGCCA
>CAUQEL010000041.1:0-7588 GCA_963517305.1 uncultured Rhodococcus sp.
GACACGCCGACGCTCACATGACGTCGAAGACGCCTGGAGGTGGGGTGAGGATAAGAATTCCTCTTCGACCAGCTCGTCGAAATCGGAAGGGCGCAACGTGAAGCGACAAACCGCCTGAACGCCTTCCGCAGCGGTAGCACACTGTGACGGCGCGGGAAGAGACAGAGCCGGGCCGTGAGCGGCGTCGAGCTGCCCTCGCTTCTGTCCGGTTGGCCGCCGCAGACGTCGCACATCGAGATACGGACGAAGTTGAAAACCTCGCTGCCGGGCATGAGATAGATGAAGCCCTGGCCGCCGGCAACACACTGAACGAAGTTGCGCGGTCCATCTGTTACACCGAGGCAGTCGCCTCAGACCTTCTAAGCAAGTTCCAAGAGTTCCGCGACAGTCTCGCGGCGCGCAGCCAAATTCCCCTGTTCTGAGCAACTTTCCACGCACACCTCGCATTGCCGCTATGACTCGAAGAGGCCGAAGCCATGAATTTCATCCGCATCGACACCGACCGAGGGACCCTCTACGGGCCATCCTTCGCCGAGACGCTGACACACTTCTTCGGACAGAACCAGCACGTCGAGTGGGAATTCCACCAGCTCACCGCCGGATACTCTGATGGGCGGTGCACCGTGTCGACCGCGATCCGAGTGCATCACCGCGGACAGTGGATCGTCGCTGCTCGATCCTTCGGCTCCCGCACCGTCGACGCGATCCCCGACTGCGTAGTTCGCGTCGAATCGAATTTCGCCGCCGCACCGTTCGACGCACCTGCGTTACCTCGCTGGGTGTACGAGTGGGCGTATGACCTGCTGGTCTAATTCACGGTATAGGTCGACTGGTACAGATCGAAAGCGAAGAACTTCTCGAGTTCGTAGATGCAGAAATGCCGGAGTGCGACCAATAGTTTTCAGCGCGCGACGATCCCAAGAGGGTCACCCCGCAGAAGCGACTTCCCATTGTGAATGAGTCAGCGAACATCGCACCGAACGACGACCGGGTTTGTGTCGAAAGTTCGCACGCGGCTTCACGGTCTCTTGGTACGGGGTGGTCGTGTCGCTGGTCCTCGTCTCGTGGTGCGCTTCCGATCCACTGCATCGATGTCTTCGTTGATGGTTCGGCGAAGTTTCCTGAGGGTCAGTGCCGACAGCGGCAGGCTTGCTGCGAGTGCGATGAGAAGAACCAACACGAAGGGGATGTCGAGACTGGTCAGCGCGTCGACGGCCAAAAGCACTCCTGCGGCCACGCACACGAGGAGCAGGCGCACGACGTTGTAAGCCAGCACATGTAGGGCAAGCCGTCCTCGAGCAGTTGAGGGTGTGCGGATCAGTGGCATCTGCTGTCCTGTCGTGCGTCGTGGCTCATCGTGCTTTCCATTCAGGCCGGTAAGAGTGTCTGGCGTCATCGTCCGGTGCGGGACCGGGTTTCGGTGCCGATCTGTTTGAGGAAGTCGTTGTAAGCGTTCAGTTCGCTGTATCCGTCCTCTTCGGCTTGGCGATCCGCGACGGCCGATTCCTCTTTTTCGTCCCGGTTCCATTGAATGCAGAAGATGAGCACGACCAGTAGGGCGACCGGTTCGCCGTAGGACCACGCCAACGCTCCGGCGAGCTTCTGATCGGATACCGGATCGATGCCCCATTCCGGGGGTGGGAAGGCGAAGGTCGCCAGCATTGGGGTGCTCGACATCATCAAGATGACACCGAAGAACACGTGCAGCGGCATCTCGACGAACAGGTCGAACAACCGGCCCAGATTGCTCTGCCGAACGGGGAGGGGGCCGACGGCGAGCACAGGGATGATGAACAGCAGCCCGCTGGCGAAGAAGAAGATCTCCATCGATACGTGCCCGATGACTGTGATGGCGAGAACATCGAAGATCGACGACAGATACAGCCCGTAATAGCTGAAGAGGAACAACGGGATCGTCAGACCTGGATGTAGTGCGATGCGCCCGGCGCGGCTACGCAACCCCGTCAGCGCCGCGATCAGTACCCACCGCCCGGCTCCGTGATGAGCGGTGGCACGCAACAGAAGTCGTCCGGGCGAACCCACCACCAACAACGGT
Source organism: uncultured Rhodococcus sp. (assembly GCA_963517305.1). Lineage (GTDB taxonomy): Bacteria > Actinomycetota > Actinomycetes > Mycobacteriales > Mycobacteriaceae > Rhodococcoides. Next base: position 2,057 of record CAUQEL010000041.1, read on the forward strand.
GGGATGGTCATCGACAACGTCAGATGCTGGAACATGAAGACGCTGAACAGGCTGTAGCCGTAGCGTTCGATCTGCAGTCCGGTCACCAGGACCAGCGCCGCGCAACCGAGCAGAAAACTCGCACTCCGCCACCGCGACCATGCGATACCTCGACCGCGGACCCGGTAGAGCCCCCAGCAGTACAGCCCGGCCATGACGACACCGGCGATCGGCAGGATCGGTAGGGGAGGAAGATCCCAGCTCAACAACGCTGCCAGCGTCGGCGGCCCTTCCGGGGGAGCAACGGCAGCGATGATCATCGGCACCCTGTCATTGCTTGTTCTTGCCTCGGATCACCAGGGTCAGGGCGATGGCACCGAGACCGAGCACAGCCAGGCCCACGATCGAGAGCAGCATCATGGTGTTCTGTTTCGGTGGCCGGTCTTCGCTGGCGGACGGATTGTTGGGATCGTAGGGCTGCGTTGCCGTGGTAGCAGGAGTCGGCGAGGTCGAGGTCGCACCGCTCTGCGACTGCTGTGCAGCGGCGTCCTGAGGGGTGGCGGTCGCCGCAACGTCGACGGAGAAACCGTACGATCCGGTGATCGGGTGCCCGTCCGCGGAGGTGACCCGGTAGCCGACGGTGTACTCCCCGTTGGGGAGTCCGTCCTCGAGCAGGACCGATACGTCGGGGCCCTCGACCGTGGCCGTTCCCTGTGCCCACTGAGTGTCGCCAGGACCCACGACGCTGATGGTCGCGAACGATTCGTTGATGTCCTGGTTGAACACCAGACCGACACCGATCGGCGCGAAGTCGAGTGTGGCATCGGCGGGCGGGTCGGAGCTGACCAGTTCGCTGTGCGCCGACGCCGGCGCCGCAGCGAACAATGCTGTCCCGCAGATCATCACGGCAATCAGCATCAGACGTTTCACGTGGGGTACTCCTCTGTATCGAGCCCGACCCAACAACTACGGGTCATAGTAGTAGGGAGGGCGGTTTAGCGGTGGGTCACTTCTGCGGCGATGGTTATTTCACCGGGTCCGGAGGATCGGATCGTTCATGGCCGGCGATGGCTTCGGTGATCACTTCCGAGGGCGCGATCGAATCCGAGTGCGGGCCACCGACGTGCTGCTCGGCGCGGATGCGTTCGACCATGTGCGGATAGTGAAGCTCGAACGCCGGCCGCTCGGAGCGGATTCGGGGCATCTCGGTGAAGTTGTGCCGCGGCGGTGGGCAACTGGTCGCCCACTCGAGGGAGTTACCGAACCCCCACGGGTCGTCGACAGTGACCACTTCGCCGTAGCGGTAGCTCTTGAAGACGTTCCAGATGAACGGCAGCGTCGAGGCTCCGAGAACGAACGATCCCACGGTCGAGACCTGGTTGAGGGTGGTGAACCCGTCGGACGGAAGATAGTCGGCGTACCGGCGCGGCATTCCTTGCGCTCCGAGCCAGTGCTGGACGAGGAAGGTGGCGTGGAATCCGAGGAACGTCATCCAGAAGTGCCACTTGCCCAGTCGTTCGTCGAGCATGCGGCCGGTCATCTTCGGAAACCAGAAGTAGATCCCCGCATAGGTCGCGAAGACGACCGTTCCGAACACGACGTAGTGGAAGTGCGCGACGACGAAGTAGGTGTCGGTGACGTTGAAATCGATGGGCGGGCTCGCCAGGAGCACTCCGGACAGCCCGCCGAAGACGAACGTGACGAGGAATCCGATGGAGAAGAGCATGGGGGATTCGAGGGTGACCTGGCCGCGCCACATGGTGCCGATCCAGTTGAAGATCTTCACCCCGGTCGGCACGGCGATGAGGAAGGTCATGAACGAGAAGAACGGCAGCAGCACGGCACCGGTGGCGTACATGTGGTGCGCCCACACCGCGATGGACAGGGCGGCGATGCCGACGGTGGCGTAGATCAACCCCTTGTACCCGAAGATGGGTTTGCGGGAGAAGACCGGGAAGATCTCCGAGACGATTCCGAAGAACGGTAGCGCGATGATGTAGACCTCGGGGTGTCCGAAGAACCAGAACAGGTGCTGCCAGAGCAACGCTCCGCCGTTGGCGGGATCGAAGATGTGGGTGCCGAGTTTACGGTCGGCGAGCAGGCCCATCAGTGCTGCGGTCAGCAGTGGGAACGCCAGCAGGATCAAGATCGAGGTCACCAGGATGTTCCAGGTGAAGATCGGTAGCCGGAACATCGTCATTCCCGGTGCGCGCAGGCACACCACGGTGGTGACCATGTTGACCCCGCCCAGGATGGTGCCCAGGCCGGCGACGAGCAGGCCCACGATCCACAGGTCGGATCCGATACCGGGGGAGTAGACGGCGCTGCTCAACGGGGTGTACGCGGTCCAGCCGAAGTCTGCGGCACCGCCGGGGCTGATGAAACCTGCGGTGGTGACCAGTGCGCCGAACAGGTACAGCCAGTAGGAGAAGGCATTGAGCCGGGGGAAGGCGACATCGGGTGCGCCGATCTGCAGCGGCAGGATGTAGTTGCCGAAGCCGAAGACGATCGGGGTGGCGTAGAGCAGCAGCATGATCGTGCCGTGCATGGTGAAGAGCTGGTTGTACTGCTCGTTGGAGAGGAACTGCATTCCCGGGACCGCGAGCTCGGAGCGCATGATCAACGCCATCAGGCCACCGACGAGAAAGAACCCGAACGAGGTCACCAAGTACATCAGTCCGATGACCTTCGGATCGGTGGTGGTGACCATCGTGTGCAGGAACGACCCCTTGCGGGCCCCGCGGGGTGGATAGGGGCGAACCGCCGGCGCAGCCGGAGGAGATGTCAGCGCCGTCATGGAACCACCTTCGAATCGCACGCGAATTACAGGACGCGTCCGACAGCCTAACTCAAATACTATGCTGCATAGTATTTGGGTGGGTCAGGTCAGTACGGCCGCACACGCTGCGGCGGAGATCGCACTGAGGGTGAGGATTGCCATGGCGGCCGGCACCACGAGCGGCAGTACGGCGGCGGCAGCGTATGCGCCGGGCACTGTCCGGGTCGGCATCTGCGCGCTCGTATCGAGGTGGCGGAGTCGTTCGGTGGTCGATTCGCCGATCAGGCCCAGTGCCCACAGTGGACGTGCAGAATGCGCCTGCGAGACCGTCGACAGTGCCGAACGTACAGTGTCGGCGCTGGTGACCGCGGCCGCGGACCGGTCCGCGGCGACCTCGACCAGAACCCGCACCGCTGCAGGTGCTGCGGCGAACAGGGGAACGCGAGGGAACGCCGCTGCCAGGATCTCGCAGATGTTGACGATGCGGTGGTGGCGCCCGCGCAGGTGGGCTCGTTCGTGTGCGATCACAGCTCGCTGTTGATCGGGATCGAGATGGGCGAGCAGGCCTTCGGTGGCCACGACGTAGCCGGGGCGACCGTCGATGCTGTAGGCCAGCGGGAGCGGGTGGTCGAGCCACATGATCGGTTCTGGTCCGGGGTCCGTGCGAGCGACGACGGCGATGACATCGCGGTGATAGTCGCGGACTTTGGACCGGGCTCGAAGTTGACGGCGAGTCGAGCGCAGGACGCGCGCCGACGCCGACGCCGCGAGGACGACCGATGCTCCGGCGACCGCTTCGCCGATCCACGGCTGGGCCGCGTGTTGCAGTGAGCCCAGACAGCGGACGGCGAGTTCGACCATGCCCTCGGCGGGCGCATGGCCGGGCCAGAGCAACACGGTCACCGCGGATCCCACGAGAAACAGCACCCCGGCGATGCTGCCGATCCATGCGGTCAAGGCGAGAGTGGGGCTCACGGTGCGGGTGAGAGAGGTCAGCGGCCGCGGCAGGGCGACGGCCGCGATGATCGCCGCGAGGAGCAACACCAGCGCGACGATCACCGGTTCACGTCCGGCAGGTTCCCCCGCAGAGCGTCGAGCTCGTCGTCGGTGACGGTTTTCGCGAAATGCATCAGGACGGCGGCCGAGTCGGTGCTGGTGTCGAGGATTTCGCGCAGAGCTTGCGAGGTGGCCTCCGCGCGCGACTGCACCGGGGAGTACAGGTACGCGCGTGACTGCTTGGTCCGCTCGACCCACCCCTTCTCGTGGAGATGGGTCACGACGGTCAGGATCGTGGTGTAGGCGGGGTTTCTGTCGGCCATGCGTTCACGCAGGTCGTGGACCGACTGCGGTCGATCACATTGCCAGAGCACGTTCATCACCTCCGCTTCGAGATCACCGAGCCTTTTCATCGCCAGTTCTTCTTTCCTTGTCGTGTCAGCTGATATCGACTCCGCGTGCCGACAGCCACGCCGTCGGGTCGGACTTGGCACCGTCGGGTTGCCACACTTCGTAATGCAGGTGGGGTCCGGTGGATTGGCCTCGGTTGCCTACCGTAGCAATGAGCTCGCCGGCTTTCACACGTTGACCGGCGGTGACGAGCGCCTGGTCTATGTGCCCGTACACCCCGATCGTGCCGTCGTCCTGACGAATTCGCACCCACAGGCCGAACCCTTGCGCCGGCCCTGATTCGATGACCTCGCCGTCGGTCACCGATACGATCGGCGTCCCGATCGTGTTGGCGATGTCGAGTCCGTAATGCGTTGTCCCCCAACGTGGCCCAGAACCGGAGGTCAATGTGCCAGACACCGGCACCACCGAGAGCGGGCGGCGCGCCTCGGCATCGCGTGCAGCGCGCTCCGCCGCCCGAACTCCCCCCTCGGCGAGTTGCTCGGTCATGCGCTGCGCGAGTCGGCCGACATCGAGATCGGGCAACTGCAACACCTGCGGGGGTGAGGCAACGACCGGGCTCGGCGGCAGGACGCCGGCGGGAGGTCGATCGATACTCGCGGCGCTGAGCGCCACACTGTCCTGCGACCCGGTGTTCGGAGCCGTCGCTGCCGCGGAAAGAAAGGCACCGACCGCGACCGACGCAGCGATGGCGCGGCCACCCGGCTTCGGCACCCGGCGGCGATGAAGTCCGCGGCGAGCACTTCGCGACACGGGCTGGACTACGCCGCGGTCGACCTCGCCGTGTGTCGTCTCGTCCGGACCGGCCACGTGCGCCGCCCACATCGACGCGGTAGTGTCCGCGGCCGCGGTGTCCCAGGCGTCGCTGACCGCGTGAACGGTTCCATCCGGTGCGGGCGTCAGCGCCGAGGGCGTGTGCTCGTCCTCCGGCAGAGTGTCGGAGTACCCGGCATCGGCGGGCGACTCGGTCACAAAACGTGAGGGTGCGAACTCGGCCCGTCGATGACGGGGGCGATCGGTGAGCGCCGTCGGCCTGGTGCCGACGGGCATCGAGATCACGCCGCCGCGCGCCGGCGCTGCGCAGTCGTCGTCGATCGGATCGGGTGTGCGGTGTCGGGCCAAGATCACAATCCTTGGTGGCTACGAGGCCGAGGCCTCGCTCGAGATAACGAAATGGTGACGGTCAGGCCACAGGTTACTACTATCGAGCATAGTTTTTCCATCCCACTCGACCCGGATTCGCCCATACCGCTGGTCACGGTCCTCGGAGGACATCCCGCGGGCTACGGCGTCCCTGACCGAGAACGGATTCTTCGGGTATCAGGGGTGATCGCGCCGAGAGGACAGGCCACCGAGCATGGTGTTGT
>CAUQEL010000042.1:0-7055 GCA_963517305.1 uncultured Rhodococcus sp.
CCGCTCGTACCCGCGACATGGCGAGTTGTTGATAGGTCATGTTCGTCCGACCGAAAGTGGCGTTGTTGGTGGGCACTGCGATCAGCTGGGCACCGGCGCGCACGGAGTCGGTGAGCAACGAGTCGAAGGCGACCTCGTAGCAGGTGGCCACCGCGACGTGCACTCCGGCGAGGTCGAGGACGCCGTTGCCCTGGCCCGGGGTGAAGTTTCCTGCCTGGGCGGCATAGGGAGAGAGTGCGGTGACGATCGTGCGCATCGGCAGGTACTCCCCGAACGGCACCAGTTGCCGCTTGTCGTGCCTCTGCCCGGGCCCGGTGACGGGATCCCACACGATCGAGGTGTTGCTCGTGGTGCCGTCGTCTCGGCGGAGAACCGTGCCGACGAGTACGGGGACTCCGACGGCGCGGGCCGCGGCGTCGATACGTGCGGCGGCGTCGGGGTTGCGCAGGGGATCGATGTCGGAGGAGTTCTCCGGCCAGATGACCAGGTCGGGTGCGCGTACGCGGCCGGAGTCGATGTCGGCGGCGAGCTCGATGGTGCGCTGAACATGGTTGTCGAGAACCGCGCGTCGTTGGGCGTTGAAGTCGAGACCGAGACGCGGGACGTTGCCTTGCACCAAGGCGACGGTGACCGTGTCCTGCTGCGGCGGAGCGAACAGTGGAGCCACCACCGTGAGCGCCCCTACAGCAGTGGCCACACCGATGCACGACGCTGCTGCAGTTCTGCGGGTGATGCGACCGGAGGCAACGACGCCGGCCAGAGCGGACCCGATCAGCACCACGACGAACGACAACCCCGGCGCGCCGATCACCGCAGCCAGAGGCAGCAGCGGCCCGTCGGATTGACCGAATGCGATGCGGCCCCAAGGGAAGCCGCCGAACGGGATCGATCCTTCTGTCGGTTCGGCGGAATGGTGGCTCGATCAGTACGTGAAGACGCGACGCTCCGGGCGAAGGGCCAGTCGTGTCCACAGCCCGGTGAGAACCACGGCGGTGAGCAGCCCGATCAGCGCGCCAGGGCCGGGGCCGGCGAGAGTTGAACTGTCGTGAGCGGACTGGCGTGTCCAGATGGACAACATCGCCAGGACCGAAGTGCTGGCGCATCCTGCGGCGGCGAGAACGATCAGATGGATCATTCGGGTATGGAGTGCGGCGGCTGAGCAGATCAGACAGAAGATCACACCGGCATGGGCGGCAATGACAGCGACGATGCTGGTCGATTCCGCCTGCGCCGCTGCATTGTTGAGCAATGTTGCCCAGCCCGTTGCCTCGCCCGACTGGCCCAGGCACAGACCCAGCCCTGCTACGGCGATCACTGTAGCCGCACGCAGGCGCTCGTGGGCAGCCATCTCTACCGTCGCCAGCACTCGTCGTTCGATGGCCTCGAACATGGGCCGATAGTGGCGAAGATCGTCGTGCACTTCGAACCCTCCCGTGAACTGCGGTATCGGCCGCATCCGTCGGCCGCGTCCTGTGTCGGCGCAGCTCATGACCGGTCGACCACCAGTCGCACCGCGGGCGGAGAAAGTTCCCGGATCGACGCGGGAACTTCGGCACCCGCGGATGCGACTGACTGTAGGTACCGCGGCGATGACGTCGGTACGAATCCGCCCGGTGGCTGACCGGGCGTGCTGCGCAGGAGTGCGTGGCCGGGCCGGTCGTGCGGCGCGGCCACGCACAGCGCGATCACTTCACGTTCGCTGACGCGGCGACACCAGTTCACTGTTCGCCGAGGTATCCCTCCCGGGTCGTCAGGATGTAGCGGGGTACCGACGCAGCCGGAGGCTGTTCGATACGACGAAGAACGACGAGAACGCCATGGCAGCGCCCGCGAGGAGCGGGTTGAGCAGACCTGCGGCCGCTATGCGGATGGCAGCGATGTTGTACCCGAACGCCCACACCATGTTTCCCTTGATGGTCGCCAGTATGGCCTTGGCCAGCCCCAACGAATCGACCACATCGCCGAGGTCGTCGCGGACGACTATGATGTCCCCGGACCGATGGCGACATCGGTGCCCGCGCCGATCGCCAAACCGAGATCCGCGCTCGCCAACGCCGGCCCGTCGTTGATGCCAGCTTCCGCCTGTCGAGGACTTCGTCGCGGTGCCCGGAATGGGAACCCACGGCCGGGTCCACGGGCGCTCGTCGAGATCGGTCGTAGACGAGGGGCGTTCCTTCCAGTCGGTGCGGTGGGGCGGGTACCCCGGTGCGGTCAGGCACGGGGGCGGGTGGTCACAGACGTGAGGTTCCGCGGACGATGTCACCCTCGATGTAGGTGAATCCGACTCCGCGGCCGTCACGGAGCGCGAAGTGGTATTCTGCGGGGACCCAGACGGTATCGAAGTGCGACGCCGGCCGCCCCTGCCGCGTCTGCCGCGTCTGTTGTCGTACAACCATATTCGGCGCGATCAGGGATGGCCGGCGGTTACGAGATCGACCTACGCATACCGGCGGCGGGCGTCGTCGATCTGGTCGGTGCACAGCAAGTGTGGATCGGGAAGGGGTTCGCCGGACGCATGGTAACCCTGTGGGCCGACCTCGCCAGCATCCACGCCGTGATCGACGGTTTGGTGGTCACCACGGTTGGAGCTTGTCAAGTTATCTGTGAGCGAATTTGCTTTCAGGTGAGATAAGGGTCGAGTCTGTCCGGATAGTTGATCACGAGCGCGCCGAGCGCTTGTTTCCAACCGGTCGTCAGAGATCCTTCGATCAGTCTGTTGACCTCCCTGCCGGTGCGGGGTGCGAGTCGATCTTTGCTCAGGCGGTCTCTCTCCCGGGCGCGCTTGTCCTCGATGCTGCAGATCGCGAGCCACAGAAGCTTCACTGCCGCTTGATCATTGGGGAAGTGTCCGCGGTTTTTGATGATCTTGCGAAGTTGATAGTTGAGCGATTCGATGGCATTGGTGGTGTAGATGATCTTCCGGAGCGCCGGTGGGAAAGCCAGGAACGGGATGAACCGCTCCCACGCGCTCTCCCACGTCCGCACCGCTGTCGGATACTTGACACCCCACTGCGAGGATTTGAAGTCGTCGAGTGCAGCTTGGGCCGCATCGACGGTGGGTGCGGTGTAGATCGACCGGAGCGACGACGCCACCGCTTTGCGGTCGCCGTAGGCCACGAACCGCATCGACGCGCGGATCAGGTGGACGGTGCACGTCTGCACGACGGTGTGCGGCCACGTCGCTTCGATGGCGTCGCCGAATCCAGTGAGGCCGTCCGTGCAGGCGATCAGGACGTCTCTGACGCCACGATTTGCCAGCTCAGCGCAGATCCCGGCCCAGAACTTCGCCCCTTCGTGTTCTTGAACCCAGATCCCCAACACGTGTTTGATGCCGTCGAGGTCGACACCGACGGCGATGTGCGCAGCCCTGTTGGTGACCTGCTGACCGGACCTGATTTTGACCACGATCGCATCGAGATAGAGGATCGGATAGATCGGATCGAGTGGCCGGCGCTGCCATTCGAGGACTTCCTCGAGGACCGAGTCGGTAATCTTGGAAATGGTCTCGCGGGAAATTTCGGTACCGATGGTCGAGGCAAGATGATGCTCGATGTCGCGCACTGGCATGCCGCCGGCGTAGAGCGCGACGATCATGTCATCGAGCCCACCGATCCTGCGCGCACCACGCGGGACCAGGGTTGGAACGAACGTGCCGTCGCGGTCGCGGGGGATTGCCAACGGCACATCGCCGACTTCGCTCGACACGGTCTTGCTGCTGAAACCGTTGCGAGCGTTGGGAAGTAGACGGCCGGCAAGGTCGCCCTTGTCGTATCCGAGGTGCTCGGTGAGTTCGGTCTGCAGTCCGCGCTCGAGAACCGCCTTGACCATCTCCTGCAGGAACCCGCCCTGCCCGGTGATCTGCAGCTGGCCCGTGTCGATCTTGGCCATCACCTCGTCGAGGGCACCCGAGGCCTTCAAGGCGTCGAAGGCGCTGAGCTCAGCCCGATCGTTCGTGTCATCTGCATGATTGCCGTCCACAGTCATGGTCACGATGATGCTCCATCCGTGTCAGTCCGTTCTTACACAAACCATCTGACACGCCCCACGGTGTGCCTCCCAGCTGACGAGCGCCGACCTCGACCGGTTGACCATGCGCGGCGCACGTGCAGGGCAGACTGCGCCGGCACTGCCCGCGTTCGATCCGAGTGCCCGCTTGCGCACTGCGGCACCGATCGAGGTCGATCGCACCGCCACCCGCGATGGACTGATCACCCTGCTCGGCCATCAGCTCGCATTGGGTCCGGACACCGCCGGAACCCGCATCACCCTCAGAATCGAGGGCGGTCTCATCCACGCCATCGCCGGTAACCATGTGATCAAGACCTTGCCGAATCCGTTGATCAGCAACGATAACCGCCAACTGACCCGCGTGCGTCGAGCAACGACGCTCCTCCCGCCGCCCTCGGGCCCCCAACGCGTGCACCGGAAAGTGCCGATAGACGGTGTCGTCATGGTCGACGGCCAGAGATTGCCCGTCGGCCGCACACACGCCGGAACCATCCTCACCGTGGTCGTCGAGGATCACCATTTCCGAGTTCTCGACGGCCCCACAAAACTCTCACTGCACGCCGGAACCACCACCAAACCGATCCGAAACTTCAACGCCCACCCGACCCCGAGACCGTTAACGATGTCCCGGTGACGATCAGTTAGGTATGTCCCGAGACCACACACGTCACGCATTTGCATGCGCAGAAATAGGCTCTGTGATGCACAACGATGTGCGTTACAGGGCCATGGATGCCTGGACGGTGACGTAGACGGCTACGACGAATAACAGGGCTGCGAAGCTACGGGTGAGTGTGGTGGCAGAAACTCTGTCGCTGATGACTTTTCCTGCGAACGAGCCTGTAATTGCCGCGAAAGTGAACGGTACGACGATCTCCCACGGGATGGTGGCACCCGTGCCGAGGCGTTCGGTGAAGGCTCCCGCGCTGGTGATGGAGATGATCACCAGTGACGTTCCGACCGCGACGGGCATCGAATAGCCCAGTGCCAGAACCAGGGCGGGGACGATGAGGAATCCGCCGCCCACTCCCAGAAACCCGGTGAGGCAGCCGACGACGAGCGCGGAGGCGACCAGCTTGACCACCTGCGAAGTAGTGATCTTCACTTTCGTGGGCTTGGCGGCGACCGCGACGGCGCTCGACCGTGTTTCCGCGGTCTCGACCGGGTTCGGCGTCGGTAGGTCGGCATCGTGTCCTCGCCGGGTGCGGCGCAGCATCGCACCGGCGGCGACGATCATCAGAGCCGCGAATGCGAGCAGCAAAATCTGCGGGTCGACCGATCGGTTGAGGATCGACCCACCGAAGGCGGTGCCCGCGCCCAGAAGTCCGAACACTGCCGCTGCCCGCCACCGAACGTGCCGTGCTCGCGCATGGCTGATGGCCGCGATGATCGAGGTGATTCCGACAATGATCAGCGAGGCGCTCGTTGCCGATTGCGGTTCAACCGCCAGGAGGTACACCAGAGCAGGAACAGTCAGTATCGATCCCCCACCACCGAGCGCGCCGAGGGAAAGCCCGATGAGAATCCCTGCGGCGACTGCGATCGCGAGGATGGCGACCATGTCAAATTACTGAGCCGGGCGTGCCGTCATCACGGACCACAGGGCGGCCGTCTTCGTGCCACGCCATCATACCGCCCGACAGATTGTGCGCCGTGCGATCGGCATCGGTGAGGGCCGCGACAGCTTTGCTCGACCGAGCGCCCGAGCGGCACACCACGACCAATTTCTGCTCGGGAGGATAGGCAGCAGGATCGAGATCGCCGAGGCGTACATGGACGGCGTCCGGGGCGTGGCCGGCTGCCCATTCGTCGTCCTCGCGGACATCGATCAGGATGGCTCCCGATTCGGCGATCAAAGCGTGTGCGGCGGCCGGATCGGCTTCCGGTGGTGCTCCAGTCATGAAGAACGCTCCTTGGATCAGTGGGTGCTTACAGGGCGTGCAGCGGCGTGGCCGGCACGAAGCGATAGCCGTCGCTCGGTGAGAACGTGGCCGAGACGGTGAACCGATCTCCTCGAATCACTGTGTGCCGCAACTCCACCGGCCGGGAATTCATGCAACCCGAACGGCGGATCGACAGCGCGGAGGTCTTCGAATCGAGTTCGAGTGCTGCCGCATCCTCCGGATCCGGGACGACGGCAGTGACGTCCTCGCGGCCACCGGTCAGGCGGATGCCGCAACGCTTCTCGAGCTCGATGTAGAGAGCCGTGTGAGTGAAGTCCGCATCCAGGAGGTCGCGTGCCAGATCCCCCGGCAACCAGGCACGGTCGAGCGCCAACGGCATGGTCCCTGCCATACGGATGCGCTCTAGGTAGAGCAGCGGCGCCTTGGGACCGACCCGCAGGGTAGCGGCCACCGCGGGGTCGGTCCGCAGTTCGAGTACACGCACCACGCTGTGCTGAGCAACACCCGTGGCTTCCACCGCAGCGAAGAGACTGTAGAGCGCACCGAGTGGCTGCTCGATCACCGGCGGAGCCGCCAACCGAGAAGGCCGGCCACGCTCTGCAATCAAGATTCCTTCGTTCCGCAGGTGCCGCAGGGCCTCGCGGGTGGTGTGACGGCTCACCCCGTAGCTCGTCGTCAACGCATGCTCGCCCGGGAACTCGGAGCCGGCGAATTCGTCGTCACCGATTCGGCGGACCAGATCAGCATGCAGTTGCGCCCACAGCGGCATCGCACTGGAGCGGTCGAGCGCGGCACTGCGATCGGGTTCAACCATCAAAGGCCCTCCTGTCGATCTGTGTCGGAATCCGAATTCGAGCCGCCGACTGCTGGCCCTCGGGGCCACTGTACAACAAATGTACGTACATCCGTACGGACGGGAGATGCTCTGCGCAGGTCGACACGCAACAAGACGACCTTCGCATCGACAAAGTCTCGCCGAGCACGAACGAGCGCCTGGTGGAGATCGCGCCGAACCTGGTGAATCCGTCCGCGTAGCGACGCGGCATCACGTCGCCTCCCAGTCGGTCCCGGGTCAGGCCAGTCGGTGCCGGATCAGGAGTGTCGCCCGGGGTCCTGCTCGGTCTGGGGTCTGCTCACCGTCGG
>CAUQEL010000043.1:0-5010 GCA_963517305.1 uncultured Rhodococcus sp.
CACCGTTCTCCGCCCTCGATTTAGGTCAGGGGCCGAGCGGGCGATGACGCATGTTTTGACCCGCGACAGCGCGGTCGAGTTCTTCTGCTCGTGCCGCACAAGCCTTGGCTACGGGACTTCCTAGCAAGGCCTGATGTGCCGCAGCAGCGTCGTTTTCTGGCAGAGCCCGACGTAACACCAGCCTGCCGCCGGCCTGTGCACCCTTTGTAAATCCTCGGAGACCGGCCCCGAGGCACCACCAGCTCGACTGATCATCGAACCGGTGGCGATACCGATTAGCCGCGCGCCCACTGAGGCGCGGGGCTATCGGGCGTGGAGCGGACAACGTGGGTGCGGAAATTGGCTCAGGGGCCATGGGGGGTCCGGAGGGAACGAACGAAGTCCCTTGTCTTTCATACGTCACCACTATGGAGGTACCAATTGAGTTCTCGACCCATCTGCAATGCTGACATGACCAAGTTATCCTGCATGACGAACCGTCATGCAGGCCTCGATCTTTCAGTCCACGCCGCTCGCTTACTCATATCCGTTGTGAACGTCGATTCCGTGAAGATCCAAGCAGAGCAACATATTTGGCTGCTTCAGCTCGAGCGCGGCAGTTCGCCGGTGCAGGCCGCTCCCGCTAGCGGTGCGGCGGCGTTCCGCAAAACTGACGTACCTGAATTACCCGCAAAGAGTGCCTCAGATGACTCGCTGGCGACGGGCGTCATACATCCCGCAGTGGCCATACCTCCAATGCCTGCAAAGGTAGAGAGTCAAGCTCGGGATGTGTTGTTGGTAAATGCTTCTCATGCCACTATGGCGCGTCTTTCGCCTATGGCACGCGACTCACGCATCGCGCCCCTCACCTGTAATTCACCCGACCCTTTTACAGGGTGCGACTCATCCCTCGGTTCCAAGGCGTGCATGACGTCCCATACCCGCAATACCGCCAGTTCGTCCCATTCATCCATGGAAAGTGAGACCCACCATGCCCGCTGACATCTTTGCGTTCTGCAACCAGAAGGGCGGCGTGGGTAAGACCACCACCGTCTTTCACCTCGCCTACGCCGTTGCCCAAGCGGGGAAGCGAGCACTCGTTATCGACGTGGATCCGCAAGGCAACGCCAGCACAGTCCTGACCAGGACCGAGCTCGAGAGCGACGATGTCGGTGTTGCCGACGTACTCGCCGAGTCGTCGAACGCGACCATCGCCGATGCTGTTGTCCCCACCATCTGGCCTGGCGTAGACCTGGTACCCACGTCGCCGGGAAACGAGTCCCTGGCCTATGTCCGCGATCAATTGGTCGTCGCCGGTGCCGGCCGAGAGCGGCGGCTTCGCGACGCAATCGACGTCGTGCGAGGCGTCTACGACGTGGTCCTGATCGACTGCCCACCTAGCCTCGATCTGCTGACCATCAACGCCCTTGTGGCAGCGCGCGCCGCCGTCGTCGTGACTCAGTCCGCGCTGTTCTCAGCGAATGGACTCGCGCGGCTACTGCGCACCATCGACGCAGTCAAGCGCAGCTACAACCCGGACCTCGACATGCTCGGGGCGATCGTCAACCTTCACGAGATCGCGACAATCAGCGGTCGAGAACAACTGATCGAGATCGCCGCGAGCATCAACGTTCTCGGCGATGCCGTACCCAAACGTGTTGTCATCAAGGACTCGATGGAGGCCCAAACCAGCCTGATCGACTGGGGGACAACACAATCTCGCAGCCTGTCGACGATCTACCGCGACACACTTTCGCTGCTCACGAGGGGACACCTGTGATGGGCCGCCCCGAACGTATGAAGAGCGCACTCGCCGGGTCGAGCCCGGTCGACCCGCCGGAGCACACGCAGCACGCACCCGACACCGTTTCGGCGGCCGAGACCGGTGCGCAACCGTCACCGGACAACGCAAAACAGAAGCGTTCGTACTACCTCTACCAGTCCACCGTCGACGATCTTCTCAACGCAGCCGAAGCACTGTCCGCAACACCCGGCGCGCCGCGGGGCCCGTCGGATCTCGTCAATGCGGCGATCGAAGAGTATTTGGAGTTGTTGCGCCACAGATTCAACGACGGTGCGCCCTTCCCGCAACGAACCGGCCCTCTCGCACGAGGACCGAGAATCCGATGAGCCGATCACATTCAGCGGCAATCCCGTTGACAACGAAGCCGTCGGATGTCGTTGCGCTGCATCCAGCGATTTTGCAGTGGGCCCTGGCAACAGCCATTGCGTTGACAGTTGGCATCGCCGGGGCGTCCTTCTGGCTCAGTTTCGCTGTGTTGCGGGATCTCGCGGTGAGGGCTGGGATAGGTCCCGGCGAAGCGTGGGTGATTCCAGTCGTGTTGGACGGGGCGATCGTCTCGACAACCGTGACAGCCATAGCGCTGTCCAACCACACGGACAACCGCACGATCAAGGGCCGTCGCTTCGTCGTCACGATCTTGCGTGTTGCCGCATCGGCGTCGATTGCGGGTAACCCGTACCACGCAGTGTTGAGTGCGACCTTGCTTCCGGCCGTCGTCTCGGCGGGTATTGCCACCATCGCACCTATTGCGCTCCTTGCGATGACCGAAGTGCTGGCCGTCATACTTCGTGCGCCTCGCGGAGCCGTCAGAGTGGAATTCGCTCCAAGTGCTGCCACAGCGGAGCGGGACTGGACAGACACCGACTTCAGCCACGAAGGCCCCAGCCCAAGCCGGGATCACTCAGAGGGCGAAGACGGCACGTGGGGAGAACACGTCGACACGGCGGACTCGCCTCGACTGCAAGTAGACGACCTCACACCGGAAGTTGCGGAAACAGCGCGGCTCCGACACGCACACCGCGAATGGTCGTGGGCACGAATCGGTAAAGAAACGGACGGCTCCGTTGCATCGACCGCGATGCGCCGATATCGGAAGTGGGAAGAAGTCACCGCGGGGATCCGCGAGGGCCACCCGGATGGGCAAGCCGAATTCGATGACACGCCAGCCAGCGAGCGTGACCGCATGTCCGCAGAATAGAAGGGCTGCCGCGATATCGAGCTTTGTTGCTCTCCGTCGCTCCCGCGCAATCGCCCCAGGCTGTCGATGGCTGGGAGGTGGTCGCCTCGGGTGGCTCAGTCTGCGTCGAAACGTGTGCTGCCCCGGGACCACCTCCGGCGGTCTCCGGATAGAGCTCCGCTGCGCTTCGCACTGCGAAAGAACAATTTCCTTCGCACATCTGGCTCCGGTCGAGCATGCAACACCCTGACCCGTCTTACCTAATCCTGACTCCGCCTTGCTCCGGCCCGATGGGCTCCGAAAACTTTTCAAAGCGCCTGCGGCTGAAAACTTTCCGGATCAGGGCCAGGACGCCGGTCCAGTGCGCCGCCTTCTCTTCTTCGAGCCAGATGACGGCAAAAGAAATTGGCAGAGCGAAAGGGCCGGGGGAGCCGGTCCCGCAACAGAAAGAGAGCCCGACATGCCGCAGAGTACTTCCAGCACAGGACGACGGACCACCGCCGCACACAACGCCCGAACCACCGGAATTGTCACCCACACAACCGTCCTGGTCACAGGACCCCAACAGGCCACTATCACCGCCACCTCCGCAGCAACCGACGAAGCGCAGATGATCGTCGCACTAGGTCACGTCATGATGACCTTCCGCAGCGCCGAAACAGTATCCGCAGTCATCACCGGATTTGCCACCGTCCGGGCCGCACTTGCCGGAGCCGATGGACAAGCCCCCCACCCCGCCCAACCAGGCGCAGAATTCGGGGCCGCTGCGATCTCCGTCTTGTGGCTCGACAGCCCCGAACACACAGCAGTGCCGCACCACCGCTACAGCTCCGAACAACGTCGCACCATCCACTGGGTAGACCTGCACATGGGACCTGTCACGTGGCGCATCACCGACCGCATCGGGTACGACACCCTGATGGCCGAACTCCGACGCGTTCACCGTGCTGCCGTCGGAGTATTTCTCGACGGCAGCCGCTACCGTCGCGACCCCGCCAAACTCCTCGATGTCTTCGACGACGTCTAGTACCACACGTTCGGCCCCAACCCCGGGGCCGAACGTCGTTTATCCACAGGCTGACTCGACACCACAGTTATCCACACCCTCGCCTGACCGCCTCCGCAGCGAACGCTTTGTTACGGACCTCGTGTGACGCTCGATTAGAAGCAGCTGGCCGGCACGAGCGACGAGGAACCAAACGATGATCACCTGGACCGTCACCACACACCCCGAGGACAACCCCGAAATTCTTACCGCAACCGGAGCAGAACCCAATCTCCAAGGTGCGAAACGCGCCGCCGCCGATGCCGTCCGTGTCGCCCTCCTCGACGCACGCGAGCACGCATCGTCCGACAACGGAACGCCGCCGTCCTACCTCGTCACACTCGACGGAACCTGTGCCCTCATCATCGGACTCGGAAGCTGCAGGCCCGAGAACTACAACGCCGTCCTCGACAGCCTCGAGCAGTTCGACGGCACCGCACCACCGAACCTTCTCTACATCTGACCCACACCTCCGCAATGACGACCAACGCGGCATAACCAAGCACAGCGCCACCGGAGTACCGAATCCAGTTCTCCCGCAACAGACCCGCAAAGAGAAACGAGGCGAACAGATGACCCCGTTGAGAGCAGTCGAACCCACCGACGACGATCACGCTGATCTGACGGACCATCCGGAGACGGCATCGGAAGCACTGGTCATCTGCGCACTGATGTGGTTGCAGGACACCGACGAGGCCGCCCGCATTGCAGCGTCATTGCAGGCCAACGATTTCCACGATCCCGTTTATCGCGAGCTGTATGGCATCGTGCAGGGGCTGATCATCGACAACCTCCCACACGACCCCGCGAGTGTTCTGGGCGTTCTTGTCCGGTCAGGTGCCAGTGGACACCGCGGTGCACGGCTGCGTCGAACACTGACCGACGTCACCGCAGCGAACGCATGCGGAGCATCGGCAACCGACTACGCCGGCATGGTCCTGTCGGAAAGTTACCGACGCAGTTACCGGACCGTGGCAGCGGCCATCGTCCACGCCGCCGAGGAGC